>NZ_FRFE01000103.1 GCF_900143695.1 Desulfopila aestuarii DSM 18488
GGGATGTCCACCAAAAGGCACTTGTTGGCATCACTTCAAGCGCAGAGAATGACAGGTATGACAGGGAGGATGGTTCTTTTGAATGGACGACCTGGGAGTGTCGTCCTTGGTATCAAGCTAACGGTGAAATCGGTGGTTTTGTAGTTTATACGGAAGTGGTCACTGACAGGATAAAAGCTGAGGAACAAAAGTTGCTGCTACAGCAACAACTCTATCAAGCGCAGAAGATGGAAGCTATAGGCACGCTTGCTGGCGGGATTGCCCACGATTTCAACAATATCCTTGGGGCAATTCTAGGTTACGCAGAGATGGTGCAGGAGGATAGCCCGAAAGGATCGACGATGAGAAGTGATATCGACAGCGTTATCAAGGCAAGCCAGAGAGCTAAAGAATTGGTAAAGCAGATACTCGCTTTTAGCCGACAAACAGTGACAGAAGAGAGGGTTCTGCAACCGGCTTTCATCATAAAAGAAGCTATAAAAATGCTCCGTGCAACGTTGCCCACGACGATTGAAATCCAGCAAAACATCGATCTAGAGGCTGGAGTGATTTTTGCTGATCCGACTCAGATTCATCAGATAATAACCAATCTTTGTACTAATGCTTTCCACGCTATGGAAGAGACTGGCGGCATTCTCAACATTTCCCTGCAAAACAAAGAATTGGCCCTGGCCGACTTAGCCAGCGAACCAGATGTGCAGCCTGGGCATTTTGTAGAAATCTCTGTCGGAGATACAGGCCAAGGAATAGCACCGGAAATTATGGACAAAATTTTCGATCCTTTCTTCACTACGAAGGAGGTAGGTAAAGGCACAGGGATGGGTCTTGCCATTATCCATGGTATCGCAAAGAAATCTGGTGGATTTATATCCTGTAAAAGTTCACCGAGCAAAGGAACAACTTTTTATGTGTACCTTCCCGTTCATGCAGATACGGCTCAACCGGAAGCGGAGACAACACCTGCAGAGCTTGTCCAAACAGGCATTGAGCATATTCTCTTTATTGACGATGAGGAGATACTTGCTGAAATGGGCAAGACCATGCTCGAACGACTTGGTTATAGAGTG
>NZ_FRFE01000101.1 GCF_900143695.1 Desulfopila aestuarii DSM 18488
TTTTTCGCTGCGATCATGGCCAATGAGCCAACATAGAGATATGGTCCTGGTTAAGGTATATGATGGCAATGTTTATCATATCATTAAATCTGTAAATTCACCTTGTTCCTGATATGGTGGGATCGGCCAACAATTTATAATTGTGCCAAAATGGAGCAACTCTAAGGAAGAGATAACCAAAGAATACGTAACAAAACCTGTTCTTGCTGAATCGGGCGATACCCTTTCACTGAGATTGAGTAGGCCGAGCTACTAAACGGACACCGAGGGCTGCACACACCTTATTGATTGTGTCAAATCGAGGTTTGGCATTTGGTTTTAGCGCTTTATACAGAGCTTCACGGGTTATACCTGTAGATTTTGCAACTTCGCTCATACCCCGAGCTTTGGCTGCTATCCCTAAAGCATGGGCCAGCTCAGCTGCATCACCATCCTCAATCACCATTGTGATATAAGCAGCAATATCTTCTTCGCTCTTCAGCTGTTGAGCCATATCGAAATCTGGTAAGTCGGCAATGTGTTTTTTCATAATTCAATCCTCCAGTGTAGCTTCACGCTCTTTGGCTGTGACGATATCCCTCTCTTGACTGCCCTTGTCTCCACCGCCAAGCATGATGATTAACGTATCACCTCGCTTGGTATAATACATCCGCCAGCCCGGACCGAAGTGCTCCCGCATTTCGAAAAGGCCTTCGCCCACAGGTTTTACATCGCCGAGATTTCCTCGCTGGGCTTTATCAAGACGACGGCTTAGGCGAAGCCGTGTAATGCGGTCTTTTATGCGGTCCAGCCATTTATCAAATTCTGGTAGTGTTTTGACTGTATACATATATTGGAATGTAATCGTTCGATTACAGCATGTCAAATAGAATGTGGGCCAGGATTTACCAATTTTTAAGTTTTAAAAGCGAACCGGTTTATGAGTTTGCATTGAAACGAGTAAGATCGTACCTGTAAAGATTTGAATAGGCAGTAATAGGTGATAAAATTCACTACAGGGTGTAGATGTTTCCTGAGATGTTGGGATCAGCCAACAACCTATAACTGTGCCAAAATGGAGCAACCAAAAAAAAGAGATTCCCAAAGACTCTCAAAAGCACAGCAGAACTACAACTTGAGGTGTCTACTGTTGCTTTCAACGGGTGAGGAGCAATCCTCACCCGTTGAGGCACGCCTATCCATAAAGTGTCTCAATCCATCTGATCGCTTCAGTGTCAT
>NZ_FRFE01000099.1 GCF_900143695.1 Desulfopila aestuarii DSM 18488
GAGGGCGTTCAAAATTTTGTGTCAGTTAACAAGAGCTGATATATACAGCTGACAAAGGAGACTGACATGACAGAAGATCAACCAGAATTCGATTTTAACCGTGCCCTTAAAGACCTCCAGGAGGGCAAGGCTCTCATGGGTAAGGAGGGTATCCTTACTCCGCTGATCAAACAGCTCACCGAGGCAGCTCTTGAAGCAGAACTGGATTCCCACCTCAAACAGGATATCACCGCAAACCGCCGTAATGGTAAAAGCAAAAAGACTATCAAATCCATGAATGGCAGCTTTGAGCTAAATACTCCTCGGGATCGTGAAGGGAACTTCTCACCTCAATTCGTGAAAAAGCATCAGACCACCATGAGTGACGAATTGGAACAGAAGATCCTCGCACTCTATGGTCTTGGGATGAGCTACAAGGATATCTCCGGTCACCTGCAGGAGATGTACGGTGTAGAGATTTCCACAGGTGCCCTAACCGCTATCACGGACAAGATCATTGAGACGGTCAAACGATGGCGGGCCCGCCCTTTGGAGTCGATATATCCTGTTGTTTGGCTTGATGCGATTCATTATAAAGTCCACGAAAACGGTAGAGTAGTAAGTAAGGCGGTGTACACGATCCTCGGGGTGAATCTGGAGGGACGAAAAGACGTTCTCGGTTTGTATATTTCTGAGAACGAAGGTGCAAACTTCTGGCTGCAGGTACTCACTGATCTTGCCAACAGGGGGGTAGAGGACATCCTCATTGCCTGCATTGACGGCCTGAAAGGATTTCCTGAGGCGATAGAGGCAATTTTCCCAAAGACTGAGGTACAGCTCTGCGTCGTCCACCAGATTCGCAACTCCTTGAAGTATGTAGCCTCAAAGAACCAAAAAGAGTTCATGGTCGACCTCAAGCGGGTATACAAGGCAAACAGTAAGGATATAGCCGAGGTGGAGCTCGATGCCCTGGAGTCAAAGTGGAACAGCAAGTACCCGATTGTGATCAGATCCTGGCGAAATAATTGGGAGCGACTGAGTCAATATTTCAAATATCCTGATGACATAAGGAGGATCATCTATACCACCAATACCATAGAGGCGGTTCACCGTCAGTTTCGGAAATTAACTAAGACCAAAGGGGCGTTCCCGAATCAGGACAGCCTGCTGAAATTGTTATACCTCGGAATTCAGAATGCCCAGAAGAAGTGGACAATGCCTATTCAGAACTGGTCGCTGTCTGTTTCTCAGCTGGCGATTTTTTTCGAAGGGCGGCTGGATCAAGA
>NZ_FRFE01000046.1 GCF_900143695.1 Desulfopila aestuarii DSM 18488
AGAGGCTTTCGCCCCGGATAACGATAATTGGTTATATTTTTCGGTACATATCGTTCAACCTGGACAAGTTCCAGAATTGATACCAATCGTTCCTCCTGTTCAGTTAACGGTGTTGGCAAGCATTGGTTTAGATGAGGAAATAGACTTCCTTGGACACGTCCCATCAACCATGATATCGTGTCTATGAGCTTCATGGCATTCTCCTTGGATTGGTTTTGCTGGATACAAAACTATACCAGGAAATGCCATGAAGCTCTATTATTTCAGCGTGTTAAATCAAAATACTCCCTGATTCTGTTATTGCACGTCTTTTTGCAAGAGGCTCATTGGTTAAAAATTCTATACATGCACATGCAAAAACAAACAAAAGCCATGCCGGTGTTAGCAGGGTTCTGTGTACAGAAATGAGGACGCAAATCTCGTACCCCGCAACCGGTGTTGGCCGCACGACTGGCCTCAATCAAGAAGAAAACATCCAAACAGCTAGAGGAGATATTTTTTGCCTTTTATACCCATGGCCCTCTTCCGGCAAGAGCCGGTATAGAATTTTAACAAAAGAAAACATGTTCTTGGTGTTATTCGGCCAACATTTTTACGCCGATGTAGGCTGTAAATACGTTGTGGGGAAATTACAATCCTACGCTTCTATGCGAGGTCTCAAGATGTCATCTACAGCATCTTTATTGAGCTGGATGAAAATTTTTGGGCAAAAACTCATGTTCAGTTTTAGCTATTAAAGAGGTGTTCATTAACCTGCGGGGATATTCTAAATAGGCTCCCGCGAATGTTGTAAGGCAAGTGAAAATACCACAACCTTCTTGGGCGGTCTCAAATTGAAGATTTGTATTTCCAACTCGAAACGCCTAGTTTCGAAGTCTGATGGAGATTTCCTGAGCCATTTCACATCAAGGTGTATACTTCAGTTAGGGCATATTGCTCCAACATCCCCAACCCAGGAGGTGTAACATGAAATTATCCAAGGCAGTCGATTTCCATCTGCAGTATCATCGGACCAACTCCAAAAAAAATACCGTCAAGACATGTGAGTTTGTCCTCAACCGTTTCACTGTTCGATTTGGCAAACGTGATCTCGTCAGTATATCCGAGGAAGAAGACCTCGAATTTCTGCTCTCTCTGACGAAAAACAACAAACAGGCGACCAAAAGGAACAGATACTCGGTACTCGCATCTTTGTACAACTTCATTATCAACACCGGCCACCCCGCACTTGCCAATTCCTGCAACACATCTGTGATCAGAAAAATCTTCAAGCGTCCCCCGGCGATCCAGTGGAATATCGTCGACAAGGAAACTGTCGATGAGATCATCTTTCGAACCATGAACACCCGGAACAGGCTTATGCTAGAATAGGTTATTGACCGATCCCATGATTTCAGTAAACATTTTAGCTGGCATACTGTATTCCAAACCTTAGATTGTCAGCTAATATGTCTGTTTTACTGAGCTCAGTATTTATTGAGCTGAGACCAGTTTTTATCAGGGGACGGAACTGGATAAACAGGACAATGGTCCAGGCTACTTTCAAATCTTTTGTTCTTGTGATTTGAGATAATTCCCTTGGAATACTGGTTTCATAGGTCGCTCTCTGTGAAACGTGCACGTACCTGAGACAACAGCTTACCGAGTTCCACCTGGTTGAAAGGTTTTTGCAAAAATCCATCTATTGTCCTGCCTAACCATTGGTCTAGCTGTGCAGTCCGTGGAAAGCCGCTCATCAGTACAATTGGCACGTTCGGATTGACTTTGCGTAGCTGCTCAGCTATTTCCAATCCCATAAATTTGGGCATTACCATGTCTACTAAAACGGCCACGAGTTCCGCTTGGTTGGCCAAAAAGAGCTCAGCTGCCTTCTCAGGCTCACCCAGTGCAATTGTCGTATATCCGAGGGACTCAAGCTGCATCACCGTTGAGACAAGCACTAACTCCTCATCGTCTATGACCAGCACCAGTCCCGATCCGCTGATCAATGGTTCAGGCTCCGATTGAGTCGAGGCTTGTTCTGCAGAGACCACTGGCAGGTAGAGGCTGAATCTGCTTCCTTTGCCAATCTCGCTATCGACGGTCACTGCACCGTGATGCGAAGCCATTGTGCCAAATACGGCAGCAAGGCCGAGCCCCGTCCCCTTGCCAACTTCCTTGGTCGTGAAAAACGGCTCGAATACATTCTGTATGACTTCTGGTGCGATCCCCTCACCGGTGTCAGTGACAGTAATATGCACGTAGTCACCGGGGATTACCGCAAAACCCCCAAGAGTACATTGGTCATCTTCAAGAACGACGTTTCGTGTTGAAATTATGAGAGACCCGCCAGAAGGCATTGCATCGCGTGCATTGACCCCGAGATTAAGTAGGGCGCTTTGCAGCTGCGATGGGTCTCCAACCACTCTCGATTGCGTTGCACCCAAATCCATTGAGAGCATGATTCGCCGGTCGATGGTCCTTTCAAGTAGAGCGATCGTCTCTTTCACGATTTCGTGGACGTCGACGGGAGTCGACAAGTATTTACCCTTTCGCGCAAAGGAAAGAAGTTTTGAGGTCAGCTTTGCCGCTCGTCCAGCAGCAGATATGATTGTGTCGCGCAATCCTTTCTGTAGTTCTACGGGATATTCCGGCGATAGAAGCTCAGCCGAACCGAGAATTGCCGACAACATGTTGTTGAAATCGTGGGCTACTCCGCCTGCCAACTGACCTAAGGCGTCCAGTTTCTGGGATTGGTGCAGTGCGTTTTCCATCGCTCGCTGTTCGGTCAGATCCCGAACAGTCACAACAACGAGCTTACGACCTTCGTGAGGAAACAATCTGGCGCGAAGTTCAGCTTCGAACATGGTGCCATCAACACGTTGACAGTACCAGTTAGTTTCTTGAGGAACGCCACTTAAAGCGCCTTCATAAAGGCGCCTTCCAGCCTCTTCAGACTCGTCGCCATTCGCCTGGCGCTCTGCGGCCATCAACCAAGGTGGTCGCGTCTCACTGGCTTCTATTTCGAACATTTCTCGATAGGGATGATTCGAGTCAACGACGACGCCCCCCTCAATAACGGCTATCGCGTGGGGAACGGCGTCAAATAATGTGCGGAAGTACTCTTCGCTCACTTGCAATCGATGTGTCATAAGCTCGTCTTCGGTTACGTCCCGCATGACGCCAACAACCTTAATTGTTTTACTATTGTTGTTCCCCTGAACGAGCCCGCTCAACTTAAGGTGACGAATTATATTCCTTGCCAGCGTGATGCGAACTCTCTCTTCGAGAAACCCGGATCCGGCCTGGCATATAACTTTATGCAGATGTAATCTGTCCTCCTGGAGTACATTCGCCAGCCACTGCTCGGTTGTAAAGCTGAAAACATCTGGAGGAAGCTGCATCAGCTTGGCGGTTGTTTCATCGCAAACGACGTGGTTTGTATTTCTTTCCAATTCCCAGACACCGAGCTTGGCAGAGTTGGTTGCCAGCCTCATTCTTTCATGAAGGCTGCGAATGTTTTGGGCTGCTAAATCGTTTCGTCGCTGAACAATGAGCATCATAGTGCAACCTGCCACAAGCAATGCTGCTACGAAAAGGTGAAGCTTCACGTCACGCCACCACTGAGTGAGCGCCAAAGGTTCCAAGAAGCCCGCAACCATCAACAACGGTAATTTACCCACTTGGCATGCACTCCAAATTCGAGCAGGTTCCATTCCGAATGCTTGGCCAACCATTGAAGCCCGCCCATTTTGAAGCCCATCGGACACAAGCTGGTCATCGAAGGTCTTCCCAAGCCACTCTGCGTTCATTGGATTACTCGCTACCATCATGCGGTTTTTATCGAAAGCGACGAAGAACCACTGCGACTGGTCGACAGCTGTCATCTCGGACTTCAATGATTCGGCAGAAATCGTAAATATAACGATCCCGGCGAATCTTCCGTCGGTGGTTTGGATCCGACGGGACACCAATAGCCCCCATTCATGTGCAACTCGTGAGAAATACGTCTCAGATAAGCGAAACAGGTCGTCTTGTGCCTGGCGTTGCTCCTGGAAGTAAGGGCGGTCGTAGATTGTTTGCGTAGGTACTGAATCCAAATTCGAATAGACAAATTGGCCCTCGGCCGAGGCGACGTGAACACGCTCAACCTTGGGCATCCGATCTTGCCAATGTTTTAGCAGAGTGCGCATTTCCGCCTCACGCTCCCGAGTGGCCGGAGAAGGGCCATTGATAATCTCCTCTGCCGAGATAACATCGCGAATTGCAAGCAATCCGCTATCAAACCGCGAAAATACTGCAGCTATGCGATCGGCAGTTGACTGCGCCCGGTTCGCCGCTCGGGTCTCTATCAACTGGAGGGTGCGTTGGCGCGATTCGTTGAGCACCCATGCCTGGAAAAACAGAACGATGCCGACTATGATCACGGCTGTGACTGTAACGACCTTGGTCAGATGACTCACCAAACGAAATCCTCCACGGCACGAAAAAGGAAAGGTATTAAGAAGAATTTTTAAACGAGCAAGTTATTGCATATTTTTCGTGTAACACATTGTTAATTATGGATTCTTGTGCAGCACCGATTCCGGACAAGGAATTTGTTTCCCCACCTCCCTTACTCATGCACCGTTAGCTGAATGTTCAAGAAAGTTGAAGAGATCCCACCAGCCAGAACGCCTCAAGCACTGTGACAATATTGGACGCTGACATAACGCTATCGGCCATAATAAAGAAGAGATCACAGGGATTCTGCTGATCGTAATCCCATCAGGATACCGGGTAGACAAACGATATACACAACCATGTCGGATGGTTCTGTAGTCAACGGCAGGCAGCAATTTTTCAAAAATGTCCTTCGATTACAAAACATTCCGAACCTCTTTCAGAAATAACTACAACACAAATTTGACTACGATATCACGCTTATTATAGCATAAAAATGGCACGCTGTACTAGGATCCTAGGCAAAGCATGGATCAACCTGGAAAGTTAACATCATGACTGTAATAGCTGACAATGTATGAGTTTTTTTAAGAAACATGCGAACTAAATCCAGGCCAACCTCCTCGATATTTTAATGTCCGCCTTCCGACCATTGATTTCCTCATCGAAGCCGACCGCGACCTACAGCAGCTCACCCACATTTCCAAAGACCTTCTTGACAACACCGAAGGTGGTTCCGAGAGAGCAATGAACGTAAACGCGTCTGCCGAGGAGATGAGTACCAATCTGAACACTGTTGCAGCGGCAATGGAAGAGTCGACAACCAATGCCAATATGGTCGCATCAGTAGTGGAAGAGATGAGCGCGACCATCAACCAGATCTCGGCTAATACCGAAAAGGCCAGATTCGTGTCAAATGAAGCCGTCCAGCCGTCTCAGAGTACATCAGAGAAAATGAACGCATTGGGTGAAGCGGCAGAAAAGATAGGCATAGTCACTCAAACTATAACGGAAATTTCCGAGATCATCGCGGGGTAAACGATATCGTTGGCACCATCGCCACGGTAATTGTGGAACAGACACAGCCACCAGCGAGATCGCCAACAACATCTCCCAGGCCAGTCAAGTTATGCAGGAGGTGAATGAAAACATCCTGCCGCAATTCTTTAAATTGTCATCCGTTTAAGCTTACGCCACAGGGTTGATCGGCTGATGCCCAGTATTTTTGCAGCTTCAGAATGCTTGCCACGGCTTAGAATCATTGCCTGCCTTATATCTTCCATCTCATCATTACGCAATTTGACGTGGATTTCGCTCTCATGTTTATCTTCAAGATGCTGTTTAACAATCTCAGGGCTGATTTTTCTGCCTTTCATTGTTGCCAGGATGCGCTCAATGATGTTTTGAAGTTCTCGGATATTTCCGGGCCAATTATACATTGCCAATTCTTTCATGGCTTTATTGGAAAATTCCAATTTGCGATTCATTCTGGCAGCATGTGTGTTAAGGAAATAACAGGCAAGAGCTGCCACATCTTCAAGGCGTTCGCGCAGGGGGAAAAGTTTAAGTTGCAAAACATTCAGTCGATAATACAGATCTGCTCGAAACTCATTTTCGACAACAAGGCTCTTGAGAGGCTTGTTGGTAGCGGCTATGATCCTGACGTCAACCGGTGTCACCCTGTCGCTGCCAAGACGCATCACCTGCTTTTCCTGCAAGACCCGTAACAGTTTTCCCTGGGTCATGTATTTCATTTCGGCAATCTCATCCAGGAAAAGTGTCCCACCATGGGCGATCTCAAAGAGGCCTGCCTTCCCTTTCTGGCTGGCGCCGGTGAAAGCTCCCCCCACATAACCGAACAGTTCGCTTTCCAGAATCTGTTCAGGCAGGGCGGCACAATTCAATGCCACAAAAGGGCCGTTATGGCGGCGACTACCATTATGGATACTCTGGGCAAAGACCTCCTTGCCCGTTCCTGTTTCTCCCAGGATGAGGATTGAGGAATCGGTAAGGGCGAAATCTTTGGCCAAGGTGACGGTCTTCTGCAACTGGGCACTTGTTCCGATAATATTATCAAAGCAGAAATTCGCAACATGACCGGAAGCGAAAAGGCGTCTTCTTACCTTGGCTTCCATCTGCTGCAGTTTTGTCACATCCTGGAAGTTAATCACCGCTCCAACGACCTTATCGTTCACACGGATTGGGATCTTGTTACAGACTACCTGCTCGTTGTTGATATTCAGCAGTTGGGCTAAATCAGCTTTGCCTGAGTTGAGTATCTTGTGAAGCTCGAGGTCTGACCAAATTTCCTGGATATGACGTCCTATGGCCGTGGTAGCACTGGTCTGCGTGACCCTCTCTGCAACAGGGTTGAATATTGTAATCAACCCTTTTGCATTTACTGAAATAATACCGTCGTATGCGTAATCCAGAACAACTCGAAAAAGATTTCCTTTGGTTTTTTCCCGCTGTTTGGCCAAAGCGATATTTTTTGCTTCCTGTGCGGCCTGTTGCATGCTTTCAAGGCTATTCTCTATGACGGCAAAGGGGACTCTATACTTATTGGCAACTTTACCGGTAATCGCTCCTCCGACAATGATGTCGACATTATCCTCGATAGCTGCAAGAACCTTTGGCTCAACCTCGTTTTCACTCTCCATGGGGTAAAACCGAAGAGATGTGCCAGGCATTGTGCCATAATGGTTGAGCCCCGATATCATGGAGGAGAAGGCAACGACTCCGATGCTCTTTCCATGTAATTTAGCTCTTTCGATGGTCTGGAAAATATCGAGGACAGTAAAGGGGATATCGACCACCGAGTATTCGGGGTTGGCATTTCTGATCATGAACGCAGTTCTGCCCCGGCTAATGAAGATCTCAACACCTTCCTGAAAAAGTTTTGCCGCCTGACTGACACCTTCATTCATCAGGCCGATTTCGATACGGATATCTTGATGCTTGGCCTCAAACGCTCGCCGGGTTTGTTCCTCGAGAGATGTGTCAGGGAGAATACAACCGATTATCGACATAAAAGACTCCTTTTGCAACTTAATGAGACGGTTTGAAACAATTGTGCAACAAAATCTGTTTTCTATCAACTCATTATTTGCAAGTATCGATATTTACATGTTATTTTATTTTGGCACAAATATAGCACTGTTGGTAATGATGATTCAGAAAAAGGCATTTGTGTTCCTGAACGATAGTCGCAATTCGGTGTTCAGGCGTCGGTTGACGGCTAAAATGCGTAAATGTTTTTTGATGCGGTTCAAAAAACCAACCCTGTCTAGGAGGAAAAGGAATGAAAGGATTCAAAATTGCTGCGGTCTTGACGTTGTTCTTTGTTGCAGGAATTCTCCCGCTTTCGGCAATGGCGGAAAAGTATCCGAGTGAGCCACTGAATTACATCCTTTGTTTCAACCCAGGAGGTGAAACGGACATCACTGCATGAATTCAGGAAGGTCCACTAAAAAAATATTTTCCTGAAGGGATCGTTATTTCATATAAAGTTGGAGGTGGCGGGTCCGTTGGCTGGTCGGAACTTGTTACCAGCAAGCCTGATGGATACACTGTTGCAGGATTTAACCTGCCGCATATCGTCCTGCAGCCTCTTACCCGCGGTAATGCCGGTTACAAGACTGAGGACCTCAAACCGGTTTACTTTTTCCAGAGTACCCCGAACATTTTGGTTGTCCGTAACGACAGCCCCTTCAAAACGCTCAAAGATCTTGTTGACTTTGCGAAAGAAAACCCAGGCGTAGTTACAGCAGGCGGTAGCGGTAGCAGTTCTGCCAATGAGATGGGTGTTCTCCTCTTAAACAAAGCTGCCGACATCAAAATGACCTATATCCCCTTTACCGGCTCTGGTGCGGCAACGCCAGCACTGCTGGGTGGTCATGTTGGTTCACTCATGACGTATTCAACCATGGCAATTCAGTATAAGGACAAATTCAGGGCACTGGCAATCATGTCAGAAGAAAGAATGGAAGTTCTGCCTGATGTTCCGACCTTCAAAGAGCTCGGTTACGATATCGTAGAAGGGGCGTATCGTGGAGCCGCTGCTCCCCCGGCAACGGCAGATGAAACTGTCAAATATCTGGCTGATGCCTTTGAGAAAGTTATGAAAGAACCGGATGTCATGCAGAAAATGAAAGAGAACGGTTTCAAATCCGAATTCCTGGGACCTGACGCATCGGCAGCCCTCATCAAGCAGAAAGTGGCAGAGTACACTGTGCTTCTCGGTGAAATGGGCCTGTTGAAAAAATAATCCTTAAATGTTGTTGGTCCTTTTGTAGGGGCTATGACACGGATAGCCCCTACAAAAAATACGTTTTGGGAAGGAGAAACAATTTGTTAGAGCATATTCTATTGGGTTTGACCCATGTGATAACATTTGAAAACCTGATGCTGGTGTTGTTCGGAACAGTTGCCGGTATGGTAGTCGGTTCTCTGCCAGGACTAACTGCAACCATGGCGGTTGCATTGCTGGTTCCATTTACCTATACCATGAGCCCGGTAGCTGGTCTTGTCGCACTTGGTGCTATTTATATGGGCTGCATCTATGGTGGATGTTTCAGTGCCATCCTGATCAATACACCAGGCACCCCGAGCTCCATAGGCACGACGTTTGACGGCTATCCGCTGGCCAAATCTGGAAGGGGCGAAGAGGCAATCGTTTCCGCTACCGTCGGGTCGGCCTTTGGTGGTGTTGTCGGCGTCGTAGCCCTGATTTTCCTGAGTCCCCCCTTGGCACAGCTGGCCCTTAAGTTTGGCCCTGCAGAGTATTTCTGGGTAGGAATCTTCGGCTTGACAATAATTTCAAGCTTGGCGAAAGGATCTTTTCTGAAAGGAATGACCGGAGCGGCCTTTGGCGTCCTGATCTCGACGGTTGGAATCGCTCCCATTGGCGGTGATGTCCGTTTCACCTTTGGCAGTCCAAGTATGCAGGGCGGTTTCAACCTGATTGTCATCCTGATTGGCCTGTTTTGCGTTCCTGAACTGTTAAGTATGGTGTTTAAAGGCGTAAAAAATCATCAAGCCATTGAGTATCGCCGTAGAAGCGGTGTCCTTTGGGAAACAACACGCAAGATTTTCTCTAAACCCGTCAATCTTATCAGATCATCGATTATTGGAACAGTGATCGGTATTCTACCGGGAGCGGGAGGTAATATCGCCAATCTTGTCGCTTACAATGAAGCTAAAAGAGCTTCTAAAGAGCCGGAAACTTTTGGTAAAGGCAATATTGAAGGGGTGGTTGCCACTGAATCCGCCAACAACGCTGTTGTCGGCGGCGGTATGATTCCTCTGGTAACCCTCGGCATTCCCGGTGCTCCGCCTGATGCAATTATCTACGGCGTTCTCATGATGCAGGGCTTGCGCCCCGGTCCAGAACTCTTTGCTGAACGAGCTGACATTACTTATACCTTTATGCTCGCGCTCGGACTCTCAGCCATAGTTATGATTCCTGTCGGAATTTATGGAGGCCGGCTCCTCAGTCGTTTTGTGGGAACCTTGCCTCCGAAGTTCCTTGTCCCCGGAATCGGTATTCTCACCATCATCGGTTCTTATGCAATCCGCAGCAACTACACTGACGTTATTCTGATGCTGGCCTTTGGGTTGGTTGGATTTGCGTTGCGGTATCTTGGGTTTCATGGTGCACCCATTGTCCTGGGACTTATTCTCGGCCCCATCATGGAAGAAGGACTGGTACAGTCGTATCTCATGGGACAGGGGTATTCCTGGCCCTATACGACCTTGTTTGTCAATCCACTTTCATGGATCCTGATAGCCATGTCTGCCTTCTCTTTCCTCTGGCCATATTTTGGCAAATTCAAGGGGATGCTGACAAAACCTGCTGCTGTCGGAAATGTTAAAACCAACTTAACAGAGAAAAGAGACTGATTATGAATGCCATGATGCGTGATCTTTTAGGCTCTGCTTTTATGCTCATTTTTGTTGTTTCCCTCTGGGTACAACGTGATTTCACCACCCCCTTTGGCGGTATTTTCCCCGACATCTGGATAGGTTGCCTGGTTGCCTTGGTGGCAATAACGATTTTGCTGACATGGACTCCATGGCGTGCCGTCAAAGATGGTGAAGACGACAATGGAAAATCAACAGGTGGCCATTGGTTTGATATGGCTGTTGTCGGGGGCATCCTGTTTACATGGGCGGTCTTGCTGCGCTATGTGGGTTTTATGACAACTGGAATTATTGGTTTCACGAGTATTTCCTGGTTTTTGAATGATCGGCGGAATTCTGTCCGTGGATTTATTGAGAGTGCGTTGGTTGGGGTAGCAATGGTCGGGGTGTTGATCCTGGTTTTTGAATATGGGCTCAAGGTTCCGCTCCCGAAGGGAAATATATTCAACTGACAGTCATGTGGGATGATGTCTCGGCATTCCAGGAGGTAGTATTTTGAAACAATTACAAATCGCATCCATACCCGGTGATGGTATCGGCAAAGAGACTGTTGCAGCTGGCCGCAAAGTTCTCGACACTGCCTGTGAAGTGCATGGCGGTGTAACCTTTGAATATCTTGATATAGATTGGAGCTGCGAATATTACAAGCAACACGGGCAGATGATGCCGGACAACGGACTGGATATCCTGCGCCCCTGCGATGCGATCTACCTGGGTGCTGTAGGTTTTCCCGGAGTGCCTGATCATGTTTCACTCTGGGGGCTGCTGCTGCCTATCCGGAGAACGTTCAGACAGTATGTGAATCTTCGACCTGTCAAGCTAATGGCGGGGGTGCAGACGCCACTTGCCAATCGCTATCCCGGAGATATCGATTTTCTTGTGGTGCGCGAAAATAACGAAGGTGAATACTCAAACATGGGTGGACGTTTGTACCAGGGAACCAATGAGGAGGTCGTCGTCCAGAACACAGTATTCACTCGTGCTGGTGTTGAACGGGTAGTCAGGTATGCATTTGAACTCGCTATAAAAAACGGCCGGAAGAAAGTGAGCTCGGCAACGAAATCAAACGGCATTAACTATACCATGCCTTTTTGGGATGAGATATTTGCCGAAATAAGCAGTGAGTATCCGGAAATTGAGAATAATCAGTATCATATCGATGCGTTATGCGCCCGTTTTGTTACTCATCCCGATGAATTTGATGTTGTCGTTGCTAGCAATCTGTTTGGGGATATCCTTACCGATCTCGGACCTGCCATTGCCGGGAGCATTGGCATTGCGCCATCCGCAAATATCAATCCAACCAGAGCGTACCCTTCTATGTTCGAACCTGTTCATGGATCTGCTCCTGATATTGCGGGCAAGGGAATTGCTAACCCAATGGGGCAGATCTGGTGCGGGGCTATGATGTTTGATCATCTTGGCTATCAGGATTGCGGGGACTTGGTTATGCGAGCTCTGGCCGATACCTTAGCCGCTGGCACGACTACGGCAGACATAGGCGGTCATGCCAACACCATGGAAGTTACCGAAGCTGTTTGCCGGAGGATCAAGAAGCTTGCTGGCTCCGTGCCGTCTTGAAACACACGTGATGATGAAGACGAAAATTACCTGACATCGATATGAAGTGACACCTGAGCCGCGATTGCCTCCTGTTTTTCGCCAGGATTGCCAGCCTGCTTATCTGGCTGACAGCTTTCGAACGCTTTTCGTTGAAGCTGCCGAAAATGCTGCAGGTATGAGGTGCGTCTTTTTAACACTCAAGGCATTGAAATGATGAGATGTTGGTAAAGTTCCAACGATTGATACCCAACAGATAACCTGGTCAATAAGGAGTAATATATGCACCATGATCAAGCAGTAGCTATCATGACCGATATCATGGCGAAATTTACCAATTATATCGGAAAACACCTTCCCGACGACATCATGGAAACGCTCGGACGGCTGCGTGCTACCGAGAATAGTCCATTGGCAAAGGTGGTATATGATTCGATGTTTGAGAACCTCAAAAAGGCGGATGAATTGAATCGGCCCTGTTGTCAGGACACCGGCGTGATCCAGTTTTTCCTGAAGGCAGGCGCTGATTTCCCCTTGTTGTCCGATATCCGGCCGATTCTTGATGAAGCCGTTCGTAGAGCGACTCAGGAGGCTCCTTTGCGCCATAACGCAGTGGAGATTTTTCTCGAGAAGAATACCGGAAACAACACTGGCGACCGTATCCCCTGGATTGATTGGGATATTGTCCCCAATGACTCCGGCATCACCGTTGAAGTCTATATGGCCGGTGGCGGCTGTAGTCTGCCGGGACAAGGCAAGACCCTTATGCCTGCGGCCGGCTATGAAGGCGTGACCCAGTTTGTCTTCGATGTCATGACCTCGTATGGCGTCAATGCCTGTCCGCCGCTGCTGGTAGGAATAGGAATTGGCGGCTCGATTGAGGTTGCCGCGAACCTTTCCAAAAAAGCCCTGTTTCGGCCCATCGGCTCACGGAATCCAGATCCGCGTGGATCCGACATGGAAATCCTTATCGAAAAAGGACTGAATGAGATCGGTATCGGACCCCAGGGACTGAGCGGCACAAATTCAGTAATGGGCGTGCATATTGAAAAAGCTGCAAGGCACCCATCGACTATCAGTGTCGCTGTATCGGTCGGTTGCTGGGCCCACCGTCGCGGTACTATTCATATCAACAAAGACATGAGCTATGAGATACTATCCCACAAGGGGGTGATATTGTGAAAAAAATCCTGCAAACTCCGATTGCCAGCAAAGATATCGAACAGTTAGACATCGGCGATATCGTCTTTCTTGACGGTTACCTTATTACGTGTCGTGACATGGCACATCGGCGACTTATTGATCTTGGGATGAAACTACCGGTTGATCTTGAAGGCATGGCCATTCTTCATGCCGGTCCGATTGTTGCCAAAGATGGTGAAAGCTGGCAAATGGTCTCAATTGGTCCAACCACCAGCATGCGAATGGAAGTCCATGAAAAAGAGTTTATCAAGCAGACCGGTGTGAAACTCATTATCGGCAAGGGAGGTATGGGACCGGAAACAGTTGAAGGATGTGCCGCTCACAAGGCGGTCCATGCTGTTTTTCCGGGCGGCTGTGCCGTGCTCGCAGCCAGTCGGGTTGAGCAGATTGAAAGAGTCGAATGGCTTGACTTGGGTATGCCCGAGGCTTTGTGGGTCTGCCGGGTCAAGGAGTTTGGGCCGCTGATTATCTCTATTGATGCCAAGGGCAATAACCTTTTTGACAAAAACAAAGCTGATTTCAACGATAAAAAGGGGCCGATAGTTGAGGAAATCTCAAAACATATTCGTTTTATAAAGTAGTAGGTTGGCTGAGCAAGAGGCGTAGGTGAGATGCGAAACTTATAAAGGAGAGAACATGAAACGAACTGTTTTTCTTGTTGTAAGCATGTTAGCCGGTTCCATGGTTGCCGTAGGAGTTAACGCCAAACAGCATAATGTTCCAACTGAAAGGACTCCTGTCATAGAATGCCAGGACCTTGCAGATGCTTTTCGCTATCCAAATACGACAATCACGACGACCGAGCTGGCGGCAGAGCGTTCGGTAGAGGTTGCCGGGATAGGACCAATGCCCGAACACTGCATTGTAACGGGAAAAATGAATGAACGGGTTAGCCCTGTCGACGGCCAAAACTATGCGATCGGTTTTCAAATGCGTCTGCCTACAAAATGGCAGGGGCGTTTCTTTTACCAGGCCAATGGCGGTGTAGATGGCAGGATTGTTGATGCTTTCGGTGATATCCTTGGTGGCGGACCAACGAGCAACGGGTTGCTGAAGGGTTTTGCCGTCATAAGCTCCGATGCCGGCCACAGTATGGTTCGAGGTTCGCTCATCGGCGGTGGGCTTTTCGGTATCGATCCCCAGGCACGTCTGGATTATGGTTATAACGCAGTGGCTGAATTGACACCCATGGCCAAGAACCTTATCAAAACCTATTATGGCAGAGTCCCAGCCAGGTCCTATATGGTGGGGACTTCCAATGGTGGCCGTCATACCATGGTTGCCGCCTCATGGCTGGCAGAGGAATATGATGGATTTCTTGCAAGTGCCCCTGGCTTTAACCTGCCAAAAGCAGCAGTCGCCCAGCTATGGGGGGTGCAGCAATATGCAACCATTGCCGATAACGGCTCCAATGGACGTCCCGATATCTCGTCAAGTTTTTCACCCGAGGATACCGCCATGGTTTCCGATGCAATTCTCGCCAAATGCGATGCGCTTGACGGGGTAGGGGACGACATGGTAGGCGATCCGGTAAGCTGCCAGGAGCAGTTTTCCATTCAGACGGATATTCCCACCTGTGAAGGCGAAAGCAGAGAAGGTTGCCTTACCTATGGTCAAAAAGCGGTGCTGGCTCGCGTCCATAACGGAGCGCAAGACAGCTCAGGTAAACATCTCTACAGTAATTTTTTCTGGGATCCAGGCATCCGTTCCGCCGGCTGGCGCACCTGGAAGTTCGCTAACTCGACAAATAGCCGCGATCCGTTGGCAGTAGGTTTTGTTTTTATGACACCTCCCAAGGATCCTGTGGTGTTAGACGGAACTGGTACTACCCTGCTTGATTTCGCCCTCAACTGGAATGGCACTGGCTTCGATGTGGACAGGGATGCTCCAAAGATCTATGCCACGAATGAAATATATGCCGAGTCAGCTATGTCCTTCATGACCCCTCCTGATCTGCTCATGAAGAAACTGCATGCTACAAAAGGTAAAATGATCGTTGTGCATGGAACTGGTGATCCGGTTTTTTCTGCTGCTGACACGGTGAAATGGTATGAAGCATTGACCGCCCATTACAAGAAACACACCACCGATTTTGCTCGCCTCTTTTTAGTGCCGGGCATGAATCACAGTCGAGGCGGTCCCGCATGCGATCAGTATGATCTGGTCGATGCTTTGGTGCAGTGGGTGGAAAAAGGTGTTAGGCCAACGGCGGTTATTGCAAAAGCACGCGGGGATGGTAATCCGGAAGTGCCAGCTACTTGGGCTCCGGATCGGTCGAGACCTCTGTGTGTTTATCCGGCTGTTCCCGTATATAAGGGGGATGGGGACGTTGAAGATGCCTCGAGCTTCTCGTGTAAAATCCAATAAAAAGATCAGCTGAAACAACCATGCTTTCCACACTGGGGGCTGCTTAATCTGCTGGTAGTCCCCAGTGTGTGCCGGAGCTATTTTCAAAATCCCTTTTTGCGCCTAGGAAATGCCGTCAAACAAGATAACACGCCAGGCTCTCATCTCTTTTTCTAATATATACTTTTCGTCAAAGCAGAAGCCATCCCAGGCTCGCAAGCCAATACGACCACTTCCAGTCCTAAAAAATTTGCTCCAATTCTTCACTCGAGACTACAATTGTATCTAGGAAATTGTACTGTCCTCAAAACCTAGCAACATACAATCAGTCTGAGACCAAACCTTATCTATAACTCTTACAGAACATCAGGTGATCATGATTAGTGACATTGCCTACTGGCATTCCCTAGACCTTTCTTGGGTAAACTTTAGGTCGTAGTTACTCCATTTCTTATCAATTCTCTAGATTTAGCCTGTCCTACCCTGTCAGGAAACACCTTATCCTGACCATTTTTCGAACCTTTAAGGTTGGCAGCGCATACCTTCAACTTGATTTTGCACGATACTGTTGCGTATCGTCCATCTTGGCATCATACTTCGAGCGTCAGTTATATAAATAGCGTCACTGATGTGATGCCTACCACAAAGATCGGCGATTTTCATGCCGGCTTGCGCCTGTTCCAATATTCTCATGATCTGCTCTTCGTTGAACCGTTTCGTTTTCATGTCTACCTCCTGTCTTGCGGATGGATAGAATGAAATAAATAACTTTGCAATGGTATTGTCTTCTGGGATACCGTCAATCACATTACCTGCGCCGTTGTACGGCACGTGATTCTGCTCTGTAGGAAAAATACATACGTTTTGTTTGCATCAGAGTTTTTTTACTCAATGCGTTTGTTATTCTTGACTCATACTGAAAATTCAGCATAGGATAATATTAACTAATGCAAAAGATATACGATGGTCAGGGGAGGTTTTTCCTAGATCTTATTCTACATGTGTGAGGTTGCATGAATATTGGTCCGTTGATCAGGAAGGCAAGAAAGGAACGCAGATTGACGCTCAAGGCTGTGGCTGAAAAAGCCTCGATTTCAGAAGGTTTTCTCAGCCAGGTTGAAAATGATGTGAATTCACCGTCGGTAGACACCCTCATGAGGATCTGCAAGGCCATCGATGTAAATCCCGGAGATCTCATAACTCAGGCAAGCCAACAACAGCAAATTATCCTTATGAGAAAATCGGAGTGGGAAGATATTGATCTGTCTCACACCGGTTTTGTAACCCGGCGTTTTTTTCCACCGGAAGAACGGACAATTATTGACTCGGCAATTCTGGTTCTCGCCCCCGGAAAATCCATTCCGGTAAGAAAAGATATCAAGCAGGGGCAGGAGGTGCTCTGTGTACTCAAAGGTGAGGTTGAGCTGATGCTGAGTGATAAAAAATACGTGCTTGCTGAGGGGGACTCGGTGCATTTCCGGTCCAATCCCGCCAGCCAGGCGATAACCAACAAAAGCAGCATAATGAGTTTTGTTCTCTGGGTGGGAACACTCTGATATCTATATGGAGATCAGTAACCAGGTGATGAGCCGTATCGGTGCGAAATTACCAGTAAGCAGGAGAGATGTGAAATACGGAGGCCTTGGGATGCAGATGTAGTTGAACAGGCGAGGACCTCAATCTTGACGGAAGTGCGAAAAGCCAAAATGCCTGGATGATAAACAGGCTGATTCAGCGGGTTACAAAGCCGAACGGTCGGTTGAAGATGTTTCTGGCGGGACCGGCAATCTTAACCATCAAGGAGACCGAGGTATGATCACATTCAGCAAACAACAGTTGAAAATTCCTCAGCTGCAGAAGCCAGTCTATCTGGTATCGGCTGGACAGTCCAAGTTTGACCGTGCCTTTCCGGACAAACGCACAGAAGAACTCTGTATCGAATCGTTTGTGATGGCCGCAGAGTTACTCAATATGTCCCCGGCAGACCTGAAACGGTATATCCACAGTTGTTATTATGGTCATTTCGCTGATCATTTTGGCGATCAGCTTTTGGGCGAATCGGTGATTCATGACCGGCTGGGATTGGACCCGCTCGGCAATGTCGGCGTGAAAACAGGAGGAGCCACTGGTGGATCTACCCTATGGGAAGGCGTGAAAGCTGTAGCCTCAGGGTACTCGGATTGTGTGCTGGTCATGGGCTGGGAGAGGATGGATGAGGTCCCCACTGATGAGGGAAATTTTCTCATCTCTTGCGCCGCGGACAAGGATTGGGAGTCACCGCTTGGCCATATCTATACCGGGTATTATGCGGTTATGGCCCAGCGCTACTGGCAGATTTTCGGCAAGTCGGAAGAGTCCTTTAGAAAAACGCTGGCAGAAATCTCTGTGAAACATCATGGCTATGCCAGGTTCAATCCTTTTGCCCAGGCACCGATGAAGATAACTGTCGACGATGTCCTCAAGTCTCCGGTCGTCGCCTATCCCCTGCGGGCTCTTGACTGCTGCCTGATGAGTGTCGGCGCTGCGTGTGCCATCCTCTGTGATGAAAAGACCGCTGTTGCCCTCACCAGCAACTCGAAAAACAAACCATTACGGATCTTTGTCTCGGCAGGTTCCCATACCCTTCGTCCTGCTGACCGCAGGGATATGGATATCCCCCTGTTGCCTAACGAAAAAGCAGATCAATATCGAGATCTTGGCGACCGTTTCCCTGGCGGTGACAGGTATCCAGGTTTTACCGGATTTCTCGCAGCCAGAATGGCCGCCTATTATGGCTACGGCATGACAGGCATCACCGATCCCACTGATGACCTTGATGTGATTGAGCTGCACGACGCCTTTACTATCAGCGATGTTCAGACCTATGAGGATGTCGGTATCCGGCCTTATGGATATGGGCGGGATTATGTTGAATCGGGGGATTGCTATCATACCAATCCACATACCGGAAAACCTGGGAAGCTACCATCCAACCTGTCCGGCGGGTTGATCGGCTGCATGCATTCGGTAGGGGCCACCGGGATTATGCAGACCTTTGAGGTTGCCTGTCATCTCTGGAACCGGTGGGAAGAGATGCATGGCGAGGAAAAGCTCTGGAAGAAATTCAATCGTGAAAAGCCAAAAGATTGGACGAACCTGCAGGTAAAAGGCGCAAAACGGGGGATGGCAATCAGCCACGCCGGTGTAGGATCCCATGTAACGGCAACCATTCTCATGGACCCAGACCACTTGATCAGGAAAGATGCCTAAAGGAGACGACTATGAGCATGTTCGGACAGGTCTTTGTGAAAGATAATAAATACAAACTGAAGGGCGATTTTCATCATCTGACTCCCTGCACCCCGATTCGGGATGCCGATTCCGGTTTCAAGCTGCTCGGTGTTACCAACCCGCGGGATATGACCTATATGCATTCCTATGGCGGGGAGGCAGTTTTCTTCGAATCGCTGAGCAAAGGCAAATTGCTGGCCACCCGCTGTGATCAGTTCGAGTGTGAGTCCAAAGGGTCGGTATACATACCTTTCCGGATCCACTGCCCGGATTGCCTTGCCAAAAATACGGTTATAGACCTTACCGATGTCGCGAGGAAAACGGCAAGGGTACACACCTTCATGGTCTGTGAACGATCCGGTGCGTTCAATATGCTCGACACACCGATCAAGTTCATAAATATCGAGTTCGATGGTGTGGCGACTATCCTGATGAGCTACCTCAGCATTGGTGAACCCGACATGCAGATGCGCGTGGTGCCGATCTTCAGGACGAGTGGGCCGACATTTACAATTCTTGACCTGTCGTGGGTACCTGAAGGCACCCGTGAAGATCAACTTCCTGAAGGATTTAGCTTCTAGCCGACACCTTCAACCTGAGAATTACACAATATTCTGGTGTTGTTCCATGCCCTGACGGGACCGGATGGCAGGGGGGATGTCCACCTGTCAGGGCTTTTACCGTCAACATACATTGCAACTCACTACCACTTCTTTCTTCAGGAGGATCGGATGAACAGGCCCGACATCAGAGTAGGCAGTGCAACAATCGGTAATCTTGTGGATATTCTGGCAGAAAATCTCGGAGACAACATAGGCCTGGAATACCATGAACTCGGGATTAAACAGAATTTCAGACAATTGCGGGAGAAGTTCGATGAGGTGGCCAAGGGCCTGATGGCCCTTGGTATTCAAGAAGGTGACAAGGTTGCCATCTGGGCCAACAATCTCCCGGAGTGGGTCTATACCCAATATGGCAGCGCCCGGATGGGGGCAGTACTTGTAACCGTTAATACCAGCTATCGCAGCAATGAACTTGAGTACCTGCTGCAGCAATCTGATACCACGACCCTCATACTTACGGGTGGCGTGAGGGAACCGGACGAATATATCAAGGTGCTCAATGATGTATGTCCGATGATCCGCGACAGTGAACCAGGGAAGATCAATTGTAAAAAATTGCCATTTTTAAAGAATATCATCTATCTCGGCAAAGAGAAGATGGCAGGTATGTTCAATTGGGATGAGGTGTTGGAGATGGGCAAGCGGGTGTCGGACGAAGAGCTGAAAGCCCGTCTCGACTCGCTGAAGCCCGATGACGTAATAAACATGCAGTACACTTCCGGAACCACCGGTTTTCCCAAGGGGGTCATGCTTTCCCACACAAACCTCATCGGTAACGCCATGAGCATGGCGGAATGCATGAAGCTGACACCTGATGATGCCATGTGCATACCTGTACCGTTTTTCCATTGTTTCGGCTGTGTTATCGGCACGCTGTGCTGCATGGTGTCCGGAACGACTATGGCCCCGGTGGTTTCGTTTACCCCGCGCAATACGCTGAAGACTGTCGAGGCATCAAGATGCAATGCCCTTCTTGGTGTGCCGACGATGTTTATCGCCGAGTTTGAGGAGATGGATAAGAACACATACGACGTCTCATCGTTACGCACCGGGGTTATGGCCGGCTCAACATGCCCTGTTGAGGTAATGAAACGGGTGATCAAGGATATGGGGGCAAACGAGATGACTATCGTTTACGGCCAGACCGAAGCTTCTCCCGGTATCACCCAGACCAGGGATCACGATTCCCTGGAGCTGAAGACCACCACAGTAGGCAAGGCGTTACCCAATGTCGAAGTGAAAATCGTCGATCCGGTTGATAACCGGGAGTTGCCTTTTGGTGAACAGGGTGAGCTCTGCACCAGGGGTTATCACGTGATGAAAGGCTATTACAAGATGCCGGATGCGACTGCAAAAACGATCGACAGCGACAAGTGGCTGCATACCGGCGACCTGGCCGTGATGGATGAAAACGGCTACTGCAAGATAACGGGCCGTATCAAGGATATGATCATCCGCGGCGGAGAAAACATCTACCCGCGCGAGATCGAGGAGTTTCTCTATACCTTCCCGAAGATCAAGGATGTTCAGGTTGTGGGCATTCCCAGCGAGAAATACGGTGAGGAAGTTGCCGCTTTCATCCAGCTGAAAATCGGACAGGTGGCAACGGACAAGGAGATCTCGGCATTCTGCAAGGACAAGATATCGTTTCATAAGATACCGAAATATATCTTTTTTGTTGATACATATCCTACGACGGCCAGCGGCAAGATCCAGAAGTACAAGCTCAGGGAAATGGCGAAAAGGAACCTGGCCATAGAGTGAACCTGCTGGTGTTTGGAACAACTCTTTCAATAACGAGGTGGACCAATGACAGAACCCCTTTGGAAGCCATCGGAGCAACGGATAAGACAATCCAACATGTATCGATTCATGCAGCAGGTGAATCTGCGGCATGGCACCTCCTTTGCCGACTATGACGATCTCTACCAATGGTCGGTAACAGAACTTGAAGCGTTCTGGGCCGAGGTCTGGGAGTTCACCGGGGTCAGGGCTTCGGTGGGGTACACGGCGGTCATTGACGATTCAACCCGGATGCCTGGCGCTACCTGGTTTGCCGGAAGCAGGCTGAACTTCGCTGAAAATCTGCTGCGCTTCAGGGATAAAAGGATAGCCATTATTTTCAGAGGAGAGGATCGTATTCGCAGAACGCTCACGTATGACGAACTGTATACGGCAGTCGCCAGAACTGCATTGGCGCTTCGTCATTCGGGTGTCGTGTCGGGTGATAGGGTTGTCGGTTTCATGCCAAACATGCCGGAGTCGATTATTGCCATGTTGGCCGCGACAAGCCTCGGCGCTGTCTGGTCTTCATGCTCGCCCGATTTCGGGATCAAGGGTGTGCTGGACAGGTTCGGCCAGACAAAACCCAAAGTGCTTTTCACTGCAGATGGTTATTTCTTCAAGGGCAAATCGATTGATTCACTGGAAAAAATTGCAGGTATCGTTCAGGAGATTCCCTCGCTGGAGAAAATTGTCGTGGTGCCGTATGTTGGGGAATATCCCGATGTTTCCGCTCTTCCTCATGCGGTGATTTTTGATGATTTCAGCAGAAACGATGCACGCGAGATGGAGTTTGTCCAGCTTCCTTTTGGCCATCCGCTCTATATCATGTACAGCTCTGGGACGACTGGGCTGCCGAAATGCATGGTACAGAGCGCTGGCGGCGTGTTGCTTCACCAGTTGAAGGAGCTGGTGCTCCATACCGACCTGAAACGTGAAGATACCATTTTTTACTTCACTACCTGCGGCTGGATGATGTGGAATTGGTTGACCACCTCGCTTGCTGCCGGGGCGACGCTCATGCTGTATGACGGCAATCCCTTTCATCCGGCTCCCGATGCCTTGTGGAGAATGGCTGAAGAGGAGAACATATCGATCTTCGGAACAAGTGCCGGGTATATTGCCGCGTTGAAAAGTATGGGCGTAAAGCCACGCAGGCAGTTTGCCCTGGCTTCACTGAAAACGATGTTGTCCACCGGCTCCCCGCTTTCCCGCGAAGATTTTCATTTCATCTATAGTGAAGTCAAGGCTGATCTACAGCTTGCCTCGATCTCCGGCGGTTCTGATCTGAACGGTTGTTTCGCCCTGGGCAACCCAATGGGGCCGGTCTATGAGGGCGAATTACAGTGCCGGGGACTGGGCATGAAAGTCTTTGCCTATGATGAGAACGGCTCACCTGTCGTCGGCCAAAAAGGTGAACTGGTCTGCACGGCACCTTTTCCCTCCATGCCTATCTATTTCTGGGATGACAAAGACTGGAAAAAATATCATTCGGCCTATTTTGACGTGTTTCCTGGGGTATGGACCCATGGCGACTTCATTGAGGTGACGGAGCGAGGCGGCGTCATCATTTACGGCCGGTCAGATGCAACACTTAACCCCGGAGGGGTGCGAATCGGAACAGCCGAAATTTACCGGGTCATGGAACAGGTAGAGGACGTGGATGATAGTGTTGTTGTTGGTCAGGAATGGCAGAATGACACCCGGATAGTTCTCTTCGTCAAGATGAAGCCTGGCAAAGAGCTTACTGCTGAACTGAAAGACCGGATCAGGATGGCAATCCGGAGACATGCTTCGCCCCGCCATGTCCCGGGTAAGATAATCGCCGTTCCAGATGTGCCATATACGCTCAATATGAAGAAAGTTGAACTGGCGGTGCAGAAGATGATCCGCGGAGAAGAAGTGAAAAACAAGGATGCGCTGAAAAATCCTGAGGCGTTGGAGTTTTTTGCAGACATCCAGGAACTGAAACATTAACCGGCAATCATTACCCATTACCAGTTTGCTGACGTGAGCCTGTTGGGGATGCGAGCCTGTCTTCAATGCAATTGTACGAAAAGGTAACCGATATCAGCTCGAGAATGACACAATTCTTTGCAACGAGGATTTACTATGAAAACTTTTCCACAATTGGATTTTAACCTGGGAGATACTGCCAATCTGCTACGGGAATCCGTGAACGGATTCGTGCGTGATGAAATTGCTCCCCTTGCTGCTGAAATTGATCGAAAAGACGAGTTTCCCAGGGTTCTGTGGCAGAAAATGGGGGAGATGGGGCTTTTGGGGATTACCGTAGCCGAACAGTATGGTGGCGCAGAGATGGGCTATCTTGAACATGTTATTGCCATGGAAGAGATCAGCCGGGGCTCGGCTTCGGTCGGCCTGTCCTACGGAGCGCATTCCAATCTTTGCGTAAATCAGATCAAAAGAAATGGATCCGAGGAGCAGAAACAGCGCTACCTGCCGAAACTGATCAGCGGTGAGCATGTCGGTGCCCTGGCCATGAGTGAGGCTGGGGCAGGTTCCGATGTCGTCGGCATGCGGTTGAAAGCAACACGGGAGGGAGCTTCCTATATCCTCAATGGCACCAAAATGTGGATCACCAACGGCCCGATAGCCGATATTCTCGTGGTTTATGCAAAGACTTCTCCGGAAAAGAATCACAAAGGCATCACCGCATTTCTGGTGGAAAAGCATATGCCGGGTTTTTCCACCAGTCCGAAACTTGATAAGCTCGGCATGCGCGGCTCGCAAACGTGTGAATTGGTATTCGATAATTGCGAGGTGCCGGCGGCAAATATTCTCGGAGAACTGGACAAGGGTGTTGAAGTCCTGATGAGCGGTCTTGATTTTGAGCGTCTTGTTCTTGCCGGCGGACCATTGGGCATCATGGCCGCATGCATGGATGTGGTTCTACCCTATATCCACGAACGACGTCAGTTCGGTCGGGCAATAGGGGAATTTGAGCTGATGCAGGGAAAACTCGCCGATATGTATGCTAGCTGGAACGCCAGCAGGTCGTATGTATATACAGCGGCGAGGGCCGCCGATCTGGGCGGCAATATCAGGAAGGATGCAGCAGCTGTCATCCTCTACGTAGCGGAGCGGGCAACTGCGATGGCGCTTGAGGCAATCCAGTGCCTCGGCGGCTATGGCTATATCAACGAGTTCCCGACGGGGCGCTTGCTGCGCGATGCCAAACTGTATGAGATTGGAGCCGGAACGAGCGAGATCCGCAGAATGCTCATAGGGCGGGAGTTGTTCAGGGATACACAGGAATGAGAACCGACGTCATATATCTTGAAAATATGGGCAAAAAGGGGGAAGCAGCGTATTGCCGCAGCCCCCAATTGTTCGAATGAAAACATCTACTTTTAGAAATTAGACGTTATCTGTTCAGACCGGTTTTGCTTTTCGGTTCCAGCTACATGTGGGGGCTCTATTGCAGGTACCCTGATAACTAATTTCCGTGCAGCCCGTAGCGGATGTTGACCGCCCACCATTTCAGGAAACATCTAAAATCCTGGTAGCCAAATGCTGATTAAGACTGCCTGTACTAACCTTAATCATGACTGGATTCTGATAGGCTGGTCGGGCATACAGATAGCTCTGATACGTATGGCAGCCCAGATTTTCCAGAAGTCTTTGCTGCGCTTCTGTTTCCGCACCTTCTGCGATCGCATTCATACCAAAATCCCGTGTAAGATTAATAATGGTCTTAGCAATTGTTGCGTCATCCACATTAGTCAGCAAATCCCGAACAAAGGATTGGTCAATCTTTATCTGTTCCAAAGGCAGGAGCTTCAAATAGCTTAATGACGAGTAGCCGGCTCCGAGGTCATCCAGCGAGAACTGGATATCTTCCGCACGAAATGCCAACATCTTGAAAACCACGCCGTCGGAATCTTGTGCAAATACGCTTTTCCGTCAGCTCGTACTTAAGCTTATGTGGTGAAGCTTTTGGGGTAAGTTGAGCAAAACGGACAACTCTACTCTTTGGACTTTCTTAACATTAGTATCCGGGTTATTCAACATACCTCAGTGGACCACGAGCCTTTGCAATCTAACTTCATTTCAAGTTTTGCCTTTCGACTGATCACTCCAAAAACGATTACATTACCTCAAGCTGCCTGCTAACGCCTTATTCGCCCACTCAAGCGACATGGTGTAGCTGTCCATAATCTGATACGAATCGAGATGGAGACCGGCCGCGAGAATGCCCGCTTTGTCCCAGTCGGAATTCTCGAAACTGTCAACCAGCTGCAGCCAGCTTGAGAGTTTAGTCTCTTCTTTCAACAACGTCTGTTTTATCTCATCTTCAAGCGCTGCAAGGCAGTCGACGATGGCTACCATCGGGACCTGGAGTATCGCATCAAGCAAAGAAAACAATCCCACGAGAAACAGACGATTGTCCTCTTCATGCCAGCCTGAGAAACAGCTGATGGTTTCCAGGAACTTGGCCCGCTGCAGCGATATCCTCATCAACTCTTTCGTCGTGTCCGGTTGCTCAAGATCGGTGAGCAGGATTACCCTGAGCCATTGCTTTAACTGGCTGATGCCCAAATAGACCAGGGCCTGCTTTAAGGAGCCGATCCTGGAGACCAGGCCATAAATCGGACTATTCAGCATGTTGATCAGCCGCATACTGAGCGAGACGTCCCTGGTGATGAGAGAAGACAGGGTGTCAAAGTCAAGATCCTTGGCACAGAGTTGCTCCATCAGTTCAAACCGAACCCTTTCATTTGAAGACACCTTTCGCACCTTCTCCGTCTTGGGCCTTTTGAAAAAATACCCCTGAAAAAGACCAAAGCCCAGTTCCTTCAACTGCTGGAATTGCCTGGGGGTCTCGATTTTCTTGGCAAGAAAGGTGATCGGCAGCTCTGCAAACGCCTGCATTTTCTGCCGGATCTGCATCTCATCATTATCCTTTGCGTTGATAGTGGCAATATCTGCGAGACCATACGCTTCAAAATTGTTCGGGTATGCCTTGAAATCATCAATGGAAAGGCTAAAGCCGGCACGCTTCATCGCTGCAAGTTCTTTTAGAAATGCACGAGAGAATCGCGGTGAGTCCTTTACCTGGACAATGGCCGCCTGCGAATGAAGCGAATAGGGAAGTTTCTCCTCAATCGCATGTTCTGTGAAATTGATAATGACCTTGGTCCCCTTCAACAGTTTATCCGGGCACAACCCTATATTTGCCAGAACCTCCATGGAGGTCTTTAGGCTTTCCTCGCTCGCAAAAAGCGTGCTGCCACTGTGGTTACTGTCAACGAAATATATTTCATAACACCATACACGCTGGTACCCATCAAAAACAGGCTGGTGGGCAAAGAAGGCGTCATGATACGGTATGCTGTTTCCACTTGTCATGCTCTAAGCCATTACCTTTTGTTCCCGTCGGACATTTCCACAGGGGTAGCCTCGGAAAAATAATACTGATCTTTTCCCAGTGATTTGGCTTTATACATGGCCTGGTCCGCCAAGGTAACCAATTGTTCTGCCGAAACGGTGTTCTGGGGGAATATGGCGATTCCGATACTGCCGCTTACAGAACATTCGTAATCCTTGAAAGG
>NZ_FRFE01000044.1 GCF_900143695.1 Desulfopila aestuarii DSM 18488
GGCCCAAGCCCTGTGAGAATTTCTCTTTCAGGCAAATAGCCATTGCGCACAACCTGCATGTGCCCTTTCTCATTTCTCAGCTCTGCGTAATGCTGGAGCAGGTCTTGCAATTCAGCCTCAACCGCATCAGCAATGAGTTGTCGGGCGCCGATACGTAACAGTTCGGTCAGCGGGTCTTCGACAAACTCTCCTGGCTTTTTCAGTGTGATAACTTTACTGTTGATCATGACGTATCCTTTTTTGTTGGAATTCTGTTTTGGCAAACTGATTCCAACAGGATACGTCATTTCTTTTTTAATTCTCCCTCAAACACCACTTTTGAGCATAACTCGATTACCATAGAGGTATAGGCTACCGAGCTCGCAATAGTTCCTGATCTTCTGATACTTGCTGTACCCAGTGTACTTCCCCTCTGCATCGTCAGACTTATCAAAGGCCCAGGATGCTCTGTTAGTCTCTGGATCAATAGAGAGGTATCCTAGACGGAGCAGGTCCTGGCGATCCCCTTTGCTTAGATCAAGGCGCAGAGGCTCAATACAGCCTATCTCTTCATCAATGATGACATGATATCCACCATCCCGTATAAGCAGAGCCACCTCTTCATTCCATTGCTCGAAGAGAGAGTGAGTGGTCAGGATGTTATAGCCACCAGAGAGGAGTATCTTGAGGTCATCTGTCTTGCTCGTTGCCCCATTAGCTCCTCTTACACTCTGGCCTTCCTTGCCTATCTTGGCTCTCTGTCTATCATCAAGTGGCTCTTGGAAGTTCATACCGGGACAAGCCTGCTGGTATCTCTTAATCTCATCCAGATAGGGCAGGACTACTAGGTACGGCTCATCATACTGTTTTCCCCTCTCAGCTAGCTCATTGAACCTCTTGATCATTGCACTGCTCTTGCCAGTACCCATGATGGCATCCCGTATCACTATAGGTGCATCTAAGGTTACTACCTCCAAGAACGACTGATGCATGTCACATCCGCAATCGAACATACTCCCTCCTTTCATCTCTTATGGGTTATACTTCCAAGCACTGATGTGCTGACCTTTCTATCTATGAGGCAACCTAAAGTGCTGGAAGGTGCAGGCAAGCCGCTGGAGAAGGGGAAGAAAGAGTCTAGGATTCAAGAGAGAGAGGTATAAAGGGGGGAATGGTCTAAGCACCTACTCGCAGAACATGCTGTGCAAATGCAGTTCAATTTTTTCATTACATGACGGGACATCTATACAGGAATTTAACCTCGAAAGGGTTTGCCAAGTTGGCCTAACACATTTTTGTTGATTTGACGGAGTTTGCCAGTTACTTTTTAGAAATATATATCTGCTATATGCGGAAAGATGAGTGGAAGATTTTCTGCTTGTGCTAGTGTAGGAAAGACGATAAGACGGCGAGATGAACCTGGTTGATAGATGGTGTGTTTGCTCCGGAAATATCAACGTCGGTTATTAAACGTTGTGGACAAAAATCCTATCGGCTTTGATTAAAAACGACAAATATCTGTTTGATAGAATCTTGCGAGTTGCCGAAAATGTTTTAAAATCAAGTAAAATAAATCAATGCGGGAGTGGATTAATGGGCTTTTTTGCGAGCTTATTTGGTAAACAACAACAAACTGGTTTACCTGCACTGTTAAATTTAAATACAGAGTCAGCATCACTATCAGCAGCATTACCAGATATTTTCGCAGAATATTTTAACTCGATAGCTCCAGATATGTTAGGAAGGTTCAGGGGTAATGAATCGTTAGAGGCACTTTCGAAATTTGCTTTTGTAATAATAAAATTAAGAATTTTAAATAGTGTTTGCTCTTCGAGCACAGAACAAGTAGCTAATGACATAGAAAAAATAACCGGACTATCAGTAGCTTGTTCACTGTGCCAAGTTGATGTCATTAATAGATATATAGAAACACCGACAAATAATATTAACACCTCAAAGTTTCAGTTTTATATGAAAACGCAGCTTGATGGGTGTTATTCTATGTTAAAGAAAATTAGGTCTGAGGCAAGTGTGCTAGGTTTGGAGTCATTTATTATTTACAATATAAATGAATTTGAAAAAATATTACGGGAAGAAAAGACAGTAAATTATTTAGAGAACCGCATTGGTATAGTACTAGAAAATCAGTGTGTATGAAAATAAATTTCCACAACTAAGCGTTCGAGAGGGACGCCTTTAACTTGGCTGCAATGAATCTTTTCTTCTTCAACGTGCTTTGCTTTCCAGAGAGACAGGCTACCCCACATCCTCCTGCAACATACAGAAGGTGCGGGGCGAGATCTCTCTCTTAGCTGTGCTTTCTGCCCGGTAATTGACAGCATGTCCAGCCTTTACTCCGGCCTCTCGTGCATAGGTGACAGCTGTGTAATCCATGCTTTTGGGAGAATTTGTTGAGGTTCCTTATCTGATATTGGTTACCTGTAGGGTCTGTCACTTCCCAGTATTTGGCTTGAGAGTGTTCTACATTCTCTTGGGCGCTAACCCATTCAAGGTTACTCAAGCAGTTGTTAGCTCTGTTCTCATCTATATGGTTCACCTCGGATTTTCCGTCCGATTTATGAACGAAAGCAAGTGCTACAAGTTGATGAACGGTTTTCTGCAACTGCTTTCCACTTATGTACAGGTTCACTTTCATGTAACCGTCTCCTTTGTCACAAGGCTTGAGCAACTTGCCTGATCTATTGTTACGTACGCATCCTTGGTCTGATACGCTGTAGTTAGGAGCACAATCAATTATTTTCCATTGCTCAATCATGACGCACCTCCCTCAGTGCCAATACGTCCTAACCAGTCACTGGAGATTTCTTGCATTCTTGGATTGGGCAGCATCATCTTTATTGGTTTGTTGCCCAATATCAGGATGTTATTTAATCCATAATCAAAGCTATCTAATTCCCTCATTCAATCCTCCTTTTAAATGTTGTTGGTAAAAACTGCTGAGCGCTAGCTCGATGTTATCTTCGAAGATGCAACGTAAAGGGGGATGTTTCACAGGTGAGATAAGGGTGAGGGCGTCTTGGAAGATGAAGTGTGGAGAGAAATCAATTCGTAAGAGATTGAGAGCAGTATTGATTGACAGTGCTGCAACACAATGATACACAGGAGGGGATCAGGAAAAGATCCAGAGCATTGCATTGGCAAAACCTCTACAGCACATCTTCAGTTAATTGTAGAGCAAGTCATCGCAATTTGTTAACTAAACGAAATGTATTGAAAAAGTTGGTGTGATAGCAACTTAGCGCACTGGACTCAAAATCCAGCGGACGCAAGTCCATGTCGGTTCGATTCCGACCTCCGGCACCATTGAAATACAAGAAATCCCGACATGTTAGCTCATGTCGGGATTTTTGCATTTCAAAAGGTCCAGGGATCAATACCTTGGCACCCCCACTGGGATGTTGCGACGTCATCATCCAGGTCGATTCCAAGCAACTCCTCGAAATTCCTTGTGCCTTTCCTTGTACACCGCATTATCTCTCATTCACCCCCACGGGAGGAACAAAAATGCGCGTGCCGTCGTATTGCTTCAAGAGCCTCGAGAATATCTACTACTTCCGGATGAGAGTTCCGAAAGAACTCCAGCAGATCCTACGCCGATCCGAACTCAAGAAGTCGCTCCGGACTCGAGATAGATCAACGGCCTACCGACTCTGCCGACAGTACGCGATCACCGCCGAGAAGCACTTCGCCGAGCTACGTCTGAAATTGTTCCAGGCATCCCTCGGCGGTGAAATCGCTCCCAGCAACCTTGTTCATCCTCAGGTTTCTCAGATCACAGCCGGGCCGATTCCGGCGATGACGATCCAACCACCCCCACGGGTGGAACCAGAAGAGGTCACGATGAGCCGGTTGATCGAGTTGTACATCAAAGAAGAGACCAGCAAGCGAGGTCACGATATCGCCTCCGGCCTGGAGAAAAATCTCCTGCGGTTCATGGAAATCGTCGGTGACAAGCCGATCACCCATTATACGGTCGAGGATCGCCAGAAATACCGCGACGTGCTCCTGAGGATACCGAAACGGATCAACGGATCTCGATATAAGGATCAATCAATATCGGCCATTCTGAAGCGAGAATATCGACCTGAGCAACGGTTGAGCTTGACGAGTGTGAACTATCGACTGACCGATGTTGCCACGTTCCTGAACTGGGCGGTCAAGAACGGCCTGATCGAGGGCCATCCGTTCAAGAACGCGGTCCTGAAAACGAAGACCAAGAGTGAGGATGAGCGACCGGCGCTTTCCGACGAGGAGATTAAACTGCTCCTCGAGAACCTTCCAGCGGATCAACGATCCTTGTCTTGGTGCATCCTCATTTCGTGTTTCACCGGATTACGTCAATCAGAGGTCGCCGGTCTCGACGGAGACGATATCATCCAGCTACCGGACGGCACATGGTGCCTGGACATCAACGACCGTGGTGACAAGAAACTCAAGAGTACTAACGGGCAGAGGATCATCCCGCTGCACTCGATGCTACTCCAGGCCGGAATTGTCGAATTTGCTGGATCACGGACCGGCGGCAAATTGTTCACCGATGTTGTCCCATACCGAGGCAAGTATGGCCATCAGGTCAGCAAGGACTTTGCCAAGTACCGCAAGTCACTTGGCATCAACGGAGCCGGCCAGACGTTTCATGGAATCCGCCATTCCGTAATATCCAAACTGTGGGCCGCCGGTGTTCCTGAAGCGCACACCGCAGCCATAGCCGGTCATCAGCGTGGCAAATCGGAATCGTATCTCCGGTATTCGAAGAAAAATGACCTCGGACCGCTCCGGGAGGCGATTGAGGCCATCGATTATGGGAAGATCAAGTTGCCGTCGTGGGTATCCCGGAAGTGACTTGACCTCATTTCGGGAATGGGATGCATGGACTTTCGAGATAGATGGTGTTTGATCGAGCAATATCGGACGGATATGGACATTGTGTTCCGGTACATCATGGAACTCCACTCGACCTTACGACTTTCGTCCGGTGTTTCCTTCTACCCGAATGAATCTCGGTAGCTTCATCTGCTGCGGCATATTCTCCTTACGCCATTTCTCATCATCGACAAACAGCATGTTGCCGCCGCTCACCATTTTCTGCATGGACAGGTGATTCTCGGACAGAGGTTGCAATGGAGCGACGACCATGGTTTTTCCTGCCTGTTGGGCCAACCGACGCGCTTGCATGACGGTATCCACTTTTGATACCGGGCAATCGTCGGAAACAACGGCTATCGTTGTATTGCTGCTGAGTTGCCGTAAGATGCGTTTATTACCTTTGGCATCAATCACGGTTAGGTCCGGCGGAAATACAGGGGTCGGTCTTTCCTCCCCGGGGCAGTATGCAGTAGCTCGGAAATTCTCGATGATCTTCGATGCAAGGGTCACCATGCTCCTGTCATAATAGAGCGAGACGCAATAGTTCAGTACCTCATTTTGCGGGATATCGGGTTTCAGGATCTCGAGCCAGTTCCGGACGCCATCCATGACCGCATTTTGATATTGCATCTTGATGTCGGTGGCCGGGGTACCGGGGACGTGATAATCGACATACTCGTGCATCATGAAGTACTGAGCGATCAATCGCCTGAGCATATCGGAGTGGTACAGGCTCTTGCAGTTCGAGCGCACGAAGGTATGGAATTTGTCCTTCATGGTTTGCAACTCGGCGACCGTGCGTATAGAGCCGGTAGAGTCGAGCAACTGTTTGGCCTCGATCATCAGGTCGGCAAATTCGCATTGGCTTCCTTCGGTTTTCGTGCCGCCTAGACGAGCAAAAAAGTATTCGTTTTCTGAACTTCCGCTAAAAGATGGTGGGGTGTTAGGAGTGCTAATTGTGAGGACAAACGAATGGGTTCCTATAATGACGGGATAGGTCTGGCCGTGCTCAAAGGAAAGCAAGGCGAGTCCGGTGTATGATGTTGCAATGTGCTGCATTGTTTCAGCGGCGAGCTTACCATGGAACAGTGAGGTCTCTGCGAGGCCGTCATACCCTTTGATTTCCAGATGCACGGCTTCCTTCGACTGGATATCAAAGGAAGCCATGGCAGTCTCTGTCCAAATTAGGATGAATACGATAAACAGGGGTCCTATAACCATCTGTTTGCTGATCATTGAATTTCCACTTAACCACTCTTAAAACAAGATCTTCCGCCTTTGAGGCAGCAGGGATACTCTCAATCCTTGAGACAACGGACACTGACGCCGTTTGCGCGGTCGCCGCTGTGCACACCTGCATCATTGCTCACGATTCCCAAGTATTGGCTGCTGAAGCCATCCATAGAATCGGACCAGTAGATGCCGTACCTACCTGCGAGGCTGAGCCCGCCAAAGTAACTTGGACGGTAGCCTGCAGCAACAAGCTTAAGCGGAGATCCATAGGCACCTACTAAATCATTACTGGACCAGGAAGTTCTTTCGGTTTCCAGTTCTGTAATTGTAGGCAACCTAAATCCAGAAGGACACGGATTGTTGATACCATTTACACCCTGCCAGAGATTGTTGTTTTGTGGGGTTCTCCAATCATAAGGTTCTGTGGTTGGAGTTATAAAGTTGCTATGATTTGGTGTGTCTGAACTGCTCGGTATGGATGTTATCCCACTATCACGCTTCTCATGCCCATCCCTCCCCCGACCCCATTGATAAAGATCTCCATATGCTTCGGTATCGGTTGGACTTGTGGCGACACGTGAAGCTCCAAGGTTACGGTCCATCCATATTTGTCCTGCGGACGTGACAGTTTGAATTTTTTCTGGTTCGTAATCTTGGATGCAACGGACACTGAAGCCATGGGCACGGGCAAAACTGTACATTTCGACAGAGTTCCTGTGCAGAAACATGTAGCGACTGAGAGCACGATCAACCGTACCGGACCAGTAGCTGCCGTCGCCATAATCAATACCAGTATTGTAGCTGCGGCCCCCAGCGATAACAAACTTCAATGGTGATGAATAGGCACCTGAGGCATCGTCACTTGTCCAGGACGCTATTTCAGTTTTCAGTTCTGTTTCTGTTGGTAATCTGAATCCAGACGGACACGGATTATTGATACCTGATACCCCCTGCCAGAGGCTGTCATTCTGAGGCGAGCGCCAATCAAAGGGAGTATTTGGGGACAATATGAAATTGCTATGACCTGGCGTATCTGAGCTGCTCAAGGTGGAGGTTGTCCCGCTGCCACGTTTCTCGTGCCCATCGGTACCTCGCCCCCACTGGTACAGGTCGCCATATGCTTCGGAATCGGTCGGGCTCGTCGCAGCGCGGGATGCACCGAGGTTACGGTCCATCCATACTTGGCCAGTGGTAGAGGTTACGGTTTGAATTTCATCGGGTTCGTAATCTTGGATGCAACGGACACTTAACCCATGGCCGCGTGCAGTGGTGTACATCAGGGCGTAGCCGCTGTCCATGCCCAAGGCGCGGCTTTGGGAGCCATCCACCGTACCAGACCAGTAGTCGCCGCTGCTGCCAGCACCAGCAATCGGAAGACTATAACTGAAGAGAAGGCGTTGTCCTGCAACTGTAAGCTTCAGCGGCGATTCAAAGGCACCAACTGCATCGTTACTGGTCCAGTATATTCTTTCGGTGTTCAGTTCTGTTTCTGTCGGTAACCTGAATCCAGCAGGACACGGATTGTTGATACCGGATACTCCCTGCCAGAGGCTATCGTTCTGAGGAGAGCGCCAATCATAGGGGGCATTTGGCGACGATATGAAATTGCTATGCCCCGGCGTGTCTGAACTGCTCAGCGTTGATGTTGTTCCACTATCTCGTTTCTCATGACCATCCGTCCCGCGTCCCCACTGGTACAAATCACCGTATGCTTCGGTATCGGTTGGGCTTGTAGCTACACGGGAAGCTCCGAGGTTACGGTCCATCCATACTTGGCCTGTGTTGGAGGTGACAGTCTCAAATTCGAAAGGAGAATTACACCCTTCATTAATCTGTCCGTCACAGTTATTATCAACACTATCACTGCAAATTTCATCTTCGCTTGGTGAAATTTCAGGATCAGCATCATTACAGTCAATTGTTGTTGAACAATTAATTTCGACGTAATAACCGTCTTGATCGTTGTCAGTGCAAGTAGGATTCAGCGAAGATGTCGAAAAATTCCACCATTCACTTGATTCGCTCATTAAATTATTGATATCGTCTATAGCGTAAACTGCCCATGTGTAATGGCTGTCAGGGTTGAGAGTGTAGGCGGGTAGAGTGAATTCTTTATTCTGCGTCAAATAATATTCCGGTTTAGAAATGTTGCAAGTGTCGTAGACGTTGTAATCATCTGATTTGTCTAACATGTCAATTCCACGATTGTTTATAACTAAGCAATGTTTAATTGATTCAATATTAATATTATCGGTCAGTGTAAAGGAGTGATTTTTTGAATAGTCTATAATCAAGTCAATTGTGGGAGATAGATTGTTTGGTGCAAAAATTTTATTGTCTATACTGGACGAAATTGTGAGTGTATATTCATCATTAGAGCTATAGTCGTCAGAAAGTATATGTGATAGGGTAGCACTGCCAGAATAGAGTGCATTAAAAATCACAACCCCATTGTTGTAAGCATCAATGTAAACGCCAAATCCTAGCGTGACAAAATATTTGTCAATTTTTTCTCTGACGAAGTCGACAATGTTGGGGTTGAAAACATTCTTGAGTGTGCATCCCAATAGAATAACCCCGGGATCAGTTAAGTCGGCAGAAAGAAAATTATCAGCCAAGTAGTCCGTGAAAAAACTTTTGAATGCTGAAATGTATCCTTCGGTAATAAATTTATTGTATGTGTTAGTAATTTGAGGAATAGACGGTGTTAAAAAATTCTTAAATTGTTCTCTGCAGACGTCAGTTTTGACGCTATATCTCAGAGAATGAGTAATTTTTTCTTTATCAATCTCTGTCACTATTGAAGCCATCGGAGCTATTAACTCACTTGCTATGCTCATAGTAAGGCTTTGAAATATTTCAAACTGATTAGGTGATGTTGAAAAATCCTTAAGGTGAGCTCCTACTGTTGAAATTTTATATATTCCCGGTTGGTCAAAATGATAAGTGCTGCTGACATATCCATTGCCAAAATAGGAAGACAATATATCTGTTAAGCGATCAATGAATAATCTCTGGTCGTCTTGATCAGTAAAAATTTTTTTGAAAAAGCTAGGTGCTCCTTGGAAACCTAATTTTAAAATTTCTTGAAGAATATCATCCGCACCAGGGAACGATATGTTTCGTGGTTCGACCCAATCAATTGCGTTGAAGCCCTCTTGGTTGTTGACACCGAAAACAGACCATCTGCCTAATCGGTTCTTTGCGGAAAGTATACTGTCATAGCCAGATTGCTTAATATCTCCGGAGAAGCAAATTCCATCTCTGTCTATGTTGTCAGAATCATATAGGTATAATGTATTTACATCAAAACAATTGAAGCCAATCCATTCGGCATTAGCGTTGGGGATGAATGCGTCAATAACTTTGCCAATATTCAATTCGATCTTTTTAAAATAGTTAAAATTGGCAATGTCAGTAATGTTCATACTAGATAGTGCTTTATTGGCATCCGCACATTTTTCTAGAATTGACGTTGAAAGATGAGAATCGGAAAGTTTGAACGTTCCATTTTCTAATTCCTTTTCAATTTCTGAAGCTAAAATTTCCGTTTCCGGCAAGGACTCAATGAGCGCTAAAACCATTGCGTCTATCATTGGTTTGGTGGTTAAAATGCCACTTTGTATAGCGATCATTGAAATTGCTGTGCTTTTAGCATTTATTTCTGGATTAACCTCTCTAATTTCATTAGATTTTGCAAATACTTTTAACAAATATGATGATCCATTTGAGTCAATCACTTCAAGAAGGGTAGTGGCATCACTATTCATCTCTGCTACAAAAAGGCCATCGCTAGAAATTGATGTTTGGCCAGCAATTCCACTATTGATAAAAAATTTATTAGGGTTATATCCGTTTGGCATTTTGATGCTGCCAGTATATTTGCGCGTAATTAATTGAAAATTATTTTCACCACCTAGATCATATTCGATTGTGCTTTCAGTTGATGGTGCTTCAATTATTGACAACGCTTTCTCGCTTCCGAATATCTTAACTGCATAAGTAAACCGTAATCGACTTGGATTTAAGAATGACCATTTTTTGTTGGTTGTCGTTTGAGAAACATCGAATTCATTATTAACGCCATTTACAACATCAACATATTTGAAATATGGCTTCCCGTTATCCGTATATCCATCCGGATTCGACACCGTAACTGCGTCTGTACTTATGGAGTCAATTACGACAGTAATCGGCGTAAGGAAAACCTCGGCAGATTTGTTCGTAAGTGAAACATCAAAATAATTCTCGTTCGTCTGCCTATTGAAAAGCATCCGCGTTGAATTCTGCTGAATCTTGTCAGTTATATCTGTTTCCGCTGAGGCATCTATTGGAGCAATTAATAGAAGAATGAACATATAAAACATTGCCGGCCAGTGTCTTGATATCAGTTCTTTCATTAATTCCTCCTTTGATAGGCGAGCACCACTACGTCACGTTTATTTTGTGCGGATTATCAGTAAAAAAAAAGCCAAGTTACCCTAATATGTTTTCACATATCGTCTGGCAACCTGGCTTTCCCACATACATCGTGGTTCCATGGCTTTCCGTACGGCCCTAACCCAAGACCGTGTGGCTTTATCAGAATGTCATATCATGTGATTCTATGCAGGTTTTGCTGAATTTCTCTTTCGTGATCTTGCAAGCAATCCCGCTAAACCTGTTCCGAACAGTAGCATAGTCGCCGGTTCGGGAACTGCATCGGTGGGTTGGGTGTTGAGTGTTAAATCAAAGTTCGAAAATGTAGCGACAGACCCGAGTCCGTCATCATAAATACCCGCTTCCAAACCAAACGTTAAACTTATCGTACTACCTCTAAAAGGAACTAGATCAAGGACGTATATTCCTGAGTTATTCCCGTTCACCTCAAGGTCGTAATATGAGCCAAAACCATCATCGACCATGACTACGAGCCAGTCGTCGTCATATTCATCGCTAGTTAGTCCGTAATTGACTGAAAAGGATAGCGCATTGGAGGAGACCGAAAATGAATCATCGTAGAAGTAGCTACTCCACAGACCACTGGTTTCATCAATCGTGACAACGTTGCCATTTACGTTAACATCGCCATCTGGCGTGAAGGTGTTCAGGTCAAGCTGGTCAGCCGACGCTGCGCCTGATATCGACAGAAAGGTGGTAATTACGGCAAGTTCAATGAATAGACGGTTATTTTTTCTCATAAACCAAGCTCCCCTAGAAAGTTTCCCCAAGAACCATCAAAAGAATTCGACCTTGTCGTATGTGCAATTAACGTACCTTTTCAGATCGGCCTGCTTGGAATGAATTGTGGTTGTATTTTGTTAGGCTTTGGGCATTTTGGTATTGATTGTTAAATGTCTAGATTTTAGTGTTTTTTGCATGCTTCCGATTATCCGTAAAATATAGTTCAGTTTATCGGAATTTTCTGGACATCGATCACTTACCGATTCCTGATCATCGATAACTCAGTTATGGAATATTCCATCAACGTTATATGTCAAAATATACGGATATTACATATGAATATGCTTGCATTGAGACCATAGGTGCTAATGTCATCCGCGGTTGAAAACCTTGCAACCATGTCTCCTTGAGATGCTGTCGATTCGACAAGATAAAAAATCTGTTGATTTCAGGGGCGGCGGCGTCGATGAACCCGAATCAGAGCATTTTCGTTCTCATTATGACCCGGTAGAGGCAACAGATTAGAGGGGAACAGTCCCTCCTCGTCATGCGATGCCGGCAGACGTGTGAAACGTCAAAGTTGTATGACCTCACACCCCGCTGTAGGACGATGGCACTTTCGGATAGTGTCAATAAAAGACTCGTGATAACAAGAATATGTAGATTTTACTTCGAAAAGCCGATGTAAAGCTCAGTCACATCAGCTGTCGGTCACTACCAGACCCATGCACCCCACGTCGACCCACTACACCCCTCGCCTTTTCGGTTTCCCATACCTCGCCGGTGAGTATCGATCCTGGATCACCTGGTGATGCCCAGAGCATCGCTTCGGTGGTCCTCCCGCTGACGGCGTTGTGGTGGGCGGTTCCGTCTCTGGATCATGACCACCACCCAGTAGTTTTTCGGCCATCTCATTGAACTCGGCGTCATCAAAGGCGCTGGCCAGACCCGGATGCCGTTGCCGGATATGATCCTCTAGAACCTCGTGGTCATCATCACCCTCGCCCGAATCCCTGCCGTCACTCACCTGACGATCCTGGCCGTCCGTGACACGCCGAGCCGCTGCTTTACTTGTATTTCGTCGAGCTGGTATCCCGACCGATCTCTGGACCCCGGATGACGGTCCCTGGGTAACCGTCGCCTGCCATTCAACCTTGTCAACGACGGTACAGAACTGATTCCAACTCGATGGTATGTGATTTCGTATTACCAAGGCATAGGCGACCGTAGCCAGATTCTGCATCCCGATCAGCTGCTGACCAACACCGATGGTATCGATGACCTGGGCGGCCACAGCAGCAACCTCACGCCCGAGTCGCGCACCCGGTAGCGCGGGGTGATTGGTCATCACCTTCAGGATTAACGTGGCGTAATCCTCGCTACTCCGCTGATGGAGTAGGACGATCTCGCGCGTGAATAACTCCAAGGCCTCGAGTATAGGGTCATCAATCGCCAGCCTCGCTGACAAACGGATAACGTCGGTTTCCTTGAGCCACTGGAATCCGGAAACCATGTCCAGTAGCTGGTCGTACTCCAAATTTTCCACGATATTTTTCATGATTCACCGTCCTCTCCGAAGAAATTTTTCAGCTGTTGATAGAGCGCCGCATTCTGCAGTGTCATCAGCCGTGGGTCATGGCATGTGGCCGTCAGGTACTGGTTGCCGATACTCTGCAACTGCGCCTTCCAAAACGTTGCATTCTCGCGCATGATCGCCGCCGCGTCCGCCGTGGGCGGACGTTGTTTATCGATTGCACTTGCATAGAGAACATCGAGCGGAATCTGTGTTGGCTGGCTCGCCTGCATGAAGACATTGAAAAACCATTCGGTCACAGGGCGCTCCAGGACGTGCAGCCGCCGGTAAGCATTGCGCATCATCTCGGTTATGGCGTACTCGGTCAGTGCACTCGGGTCGTGGTCAACGATCCTGAGCGTCGGCGCTTTGACAACCAGCTCGAGTCGAAGCGCATCTCCAAACTGCCATGGAGCCGGGTCCGCCTGATCACCGGACGGGTCGACCGCGCCTTGCTCGCCGAGCAGGATTTCGAGCTTTTCTCTAGCCTCGTCGCCATCCTCGTATGGAAACAGGAGAACATGCTGGCTGATGATCAAATCGAGCACCGCCGACCTCAGCCGGGGATGATTGATGACAAGAAAATCGACCACTGATCCCTGGAGTGCATGTGGAGTACTAAGTTTGTCATGGTCGATCTGAATCACCGGAACCGCTCTCCCGATGTCGAGGGTCGCCAGGCCGTCGAAACTAAAAGAGTGTCGCATATCAGTCACCAATAGCAGAGATTAGCTTCTCCTGCCGCCTCACATGGCGATATTGCCGGTAGTTCAAGATTGCTGCATTCCAGGTGTCACCGCCGGTTATTTTGAGAAGTTTACGTAAGTGCTGTGGAGAGATGTCGAGGTCATAAAATGCCGAAAGGTACCCAGTGATCTCTGACAGCGGTGATCCGTCACCGTGTAGCTGAATGAGATGGTTTCTGAACTCTCGGTCAGCGAGTTTTCGCAGGGCAGTGACTGATATCCCTGTCCTGGCGGCATAGGTCTTCAGCGCTTGATACTTTTCGAAATTTTCCTGGTATGTGTCCATGCCCTTGCCCTAAAGAGTTGTTTCTGTAGCCGCTCCTGGGGTGTCAGCGGCTTGTGCTCCGCGCGCTCGGTTGGCGCAGGGGTGTCATGCAGCGGACGGATGTTTGCCGTCTTGCAATAGGTAGTCGAAAGTTCGCACATGGTGTTCATGGTCTGCATGAGCATGCCTGCAGGCTGACTCTGCGGCATCTTCGACAGCATCGACGCGGCTATTTTCAGGCAGTAGTCACGCAATCGTTTACTGGTCAGCCTGGATGCCAGAGCTGTCATGAACCTGGGATTCCGACGTTGCTCCGTGGTGCCTTGTTGGTTCAGCCAGCGTCGTTCCTTGGTGTTGATACTTCCGGGTCTGCCATGGTCGACCTCGTAACCAAACCTCTCGAACATACCGGCAACAGTCTGCTTCATCTGGCCGGTGATGTTCATTCGGAAATCTTCCAGAATCGCTCCGTAGCCACCGTTCCGGTAGCTGAACAGTCCCTGCAGGTGCAGATGTTGTTTGCCTCGGTTTGATGTCCTGTGCAGGACCATGGTCACCGGGATGTGACGTGGGAAGTCTTGAAGGACGGCCTTGGCTAGTTGGTTCACTTGCGCTTCGGAAATATCGTTAGGAAGGTTGATGACGAACTGGCGAGCGGTCACCCTGGCGTTATGATGAACTGAGCTGCCAGGGGTCTGGCGTGCTTCAATGAACCGTTCATGGATTCCTCGCCAGTGTTTGACCAATACCGCCTGGTCGGCTTTGCAGGCTTTCGGTATGGACTTGGTCCACACTCGCGCCTGCTCGTCCGCGCTCAGCTGGTGTCCGTTCGTGAGATACGAAACGTGAGCCGATGGATCTCCGGCCATGCTGGCGTGGTTAACCCAGAGCTTTGCAACTTTCTTCGCCGTCATATCAACACTCCCAAGATATTAAGGCCCTTACAGGTAACTTCGTATACCTGGTAATGGCCCTGACAACCGAGGCGATGTTTTCCAGAGGTGTAAAACACAGCCAGGGGTTCGGTCGTTGGTATTTCAGTCCCTGAAATGTCGGTTCTATGACGGCAGGTAGTGGAAAGACCATGATGACCGGCTCCGGCACCCTCATCGAGATGCCGGTCGCCCGGTCAGGTAATGCAGGAGGTTTGGCTAAATTCCGTCCATCGCATTGAAAATGTCCTGGACGTTAGGGTCTTGGGCAATCGCCTGACCGCACGTCTGTCGGCCCCATACTATGCCGAAAGGCGTTTTGACGATAACTTCATCTGTATTCGCTGCGACCGTCGCGAATCTCTCCGAGACCGTCCACCACTGGTAGACGGTAATCTCGTCGCGGTCATCATCGCCGCACCTAGTAATGGCCTCGGCAATATCATCGGCTACAAAACTCTGCGCTTCCAGCTCCCGCCGGACCTGTGCTGAAACGTCGCTGTATATGTGCTGGTCGACGGCTTGATCTAATGAAAGAGTGTTCATGTGGGTCTCCTTGCTGGATGAGTTCGGGCGTGCCATTACGGGCGCGGACAGCGTCTGCACACGGAATTTCTTTTATGTATCCGGTAAGGAGAAGCTGTCGGAGTCTGTTCAACAGACCGAAAATTGATGCTGGTCTGATAATGCGAGGTCATGCCCGGAGGGTATGTGTAGACCGGTCAACGAGCGCCGACCGGTGTCCGGGCGGTATGGCCTCCGGTGGTTCTAATATTCGCTCGGTAACAGCACGGTGGTATACGTGTCGTCTCCAGCCAACATCGTTTGTATCCATATCGTTGAATCCTGAAATCCAGGGCAGGGGTAGACCGACATCAAAATGCCTTCCTCGCGCTGTACCGCGACGGCACTCAGTTTGAGATCGTTTGAGGTCACTAATGCTCCTTTCTCTAGTTCAATTGTGGTCAGAGCCGCATCAGTCAATCTGCCAACGGTGCCGAAATCACCAACAGCATGCCGGATGATCAGGTCGAGATAATCGATGTTGTTGTCCTCGCAGAACGCCAGCGCCCCACGGGTGATGACGGTCCTACCTAGCTGAAACCGTTGGCCGGTAACTCGTGCGTGGTTCAGTGTCATAAATGTCTCCAGTAAATGCCTGTAAAACCAATTAGATATGATTATTTGATTCTACATTGCGGGGCTTGAGATTCAACATGAAGTGATGTAATAACGGATTTTTATGTTGTGCTGTGAGCAGGGTTCGTGGATGATTCCAATGGCTCGGTAATGCTTCAGGAGAGTCTCTGGAGCTAGGGAGAGGAGATCGAGGCTGGAGGCGATTTGGCAGCTGGGACAATAGAATCCCGAGAGGCTGGGTGGTCTTTAGCTACCGAGGGGAGGCGTTGTGCCTGGATGTGTGGATCGGCGGTCTCGCAGCTCCCTGAGGTGGTCTTATCAGTCACTCTTTCTGCATTACCGGTTGCTGAGATTGCGACACGGTAGGAAGTGAAAAAGCAAGAACCGGTACCCTATATGAGGTACCGGTTCTTCCTGACAGGCTAAACCTTGTCCGTTAAACGATTTTCACTCATTGTTGAGGTGTCAATGGCATTGAACGCTCGCGCTGTGACTGACTGCCCCTCCACAAGCGTGTTGCAATCGTTGTGAGAACAGCCCGCATTATCTACTTGGGGTCGGCTAGTATCTCTTCCCAGCTGTCGGGCACTTTTTGGCGACAGGTTTCAAGCATGCAAAACAGGTCATCCTTATTTCCAGCAGTGTAGCCGTGTTCGTTCACCATCTCTTCAAATTCTTCAACGAATGCCGTAAGTTCGTCGTCAGTCGTCTCGGCTGAGATTCTGCTGCGGATATCTTCCGACCACGAGAAGATGTCGTCAAAATCCAACGGTACATATTTTCCGATCTTTATAATTTCGACCACATCACGATCTTTCCCAGTATCCTCCTGCGTTATAACCAAGCGTATGTCATAGCCGAGCTTTTTGATAATTGCGGCACGTGCTTCTTGGAGAGTGGGATACTCACCGCAAACGTGGGCTAGCCATTTGTAAGATTTTGTGCACCAGCCATGCTCGAAATAAAGTCTCCGTTCGGTACTCGGCTTTGGAACCTTTGTACAAATTTCATACATGATGCGTTCGGATTCGCGTAAGAATGATGGTGGAATTGATTCGGGGTTGCTGAAAAATGAATCGAGGATGGTGGTTTTTACGACGTAAAACATGGTCCTGCCTCCTTGCTTAGATTGTCTGTTCTTGCCGAAGTACTCGTAAGGCGAGTTCAACGATGACTGTTCCGGGGCGCTGCATTGGGTTGCCAGAACACTGTTCAGCGATGTGTGTAATCAAGTCTGGATGAGTGATGCGGACATCACAGTGTAGGACTTTTTCTCCGTAACGGTTGTTGCGGAATGTGAGATGACCTTCGCGGTAATATCCGCGCTTGGTCCTTTGGTGCATTGAGTTTTGCATTTTTGCTGCCTCCGATGTTGGTGATTGGCTTCTAGTGGCAGGTAGTGAAAAGATCGGCTCGGGCGAGCAAAAACCGGCATTTTTTTGTTCTTTTGAGGCCAATAATCGGGTGGAGGTCACTCTGGAAGTCGGACCGATACCGTGTGTCCAATGAATAGCCGCAATTTAATCTCTCCAAGTTCAGAGCAACGTTGCGGTAGCTCCGGTAAATTGTTATACAAATCTCTGTGGTTTTAATTAGATACCCCAGGCGTGGAGGTGTGACGACATGGCGGTCCCGGATTTCCAGGCATTCTTGTTGCCGTTGTTGCGTTTTGCGAGTGATGGTGAGGTCCATAGCCTTCAAGAGGCGTATTCGGTCTTAGCGGATCATTTCAAATTGAGTGATGCCGACAAGACGGAGATGTTGCCGAGCGGAACACAGGTGATTTACAAAAACCGAATTGCCTGGGCTCGGACGTATTTGGTGAAGGCTCTGGTCCTTGAGAGTCCGAAGCGTGGGCTTTTTCGGATAACAGAACGTGGACGAGAGTTACTGGCTGGCAATCCATCAACCCTGCTGGTCAAGCACCTTAAGGCGTATCCGGAGTTTGCCGCTTTTCATGGCCATGGTAACAACACGGTGGACAGTGCTGCGGCAACGAGTCTGGTCGACGTTGATAACGAAAAATCATCATCAACACCCGATGAGATTTTTGAGATGGCCTATCAGGAACTGCGTGCCGGTCTGGCGACTGACCTTCTGGCTCAGGTATCCAACAATTCGCCAGAGTTTTTTGAGCGGCTGGTCGTCAAGTTACTTGTCAAGATGGGGTACGGCGGCTCCATCAGAGATGCCGGTCAGGCTATAGGCCGATCCGGCGACGAGGGGATTGATGGTATCATAAAAGAGGACAAGCTTGGCCTGGATGTCATCTATATTCAAGCGAAGCGATGGCAGGGTTCAGTTGGCAGGCCGGAGATTCAGAAATTCGTTGGTGCTTTGCATGGACAACGAGCAAAGAAGGGCGTGTTCATCACCACTGGCAGTTTCACTAAGGATGCCCAGCAGTATGTCGCGACGATTGACCCGAAAGTCGTGCTGATCGATGGTGGTAGGCTGGTTGAGTTGATGATTGATCATAATCTTGGTGTATCGGTCGCTGAGGTCTACGAGATCAAGAAGATAGATACGGATTTTTTCCTGGAAGGTTAGAGGACTATTCCATCGACAAGGATTGGTTGAGGATGGGTTATAACGAGCAAGAAACTCGCTTTTTTTTGATCGATCCCGTGTTGCGCAGTAAGGGATACAATGACCATCAATGGCTTAGGATGGAAACCCCTGCTCCTGTCGAACCGACCGGACCAAAAGGTCGCCGTCGCAAAGGTCCCGGACGTGTCGATTATTTGCTCTGTGTGCAGGTGGGATCTATGCCTAAACCCTTGCCCGTAGGTGTACTCGAAGCCAAGAAAGAGACCGAAGATCCCCTCAAAGGAATGCAGCAGGCCAAGGGCTATGCCGACTGCCAGCGCTTTGAGGTCAAATACGTGTTTGCCACCAACGGCCATCTCTACGGCGAGTTTGATTTCTTCACCAGCCTGCAGGGCGGACCGTTCCCATTTGTTGATTTTCCGCCGCATCCGGATCTTTCTGCCCGCTACGCCAAAGACACCGGCATCGACATCACCAAGCCCGAGGCCGCCATGCTGTTTCAGGTTGACAGCTCTGCATGGTCGCTGACACGCTATTATCAGGATGCCGCCATCCGTGCCGCTTTTGAAAAGATCATTCGATGCCGTCAGCAGGGCGAACCGGTCAGGGTGTTGCTGACACTTGCCACTGGCTCGGGAAAGACCATCATTGCCACTAACCTGCTTTGGCGGTTGGGAAAAGCCGGGCAGTTACCCAAACCAGCACTCTTCCTCTGTGACCGAGACGAATTACGTGAGCAGGCTTACACCAAACTTAAAGCAGCCTTCGGTGACAACGCCCGCATTGTTAAGACCGAAAAAGGCACCAATGTTGCCACTAATGCCCGTATTCATATCGCCACTTACCAAACCCTCGGGCTAGACGACGAAAACGAAGGTTTTGCCAGCTTTCTTTCAGAACACTACGGAGAGGATGCCTTTAGCGTCATCATCATCGACGAGTGCCACCGCTCTGCCTGGGGAAAATGGTCTGAGGTTCTGAAACGCAACCCTAACGCCATTCACATCGGTCTGACCGCAACACCTCGGAAATTACAAGAATCGAAGAAGGCCACTGCTGAGGATCAGGAGATTACCGCGAACAACCGTAAATATTTCGGTGAACCGGTTTACGAATACACGCTCATTCAAGCACAGGACGATGGATATTTGGCAGCCTGTGAGATCGTTAAGCGCAAGGCTAACATCGACAAGCGTAAATTCACCAAGTCGGAAATCCTGGCGGCTGGAGTGAGAGATATCCGCACCGGCAAGCCCCTCACCGAGGCTGACCTGACTAAGGAGGAATATACCGGCAAGGATTTCGACGACGATCTGTTCATCGAGCTGCGAACGCCCGCGATGTGTGACGACCTTTTCCGATTGCTCTGTGCCAACGGCGGACCGGAACAAAAGGTCATCATCTTCTGCAATAGAGAGATTCACGCTGATCGGGTGGCCATGCAGATGAACAACCTCTATGTGCGGTGGTGTAAAGAGAAGGAGCAACCACCAAAGGACCACTACGCCTTCAAGTGCATGGGCGGCCCAAACAACGGCGCTGACATGATCGAGCCCATGCGCGGCTCCGGTGAACGAGCCTTTATCGCCTGTACGGTCGATCTGCTGGAAGCGGGGGTCGATATCGAACGGCTCAATGCTGTTGTCTTTTTCCGCTACCTGCAGTCGCCAATCAAGTTTTATCAGATGGTGGGGCGTGGCACCCGCATTCATGAAGAAACCCAGAAATATAAGTTTTGGCTCTACGACTACACCGACGTAACCAATCTGTTCGGCACCGATTTCATCACCAAGCCGCCGCGTTCACGTAGTGGTGGCGATGGGGGAGATGATGGCGGGGGTATTGTTGACCCGCCATGGCCGCCGCCCGAGCCACCCAGCGTAGCCGAAATGGGTGGCCATTATGTGACCGTCACTCCGCAGGGCCGATTCATCCTCACCAGCAGGGATGGCCGCGACATCCCGATTCCGGTGGACGAGTACCGCCGCGAGGTGATCCAGCGGGTTGTTGCCGAGGCCCACAGCTTTGATGAATTCAGAAAACTCTGGATCGAGACCCAAAAGCGCCGCAGCCTGATAAATCAACTGCTTGGTGACAACTTCAGCCCTGAGGTGATCCGAGAGATTGACGAGATGACCGACTTTGATCTATTCGACTTCTTCGGTCATCACGGTTACCATGCCCGTGCCCTGAAACGCACTGAACGCGGTGATCTTTATATTAGTAGCAATGCGGCCTGGTTCGGCGGTATTGACGCCAAGGCCGCCACCGTGCTAAAGGGGCTAGGCCATCAGTTCAGCCGGGGCGGCACTGAGGCTTTGGAGACACCGGCCCTGTGGGAGGTGCCGGAGATTAAATTAGCAGGTGGGCTTGCGGCACTGAAGAAGATCGGCAAGCCGGTGGATGTGATGCATGAAGCGAAGGGGAGGTTGTTTGGAGTATGAGTAACTGGCCAATTATGCCACTGATCGAGGCTGCGGATATCGCGTCTGGCATTACGTTAGGAAGAAAGACCAAAGAGACGGATTTATTCACAGTGCCTTATTTGCGCGTTGCCAATGTTCAGGATGGTCATCTCGACTTAGATGAAATAAAGCAAATAGAGGTAACCCGTAGCGAACTCAACAAATGGCGATTGGCAGCCGGTGATCTGCTTTTGACCGAGGGTGGAGACTTGGACAAATTAGGTCGCGGTACCTGCTGGCGAGAGGAGCTCCCACTCTGCATTCATCAGAATCATATCTTCCGTGTTCGCTTGGAATTGGACACGCATGATCCGGAGTTTGTAGCTTACCAAGTAGGCTCCGATTACGGTAAAGCATATTTTCTAAAGCATGCGAAGAAGACTACTGGAATTGCCTCGATAAACAAGAAGGTTTTAAGTGTCTTCCCCTTAATCTCCCCGCCGCTAAAAGAACAACGCCAAATAGCTGCCTGCCTGAAAGCCCAACTTGCTGAGGTGGACAAGGCCCGCCAGGCGGCGGAGGCGCAGTTGCGGGAAACGACGAAACTGGCCGATGCCATCGTCTTTGGCAGTATTCGGAGTGGTAAAACCACTAAGCACAACCTTGGCGAGGTACTGCAAGAGGTCAAGCGGGGTATCGGTGACAGCTGGGCGGATTATCCGGTATTGGGAGCCACCCGTGATGGTTTGGCTCCGGCGAAGGAACCGCCCGGCAAGAAACCGGAGCGCTACAAACCGGTTTTTCCCGGCACAGTTTTTTATAACCCTATGCGTATCCTGATCGGTTCTATCGCTCTAGTAGATGACGACGACACCCCCGGCATTACCAGCCCGGATTATGTCGCGCTTCAGGGCAGGAGTGGCATGGTAGACTCCCGCTGGTTCTACTACTGGCTGCGTTCGCCGCTAGGTGAACAATGCATTCTTTCTCTCGCAAGAGGCGCGGTGCGTGAACGTATGCTGTTCAACCGCTTGGCTGAAGGTGAAATAGAACTGCCCGATTACGACGTCCAGGTCAAGGCATCGGCAGCACTGGCTGCTCTTAAGCCAATGCGACATGCCATCGAATCTAAAATAAACGATATCAATATTCTACCCCAGAAGATCCTGGCGCAAGCCTTCGAGATGTAACCATGGCACGAAAAACAACCAAGAAAAAACAACCTAAGGCCATCGCCTCCACCCAGTCGTTGTCGGCCTTTGTCAAATCGATCTGTGACATCATGCGCCGCTCCAACTGCGCCAGCGCATTACAGTACGTACCGGAGTTGACCTGGATACTTTTCCTACGCATTCTGGATGCACAGGAAGAGAAAGAACGAGAAAGGGCGGAGGCGGTTGGAGTGGAATTTACCCCAGCATTGAAAAGTCCCTACCGCTGGCAGGACTGGGCCGCGCCTTTTTCCGACGAAGAAGACCATCCCAAAACCAGCGACGGCAAACCCTATGGCTGGATGAGACAGGAGCTTTTTGCTGGAGGCGACGGTGATCTGTTCGATTTCATCAACACTGAACTCCTTCCGTATTTGCACCGACTAGATATTGACCAGCGCACAGGTCAGCCGAACCCAACAGCAAGCAGGAAACAGCGGATCATTGGGCGTATCATGACGGCGGTGGAGCGGATACGGGTCGATAGCGAAACCAACCTGCGCGATATCCTCGACAAGGTGCATGAGATCAATATTGATCACGTGGACGATACCCACTTCTTCACCTTGTCGCAGGTGTATGAAGACCTGCTGCTCAAGATGGGTGAGAAGAACTCAGACGGCGGCCAGTTCTTCACCCCGCGCGAGGTAATCCGCGCCATGGTGCACACGGTCGACCCCATGCCGGGCAAAACCATTTACGACCCCGGCTGCGGCACTGGCGGCTTCCTGGCCATCGCCTACGAACACCTTTCGCGTAAGTTGGGCAACAGTCCGGTCGCAACCGACATCGAAACCCTCAAGCACGACACCTTTTTCGGCCGGGAGAAGGAAAACCTGGTCTTTCCCATTGCGCTCGCCAATCTAGTGTTGCACGGCATCGACCAGCCCAACCTGTGGCACGGCAACACCCTGACTGGCCGTGCCACCTATGGTGCGCTGTTCGAACAGGCTCCCAAATTCTTCGATTATATCCTTACCAATCCACCTTTCGGCGGCAAGGAAGGCAAGGACGCCCAAAAACATTTCGCTTTCGAGACTAGCTCCACCCAGGTGTTGTTCGTGCAAGATATCCTGAGTGAACTCGCTGCCGATGGTACCTGTGCCATAGTTCTCGACGAAGGGCTCCTGTTCCGTACCAATGAGAGCGCCTTTGTCGAAACCAAGCGTAAACTGGTAGATGAATGCGATCTGTGGGCCATCGTCAGCCTGCCCGGTGGGGTTTTTTCTACCGCCGGGGCTGGAGTGAAAACCAACCTGCTGTTTTTCACCAAGGGTCGTAAGACCGAAAAAATCTGGTACTACGACCTATCCCGCGTCAAAGTCGGCAAGAAAACGCCACTGACACTGGCCCATTTCGGTTTCGATAAGGATGGTTCGGTGTTGGCTTATACCAAGCTTCCAGTCAATCTTATTGCCGAATGGAAGGAAGACGAGGCAAATGCAGGAAAGACCTTTCCGAGTTACGCCAACCTGTTGACCAGACGTGCAACTTCGGGAGGCGAGAGTCGCTATTCTTGGACGGTCGATTTTGCAGCTCGCCGAGCTAAAGCGCGGGAAGAGATGCAACCCCTGGTGGATGAAGCGGCTGCAATCAAGGCCGACGTCGTGGATTTGAAGGAGCAACTGAAACGGCTGAAGAAAGAGAAGGCAGACAAGGATGCACTTAGCATACTAGACGGGCAGATCTACGAAAAGGAGAAGGCTGTCAAGGACCTGGAGACCAAGGCCGCTGACATCGATGCTGCTGTATTTGACCTGAAGGCCGTTAATCCGAACGCTGTCATCAAGGTAGATGAACGTTCGCCGCAGGAGATCATAGCCAACATCGAGGAACAGGGCCGGTTCGTCTCCGAGGCACTGGCTAGGCTTACGGCCTTCCTTGGAGATGGTTTTTGCAATACTGACGAACGACTAGGCGAGGGTGGCAAAAGAGGAAAACAATGAGTGATACCTTCAATGTCTATTGTGACGAATCCTGCCATCTGGAGCACGATCACCAGAAAGCCATGGTGCTGGGAGCGGTCTGGTGTCCGCTTGAGAAATCTCGTGAAATTGCAGTCCGCCTGCGGGAGATAAAACAGAAACATGGACTGGGGCCAGCATTCGAAGTGAAGTGGATCAAAGTTTCACCCGCCAAAAAGAGTTTATATCTAGACCTGGTCGATTACTTCTTCGATGACGATGATCTTCGTTTCCGAGCATTGATCGTGCCTGACAAATTGCTGTTGCGTCACGATGCCTTCCCTGGACAGGATCATGACGGCTGGTATTACAAGATGTATTTTGACATGCTCAAAGTCATTTTTCGGCCAGACTGCCGTTATCGCATCTACCTGGACATCAAAGACACTCACGGTGCACACAAGGCAGCAAAATTACATGAGGTGTTGTGTAATGAGCGGTATGATTTTTCTCGCCAGGTTATCGAACGGCTTCAGTTGGTCCGCTCCCATGAAATAGAACAATTGCAGATTGCCGATCTGCTTATCGGTGCTGTGGCGTATCTCAATCGTGGCCTGAGTGGAAACAGTGGCAAGGAGGCTATTATTGAACGTATGCGCAAGCGCTCCGGGTACGATCTGACTAGGAGCACTTTACTGCGAGAAGAGAAAATGAATGTGTTCCGATGGCACGCTGCGGAGGTCCCATGGTGAATGGTAAACCTGACTGGTTACCGCCGCTTGTGCAGTTCAGCGAATACAGTGGTAATTGGGAATCATACCTAGAGGCATTGTACGCGTGGTTCAAACGTGACTTTATCGATAGCAAACCGGTCTTTCAGGGTAAACGACTCGGGCTGAAGCGATACCCCCTCAGCCAGGGGAAAGAAGCAACGTTCTGGCACATGACCTCCGAGGGAAGCGACGAAGAGAACAGAATTCCCGATTTCAGGCGGTGTGAACGGATTCGTTGGCCGAGACCGGTCATCGAAAACGACAGTGACCCAGCCGTCAAACTATGGCGCAATCAACGGGGGCGGGAACATAGAATTTGCTTGTGGCTGGTGCAGGAGAATTACTTGGTCATCTTGGCCGACCGAGGCGGGTATATCTTACCGTGGACCGCATATCTGGTGGAAAAGCCACACCAGCAGCGGAAGCTGGAGAAAGAATTCGAAGAATATCGGCAACGCAATCCCTGAAAACGGCTGAAGCCGCCCCGAAGGACGGCCTCGTTACTCCTTCCACACATGGTAGATGAGCTAAATAAATTATCATAGTTCTGAGGTTAAAAGTCAACATCTTTGACTGAAGTCATTAAAAATAAGTGCTTTTCAGTTGTTTGCGGTATCGTAGGGCTGTTCGATTAATACGACAGCTTCAGGTAGGCGTCTCTAATCTCCTCCTGCTGCACGCCGAGATAATCCAGCGTCTGCCGTTGGCTGGAGTGGTTGAACATCACCATCAACTCCGGTATCGACGTGTTGAGCCGGACCCGCTGGTGGTATCCGAAGGTCTTCCGCAGGGAATGACTTGCATAGTTGCCTCTCAGGTTGACGGAGCCACACCACTGCTTGACCATCCGTGAGAAGGTCGGCACCGTCAACCGCCCCCGTTGACCTACAAACAGAGGGGCATCATCTGTCAACATCTCCCCAGTCGACTGTCTGTGTTTCAACAGCCTAGTGGCCGCATCGACAATCTCGCTATTGGCAGTAATGCGCCTGGGTTTGCCGGTCTTTTTCTCGGTCAGGACGATCTCGCCGCCAACGGGCAGGTCGCGGATATGACCAACCGTCAGGCTGAGCAGGTCTGATGCCCTCAGGTTAGTGTTGATCCCGATCACAAACAGTGCATGGTCTCGTGGACTAACTGCCAGCATCCTTTTGATCGCTCTGACGTCCTTTAGTTCTCGGATCGGTTCCACGCGCATGGTTCAGTTCTCCCGTTATTATTCCAAACTCGATAAATATCTCTTTCTGCAGGTAACAAAAAGATCCGAGTCTGCGATATTACGGAGGTTGGAATGACTGACAACGGTTGCCGGGTATTGGCGGTGGAGGTCACGGCAATATTTAGATATTTATTGCCCGGCTCTTGTTGAGAAAATCGGGGTCGATAGAGGACGTCCTGAAAAAGTGGAATAACCCCTAATTTTCGAAAAAGATAGTCGACTTTTAGGAGACGTATAATAAATCCGGATCTTTCAAGTAGTTCCAGATATTAAATTCAAGAACTATGTAATGATAATGTTTGCACTCTCAGGTTTGCACACCAGCTCTCTCCGGAGAGATCGCCTTATCTAATAGAAGGACAACCTTGACCAAGCTCCAGTGTAAGGCGTAGCTCAAGCTCGCCGACTGTTAGAGGTGAAACGAGTCTGTGATAGTAATCTTGGATATCAGGCGCTTGACCCGAGAGCATACTATTTCGAAAATACATGTACGAACAGAGGAAACGCCCAACATCCCCAGGGACATTGTCAGAGTAGGTCCAGATTTCTTGCAATAACTTGAATTCATCCTGTACATGTTTGCGGACTGAATCATAACGGTCTGTTCCAGGTTTTGGTCGCGGATAACGACTGTGGGATACAACAGTTACCGAGATTATGAAAGGATAGCAGACCCGATGAGGCCAAAGGCATTAGGTACCAGAATTATGTCAACTTGACGCATTTTTGAACAGCATTTTTACAGCTGACGTACTGCATTCAGGATGTACCGACTACATTTTATAATATGCAGTCTTGGAATGTAGATTATTAAGATATGGGGACACAAGCACTTGCAGGTTTTTTCATGCCTCGTCCGGGCTGCAGCTGTCGTTGAATAGCAGCAGCTCTTTGATCCATCGGTGTGACCAACGCTTTTAAAAGGTTATGGAAACGTCTGTTTTCAGGAGGATTATTCCGGAGAAAAGCCTGCTCGCAGAGATAATAGCCAAATTCTTTGAATGGTCCGTTGAATGACTGTATCGAGGACAGTAGGTGCTCTTCTTCGTTTGTAATCATTTTTACCAGATCTTGATATTGAGGCCAAATATTGGATAAACCGTGGCGAAAAGAAGTTCGGTAGAAACCTGTTGAATCAAATTCGTTTACTTTGTTGTATTGAAATTTATTATCATCTGGACAAAAAAACATGCACCGTTGCCGACCTTTTAAAGGATGAAAAAATGTCTTTAAAAGCCATTCATGGTTTTCCTTGTGCGGGTAGTAAGCATAGCGAACCAGTCCCACTCTGCGCTCAAATGGTGCATTGTAACCAGCAAACGATAGTCTGAAGTTTGTTGAGAGGTCGCAAACTAAGAATACTTTAACCGGCATTTTCTTGGTTTTGTATTCCAACGTATAGTCTACTCTCCCCACACCGCATAGTAATCCTTTCGTCTCAGATCCTTGGACTTTAACGGGAGGCTGCATTGCGTTATAGACCGTGTTCCTTATGCGAGTGATCTTCGATTCATTTGATGCCTGCAGATATTTTTTCAAATCCTCCCGCTGAACTCCTCTCCCAACTCTGATATATGCGAGCAATGCCGCTTTGAAATAAGCCCGGAAATCCGGCTGATGATGCATCAAAGTCGACGACGTTACGGAAAATTGATAACCACTGCATTTTCCGCACTCAAATCTACCGCTGGTCAGTTTGGAAATGTTTTTGTCACCACGGCATCTAGGACATTGGACTGCACTCCCGGCTCCCGAGCCGGATTTTATAAAATTTTGACGATAAACATCCTGATTCATTTAGTTCACCTTTAAAAGTCGTCGTAAAAAGAAATACAGTCATATTGTAGCATTAATAAATTGGGGAAGCAAATAATCATTCAAAAAAAACGATGTTCGGACCAAAAATATTATTGATATAAAACAGTAACATATAAATTTGTCGGACGAAATTGATGATTCTTGTTGTCATGTTATCTCGGATCTCAGCTTAGTTGCTTACTAGGGTGTCTAAAGAGCAAAATGGAAAATACTCCTGCTCATAACTCTTCATGAGGACCGTAACTATGAAAAACAAAAATGAACCCTGCACTGCATCGACGGCAGCTCCCAGCAACAGCTCTGTATCTGAATGTCCTATAGGGGTCTGTCCTTTCACAGCGGACTTGATTGAGGCCGCTATTGTCAGGGATGCCGAGCTTGAGGCTTTGAAAGCCCGTATGGCACTGATTGAGAAGTGGTGGCATGCCTTGGTCAATGACATCGACCGGTATATCGAGGATCGTCAGACCAGATTTTAGCGGCAGTATGACTGGCGGGGGAGTGCGAAGACTTTAACAGGGGGATAAATAAGCCATCCCTGAAGTCTAAAGTCATCGCACCTCATTCCAGTTTTGAGATTACCTGACCTTGTATGATTGCGGAGTAATATCATTTAATACCATGTATTTATGGATGTAGCGATATGGGAAAGAGCTGAGTCTACGCTTCAGTCCTAAAAAAATACAAGTACCGAATGGAGTATTTAGACATGGCACGGAAAAAATCTTTACTCAACAAAGTCAAACCGATTCAGCACATAGCTGTTGATGGGAACGATCTTGAAAAATGGCTTCAAGCACAAGGGAGGCTTGCGGAATTGATCAAACGTGTTGGTTCGTTACGCCGGGATCTACCGTCTTTTCCTTCTCTATCCACGATGGAACATGACGATCGACTGTGTGAGCTGCTCGAGGAATTGAACGAGGCGCACAGCTCGTTAGCGTTAGAAGTGATCGACTTAAAGCTAATGCTGTACTCGCTGTTACGCGTGATTGGGCTTTCTGAAGCCCAGCTGCTGGAAGTTTTGAATCCCTGCACCACTGCTGTAGATAAACAATGGAAACTGTGAGGGGGTTCAAAATGCTAGAGAGATACCAGAAAACCAAACGACTTGATCCCTTTGCTGAGCACGAGTTTGACCCTGAATTACAGAAATTCATTGACAGCTATCCAGTGCCAGGGCTGTCTGATGGATTTGTTGAGCAAGCTGCACAAATTCTATCATTAACAGACGGTTATGATCTGAGCCAGGTTATGGCGAAGATAGGCCGATTTACACGAATGGCACTCAGGGGGGTTTTGGGTTGTCCTGTGTACACCATCGTATGGAAGCCAGGAGAGCTAACTTTTCGAGACGATCTCTTCTTTATAGACCACCTGTCAGGTGACGAGGGAGATTTGGCTGCGTCGGGGATAGCATCGCGACCGTTTCAGATTGCTGGTTACGGGTCACAGTATGCTGTGGTCGCTGTCGACAGTGAGTTTGTTGTCATTGAGAGTGAGGTCCCTGATGACGAACGGAGCGGGGAGTTGACCACTGATCTCAAAATGGTCGCATGGCAATTCTATGTCGCCTTAGGCATTGAACACATTTGCATAGTGCTCGTCACCGACAGCAGGTTGACCCAAAATGCGTTGATTCGGCAGTTCTTGGCCAATGCATTGCCTGACTTAATGACTGTGTATCAACCACGTCATATCAGTCATCGGCTATGCCAGATACCGGTCACCAGGGTTTATCTGGCAGCGCATTTCTCCCTCATCGAAGGCGGCATAATATTGCCATCTTACGATACTATCACAAAAATCGATCCACAGGGCGAAGAATACTCATTCCGGCGGCCGGTCATTACCTGCGAAGGCAAGGAGTGGCGTGATCGCACATGGATTCGAGAGCGGCGAGAAGTTGAGCCAATGGTATGGATCGATGGAGCATGGGTAACTGAAGAATCTTTACAGAGACGAACTGCAATGCGGCGTAGATCGCAAAAGCGTTCAGCAAAATAAGGAGAGTTGTTATGGCGAAAAAGATCTCGAAAATTCATGCGATATTCACTGATACAATGAATCTCGTTAGGGGTTCGCTGTCTGCTGCTGGTACGCAGATTGGTATTCCGAAACTTGATGTTGCTGGTCAGATACACCAGATGGATGAACTATGGAAAACCGATCCGAAAACATTTCTCCGGTATAGCGCCCGTGATGCGATAGTCACTGGACAGTCAGTTCTCTTTTACCATCGGCTTTTTGCACCTCTGGTGGATGGTCAGATGAAAACCCGGATTCCAGGCTATGGGGAAGCCCACTTCAAAGCGGTTTTCCAAGCGATTTATTACTACCACGCTACTGGTCAGGAGATTCCGGTTAGCAAGAAAACTGGGCTGCCGAAACGGTTACCTAATGCTGAATGGAAAAAAGCTCTGGGGTACCGTGAGAAAGTCTTCAGTGTAGGGGATGAGCGACTGACATCGTATGGCTTTTTCCGATCAAGAATTGCTGAAAAGCTTGATGAGTATCCAGAAACCTTCGAAGAATTTGCGGAATATATCATTGCAAATAGGCCGGAGTCTGCACCAAAGCTCAGCGATGAGATGGTCTCAGAACTTGTTTCGAAGCTCGAAGCTGAATATCAGTCCGAGCTGCATAAAACTGAAAATCGCCTGGTACCAACACCTGGGATTGTTGGCTTCCTGCCGTTTGTCTATGGAGGGAGGACTGAAACAAATGTCGTCGGAACGGTTGGCCCCTGCTCCCATTTTGATTTTAAATCTGCGTACCCAACCGGATTGTTTTGCCTCGGTAGAGATTATTCCTTCCTTCGTTCTTTCATGACTACTGGCTCAGCGTGTGCCGAGCGTATGGAAGAACTCTTGAAAGATGGGCCGTTCCAGATAGCTGGTGTTTATATCAGCTGGATTTTCAAACCTGCTGTCGAGCCGATTTTTCCGGTAAAGGCAGAAGGGCGCAAATTTCGCGGTGAAAAGACCGAGACCTTGATTTTTCCTTCCTCAGGATCGGGTCACATTATGTGGCCTGAGGTGTATGTAGCACTGACTCAAGGGCTGCTAGAGAGCTACATCATCCACTCGGTCCATGAGTTCGAACGGCTTGAGTCGAGCTATCTTTCAGAGCATCTTGGTTACTTGATGCGGCTACGGCTGGAAGATTCGTTCAATGTCGTAAAACTTTTGGTGAATTCGTCTTTCGGCAAGACTTTACAAGGGCTTGCGAGTCTTCGAGATGATCCTACTGATATCGAAACACTATCGTCTATAAGCTGTATTCCGCTAGGCGCGTATATGCTGTCCCTGACACGGGCTTGCATAGGCGAGGCTATCAACCGTAACCGCTGGTTTGTAATCTCTACCGATGCGGTCATCTTGGAAGGACACGGCCCTATTGAAACAGGTCCCGTGATTGACCAGGTTCAAGAGAAAGTCGACCAACTCGGCATAAGGTTCGTTGCTGCTGATTTTCTGGCTAATCGCGGGCTTGTCATGAAGAGCCGAGGATACCTGCTGGAGGGAGTTAAAATCAAAGACGGCCAGCCGTATGGTCCTCAAACCTGGAAAATGGCCGCCATGGGCATGAAGGTCCGGAAAACCACCGATCCCAATGATCCTGCCCGAATGGGGGTGGAGCAACTCGAAGATTTTATGACTGGGCTCATTACCGGAGAGTTGAAGATTACCAACTTTCAGTCCTTTTCAAGTCTACAGCAACAGTATGATCATCAACACAGGCGCCGAAAAGAACTGCAGCAGGAATTGAAAAACAATCGCAATGCTCAGTCCCGTATCCGGATCGGCGCAGGGATCAGCTATGAGAGTATTAAGCGGCAATTCAAGAGGAGGCCAGTTCAGGATGGAGTGACTTTTCATGACTACGAGAAAGAAGTTTTGCAGCAGTTCATTGATAGTGGCAAACCAAAGGCAAGGGCCTTGAGCCGTCTGCTTGCTGAGCATGAGGAACTCCGGTCTGAGTATGACGCATTGATGGATCGGCAGATTTTTCCACGGAAATATTTCCGTACAATATCAGTAAACTCGAGCTTTGATTTCAAACGATGTGTCATCGCTGACACTATTAAGCCGGATACATTCACAGTCACCTATACAGCGGCCGATGGTAGTATCGTCAAAACTTTTGAATTTGAGCACGTCCAATTTCAGACGCGGCCGCTGTATAGCGCTGATGAGTATCGGCAGCTGATCTTTGGGGCGACGCGTAACATGAAGCCTGAGGAGTACTCTGCATTGGTTCAAGACCTTGAAGACCATGGTGTATTGAGCCATTATCATAAACTGTCAGCTTTTGTCGGTTGATTTCAACTAAAATCAGTATATTGGAGGATAATTCATATGTATATGCTTAGTATCGAACTGCGCGGTTGCCCCGTTTATACTCTATACCATCCTGCACAGTGGGAACAGCTTCGCAGTACGTTTCATATTACTGCCTCGCTGCACGTGCAATGTTGTATTGATGAGCATCCGCAGTATGCCGGGGCGCTTGAGGTGAAGGATCGGGTCCTTTCGCATTGCCAGGCACAGAGGGTGAGTGCTAATGATGCCGGTGTGATAGGCTATTGTCCAGATCCTTTAGTACGTTTGACACTTGTTGCCGTAAAGCAAGCGATGGCGAGGTGCATTGTTGACTGGAACACGGCGTTACAAGATCAATGGTTGAAGTTTCATATCGATAACCCCCACGACACATACTGGGAAGAGCGAGAAGAAATGCTCGAAGCAATCTTCAACGCGGGGCGTGGTGAGTAACACCGTATTATCACTGTACATCCTGGCTGCATGGACTATGATGAGTGCATAATCTTGTACACTTATCGAGAACATGCGGTCAGGACAGCACAGGACAATGGACATCGATACCGGGACACTGGAACTCCGGAGACCAATGCGGGCAACAACCGACCCCCACTACCCCCACACGCTGGTTCAAAATCCAGCGGGAGCAATCCCATGTCGGTTCGATTCCGACCTCCGCACCAAGATAACTAAGCGCAATTCTAAGAGATTCTTAGGGTTGCGCTTTCGTTGTTTATGGCCCACCAGTAGAGTCGATAAGGCTCAAAAGCACCCCAAATCTGTCATTCCGATCTACTAGAAATCTACTGTAGAGAGGAATGAGATGCCCAATATCACGAACAGATTACTTCAATCCGTACGCTTAGATTCTACTCCGTACTTCATTCGGGACGACAAGGTCAAAGGGTTTGGGGCAAAGGTTAACCCTTCAGGAGCTGTTAGCCTTATCGCTGAGATCAGGCATGAAGGACGAACAGTACGAAAGACTCTTGGCACATATCCGGTATTGAGTATTCAAGATGGACGGGTTGGTACCATAGCGTTCATCCAGGAGGTAAGAGTAGGACAGACTAAGGTAATCGAAGAGACAACATTGCACGATGAGTTATAGTCAAGTCTGGTGTTTGAAGAATCATTCTTAGATATTGACCACCCTGTTCAGCTCACCTTCTTTTACTGGTTCAACCCTCTCGCCATCCTTGAATCTCACCCCTCGAATGACCTCAGCAAGCAGCTTGAATCCCCTTAGCCGACGCCATTTCTTCTGAGCGCTCTGGCCGAGCTTGTAAACCATCGACAAGATAGTATGTCTTGCGACACATCCCCTTGTTTTTGCTGTCCGAAGTCGTACGGTGGCAAACGTTGACTCGATAGGGTTTGATGTACGAATATGTT
>NZ_FRFE01000017.1 GCF_900143695.1 Desulfopila aestuarii DSM 18488
TCCCCGGGTATTACGCACCCACCTTCACGCTTATGCCTGTCGGATCTACGCTGCACTGTTCCGTGCAAATTTTGGGCTTTGCAGATAGTTGCCTGCTCACCCCAATGCAACGCCTCGTATCCGCTTCCTGTTCGTCAGGCCAGCGTTTTGCCTTCGGCTTCCTTCAGATTTCCAGTCACCCGGAACACCCTTGCCGTTTGGCTAACCCTTCCCCTTGCCGGGCGAGTAGAGGACTTGCACCTCCTAGTAGGTGCGCCCTGCCGGGCGCACAACCGAAAAAGGCCCCTTGCCGTTAAGCAAGGAGCCTTTTCTCGTTTAAAGTATTACATATTCAGTTATATTATTGCATTATATTCACTCGAACCAATGAGACAGGATGCCATCGACTTGTCTCTTCACACTGGGATTGCAGAATACGACAACCTGTTGCATTGCTGCCGTCAGCTCAACAAGATCGTCGGTCAACCCCATAGGTAGGAAGTCGGGTATAAGGTCGATCGGGCAGATGAAGTAACCGAGAGAACCGATGATGATGGCTTTTGCCCAAGTTGGGACGTTATCACCCTGAAGGATGACGAAGAGTGTTACAGCTTGCCTGATGAGTTCTAGTCCGGCAGCTTTTGACGTATTTTTGACCTTCTCTATGAATTTGACAGGTGAGTAAAATCTGCCGAAGGTCTCGCTTTCCATAATCTTCCTCCTTTCTTCAGTTGATGATGAGCCAACAAAAGCCTCTCAGGCTCTAAAGTCTGAGAGGCTTGCTGGGGTTAGCAATCAATTACCGAAGAAATAATATTAAATTGAAAAGCGGCTAGTTACGGGTTCATGTTTCATAGCTTTTTTGATGAGAATTCTGGTGGATTTGGTGGGCATGGTAGCCCCGAACTTTTATAGGGTGATTAAATCTGCTGCCCATCAGCAACAGCCCACCAGTTCAACCTAACCCACTCTAAATTTGATTCAAGGTACATGCATTACCGTTAACGTGAGATGTTCACAACGGCATGAATAAATGTGTATTTTTCACAAGATAAAGAATAGCCTTCGCAACACTGAAAGTATTGACCTTTAAGCAAAGAATTTGCTAGGTGTGACAGATCAAAATATAATCGGATAGCCAGATATCAAAATGCAAATCGAAGATAAATATATATTAGCATTTTCAAGAAGTGATTTGAGTCAATGGTTAGTGCATTTCTGTAAAGAAGTTATTGTAAACAATAAAAAACTTGACCACTTTGGTTCTCTTTTAAATATACTTGAAGCAGATGAAATATACGCATCTTGTTCAGAGCCGATAAGGAGGTACAATACATTCGGAGCATGTTGTTTTTACGACATACCTCTATCAAATTACCATGAGGTTATTAAAACAAATCCAAGTGATCGAAGAGGATATGGGATAATAGTAGACAAAATCATATTATGGCATTTGGGTGGAAGGCCGGTCATTTACACAGATAATACAACTTCAATCAATTGGCCAGAGAGTGAGCGATATCGCTTAGTCTATACAGATCTTAAAAAGGTACCACCTGTTGATTGGACACATGAAAGAGAATGGCGAATACAAGGAAATTTAAAACTCATGTATTTTGAATGTAATCGTTCGTGGTGGTGGCCGTGTGTAGAAAATGAGATTGACTCAAAGACAATTTTCAAAAAATTCCCTAATATTGATGAAGTATACGTTATAGAATTGGGAAAAATTGTCACAAAAAATTGATCCGATATTTTTTCTTTAGAGGATGCAATGGAAAAAACTGTAATTCAACGAATAAACGATAACATAGATGCGCATAGCAAAGGGGACCCTGAAGCAGTTTCTCTTTTTTTAGAAGACTGTGGGTTAGTTACTGTCCCAGAAGAACTCACCGAATTGGTTTGGATAGAATATCTTAGCTTGAACAACAACAATATCAGTGATATTCACAAGCTCGAAAAACTATCAAATCTTAATTTTCTAGAATTGAATAATAATCACATAAGTGATTTGCGCGGATTTGACATTCTTGAAAGAGTAGAATATCTACATTTAATGAATAATCAGATTAAAAATCTGAACGAGCTTGGCAATTTACCTAATCTCCAATTTTTAGCATTATCTAATAATCAAATAGTTGATATTCCCGAACTCAATAATATCCCCAAGATTGACTGGATTTTTTTAAACAATAACCATATAAAGAGTATCGGCGGAGTGGCGAATCTTACTAGCCTTTCCTGGCTCGATTTTAGCGACAATCAAATTAGCGATATTCGTCAATTCGAAAAACTACAAAACCTTAAAGAACTTTCTCTTAACAACAATCAAATATATGACCTGTCAGGTATAGAAAAACTTACTAATCTTGAACGTCTTGAATTAAGAAAAAACAACCTGAGAGACATACGAAAAATTAATAGATTAACCAAGCTTGAGTTGCTAGACATTAGCCACAATGAAATCAGTGATATTAACGGAATTGAAAAACTAAAGCAGCTCGAATCACTTGGTCTCAATAATAATAATATTCGCAATATTCATGGCATTGAAAAACTATCTCGACTTCGAGCAATAGACTTGAGTGATAATAAAATATCAAACTCTAACACACTCGCACTTCTAATCGAATTACAATATGTCAACTTGAACAACAATTTAATTTCCGATATACCTAGAATTGCATATCGACCAAATATTCAAAATTTACATTTAAGCAACAATTTGATTGATGAACCTCTCAGAATTAACAGTCTGTATAAATTAGATAATGAGAACAACCTCCAAGAATTGGATCTAAGTAACAACAAAATTTGCAATATCTCCTTTTTGCAAGATTTTAAAAATCTTCAATCTCTCAATTTGAGCGGGAATATAATTAGAGACCTACGTGGAATTGAAAATCTAATTAACCTAAAAAAACTAAACTTAAGCAATAATAGAATCAATTATATAGGCCAAATTAAAGACATGCTCAATTTGACAGATCTCAATTTGAGTAATAACCAGATACGTTATTTGCGCGGGATCGAAAATCTTTTCAATCTAAGGAATCTTAATTTAAGCAACAATCACATCAATCAACTATACCGGCTTGAAAATTTGAAAAATATCATCAAACTTGATTTATTTAACAATCCGATTGCCAATAATAGTCACTGAAAAAAGTCACTTTCATTCATAATCAAAGTTTTGAGTTGCACTCAAATCACGACTAACCTGAAATGGAGTGAAAAAAAGCGAAAGAATAACTTTAAAATAGAATTGGTTTAATTTAAATGTCTGGATTTATTTATATGTATCCTACTGAGATTGCCACCTCAAAGTTCATCAATATTGCAATCGATCATTAACTTATATTGGATATAAATATAGTTAACGATATAGCGTCACGTGGTACTGCTGAGACATTTGTTGAACTTTTTGTGTTTTTAATATTTTAAAATATTCAAGAATTTCGTACTTTCAAGTTTCCCCAAGTAGTGATAATACTTTCGCCGATTACTGAGAGGAGAGAATAAATGGAATGCCCCAAATGTGGTGAAATCCAAAGCAATGAGGTTGAGTGTGAAAGTTGTGGTATATACTTTGATAAGTACAAGAAATATTTAGTGACAACCTATCCTTCCCAAAAGTTGAAAAAATCAAAACAGCTCTACAGTGCAAGTAAAACAGATGAGGCTAAGAAGGTGTTGAAAGATGTGTTAGAACAGTCGGGTATTGATGAGAATGTCAAACTAGAGGCTGTAGAGTTTTCCTTACTGATAAAATATGACAATGCAATTGATTTGCTAAACAAGGGCCTTGATGAGGAGTCTAATGATGAATTCAATGAGTTGTTAAGAATCGCAAGAGAGGAAAATGTCAGATGCAATCAGATTGAAATTGAAAAATACATAGAATATATCAAATTCAAATCGAATGGAAAATTCAAAGAGGCTGTTAGCTATTACACTGAAGGCGATTTGGTAAAATCCAAATCACTATTCGAGGAAATACTTAAGGACAATCAATGTATAGATGAAAAATCAAAAGATAAGATAGGCGAATATTTAACATTAATAAGCAATAGGAATAGTAGCAAAAATAATGATTCTGGGAAATTGGCAACAGCTATTAACAATATACAACTAGAAAGAACTGCAAGAATTGGAAGGTACTGCAGTATAGAATTGCCGATAAATAATGAAATTAGACAAGATGAGACAAGCCATGAAGGCGGAATTGCATCACCTGTAGAAAAGATTGTATCATCAGAAGAGTTGAAAAATGGTGAAGAATTTCCTGACAACCCATCCGTTGTCACTTTGTTAAGATTTCTATCAATTTTATCTATTATTTCAGGTGTTGTAATTTCCATTTTTATTGATTATGCCTTTTTCTATGGTTTTTATGTGGGTTCAGGCTTAATTTCTTCTGTTATGTTTTGGGCAATAAGCTCGATAGTTGAAAATACTTACCAGACTAAAGTTTGCATGATCAAAATGCTCCGAAATCAAAGAGAGATTTTGCAAGAGAAGGATTATTAATTACTTTGCCAGCTTGTTGAGATGCATTTGTAAGCAGCCACCAAGAATTTTAATAATGGTTGCCAAATGAACCATTAGAACAGAGGCATCCATGGGAACCTCCCGATGGACCAATGAATCCGCATGCGACTTAATTGAAAAACAACACCTAAATTGTTCATGCAGAAGGATATGAAGAAAATTCACCTACAACTCCTCAAATACCAGTTTTGACGAGATGTTTTTCAGGTCAGATTCAGTTCATTTTTTTGCTGCAGATTTACGGTAGGACTATGAGAGGTACTTGCTCATATGGCTGCAAGCGCTCTCGCTTATTCTGCCATACTCTCAAGCTGGTTTCGTCCTATTCATTTATGGGTGGTTCGGGCATGTCTAAAATCGCAAATTTTGCAAAAAACGAAATATTTACCTGATTATCTGCATCAGATAAATGGAAATTGAATTTATACAATATAGCTCATTAAGCTTATTCGACTGAAGTGTATCTTGAAAAATTACTAAGTTGATTGACGCCGATTATTCTAAATATCGAAAATATATAAAAGCGTTATTTCTGCACGAACAATATGTGGCAATGAAATATATACGCAAACCGATGATCAAGCGATTTCGTTTATTCTACGCTGTTCTCTGTCATATTTTATTAGTATAGAAATCACATGTACCTGGGATTGCTTTTTTTGCAAAAATCAGCAAAATAATTTGCAAAAAATGGCATGATTTTATTCCATGCAAGATAAACAGTGATGATAACCAAGACGAAATAGTACTACTTATTTTGGACCGAAAAAAAAATAGCAAAAAAACAATCTCTATAGGTCAGTACTGTAATTAATTATATACACTTTAACTGTTATATAATATACACACACTACAAAACTCAACATGTATATAAACATACATATCCATCTCTATTATATAAAGATAACACTTCCTTCCTCCATTATTACCCAAACTTTTTCCTCTATACCCTACAGGCAAAGTAGAGAATTTTTGGAGAATTCGTTTTTCACTTCTTATCGATTTTGCATGTGTATTTCCGTTTATCTGGTGAGTACTTTTCTGTGATACAACCATAATGGTACTGCATTACCTGCCTCAACTCCTCTTCATCTGATTCGCGGACGACAAAGCTGTCGTGAACAGGAAGGCAGGGCTTACCTTGGTCCGCAAAATGTTCAACCACTCCATAAGCAATCTGGCTGTCCATCCGCATAAGCCGTAATCCTTGCTTTGAAAGAAAGTATTTTGATATAGGAGCATGAACTTTAATAAATTCATCCAATAGTTTTGCGATGGTATAGCCGGTTGCTGCAAAATTTTCTTTCAGCTTTTTTCCCCCAGCCAGACAGTCAACCGCAGCACTTGTTACACCACTTCTATTTTTGGCGTTGAACAAGGAAAGGAGCATTTTTTTCATTACTTTTCGGGTAACTTCTCCTGAAACAACAGCCTCATATGGGTCGTCATCATATTGAATTCCTTCAAGACTGTATAGCAATCTGGGATGTAAAGCTGAATAATCAAGCTCTACTGTTTTTTCGCCACTGATAGTCAGCATTTTCCTAGTCTCTCTGGGAATGTTCAGATAGCCGAACCTTCTTGTATACATCCTACCGTTATATTTGAATAATTCTTCATTGAAAACAACGTGAACATCCGTTGTGATAGGTGTTTCTTTTCCATTATCGTTGACGACAACTCGATACATACTGTTCACGCAATTGAACTTTCGAAGTTTCTCTTTCAGGAGCTTTGTCTCCTTATTATCACGGTATTTTATGGTTTTTCTAATCTTCTTTGTCCCTTTGGCCCATGGCTGCTTTCCGGTATTCTTATTTGTGCTCGATACAAATCTTTTCCCTTTTAATACAATAAGGCCACCATCCGATTTTTTATCCGGATCGGCCCTAACAATTATCTTTGATAGCAGTTCTGCCTGAAACATCTCTGTTGGACATATACAGGTCAGCCATCCACTGCCTTTTCCGCAAAAGTTCTTACCTGCCAGCAACTCAATCCTCCCAGCGTCGTGCAAACATTTCACAACATCGACAATGAAATAAGACCATGTTTTGTGGCCAATAAAAGATTCCTTGTTCAGCGACAGCTTCAGAGGTCTGTGCGTTGAAGCAAGTGTAAGATGTGCAGCCAGGATCTGAAATTGCTTCTTCTTGTTGTCAATTTTAGAAGGTTTTTTAAGAAGGCTGTATTCTGGCAGGAAATATCGCTCAAAAAAGTCATCTATGATAGGTACTGTCTCATCGGATGGGCGAATATACTCCGTAAACATGAAGCTGCTGTACCGACAGTTGTAGACGGGTATTTTGGTGTAGCGTTTTGCAGCGTTGCTCAGTACCCGCTGTATGAATTCTTTTCTCTTCTCTGGTTTCATTGTTGCTGATATATTAAAGGGACAGCCATGGCCGCCAGATGATGACACCCAGCGGCCATGGCAGGTTAAAGTAAATTACACTTGAGGACAGACAAACCTCAGCCCACCATGCTCATCTTTGATCAGCTTCAGTTTGACGTCATTTCCTTCACCTGGCTCCAAATCTCTGCCTTTTTCAAAAACAGCCTTCAGGTGGACATCGTCGACTGCTGCGCCTTTCACACGTTTTAACGAAATAATATTATTCACGTTGTCTCGTATGCTAGAATGGCCTCGGTCTGTTCCGCTCTTATTTGCGTGATGTACCAGGATTATAGCCACTCCTATATTTCGCAGTTGCAACAGCCATCTATTTATTGGTGCCCATGCTGTCTTAGTATTTTCATTCATTCCGTCAGTCAGGCTGGTCAGGTTGTCAAGGACAAGTACTCGGTACTCAGGGTGTCGGAGAAAATGGTTGGTTATCTCCTCCCTATACCTGACCTTTGTCAGATTGATCGGTTCGCCTGTTTTTTCCTGCACCTCGACACTGCTGAGAATTAGTAACCTGTTCTGGCAGTGCTCTCCTCCAAGTCCCTTGGAAATCATTGACAACCTCTTTTTCAGGTCCGACATTGGAAGCTCGCCGTCCACGAGAAGGACGCCGCAGCCGTTGATAATCTCCCATGGGCCTATAGTGAGCCCTTCCGGCTTCTCCCTAGTCAAGGCTGAACAAAATCCATGTACCACCATGCTTTTCCCAACACCGGGGGGCGAATAAATCATCGAAATGGACTGAGCATAGAGGAATGGAGGTACAAAGTACTTTGAGGTGACAAACTCCATCCCAGCAAGTTCGCTGGAGGTGACTGCATAACTTCCCACCAAGGTACTGTCATAAGTCTTTTTGCATGGTGTTTTGATTTCAACGCGTTCGTCATCACCTTTGGCAATCAATCCTTTATCGCTCAATTTCTGACGAATATCCCTGTTTTTACAGCCAGCCTCACATGTCGCACGCAAGTCACCTTGCGCTGTCAGTTTAAGCCGTAGTGACAATTTCGTGTCGTTATGACATGGACATCTAGTCAAATATCCATTGGGTTGTTTGACCGCCTTGCCCATAGCCAGGTTCTGGGCAATCTCTTCAATAGTGATCCGCTTATCCATGTATTTCCTCCACTTGTGTTTTCTGGATGAAATCTTCAGGACAAAGGATATCCCTGAGATGGCTTTCGAGGTCTTCAAGGCAGAAATTTTCACCATTCGGACAAGGGAGGCTGTCATTTTGGACATATTCCGATATATCAAACCGTTCGGCATATTCTATTTCACCACCATCTTCCATCCACGAGTCGGGTTTGATATCTGAAAGACTTGTTTCCAGGTACCTGGTTGCCAGAACACTGTCGGGTAAACCTTCCTCTCCCGCAAGGATGTCTTCTGGAGCAAGCTCAAGATCACGAATTACCTTAATGCTATTTCTCAGAGGTAGACGAGGCATTACAATGTCTACTGTAGTCGTATCATCTACCCGCAAAGGTTTGGTGGCGGCTGGCACCGCATTGCTTTTCTGGTCAGAACCTAGAGTATGCATTGCTTTTTCTGGCCCTCTCCTTACTTTTCGGATAGTATCGTTCAGAACAGTGATCATGAATTTCCCATGTCGCGTGAAATCGTTTTCCGATGTAGGGCCTGCAATCTCGACCTGCCTGGCGATAAAGTCTTCGTACTCTTTGCGTTTCCGTTCAAGGGATTTTACCATCCGCTCGTCCTCAGCTTTCAGAATCGTTGCTATGTCTGCAACTCGTATCCTCTTGAAAAAGTCGTCAAGTATTACGCTGTCTGGAGCAACCTCACCATTTTCAATAGCCAATTTCAAAGCCAGTACGTCCTTGTGTTTGATGTCAAAACAGCCGACGCCACTTTCTGCCAATTGTTTCAGGAAGGTCTTGGTGAACGCTTTAGTGCCGAGAAGGTAAATCACGCTTTTCTGCAGCGTCATCAACTCAGGATGGTCTAATGTCACCCTGTAGTACACCATCATATTGTTCGCTGTTCGGTGAGAAAATGGCAGATTATCTGTGACCCATCTTGAGAATTCACCGTGTTTCAACTGGTCTCTTGCAGACTGCAGGAGTTCTCCGGTTTTTCGCATGTTATCGCATGATGCCTGATCCAGTAATCTGATCTCATACATGAGGTGTTCGAGGTAGGCAGGCAACTGCTCCAGCGATATGGTATCCTTCCCCCACATAACCTTCCTCACGAACTCAAGCTCTTGCCTTTTCGACTCTGTATTTTGCAAACCACTATTAATCTTTGAGTATGTCATCTAACTACCTCCTGTGCTTTCATTTTGTTTACTTCGCCAGAACAATCCAATGGGTCAATCCCTACGATGACTCGAGCAATTCTCGATTCGAATAGCCTGCGGGGGCAGTGCTGTTGAAAAACCTCTTCGACAGAATCTTTATCGCGAACACTGACAATCATCTTCCGCGTTTTCCCTATCGGGGTAATTCGCCTGTAATGCCGTAGCAAATCCGACTTGGTAGGCGTCCCCTTAGGTTTGGGTCTGAATCTGCTACCAGCGCCATCTTTCCTTCTGTACTCTATGTAGCTAATATGATACATTTTCTTCATTATAGTCTATTGTCCCTCCGCTGTGTAAATACTACTAACTTTCGATAATTCCATTATCTTCATCTCTATTGTGTACTCATCTTTTTTCGATTGATTCAGGTGCATTAGGATCATGCTCTCTACTTGGTACCGATCTTGGCAGGTGACCAGTATCGTCTCATGCACCCACCTGTACCTAGCCTTCCACCTCTCGTTTGCAGATCTCCTCTGTCTTCTGTATTTATACGCCACTCTGTAAATCGTTTTTTTTAATCGATACATATACATATCCTCTATTGTTGGTTTTCCGGTCATAAAATGGATTACCTCCTCGTTCTGTTATTTTGGCCATGGCAGTGCAACTACTCATAGCAATGTCAAAGAGCAAAACTTCCCCATGTGACCGACGGTGGTCACTATCAATGTGTGAAGTAGCACCCAAAGTGGATGCTTTTGGGAAATACCGCAGAGGACTCTCCCCGAGAGGAGAATGAGTTAGAGGAATTTCTTATTTGCTACTCGTATTATAAAATGTTTAGGGGTGGATCTAAAAAAATAGTGAAAAAAAAATTCCCACTATTGCAAAATCAGGATTTGATTTACTCGGCGATATTTTTTTTTGGGGGGGCAGGTGATGCGAGGGCTTTCTGGGGTAGTGCCTCCTATTGGAGGCACATGGGAGTGATCGAAATAAGCTGGATGCCTGTCAATTGCTCCACAAACAGCGGATTTCCTGCTGGACGTCCTCCGGCAATATCGCGGCGTAGATTTCGGTTGTCCGTGAGCTTTCATGCCCAAGTTGCCGCTGTACCACCCTTATATCCTTACATTGACGGTACAGCTGCGTCCCATACGAGTGTCTCAAACTGTGGATGCTCTTTCTCTTCTCGTACAAACCCAATAGTTTCAGATATTTTTTCACCATCAGCTGGAAGGCTTGGCTCTTCATCGGTCCGCGCTGCCCCTGAAATAGGTGGCTATCATGCTGAACGGACTCCCCTCTGCTTGCTTTCCATTTCAAGAAGCGCTTGATGTGTTGTTTTGTAGTAAGGGGAATTTCGACATTACGGCTTTTTCTACCCTTGCCGCATCGGATGAAGATACTGCTCTGTCCATTCTTGACTTGCAGGTCACCACACCTCAGGTCTGCAATCTCGGCAACTCTGATCCCGCTTGTCGATAAAATGTCGACCGCCATCCACTCCCTCACACCGGTCACGTTGCCTCTCAACAGGGCAACTTCACCTTGTTCACGTACAATGCGTCTTAATGCCTGTATTTCTTCCCTGCGAAAATATTTGACCGGTTCGCCATATTGGACAATTTTCGTGTTTGCATCTTTATTCAGATTTTCAACATTGGTGGCTGAATTGAACGGGATAATTTTGGCTGTGTTTTGCATTACTGATCTCCTATCGTTATTTTCTTTGGAGTTTGATGGCTTGTTTTGCCGTTACTGAAAGCCTGTTTCTAATGGTTGTAGATTAATGACGAAAACCGAACTCCAAAGAAAAGAAGTTAATATGTTTGGAGTTTGGTTTTCTCAAAAAAAATGTACCAGCCATATCATCAATCAGCATCTCCAGCAAATCGGCTTTTGAAGTTGCCGAAAAGCCGAAACACGTAATGTTGATTTCGAAAGGGAGTAGAATTGGTGTCATTTGAATTTTCAGATCACGTTTCTGATCGATGGCGAATGGTGAAGACTTTTTGATAATCTTCTCCCTTTGGAAATGTTCAGGTACCATCATCCAATGTTGGAGCATTGATATTTTCTTGCTGCGACTGAAATGATTGTCTGGGAATGACGATTAAGTTGAGATGAAATATGCGGAATGAACCATCTCTTATTCTCAACTACTTTATTTTATAAGGATTCTAGAGGACTATCAACCAATCATCTTTGGTTGATAAAAAATGGTGATGCTTATACAAAAGCGGCTAAGAGGTGTTGGGAGAAGGGAAATAACAAAAGCTCAAAACCTGTATTTTGAGGGTTTGCCATAGCACTGAGTTATTCCAGCAAAAAATACTCCCAACCGGATCTACAAGCTTCAAAATGCAATGAAACCCAGCAACTCAAACATTGATAAGAGCACAGCCTTCTCCCTGTTGTATCCTTGCTCAATATATTCAGTAATGGTTGCAAGAGAACTTTTCATATCAATCTTTCCAATAAGACCCTGAAGCCATTATTTAACGTCAAAACATTGCATGTTCCACTTTACTTCCATTTTATCCCATAAAAGGTTTCCCATACTCATAACCAGTCTTTATTCATTGTAAGTTCAATTAGCCGGCCTTCTCCCAACTGGAATATTTTGCGTAAACGAAAAATCTACGATTTTGACGGATACGACTCAGCACGCTTACACAACTACTGAAATCGTGGAACTATCCATAAAACATTAAACAACGAGGTAGTATGTAGACATATTAAACGGAAAACTCAGGAGCTATTACATCATGAATAAGTTGAGCAAAACTCAGAAAAAAGAACTGAAACGATTATGGAAGGACGCCGACGAAAATAACGATGTTGAAGCACAGTTCTTTTTAGGGTGGAAATATCAGATAGGCGATACAGTCATCAAATCTCCAGAAAGAGCTTTCTACTGGTGCAGGAGGGCCGCTAACCAAAATCACGACAAATCATTGTGCCAGCTAGGATGGAAGTATTACAAAGGAGATCACGTAAAACAAAATACCACGAAAGCTATAACCTTTTGGAGCAGAGCCGCTTTGCTCGGCGATGATAAGGCGCTTTTTAACCTTGGTTTACTTTATTTGCACGGAGATGGTGTTCCTCAAGACTATCAGAAGGCCATAAAGTTTTACCGCCGTTCGGCTGCTCGAGGAAACCTAGGCGCAATGGGCGATTTGGGCGTAATGCTGATAAATGGCGAAGCATGTGAAGCGGATAAGAAAGAAGGCTTATCGTTGATTACTGAGGCCGCTGTTAAAGGTCACGCCGCCAGCCAGTTTAATCTAGCCGTGATTTGTTACTTCGGCGAAAGTCTTGTTGAACAGGATTATGATGCTGCAAGGTACTGGCTCACGCAGGCGGTTGAAAATGGAGACGAAGAGGCACAAGAGTACCTAGATTCGTGGTTTTCTGAGTAAATGTGTTTTTTATAATTTCTTTTACGTGCTTAAAATTTTGAGCATTTGTACTTTTGAAATTGGTACGCAGTACTTCAGATATTGCTAGTACATTGAAAACCAATAATTACAGTAAGACTATTGGCAAACTTAAGAAATCAATGTCAGCAAAATTATAGGCGTCATCTGTTGCGTTGAGATTTTCTATAGCAGAAATCGCGGCCGCTAAAAAATTTCGAATACCAGCTTACTAATAAGAAAACCGGGGGTAGTGAAAAAAGACCTGACAACGTTCCATTTCAGGATATAAACTTTTTTTGGTTGTAGAATACACACTTGTTGTGTGTGCATGAAAAAGGGAGATAATAATAATCAGAAAAAGGAATTCAGCTTCACAAGTACAAGTTATTACATAATTTTTACAACCTTAAAAAAAGGTCAATGAACTATTATTGAAAACAACAAGAGAAAATTCCCCGCCAATTCTTGTCATTTTATTGGATTTGGATCCCATTTATGACCGCATTTTAAACAAACATTGCGATGATGCCCTGCTTGCAAACCACCTACTAACAGCCCAAGCGGTCCCAATGCAACTGCACCAATAGTTCCTGCTACAGCATTATATCCTTCCTTTCCTGCTGAAATTTGTGTTGATCCGCATTTCGGGCATTTAATAAGAATTTTTCCTAGTTCATTTGAAGTCGGTACATTGGGTGAAGAGTTTCTACGATTGGGTTCTAAATCCTTATGGCAGTATCTACAATAAATAGCTTTGGCTTTTATTGTTTCTGCGCAATAAGGGCATTCTTTGGTGTCACTGTTATTCGAATATTCTAGTGGCGCTCCCTGTGTTTTAGGTGCTGACTGTAAGATAAAATCAGGTTTAGAGTTTTTACTAGCAATAATCATCATGGAATTAATAATTTTTTGAACCTTTTTCTCTGCTTCATTACCCCAATTTGTCGTTATCAATTGACCTTTTTTGTTTTGTTCTGCTTCGCCATAAACAACAAATTCCTTTTCGCTTATTTCTTCAATGTAAATAGCACCAGACACCCCGCTCCAGGAATTCATTGTTATTCCAGTTTGGAAAAAGACGCATCCAATATTAATGTTGTTAATTTCCCTGACGCCACCAACTTCTGCCGACCATTTGTGCTCATGATTAATTACATTTTGGGCAAATTCAAGTAAATCATAAATTGAAGAGCAATAAAATGAATTGTTAAAGGTATTGCAGTATACTAATGATCGATTCGTAGTCACTTTAACATCCAAGCCATTCAATTTTTCATTTACTGATTCAGTATTAATTAAACAAACCGCCCCATTCTCTTTTGAAGCGTTATTAAAAATATTATCATTCTGGTTACTTTTGTTAATTATTGTAGCGGATTCCACCTTTTCAATATAATTATTTATCTCGTTCTTATCTGCTGGAAAATATTCTAAAAACATTTTTATATCATGATATGCTTTGTCGTAATTTGTGTTATTTATGGCTTCATTAATAATATTAATAATATCTTTTTTAATTAAATTTAAATATCGTTGAACATCATTCAAATATTGGGTGTCAGTTAGTGCGCAAAGCAGTTCAAAGGATCTTTCATAATCTTTATTTTCGTAATGATTGATTGCTTCTATCAAGACTTTATAATTGTTATCATTCTCTATTCTTTGTTCGTAACTATTGGAATCTACATTTATTATATTATCTGAACTTGTAAGACTGTCATGGTGGTTAGATAATGATTTATCTTTATTATTATTGTTGAATTTTATATTTAGTAATTTAATTTCAATCTCATCAATATTTTTTGCAAATTTAGTTACATAGTAACTTAAATAACTAGAATCTACAAGTTGCAATGATTTTTTTGCAGTCTCGTAGTCTTCTTTGATAAATGAACTAATACCTTCAACGAAGGATTCCAAATTATTTCGTGAAATCTTATATAATTCCTTTCGATCAATGATTTTTTTACTAAATAATCCTGATCTACAATATTTTTCAATATGCAAATAGTTATTTATTAACTTTGAAACACTCTCAATATCACTTTCTATATTTAAGATTTTGTCTTCTATGCCACTAGGTACTGATTTTATCTCTTCAAGACGTTTTCTGGCTTCATCCAAATCATAGTTTTTTATTTTTGAGTAAATCGCGGTTATCTTATTTTCTCTTATCTCTAAAAATTTAGAAATAATAATTCCGCATTTTTTGCAAGAATCAGAGTTATTGTCATTTGTGCCACACTTAGGGCATTTGGTATTTTTCATCTCAAAATTACCTTGTTAGATAATGTTATGGATTTTTAAATATTTCAAATGGTTTTATTTACTTAGTTTGGACTTGTATGAAAATTAAAAAATGAAATTATTGTAAAAAAACAGTACCCCCTGCACTAAGTATCTTAGAATACAACTCAACAGTATTAAAACACTAAAACCAAATCCCAACACTCTGTTTTTTTAGCTTTTATTAATATTTGTTGTTTTTCAGGCTCTCCAGCTAATCACGTTTACGCAGTTGAAATCGTACTAGTCCTCATGGCAAGAGCACGGCAGTCTTAAACCCACTTTGTGAGAGCGTCATTGTGCGCCTTCTATCGTTCTTTATCTGTATGATGAACTACTACCTTGTCAACCAAGGTACGAACGTACTTCCACATCCACAATTTGGGTGCGATTCAACCTTATCCCACTCAAAAATTCCTCTAACAACGCAATGTCCACAATCCACTGCCCTTTGTGTCCCGGTAATTTATGTCCAAGATTGTGTTGCGCAACCCAGCGTGCAGCAGTCGAGTGGGAAACTGTACGTCCAGTTTGAAACAAAATTTGTTTCAGAGCTTCAGCTACTGTAATGAAATCTTCAGGGGTACGTTGATTTTGGGTATCAACAAGATGGGTAACCCCTTCTTCAAAAATGTGATTTATTCTTTTATTCTGGCTAGTTATTGTACCAAAAAAGCTAAAAGCAATGTGTTTAACTAGATTTGTTTGGCATTACAGCCGGAGGACACTGCTTAAATCCCGTTTGTTTTTTCATTATATTCAACAAGTTAAGTCGTATTTTTCGTCCATTTATTGGTCACAAATTCAACGCAAAGCAAATCTTGTTTATCAGGTCTGGTGCTGTCGCCCGAAACAAGGGCGAGAATAGCGGAGAGTGAGCGAGAACGCTTTCAACCTGAAAAGCGTATACCTTTCATGGCTTTGAAAGAGGATAGCAGCAAATTTTGTTCTCGCTGTTTTACTAACTGGCTGGCTGTGGTTTGGATACACCAAAATAGCCTAGGTTTTAAGCCAAGCAAAAACAATATCCACTTGGTATATTGACTTACGAAGACTGCAGATAGTACTTTTCGATACAATCTTGGTAAGCATTTTACTCGTCTTAGGCATGAATAAAAGCAAGGTGATGAGGAAATCGTTATGTACAATATCCTTCAGAGCTTCATATATATTTTCGCGCTCTGCGGTATTTTAGCTTTACCAACGGCAAACACCGCAATAGCAAATGACCTGACTGCAAATGAGATCCTGTCCCGTATGAAAAAGGTATATGCGAATGCGCAGACATACCAGGATAAAGGATTGGTCAAAATTGTTATTCGTTTTCCAGAAAGAGTTCACACCGTCAAAAAACCCTTTGCAACAGCATTTAATCGGCCAAGCCGTTTTCGATTTGAGTTTAAAAATATAGAACCATTTGTAAAGACATCTACATTCATTGCTTATCAAAACGGTCAGGACATTAGAGCGCATTGGGATCTGGATGAAGGGGTTAGTCAAATCAAAACCATCGGTGATGCCCTCGCTACGGCGGCGGGCATCTCAGGGGGATCTGCTCGCACAGTTCCTACATTGTTACTGCAAGAAGAATCACGTTTCCGAAACGCAATTCTCCTCTATTCGCCAAGGCGAACTGCTGATGAAGTGATTGACGGAATCGACTGCTATCAGATTGAGGATCCCAATGATTACCGTGATTTGACGTTGTGGATTGACAAAAAAGAATTTCTGCTCAGAAAAATATACCAATATCAAGATCTTCAAAATTCAAAAAACGAGGCCACAACAACATATAATCCAATTTTGAATGGTGTGGTCACAGAGAAGATGCTTGAATTCGACCCGTTTAGATAGGATTAATGCAAACTCAACCATTGGTCATAAAATTTCATCTTATTATAAATTCCTTATCAAGGATTGGGACTGAAACCAATACAATATTTTGATTATAAATGAAAAAGAAACGTACAATAATTATCACAGTAAGTTCATTGTTTATTCTTGCACTTATTCTTTTATTAACAGGTGGTATCGAGCTTTACATCGGGCCTAGATATAAATATGACCGTCAATTTAAAACTGTTGAAAAGGGCAAAGGTTTTATTCCCAGTAATTTCTACCTTGTAAACAATTCTTCAAATACTCCCTTAATACCAATATTATTGCATATCGTTCATTCAAAACTTCCAAAGAGTTTGAATATCAGCAAATACGACATAACCTATTTGAAAAGTCATAAAGGATTTTCGAAGTTCAAAATCAATGAATTGTCGATACATTATGACAATGGTAGGGTTGTCAAATTGATTAGGAAGGAGCAGCCAGAATCACAAAGAGTATTCCAAATATCCGAAAATTGGCAAGATGCTATAATTATCCCAAATGCTGTAAATGAAAAATCAAGCTTTAAGTACCACATAGAGGGCGTGTCCTTTTCAGAAGAAGGTTCTCTATATCCATTTATTTATGAAATGAAATTCAAATATTCATACGGTTTTCGGATTAGTACAAGATTTATGAGATGGGCGAGTGTCTAAAATTACTATATCCTGTTACACTCTAAGTTGTATATTCCTGCAAGAAATCCTCAAACAACACCCCATCCACAATCCACTGTCCTTTAGTGCCAGGCAATTTATATCCCAGATTGTTTTCAGCAACCCAGCGTGCAGCAGTCGAATGAGAAACAGTACGTCCAGTTTGTAACAAAATTTGTTTACAGGCTTGGTCTACAGTTATGAAATCTTCAGGGCAGCGTTGATTTTGAGTATCAATCAGATTTGTAACCCCTTCTTTGAAAAGGTAATTTATTCTTTTATTTTGGTTATTTATTGTTCCTGTGAAGCTAAAGGCAATATGTTTAACTAGATTTGTTTGGCATTGCAGAGAAGCAGTCCTTCACGGATGCCGCTTTCAGCCAAACACTTCTCAACTTCCGGTGTAATATTGATAAAACCTCTTCTTTTGGGGACATGGAATGTTAGCTCTTTACAATACGATTTCACGGCAATTCTCCAAGATATAGGAAATAAGATAATGCTATGCTGTTTTTGTTGATTCAATATTTGTCGACAACCACCTAAAGCTCATAGTCCGAAGCAAGGATGGAAGGTGAGCGCATTGATACCTTCAAGTATTATCATACGAATTTACCAACCTACTCCTCCAGTTGATATGAATAACTTCAAACTTCTCATTGCCTAACACTTTGTGAACAATTTTTCGACCAAGAACATGTTTTTTTCGACCAGAAGTACAGCTCCATGTCATGGATATGAACGTCACAGGATTTCATTTTTTGGAGACTGATAAACTCTTCAATTTCAATTATTCCGGAGTATTCGATGTGATGTAACAGCTTCTTCAACCGACATTTGGGTTGATCTGTCTGGCAGTTAGTGTATAGTATCCTAAAATATTGTCACCCTACACAATGGAGTGTCTTTTCTGCAATTGCCTTTCATTCCACACGTAACCTTCAAGCTCGTTTTACCGGCACCAGCAGGCGGAAAAAGGCACTTTTCAAATTGAGAATCTGTCTTAATTTTAAGACTGTTTTTGCCCGAAGGCATGAGCACCGATATACAACGTGTTCAGGCATGTGCGTTTTGTTCATGACTTTCGGCACGTTAAGCTTTTAGCGAATCTGTAAAATTGAGGTTAATGCATGTCACTTATTGAAGGATTACTCTGGCTCACATTGAATGTTTACCATGAAGGCCGCTCTGAACCACAGGTCGGACAAGTGGCTATCGTCAATGTCACCTTGAATCGAGCCAAAGAGCAGAATCTGCCGATTAAGGATGTAGTAACCCAGCCGTATCAGTTCAGCTGGACAAAGAATAAAAACTCGTACGTTCCTCAAGACACCAGGGCGTTTCTCCAATGTCTCCAGTCTGTTTATATTGCCCTTCAGAATACCGACATTACCCAAGGTGCTACCCATTACCATCTGGACACGGTAAATCCCGATTGGGCCTCCCATTTCACCTATATCGACCAGTTCGGATCGCACAAGTTCTATAAATGAGTAAGGCTTTATTCCTACCGGCTACGAATGCAAACAAAATGGCCGGCTCGAGATGAACTCGGGTCGGCCATTTTGTTTGCAGCTTATGGTAGAAATCGATACTTCGTTTTCTAAACGGCGGCGGCCTTTTTCAGAGCTTCGCACATGAGCTGAAGCCGATCATTTGCCATCTTCACCGGCACGGGAAAGACCAGAGTGCGAGCAATCAGATCGGCTGATTGAGGCAGCGCCTCGGGATCGTAAACTATTCTTCGCTTTCCACCCGGCTCAGCAAACGGCCAGCCTGATTTTACAGGAGTGGAACCGTTCAAAAGGTGTTCCCATCGGGGATAGAAATGCCAGGTGTTCTCTGCAAAATTAATCGCCCCGCAACCGGCCTCGCGCAATACTTCATTCACTTTTGCAGCTTGATCTCTGTCGCTGAGGATGAAACAGCAAAAAGTGGCGGTATCCCCTTCGGGATCAATAACCTTTCTTGCACGCGTTCCGGGAATCGTCAACGCAGCTTCCAGAAGCGCATCCCTGGTCTTCTTCTGAGCATCGATCATTGAATCGAGTTTAGCCAACTGGGCAAGACCGATAGCGCCTTGCAACTCCATCATTCTGAAGTTAAAGCCGATAAATCGTCGGCCCTCGCCCCCCCTGGCTCCGGGGTTCACCTTGTGATCGTGGCCATGATCCTGATACTCCGACATGGTTCGCCAAAGCTCTTGATCATTGGTGATGATCATGCCGCCTTCACCTGTGGTCATGGTTTTGACCGCATCAAACGAGAAGGTGCCGCAGGTTCCAAAAGAACCTAATCTTTTGCCACGAATATGTCCACCAGCTGCCTGGGCGGTATCTTCTAGAACTGGGATATTCCGTTCAGCGGCAATTGCAACAATGGCCACGATATCGGCTTGCGAACCAAGCATATGGACCGGGATGATGCATGCTGTTTTTGCCGTGATTTTTTTCAGCAGATCTGCCGGATCCATGTTCAGGGTTTCATCCACCTCGGTAAAAACCGGAATAGCCCCAACCTCAAGAATTGCCTCCCAGGTGGCGACAAAGGTAAATCCTTGAGTGATAACCTCATCGCCCGGGCCGACGCCTAAAGCGGTGAGTGCCACCTTTAAGGCTGCAGTACCGGAAGTTACCGCCTGGGCAAAACCTGTACCGCAATATTTTGCGTACTGTTCTTCGAACTCCCGTACCTTGTATACACCTTTCCGCTGCTCGGCAAACTCATAGCGAAACAGTACACCAGTATCGAGAACATCCTGTATTTCCTTTTTTTCTTCTGCGCCAAACACCTCAAAACCAGGCATCACTCACTCCTTATGATATGTATCCTGCAGGTTTTCTGATGAAGCTGAATTCATCAGATGCTTTCCTGCAATGGAGAGTTATCTATCAAACGTACTTTATTACTTACCTTCACGGCAAGGATCAGCATACTGTTTTCATTACAATTCTCAACATGCTGAAGCGTTGTCTTGTGTACCACGCTTGCATAATCAACCCGACATTCGGGGTGTTGCTCGATATGGGACTTCACCATATTTTCGACTTCAGCCGATGTGAGCAGGTCACCCATTTTTCCAAACATCTGCTTGGCTTTACATATGGACTCGTAAAGACAAACGGCAATCTTGCGTTCCTGCTCATTGAGATATTTATTTCTTGAGCTCATAGCCAGGCCATCAGACTCACGAACGATAGGATGACCGATAATCTCAACGTCGAAATTGAGATCCTCAACCATCTGTCTGATGATTGCCAGTTGCTGGAAATCTTTTTGGCCGAACACTGCGACATGGGGTTTAGCTGCAAGAAAGAGCTTGGTGACGACTGTGGCAACCCCATCAAAGTGACCGGGTCGACTTGCCGCGCATAACCCTTTAGAAAGTTTTTCGACCATTACTCTGGTCTGAAAATTTTCACCGTACATTTGGGTAGTATCCGGGCAAAAGAGAACATCGACGCTTTCCTGCTCAGCAAGGGATCGATCCCGTTCGAAATTCCGCGGATACGCGTCAAGGTCCTCATTGGGACCAAACTGCATGGGATTGACAAAGAGTGAGGTTATCACCTTGTCGCAACATGAAGCGGCTTTGCGCATTAGAGCGAGATGCCCTTCATGGAAAAAACCCATGGTCGGCACCAGACCTATTTTCAAACCTTGCCTACGCCAGTCATCTACCTGGCGCTGCAGCACTTTTTGGTCTTCAACTATCTTCACTGTCGAGCCTTTAAACGGGCAATTTTCGCATCAACAAGCGCTTTCTGCCCGGCATTTTCCGGAGCAACTCCCAATACAGCAACATATTGACCGTATATCCCAAGCGCCTTATCCAACTCGCCTTTGGCCTCAAGAATTCTTGCCATGCCGGTGTATCCGGTCAATTCATATCCAGGCACATCTTTAAGTTCATCAAAATACGCGTATGCAGCATCACCGTTACCCTGTGCTTCTTCGGCCTGAGCCATTCCATAGAGGGTCAAGGGGAAAAGGGGATTGCTCTTTTTCAATTCTTTGTGAATCGCTCCATATGCAATGCTCGCGTCAGCAAATTTTCGCTCAGCCATGGCCATATGGGCCAGTTCAACTTTTGCCCACCTCCCTGACGGGGTAGAAATATATTTCTCGGCCACATTGTTCAATGCATCGGCCTGAGCACTGCCCGTTTCTTGCAAAGCCAGCGCTAAAGCTGAGGCGCCATCCTCAATTTGTCGTTCTCTATACGACTTGTAAAGTGACCCAGCTACAACAACCAGAGTGACAACAACCAGACCAACCTGGATAGGCCGCTTATAGTTACGCAAAAAAGCGATAACCTTTGGGGGGAGATTGAACAGTTCTAAAATCCCTTCAATTTTACTCTGATCCTTCGGATCGACATAACGTTTTTCAAAAGCACTCTCACCAGACATATAGAGCTCCGATTTGGTTAACTGCAGAAGATATTTTCAGCAAAAAACAATGAAACAACCGACCATAAATCAGTTGTCATAACGTTGTCTCGCACGTTGGTTCCGGCCCACCTCTTGAGTCTGCCGGGTAAACAAAAAACAATTTTAAAAGCGGGAGTATACTCCATCCACAACCCACTGTCCATGCGTAAACCTGCCAGAAAGGTAAGTTCCAGTCGATGGCATTTCTGTGAGAATAGAGTAGACTGAATACATAATATTCCGTTGTCTGTTAATCATGAAATTCAGATTCGCGTCGTCTACCATTTAAAAATACTCATTACTCGAAATACGTTATGCCCTTTGACCAGTTGAGTTCCATTAAAACCGTTTCCCAGCTTACCCAAGAGATTAAACAACTGCTCGAGGGGAACTGTCGTTTTGTTACAGTAAGCGGCGAAATATCCAACCTGAAAGTTCCGTTTTCCGGTCATCATTACTTCACGTTAAAAGACAGCACCGCCCAATTACGTGCCGTACTCTTCAAGGGGCAGCAACGATATCTCTCTGAAAGTCTGCGAGATGGTCAACAGGTTATCTGCCGGGGGCGGATTTCCGTCTATGAACCTCGTGGCGAGTATCAACTCATCGTCGATACGGTAGAGCAATATGGCGTTGGTGTGCTGCAGATGAAATTTGCAGCTCTCAAAAAAAAGCTGGCAGATGAAGGCTTGTTTGATCCCGAACGGAAGAAGCCGCTACCCGCTTTTCCAAAAAACATCGTGGTTATTTCCTCCGCAGCCGGAGCTGCAATACGAGACTTTTTGAAAATATGCTCCAGACGGGAAACCAACGCTCACATTATGATTTTCCCGGTTCCTGTCCAGGGTGATCAGGCTCCGAGCGCCATTAGCAAGGCACTTACCACTGTCAACGATCGCATCCCCTGCGACCTGATCGTCCTCTGCCGTGGTGGCGGCTCAATTGAAGATCTTTGGGCTTTTAATGAGGAAACTGTCGCCCGTGCTATTGCAAGATCACATATACCCGTCGTGACAGGGATTGGCCATGAAACCGATACTACGATCGCCGATCTTTGTGCTGATATGCGCTGCCCCACGCCAACTGGAGCTGCAGAGATGATTATTCCTGACACAGCCCGTCTCAGACAACAGGTTCAGACTGCTGCCAGCCGGTTGCAACGAACTATTCTGCAGCATCTCTTTGCCAATACCACGATTCTGAGCCAGCAATGGCGTCATCTTCTTCGATTTCGCGGCCGGGTTGAGAATCTCAGCTTCCGACTCGACCCTGTTATTGAGAGGTTTTACAGGAATGCCCGCCACTATTTCCAGAGCCACCAGGAACACCTCGACCGTGTTGTCGTTCGTCTTGAGCACCAGGCTCCACTGATACAAATCGACTACAAAAACCAGACAGTTCAGCATCTGCAGAAGGAACTGACACGTCAGATACATGAAATCCTCCGCAGGAATGAAGAACGGCTTGCCCGGACAGCAGCCTTGTTGCAAGGTGTGAGTCCTCTGTCGACCCTTTCCAGAGGGTATGCCATTGTCCAGGCACAGGACCAATCTGGCGAACAGTTTACGGTCAGCGACAGTAAACAGGTGGAAGAAGGAGATTCGTTGCGCGTGTTACTTCACAAAGGGCAGCTTTACTGTGAAGTAACGGAAAAAAAATGACGTGAAGAGAAGATACAACGAGGCAACCGATGGTCATCATGGTTGCCTCGTTACTCTTTTTGAGGGGGCTTAAAGCAGCTCAAGTCCAGAAAAGAAATAACCGATCTCAAATGCGGCAGTTTCTGGAGCATCTGAACCGTGTGTGGCATTTTCACCCACGAAGGTGCCAAATTCACGACGCAGTGTACCTTCAGCTGCTTCGGTCGGGTTGGTGGCTCCCATCAGGTCCCGCCATTTTTTGATTGCTCCTTCAGCCTCAAGCACCATCACAACACACGGACCGCTGCTCATGAAGGTGGTCAGCTCGTCAAAGAACGGCTTGCCGGCGTGGACGGCATAGAACCCTTCCGCCTCAACTTTGCTGAGATACAGCTTTTTGAGGCCAACCACCCTGAAATCCTCAGCGTAAATCCGAGCAAGAATCTTTCCGGCATTGCCAGCCTTAAATGCGTCTGGCTTGATGATCGCAAACGTTCGTTCCATAAACAATTCCCCTTTGTTCTGTTGATGTTATCCAAATAGTTCAGACAAGGTAATTTGCCTGAAAAGTCTCAAACACACCTATTGGTCCGCCAGCCGCAGCAACGCGTTGATAATTGCTGCGGCAATGGGACTCCCTCCCCTTCTGCCAGTAATGGTAATGGCAGGTATTTTGTACTGTTTCAGCATTTCTTTTGATTCTGCGGCATTGACAAACCCAACCGGTACTCCGACAATCAAACCGGGTTGCATCTTCTGCTCATCAATCAAACGTAAGGCAGCGATAAGTGCAGTGGGAGCGTTGCCGACCGCTATTGCAGCCAAATTATCCGTACATGATAGACGCATTGCAGCATCGGAGCGGGTTATTCCTTGTTTCCTCGCCAAATCAGCGGTTTCTTCATCGCTCACCCGACAGCTGACTGTACCACCAAATTTACTGAGTATATTACGACTGATACCACTCGCCACCATATTGACATCGGTGACGATATCGCCCCCCCGACGAAATGCATCAACAGCTGCATCGACAGGATCATGCTGAAACACAATACTTTCGGCTATGGAAAAATCTCCGGTGGCGTGAATCACCCTTTGCAATACACGAAATTCACCCTCACGATAATCGGATATTTTCTTGCCGGTCTGCTCGGTAAATTCTGATTCGATGATGCGAAAACTTTCCGCCTCAATCTCAGCGGGGGCTATATCCTGCAACTGGACCATGGATCACACCTGTCAGTTTGAATTGATTATTTCATGAAGGCGAAGAAGGCAATGGCGTGATCTGGCTAAATGCAGATGAATATAGCTGCCAAGAGCGTTATCGCTTACACACCCTTCCTTACCACCATCTTCGGTGGAATAGAGATACTCCAGTCCCGGGTCTCTTGCAATAATATCCGAATAGTGGAACTCGTGACCATATACCGTTTCACCAGCTCGACCGAGAAGACAATCATTTTGAATGCGTGCAGTTCGATATCCAAGCCTGCTGAGCCGCGGTTTCATTCGCACGGACACTGGGAATATTGCTGCCATGGGAAAGACCTCACCATCACCATCAGTCAAATCGCGGGTCATATACATAAAGCCGCCGCATTCGCCATACACGAAGCCGCCATTTGTTGCAAAATTCGCAATTGCCCTTCGCATCTCCACATTAGCACTCAGCTTTTGGCCATACAGCTCAGGATAACCACCCCCCAGGTAGATGCCGTCAAGGTTGGCGGGCAGGGATGTGTCATGTAGTGGGCTGAATTCTACCAACTCAAAACCACAGCTTTCAAAGAGATCAAAGTTCTCTTGATAATAGAAGCAAAATGCTTCATCTCTGGCCACGGCCAGCCTACGTTTTTTCTGGGATACGGAAGGTTCTGTCGATAATACCGTCTCCGATACCGGTCTCGCGGCAAATTGCAGAAGCCGGTCAAGGTCGATATGCTCTTCAACCGCAGCGGCAAGTTTATCCAACCTGGCATCACTGCCGGTAAACTCATGGCCCATATGCAGGCCCAGATGGCGTGAAGGCATCTCAAAATCGATGTCACGCGGGAAAAAACCGAGCACCTCGCTTTCACAATGTTCTCGTACTGCATCTTCGATAAGTTTTCGATGCCGGGCTGAGCCAATCCTATTGCAGATCACTCCACAGATCTTCACCCTTGGATCAAAACTTTCAAATCCCTTAATCACTGCTGCCACACTTTCGGCAGCAGAACGTACATCAATCACCAATAGCACAGGTAAATCAAGTAATGCGGCAAGCGAGGCAGAACTCGCCTCTCCACCATCAAAAAGACCCATCACTCCTTCAACCACCATCGCCTCACTTTCACTGGCATAATGGTGGAAAGAAGTCCTGCAGCACTCTTTGCCCATCATGTACAAATCGAGATTAATTGATGGCCTGCCGGCAGCAAGTTGATGCAGAGTCGGATCGATGAAATCGGGACCACATTTAAATGGCTGGACATTCACTCCTCTTCGGGCAAGAGCGGCTAGCAATCCAAGGGTAAGAAGCGTCTTGCCTGAGCCACTACGCGTCGCTCCAATAAGAAATTGCGATCGTGTCTTCATCTACCCTCCGATAATCATGAGTCTGCTTGCAAGCAGCAGCAAACCAAACAGGGCACTTGCCGTAAACATCAGCTTGTTGACCAGAACAATATCTGCTGGCACGAGTGTTCTCAGGGCTTCCCCCATGGTCGGTTTTTTCACAATGGATCCGAAGTAGCTGGAGTTGCCTCCAAGTTGCACCCCGAGAATGCCTGCAACAGCCGCCTCAGGGTGTCCGCTGTTGGGGCTGGCATGATTGTGCCGATCACGAAGAAAAATCTTCAACCCGCGAGCTGCATCCATACGCAGCATCCAGGCAGCGGCTACCAAGGCAAGGCCGCTTAATCGCGCTGGCAGAAAATTGACCAGATCATCCACCAGGGCAGCCGTCCTGCCGAAGTGGAGATAACGATCATTCTTGTATCCGTACATGGAATCCATTGTATTGATAGCCTTGTAGAAATATGCGCCAAGTAGTGCAAGTGAGATCTGCGAAAGCAACTCTCCTCCGGGGATAAGGCTTGCAAGAAAAGCGAAAAACAGCGGTGCGGTAATGCCATCCACCAGGTTTTCGGCCACCGTCTCAACACAGGCCCGGCAAACTCCATGCTTATCAAGTTCAGCAGTATCACGACCGACAATTTTGGCGACTTCTCTCCGGGCCGCGTCTATCCCTTCACCACTGATTAAAACCTGATAAACTCTGATGCTATGATCATACAAACCGCGACAGGCAATTGAACTGGACAGGAGCACCACGGCAACCAGTGACTCAAGAACAGGAGAAATTTTGTGCAACAGCATCAATACAATTCCTAGCACCAGCAGGGTCGAGCCCAACACCAGCAAGGTTGAAACAACACCGGCTAATCCAGGCGACACAAACACCTTTCTTGCCCGATCCTCATAGGTGGCACACAGCCAGCCAATTCCCTGAACAGGATGGGGAATACTTTTGGGGTCGCCTATGAGCAGGTCGAGGCAGAGAGCCGCAAGAAACTGGAGAGTAATGATCATGATGAGAGTCAAAAAATTTTCTACAGCTTCAGCAGCTGATACACTTTTTCCATATCGAGATTTGACCGCACCGTATCAGCCAGTCGGTCAAATGCTGCCTCAAGGTTGTAGGGTGCAACAATTCTACCGAGCTTCGGGTAACCCTTCCGCTCTCTGACAGAATCGAGAAACCAGCGTCTGAAAGAATCACTGTCAAAGATGCCATGCAGGTATGTTCCCCATACAAGATGGTTATTTGAACCGGAACCGCAAAATCCGCCAGAAGCAAATTTTAGTACCGGAGCATGATCCGGCGACACGGAAATTCCGTGATGAATCTCATAGCCGAACACCTCAAGGCCTGAGGCGAGATGTGTACCTTGCTGGCGGACGAGACGTTTCTCAGCTTTCAGTTCAGTTGTAAGGTTTAATAACCCTAAGGCATCGATAGTCGCTTTACTTGATTCAATTCCGAGTGGATCAGCGATACTTCTGCCAAGAATCTGGTAGCCGCCGCAGATCCCAACAATTTCTTTCCCACTCTCGGCTAATTGCTTCAGCGGGCCGACAAAACCTTTATCCTGCACGAAGCGGAGATCGCCAATGACGTTTTTCGAACCTGGTAAAATAACCAGATCATATTGATCCAGTCCGACAGGAGAATCAACAACAGAGAGGGTCACATCAGGTTCATCAAGCAGCGGTTCTACATCAGTGAAGTTGGAAATGTGCGGGAAGTTGAGCAACGCAATTCTAATCGATTCCTGTTCTTTTGAAGCACGGTTAAAAGAGCCCGCCTTAAACGATACGGAATCTTCTTCCGGTAACCCGAGATCACTGAGGTATGGGACAACACCCAATGCCTCACGTCCGGTGTGTTCAATAAGATAGCGGTGCGCATCTTCCAGCAGGGAGGCCTGGCCGCGAAAACGGTTGACCACAAAGCCACCAATCAATTCACGCTCCCAGGGAGCAAGAACCTCCATTGTGCCGACAAAAGAGGCATAGACTCCACCGCGGTCGATATCCCCCACCAGCAACACCGGGGCTTCAGCGTAGGCAGCCATCTTCATATTGACAATATCTTCCTGTTTCAGGTTCACCTCACCAGGTGAACCTGCACCTTCAAGCACGATAGCCTGATATTCATCAGCAAGACTGTCGTAACACTCCCTGACTGCCTGCCAGGCTTGTGGTTTGTATTTGCCGTAATCTAGAACTGACATATTGCCAACCGGCTTGCCTTTCACAATTATCTGACTGCCGGTGTCGGAATTGGGCTTTAACAGGATAGGGTTCATCCGAACATCTGGATCAAGCTTTGCCGCCTGAGCCTGGACCACCTGCGCCCTCCCCATCTCCTCACCATTTAAGGTAACAAAGGAGTTGAGCGACATATTCTGTGCTTTAAACGGTGCAACTCGTACCCCGTCCTGCAGGAGAATCCGGCACATAGCCGCAGTAAGAACCGACTTGCCGGCATTGGATGAGGTGCCCTGGAACATGATGGCAGGTGTTCTCGGACGCTGTACTTTTCTCCGCGTCGCAACGATGTCCGGGGCCAAACAGGTGGTCAGAGCTTCAACCATCCGTTCGTTTTCAGCCGCTGTTCTTACGGCAATGCGAAAATACCGGTCATCGAGCCCCTCATAATTATCACAGCATCGGATTAATATGCCATGCTTCAAGAGTTGTTCGGCAAGTTGAGGAGACGTTGTTCCGTTCGTCAGTCGGATAAGCAGATAATTGGCCGCAGATGGATAGAGACGAAGCTGCTGGCAACCTTCAAGATCGGCTATCAGTTTTGCCCGAAACGTTTGCGCAGTTTCCCTGCTTTGCTGTTGATAGTCTGTATCTTTAAGGCAGGCGACGCCAAATGACTGAGCTATGCAGTTAATAGTCCATGGCGGCATACCATTCTGGAGCTTTGCTGCAATTTCGGTTGGAAACACACCAAAACCAAGACGCAGGCCGGGCACACCGAAAAATTTTGTCATGGAATTGAGGGTCAGGATATTATCACGTTTTCCGGCAACACTTTCGCCGTCAATGACAAAATCCAAAAACGCCTCGTCAATCAGAAAGGTAACCTTGGGGAAATCGCCAGCCAGAGCAAGGATGGTTTCGGCAGGAACAAGCACTCCGGTGGGATTATTGGGTGAACCAAAGATAACGAGATCGTTATCCAGCAATTGCCGACCAAGCTCTTCACTATCGATCGCAAAGCCGTTTTGTTCATGTAACGGGACAGTAACTACGTCCATTCCGGCCTGACGTACCGCTTTCACGTAATCAATATAGGAAGGAACAGGGATGACCGCTCTTTGGCACCCAAGAACGCGAGGCAAAAGATAGAGCAGTTCGGTAGAGCCGTTCGCCGGAATAACCATCTCCGATGAAACGCCGGTATACCGTGCGATAGAATCCACTAATTGCCGATAATCAGGATCGGGATAATGAAGAACCTGCTCAAGCTCCCGGCTGACCATGGCCCGCAGCCATTCTGGCGGCCCGATGGGATTGATGTTTGCACTGAAATCTATTATCTGGCCGTAATCCTGACCAGCCTCCCGCAACACAGCGTGGATATTACCGCCATGACCGGTCCTGTTTCTCCCGGGTATTTCCGTCATCTGATCACGCCTTCAGGTTTAAGGTGTCAAACTGGTGCTTCCACTTACATCTCGTACTCAAATAATCGCTGTCAAGCCTATGGCAACGCTCATCTCGGTCAATTCACAGACCGCTCCCAGAGTGTCGCCGGTAACCCCACCTAGCCGGGTTCGGCAAAAGTTCCCGAACCAGAACACGGTAAATGCCATTACCCCAATGACTGTAGCGGCAGTTCCGATTCCTCCTGCCAGCCATGTCACAAGTAAAAGCAAAATCAGACCACCCAACGCGGCGTATCGTGTTCTGGTGGAATAAAACAATCCGCCAAGACCGCCTTCCTCCCGTGCATAACGGTGCAGAGCCATGGTGAAGAGAATAGCCGTTCTACCAGCAAGAGGCATGCAGAACACGGCCAGCATAACCTTTTCAACAGGCATGGAGGTCAAGGCCGCATATTTACCAAGCAGTACAAGAATCAGCACCACTACGCCCATGGCTCCGGTCCGGCTGTCTTTCATTATCTCAAGACTGCGTTCTCGCGGACGGGCGCTCAGGAGACCGTCCGCACTGTCGGCAAGACCATCAAGATGGAGAAAACCCGAAATAGACGACATATACATCACACTGACAAAAACTGTGACATTTCCTGGAAAAATCATAGCAGTAAGCCAGCAGACCAACGCCCCAATACTGCTTAAAAGCAGACCAATCATCGGGAAGGCATAAATTGACTGCGGAAATAACTGCCCGTCCCTCTCAGCCGCCCATCTTACCGGTATAACTGTAAGGAAACGAAGAGCACAGAAAAAGGATGCTATTGGTGCAAACGGTTCCTGCTTGTTTTCTTTCTCTTCAGGCTCCATAGCTGGCTACTTATCTGCACCGGCAACAGCTGCTTCCTCGAATGTCAATACCTCGGTCAAAACCGCAATAGAAGCTTCGACGATATTCATGGCCAGCGCTGCACCTGTGCCTTCACCCAGTCGAAAGTTCAGGTCCAGTAGTGGCTTCTTGCAGCCTAGCAGTTCTTGCATATGTTTATGGCCCGGTTCAACCGACCGATGAGAGAAAATAAGATAATCGCGGATGAAGGGTTCGATTTTGTAGGCCACCAACGCTCCGGCAGTGGAGATAAAACCGTCTACCAACACTGGTTTTCTATTGGCCGCCGCCCCGATAATGAGACCGGCGATACCACCTATTTCAAAACCGCCAACCTTAGCCAGGATATCGAGCCCATTTTTGGGATCCGGCTTATTCACCTCAATACTCTTACGCACAATGTTCATCTTGTGCTGCAGTTGCTCGTCGTTTAGACCAGTACCTCGACCGGTAAGTTCGGCCACATCCTTCCCGGTACACACTGCAGCAATAGCTGTAGATGGTGTCGTGTTGCCTATGCCCATATCGCCTGTTCCAAACAGGTCATACTCCTTGGATAACGTGTTGGCAACGTCGATCCCGGCCTCAATCGCCTTTCTTGCCATGGCATCACTCATGGCCGGTCCAACAGCGATATTGTTTGTACCAAAACCAATCTTCTTATCGATAATTTTTCCAGCAGTGGCCAGCTCACTCAAATCGGAAGCGACCCCCATATCGACCACGAAAACATCCGCTTTCGCCTGTCGGCACAGAGCATTAATACCTGCGCCGCCACGCACGAAGTTGTAGACCATCTGGGGGGTGACTTCACTTGGAAACTTGCTTACCCCCTCAGCAACAACACCATGATCGCCAGCCATGGTAACGATGGCTTTCTTACGAATCTTGGGAGTAACGGTTTGGGTCATACCGGCAAGCTCAATGGCCATATCCATCAGGTCGCCGAGCGACCAGTGGGGCAGTGCCAGGTTGTCAAGACGTGCTTTGGCGTGATCGCGTGCTTCGGAGTCCTGGGGAAAAATCTTTTCTTTCGTTGTCTCAAGTAAGCCCATATTCTGTTTCCGTACCAAATATTATGATTATCGTTCTTTTCGTTAACTCTTCGAGAGGGTAATGATCCCTTAGAAGGAGATTGTTTCTTTCAATGTCAGCGGGATACCGCAGGAGACCAGTATAACTTCGTCGGCCCTTTTGGCAAGAATGGTGTTACACCTGCCAACAAGATCCCGATATTTTCGAGCCAGGCTGTTATCAGGGACAATACCAAGACCAACCTCGTTAGTCACCAGACAGACCGTACCTGGAAATGCTTCGATTGCTTCACTGAGGCGTGCAGCCTCCTCGCGCATTTCTGTCTCGCCAAAGATTCTGTTTTCCCGTTCAGCGGAAAACATCAGGTTATTTACCCACAGGGTTAAGCAGTCGATCAAAACCGTATCATATGTTTTTAGTCGTGCCAGCAATCCACAAAGGTCAGTCTCTTCTTCAGCTGAATCCCAGGCCCGCCCTTCCCGCTCTCGCTTATGGGCATCGATACGCTCGTCCATCTCAGGGTCGATGACCGGGCAAGTGGCGACAAAACACTTCGTTCCAGCTAAAGCCTCGCATCGCTCAAGTGCGTAACTGCTTTTCCCGGATCTGGCCCCGCCTGTTATAAGAATGATTTTTTTCATCACGTTGTTTCAAGAATTCAGAGAGGTCAGCACCCCACCCTGGCTATGGAGTGAAAGCGTCGAATAACGGCCCGGCCTGATATCAAAAAGGAGATAATTCGCTGGTGACAGGTTGAGGTAAAGACAAAGCAGATGGCGTATTACGCCTCCGTGCGTCACGAGCAATATCTTCTCCGCTTCGCATTGCAGGATACATTCTTGTACCTTCTGCAGCCGACAAAGGAAATTACCGATATTTTCCCCGCCAGGGAAGGTGAACTGCTCCGACCAGTTGGACCAGGCAGCTACCTCACTTGGCCACAATTCAGCTATCTCGGAAAAGCTTTTATTCTCCCAGTCGCCAAAATCCATCTCCCGTAGATCATCTACTATCACGGGATCCAGGCTAAGCTGGAGGAACTCGGCACTCTGCCTGCATCGCAGCATGGGACTGCAAAACACGGCTGAAATATCTCTTCTACGAAGCCGTTCACCCGTCTGCGCTAACTGAACATAGCCATGCTCTGCGACCGCCATATCGGTTGAGCCTACCAACCGCCCATTGGCAGCCGTTTCACCATGTCGCAACAGATAAAGAGTTTTAGCCATGAGCTATTTGGCCAGCTGGTATTTACCGGCATACCCTCGTGGAGTAACCATTTTGTTGCGCCATGTATAGGTTGACTCATTGCCGATGAGCACACACGACTGCATGTTGATTTCCTGATCGAGCATATCTGCAAGGGTAGTCACAACAATTTGCTCATTGTCTCTGGTAGCAGCTGTAACGATACCAACCGGGGTCGTGAGCGGGCGGTATTGAGCTACAATATCTCTTGCTTTTTCTATATGAGATTCCCGCCGTTTGGACTTGGGGTTATAAATGGCTATGACAAAATCTGCTGAAGCTGCCGCATGCAGACGTTTTTCAATCACTTCCCATGGGGTGAGCAGATCTGACAGACTTATAGCCACAAAATCATGCATAAGCGGTGCGCCAAGGCGTGCAGCGCAACTGTTAAGAGCGGCAAGACCAGGTATCACATTGATTTCCACGTCGCTATCACGCTCGACTGCTATTTCATAGATAAGTCCGGCCATGGCATAAATGCCAGGATCGCCACCGGAGACAACGGCAACGGACGCACCGGCTTCGGCTTCCTCAAAGGCCAGGGTGCAGCGCTGCACCTCCTGCATCATCTGGGAGGAGATGACTTTTTTATCGGCCAGATACTCCGTAATCAAATCAAGATAGGTTGCATAGCCGATAACGACATCAGCATCCTGGATACATTGCAGGGCTTCAGGTGTTATATTGGCAACACTCCCCGGTCCGGTTCCGACAACATTGATCATGCCCATCTGTTCTTTATCCTTTTTGCAACCGCAAGGGTCACATCTTTCCATTTCATTTTACGAATTATTAACTGCGCTTCATGCCCATTCGCTCCGGCCGCAAGCAGCGATGCCGGTTCGGCAACGCCCTTGGCACCAACGGCCTTCATAACTGCAGCTGAATAACTTACGTCACCAACACCATTTAATTCGTCCCGCGTAAAAAATGTTGGATCTACGTTTCTTTTTTTAGCAAAATCGAGAATCCCGGTCTCATCATTTTTCACATCTATCGTCGCAATCCCGGCAATAGCACGTGTGTCAAGCTGGTGTTTATCACACAACTCAATAAACGATTGTTCTATATCTGTAACCGAGGTTCCTCGGTTACAGCCTACACCGAGATAAAGGTTCTCTGGTATACAACAGAGACCAGATGATGTCATGTTTTTATTGCAGCTTATAACAATATCGGCATCTTCCGGATTATCACAGGGCTTGAGGTCAAGAGGCAAACCAAGTAACGGAAGTTCGCTGAAAACGGTGAGAATAGCACCATCAACAAGCTTTGCGGATTTTTCGGTGAGGCGCATTCGATCGGTAACAATTAAACCATTTCGCCTAGCCCAGAGATCAAGTGCAGTGGCGCCTATCACATCACTTGCGGTTGTAATCACCGATTGCCCACCTGTGATAGTCGCGACCTTATCGGCTAACACATTACCGCCGCCAAGATGGCCAGAAAGCATGCTGATGGCAAAATGACCTCTCTGATCGACCACCACGATGCAGGGATCAGAAGTTTTATCTTGCAAGAGTGGCGCAATGGACCGGACAACAATACCTGTCGCCATGATGCAGATGATTCCCTGATATTCGTACCACACGTCCCGCATGGTATCGGCTATCTTTTTTTGGGCGACAAGGACATCACAGTTTGGCAATTCGGCGGCAATACGTTCTGCCAGTTGCCTGCCTTCTGCTGTAATGGAGAGTATGCATAACTTCATGCTGCGCCTTAACGAAAGAAAAATATACTACGTTCTCAGCCACCAAGAAAAAGATCAAATACAGCGAGAATAGATAGCATACCTGTGGTGAAGTGCAAGCCTATAGAGCAACAGACAGATAGGATAGCGGGTTCTAGTCTATTGCATACAGGTCCGTCCAGAGGGCTTGGGTTCGGACCTGTATGCAATGCAATGAACTGCTACCCTTTTTTCTCGGCGAGAAGAGTGCCCAGTTCGTTTCGGGCGAACTCAAGGGATGGGTCCAGGGTCAGGGATATGGTGAAATAGTGAATAGCTTCGTCTTTTTTACCCAGGCGGCTGTAGTTAACCCCCAGGTTTGCGTAATCGATACCCGAAGCAGGATTGAGATCAACAGCTCGTTTGAAATGGAAAATTGCTTTCTCGAAATCCTGCTGTTTGAAATAACAGACGCCGAGCATATTATGCATATCCGGGCGTTCGTCGTCCTCAGCAATTCCTTGGCTCAATACAGTGATAGCCTCTTCAAAGAGACCCATCTCTTTTAAACAATGTCCTTTGTAAGAATATATATAGGGCAAATCTTCAGGTTCCGGCTGAAGCGTCAGCGACCTGTCAAAATGGGCAATAGCTGATTCAGGAAAACCCATATTGACAAAATTCTTCCCACGATAAAACTCAAGGTAATAAGCTGAAGGCAGCAAATCTTCCATTTGCTGAAGCTTCTTTTCGAGCAGACTATTGTCATCAACAAGCTCCACCAACAGCTTAGCCGAGAAAAGGCCGACGTCCTGCACCATTGACCGTTCGCGAAAATGGGCACCTGGAATGATGGTGTACAGGGCTGGGATATCAAGTTGCTCGTGGGTCACATCGATCATAAAGGCCTGCATGTCTCTTGCTTGTAAAGCATTGATACAGTTTTCGATCTCTACCCGGATATTGTTATCTGAAAGATCGGCCATCTTATGAATAGCGGTGCATTTCGAGGTATCGGTGATATAGGAGACTTCTTCCATCGACAACGGTTTAGGCAGCCCGGATGCGACATAATTGGATCCACTGTTAAAGTCACCGGCCAGCTGGGCAACTTCGGTCACAGCCCGGATGAGCGCTTTCTCAGGATGCGGAGTGGTGCCGGCAGTATAGACAATTTCACTTTTGCCGGGAAAGGTCGAGCGGTCAATGGCAAGCGCAGCTACGGTACATATTCCGGTGTCGAGACTGAAATCGCTCAAATACATCTCGATGTTGTTTCTGGCGAATTTTTCCAGCAGCTCAACTGCGACCGGATCCTTTACAGAACCAGGATCAATCAGGGGTGTCTCGATTTTCTGATGACTGACGAGTGAGCAGACATGGCGCTCAACGATCTCACAGAGACCTTGAAGCGCGGCCTCTTCATAGGTATTACCAGCAGATGGCCCATTAAATTCATTGATGGCATAGAACCACGAAAACGGCACAAGCGTCTCTTCACCGGTCGTGACGTTGGTGGCCCATGCCCATTGCATTGGCAGATCTTCCAGCAGTTTTTCAAGAGTCGCCACCGGGGTCTTTGTATCATGGACAGAAGCCAGCAACAGCTCCATATCCATCACCGGATAACCAGCCTTACGCATATGTTGATAGTCACCGGTAAGAAAGTTGCCAGGATTGCTTTTATAAGCAAAAAAAGAGAATCGTTCCGCCAACTCCATGCAGGCAGAAGCCTTGGCTTGGCTCGGCGATGCACCCTTACCCATCTGTTTCTTGGTTCCGGTCAGTTCACTGGCTCCTTCTGCGCAAACACTGAAATAGACGGGAATGTCAAGTCGTCCATTATCAATTCTGTTTACCTCGCTCAAGATATTGATATCGAGCTTTTCAATCTGCGCATAAAAACGCTCAAGCGTATCCTCCGGACTGACGGCTTTATCCTGATCCCTGGTAAATGTCTTAAAACAATCGGAAAATGTGATCAATCTTCTTTTCATTATGAAAAACCTTATTTAAATTGCGGTGACAAATTATTTCACTCTTCTACTCATGCACTCATTCACACGACTCCACATCTACCACATTGTGGCATCTTTTTCAGCTGAATAGAGATGAGATCAAGGACTATCGATTACCACCCTGAAGGTAACTATCAGTACCTCATGATAAATTTACTTCTCCAGGATCTCATATTGCAGGCCACTTTCCGACAGTATCTCCTGGATTCTCGCATGCCATTTTTCGTCAGAAAATGAACAGGTAACTCGGCGACTGTCATTTGGGCCCATTTCGATAAAAAGGCCCAGCCTATCCGTCGGCAGAATATCTTCTGCCCGTTTCGACCACTCGATAACCGTCAGGCCCAATAGATAGAAGTACTCTTCGAATCCGAGATCTATGACTTCGGTCGAATCACTTAATCTATAGAAGTCCATATGGTACATGGGGATGCGTCCAGGATACTCGTGAAGTATGGCAAAGGACGGACTGGTCACATAACAGTCAGCAGGAACCTGAAGTCCACGGGCGATGGCCTGGGAAAGCGTGGTCTTGCCAGCTCCGAGGTCGCCGTCAAGACAGAAGACATCGCCAGGAGAAGCGTTCACGCCGAGAGCGTTCCCAAATTTTTCCGTTTCCTGAGGAGAGGATAGAGTAAAAACGTAGCTTGCCATATGTGTACAGTTTTGATACTTCGACATCAATGAACGATTTTTCCATTATAGAAAAACACACGGCCTGAGAACATACAAGGTATAGCCGCTGATGGCGATGAAAAATTGCCTTACAAACTTCGTCATGTCCGGCTTTCTCCATTCTTGTAATGCTCCGCTTGGCGGCACAAAAAAGCCCTGTCCGTTCAGCAGCGGACAGGGCTTAGACAATTTGCATATAGAGTGTAGTGTTTTGTCAGTTTATCTTGGCAACATTCTCCGCTTGCAGTCCTTTGTCAGTTTTAGCCACAGAAAACTCAACAGGTTCTCCTTCTTCAAGGCTGCGGAACCCGTCTCCGTTAATTGCACTGTAATGAACAAAGACATCACCCTGCCCATCAGGTCTTTCCAGAAATCCATACCCTTTACTGGCATTAAACCATTTAACTTTTCCTTTGACACGATCTGACATCCTGCAATCCTCCAATAATTGACATGACGACCCTCGTTCGCCGCCGGTAACGGGCTGCACCCGCCCAATCCAGTTCCTAACAAACAAAGGAACATATATTTAGATAGCAGATTATTTATTAGGGAGTCAAGTATCATTTATGTTTTTTGTGATTCAAACAACAGGTTAAGTAGATGACACGTTCTCATTTTGCAATCATCCAGTTGTCAGAAAAACGGTAGGGCCTCGTTCTGTAATGGTTATTTTAACCACCAGGTCATGATCAATTGCAGGGGGGCATAATAATCCGGCAAAACCTCCGGCATTGAAAATTTATTGTGATAGGCAATCCGGTGGCCACTCATATACCAGTTAGGGACAAGGTAATAGCCGTACCAGAGCACTCGATCCAGCGCTCTGCTTGCTGCAACGAGCTCCTCCTGATTACCTGCATAAATAATTTTATCGATGAGATAGTCGACGGCTTTGGATTTGATGCCGGCATAATTGTTAGACCCCGGTTGATCTGCAGCCTCAGAATGCCAGAAGTTACGCTGCTCATTCCCAGGCGACTGCGACTGACCATAGGCCGCGACTATCATATCAAAATCAAAACTCTTCAACCGCTCCGTATAGAGCGTTGAGTCTATCGTCCTGTAGCTGACCTTCATACCGAGCTTTTCGAGATTTCCTACATAGGCGGCCATAACTCTCTCAAAAGAAGGGTTGACGAGGATGATCTCAAAAGCAAACGGCTCGCCATTCTTATTGACAAGAACGCCATCTTTAATTGAGTATCCGGCATCTTTCAGTAATGCCATCGCTTCACGCAGATTTTTCCTTAATCCAGCCGTTCCGTCCGTCACCGGTGCCTTGAGCGGCGTAGTGAACACCTCCGGGGGCAACTCATTTTTATATGTCGAGAGATATTCGAGTTCAAGTCCTTCTGGCAAACCTGTTGCCGCCAGATACGAGTTGCTGAAAAAAGATTCGGAACGTGTATACTGGCCATAAAACAGGGCGTTATTGGTCCACTCAAAGTCGAGGGCGAGGCCAATGGCCTTTCGCACCTTTTTGTCCTGGAACATTGGCTTTCTGGTATTCATAAGAAAGCCCTGCATCCCTGCGTTATTGTGGTGCGGGAACAGTTTCTTCACTAATTCTTTCGATTCAAAGCGCGGTCCCTCCAGATCACGAGCCCATTGTTTTGCAATGTTGACCGAAAGCACATCAAACTCACCGGCCTTGAACGCCTCAACCGCAACAACCTGATCTTTGTAATATTTCACCGTAATCGTGTCGTAATTAAACATCCCCTTACGTGTTGGATGATTTCTCGCCCAGTATTCAGGGTTCCGTTTATAGGTGATTGCCCTCCCCTGCTCAACCTTATCGACAACATAAGGACCCGAACCAATGGGCGGGGTCAGAAACTCCGCCTCGCCAGCATCTCCGGGAAAACTGTTTTTCGAGAATATTGGAATCTGGCATGCGATCATCGGCAACTCTCGATTGGCCTTGCTGAATAGAAATCTGATTCTGGTGGCATCGACAATTTCCGAACCTGAAATATCACGATAGTAATACGGGTAGAATGGATGCACTGTCGGACCCTTCAGAGTAGCCAGCGAATACGCAACATCCTCAACGGTCACCGGTGTGCCGTCGGAAAATCTCGCATCGGGATGAAGAGTGAAGGTCATCGACATTTTATCCTCGGCAACCGCGATATCTTTTGCGATGAGACCATACTCAGAAAATGGTTCGTCGAGACTGGCAACAGCAAGGGGATCGAAAACAAATGTTTCAAGTCCATACGGTTCCTGCCCTTTCAGGGTAAAAGGATTCATCTTGTCAAAACCGCCGATATCATGCAGGACAAGCTTTCCACCAACTTTCGCCAAGGGAGAACTATAGGAGAACTGTTGAAAGTCCGCGGGATATTTCAATGCACCATTCATCGACAAGCCATGTGCACCCCAAGACGGAGAAGGAACACCCATGGCTATACAAATAAGAACACTAGATATCGCAACCAGATAACGCATAACATTCTCCTGAAAACAAAGAGCTGTGGTGATAATTTGAGATAAAACTCCGAAAAATCATCAAGAATAATCTTCTCGTCAGAATACCACTTTTGCGGTATTATGTCGAATTCACATGTTTATTTGTTACCGTTTCAACCGAAGGTACTGCAACACACAACATATCACGTAGAAGATACCCTGCCGCACATCAATGTATCGGTTTTTTCGACGCAGAGGAAACCGAAGGTTGAGCTGAGTACTCTGCACAATGACTGTGCGTTGCGCACGCTACAGTGCTTATTTACGAGTTCATTATTTTTGGAGTTTACCCATGGGAAAAACCATAGCTGAAAAAATTTTTGCGGCCCATCTCAAGGACCAGCCGTCTCCGGAAAATATGGTGCTGAATCTCGATGTGGTTATGTGTCATGAGATCACCACCCCGATCGCTATCATGGATCTTGTCGAAAAAGGCATGGACCAGGTATTCGACCCAACAAAAATCAAGGCCGTTATCGACCACGTCACCCCCGCCAAGGATTCCAAGACCGCCATGCAGGGAAAAATCATGCGCGATTGGGCCAAACGCCACAATATCAAAGATTTTTTTGATATTGGTGAAAACGGTGTCTGTCATGCGCTTTTCCCGGAGAAAGGATTTGTCCGCCCGGGCTACACAGTCATTATGGGCGACTCCCACACCTGCACCCACGGAGCATTTGGCGCCTTTGCCGCCGGCGTTGGCACTACTGATCTCGAGGTCGGTATCTACAAAGGTGTTTGTTCTTTCCGTGCTCCGAAAACCATGAAGATCGTCCTGGAAGGTAGCCTCGCCCAAGGCGTAACAGCCAAGGATGTCATTCTCGCCATTATCAAAAAAATCACAGTGAACGGCGCCACCGATAAAATTATCGAGTTTGTCGGTCCGGTAGTCGACAAGATGACCATGGCTGCCAGAATGACTCTGTGCAACATGGCCGTCGAGGCCGGCGGCACCTGCGGGATCTGCCTGCCCGATCGGGTAACAGCAGAGTACCTCTGGCCATTTATTCAAGGCGAATTCGCTACTATCGACGACGCTGTAAGTGAATACACCAAATGGCATTCCGACCCTGACGCTGCCTATGAGCAGGTTATTACCATCGATGTCTCCAGCCTCACCCCGCAGGTCACTCATGGCTTCAAGCCGGATCAGGTCAAAGACGTCACCGAACTCGCAGGATCGCCCATTGATCAGGTCTATATCGGCTCCTGTACCAACGGTCGCATTGAGGATCTGCGTGATGCCGCGAGTATCCTGAAAGGCAAAAAACTTGCCCCAGGCGTACGCGGTATCGTCACCCCTGCCACCCCGTTGATTTACAGCCAGGCCCTTGAAGAAGGCATTATCAAGATCTTTATGGATGCTGGATTTTGTGTTCTCAACCCGACCTGTGGCGCCTGCCTTGGCATGAGTTCCGGTGTTCTGGCTGAAGGAGAGGTGTGTGCCTCAACGACCAACAGAAACTTCAATGGCAGAATGGGCAAAGGCGGCATGGTCCACCTCATGAGCCCCTTCTCCGCTGCTGCCGCTGCTGTGGCAGGCACCATTGTCGATCCGCGACCATATCTCAACAAGTAAGAGGCGTACCTATGAAACAGTTTGGTGGACCCACAATTTTTTTCGATAGAAGTGATATCAATACAGACGAGATCATTCCGGCAAAATATCTGACGGAGATCACAAAAACCGCTCTCAAACCACACCTGCTTGAAGATCTCCTGCTTGACGGTAAGGCATTTGATCCGGCATCTGGCGAACTGCAGCAGGCAAATGTCGTTGTGGCGCGAGCTAACTTTGGTTGCGGCTCTTCACGTGAACATGCTGTCTGGGCATTTGAAGTCAATGATATCAACGTTATTATCGCCGAAAGCTTTGCCAGAATATTCAGGCAAAATATGTTTAACTGCGGAATTCTGGCAATTGAGCTTCCCAAAGAAGATATTGATAAACTTTTCGCTCTCTCAGGCAGTGTAAATATTGCAGTTGATCTTACTGACTGCAAAATGACCGCTACCTCGTCATCTGGTGAAAAAGCGATCTGCAGCTTTACCCTCAACGCCTTCGACAAGGATTTGGTGGGCGCAGGCGGCTGGCTGGCCTATGCTGACCAAAGATATTGATAGCGATTCTGTAACAGAAAATCTGTCAAGCAAATAAATAAAAGGGCGTAAGCGGCAATTCAGCCACTTACGCTCTTTTTTTGTTTATATCTGGGCTTTTGTGAAATGACGATTTTCGATTAAAATCAAAAATCAAGGCATGCAAAAAGATTTACCACAGGCATATGCATAGTATTCCGAGGATTAGATTTTGAGCATAAAGCCGGGCTTGAACGAAAAGGCCATTTTGCCATTGGTTCATCTGCAACAATTTTCACCCACAGTTACATACAGTCTCAACCCTGACAGGTGAACGCAAGGTTTGCAGGACAACGCAATACCTTTCAGTAAGTTCCAATAATTTTGAAATTTTCTCAGGAGGTGCAGGCGAATCGAGTTCAATGAATAACCGAATTTCCCTAAACCCAACGGGTACCTCCTTTGAGATACCGAGCGTACCGCGAAAATCAAGATCACCTTCCGCACGAATCGAACCACTTTGGAAAGGAATTTCAAGAGCAGTTGCCACAGCAGAAAGAGTGACACCGGCACAAGCGACTAGGGCTTGAAGCAGCATATCTCCAGAGCACGCTTGCAAACCCGATCCCCCTGTAGCTGTATGAAGGCCAGCTTCTATCAGTGCCTTGCCAGTACTGATACTACAAGATACATCTTCACCAATCCTTCCTTCAGCATGAAGAGTGTACAATGCAGAATCAGGCGATTGACTATACTGCTCCTTTAAGGGAGCCTGTTTTGATCTAAGCTCTTCACTGTTCATAACATATCCTCTTTTAGGCTGACGTGCGCAATATGTTACAAGACTGCATCATGACGTATTAATCAGATAGCAGAAAGACTCTCTCCCAGTCTCAGGACTCCCTCCCATAAGGACCTTATACTTGGAGTATCCCTACGCCTCGATCATATCAAAATCCATCTGACGCATTAAATTGCCTATGTTCTCTTTTTCGCAACAACAGGGCAGAGGCAAGGCAAAGGAGTGTTGCTCCAAAAATTATCCAAAAAACGATCGACAGTGCGTTCGATACGGCCAGCGAGAGCAGTAGCGCACTCTGCTCATTGAGCATTTGCCTGAATTCATCACGAAAGAGATTCTCCACGCTTTTGCGCAGAAGATCCATAACTGCAGGTGGAATCATGGTAGCCGAATCTTGCAGATTACGAAGAAGCCCGGTTGTCACTACGCCTCCGCAGATGCCCACGCCGATCGTCCCGCCAAGAGTTCTGGAAAACTGATGAAAAGACGTTGCCACACCAAGATTGACGTTGGAAAGATCTGATTGTACCAGCAACAAAGTGGACAAGGTGACAAAGCCCATGCCTAGACCGGCAAGCAAAAATACAAGAAAACAGACACTCAGAGAGGTTTGTGGATTAAAAAACAGCATTGCCGCGCTGCTGATAACAAGAAACAATCCACCCAGTATAGCAGCTTGCCTACTGCCTGCACCATCAACGAATCGACCAAGCACAAGTGACCCTGCAGACCAGCCAAGGCTCAAGGATAACATTGTCACACCAACTTCCATGGGCGTTTTGGCCAATGCGCCTTCTATGAAAAGTGGGACATATGCAAACAGCGAAAAAATGGCAAAACTGGCAAAAAATGCCGCAACGTTTCCAAGGGCAAAAACTGGTCTTACAAAAAAACGTAGATCGAGCACTGGGTCAGCTGCCCGCTTCTCAATAGCAATAAATAGTACACCAAAAATTACTGACAACACCCCGAGTCCCAGTATCTGCGGCGAAAACCATGCGTAATTCCGCCCGCCTATAATGAAAATTGTTAAAAAAGAAAGAATGAAACCGGATAGACAGGTAATACCACCGATATCCAGTTTCACCTTTTTCGGAGTTCGTGTCTGACTTGGCAGGAAACGACCAATTGTTGCCAACGATAAGAGCGCAAGAGGCACATTGATAAAAAAGATCCACCTCCAGGAAACATATGTAACGATAACACCGCCTAATGTCGGGCCGATAATCGAAGAAATACCCCAGACGGAACTGGCAAACGACAAAGTCTTACCTCTCTCGCCCGGGAGCGAAATTTCCGAAAGAACAATATATACCAAGGCAAATATGCCTCCGGCCCCGAGCCCCTGAAAGACTCTTGCACTGATGAGAATTGACATTGATGATGCGGCGCCTGCTAAAAAAGAGGCCAGCATAAAGACGGTTATAGAAAAAAGGAAGAGGCCCTTTGTGGAGTATCGATCTGCCAGTTTACCGAATACGGGCAACGACACTGCTCGAGCAAGGAAATAGGCAGAATATACCCAACTATAAAGGGTCAGGCCACCGAGGTCAGTGACGATAGAAGGCATTGCCGCACTCACGATCAGGGCATCCATGGCCCCGAGAAAAAGGGCGAGAAGTGCGGCTAAGAGGATGAATTTTTTGTTTTGCACAATAGGTTCCTGCATAGAGATGCCTTGAAATATTTACTATGTCTTCCATAAAATAGGACAGTTTGGCAACTCGTATGCCCAATTTAAAAAGGTGAAAATGAAAAGAACCTTTCCATTCATTGCATCGCCCGCAATGTTGATAATCTCGGAAAGGCGGCAAATTCTCAGTTCAAGAGCGAAAATTTCCACTTAGAAGCCACGCCGTATACATTTCAATAGAGACTACACATGAAACATCAATAATTTGGAGATCTTATCCAGAATATTGGTTTCAATACACGACTGGAAATGGAAATTCTGAATACACGATGGGAGTAAATCAAGCCGGTTGACCCGGACCTCATTTTATCGGAAATGAGCGACAAACAATTATTTTCTGAAATCTGCAAACTGCCACTGCAAACTCCTTGTGTTGATAATTAGTTGGTTACCGAATCAACGATCAGGTCAGGGACATCCACGCCCGGAATCCTTCTGGTTTGGTCGTTCCAGCCAGCAGGAATCGATACTTCAAGAAAGATTCAGCCGTCAGAGAAACATCAGAGACTCAAAAGATGTCTCTCTGACAAGCTCTTTCAGAAAAAATTATTCCACCGTAACACTCTTTGCAAGGTTTCGGGGTTGATCCACATCGCACCCCCTGCGGGTCGCTATCTCATAGGAAAGCAACTGGGCAGGAATGGTGTACATGATCGGGTTCATATCTTCGTGGACGTTCGGCATATAGATGATATCGTCGGTGATGTTCTGGAGATGCGTATCACCCTCGGTGCCAATAAGAATGAGTCGTCCCAGGCGGGCTTTTATCTCTTCGACATTGGAGATCGATTTTTGATAGACATCGTCCTGCGGAACCAGGGCGAGGATAGGCATATCCTTGTCAATGAGGGCTATAGGTCCGTGTTTGAGTTCACCCGACGCGTAACCTTCAGCGTGAATATAGGAAATCTCTTTTAATTTCAAAGCGCCTTCCAGGGCGATTGGGAAACTGAGTCCCCTGCCGACAAATAAAAAGTCGCGGGCATCATAGAACGACTCAATCAACCTCGAGATCTGATCCTGAATTCGGGGCAACTCTTTTTCTATAACAGAAGATATACCGATAAGAGCCCGGCCCAACTCTACGCCCTTCTCCTTGGAAATGGTCTTTTTCTGCTGAGCAACATATATGGTAAAGAGGAAAAGGGCTGCCAGTTGAGCGGTAAAAGCCTTAGTTGAGGCAACACCTATTTCCGGACCTGCATGGGTATAAACCGTGCCATCAGATTCCCGGGTCATTGTCGAACCCACCACATTACAGATAGTAACTACTTTAGAGCCCATTTTTTTGGCAATGCGAATCCCGGCAAGGGTATCTGCTGTCTCGCCGGATTGGGAGATGGCAATGGTCATCACCCGTTCATTGATAAGTAAATGCCGATACCTAAACTCAGAAGCGATATCAACATCGACGGGGATATTGGCGTATTTCTCAATCCAGTATTTTGCGACCAGCGCTGCATGCCATGAGGTGCCACAGGCCACAAGGAAGATACGGTCAATTTTATCAAAATCCGCACCCTGAAGATTTAGCTCTGGAATAGAAACTTCACCGGTTTCAGCATTGATCCGACCACTGAGAGTATTAGTAATAGCTTGTGGTTGCTCATAAATCTCTTTCAGCATGAAATGTTTATAGCCGGCCTTTTCTGCCATGGCTGCATTCCATTCAATAAACTGCACAACTTTATCCACCTCTTCTCCTGTCAGAAGTGACTGGACAGAGTAGGAATTTTCGCGAATCACGGCGAGTTCCATATCATCGAGGAACACCACCTGATCGGTGTAGGGCAAAAGCGCAGGAATGTCTGAAGCCATGAAGCTCCCTTGATCGTCGCTGACCCCAAGCACCAACGGGCTCTGGTTACGGGCTGCAACCAGCATGTCAGGAGCTTTAGCCCAAAGAACACCAAGGGCAAATGAACCTTCAACCTCTTTAAGCGCTGCTTTAACTGCTGCCACCAGATCGTCGGAGAGATGCTCTTCTATCAGATGGGCAAGCACCTCGGTATCTGTTTCTGAATTGAAGATATGGCCTTTTGCTTTGAGATCTTCTCGTAATGAGTGATAATTTTCAATGATACCATTATGTACCACGACCAGATCACCAGTGCAGTCACTGTGGGGATGGGCATTTTTCTCGGTTGGGGCACCATGGGTCGCCCATCTGGTATGACCAAGGCCGAGATGCGAAGGCGCGACGATAGCGTCACCGATACGGTTTTCCAGGTTGATGAGCTTGCCTTCAGCCCGATATTTCACCAAGGCTCCATCCTGCAGATAGACGACACCCGCAGAGTCGTACCCTCGGTATTCCAATCGTCGTAAACCTTCCAGTACGACCGGTACTACCTTCCGCGGTCCGACATACCCTACGATTCCACACATAATCTTCTCCTCAAAATATATGTCTGTATAAAAACCGACAGAACAGACGTTTCAGTTCAATAACGAATCCAATGGGTCTATGTCGAGCAATCTCAAATGATTTTTCTAGAGGTGCATAAACCATGGCAGAAAATACTAAATTAACACAATTTTTCATGTCATTTCCAGGTTATTCTTTTCTTTAACCCGAAAAACCGTTAGACTGTAACATTCAGTAAAGTATCACACTGAAACGAGAGCCATGACTCTTGTCAAATCCCCTGCAAAAGGATGTACTCATGATAACAGAAAAACAGCGTTTGAAAGAAATTCTTCTCGATAAATCGTACCGCAAGGGCACATTTACCCTTACTTCCGGAAAAACATCTGATTTTTATATAGACGGAAAACAGACCACCTTATCCGCCGAAGGAGCGTATCTTTGTGGCAAACTGCTCCTTGAACTGATTAACACCAAAGGTGACAATATCGAAGCCGTTGGCGGCATGACCCTCGGTGCAGATCCACTGGTCACCGCAGTTTCCCTTGTCAGTTTTCTCGAAGACAAACCAATCCCTGCCTTTATTGTGCGAAAAGAGGCAAAAGGCCATGGGACCGGCAACTATATTGAAGGCATGAAAAACATGCCCGCCGGCTGCACCGTGGCATTGGTTGAAGATGTCGTCACCACCGGTGGAACACTACTGAAGGTTATCGAGCGCGTTGAATCTCAGGGCTTTAAAGTTGGCCTGGTTGCCACCGTCGTCGAACGACAGGAAGGTGGTGTTGAAGTGCTCGCCAAAGCAGGTTATCGCCTCGAGTCCGTTTTTACCAGAGAGGAGCTGCTCAGCTGACAGACTATGAAATGCCGCGAATGTTCAGGCAAGCTTGAAGTGCATCGCATGTGCCGGCGCGTACGGATGCGGTGCACGAAATGCCAGAAAGAATATCATATCCATGAGGTAGCCGGTGACCTTGACGAGGAAACCGAAGAGATCCTGGCACGATATACCTGCATAGTGTACGACTGAGAGAGATCTCATATTTCTGGGCCAAAACTACACCCACCACGGCCCATCATGTTTCTCACAATATTTCGGCATCCGGTTCTTACCGGTGCCGGAAATGTGTCAGGATTGACAGTAATTCATACGCTAGCGCACTAATTTGAAAAAATATTTGATTTCTTATAACTAAAGAATACTATACAAGTAGGTGAGAGGAATCACCTGCTGCCTGTTCAGCAAAGTGCATGCTTGTGAAAAATTTTTCAGATGTTCTAAGTAGAGTTATTTCCAATAACGAGTAGTTATAAAAAGGTAAATCTAGTGACAGTGGAAGAACGACGGCCCACAGCGCATGATGATGCAACTCCAACGAAAGCCTTTGTCAATGAGGAGGGACAAACCACTTTGGTTTGTCCATATTGCAGCTCGGTAAAAACGGCGTCCGTTGGGCAGTTTCGAGAACGACAACATAAGCTGAAAGTACGTTGCTCATGCGCAAACGTGTTCTCGGTCAATCTGGACTTCCGTAAATGCTTTCGTAAACCCACTAAAATAGAAGGGCTCTACGATATGATCCCACCTGCCGTTGGTGGCGGCAAGGTGATGGTCGTAAACCTGTCACTTGACGGTGCCTGCTTCGAAGTAGCAGGCCTGCATAAGCTCAGCATAGGCCAAAAGGGCCATATCGACTTCACCCTTGACGATCGCAAGGCGACTCGCTTAAAACGTGAATTTATTATTAGAATGGTGTCTGGTAGCGCCATCGGCTGCGAGTTCAAAAAAACACATGCATTTGAAAAGGAGCTGGGCTTTTACCTTCGCTTCGGACCCTGATCATGAATCACCTTGCCAATCAGACGCTCTGCCTGGATAAGAAATGGCTTGAGCGTTGAAGCATCAAGTGCACTTATCACAACGCCTTCCCGTTCTGCCTCGATACGAATCTCTTCGGGATTTTCCACCCGATCCATTTTGTTGAACACCTTCAAAACCGGTATATCTCCAAGATCCAACTCTCGCAACAACCGCTCGACCACCTGTATGTGATCATGATGATTGGGGTTAGAGATATCGATCACATGGACCAGTAGATCCGCCTCCTGAAGCTCCTCAAGAGTAGCCATAAACGCTTGCAGCAGATCGGCGGGAAGATTGCGAATAAATCCAACTGTATCGGTAATGATCACTTCCATCTCTGTCGGAAACCTGAGCCGTCTACTGGTCGGATCAAGTGTTGCAAAGAGTTTGTCTTCGGCAATTATATCGCTGTTCGTCAGAGTGTTCAGCAAGGTCGACTTTCCAGCATTGGTATAACCGACCAGCGAAATGACCGGCAGATCTTTTTTCCGTCTTTGGGTGCGCCTGCGATAGCGTTCTTTGCTTACAGTCTTCAGATCCTGTGACAACCGCGCCAAGCGGTCGTTGATCCTACGGCGATCAATTTCGAGTTTGGTCTCACCGGGCCCTCTTGCACCAATCCCACCAGTGAGTCGTGAGAGCGCATCATCACGAGATGAAAGACGGGGCAACATATATTTCAACTGGGCCATTTCAACCTGCAGCTTCCCTTCACGACTCATGGCACGATGAGCAAAAATATCGAGAATGAGCTGGGTGCGGTCAATGACACGCAAATCGGTAAAGTCTGTGATAGACCGAATCTGTGATGGGTTTAACTCCTGATTAAAAATGAGGAGGTTGGCGTCGAGCTGTAAAGCCCGAATCATAATTTCCGCAAGCTTCCCTCTGCCCAGGATAAGTCGAGGATTGATTTTTTGCCGCCGCTGCAAAACAATTTCAAGCACTTCGACTTCATCTGTCTTTGCGAGCTCAATAAGCTCATTCATCTCCTCCTCTGCTCTGTGGCGAGGTTCGGTGCTGACGCTGATGAGGATAGCACGGTCCCTTCCCTGATCAACATCCCTCACACTGTGGGCTTTCGTGAACTCGGCTTCAAGGGCCGACACCAGCACTTCGAATGAGTCTGTCTGGGATGCAGGATGAACAGGTTCGAGGAAATTCCAATTTTGTCCGGCAACCGGCGTCGGCAAGAGATGCACCGAGTACATTTTATCCGGCAGCCCATCGTTAGTGATTTTTATAACCGATAAGAGATCAAGTCGAAGAAACAATAGGTCCATCAAGTCTTCATCACTGATATCCTCGCCGGCAAGATGGGTGTGAACCAGGCGAACGCCCCGCAATCTCCCCCCGGATGCCCGGATTGAGGAGAGCTGAGGAATCATGATGCCGCTGAAACTGCCGACAATGACCATCTCGACCTTGCCTGAACGATGGATCAAAAGACCAATCTGTCGGTTCAATTCAGTCGAGAGCTGACAGATTGTCCGTGCCATCTCCGGAGCAATAATCATCTCACGCGGCACCCGTTTGCTACCCAGCCGTTCAAGCGCCTTGAGATGATTTTTTTTTAGACCCTCAATATTCCCAGTTACACTTCCGATAACGCCCACCTGTTACTTTTTGCTAGTTTCATTTTTCCGCCCTTTTGCCTGCGTTGTAACCGGACAGGCCATATCAGCGGTATAGTTGGTCCATAGTGGATCCTGGTAACTGTCATGACAACCAGCACAGAGCCCCACCTGTAGGATCTTTTGCAGTTCTTTTTTATTAAACGGGCGAACATTGGGCCTCGAACCGTGCTGCAACTGTTCCCCTTCAATATCAACCCAGGCATCAAGTGGAACGGTTCTGCCGCTTGATGTTTCGATCCCTCTACTCATAGATCGAAACGCGAGTTTGCCGTCCTGTTGGTAAATTGTGCCTTCACCAAGGCCAACAGTTTTCGGAGATGCGTGGCAATCGACACATTCACGCCCTTTCTTCTGGGTCGTATGCGGATTGATGGCCGCCATGGTGAAGCGATTAAATCCGCCGGAATCTTTACCGTCTTTGCCCACCACGGTTACCATATCCTGACATCCGGGGGTTACGATGACGACTTCGTTCTCCCATATACCAAGCATCGGCTTCTCATAACGGATATACGATCGCCCCTCTTCCCAAAGCCCTGCAGTTTCTTTGAGCGACAGTTTGTCGAGATGCTTACCTCTCTGGTCCTGCTTGACATGACAGCCATAACATTGCGGCACCCAGGTCGAATGACAGGCCTCACAGCTAACCCGCTTATGTGGACTGAAATCACAAACACCGGGGCGCGGGGGGCGCAGTGGCCGCATGACACCGTCTATTTTCCCTTTTAATAGTGGAGTTTCATTTGTACCGGCGAGATTATTCAGTACATTATTTTTACGGGTTGTTCCCGGGTTTGTCGAGTGACATACCTCACAGGAAATCTCGAGCTGCTCTTCATAGTGAGCGTAACTGGTGCCGTCCCCCATAATTTCATTGCGGGTGTGGCAATCAATGCACTGCATGCCCTTGTTATGATGGATGTCATCTGCGATTTCGAGATAAAATCGGGCACCCGGCAACTGGTTTCGGGTCATACCACCTTTCTCATACGGTGTTCCGTACCCTTCCGACTCAAAAATGCCAATATAGGATAGACCAATCCTGCCGGAACGATTATGGCAGCGAATACAATTATTCTGATCAACCTTGGCGGTGATATGAGGATGGATCTTTTTTGCCTTCTCCTCCTCGGATGCGGTATCCGCTACCAGGCTCTCTGCCGCCTTTATCTCCGTTTCAGGAATAAGGAAATGGCAGGCGGAGCAACCACCTCCTTTCTCGTTAAAAAAGTCAGGAGCATCTGGAATATCGTTCTTCTGTTTCCATAGGTGACAGGTACCACAGAGTTTTCGATAATAGTCGAGAGCGAATGAATTGTGTCCACTGGCAATAAGTTCTTCCACGGTCAAGTCGGTATTTTGGGAATCACTTTCGCCCCAGTAGAAAAGCAGCGTACCGAGAATCCCTCGATTGGTGGCCATCAGCGAATTCTTCACCTTATGAACATCCGCAGGATGACATCCCTCTACCGAACAGGTTTTATCAACAATGCGAAGATCACCAGGATTTACGACCATTTCCTGATGGGCCTCTTCTTTCGTTATCGCCAAGGGATTCCCGAGATGGCATGGGGAGCAACCGATCATTTCAACATCGTGTGCGCGATCAAGCTTCTCCTCCGTATGGCAGGACAGACACATGTCGACAGCCCCGGAGGATGTCACATAGAGCTGTTGTGGTCGTTTAACTAGCATCTCCTTCACTGCCATTACGGCAATGATCAATGCCAGCAAAACAGTAGACAACAGGGCTAACCTGTTGCGTGATCTGCCTGACATTCCCATTACAATAGTTCTTCCCCGGCTTTATCAGCCACGATAATTTTGGGTATTAGGGTATCTTCGGCCACAACCAAATGCTTTGCTGGTAACCTTTAACCCCATTGGTGCCTGCTTGCGCTTATACTCGTTTATCCGGATCCTGCGAACGACATCCTCTACAACCGTGACAGCAAACCCCTTCTGGGTGATCTCTTCAATGCCCATCCCTTTTTCAAGATACATTTCAAGTATCATGTCCAAAACCTCGTATGGTGGCAAGTCATCCTGATCGAGTTGGCCTGGTTTCAGTTCTGCTGAGGGTGGTTTTTCTATAATTCGCTCTGGGATTATCACCTGCTCTCGGTTGACATAGTAGGAAAGTTCATACACAAGCTGTTTGGGGACGTCTGAGATTACAGCCAATCCACCGCTCATGTCACCGTACAATGTACAGTAGCCAACAGCCATTTCGCTCTTATTGCCTGTTGTCAAAAGTAGATGGCCAAATTTGTTGGATAAGGCCATCAGAAGATTACCGCGAATTCGGGCCTGCAGATTTTGCTCAGCGAGGTCTTCTGGTAAATCTCCAAATAGAGGGGCAAGACTTGTTCGGAAAAGGCCAAACAACTCGCCAATTGGAAGTATTTCAAATCTGCAGCGCAGATTGTTCGCTAATTGCTCTGCATCTTCGACCGATTTTTTCGAACTATATGGGGAAGGCATGGCAACCCCCAGTACATTTTTCGCCCCTAATGCATCAACAGCTACGGCAGCGGTAAGGGCCGAATCGATTCCGCCTGAAAGCCCAAGCACCACGGAAGAAAAGCCACATTTGTGCACATAGTCGCGAACACCTGTTATGAGTCCCCGGTAAATAGTTTCGATCACAGGTGGATCAATGGGGGCATGAAGGTCCCCACACCAGTCACCCGTATCAACGGTTATCATATCTTCTTCAAAACCAATAGCTTGAGCTACCACTTTCCCGTCTGCATTCATCACCAGACTACGTCCGTCAAAGATCAGGGAATCCTGGCCACCTACCTGATTGCAATAAAGAAATGGGGTTACATGCTGCCTGCAGTATCGGGTGAAAATCGATCGACGAACATCTTCCTTGTATCGCTGGAAGGGAGATGCGGATATGTTGATCAGTCCCGTAAGCTTTTTACCCTCTTTTACAGCAAGCTGGTGCACCTCTTCTGCCGGTGCGATATCATATTCAGGGACCTCATCATGCCACACGTCTTCGCAGACCGTAACGCCAAAATAATGACCCTCTACTTCATAGATCTGCGATGGAGGACCTGGCTCAAAATATCGGGTTTCATCAAAGACGTCGTATGAAGGAAGTAACTGTTTTCTTGCCTTGAAAATAATTTTGCCATTTCTGGCAACCACTGCCGAATTATATAATGGCTTACCCGGACGGGTGTCGCAATGTTCGACACTGCCAAACATCACATCAATGGGCGGAAGCTCTTTAATCAACCTGGCCATAGCGCTATCATTGGCGCGCAGAAAGGATGGCCGTTCAAGAAGATCCTGAGGAGGATATCCGGAAACAGCCAGCTCTGGAAAAATTACCAGCCGGCTGCCTTCCTTCCATGCTTTTTCAGCGTACGCCCTGATTTTCTCACAATTGCCGGCAAAATCGCCAATCACAGGATTTATCTGAACCAGAGAAATTTTCACCTATTGCCCCATATCGTCGGATTCATCTTTTTTCAACATTGGAATCTACCAGTTGTCGAACTCTATCGCGCAGACAATGGCACGCTACTCTTATTGTTACTTACTGTCTTTCTCTCTATTTTTCCGCTGATATTTGTTAACCGCATTTATATGTTCACGTAAATTTTTGGAAAAATAGTGAGTTCCGTCATTTTTCGAGACAAAATAGAGATACTCAACCTCGGCGGGATGCAGAACAGCCTCAATTGCCGCCCTGCCGGGACTGGCAATAGGGCCTGCAGGTAATGCGGGAATGACATATGTGTTATAAGGGTTGGAGCTTTTGAGATCGCTCTTGGTGATAGGGCCATTAAAGTTGCCGCTGCCGTAAACTACTGTGGGATCAGACTGCAGCTTCATGCCTTTCTCCAACCGGTTAAGGAAAACCGAGGCAATAAGCGGCCTCTCAGTAGCATCACCAGTTTCCTTTTCAACAATTGAGGCAAGAATTACCGTCTCACGCTGGTCCGGTATCGAGTCCTTCATGTCGCTCACCACCTCTCCCCATACCTCCTTGAAGCGGTTGACCAGCATTACTATAATCGATTTTGCTCCTCGCTTTTCCCGGGTCAGAAAATAAGTGTCGGGATACAGATACCCTTCAAGCGAAGAAACGCCGGCAAACCCGAGTTCAGCAATCAACTCGGGGTCCTCAATCAGCTCAAGAAAGACATATTGATCACACCAGCCTTCAGCTGAGAAAATCGCACCGATATCTTCGCCACGAAGACCTTCAGGGATAGTAATTGAGTAATGATAGGGTTTGGCGGTAACCAGCAGCTCGAGAATTTCCGAGGGATTTTTACCTATGGGGAGTTGAAACTCCCCTGCTCGCAATTTGGTAGCCACCCCTCTCAATCTGGCCAGCAGCATGAAACGCATATCGTCTCGAATAACTCCGGCCTCACCAAGTATTTTACCAATTCCCTGGACAGATGTACCTTTGGGGATCTCAACAACAACCTGATCTTCCGAGCCTGCTGGCCCGTTATTGTTGGCGTAGAGCATCAGCCAGTAGTAGCAGGCTAATGGCATGAGGCATAGAAAAAGGGCCGTCCACAGGACGACCCTTTTCCAGATCCTACCGGAAGAGATGGTGGATGAATGTGTATTTTCCGACACTGAAAAGTTTTGTGCTTGTTACGTGATTAAAGGCTTTCTGGATATTTCATCACAAATGTACACAACAACATCCAGCAACACAACAATTTCATACCACCTATGCAGGTACGGTAAAGGTTCACCGCTCTGCTGTTTTAAGCTATTTTTTCTTCTCAGTCACAGCCTTCGGCTTCGATCCCTTGCCGAAAGCGATTTTCACTACCTCATCCATGTTTTTGACCGGGAAAAACTCCATCTTATCTCGGATATCCTTGGGTATTTCAGCTAGATCCTTTTTGTTGTGATACGGGATGATCACCTTTGTGATATCCGCCCGCAACGCCGCAAGTGCCTTCTCTTTCAAGCCGCCTATCGGCAGCACCCGGCCCCGCAAAGTAACCTCACCGGTCATGGCAAGCTTCACCACGACTTCCTGCTTAACTATCGCCGAATAGAGCGCGGTAGCAATGGTTATACCGGCTGATGGCCCATCCTTGGGAATCGCTCCGGCGGGAACGTGGACGTGAATATCGATCTTCTCGAAATATTCTTCATCGACCTTGAGTTCTTCCGAGCGACTACGGCAATAAGTGAGAGCCGCCTGAGCTGACTCTTTCATAACATCGCCCAACTGGCCGGTAAGAATAAGTTTACCTTTACCCGGCATTATGTTGACCTCGATCTGTAGGATCTCACCGCCGATTTCAGTCCAGGCAAGTCCGGTAACAAGGCCCGGTTGCTGAAGTTTTTCGACCTCAGACTCGGGTATTGTCTTAGGCGGACCGAGGTAGGTATCAATATTGTTTTTGCTGACGCTGTAGGGTCCCTTACCGCCTTCAGCAACCTTGCGGGCAATCTTGCGGCAGACCTTTCCTATTTCACGCTCAAGATTTCTTAGTCCCGCTTCATAGGTGTAATGGGTAATGATATGCTGAAGGGTGTCATCATTCATCCGGATGTGCGAAGCTTTCAAACCATTTTCTTTCTGCTGCCGTGGCAAGAGATATTTTCTCGCAATAACTGTCTTTTCCTCAAGCGTGTAGCCGGAAAGTCTAATCACCTCCATTCTGTCGAGAAGCGGACCAGGAATGGTATCCGTCATGTTCGCGGTAGTGATGAACATGACCTTGGAAAGGTCAAGCGGTAGATTGAGGTAGTGATCGGAAAACTCAAAGTTCTGTTCGGGATCAAGCACCTCAAGCAAGGCAGAAGAAGGATCGCCACGATAATCCGAGCCGATCTTGTCGATCTCATCCATCATGAAGATCGGATTGTTGGAAGCAACAGTCTTCAGTCCCTGAACAATCCGCCCAGGCATTGCACCGATATAGGTGCGCCGATGGCCGCGGATCTCAGCTTCATCACGCATGCCACCAAGCGAGATACGATGAAATTTTCGCCCCATCGCCCTTGCGATTGACTGACCAAGCGAAGTTTTACCCACACCAGGAGGGCCGACAAAGCAAAGGATTGGCCCCTTGGTCGATTCGTTCAGCTTTCGCACAGCGAGATATTCGAGAATGCGTTCTTTGACCTTTTCAAGACCATAATGGTCTTCGTCGAGCACCGCCTTTGCTTCCACCAGATCAAGCCTGTCCTTGGTTGATTTCATCCACGGCACGTCAAGAATCCAGTCGATATATGTACGGATAATGGTTGCCTCTGAGGAGTCGGGATGCATCATATCCATCCGGCTCAACTGTTTTTTCGCTTCCTTACGGACCTCTTTCGGCATCTTGGTTTTTTTCAGCTTGACCTCGAGTTCTTCAATTTCCTGAGTTCGCTCATCGGTATCGCCGAGTTCTTTCTGCAGTGCGTGCAACTGTTCGCGAAGGAAATATTCACGCTGGGACTTACTCATCTCCTCCTTGGCATCGTTCTGGATCTTCGCCTGGACTGTGGAAACTTCAAGTTCTTTTGAGAGCAGTTTATTCACCAGCATCAGCCGCTTCGTTGGATCAATCTCCTCCAGTATCGACTGCGATTCGACAATTTTCAATCTCAGGTTTGAACCAACAAGGTCTGCTAAACGACCAGGATCATCGATGTTGTTGATGATCATCATGAGGTCGGCGGAAAGAATACCGCGCAGAGACATGATCTTTTCGGTCTGTTCACGCACCGTTCGCATCATAGCCTCGACCTCGACACTGATCTCCTCAACCTCAGTCTCCTCGATAACTTCGATCGACACCTCGTAGGAAGGCTCCGTCTTGAGGTATTCGGTTATTCGAGCCTTGGACATCGCCTGGACGAGCACCTTCAGCCTGCCGTCAGGCATTTTCAAGGTCCGCATAACCATGCACACCATGCCGATATCATATAGATCGGCCTCCTGAGGATTGTCCTTGGTGGCATCCTTCTGGGTGACAAGCATGATAAGCTTATTGGAGTTCAAGGCCTCGTTTACAGCCTCGACTGAGCCTGGACGACCAACAAAAAGAGGAATAATCATGTAGTTGAAAACCACGACATCACGTACTGCCATCATGGGCAGCACTTCGGGGATTTCCATCTCCTCGTTGTTGGAAAAATCATCCATACTAATGCTCAAAGAATCGTTGAATTCCACTCTTACCTCCTGGGAGAACTGCCAAACCGGTTCATAGATAACCGGCGAGTCAACTGTTTATAAAATAACGGGTATCCCCGTCTGTTTGTCATTTTCGATTAGTATATTTTATGCGAAATAAATAGTCTATCTGAAAACCGACCACAAACTAAACACAGAGACGAATCAAGTCAAGCAAGGTTTCCGAAATCATTTACCGGGCTTGCGAAAAATCTAAGTGTCAACGGTTGAATCTGGCAATCAGTTACCGTCACATACATGCCATTAGATTTTTCTTATTTCTGTAAAAGAGAGCAGCAATAATCAAATTCGCCTTTTTTATTGAATTCAAAAAAAAAGTTGGCGATAGTTGTTCACGGTTTTACGTTATTGCAATCTTACACTCTCACCTTCATTTACTGGAGTTACAACAATGCTTGACGCAGCTTCCCTTTTCGACCTTTCCGAATTTGAACACGCATCCCTCTTTACAGAAGGCGATTTTGTCTGGTCAGCACTCAATAAGCTCAAATCCTACATGGATAAGGCCAGCTATCCTGAACTTGACCGCGCCCTGATAGAGAATGGCAAACCACTCACTGAGACAGTAATCTTGCATAATGGCCGATATCTTCCTGCCACAGGTCTTGAAATTATTTTTGACGACGCCACAAAAGGAAAACTTTCTGTTATGAGGGAAGGAACCCGACTTGAAGGGGCGACAGTTATTATGGCCGGAGCGATTCTTATGGGTGATAGAATTGCATTTGGAAAAGGGGTGCTGGTCGAATCAGGGGCAATGATTAAATCGCCGACAATTATCGGCGACTGCTGTGAAGTACGCCAGGCGGCCTACCTCCGCGGTTATTGCCTCGCCGGTAAGCGCTGTGTACTTGGTCACGCCACCGAAATCAAACATTCGATATTCCTTAATGATGCCAAAGCCGGCCACTTTGCCTATCTTGGTGATTCAATCCTTGGCACCAATGCCAATCTCGGGGCAGGTACCAAATTCGCCAATCTCAAAATGGTTTCCGGTAATATCTATATCCAGCACGAAGGAAAAGAATACGATACTGGCAGGCGAAAACTTGGGGCAATTTTAGGCGATGACAGCCAAACCGGCTGCAATTCGGTCACCAACCCAGGCACGATATTCGGCAAACGATGCATGCTCATGCCAAATGTCACCTCCCGTGCTGGCTTTCATCGAGCAAAATCGTTCATACGGTAATTTCAGTCCAGTTCGACGATGTAACAAGTGCTGTCATCTGGTTGTGGACCACTTTTATCTTGACGTGAATCCTACGGTGAACGTACATTACGGCCTGCTTATATTTCTCGCCCTGCGCTGCTAACCTCGTGTAGCTCAATCCTCACCTTATCACCTCTTTCAGAAGGAGCCTTTTCTCCATGCTCATAGAGAAAAAAATTGGTTTAATCGGCGGCGGCAACATGGCCGAAGCACTTATCAGCGGCCTGGTTCAATCAGGATCGGCACTCCCTGAAAACATCATCTGTTCCGACATCCGTGAAGAACCGCTTGAGGAACTTCATCGCAAATACGGTGTAGCCGTAACAACTGATAACGTCGAAGTGGCTCAAAAATCCGAAATTATAATTTATGCCACCAAGCCGCAGATCCTTGCCACCGTCCTTAAAGAAACAGCCGATATCCTTGACAGATCAAAGCTCATCATTTCAATCGCCGCCGGTGTACCGCTAGCTGCCATCCAGTCAGGTTTGCATAAAGATTTGCGACTCATCAGGGTCATGCCGAATATCTGTGCCTTCGTCAAAGAGAGCGCAACTGCTATTGCCGCTGGAAAATATGTAGAAAAGGGAGATATTGAACTGGCGAAAGCCATTTTTGATTCGGTTGGCGTCAGCGTCTTCATCAAGGAAAACATTCTTATGGACGCATTCACAGGTCTGAGCGGCAGTGGACCCGCCTACTTCTTTCTTATTATTGACGCCATGGCTGACGCGGGAGTGAAGATGGGCCTATCACGAAAAGACTCGCTGCTCCTTTCTACCCAGACAATGCTTGGTTCTGCCAAAATGCTGCTCGAGTCAAAAGAGCATCCAGGCCAGCTGAAGGATCGTGTCACCTCGCCTGGTGGCACCTCAATTGCCGGTATTCACACCCTCGAACAAGGCGGGCTGCGTACCACCATAATGGACGCTGTCGAAGCAGCAACCAATCGCTCAAAAGAACTAGGCGAAGTTATGATTCATAATTTTCTTGAAAATAACGATTAGTTTTTGACTTCAAGGATATTGTGAGATCGTCAACTCATTTGGAGTTATTACAGGGCAGGCATCACGTGCCTGCCCTGTTTTGCATGGTTACGCAGCGTGGGATAATCCCATCTCCGCCAGATACACCTGTCCCTGCCGGGTCATAACTACCCGGTCTCCATCCTGGTCGCTTTCGACTACCCCATCCTTATTCATTACTTTGATAATCTGACGCATCTCTTTCAGACTCAACTGTAGCTTTTCAGCAAGAGATGCAGCATTCACCGGTTGCGGCTGATCGTTTTGCAGATTTTCCTGGAGAAGGTGGAGTATCGTGTTTTTTATCTCAAAAAATTTCATCTCTGATCCTTATTTAAACGCAAAAAATAAGAGCGCTTGCAACGCGTTCCATAACCACGAAAAGCAAACGTTCATCCATTTCACATGGCAACCGAGTCCCATTCATCAAAGATATGGTGCAGGTTCTTAACAAGAGACACTTCAGCGGCCTCAAGATAGGTGTCCCACTCAAGACAGAATCTGTAATACGCCATGGACGCCAGTTTTTTCGTCACAATTGCATCAAGATAGGGACCAAGCTCTTCAGATTTGAAAGTGGTCATGATATGTTCTCGCCCCAACACACCGATCAATACAGGCGGCACATACTGTTCCATGGTCTTCCAGACAAGTTCTTCATCGGCCAAAATCTCGCCTTTCCGTTCAAGCAATTGATCCTGGAAGGCAAAAATCTTTTCACTTGTTTTTTCCGATAGATCAAAAAGTGGTATCATCGGGTCAACACCATACACCTTCATCAGCATCAGCGTCTCAACCGCGGCATAACGAGCAACCATGTTCATAATGTCGCGAATAAGAGCCCAACGAGTCTTAACATCGTTGAGAAGTTTTTCCTCATATTCATCCTGCAAAAGGAACGCAGTGAGAACTTCTGAGACCGAACTGCTGAACACCCCGCCCTTATTAGCTGAAGAGTCTTTAATCTGCAGGATGTCGGTAGCGATGGCAATATGGCGACGGGCCACATCATCGAAGAAAACGTTGGCACCCTCGACAATGAATTTCAATTCCTTAAAGAGCTCAAGAAACTGTTTCACGTTGCCATGGTTGATAGTGTCCTTGAAACCTCCACATGGGATAAAAGCGGTAATATTCGCTTCACGTATAAATTTTCGATTCTCGACATTGGCGAGAAAAGTTTTATGGAACAACGCTCCATCTTCAATGACAGTTCCGTCAGGAAGGGAAACATTCTTTCCCCTGAGCGGTACCCGAAAACCTCTTGCTCCCAGTTTTTGTTCAGGATACGCCAGTGAGTTTGCGCGAGGGTCACCGTTACGCATGAAGGCAATTTTCATCAGCTCTTTTTTATCAAGCCCTTCTGGGTCGAACAAAACAGAGCCGCCATCAAGTATCAGGCAGATCTTGCCTTGGTAACATTGAATTTCGTTGGCACCGAGGTCACCGTCCGGGCCACCGGTAATCATCAGGTTAAGGTTTTCTTCAGCATGTCCCTGCGATTCAATAAGGGTTCTGAAGGCGCTCATGATCGAGGTAGTCGTCATGCCGGACAGAGTGATTTTTCCGCCAATCTGTGCATAAATCTCTTCCATGTCGTTTGTTAGCAATACCGATTTACCATCGACCTGAAGATCAACACCATCAGCACCCATATTCAACAACCCGAACAGTTCACCACTTTCGAGCAGCCCATACGTATCGTGTGGTATGCCGAAGGATTTTCCGGTGGTCATGGTCCGCCAGTGCCGGTATCCTCTTTCCTTTGCCCTGAGCGACACTCCGTCCATGAGCGGTGCCGTGCCCTCATCAGGCCCGAAAAAGATCAGCTCAGGCTTGCCGTAATAGTCGATAATAGAATTATCAAGCAGCATGAGATCCATGATGCCTTCTGTGTAGTCAAACAATGCGTCTCGAGAATACGAGGCATACTGGGGATGCGGCACCACCACACCTTTTGAGCCACTCTCGCAGATATCTTTATGTTTTAAGCGCTGCGCCTTAGGGCCAAGTGCGTAATTCAGCAGTACGGCATTGTCCAGTTCGGTGGCGTGATTGGATCTGGAAATCCGAAGCAAACGTAATCCGCCTCGGGCAATGTCTGCAGCACGTAAATGCGTTCCGCAGGCATAATGCCCATTCACATAAAAAATACCGTACACAAACTGGTTATACACCAGTGGGTCGAGAATGGAGCTGTCGAACCTGAAGGAAAAAGAACGTTTTTCTTCTTTGTAAAAATTGGTTTTCAGTGTTGCGCTGACTATCTTGAACATAAACTTGAAGATGTCGTAACCCAGACTGAAATCTATGAAACGGGCAGAAATCATCTTGTCGAATTCTTTCCACTTCGTCTGGAGTACGGCGTCAGTAAGCCGGTCCATAATCCCCGGCTTGAATTTTCGTTCAAACAGTTCGTGAAGAAATCGAAGAAGATCGACATTTTTTTTCACCATCTCTTCTATGAGGCTGGCGGCGTATATCGACTTGTTAGAGCTGTGGAGTCTTTTGGAAAAAGCATCCTGATGATCTTTACTGCTCAGACTTTCAAGGATTTCTCTATCGGTTGCATTTTCACTCTCCTTGTAGATAAAGAGATGCGTAAAATCTATGGCATTTCCAGCAAACAGCATCTCATGAAACGTCAGTTCGCCGTTTAAATAAAGTTCTTTCATAGAGTTTATGGAGTATGAAAGAAATGATCGCAAATCAGCAAGAATGCGTGCCTCTTGAGTCCTTGTGAGTTCACCCTGAATGTAAAGTGCACATACAGAAGATGGAACCGAGGCCTTGGTAAGATATGGCTCCCAGTAGGCGCGTACCAAAGTGAATCCATGCTCGGCCAGCAATTTACGCAAAAGTGGCAACTGCGGCTTTTCAAAATCACTTCCAAACATCAAACGTGTTTCGCCGGTCTCCGGCAGGTTGAACACTTCAATATGCGGCACAACCGCCCGATCGGCTTTTACCAGAAAACTCTCATACCGTTTCCTCGTCGGTTCAGGAGTTACGGCATAGTCACCTGCCAGAGAGAAGAGAAAACGTGAAGACAGAAACTCCTCACGAGAATAATCTACAACTGTTTCGGGCCGAATAATATAGGTGGAATATTTGGAATCAGGGCTGTAATAATATTCCCGTCGATGGCCGGAGATCTGGTCTTCCAGCATCGCTTCCATATTCTCACGGGTCTCTTCTGTCGCAATACGTACCCGGCCCACCTGACTGCCGTAAGACATATCAAAATCGATATTAGCGACTCGCCCATAAAGGGTGACAGTGCCATCGATAACTTTGATAGAGGTGGCGATTGATTGAAGCAAGTGTTCCAGGGCATCGCTCTGGATATTTTCAAAGAAATATCGTGGAAGACCGAGGTCTGCCAAAATGATACCCGCGGCGATATTGATGCAGTTTGCTGTCAGCAATCCTTCGGTTGACAGGTCTATAACCGCCTCATAAAGCAATTTAGGATCCAGACCAACACTCTCCGCCTTCTTTATAATTTCGGCACCTTGCGCTACCGGTGTTGCTGCTGGTAGTAATTTCTCCATGACGTCTCCAGATAAACAAAATCCGTTCGTATTTGCCATCTATCCGCCTGCCGCAGCATCAATATCACTAACGGCTGACTTCCTCGCAACTGAGTCGAATTCGTAGCTACTCCGGTTGAAACCAATTGCCGAGCTGTCTTCCTGCTGCTACGACAACATCTCAACTTGAGCCTGCCATAAAACAACAACGCGGCATGAAACCACAGTATAGCTGCCTTTCATGCCGCGGGAATACACGCAATACTTTGGCTCTCGTCACATCCTGTAAGGAAGGCCAAGTTCAATACCGATATTGAGAGCCTTTTTATTCAAGTCAATAAAATCCTTTGGCACCCTTTCACCAATAACCTTCATAACAGAGTCAGCATTTACGACATCGGAGATGCCAATCAACGCGCCAAGAACGCAGATGTTAAAAACAATAGGTTTACCAATTTCCTCCATGACTTTTTCATACATGGGCAACTCGATCTGGCGGGCATCCACCTTTTTTGTCGTCTCCACGAATTTACTGTCAGTGAGCAGAATACCGGCGGGACGAATCTCAGGGCCAAAGCTGGTATACGCATCCTGGGTAAGGCAGACCAAAATGTTTGGCTGAGTCACCACCGGAAAATCGATCTCACGTTCCGAGATGATCACATCACTTCGGGTTGCTCCTCCACGAGCCGCAGCTCCGTAGCTTTGCGACTGCGTTGCATTTTTTCCTTCGTGGATAACTGCAGCTTCAGCAAGAATTATGGCAGCGGTGATGACCCCTTGCCCACCTGAACCTGAAAAGACAAGTCGTGTTCTTCTCATTTTGCCGCCCCCTTCATTGCCAGCTCAACAATTTTTCCGTATTCAGTGCAGTATTCAGGCCTTTCTCTCTCAACAAAAATTCCTCGACCCCAAAGTGCAGGATTTTCCTCGAGAGCCTTGGAGCCAACCGGTGCGGTGATGTTTTTGTAGTTTTCCATCATCTGGGCAGCGTCACCCTCTTTATTCTTACGACCAAAGTGGGTTGGACACTGTGACAGGATCTCCACTACGGAAAAGCCTTTATGGAGAATCGCTTTTTTCAGCAGGGAGGTAGCCTCCTTGGCGTGGTAGGTGGTAGTTCTTGCAACAAAGGTAGCCCCGGCGGCGGTAGCCAATTCAACCACATCGAAATTGTTATCAATGGTGGTGTAAGGCGCCGTAGTAGCCTTGATGCCGCAGCCAGAAAGTGGCGAGAACTGGCCGCCAGTCATGCCGTAAATCCGGTTATTCATGACAATGGCGGTAATATCGATATTACGTCGTGCCGCATGAATAAAATGGTTACCACCAATAGCAAGCGCGTCACCATCGCCCATGGGCACCAGGAGAGTCAGTTCAGGTTTACTCATCTTTACGCCAGTAGCAAAGGCAAGTGCCCGGCCATGCAATGTGTGCAATGAATGAAAATCGACATAGCCTGAAATTCTGGCAGAACAGCCGATACCTGACGTCATGACGATATTATTTTTATCAAGCCCCAGCTCTTCAACAGCACGCAACAATGAATTGAGCACTGTTCCGTGACCACAGCCGGGACACCACATATGCGGAAAAAAACGTTGCCGGAGATAATCTTGTACAGCCATAATTATATTCCCCTCCCCTGGATAACCCGCAAAAGACCTTTGATATCCGTGGGTGTAATAAGTTTCCCATCGATACGATTGGCCAGAAAGACCTTATTCGGCTCATCCACTGCAGCTTTCACCTGCGCGAGGACCTGACCCATATTCATTTCTACAACCACTACTGCCTTGGCGTTCGCACATTTCTCCCGAACCAGCTCAGAGGGGAACGGCCAGATCGACTGCAGTTCGAGTACACCGATCTTTTCATTTTTCTCCCGCCTGTTTTTGGCCATGTGGATGGCTGATCTGGCGGAAGATCCATAGGAAATGAGGATGTACTGGGCATCGTCGAGGAAATATTCCTTGTAACGGGTGATGGAATCGACGTTGTTTTCGATCTTATCTACCAGGTGGCGTAACAATTCGTTGACGATTTTGGGATTTGCCGAAGGGAATCCCCACATGTCGTGATAAAGGCCTGTAACGTTATAACGGTGCTTGTCGCCGAAGTCTGACATTGGCAGACGACCATCTTCTCTTGGCAGATAAGGTCGGTAATCAACACCTTTGGGAACAGACGTACGCAATCGATCAACGATCTCTACTTCGCCCGGCGCCGGAATAACCAATTTTTCCCGCATATGGCCTACAACTTCGTCAAAAAGAAGCACAACCGGTGTACGATAGGTTTCGGCCATGTTGAAGGCCTCAACAGTCATGGCGAACACATCTTGATGGTTGGAAGCTGTCAGAGCGATAATAGCATGGTCGCCATGAGTGCCCCAGCGTGCCTGATTAATATCTCCCTGACCCACATGGGTAGGGTTGCCGGTAGAGGGACCACCACGCTGAACGTTGGCAATGACACATGGAATTTCTGCCATGCAGGCATAACCGATCGCCTCTTGCTTGAGCGAGAAACCAGGACCGCTGGTAGCGGTCAGAACTTTATGCCCCGTCAGCGATGCACCGATAATGGCGCACATGGAAGCAATCTCATCTTCCATCTGAATAAATTTCCCGCCAATCTCCGGGAGTCGTCCTGACAGTGCCTCGGCGATTTCTGTAGATGGTGTTATAGGGTATCCAGCGTAGAAGTTCACACCGGCGTAGAGCGCACCCTCGACACAGGCCTCGTTGCCCTGTACAAATTTAGTCGTTCTTTCCATTGTCATCTTCCTGGGTTGTCAGCACGGTAATTGCGAGATCCGGACATCGCAGCTCGCACAGTTTGCAGACGATACAATCTTCAGGGCGTACCACGGTCGCCTTCTCCTTGTTGTCCAATTCTAGAACCTGTTTTGGGCAGAACTTGACACATATCCCGCAGCCCTTGCACCAATCACGATTAATCTCTAATTCTTTGAGTTTCTGCCTCGCCATAACAATTATTCAACGGATTTAACCGCTCCTCATCTGCCTCTTCATGAATTATGAAGCGTACACCCGCACAAACCAACCACCTGTTTTATACGGATCCTTTACCACCATTACTGAGCGCCTTGAAAGGGCCTGACCCCATTGCTTTGAACAACCTCACCAATCAGACAAGGCAGATCCTATGGAATCTCGTCCTAATGAGCACACGGCAAATTGTATACAATTTATTCGAACTCGACAATTACCCCTCTCAACCATTCATGTCAACCATTTTCTGCCTGAATTATTCCGCGACAATTTCACAGAAATTCCACTATTTGGAATGCCGCTCAATTTCGTCAGATGATGGACTAAACAGAACCGTTATCATTACATTTATGTAACTTTTCACTTCATGAAAGAGTGATTGATCAAAGACAACCAATTCCAGACACAGGCCAGATACATATCAACAATACGAGCTTTGCCAAATTATCTTCGCTCATCAAGTATTCAATAAAAACGTGGGACTACGACGCTGTGAGACCTGACAACTCCTTCGATATTGGATCAAGTTACGATGTGTTTTGTGCACTTTCTTTGCACACAATTCGTGTTTTTACGAAATAGTCGTGGTATACATGTGCTTTGAAAAGTTCCAATCTCGTCTTCATAGTTATTTTTTTTAGGCAGCCTGATGAAATCGATCTTTTAGCCTGCCGCCAGAGGTTAAGTATGACTGTCCGTGGAAATTCTGAAGAAGAAGTTTACATCAAGCTCAAAAACGCAATCCGAAAACGGTACATCAAACAGGGGAGCCAGCTGGTTGAGGTTTCACTGGCGCAGCAGCTCGGTGTCAGCAGAACACCGGTACGCAGTGCCATCAAGCGCCTTGAAGCGGAAGGGATGGTTAACTCCATACCCAACAGGGGGGCTTTTGTTGTCACCCCGACCTCACGAGAAATCGAAGAGACATATCAAGTCCGCATGGAAATGGAATGCATGGCAGCCAGACTTACAGCCGCTATCATTACCGACAGCCAAATCAAGGAACTCAATCAGCTGGTCATCGACGAAGGACAGGTCTTCGACAGGACAAACCTTGAAGGTTACGATGTGACTAATGCCTGTTTACACCTGAAAATCGCAGAATTTTCAGGAAATAGTATTCTGTATCATTATGTCAAAGAGTTGCTTGATCGCACCCGCATCTACCTCATCCTTTTTGATCCGTTTTTTAAACTTGAATACAGCCCAACTGTGGACGCTCACCAAAAGATTGTCAACGCCCTCGCCGAGCACTCTGCCCAGAAGGCAGAGGCCGCTATTCGAGAGCATCTTCAGAATTCAGTTGATGGGCTTGAAAAGGTCGAAACTATGCCGGAGGACTATCTAGCCCTGTAAGGATCACAACTCTTCTCGCCCCATTTTTGGCATCAGACTTGACAAAGAGGCTTGAAAGCCTCAAACTACATGCCACTCTTTGGAATTGTCGGATTGGTCGTCCTGCGCGTCAACCTTCAGTTCAACCCGTAAGCCCGATTACCGCCTGCCCTTCTCTTTAATCAGATGCATAAGGCGTAAACGAGCCTGACACTACCGCACTTACGCACTACCCTGCCGACTGTGCCGAAACGACCCACTCTTATTCCAGTACGTCAAGAAGGTGTATTATGTCCTCCATCGTTTCCGCCTCTGTTACTCTTCCAACGATCCACGTTCCCGACAACCCTGTTTGGCCTGAGCTCAGCAAGGAAGAGGAACTGCAGCTGAAAAATGAAATAAAATCTCTCCTCGTGAAAAACAACGGTGTACTGGTTGCTCATTATTACACTGCCGGTGTTCTTCAGGATCTTGCGGAGGAGACTGGTGGCTGTGTTGCCGACTCGCTGGAAATGGCCAGATTCGGTACAGAACATCCGGCATCGACGCTGGTTGTAGCCGGTGTAAAATTCATGGGTGAAACATCCAAGATTTTAAACAATGAAAAACGGGTACTCATGCCCGATCTCAACGCTACCTGTTCGCTTGATGAAGGCTGTCCTGCCGACATGTTTTCCGACTACTGTGATCAGCATCCCGAACATACGGTGGTGGTCTACGCCAACACCAGTGCCAAGGTCAAGGCACGCTCCGACTGGGTTGTAACATCAGGTATCGCCCTGCCCATCATCGAGCACCTGGCGAAAAAAGGGGAAAAGATTCTCTGGGGACCGGACAAGCACCTTGGGCGCTATGTCCAGCAGCTGACCGGAGCTGATATGATTTTCTGGCCTGGTTCCTGCGTCGTGCATGAGGAATTTCGCTCGGTTGCCCTGGAGCGCCTTAAAAAACTGCATCCTGATGCCGCGGTTCTTGTCCATCCCGAGTCGCCTGAACAGGTAGTGCAACAAGCCGACGTTGTGGGCTCGACCACTGCGCTCATCAAGGCAGTACAGAACATGGACCGCCAGGAGTTCATTGTGGCCACCGATGCTGGCATTTTCAACAAGATGCGTCAGGTCGCCCCCGGCAAGACACTTATTGAAGCCCCAACCATGGGTGAAGGTGCCACCTGCCAGAGCTGCGCCCGTTGCCCCTGGATGGGCATGAACTCTTTACAGAACCTGGCCGAAGTGCTGAGAACTGGCCAAAACGAGATTCTTGTCTCACCAGAATTGGCCGAGAAAGCAAGAGTACCGATCAAGCGGATGCTTGATTTTGCGGCTAAGATGAAGAAAGCATAAATATTTTGTGTGAGATGGTGGATATTCCATCATCTCACACAATCACACTTTAACTCTTCTTCAGCTTCAGCATTTTTACCCGTTCGACAATTTCTTCCGCCACCCTTGCCACCGGCCTGTCAGCCATGAACACCTCGACATCAGCAACACGCCGATAAATCGGTAGTCGCGTGTTATACAGCTTTCGAGCTGCCTCCATATCCTGCAATAGTGGCCTTTTCTTTATTTTTTTCTCTGCATTCGGATGAGACTTGATTGATTTGATGATCGAGTCAAAATCGGAATGCAGGTAGACAACCGTACCAATCGCCTTGATATTTTCAACATTTACAAAGCCCCCCCCAGTTGAAATAACGGAAGCATTGACATTTTTTTCAAGCCATCTTGCAGCTTTCTTCTCAAGCTCACGAAAAGCTGGCTCACCGTCTTCACTGAATATGGTACGTATCCGCTTATTAGCGTAGCTTTCGATAAGGTCGTCACAATCAAGAGCGAACATTCCAGTCTGATCTGCAAGACATCGTGCGGTTCTCCCCTTTCCCACACCCATAAAGCCAATAAGCACGATATTTCCTTTCACGCCTGAACCCCAACTTCTAATATTTATATACGCTCTGAAACGAGCACTTTTCTCTTGTGTCTATTACTTGAACAACCAGTCACGATACGTGTTGGAAACACTCTTCCAACTAAAAGGCTCTGTATACTCTCGCGCACTTTCCATCTGCAGCGGCAGCGGTTGCTCGAGTAAACACAAGAGTCTTTCACTAAGTTCATGCTCACCGTACAATACCTCATCTGGAAAAAGGTCGGGATAGGAAAGTTTTCTTGGCAACAGCGGACGGCACCCTGCACGCACCGCTTCCATTACCGCAATACCGAAAAACTCATGAAGCGCAGTAGACACGACAATATCTCCTTGTTTCAGTAAACGGCAATAGGTCTCCCGCGATTCGGCAAAACCAAAATGAAGAATTTGCTCACGAAGTTTTTTCTTCGCCTCTTGAAAACAAGTTGGAGAAGTCGCAAAAGACTGGCCTAGGAGTATCAATTGAAAATCTACACCTTGGCGCTGCAGGGAATAGAGTACGGAAAAAAACTCTTCCGGCCCTTTGTCATGCTCCCAGCGATGATTCCAGATTATAACTGGCGGAGTATTGAACTCTTTTTGCCCCTTACACTCACATCCATCAAAATTAATCCCCGGCGCTATGATATCACTTTTTCTCTTCAACTTCTGAAGAGTTCCATTCACCGCCATATCCGCTGCCTTGGTAAGATATCGGGCACAGCCGTCCAGAAAACTCTCCCGGTTATAACGGGAATTGAAACAGATCCGGTCGGAAGCCATAGCGGTAGTGAAATTGATATATTGAAACTGGCGGATATTTGGGTCAGCAAAACGACCAGGATAGGCAAACTGATTTTCGTGAAAATAGGTTAGGAATTGCGCTTCACGACTCCAGCCCGGAACCTGCTGCAGCATTGATTTCAAGAGTGCGACATCAACAAAAGTTGAGCAGAGTACAACATTAAATTGTCTTTCAACTGGTGGCATCTTGCAGACTTCGGCAACAAACCAAGGCGCAGCAAGCTGCATACGCATCTTCCAGCTACGAGCAGGAAGTGAAAGAAGTAGATAATCGGCAGCGACATGCTCCATCAATCCTTCAATAAATGCTTTATGCGAACCACCCATATAGGGTTCAATCACCAGTACTCTTTTTCTTTCGGCGGCTTCCATGCTGTGTATCAAGTTCTCGTTTCAAAATTTTTTCAAAAGGCACGACCTCACTGAACTGATACCCGCACCCGCCATGTATTTCTCCGCCAGTAAAATAAAGATCGATATCCGGGTAGCTCCGACAGATCTCAAGCCTGTTTTCATGATCCCTGCATACTCCAGATGGTTCATCATACCAGCTACAGGTAAACAGCAAGAACCCCTGGCTATCCCGCCCAGTCAGCGAGAATCTTCTGTATTCAGGATAAATCGTAAGGAGACGGTTGAATTCAGCCTCGCTTCTCAGCCACCTGCCACCCGCCTCCAGACTGACCCTCCGGCAGCATCGGCCACACAAGTTGCAGCTGCCGGTAACAACCACTTTTTTGCCACTGCATTTCAACCGAATAGCTCGAAACCAGCCCAAAATGGAATAACGCTTCAATCGCGCTATAAAAGAATTCCCGTTGGTGTTATCCATTGAAGATTTTCCATTGAACCGCCTCACCATCCAAGGTAAGGTTAAAGGAGTATTCTCGATAAACCTATAGCATCCATCCGGATACAACCTAGCTTTCCTACCCCTTCACTGTTTTTCACTATCCTCACATCACGTCCGGATAGATCTTTTTCATGAAAAGCAGCATAAATGCGTATTCAGGCTAGAATCCCCAGTTCCGGGTAGAGACAGTATCAATCGCACTGGAGTAAATGCATGTGGAAGTCTAAAGATGTCTATTATGTTTCAGGCAACACCGGCATCCTTGCCAAGGATATGGGCAAGGCCCTGCTCTGTCAGTTCCCTGAAGTCAGCTTCAACGAAGAACTTATCCCCTTTGTACGCACTGAATCTCAAGCGAAAAAAGCGCTTGAACGCATCCTTCAGCAGTCCGCAGGTCGTTACCCCATCATCTTTTCTACGCTCTTTTCCAAAAATCTCAATAAGATTTTTGATATCCCCGAAGTTGAATTCCTCAACATCTGCGACCATTTCCTCGTACGTTTGGAAGAAATCCTTGAAGCCAAGCCCATACGAGAACCAGGAACAGCACGAGCCCTGGATGATACGGCAATGACAAGAAGAGTCAACGCCATCCACTATTCCATCGCCCACGATGACGGTACCGGCACCAAAGATTATGACGAAGCAGACCTGATCATTGTTGGCGTCTCACGTTCAGGCAAAACCCCGGTCTCGGTATTCCTCGCTACTCAGATGGGCCTGAAAACTGCAAATTATCCTTTGGTAGACGACAATCTGCAAACCTGCCGACTGCCACCGGAGATTATCCGCAACAAACACCGTGTTGTTGGCCTTTCAACCACCCCGGATATGCTGCATTCTTTTCGTGAAAAGCGATACAAGGGTTCGACGTATGCTAAAATCGCCACCTGTGCAACCGAGCTGAAGCAATCTGACCAGATCTTTTTGAAATACCAGATCCCCGTTGTTTTTTCAGATGGCCGCTCCATTGAGGAAACTGCAACCCAGGTAGCCCAGGAACTGCAATTGAAAATGGCCGCCGATTCCGGAAAATGAAAAACATCAGTAATCACCATATCCTGCCGATCGGTAAACGATGACGACACATACCGGATTATGTTTTTGCTGCAGCCAGATGCCTTTTGTTGAGTGCTGTGAACCTATCCTCGCAGATCACAGCCGCGCTCTCACCCCGCTCGCCCTGATGCGTTCACGCTACACAGCCTATGTGCTCGGCCACGAAACGCATCTGTTAGCCACCTGGGCAGATGAAACGCGACCGGAGCGCCTGAACCTTGAGGACAGCAAAACGAAATGGTTGGAGTTGACTATCCATTCGGAGAGTGTTGATCCGATAGACGAAAGCAAGGGGAATGTGGATTTTTCGGCCCGCTTCATGGAACATGACCAGGTTTGCGAGCTTCGGGAAAACAGTATTTTCATGCGTCAAGACGGACTCTGGTACTATCTTGGCGGCGCACCCAAGATAACCAGAACCAAAATTGGCCGCAACGGACCATGCCCCTGTGGCTCAGGCAAGAAATACAAGCGCTGCTGCCTGGGCAGTTCAGAATAATCCTTTATGTTGCTGCAGGTAGATACCCGCTCAATTCGCAGAAATTGTCTCTTTGGCAACCAGCTGCACAACCTGATCGAGAATCAGATCAGCCGTCTTCTCTTTTGAAGCAAAAGGAAGGTTCTCACTTTTTTCACGGCTGATCAGCAACACCTGGTTCGTATCAACTTCAAATCCGGTACTTTCAGAACTGATATTATTCACGGCAATCAGGTCGAGATTTTTCGCCTGCAACTTACGTGTACCCTCTTCGATCAGTCGGGAACTCTCAGCCGCAAACCCCACCAACACCTGGCCATCACGTTTTTTGCGACCAAGCTCCAGCAAGATATCAGGGTTTTTCTCCAACTCAAGGGATGTGCCAATCGCTTCTTTTTTGATTTTTTGGCTCGCGACTTCTTTTGCTCGATAGTCCGCTACTGCAGCGGCCTTGATGATAATGGTAGATTTCTCGGCATATTGCATCACAGCTTCATGCATCTCCAGAGCCGTCTGAACATTAATACGCTCAATGTTGCCGGGTGTTGGGAGCGAACCAGGTCCCGCAACGAGAATAACCTTCGCCCCGCGGCGCCATGCCGCCCTGGCGAGAGCAAAACCCATTTTCCCCGACGACCTGTTGCTTAAAAAACGCGCTGGGTCTATAGGCTCCCGTGTTGGCCCCGCTGTAACCAGCACAGTCTGCCCGGATAAATCCTGCCGGGATAATGCGCGCTGGAATATATCGTCTACCTGCTCCCATTCCGGCAAACGGCCTGGGCCTTCTTCCTTGCAGGCCATCATTCCTTCCTGGGGATCAATCACATGGTAGCCAAACTTCTTCAACTTTTCGATATTCTCTTGAGTTGCCGGATGGCTATACATGCGGCTATTCATCGCCGGACAGATGTAAACGGGTGTACGAGAGGCAAGAATGGTTGTGGAAAGCAGATCATCCGCCAGACCATGGGCAAGCCTGGCAATGGTCTGCGCTGATGCAGGGGCAATAATGATCAGGTCAGCGTCGCGGCCAAGATTGATATGTGCCATCGATTCACCGCTCTCATTATCGAACATATCGACATGTGTCTTCTCGCCTGAAAGTGCGCTGAAGGTGAGCGGAGTCACAAAACGGGTAGCAGAGTTTGTCATGATCACCGAAACTCTGGCCTCCGCTTTAGCAAGCGTAGATACCCAGCCGGCAACCTTAAACGCTGCGATACTGCCGCTTACACCAACCAGCACCTTTTTCCCTGCGTAGACACTCATCCTGCCCCTCTCTGTTTTTCATTTATCCCTAAATGGAAAAAGCATGACTCCATTTGGAGCCATGCTTTTCACGTTTTCCCACTTCACCGGTTTCTGCTAATCTCTTGATCCACCAAAAAATCTGAGCAACATAAGGAAAAGGTTGATGAAATCAAGATAGAGCGCCAGTGCACCCATGATGGCGCCTTTACGGATCGCGCTATCTCCCTGCGCCATAATTCCTTCCTCGCCCATTCGCTTGATCTTCTGAATGTCATAAGCGGTAAGGCCTGTGAAGACAAGTACGCCTATCATTGAGATCGCCCAGTAGAGACTGGAACTTTTCAAGAAGATGTTCACCACCGAGGCAATGAGTACTCCAATCAGCCCCATAAACATGAATGAGCCAAGACCAGAGAGATCACGTTTGGTAACCATGCCGTAGATCGCCATAGCTCCGAACATGCCGGCAGTGATAAAAAATGTCCCGGCAATTGAAGAGCTGGTGTAAGCCAGAAAGATCATCGACAGGGTGAGACCATTTAACACCGAATATCCGGTGAAAAGTGCTGTTGCTGTTGATGCCTGAATTTTGCCGATCCGGGCGGAGAGATAAAACACCATCCCCAGTTGTGCGATAATAAGCACAAAGAACAACGGACTAGCCATCAGAATCTGGGCAAGGCCGCTTGCGGCAGTAAAATAGGCGACGACGCCGGTAACACCGAGGCCAATGGCCATCCAGTTGAAGACCTTGGCAAGGAAAATCGACGAAGCCTCCTGCCGGGCTTGTGCTATGGTTATCTGTCTTGCTTGTTCGTACATTGTCTACTCCTCTGTTTTTTTGAGTACCTGGAACAGCTTACTTTTTTCATCAACTCTATAGTAAGTATTTCAGGACAATGTGCAAGCAAAACAGGATATCCACATCGTACCTCGGCATTTTTTTCGTTTTGTGCCAGTGTCCTACATCAGGCAGGCAAAGAAATCATTCCCCTTGTCATCCACCAGGATAAAGGCGGGAAAATCGACCACGTCAATTTTCCATACCGCCTCCATACCTAATTCCGGATAATCGATACACTCAACCTTTTTGATATTTTCCTCGGCAAGAATCGCAGCCGGCCCGCCAATCGAACCAAGATAGAAACCACCGTGTTTCTTACAGGCATCGGTTACCTGCTGGGAACGGTTACCCTTGGCGATCATGATCATCGAACCACCTTTTTCCTGCAGCAGGTCGACATAGCTATCCATCCGACCTGCTGTTGTCGGGCCAAAAGATCCGGAGGGCTTGCCTGGCGGAGTCTTAGCTGGACCGGCATAATAAATAGGGTGTTTCCGCAGATACTCAGGCAGCGGTTTTCCGCTATCGAGCAGCTCCTTAAACTTGGCATGGGCGATATCGCGGCCTACCACGATAGTGCCAGTTAATAGCAGTGAGGTTCCCACCGGATGTTTGGTGAGTTCAGCAAGAATCGCCTCCATCGGCCTATTCAGGTCGATGCGCACGCCATGATCATGTTTGCCACGGTATTTTTCTGGAATCAGACGACCGGGATTGGTATCGAGCTGCTCGACCCAACAACCTTCTTTATTTATCTTTGCCTTGATGTTGCGATCGGCAGAGCATGAAACGCCCATCCCAACAGGACATGAGGCACCGTGGCGTGGCAGTCGTACTACCCGCACATCGTGGGTGAAATATTTACCGCCAAATTGGGCGCCAATTCCAAGCTTTTCTGCGGCGGCCTGTAGTCGTTTTTCCAGGTCGATATCCCTGAATGCCTGGCCATGTTCATTACCACTGACGGGAAGGCTGTCATAATACTTGGTCGAGGCAAGCTTGACGGTCTTCAAATTTGCTTCGGCACTGGTTCCACCGATCACAAAAGCCAAATGGTATGGAGGGCAGGCCGCCGTACCAAGGGTTTTCATTTTCTGGACCAGAAACGTCTCAAGCTTTTCCGGATTCAGGAGCGCTTTGGTCTCCTGGAACAGGTAGGTTTTATTGGCGCTTCCGCCGCCCTTGCAGACAAAGAGGAATTTATATTCGCTGCCTTCGGTTGCATAGAGATCGATCTGCGCCGGCAGATTCGTCCCTGTATTTTTCTCTGTGTACATATCGAGGGCGACCGTCTGGGAATAGCGCAGGTTCTCCTCGGTGTAGGTTTTGTATACCCCTTTGGAAATCGCTTCAGCGTCGTTTGCACCTGTCCAGACATTCTGGCCCTTCTTGCCTACAATCGTTGCTGTGCCGGTATCTTGACAAATAGGCAGGTCAAACTGGGACGCAACTTCGGCATTTCGCAAAAAGGCGAGAGCCACGCCCTTCTCGTTCATCGACGCCTCCGGGTCATCGAGGATCTTTGCCACCTGCTGATTATGTGCCGACCGGAGCAGAAAGGATACGTGTCGCATAGCCTGATTAGCCAGGAGTGTCAGGGCGGCAGGATCGATCTTCAATATTTCCTGACCGTTGAACGAATCAAGTCCTACGAATTTCTCCGAACCTTCTATTTTCCTATATTGCGTCGTGTCCGGACCCAGCGGAAAAGGATCCTGGTAATGAAATTCAACCATGCGTCACGCTCCTTGTTTGAAAGAGGATTACTGGTGATGAAAGTCAACCTTGGGTAACAACTTGAAAGTATTGACTACTCAACCTGGCATAAAAATGGCTGCCTATTCGCTCAATAGACGGTATTCCCACACTTTTTTGTTCGCGTATAACTATTACTCCCGGCATGGCCTTTTCGCCAGACCTTTTTCCCTGACCGCCAGATTCTTTTCGCAAAAGGATATTATCCGTATAGTATAAAGACTTTTATTACATTATTTTACGACGTAAAATAGCAAGAACCTCTGAATCTACCAAAGGAGGTTCGCATTCCAGGAAAACATTGTTACCGGGATTTGCCTTCTGGAGGACAGCACCGGTTTCCACATCCAGCATCTGTACGATCCTGACTTTCCTGGTTTCGATACCACGACACATATATTCAACTTCGGCGCCTGGCAACATGGTATTGCGGATCTCCACCATCGGCGGGCTCCCAGTTTTACGAACGACAGCGACAGGCTCATAGCTCTGCTCGACCCGTGAGGTGAGATAATTCATCTCCGTGGCGCCTGGCCGTTGCTCAAAAAAGTTGGAGCTCGTCCCTCTTGTTCCGGAACGCAACACCTCTTCAATATATTCTTTTGGGATTTTTATGTCTTTCGGCTGGTTCCAAGCCTCTTGGGGTAACGTGTTTAAGTAATCCAACGCTGCTCGATAGACGCGCACCACCCCGCCTACATAAAATATCGACTTCATCCGTCCTTCAATTTTTAGGGAATCTACTCCGGAAGCCACCAGTTGCGGCAAATTCTCCAGTAAACAAAGATCCTTGGCATTGAAGATATAGGTGCCACGCTCATCTTCTTCTACCGGAAAATATTGACCCGGCCGCTTTTCTTCAACCAGCGCATAACTATAGCGACAGGGATGGGCACAATTTCCCTGGTTGGCGTCCCTACCGGTCATGTAATTTGAAAGCATGCAGCGGCCTGAGTAAGAAATGCAGAGTGCCCCGTGAACAAAGATTTCCAGTTCTCCAATCACCTCTTTACGTATTTTAGATAGCTCAGCAAGAGACAGTTCGCGAGCAAGATTGAGCCGTGAAACTCCGTGTGCGTACCAGAACTTTGCCGCCGATACGTTGGTAACATTTGCCTGCGTGGAAAGATGCACCGGCAATTCCGGAACAGCTTGTCGGGCAATCATAAGAATCCCAGGATCGGAGATAATGACACCGTCCGCCTCCATCGCCAGCAACTTCCGCAGATAGTCTTCCAGCCCATGTAAATCTTCATTGTGGGCAAGAATATTGACGGTCACATACACCTTCACTCCATGCGCATGGGCAAAGGCAATTCCTTCCGCCATTTTTTCCTGGCTGAAATTGCCAGCTTTGGCCCGCAAGCTGAATCGCTTTCCGCCGAGATAAACGGCATCCGCACCATAATGCACGGCCGTCATGAGTTTTTCGTAATTACCTGCCGGGGCGAGGAGTTCCGGCATCCGCATGATGGAGCCATTGCCACTTTTCATTTCATTCATAGTCGAGTAGGTTGTTTTCTGATTTTTCTGGACGGATGAGCCAGATTTTTCTTACTCTTATTAGATGAACAGACCTGGGAATGCAAGGACTTCAGTGAGCAAAGAACGTATCGGCATAGCCATGAGCGGCGGTGTAGACTCCACCGCAACGGCACTTATTTTGCGTGAAAACACCACAGTCGAAGGTTATTTCATGAGACTGGCACAGCCCGACTTCGATCGGCAGCTGGCCCGAGTTGAAAACCTGGCCGAGCAATTGAACATCAAGCTCCATGTCGTCGATCTACGGCAGGAATTCACAGCCAAAGTGCTTGAATATTTTGCCAACGCTTATTTTCATGGCACTACTCCTAATCCCTGCATGGTCTGCAATCGAGAAGTGAAATTTGGACTTTTCCAGAAGGCAATACTCAGCCACGGCATGGATCGTATGGCCACTGGGCATTATGCGAGAATAGTTCATGACAGCTCTGGCTACCACCTGCATGACGGTCTTGATCCTGCCAAAAATCAGTCCTATTTTCTGGCGCGACTTACCCAGGAGCAGTTGGCCAAAGTTATCTTCCCGCTTGGTGAGAAACGGAAGAGCGAAGTTTATGCGTTCGTTTCCGAGTACGGTTTTACCGATTTTGGTGGCATTGAGAGCCAGGACGTGTGCTTCCTGGCTAATGAATCCGTCGGCAGCTATCTTGAAAAACGATACCCGCAAGCAGTTCGTGGCGGCCCTGTTGTCTCCACCGAAGGGGTACAGGTCGGTCAACATACAGGTCTCTTTCGCTATACTATCGGTCAACGGCGCGGTCTCGGCATTCCCGACGCCAGCCCCTGGTATGTTACCGGCATAGATGCAGAAACCAACACACTTATCGTCGGCAAATCAGACGAGCTCCTGAAAACAACTATCCGTGTACGTGACATCCATTGGCTGAGCGGTATGCCGCCAGATATCGATGAAACCTACAGTGTTCGCATCCGCTACAGCCATCGCGGTGCCATAGCTAAGCTGCAGCTTATCGACCAATCTTCCATACACATTGTTTTTACAGAACCGCAGCGCGCCATAACCCCCGGCCAGTTCGCTGTTATCTATCGAGGCGATGAGGTTATCGGCTCAGGCGTTATCCTCGATTAAGGCTAATCTTCATGAAACAGGTCATCATCACTACGCTTGGCTGCAAGGTCAATCAATATGAGTCGGCAGCATTTCATACCGCTTTTGCCGAAGCCGGCTACGAAGTCGTCAAATCCGGCAAAGAGGTTGCTGTCGTCGTCATCAATACCTGCGCGGTGACCTCAAAAGCTGGGGCCCAGTCCCGCCAGGCGGTTCGCCAGGCCATTCGAAAAAATCCTGCCGCTCGTATCGTCATTACCGGCTGCTATGCCGAGATAGCCGCCAAAGAGCTTACCAATCTGGAAGAACTGAGCGGAAGACAATATTGTATTATCGGTAACAGCAAGAAGGACCAGCTTGTTCCGGTATCAATCAGCGATGATCTCGGATCACAGTTACTCCTTGGCGCTATTGACTCGGCAACGGAAATCTGCCGGTTGCCGGTTCGCCATTTCGGCGATCGCACAAGGGCCTACCTTCGAGTTCAGGATGGCTGTGAAAGTTTCTGCACCTACTGCATAGTTCCCTTTACCCGCGGGCCAAGCAGAAGCCTCCCTGAAGATGAAGTGCTACAACAGGCACGCAGCTTTATCGAGAACGATTTCCAGGAAATTGTCCTGACCGGCATCCATCTCGGCCAGTATGGGCGTGACCTCAACCCATCTATAGATATTACCCGTCTTCTTGATCGTCTATCACATGCGACACCAACAGTCCGCTACCGTATCAGCTCAATTGAGCCTACAGAGATCAACAAGCAGCTGCTGACACTTATGCAGACCAGGGATAACATCATGCCTCATCTGCATATCCCGCTGCAGAGTGGTGACGATGAGATATTAGCGCGTATGAACCGCAAATATACCACTGCTGAATTTCAACGCGTGGTTGAATCCTGCCGAGAATTTCTGCCCGATGCGGCTATTGGTATCGACATACTTGCCGGCTTTCCCGGTGAAAGCGATGAACAATTTCTGAATACCAGAAATTTTCTTGCTTCCCTGCCATGCACCTACCTCCATGTTTTCCCCTACTCCCGCCGCCCCGGTACCGTTGCCGCTGGCTATAAGGACGAGGTAAAAAAACATGTCAAGGAAGAGCGCGTCGCTGAACTGCGCGCTCTTGGAGATGCCAAGCACGATGCATTCTACCAGAGTCAACTCGGCAGGACCCTGCCCGTTCTGGTTGAAGGCCGCAGAGATAAAGAAGGGTTGCTACAGGGGTTTTCAAGCAATTACGTTTCTGTCCATTTTCATGGTGATGATAATCTGAAAAACAGGGTCGTTCAGGTGTATTTGAAGGAGCAAAACGGCCCCCATATTTTTGGCGAGGTACGAAACAGCAATGCGAGTTGAAATAATTGCCATTGGCGATGAACTGACTTCCGGCCGTATTCTCAACACCACCAGCGGTTTTGCTGCACGCCAGCTTTTTGAAGCCGGCTATGAGATTTATGCTATGCATACCATTGGCGACACCCCGGCACTTATCGGTGAAGCGCTCAAACGGGCAATAGAACGGGTGGACGCCGTTCTGGTCACCGGTGGGCTTGGCATGACTGATGACGACCTCACCAATGAAGCCGTCTCCATGGCCCTGAATCGGCCAACCATGCCAAATCTCGAGGTGCTCGCCAATATTCGTCGTCATCTTGACAGTATTACCAGTGCACCGGTTGGCCAGCTGGAAAAACTTGCCTGGCTACCTGAAGGGGCCGAAGTGCTCAATCCTGGCTCACGCATGGCCGGTTATATGCTGGTTCATGACGGTACACCGGTCTATTTCCTGCCCGGTGTACCACGCCAGATGAAACAACTCCTGGTAGAGCATGTTTTGCCCAGCCTCGCCACCTGGGGCAATGATCATAAACTTTCAACCTATCAACGAATTTTTAGAATTTTCAATCTTCCTGAAGCGGAAGTAAATCGCCGGATTAACACCCTCGACCTCAACAAGGCGGCACATATCGGCTATTACCCCGTCTTTCCCGAGGTACATTTAAGCCTTACCATCCGGGATCGGGAAGCGGAAAACGCCGAAAAACTGTTCACCAGTTGTAAAAAAGCGATCGATACGGTACTAGGGGATGCCATCTATGGCCATGACCGTGATGACATGGAAACCATCGTCGGACAGCTCCTCCACGAGCACAATCTGCAACTCGCAGTGGGCGAATCCTGCACCGGTGGACTGATTGCCCAACGCATCACCAATGTCCCCGGCAGTTCCAGGTATTTCCTCGGCGGTGTCGTTTCTTATGCCAACAGCCTCAAGACCGCATATCTTGGAGTGGACCAGCGACTCATTGACCAACATGGCGCCGTCAGCCGCGAGGTCGCGGAAGCAATGGCCTCAGGAGTTCTCATGAAAAGTGGCGCGGATATCGGTCTTGCCGTCACCGGTATCGCCGGTCCGGAAGGTGGAACCGAAGAAAAACCGGTCGGTACCGTTTATGTGGGTATCGCCACACCAGGAGGCAACTGGGTGAGCAAGTTTCAGTTTGATGGAGACCGCCAGCAGATCCGCGAGATGACCGCTCAGACCGCACTCGATCTTGTTCGAAAATATCTGCTCCAGTCATAAGTCCACGCTACCTTCCCCGACAGTTATTTTTCATAGAAAAAAACTTACGGAAACCAATGGTTCTGCCTGAAACAGCTATAGAGGGCCTCTGTGTTTCCAATCTTTTAACGAGTTTTTACGATACCATCGCCAGGCAATCTATGGTAGATTCACGCTTTCATAATGAAGTACCGCAATAATCCAGCATAACAGGAGAAGATATGGCAGCAAGTTCCAATAAAGATAAAGTAAACAGCGTTGACAACGCCATAAATCAGATTCAGCGGCAGTTCGGTAAAGGCTCTATCATGCGGCTTGGCGCCCATGAGACTGAGAAGATTCCGGTCATCCCGACTGGCGCCTTAAGCCTTGATGTAGCTCTTGGTGTCGGCGGTTTTCCTAAAGGAAGAATTACTGAGATCTACGGCCCTGAATCATCTGGTAAAACCACCCTTGCCCTCCATGTTGTTGCAGAAGCCCAGAAGCGCGGTGGCACTGCAGCCTTTATAGATGCCGAGCATGCTCTCGACACCAGCTACGCCCAGCGCCTTGGAGTCAACGTCGACGACCTGCTCATCTCTCAACCAGACTTTGGCGAGCAAGCCCTGGAAATCGCCGAAATTCTCATCCGCTCCGGCGGGGTTGATGTTATCGTCATCGACTCTGTTGCGGCACTGGTTCCCAAAGCAGAAATCGACGGCAATGTCGGTGACCAGCATGTCGGCCTGCAGGCACGTCTTATGTCCCATGCAATGCGAAAATTCACCGGTGTGTTGAATCGCAGCAACACTGTACTCATCTTCATCAATCAAATACGTATGAAGATCGGCGTAATGTTTGGCAACCCCGAGACCACCACCGGCGGCAATGCATTGAAATTCTATTCTTCATTGCGTCTTGATATCCGCAAGATTGCAACCCTCAAAGAAGGACAGGACAGCATAGGCAGTAGAACCAAGGTCAAAGTCGTTAAGAATAAAGTTGCACCTCCATTCAAAGTCTCTGAGTTTGATATCATTTACGGAGAAGGCATCTCGAAAGCAGGTGATCTCCTGGATCTCGGGGTGGAGCATAATATCATCGACAAAAGTGGCTCCTGGTATTCATACCAGGATGAGCGCATCGGCCAGGGGCGTGAGAATGCTAAGCGTTTCCTGACAGATCACCCTGAGATGTTTCTTGATATTGAGAACAAGCTACGTTTGACCTTTGGCATGTCTCAGGTAGAGGCTGGGGAACCTGTGGCTGCCGCCGAGTAAACCTGTTCTTTCCCGCATCAAACAATGTTTTGAATCTCATACAGCCCGGTGCATCACCGGGCTGTATTCGTTACACCTCCCCCCTTCATCTGTTTCAGCGCCTCTTTCACCTTGACGATATATAGTTGCTCGGGTATTGCTGCATTTTGGCCCTCTTTTAAATCTTTTCACTCAAACTATTGCTACAGGTTTATCACGTGAACAGTGTAAACACCTCGTATGATGTTATCATTGTCGGTGGCGGTCCGGCTGGACTCTTTGCCGCCTACTATCTTGCCGAACATTCTCCACTCAAAATTCTGCTCATTGAGAAGGGAAAGGCACCGCTTAAACGGCAATGCCCGATCAAGGACCATGGCTGTATCAAATGCCGCCCTTGCAATATTCTGTGCGGCATTGGCGGTGCCGGGCTTTTTTCGGATGGGAAACTGAATTTCATCCATAAACTGGGTAAGACTGATCTCACCCAGTTCATGCCTGTTTCAGAGGCCAAGGCACTTATCGACGAGACCGAGGCAATCTACAATCGCTTTAATATGGATGGTGATGTCTATCCAACCGATATGGAAGCGGCCAGAGAGATCAGAAAAGAAGCCCGCAAACAGGGTATTGACCTCCTGATTATCAAACAGAAACATCTCGGGAGCGACAATCTCCCCGGCCATATTTCGGCACTAGCCGACTATGTGCAGGGAAAAGGAGTTGTCTTTCACCACTCCGAAGAGGTCAAAGATGTCATTGTCGACAACAACAAGATAGCAGGAGTCCGAACGAGTCGTGGCAACTACGAAGCTCCCTACGTCATTTTGGCGCCCGGCCGGGTTGGTGCAGACTGGATGGGTACAATTGCCAGGGAGAATGGTCTGGGACTTTCCCAACGGGGCATAGAAGTCGGGGTGAGAGTTGAGGTCCACAATGAAATTATGCAGGATCTCTGTCGCATCATTTATGATCCCACTTTTTTTATCCGAACCAGTAAATACGACGATCAGACCAGAACCTTCTGCACCAACCTTGGTGGTTATGTAGCGCTTGAAAATTACCAGAATTTTGTCTGTGTCAACGGCCACGCGTATATGGATAAGAAATCGGAAAATAGCAATTTCGCTTTTCTCTCCAAGGTTGTATTAACCGATCCCGTAGAAGATAATCAGGCCTATGGTGAAGCTATAGGTCGGCTGGCAACGCTTATTGGCGGTGGCAAACCGATCCTCCAGCGTTATGGAGATCTCAAGCGGGGACGACGCTCCACCTGGAACCGTGTACGTAACAGTTATATCGAACCCACCTTAAAAAATGTCACCTGTGGCGATATCGCCATGGCATTACCAGAAAGAATCCTCAGCAACCTTGTGGACGGCCTTGATCAGCTGAATTATGTCATTCCGGGAGTTGCAAATGACGAAACACTCCTCTACGCACCAGAAATCAAATTTTTTGCCACCCAGATAGATACCAGTAATACTCTTGAAACTTCTATCAAAGGCCTTTTTGTCGCAGGTGATGGGCCAGGAGTAGCTGGCAATATTGTTTCAGCCACTGCCACAGCTCTCATTCCTTCTAAGGAAATCATCCGAAGAACAAACGAATTGCCTTCACCTTAATCCATTTCAAGGAATTACTGTCAAACAAATTCTTAAATCACAAAAAGACAAACTCGAACATGCACTGTTACTTAGCTCTTTCGTATGCTATGCTACATGCACTGAGACTTTGTTATTGACAAGACAAATGAATCAGCTAAAATGACGATTTATCAATAATGATTATCATTACAACTCAACGGAGGATACGTACATGCAGAAATGGGAATGCCCGTGTGGTTACATTTATGATCCGGCAGAAGGCGATTATGCCAACGGCGTTGAACCTGATACCGCCTGGGAAGACCTCCCAGCAGACTGGGTCTGCCCGTTGTGCGGCGCTGAGAAAGATGCGTTCTGGAAATATGACGGCTGATACCAGCCGGTAGCCGCCGAGCTGCCCAAAAGTTGTCGATTCAACTTCAGGGCAGCTTTTTATTTACCAACCATGTTTGGCACTCCTAATTCATTTTCAACTCCCTAATCATCGTCCATGGAGGATACATTATGAGCCTTATCGTCACCAAGCCTGCACCGGATTTCACGGCCACTGCCGTCCTGCCGGATAACAGTTTTAAAGAGGATTTCAGTCTTTCGGATTTTCGTGGGAAATATGTTCTGCTCTTTTTCTACCCGCTGAATTTCACCTTTGTTTGCCCCACAGAGATCCTTGCCTTTAATCGGGCGGTCGGTGAGTTCACAGAGCACAATTGTCAACTCATCGGCATATCCATCGATTCCCATTTTTCCCATCTTGCCTGGAAGAAAACCGCACTCCAGGACGGCGGCATCGGCGATATTCAGTACCCGCTGGTGTCAGATCTCGACAAATCAATTTCAACGAAATATCAGGTATTACTCGATTCCGGAATTGCCCTGCGTGGACTTTTCCTCATTGATCGTGAAGGCATTGTCCGCCATCAGGTGGTGAATGACCTTCCGCTTGGCAGAAATGTCAACGAGGCACTACGAATTCTCCATGCGCTGCAGTTTACGGAAAAACATGGGGAGGTATGTCCTGCCAACTGGAATCAGGGTGAAGATGCCATGAAACCAACAGCTGAAGGGGTTTCACAATATCTCTCACGTAGCCTGAAGTGATATTTTTCGTCTTGTACCGGGCAAGATGAGGGGTCACTCTTGCCCGGTTTTTTTTGCGGCAACAACACAACTACAGCGCAGCGATCCTGGCGTACAGTTCCTCGTTAAAACCCACATAGAACGTCGACCCCACCCGCAAAGTCGGGGCTCGCAAATTACCGGTTCGTCCGCAAACAGTTGCAAGTATCTGAGCCTTATCATCCTTTTTCGGATCAAACTCGCTAATCTTCTTATTCTGGGCCACAATGATTTTGGCACCAGAAGCAAGGGTGTTCCAGACTTCATCACCGGCTATTGTCGCTTTCGCGGCATTTACCTGCTCATCAACTTCAAGCTTATTTTCCGTAAAAACCGAACTGGCTTTTTTACATGAGGTTCAACCATTTCGCAGATAGGCCCAATCAATTTTCATACTGCTCTCCCAATACGGATTTTAACATATCCATTCCATCGATCTTCCTCAAACCTAAATCAGCATCGATCGATCATTATTTCTTTTTTTTGCCTTTACCCTTGTCCTTATCCTTTTTCTTACCTTTCTTTTTGGATTTATCTTTTCCTACATCATCAGCCGAGGCAAGAGGACATCCTTTACAACAGTTTCCTTTCTTTTTGTATTTTTCACAGCATTTATCTTTGCCCATGTGAGATCCTTAAATGTAATGGTTGAATTTTGGCATCAACTACCTATATCGGGTCATTGAAAAATGATGACACTCTTTATGAATAGTTATCAACATTAAAGTGCGCTAGGAAATTTGGGGTTTGATAAGAAAATTATCGATATAAAGGAAACCAGAATTTCATCAAAAGATGAGGTGGGGAACGGCCATAATCAACATGTGATTACCTAGCATGATGTTTAAAAAGATAAATAAGTTGCGGTAAGAGACTGGAAGTTGAGAAAGCAGCAAGTATGAACTTACACCGGCCAGCACCAACGCATTGACTATAACAAGGAAAATTTGCCAGATGCTAATCGCTGCAGTGGAGAGAGCAAAAAGCATCATCACCAGAGCAAGACCACAGATCCAGACAGTACTGAGGTGTCGCACCCCTCTTTCTGCAAACATTCGGATAAAATTCGGCTGCTCAACTTTAAGGTAATCTTCTTTATGAAGAAGAAGAACGAGACAAAAATGCGGTACCTGCCAGAGAAAAAGCATGACAAAGAGGAGCAACGCCACATACGAAAATAGCGCCCCCCCACCCCCCACCCATCCTATAACTGGTGGCAAAGCTCCACAAATGGCACCGGGGATAATAGCCATTACGGTTTTCTGTTTAAGCTGCGTATAGAGACAATTGTAGATGAGAAGAGACAGGATAACGAGTGAGACGACTATTTTTGGCGCCGCATCTGTAGTACCTAACAGAAGGAGACCGAAAGTAAAGAGGATTACGGACTGGAGGATCGCGAAGGTCCCCGATACCGTTTTTCTGACAAGCGGCCTGGAAGCTGTACGCTTGAATTGCCGGTCGATATCCCGTTCCTGCAGACTGTTAACAGTGGCCCCAGACATTGCCACCATCAGAACTCCAAGACCAAGAATGAGTATACTCAGTAGCGAAGAATTTGAGACAAGAGCAGCACCAAAACTCGTGGAGCAACCAATAAGGAAGCAGAGAGGAACTTTGGCAAGTTGCCATGCAGCAACAACCGAAGCCCAAATGGTACTTGCTGAAGCTACATCACCCTCTGTTACCTCATCATTCTTCGTCTGATTCAAGCCACCTCTGATATTCTTCTTCCGGAACAATTTTTAGTACACCAACCATTGCCGAGTGATCGGTTCCACAATATTCGGTACAGAGGACGTCGTATTCGCCTTCCTTATCGGCATAAAACCAAGCGTAGGTCGTCATCCCCTTAACCGCATCTACTTTGATACGAAACGCAGGAATATAAAACGAATGGAGTACATCAGTTGAGGTGATATTCAATTTGACCGCTTTCCCTAGAGGTACCACCAAATTATTCTCAGTCTCCTTATCGTTATCATAGACAAAAATCCACGAATACTGTTGGCCGAAAACCTCAACTTGCATAGCATCTTCCGGGACATCCCTCAGGCCAACATATGACTTCCAGCCGACATAAAACATCGACAACGCTATGAGGGTTGGGATGATGGTCCATGCCACTTCCAGGAGATAATTATCCCTGATATCTGAAGGCACAGGATTCTTACTGCGACGATACCTGATAACGAAATAGATCATTACAATGGTAATGCCAAGTAGCAGAACTCCTGATATACCGAGAATATACCAGAACGCCTGATCTACACCTTGTACCGGATTCATACACGTCTCCGTTTATTATCTGAACGCCACATCCCAGAAAGTGAACGTTATCATGATCGCAAGGAAGAAGATGGTCGCGATAAACGACCACGTAATCGCCTTCCCTTCATATTTGAGATGCATAAAAAATAACAGGACTAGTGTAACCTTGGTGGAAGCAATGGTCAGCGCCACTGGAACATTCCAGAACCCAAGGTCAACATAGGACACCCCAATGGTCACCAGGGTCAGAGCAAGCAACCCTGCCAGAACTGCAGCAAGTTTCCCGTAACTCAGGATATGGTGTTCTTCATGTGCACCCACGGACATTCTCCTACGTTTTTTATAATGGCTATAAAACAAGATAAAACAAAGGAAAGACAAATATCCAGATCAAATCAACCAGATGCCAGTAAAGTCCTGAATTGTCCAGCATGGCAAAACGTTCCTGGGTTATCTTGTCCCGAATCACAAGAACCAAGCTGATACTGAGCAGCGTCATTCCGATTATGACATGCAGGCCGTGGAGACCGGTTATGACATAATACAAGCCAAAAAAGATGTTAATACCAGGCTCACCGTTTACCAGTCGTTCCGAGTTTGGGTAGATGTCATGATGAAACTTCGCACCCCACTCGAAGTATTTATTCACAAGAAATATACACCCGCAGCATATTGAAAAAATGAGCAGACCGATGCTCATTTTTTTCTTGCCCTGCTGAATAGCGGTAATCGAGGCAGCGACAGTAAAACTGGATATTAGAAGGACAATGGTGTTGAGCGAACCGAAAAAACGGCTCAGCTCCTTTCCGCCTTCTGCAAAATATCCAGCATAATCATAAAAATAGATTGCATAGAGTACGAAAAGACCACCGAAGAGGATAATCTCGGAATAGAGAAATATCCACATTCCTAGTTTTATTCCGGTTGAATCTACTCGGGTCGACATGAGTTATTCCTTCCCCTTTACCTTTTGAGATTCGGCAACAATCTCACTGAAATCATACGGGTAATCTTTCACATGAGGCGGCTCCACAAAATTCTCCATAGGTGGAGGGGAAGGCACCGACCACTCCAAAGTGGTCCCCCCCCAAGGATTAACTGAGGCAGGTGTTCTCTTCTTGAAACTCATGAACAGGTTATAGAACATGAGAAACACCCCGAATACCATCAGATAACCGCCGAGACCAGCGGAAAAATTGCCGCTCTCGTACTGGGGTAGATAATCGTAATAGCGTCTCGGCATACCTTGCAGACCGAGTATAAACATCGGTACATAGTGAAAAAGAAAACCGACACAAGCACAGACTGCTCCGACATACGCCTTCTTGAAATCATACATGATGCCGAACATCTTCGGCCACCAGTAGTGTAAGGCTGCAAAGAAGGCAAAACCGGTTCCGCCGAACATCACAAAATGGAAGTGGGCGACGACAAAATAGGTGTCATGAACATGGATATCGGTACCGGCTGCACCCAGCACCAAACCAGTCAACCCACCGACAGTGAAGAGATAAATAAACATCAGAGAGAGCAGCAGGGCCGGGTTCATCTCGATTGAACCCTTATACATGGTTGAAACCCAGGAAAAGACTTTCACCGCTGAAGGAATGGCAACCAGAAAAGTGAGCAGCGAAAAGATAAACACGGAAACATCGCTCATGCCGCTGGTGTACATATGGTGTGCCCAGACCAGGGAACCGGCAATGGCAATCGCCATGGAGGAGCCTGCAATTGCCTTGTAACCGAAAATGGCCTTTCTTGAAAAAACTGGAATGATTTCCGAAATAACACCCATTCCAGGTAGTATCATAATATAGACTGCGGGATGAGAATACATCCAGAATAAATGCTGGTATAAAATAGGATCACCACCTTTATCCGGATCGAAAAGACCAATGGAGAAAACCCTCTCAAACACCACCAGTACCAGGGTAATGGAGATGACAGGCGTAGCCAGGATCTGTACCCAGGCAGTGGCATACAACGACCAGGTAAATAGCGGAATCTGCATCCAACCCATGGCCTTGTCGCGCATGCGATGAACGGTGGTTACAAAATTTAGGCCAGTCAACATCGACGACATGCCGAGAATAAATGCCGCACTCACAGTCAGTGATACATTTCTTTCAGTCGTCACACTAAACGGCACATAAAAGGTCCAGCCCGTATCGGCAAACCCTTGCCCGGTAACGAGTGAAATGACGGCCAACAGGCCGCCGAACATATAAAGATACCAGGAAAAAAGATTCAGCCGAGGAAAAAAAACGTCGTCGGCGCCAATCTGTATCGGCAGGAAAAAATTGCCGAATATCGCAGGAATAGCTGGAATAATAAAAAGAAAGATCATAATCACCCCGTGTAGGGTGAACATGGCGTTATACACGTCTGCACCGACAATGGTCTTTCCCTGGGTCATCAACTCAGTACGGACCAGGAGTCCGATAATCATGCCCAACGAAAACCAGAAAAGAACGGCCCACATGTACATCAGTGCCAACCGCTTATGGTCGTGCGTCAGCAGCCAGGCCTTCATTCCTTTCAGGTGAGCCGGTGATGGCGTGTTGAAAAACGATATCGATTCACTCATGTCATCTCATCCTGTTCGTTCCAGAGCTGATTATCAGTATCATCCGTGCCCCAATTTGATCTGGTCATTACAAATACTTCTCTTGCCAACGATTCAACAGCGCCTTGGATTGATTTTCGAAACGCTCCTGAGCCTTGCGGGAGAAACTACTTTCCCTTTTTCTTCCTGCCAAAATAAAAGATCAACCCTATCCCAACACCAAAAAAGAGACCAACACCAATTTTTACGTACAAAAATATAGGTTTATTATTATCCGGATCATAACTGAGACAAAACTCAAGAAACCTTTTTACCGAAAGTGCCGGAGTCCCTTCCAACGCGCTAGAAACAGCCATGTCCATATCACCGGGGACAAACGAACCGTAGACGTAACGGATAATCTTGCCGTCAGCACCAACGGCAATGACTGTCGATGGGTGAACGAACAAGCCATCTGCCATTTTTTTGAACCGATAACCCATTGCATCCGTCACGCTCTTTATCGCATCTGCACTGCCAGTCAGGAATGTCCACGAGTCTGCAGGAAAGCCGTCATACATCAGCTTCAGATAGTTCTGCTTCGCTCTCGTTGCATTCTCGGCTGTTTCAGTATCACTGAAACTGAGGGCAATAGCCCGATAATCTCGACCCGGTTCAAAGTTCATCCGATTCATGGCCACTGCCATGTTGGCGAGATTTTTACTGCATGCACTCGGGCAGTAAAAATAAATAGGCAGGATGAGGGTCGGCCGGTCAATAATAGACCTAAGGGTTACCGAATTGCCGTTTTCATCGACAAAAAGCGTATCCAGCGGCAGAAAACTCCCAGTTTTCTCCACAACCCAATCCCGACCGGCATTGCCTGTTGTATCTGCCGGGATGTCACTCGCCAAAGGTACTGCCTGGTCGTCAGCCTGAGCCGCAATTATACAACAGAAGGATATCAGTACTACTACCAAGTGTTGTATATAACGGCTCAAGGGCATAGGCAACCAGCTCATGGTGTTAACTATTTTACTGCACCAGTACCAAGATTGACGGTGATGGAGGTTCTGAATTTATGCTTACTTTTGAAGCTGTCACGACCGGAACCGTAGGCTAAAAGTACGACAGTGTCTCCATCGACGACAAGTTCACCATCTTTATCATCGCCAGACTTCAGCGGCATGACAAACTCAATGGTGGTCATGCCACCTTCTTCTGTTCCGCTGACGAGCGTCAAATCGGTTTTGCCACCCAGATCCTCATCATTCTTGTGACCGGTGGAAGTTGTGCCATATTCATCGATGATTTTGGTTTCACCATCTTTCACGTAACCAAGAATAAAATTGGCATCTTTCATTTTCTCACTCGGATTAAATCCGACACCAACCCAGCCGTCTGTTTTGGCGGCAATTTTTCCTGCCAGATTGTCGCCATCAATCTTCCAGGAAAAAGTGATATCCTTGGCCTCAATGGTATGATCATAATCCGCAGCAAAGCCTTGCGTGATGGTGGCAAGAAGAAAACAACCCCCGATAACAATATTTCTGCATGCACGATGTAACATCAGTCTTCCCTCCTGAATATTTTTAAGGTTACTATCACTGTCCGCCTACCAAACAATCAGACAAATGCCCTGAAATGTCAAATAAAAATGTGAGTTTTTCCAAAACACTAGCCTCTTGAAAAATCGAATAGAAACCTGCTAACTGAGATTTACTAAGCTAAAATCGATTATTCACCGAGATACTTAATCCCTTCAGATTGATTTCTATTTTTTTTCGCTACTCCAATTCAGATGTCTATGCAAAGAGCCTCCAGGCCCACTTGCAGCCTGACATATATTACCACCTCAACCTATTTCCTTCGCACAAGCATCAACTAACGAAAAAAACGATGGAACCGTATAGCTTTTTTATGTTATTACGATATACTACAAATAACAGAAGCTGACATAGCCAATCAATACTTCACCCCGTATCTATTTTTTTCCTGTAGACAGCCAGTAACATTACGGTATACTCTTCAAGGAGTCTACAACATCAGAACGGACTCAAAACATTCCGAAAATTCATTGCGGCACTCGTTGTCTGGTTCAGTAAAGAGAACCAGCCCAGGACGAGAAGAGTCCAAACCCACGATTCACAACCGGAGGATTTTGCTATGGCAAAGAAAATGGCAGTGTACAAGTGCAACGCATGTGGAAATATTGTCGAGGTCCTTACTGCCGGAGGTGGTGATCTCAACTGCTGCGGTGCCCCCATGGTCGAGATGACGGAAAACACTACCGACGCAGCTGTTGAAAAACACGTACCGGCACTTGAGAAAAAAGATAACGGCTGGCAGGTCAACGTGGGTAGCGTAGATCACCCAATGACCACCGAACATTTCATTGAGTGGATTGAGCTCATCGTCGACGACACCGTCTACCGCCAGTTTTTAAAGCCGGACAGCAAACCGGCAGCCTTCTTCCCGATCGCAGCAGATAAGGTTTCTGCCAAAGCCTACTGCAACCTGCATGGCTTGTGGAAAGCTGACAAATAATTTTGTTCTGAAGTTCTGCTTTAGCCGTCTGCAACAATCAAGGTTGCAGACGGCCTTCTTTTTCTCAGACCATCAGATAGCTTCCTGCCCTCTTTTGCATAGCATGTTCAACTGGCAGCGGATTTCATCGAGCTGAAATGGTTTACTGATATAGCCATCCATACCGGCCTGCAGACAACGCTCACGATCACCACTCATTGCATGCGCCGTCATGGCGATAAGGGGCATATGGCCGCCCTGGAGTCTTGCGGCAGCCTTTGCAAACCGCGACTGGTGCTCTCCAAAGTCAGGACTGACGTCATTTTCAGCACTTCGGATAAGCTCTGTTACCTGAAAACCATCCATTTCAGGCATCTGAATATCAAGCAAAACACAGTCAAAATGATGTTCAGCCAGGGCCTCAAAAGCTTCAGCGCCGCTTTCAACGCACGTCACAGCGTGGCCATCGTTTTCCAGTAACATCATAGCCAGATCACGGTTCGTTGCGATATCATCAACAAGGAGAATGTTGAGAGCGCATACAACCGGCGCACCATTGGTAATATTTTTCGCTGGTAGATCTTTTTTCTCAACAACAGAAAAAGGCAAAGTGAAGTAAAAGGTCGCCCCTCGCCCTTCAACGCTCGTCAATCGAATGTCACCGCCCATCATCTGCACCAATCTCTGGCTAATGGCCAGCCCCAGACCCGTGCCGCCATAGGATCGAGTAATCGAACTGTCAGCTTGGGAGAAGATGTTGAAAATACGTGTCTGGGCGTCTGAGTGAATCCCGATTCCCGTATCGCTGACAAAAAATGAGATTTCAGCCACCCCATTCCGCATCGCCTCTTCGCAGATAAGAGAGACCTCTCCTTCCTTAGTGAATTTAATAGCATTGCCAACCAGATTAATCAGTATCTGACTGAGTCGCAGATCATCGCCCAAGAAATATCCGGCAGGGTCGACTGGATCATAAGAGAGAATGAGCGCCACCTTTTTCTCACTTGCTTTTAACTTTAATGATCTCAAAATGTTATTGAGCACAGTGCCCAGGTGAAACGGTCGTTGGTCGAGTTCGAGCTTTCCTGCTTCAATCTTCGAAAAATCGAGGATATCATTTATGATATTCAAGAGCAGCTCGGATGAATCCCGTACTGTCATGAGATAGTGTCGCTGCATGGATGTGAGATCTGTCGACAACGCCAGGCTTGTCATGCCAATAATGGCGTTCATTGGAGTGCGAACCTCATGACTCATGTTGGCGAGAAATTCACTCTTGGCCATATTGGCCCGTTCAGCCTCCCGCCTGGCCTTCAGCATTTCCCGTTCTGACGTTTTCCTGACGGTGACATCATGAACATATTCGATGGTCTGAACCAGTTTGCCACGTTCGTCAAAAATTGGATAGCTATGAATCTCAACATCTTTCGGCTGCCCAAGGTGATCGAAATGAACATGCTCAACTTTCACAGGTTTACCTGTTTCTTTAATCAACTCGAGAGGGCAGGGATGATCTGCGCAGTCGCAAGGGGTGTCCGAGTTATGGGTCAGTCGATGACAGGTTGTTGCCTGACCTGAATTGAGATCGCCAAACCCGGAGGCAGCGTTGGCAAGAGCAATAGAATAGTCGTGAACATTTATGACATAGAACGGGTGACCAAGTGAGTTCAGTACGTTTTCCAGAAATCTTTTTTGCTCTTTTATATCGATCTGAGATTTCTGCAGCGAACTGTTTGAAGCCTCAAGCTCTGCCGTGCGTTTTCTTACGGCGGATTCCAGTCCATTATTCAAATGATACAATTCGGTAATGGTCGCTTTGGATAGCATGAGTACAACTACAACAAAAAGCGCCCCACCCAAAAACACCCCGCCAACCAGCAGTTCTACTGGAAAAACAACGCCAGTAACAATAATGACTACGAATCCAAGATAACCTAAAACAAAGCACCCCATAAGCGCGGTCAAAAGTGACCATCTTCGCCTTTGACTCTCCGGCGCAAGCGCGTAGACCTTTAAGATTAAATGGATTGAATATAAAAGAATACAAGCCCCAGTCAGAGCCAGCAAAGCTGCAAATATCTTCATGAAAACAAATCACAGAATATCATTTTTTCTCCCATAGAGAGCAAAGACTGCCACATAGTGCTTTTTTTACTATCTCGCAATTCAACCTTTTGTTCCAGACAAATTATTCAACTTTTCTATTAAATTCATTGTCTCCTAGGCGCGTTACCTGTTTGACATACACTCATGCGGGTTGTAATTTATGATCTAAACATATAGAGCTTTCAGGTGCCAGCAACATCACTGGTACTCTATGTATATCCCCCTTTCACCTTCTGTGTTTTACTGAAATTTTGCCCCTCTAACGCAAGAAAAACAAAGAGATCTTTGTTGTTTATGCAGAGATATTCTTCGACAGCAATTGGCCGAATTTGATCGCAACAACATTTCTCCCTTTATCAGCAGAGAGGAAAGCATATGACATCAGAACATGGACGAATCGAATATGACAGCATGGGCCCGGTCGAACTCCCTGCCGGAGTACTTTACGGACCTCAAACCCAAAGAGCTGTCAATAATTTCACAATCCACCCACAGCCGATGCCCTGGGAATTCATTGTTACAGTAATTCTCATCAAACAGGCTGCCGCCGAGGCGAATATGGAACTCGGACTTCTTGACCAGGAGAGGGGTAAACAGATTGTCATCTCGTGTGAACAGCTGACCAAAGGAGAATTACGCGATCAATTTCCGGTTTCGGTCTACCAAACCGGATCAGGCACCTCAACCAACATGAACGTCAATGAGGTCATCTCTTCGATGGCAAAAGCGAAAGGTGTAAAGGTCAGTCCCAACGATCATGTTAATCTCGGCCAGAGCAGCAATGATGTCATCCCCGCCGCCGTTCATATCGCCACAGCGATTGAGGTGCGAAAAGCATTGATTCCGGCAACACAGAAGCTTGCCGACTCCATTCGTTCCAAAGCCGCAGAATATAGTGAGGTAATAAAAACCGGACGTACTCATCTCATGGACGCCCTTCCCATCCGGGTCCAAGCTGAATTTGAAGCCTGGGCCCTGCAGATTGAAGAGAGTAGTGCTCGGCTTCAAGACAGCTTTGATCGCCTCACCAGGCTACCGCTCGGCGGGACGGCCATTGGCAGCGGGGTCAACTGCCATCCCGATTTTGCCGCCACCGCAATCACTTATATTAACGAAGCTACCGGAATACGTTTTGCGAAGGCACGCTCGCTCTACAAAGGGATCAGTAGCATGGACACAGCCCTTGAGGTCTCAAGCCATTTGAAGACTCTTGCGATGTCGCTTATGAAAATTGCCAATGACCTGCGCTGGATGAACTCCGGCCCACTATCAGGCATTGGCGAAATTGTTTTACCAGCCCTGCAACCCGGATCCTCCATCATGCCTGCCAAGGTGAACCCGGTGATCCCCGAAGCAGTAGCCATGGCAGCGGCACAGGTGGCCGGATATGACCTGGCAGTCACCTTTGCCACACAATCAGGCAATTTTCAGCTGAACACCATGTTGCCGCTTATTGCAGCAAATCTTCTCGCATCAATCGAATTATTGACCAACAGCTGCTACAGCCTGGCAGAAAAAGTCTTTGACGGTCTTGTGGTGAAAAACGACCGGTGCCTGGCTGCACTAGAAAAAAATCCCATCCTGGTGACTGCTCTTAATCCGGAGATCGGCTATCTGCGGGCGGCAGAACTCGCCAAAATTGCGGTGGCAGAAAATAGAACTATTCTTGATGTTGCCTTAGAACATACCGACCTCTCCCGTGAGAAGTTGGAAAATCTTCTAGATCCGAAAAAAATGGCTGACGGCGGAAACAGCTGACGTGATTCCTTCGGTTTGGAGGGGTTACAGGACGGCTAAATGAAGGGTTATACCGTAAAACGCCATCAATAGCCCGATGGTCGGCCACCAGACTGCCTGCAGCAGCCTGGATATTGTATCGGCCGCAGCTACAGTTTTTTTGATAGTGAGAGCCATGGTGGGCAGCAATACCACCCAGATAACTCCCCCAGCGTCCACCGGCCCGCTGGCATAGAGTCCCGGAAGCAGGAAAATCAACAATGGCAAAAAGAACATCATCAACACAAACTTTCTCCCCCTGTCCCAGTCTTTTACTTCACTTACACCTGCAGCAGAACGGGATTGCAGCCACCTTAACAACGCATACCCGCCCGCAACCAAACCGGTTGGACTCAAAAGCAGCACGATCACCACAAAACTATTGACCGTCGCTTCCCCCAAAAGACTGTTCAGCCATCTTTCGGGCTGTGGTATCGGCTGTCCACTGTTGGCATCCAGCAGAAGGGAAGGCAATGTTGTGAGCAGCAGTACCCCCAAGGCCAGATACGGCATGGGAGCATAAAAACGCTGTCTGTCTTTTGTATGCATCAGTAGGTAGACCACTACAGCAACGAGGAGTGCACACATTCGCAGATCCACCTGCATCCCGAAACCCAAGGCCAGTCCGGCCCATAGCCAGCCACGGTTCACCTCGTTGACAAGTGTCCGATATAAGATATAGAGAGTACACGACCAACAAAATACTAACAGCGCATCACCACTTACAAAAAGACCGCTGCCGAAAAAGAATGGGAGTACAGCAAAGAGCAGACAGCACATGAATGCCGTGCCACGATCGAACATCAGCCTAGCAAGACTGAAAACACAGGTTGTTGAAAGAAACCAGAGCAACCAGATAGCTCCCCGAAGCTTAAAAACACCTTCGACACTGGAAGAGACGGCTGCAGTGTGGCCAATAGCTGTACCTGCCTGACCAAAGAGAGGCCACATTGCAATGAGATCCTGATAGTAACGCTCTTCAGGCAAGACCGGGGCACTACCGAGATAGACGAGCCGTAAGAATATGAGGTACAAAAAAACACCCAAGCCATAAAATCGCTGAACAAGAGGACCACGTATCCGTTTTTGACCTATGGAAAACACATACCCTACATTTCCCACATAAACAGCAGCCAACCCGAACAGAGCGACCCAGAAAACTCCAGCCGTAGTCAATATTTTCTGTTCTGAACCAAGAGAGGCAACCAATCCGCTTCTGAGTAATAACACGAGAAACACAACCCAGAAAAATCCGATCAGGTACTCCAGACGCCTTCTGGCAGAAATATCTGGCAACGATTTCCGGTGCAAATAGATGAGAACAGCAGCCCCCAGACTACTGGCAGGAATGAAACTCAACCAGTGGGCAAGACCAGGACGAACCCCCCCCTCAAGCGACATGGTCAGGATGGTGCAGTCCATTATCAATAACGTGAGAAGAAGAGGAAGCAGTTTCCCACTTGGAATCGGTACGATATTGACACCTGCCAGCATAAGAAGTTGCCGACAATAATCGATCATCACCTTGACACCCATTTTCGAGGTGCCATAACATCTGTCCCGAAAAATAATGGGAATCTCTTTGACCCGCAGATCATCCTCACCTGTTGCCAAAAGCTCAAGACCAATTTTAAATCCGCACACCTGCCGATTCATACTGGCAAGACGCTCGCGCCGAACGGCAATAAATCCAGCCAGTGGGTCTTTGACATCGGTCCACATCCGCGCTGGGAATGTAGCAATTTTTGATGATATCCTACGTGATATTGGCCATTCCGGAGTATCTCCACCTGTGGTGTAACGACTGCCGATGGCCATATCGCAGGCGCCGGAAATGAGTGGTGCGACAAGCGCTGGAATCATTTCTGGCGGGTGACTCAGGTCGGCATCCATGACTACCGCAAACTCCCCTGCAGCAGCACGCGCACCAGCCATAACTGCCGCCGACAACCCTTCATTTTCCTTGGAGCACACGAGTTTGACCCTGTCGTTATCAAGCCACTTTTCTACAAATTTACAGGTCCCATCGGTTGACGCACCGTCAGAAAAAACCACTTCATAATCAAGACACTGAAGATCTTCGACCGCAAAAATCCGTTCAAGCAACAGATCGATATTCTCTGCTTCATTATAGGTCGGAATAATAATAGAGACTGCCACCATCGGTTGTGCACCTGTAGAACTGAGGAAAAACCATCCGGCCCCATTGCCAGGATAGGCACATTCAACTTATGGTAGCACGCTTTGCAGACAGAAGGATAAAATAATTTGCTTGCAGGTGAATTTTCATAATTACAAAGGGCCGATCCCCACACAATACGAGACCGGCTCCTTTCATTTTCAGGCAACTGTCAGACAATGGGACTAAGTGTTAATTCATGCATCGGCAGAATCTTCACCCCCAACCCTTTGATCTTCTGAATAGACTCCCAAGCGGCAATGGCATCCAGATGGACGCCTGGACAGACCGCGGGCCCATTTTCTGGAAAATTTTTATTGTTACAGCAAAACCCAGTGATAACTGCCGGCCCCTGAACGGTATCGATGACAACAGACAGACAGCCAACCGAGTGGCCAGGTGAATGGAGCACCCTGATGCCCGGCACAATTACCATATCGTTGGTAGCTTGAATGAAGTCAATATTTTCAATAAAATACTCGTCATAGCGATGATCAATGGCGTGAGGATGCAGACAAAAGGCAATCTCGTCGGGATGAGCGTAGAATTTGGCCTTGGTCAACAGCATATTGTTACCGCAGTGATCATCATGGAGATGTGTATTGATGACAATATCCACATCCTCTACTGTCAATCCTTGCATCTCCAGACATTCCCCCAATGTCCGGGGAACGAGACCGGTCTCTTCGGTAAACCCTGCCGGCGGAAAGAGCTCATTCTCATCAAGGCCAGTGTCGATCAAGATATTGTGCCCTTCGCCCTGAACCAGGAATGACCATATCGGTAACCATATACGTGTCCCATATCCTTGTTGATAGGTCATGATCCCTTGGTCTGGATTGCGAACTCCCGTCAATAATGGTGTAATAGTATAGCTCATCCCTCCTCCTTGTCGCAAAAAATCTATAATTTTTCTGAACGTGTTTGGCAGCAGTAAGCGCTATGTTCAGGGTGTTTCACCTGCTTGCTATGTAACATTTGCACAATACCACATATGTCTAATTGCGCCAATTTCTCTTCATAACCTTCTAGCGAAATTTCAATCGCCGCAAACAACCACCTATTAAAGTAGTAAGTAACAAAATATTCCTCTCACCTGATCCTTTCAGCACTATATATTCTTGACAACAACCAACGAGGAGAATAATATTCTCTAAAAAGGAGATATGGCGACATGATCGACGAAATAAGTATGGAGATCCTGAAAATCTTACAGGACAAGGCAAGGATTCCCAACGTTGAGGTTTCCCGGCAGGTTGGGCTTGCACCTTCTGCGGTCCTTGAACGAATCCGTAAGATGGAAAAAACTGGAATAATAGATGGATATGAAGTTCGCCTCAACCCTGAACGTTTTTCCAGAAGCCAGATTTCCTATATACATATTACCACCAGGCTGCATAGCTCAGGAAAAGGAACCATCGGCGACCAGCTGGCTGCCATCCCGGAAATACAGGAAGTACATTTTATCGCAGGCGAAGATGGTTACCTTGTAAAGGCACGGACCGCTAATACCGAAGAGCTCGGCGACCTGCTGCGCAACCAGATAGCCACAATTGAGGGTGTGATCGCCACAAGAACGACCACCGTCCTCCATACCTATAAAGAAACATCAAGAATTCCTATTCGGTAAATATTCATCAGGAGAGTACGAAAATGCCATTATCACCCTCTTTCAAAAACCGCTTGTATCCATCCCTTCCCGCAATCGTCGCGCACTACGGCACACCGTTCCACATCTATGATGAGACCGGCATTCGTGAAACAGGTGCGGCTGTTCGTCAGGCCTTTTCTGGAGTAGAGTCATTTCGCGAGTATTATGCGGTTAAAGCCTTGCCCAACCCGAAAATACTGGCAATCATGCAGGACATGGGCTTTGGCTTTGATTGCTCCTCCACCACAGAACTCATGTTGAGCAGACAACTAGGGGGGCGAGGTGACGACATCATGTTCACCTCAAATAACACCAGTCTCGAAGAATTTCTGGAAGCGGAAAAAGATGGAGGCTGCATCCTCAATCTTGATGACATCACTCTCATACCAAAAGTTCCCAATATGCAGGAACTCATCTGTTTTCGCTACAATCCCGGTTCGCGTCGTACCGGTAACGATATCATCGGTAATCCTACAGAGGCAAAATATGGCGTGAGCCATGACCAGATTATCGACGCCTATCGGCAGGCGATGGCCAGAGGGGCAAAACGATTCGGTCTGCACACCATGCTCGCTTCCAATGAATTGCACTATAGTTATATGGTGCAGACTGCCGAGATGCTGCTAGCTTTAGTCGAGGAAATCTCATCCGAATTAAACATCTCATTTGAATTCATCAATATAGGTGGAGGACTTGGTATCCCCTATCGTCCTGACCAGGAGCCCTTAGACATCGAAGCAATGGGTCGCGAGATTAGCGGCCTGTTCCAAGCGTTTAAAATTCGACACGGCTACATGCCGGCGCTCTGCATGGAAAGTGGGCGCTATATGACCGGCCCCCATGGAGCCCTGGTTGTGCAGGCAATCAACCGTAAAGATATCTACCGAACCTATATTGGCGTTGACGCTTGTATGACGGCCCTGATGCGCCCGGCCTTATATGGAGCCTACCATCACATTGAAGTTCTCGGCAAAGAAACATTCCAGACCGCCCCACCGGTGGATGTCGTCGGTTCGCTCTGTGAAAATAACGATAAATTTGCCATTCAGCGTGAACTGCCACCAATCAACGAAGGTGATATTCTGGTCATTCATGACTCTGGAGCACATGGACACGCCATGGGTTTCAATTATAACGGCAAAATGAGACCAAAAGAGTTGCTGCTGTCGTCTGACTCAACTGTGCAACTCATTCGCCGGGAAGAAACACCCGAGGATTATTTTGCTACTCTGAATTTTTCCCCTGACAATCTGGCACTTTAGCAAACATCACACTTAAAAAAGTGTCGGTTGCGCAACCAATGTGCAATCGACACTTTCTCCCATTCCTACCTCAAAAGCATTCTTTTTTTAAGAGTTGAGTTACCATTCCCCTCCTCAACTCACTGTTTTTTCCTTCGTTTCGTGTCACATCATTTGCAAAATTATAAAATGGATGGTAGATAATCTTTGATAATCGTTTTTGTTCTCTTTTTGAAGTCTCATACGTTCACAGGTTCCATGACACCCTTGATACGCCCTATTGATTGGCCTCGTCGTTTCTCCGGCAGTATTGCACTCTATAGCTGCCTTCTCTTCTTTTTCTTTTCTTCAACCCCTGCCCAGTCACGACCTACATCTGATGAGTTAGCAAAAGCCATGGCCAGTCAACTGGTCTGCTATCCAATGGAACTGGTCAATGTATCAGAGCCGGAAATTACCTTGAAATCAGAAGAGATGTGCCTTGCCCTGATTTATCGGGACCTCGGGCCGTATCCGCTCTGGGTAACTGTCGACGGCCCAACCGCCAAGGCAGAGGTCATCCTGGAATACATCAGGAATGCTGACCTCCAAGGTCTTGACCCGCAGGAATACAACCTGGACCGACTCCTGAACTTGTGGCATACCGAAAACGCAGCTGAACTTGCTCAACTTGACACCAGCCTGACCTATAGCTTGGTGAAATACATCCACGACGTCAGTTATGGGCAATTGAAACCTCACGAAACCGATCCTGAACTTTTTGCCGAAGCAGGCGAAAGTGACTTCAATCCGCTTTTGACTGTCAAGCAAGTGCTTGTTGTCAGTGATCTCGACCAGTTTTTCAAAAATCTTCCACCTCAACACTATCATTACCGAAGTTTGGTGTCAGCCCTTGCCCGTTACCGTAAAATTGCTGCTGATGGAGGGTGGCCACAAGTGGCAGGTGGTGAGTCTCTTCGTCCCGGCGAGCACGATGCACGTGTCCCGACAATCAGGGAACGACTCAAAGTGACTGGTGAATTGCAAGAAAAGGCCACCGTCCTCGACACAAATCTCTATGATCCTGAATTAGAAGAGGCCGTTAAGGTTTTCCAGCGTCACCATGGCCTGACCCAGGACGGTGTGATCGGCAAAAAAACCACTGCCGCAATGAATATCACTGCCGCACAGAAAGTGGACATGATCCGCATCAACATGGCCCGCTGGCGTTGGCATGCGCACGAGCTTGGTGACAAATATATCATGGTCAACATTGCCAGCTTTAATCTCAAGGCGTTTCAGGACAACAGTGACACCCCGACACTCGACTTTGCTGTCATTGTCGGCCAGGATCAGCATCAAACTCCGGTTTTCAGTGACACTGTGGCCTATCTGGACTTCAATCCCTACTGGAACGTAACCCCAAGCATTGCAGCCAATGAGGAACTGCCGGGTCTCAGGAAGGATCCAAACCATTTATCCAAACGTCACATCCGGGTGTTTTCCAGCTGGCAACCGGAAGCTGTCGAACTCGATTCAACGACCATGGATTGGCACACGGTCACGCCTGGCAGAATGCGCGGTTACAAACTCAGGCAGGACCCAGGCCCATGGAATGCCCTTGGCAAGGTCAAGTTTGTCTTCCCCAACCAATATTCTGTTTACATGCACGACACCGCGTCGCCAAATCTCTTCCAACGGACAAAGCGTGATTTCAGCCATGGCTGCATTCGGGTAAGCAACCCACTGGAGCTTGCTATTTTTGTCCTCAACGACCAGGATGGCGGCTGGACTCGAGATAAAGTTATTGACCTCTATGGAAAAGATACAAGAAAAGTCGTGCGTTTATCTCGACCTGTTCCTGTACACATTACGTACCAGACAGTCTGGGTTGACAAAGACGGCACAATCAATTTTAATGGTGATATTTATGCGCGCGACAAAAAGCTCCTAAGTATCTTAATAAAATAGATTTTTTTGACCCCTAACCCATTTAAAGAGGTATACCACCAAATGACCACCGATCACAAAGACCCTTTGATGAACCGGCGAAGATTTCTGGTCGCCTCGACTCAGCTGGCTCTCGGCCTTTGTCTTACCAACCCCGGTGAGCTTTTCGCTAAATACACGTCTACCGTACCTGTTCTTAAAGATGACAAGAAGCGGGCACCGAAACCTATTATTCTCGTCAATACTCACACTCAGGAAGAATTCCAACTCCGTTATTTTGGCAAATCTTGCCCTCCAACCATAAAACGTGACCTCTACTCCTTTTTGCGTGACTACAGGACTGGCGATGTCCATCCCATCGATTTCCGTTTGATGGACATTCTCTACGCCATTCAACGCAAAACCGGCAGTAAGGGTGTCTATGAAGTGATATCCGGATACCGCTCTCCCAAAACCAACGCCATGCTGAGGTCCAAATCGGGAGGAGTAGCCAGAAACAGCCTCCACCTCAAAGGCCAGGCCATTGATGTCAGATTGAGTGATCTTTCAACGAGGCAGCTGCGCGATGTCGCCAAATCACTTAAAGCCGGAGGCGTCGGATATTATGCCCAGGCTGATTTTGTCCATATCGATACGGGCAAAGTACGTGTATGGTAGCATAGTGGGTAGATAACTGACCCATCGTAAAGCATGTTTTCTCCGATCGATATCAATTTCTTTCTCGACAAGGTCGCAGCTCACGTCAAAGGTGTGCAGGTGCCTGTGGTCGATCTCATTGCTGTACAGACCAAAGACCCGTTTAAAGTTCTTGTCGCCACCATCCTTTCTGCCAGAACGAAGGATGAAACCACTGCAGTTGCGGCTGAGAAATTATTTCGCGTTGCCGGCAACGCCGAAGCGCTCGACGCTCTCTCAGAGGAGCAAATCGAAAAGCTCATCTTTCCCGTCGGCTTTTTTCGCAATAAGGCTCGTTTTCTCAAAGCACTGCCAGCTGCTCTCTCCAAATTTGACAATCTGGTTCCAAACACCATTGAAGAGTTGGTTACCCTGCCTGGGGTTGGCAGGAAGACCGCCAATCTCGTGCGCGCCATCGCCTTTGACCTGCCTGCAATTTGCGTCGACACCCATGTCCATCGCATAATGAATATCTGGCGCTATGTTGACACGAATACCCCGCTTGAAACCGAAATGGCGCTAAGAAATAGTCTTCCGGAAGAACATTGGAAATCTGTCAATTCCATACTGGTTGCCTTTGGTCAATTGTTGTGCAAACCCGTTAGACCACATTGCGACATTTGCCCATTGCTGCAGGAATGTCCCCAATATGAGGTCGTTCCACGCAATCCCCCACGCAAGACAAAAAAGCAGACCAGCAAACCATCTATTCGGCTCATGTCCTGGAATGTCAATGGTATCCGGGCCATTGAAAAAAAAGGCTTTCCAAAGAGTATTGCAAAATTTGATGCCGATATCCTCGCCTTGCAGGAAATCAAGGCAACTCCCGATCAGTTGTCGGAATCGCTACTGCAACCCGATGGTTATACCGCTTTCTGGCACAGTGCTGTGCGAAAAGGTTATTCCGGAGTCGCTGTCTATAGCAGAATTCAACCACTTAGCGTCATAACCGGTCTCGGCAACGAAGAATTTGATTGTGAAGGAAGGGTTCTTACCCTTGAGTTTGATGATTTTTACCTGACCAACATCTATTTTCCCAATTCAGGGGATGGTCTCAAGCGCCTCGACTACAAGCTTGCTTTTAACGATGCCCTCCTGCATTTCGCTAACAGCCTTCGCAAAAACAAGTCGGTCATTCTCTGTGGCGATTTCAACGTTGCCCACAAAGCCATTGATCTGAAGAACCCAGAAGCAAACGTTAAAAACCCTGGTTACACTCCTGAAGAACGTGCATGGATGGATAGCTTCGTCGACGCAGGTTATGTAGATACATTCCGGAAATTTAACCAGGATCCTGACAACTACACCTGGTGGAGCTATCGCTTCAACGCCAGGGCCCGCAATATCGGTTGGCGTATCGATTATTTCTGGATAGATGGTCAGAGCGTTGCCAAGGTGACTGATGCAACAATTCTTCCTGAAGTTTCCGGTTCAGATCATTGCCCCGTACTCCTTGAATATACTCCCTAATCTCATCTGATCTTTCAGGTATCTCCTTTTCATCAACCCTCCTTTCAAAAAAATGCTGTCATTTTGCTTGCGTTGCCAGGTGACAATAATGTATTATTTCAAGGTGTTCTCCTTTGTAGGCCAGATTTCATCGCCACCAGGCTGGCCGGCATAGACAATATGTTCATCTGCTAGCCAGGGTTTTATGTATCGAAACCGGACTTCAAAGCTGAAGTTACCCGCCATCTTTCGTCGCCTACCATTCGTTCTTCTCTTGCTGTTCGTTGTGAGCTGGAGTGGCATGGCTCGCGCCACCACTGGAGCGATAGCCGAAACCACCTCCATACGTCTTCAATTGCGATGGCTGCATCAATTCCAGTTTGCCGGTTATTACGCAGCTATTAAAGAAGGATACTATAGTGAATCCGGTTTACAGGTAACACTCATTGAGGGCGGCAAAGGAAAGGACACCATCGATGAGGTATTGAATGGCAATGCCGACTATGGCGTGACTAATGCTGAGATGCTATTACAACGACTCAATGGCAAACCGCTGGTCGCCGTTGCTGCTATTTTTCAGCACTCACCTCTTATCTTTGTTGCCAGAAAGAGCAGCGGTATCACCGTCCCCCAGGATCTTTCCGGCAAAATCGTCAAAATGAGCCGGACCAGCCGAGATATCGAGTTGCAAGCCATGCTCCACGGCGAAGGTGTCAATTTCGACAAGCTTATTCTTCTCGAAGATGTAGCTTCGTATAATGATTACTTCGATCCAAACATTGACGTACTGGCAGCCTATATCACCAACCAGCCATACTATTTGAAGGAAAAACATATACCCTACACCATCATCTCTCCATCTTCATATGGTATTGACTTCTACGGAGACTGTCTGTTTACAACGGAAAATGAAGCCAAGACCAATCCTGCCAGGGTCCAGGCCTTTCGTGAAGCAACCGTTAAAGGATGGCACTACGCGCTCGCCCACAAAGAAGAGATTATTGATCTCATACTCAACACATATCAATCAAAAAAAAGCCGCGAACATCTCCGATACGAAGCGGACGAAATTGAAAAACTCATCCTCGCCGACCTGGTCGAGATTGGCCATATGAACCCAGGACGCTGGGAACATATCGCCAAGACGTTCCACCAGTATCAACTCATACCCGACAACTACTCACTCGATGGCTTTATCTTTTCCGCCGAGCAGGATAAACTGCCGCACTGGATATATCGCGCCCTGATGATACTCGGTGCCGCTACCATCCTCATCACCCTCGGCTGTATCGGCCTCTTTTTCTTCAACCGGCGACTGCAAAGCGAGATTGCCATTCGCAAAAAAACAGAAATGGCCCTGCATCAGAGTGAAAAATCCCTCCTCAACTACTCTAAACAGATCGAACAGTTCAGTATCTCTGCAGCCTCGATTCTATCCATACGTGATGAAAAAGCCCTGTTTGCAGAAATGAGTAAGGCTATTATAGAACTTTCTGATTTCAGTCGAGTGCTCATCCTGCTTTTTAAAGATGAACCACCTTTTCGCGAGTTCATCGGTTCTGCCGGCATTTCTGATGAAGTGCTCGCCAAGATCAGGATGACCCACCTCCCGCAGAGCTGGTATGATGATATTTTCGAACTCGGTATCAAGCTTGGCCAGATGAGCTATTATGTTCCACATAACATGAAAAGCATTCTCAATCAGGAGGCGGTTTTCTATGGAGAAGGATCTATACCAGACAGAGAAGACATGTGGCACCCACAGGACAACCTCTTCGTTCGGATGAACAATGAAAAAGGAGAGCTTATTGGCGTAATTTCCGTCGATACTTCGAAGTCCGGTGCCCGCCCTACAGATGAGACGGTCCGGCCCCTTGAGGTGTATGCTGGTCTCATTTCCCAGATCATCGTTTTAAAACGTGAACACATCAGGAGACAGCAACTCGAACAAAAACTCCGATTCTCCCAGAAGCTTGAAGCTCTTGGTAACCTTACCGGAGGAATCGCTCATGATTTCAATAATATTCTTGGCATCATCATTGGAAATGCCGAGCTCGCCCTCCTTGATACGACCGAATCTCACCCGACCTACCACAATCTGTCTGAAATACGCAACGCCTGCAACCGGGCACGTGATATTGTTCAACATCTGCTGATGTTCAACCGTAAGTCGGATAAAGAACTTCGCCCCATAGCAGTCGCCGATCTCCTCAAAGACTCTCTGCGGTTTCTGCGCACCATCATTCCGCCCAATATTGAGCTGATCAATCAGATCCAGACCATTGATGAACATCTTCTTGCCGATCCGCCACAAATATATCAGGCCCTCCTGAATCTTTTTACCAATGGCGTGCAGGCCATGGAGGATACCGGCGGCACGCTCACAATTGCCTCCAGGACTGAATTACTCCGAGAACCACTGAAATGTTCTACAGGCGAGATTCCACCAGGCCGTTACATCCGGCTGAGCGTCAGCGATACCGGACACGGTATTGCCCCTCACCTTATTGAAAAGATATTTGATCCGTATTACACCACTCGGGAGTTCGGCAAGGGAACCGGAATGGGGCTGTCTATCGTTCATGGCATCATCCAGAGCCATAACGGCGCTATACTGGTTCAATCTTTTGTTGGTCAGGGCACAACGTTCATCCTTTATCTGCCGGTCATTGAAAAGATAGTAGACGAGAAACAGGTAACCTCACCCCCCATGTTGCCAGGTGGCAGCGAAAACATTCTGCTGGTTGATGATGATGAAGCACTGCTTGAAGTAGGAATGCTCATGCTGCAAAAGCTTGGCTATTCGGTGATCACCTACATCGACCCGGAACAAGCCCTGGAATATTTCCGCCAGCACACTGATCATATACAATTGCTGATAACCGATATGACCATGCCGGTCATGAGTGGACGTGAGCTTGCCGAAAAGGCACTTGAACTCAAGCCGGATCTTCCGGTATTCCTCTGCACCGGCTACAGCGATAAGATTGATGAACGCGAAGCAACCCGTATCGGCATCAGTCGCTACTTTGAGAAGCCCCTTGACCCGGTGATTTTTTCGGCAGCAATCCGCAATGTACTGAGCGACCGGCCTCACTCCTGAAGTAATACTGGTACTTGTGCCCGCTACCGCCCTGCACACGGCTCCAGAAGCAGCTCTGGACAGTAATCGGCAATATATTCCATCAATTTACGATGCCCAGCCGGGAACGCGTAACCAACGAGTTCTTCTGCTTCCACCCATCTATAATCCTGGGCTGCTGTCAATTGTGGCCTCGGCTGGATTTCGCTGCCTGCCAAAGTCACCGCATAGCAATGCAGCACAACCTTGTAGCGGGTATAAAAGTGGATAACACTGGTAATATCGTTGCAAACCTTCACTGGAAACCCGGTCTCTTCACGATACTCCCGCACCACGGTCTCGGCAGGTTCTTCCCCTTCTTCAAGGCGTCCACCAGGGAACTCCCACAAGCCACCCCAGATATCCTCATTCTTTCGTTGCTGGATAAACAGTTTCCCTCCACTTTCGAGGACACCGGTGGCCATTTCAATAAGAATGGTTTTTTTGGTGCTGGTCGTGACAGGACGATCGGCAACCGTTCCACGCTGCCAGGCAAGACAGCCAAAAGCAATAGGACATTTGGAGCAGTCAGGGTTACGCGGCAAGCAGACCAAACCGCCAAAATCCATTAATGCCTGATTGAACTGCCGGGCTCTGCCCTTAGGGAGCATTTCCCTGGCAAGTTGTTCAATTTTCTTTCGAGTAGCCCCTGATTTGACCTGACCGTCAATATCAAATATCCGGGCATAAACACGAAGAACATTGGCATCCACCACGGGAATGTCTGTATTGCAAGCAATAGAGCTAACTGCAGCAGCCGTGTAGGGGCCTATACCCGGCAGCCCCTGAAGCTCGCCAGGATCGCAAGGAATAATTCCGCTATATTCCCATGAAATAATTTTGGCAGCGGCGTGCAGATTTCTTGCTCTTGCATAATAGCCGAGTCCCTCCCAGTTTTTTAGGATCTCATGCTCATCCGCAGCGGCTACGGCATGGACATCGGGAAATCGGAGGAGCCATCGATTGAAGTAGTCTATTCCTCGCTCCATCTGAGTCTGCTGCAGCATAATCTCAGATATCCACACATGGTAAGGGTCATAGGTTTTACGCCAGGGAAGCTGTCGATCGGTACGGATAAACCAGTCGAGCAAACGTTGTTGGACCTGCTGTTTATTCTCAAATACGAAATCGTTCATTTATCCTCTAACTGCTCTTTACTCACCACGGTTCTCAACCCGCCAGTTGAATGATTGGCTAATCTATCGATTTTGAATTTATGCATCATTGAGAATGGTATAGATAGCCTTTCCCAAAGTCTCGACAGAATAGGGCTTTTTGATATAGGTACCAGCGCCAAAACTTAATGCCCGCCGAACCCGATCATTTTCGGAATAGCCGCTGGCAATCACCACCGGCATTTCCGGCACTACTGCTTTTATGGCCATAAAGGTATCGAAACCGTCCATACCTGGCGGCATAATCATATCCAGAAGGACGAGGTCTACTGCATTGTCGCGAACATAGGCAACCGCTTCCTCTCCGCTGGCAGCAGTTGCAACGGTATAATTCAGCCGTTTCAGCATGGCGGAGGCAATCTGCCGCTGTTCGAAGATGTCATCAACAATAAGAAGATGTTCACTGTTGCCTGTAAGTGATAATAAATCTGTAGATTGCTCACGAACCGGACTGCTTTCTCGGGTGAGTGGAAAGTACAAGGTGATGACAGAACCCTTATCAGGTTCACTGTCAATGTCAATATACCCACCATGATCTTTCACCGTACTATACACCACCGCCATGCCAAGACCGGTTCCACTTCGTCCCATTTTTTTCCGGGTGAAGAATGGCTCAAAAATCTGGGTGACCACTTCCTCAGACATACCAACCCCGGAATCGCTCACAGTAAGGCAAACATAATCCCCTTCCTGCACTGTATCGTAGCCTTTTATAACGGTATCAACATATACAGCCCTGCTGCTAATAGACAGTGTTCCGCCTTCAGGCATGGCCTCCATTCCGTTAATAATGATGTTCATCACAGCTTTTTGTAGATGCATTCTGGAACCCATTACATTCCCGGTAAAGTCTGCCAGATCGACATCTAGCACAACCTCAGGATGAGCCTTTTTCAACGTTCCAAATTCTGCACTTTCAAGATACCCCTGAACCAGGGAGCGAAATTCGACGACCTCTTTCACTGCCACCCCTCGCCTTGCCAAGGTTAAGAGATCCTGGACAATGGATGCGGCACGGTCTCCTGACATCTTAATATTCTGCAACGGTTTATAGAGTGGGTCATCCTCCTGCATATCAAGAAGCAGCAATTCTGGATAGGTAACAACTCCGGAGAGTATATTATTCAGATCATGGGCAACACCACCAGCAAGGGTCCCCACAGCCTCCATTTTCTTGGCCCGGATAAGTTGATCTTCAAGTTCCTTACGTAAATCATCAGCTTTGACACGATCAGCTATCTCGTTTTTCAAGCGGGTATTCATATGCACCAGTTCAGCCGTACGTTCCTGAACCCGTCGACCCATTTCCCGATGAATCTTTTCGAGTGACTTGACCTGACTATCTGCCGTTTCTGCAAGACTATTCAAAGTGCTATATATCGTACTGAACTCCAGGTAGCTTTCACACTCTTCAGGAATACGATACGTGAGATCGTTGCCTATTTTCCGTGCCTCTATGACAGTCCGTGAGAATGCTCTCGAGAGTCTCACCCCATAATAAATAAGCCAGCATGCAAGCAGAACAAGTACGGTGATTGATATGTTCTGAATTGCTTCGAGACGTTGCCGCAACTCCTGCCTATCGACATTCAATGCAACCGCAGCATCGTCAAACATAGCGGAGATCTGCTGCTGATTATCAACAAGTTTCTTTTTTAATAATCTTATTTTACCATTATTTTGCAGCAGCCTCCCGAATGCTTGCCGGAAATGTTTGCCGATCAAAAGAAGCTCTTCCACCAAAAGGCCATCCTGAGCATCAAGTGAGAAATCCTCAAAGCGAGTAACAGCCCCTGAAAACTTGGCCATGCGCTGCTGAAAAAGCTCCTCTACACCATCTATGTTTTCAGAAAGCTGCATTTCATAAAAAACGGCGATGACATCGAGCAGATTGTTCTGCACATATACCGCTGAGTCGATAATTTCCAGTTCGGATGCTGATTTATCAGGATAATTTCTGAAACCACTCCTGGTATTTGAGGGAGGATCGCTATTAAAGGAAGAAAGGGAGGATTGCAGACTCTCTATATGATACGCATGAATCTGTCGTACATTTGCAACAAGGCGAGGCAGCGTATTTCGGATATCAAGATAGAATTGTCTGTTTTCCTCGACCGTCGACAAAAGCGTACTGAAGACATGTTCCCGTTCACGGATAAATCCCGGACGCAGATACTGCGATTCTGCCTCAAGCTCTTCTACCAGGTCCATCCCTGTTGACAGAAGATTGGCGTAATGCTCCCCTCCGCTGAGTACCATATTCTCGATGGTGACGAGATCGACAAATGTTTTCTGCAGCTGGAGTATACGATGATACCGGCTTTCAGCTGAATCGTTAACCCGATTAAAATATATATAGATAAAGGCAAGCAGAACCAGGGTAATTACTGAGACGAGGGAAAGCCCCTGGCTCAGTCGAATTGAACGTATTCTCGCACCTATCATTGTTTCTCTAATGACACCGTTGGATAATCAGCCTTGATCCAGCCACGCATACCATACTGCAAGCCGAATACTTGGTTATATCCATACTTATGGAGATAACGTGCGGCATATTCATCACGGTTTCCCGTTTCGGTGATAACTATTATCGGGGAATCTACAGGGATTTTTTTTCGAAAATCATCACGTTGCAAATCATCGAGAAATCCACTTACGGTTTGGCAACTGCTTCGTATTACCAGAGGCGCCTCGGCCCCTTCCGGCACTCTTTCAGTCCGAAGGTCAAGCAAGGTTAAAAGGGGTAAGCCATTTTCAGACAAGCAACCACTTTTCTCGGCTACACCCATCCTTTGTTTCACATCTTCTGCACTCAAAAAAATTGTCTTGTACTCAGGTAGTTTTTCATCGCTTACTACCGGTAATCCGGCTCCAATCCAATCTTTCAACCCTCCATTGTATATCTTGACATTCGTGTAGCCGTATTCCTTGATGGCGACCGCCACCTTATACGAGAATACTCACCGGTGCCCTATACAATAGGTAATGATAAGTCGATTTTTGTCTTCACCAAGTTCAGTATACCGATCATCGATGACATTCCACGGGATGTTCATCGAACCTGGTATCGATTGGTGATGGAAAATGATTTCGTCCAGGGTGTTCAGTAGAGTAAAATCTATTTTTCCACTGCTACGCTGTACGAGCATATCCTGTAACTCGTCGGTGACTACCACCGGAAAACGCTCAAACGCCTGAGCTTTTCCTGCAAAAAAAAGGCAGGCAACCAGAAACAGAAAACTTATTTTCTGCATGGATTCTCCCTATTCACATGAACCTCTACGCAAAGGAAACTGCAGCGCTAACCATATCGCCGGCACAAGACAGTAACATATTACCCTGCCATGTTCTCCAACAAAACGCTGCCGCTTTTTCGCCTCACAAGGACATCGCGACCATAGTCTTCATTTGCTTCTAAAAAGAGATTTACAGGTAAACCGACTCACGCTGACAAAAAATTTCATTATCAAAAGTGTCATGATGTTGATCATTATAAAGAAGTTGTTACCACGACCAGTGATGTTGTAAGAATCACTCAATTGAATACGCTCTTTTCTTGTTTCCTTCGATAAATAGACTATAGTCGAAACCTCAAGGAACACCAATCTACTTACACTTTACCAAATAGTACTATGACCACCGCAACTCCTGTTATTATCAAACAACTCCCCATCCGCCTCGGCCAGTTTCTGAAAATTGCCAACCTTGTCCAGGATGGCTTTGAAGCCAAGATCCGAATACAGCATGGAGAAGTTCTGCTGAACGGAGCGGTGGAAACCCAAAGGGGTAAACAGCTGCAGAAAGACGATATCGTCACATTTGCAAGCCAAGACTATCTGGTTCAAATCAGTTAAGCCCACTTGCATTAGCTCTTTTCGTTTGCAACCTCTTGCTCTGATATAACGGAATAGACCTGGATATCCTGATCGAGCCCCCGCAATAGTCTGGCACCTTCTTTTTTAATGGCATACGTTCCGGAAACGTCCCTGCTCACGCTTTCCGTAATGAGAATCTGGCCTGAGTTGGTTTCCGAGGCAAGGCGTTGAGCAATGTTGACGTTAGTACCTATGACGGTGAAATCCAACCTCTTTTCAGAGCCTACATTGCCAAGGTAGACCTCACCGCTGCTAATCCCAATGCCTATGCCAATTTGGGTAAACCATGAAGAATTCTCGACCCATTTCCCGCGCAGTTCTTCGAACCCTTTAAGTATTTTCACCGCTGCGCCCACCGCTGCAACAGCAGGAGCATCTATTGCGACCGGAGCCCCGAACAACACCAGGGCCGCATCACCCATAAATTTATCAAGCGTCCCTTGGGCGTTAAAGATGATATTCGTGAAAAGTTCGAAGAACTGATTGAGAAAACGGCGCAGTTCCTCAGGTGAGATATGCTGGACAAGGCCGGTGAAATTTCTGATGTCTGCAAACAGAACCGTGAGATTTTTCACCTCTCCCACATCTATCATGCGCTCTTCCCGGTTGAGCAGGAACTCAGCTACCTCCGGGGCAACATACTGCTCGAAAAGAGTTCGTAAACGAACGGCCTGTTCCCTCTCGAAGATCGACATAACGTTTTCAAGCGCCATGATAGCCTGACTGCAGATGACCGAAAGCATCTCCATGTCCGCCTGGCTATATTCAATATTGACGTCCCGGTCGCTGATATTCACCACACCTGCCACTTCCCCCCTGAGGGTGAGTGGATAGGAGATGGACGCAGCGATTTCTTTTCTCTGCAACAGATTGGCAAACGGCGTAGCATCCTGTGTTCGACGATTAAGTATCAACGGTTCTCCGTGGGCAAACACCCAGCCCGCAATTTTTTCACCGGGCTGCAGCCGCACCGTTTCCGCTATCTGCTCTTCGATTCCTTTGGAGGCAACTATCCGTAACTCGCCGTTAACCTTATCAAGCATCATAAGGGAGACACTTGACGGGGAGAGTTCATTATAAATGGTATTAACAAGCTCGACATAGATATCGCCGGAAGTCGTAGCTGTGAGAAACTTCTTACCTAACTGGTACAATGGGATCAGCGTTTTAAGTCGAGTGTTTTCTTCTCGTAGCCTGGTGATGGAAAGTGCGCCTACTACTCTTTTTAAAAGATTTTCAGTGCTGACCGGTTTTTCCAATACCCCGATGTAACCGCTATTCATGGCATCGATCACCAACCGTACATCAGCATGGGCCATCACCAATATTCCAATAATATTTGGATCCATTTGCCGCAACATGGAAAATGTTTCCAAGCAATCCGCTCCCGAGAGCTCACCATTGACCAGAACGAGGTCGAATCGCTTTTTTCCAGCGGCCTCCACAGCCTGCTCTCCGTTACTGGCGCAAGACACCTCATGTCCTATACCGCCAAGAACATTGCGGCACAGATCAGCAAATACTGCCTCATTATCAACCACCAGTATCTTTCGTAAAAACATTTCGTCTCACAACTGTTTCATGCTACCCGCCACTCATTGCTCAATAAGCAGCCTTGGCTGGTCTCAATGACTCAACCAACGAATAGTACTTTTAATTAGCCCAACCTTCATAACACGACAGACTGCATTTCAATAGTAGCATCGACATTACTTCTATTCAAGCCGCCATCGTTTTTCTTGAAAAATCAGTTTATTTTCCGATAGCACCCAATTTTCGACCGGTGAATCCGATAATTATTTTTCATTTGTTCATGGAGTCGCACCAGCTGTTTATCCAGATTAAGCACCTCATTATCCTTGGTGTTATTTTCCTGGGTATCCTCATTTTACAACAGTTCTTTCGAAACTGCCTATCACGCAAGCTATATATGCGACTCCGTTCATTTTTTTACTTCAAATATTTATGGAAAAATAAAACCATTTACTTTAGTAAGTGTTTGTTATTTACTTCCTGATACAAGATAGATACGCAATATGCTCCACCAAAACTGCGTTTACTGATACTTCTTTCTGCCAGGAGATTTTCCCAAAAGGGAAATAAATTATAGAGATCAGACTGAATTGGCAAACTTTTTTCATCAACCTTTCGATATGTATTTTTTTTAAGAAAAGTTACTCCCAAACAGTCTGATCAACAATATTTGTTAGGTGAAATAATTGTTGCCATCACTCACAGCGATGTCGACAAATTCTGTAAAAACAGGTGCCCTCTGAAAAGGGTGAAATCAGGTTTCATGGAGGAGTAATGGAAAGCACAAGCAAAGTGGCCGAAACCAACAGTACTCAACCTACCGGTACATCCGGCAGTCTCAGTATCCGCAGCAAGCTGATGCTTGCATTCTTTCTGATGATTGCTCTTACCTTGGTCGTCAGTGCAATTGCGTATTTCTCACAAAAGCTGGCCAATACCACTATCAACGAACTTGTTCAGGTCCATGGTAAGGTTGCTCGCCTCAGTCTCCAGACCGACAAAACACTTCGAGTCATGCAGGGTATGGAGAAAGACTTTCTTCTTAAATATCAAAGCATCGGCATTCAAGAGGCAAAAAACCAGTACATGGTGCCTTTTACAGAGAACGGAGGCCAGGCGTATCAGAACATTTATGAGATCCAGCAACTTGCCGCCGACCAAGCGAGCATTGATGCAGCCCAGACTGCTATGGATTCGATCAACGAATATCTGAGCGCTTTTATTGGCACCGTCAACATTCTCGAGCTTCGGGTTGACAAAGAATTCGGCGAACTCGTCAAGTTGGATGAAAGTGTCAATGCCTTGCAGGCAAGCGTTGATAAAATTGACTCCATCATCCTTCGCAACGGATTTTATCAGCTCAACAGTGCCCTCAAAGACTATCTGATCCTTCCCAGCGAAGAAGCTATACAACAGGTTGAAAGCAACCGTACCAGTTTTACGCAGATCATTGCAGCATCCTCCCTGCCCGGCTACGTTTCAGAGCAGCTTAACAGTCAGCTGGAAGAATTCTCCAAGTGGTTCACCGAGGTAACAAACACTGACAAAGTCGTCGCCAGTCGTATTGCTGAGTACGAGGCTGCCGCCGAGAAAGCCCAGCCTGTTATTGCGACCTTTCTTGCCAATGCTACCCAAAACGAAAGTTCCGCTACGAAGAGGATGGAAGATTCTGCCGCGTTTGTACAGAAACTCGTTCTCTCGGTGAGTGGTGTCGCCGTCCTCCTTGGTATTTTCATTGCTATTCGTCTCTCCCGCAGCCTTACTGCCCAGGTCAGCCACATCGTTCAGCTGCTTGGCGAAATCAATGCCGGTAACTTTTCCGCTCGTACCGAGGTTGTAACAAAAGACGAGCTTGGCGCCATGGCTGTCACACTCAACAACATGCTGGACAACATCACCGTGCTCATCCAGAGTCAGGCCGAGCGCGATGCTATCCAGGATTCGATCATGAAGCTGCTTGAAGAGATCAGTGCCTTGACCGAGGGTGATCTTACCGCCCGAGCCGAAGTAACCGAGGATATGACCGGCGCCATCGCCGACTCCTTCAATGCTATGAGTGATCAGCTTTCTGATATTATCCGTAAGGTTAAGGACGCCACCGCCTCCGTTGACGTCACCTCAGAAGATGTTGCCAAACAAACCATTACTCTTGCAAACAAGAACATCGAACAGTCCAGAAAGGTTGCCAGCGCTATCAAGTCAATCGATATCATGGTTGAGTCCATCCGAAATGTTTCCCAGAACGCTGCTCAGTCTGCTGACGTTTCTGAAATCTCACGTCAAAGTGCACGTGAAGGTGCCGAGGCTGTACAGAAAACCAACCTGGCCATGACAGAGATTCGTGAACAGATCAATGAGACAGCTCGCTCCATTAAGCGCCTCGGTGAAAGTTCCATGGAGATCGGTAACGTTATTCAGATTATTAATGATATCGCCGATCGCACATCGATTCTCGCCCTGAATGCTTCCATTCAGGCCGCCATGGCCGGTGATGCAGGTCACGGTTTTGCCGTCGTTGCTGACGAGGTCCAGCGTCTTGCTGAAAGTTCCAGTAACTCAACCAAACAGATTGAAGCGCTGATCAAGAATATTCAGACCGAAATCAAGAACGTTAGTAGTCGTATGGATGAGAGTATCGGCAAGGTTGTCCAGGGCTCCCAGCTCGCTGACGGCGCCCATGCCAAGCTCCAGCAGATCGAGCAGGTTTCAAACCAGCTTGCTGATCTGATTAAAGCCATTACCACCGCATCCTCTGAGCAGGTGCAGGTGTCTGAAACGATTTCCACAACCATGCAGGAGATTGGCGATGTCAGTCAGGAGTCGTCACGTTCCTCTCAGGAGACAGCAACATCAATGGATATGCTAAGTCGCACAGCTCGAGACCTGCGCGCCGCCGTTGAGACATTCAAAGTGCCCGACGCAGAGGAGACTGCATAAGGGTTCGGTGTAAACTGAGATCATTCAGGCTTCAGGCCACACCAACAGTGGCCTGAATTCGTTATTCACAACGGAGTAGAATATGAATATCGTCCAACGTATCCTGTCAGCTATCCTGATAGTGTTTTTCTCCTTCTGCCCTTCCGTATTTGCCAGTGACGGAACTATCAATATAGGTTTTAACATTCCCCAGACGGGTTGGTTTGATCTGGTTGGGCTTCATTCGAAAAATGCGGCACAACTCATTGAAAAGGAGTTAGCCGAAGCAGGTGGCCTCAAAGTCGGCGACAAAACCTACGATGTCAAATTTCTTTACGGTGACAACAAATCAAATCCAACCGCCGCCTCAACTCTTGCCATCGAACAAGTTTCCAAAGAGAAAGTCCTCGGTATTATCGGTCCACTCAGCAGTAGCCAAGCTATCCCGGTTGCCCAGATGGCCAACTCATTTTCCACCCCGATGATCTCACCCTGGTCAACCTCCCCGCTCACCACCAAGGATAGGCCGTATGTCTTTCGTAGCTGCTTTGTTTTTACCATTCAGGGCCCGGTATTAACCAAATTTCTGGCTAAGCAGTTTACTGCGACCAAAGGCGCCGTTCTTTATGATATCGTTGCAGCGTATCCAAGAGGGCTTGCAAAATCTTTTAAAGAATCATTTGAGCAGATCAATGGCGAGGGATCAATTGTACGATTTGAAGAATTTCGCTCAGGCGACACGGATTTCACCAAACAGCTGATGAGCATCAAGGAATCTGGTGCCCAGTTCATCTTCAGTCCGCAGCATTTTAACGAAATCCCCCTGATCATAAGACAGATGAAATCGATAGATTTGAACATTCCCCTTGTCGGCAGCAACTCCTGGGCCGGTGGAAATCTCTTAGGGGAATGTGGAAACGATTGCGACGGTCTTTTCTTTAGCGGCAACTACGCCTCAGGTGGCGCTACAGGTATCAATAAGCAGTTTGTCGATGCCTATAAGTCCGCCTATGGTGAATTGCCCGACGAACCGGCAGCATTAACCTGGGACGCCGTTCGCGTCTTCCTACAGGCCGTCAAGGACACCGGAAAACTCAGTGGCAATCTCCTCGCTGATCGCAAGGCTGTAAGGGATGCCATTGTCAATGTGAAAAATTTTGATGGGGCGACCGGTGAAATGACTTTTAATGAATCCGGAGATCCAAACAAATGTGCTGTTATCGTAAAGATAGAGAACGGCGTCTTCAATTTTCACGAATCCGTCTGTCTCTAACAATACCGGTATAGCGACAGTTGCCACAGGAAACCCATGCTGCTCCAGTTATCACGTCAACCCGTAAACCCGCTGTTGTCAATGAGGATACCCAAGTATTCCGGATCACCTTTTTTTTGTGATTCCTCATTCAACAGCACAAGATGCGACAACACATTATGGTAGACAACGACAACAACCCCGTACAGTCAGCTCTGCTTATCGAACAGCTGAAATCATATCAGCATAATCTTGAAAGTGTTGATATAACTGTCAGCAAGGGTCGACATCAAGGCATTATCCATGTTCGCGATGGTGAAGTGCTTTCTGCGCATATCGGCATTCTTCACGGCAACGGCGCTATTCTTTCCATTGTCCAGATACAAGGGGCTGAAATAAACTCTGTCCCGACCCAGTCTGCAGTGCAGAAAACGGTTTTCATCACCATTGACCAGATAGACCGCTTTCTCAAAACACAACGGACAACATCCCATCCTGCTGAAGATCTTGATGAGGAAAAACTGCTGGAAGAGGCTAAAAGTCTCTTTTTCCGTTTTCATTATAAAGAGGCGGTCGATCGACTGGTAGCCATCCTCCGTCATAATCGTTTTTTCTATCCCGCATGGTTGTGGCAGTCCCGCATCCTCACGAGACAGGATTATATTTCTCGAGCAATAGACGAAGCGTACCGTTGGGGAAACCACGACCAGGACGTCTGGCGAGAAGCCCGCAAGATGCGGCCCCAGCTTACGACTTCAGACACTCAAGTCAAACGCTGTATATTCTGCTGGTCGATTCTCCAGGCAGGCAGCTCTTGCTCTCACTGTAAGGCATCATTTTCCATAAGTGCCATGCAGCCGTCAAAAGATCTGAAGCAGGATGAGATCCGTTTTGCTCTCACCTGCTTTGATCAAGCTCAACGATCTGACCCTCGCAATTCACGTACCGCCTTTGCCCTGGCCCTTGGACACTTTAATCTCAAGGAGCATCATAAGGCCCTCGGTTATCTGGAGAGCGCTGTTCAGCTTTCTCCGAAAATACCACTCTACAGCAAAAGCCTTTCGCTCCTTCGCTCAATTATCAAGGCAGAAGAACTTCGGCAGCAACCTGTGGTATCAACGCCGGCAGTACAAACAATGCCCGCCGAACTTCCTGTCGACAGCTCAACAAACCCGACGATCCTCATGGTCGAGGACAGCATGACATCCCGCAAGGTACTGTCTATGTTGTTGAAACGTCACAACTATACACTCTTGGAAGCTGCTTCTGGAGCAGAAGCCATCAAAGCGGCCGCCTCAAGCCGCCCATGTCTCGTGCTGCTCGATGTTATGCTGCCAGACACCAACGGTCACGACCTGCTCGCTGAACTACGGAATTTTGAACATCTTCGTGAAGTACCGGTCATTATGCTGACAGGAAGACATGATGTCAGGGACCGTTTGAAAGGTATTCAGGGCGGGGCGCAGGAGTACATTACCAAGCCTTTTAATCCACAAAAGCTGACTGAGCTTGTGCAGAGTTATGTGAAATCTGCCACTGAGAAACAAACAGTTACCCAAAAGAAATCGACACCACCTTCGCCACCAATTAGCCAGAAGAAAACAAAGACAGCGGCGACTGCCGTGAACAGGTGGGCTACTTCGCCCGTGAAGGCACCGGCACCAGAAGCTGCCAAGGCCCCTTCCGAGCCGCCAAAAGCTCCACCTCCTGGCAGCAAGTCTATTTTCATCATTGAAGACAGTCGCACCTCAAGAAAAGTACTTGCCATGCTGCTTTCCAGAAATGGCTACCATCTCTACGAAGCATCAAGCGGCCAGGAAGCCTTGACATTAGCGCCGTCCATCCAACCAGACCTCGTTCTACTGGACGTCATGCTGCCTGATATGACGGGATATACCATCCTGCCCCAGTTGAAACAGTTACCTCACTTTGCAAATCTCCCCTTTATTATGCTCACCGGCAACAAGAAAGCCACGGACCGACTGAAAGGGATGCTTGCTGGATCAAACGAATATCTAACCAAACCTTTTGATCCGCAAAAACTGTTGTCTGTCATTAGCAACTACTTATAGATTCATTTTACCGGAACTGCTTATGCCCTTGCCTGCCACCACAACACTTCACGACATCATCACTACTCTTGATGACAGTCTTGCATTGGCGGAAATCAATGATTCTAACGCCACTCAGTCAAGCCTGCTTTTCTCCTCTCAGGAGAAGATGTGCAAGTATGTGCTTGTCGTCATTGATTCCGAAAAACTTGCCATCCCCATTGAAGGCCTTGCCGAGATTGGGCCGATGCCGCCAATAACCTCCTTACCCAATCTACCTGGTTGGATTCATGGCATCATTAATCAACGTGGAGAAATTATTTCGGTTATAGATATGAACAATCTCTTCACCAATAACCCATCGGCTGGCAAGGTGAAGAACAAGATTGCCGTTCTTTACAACAGCACCATGAAAATCGGCATCGGAATTGATCAGGTGACGGCCACGCTTTCACGTCCTGACTCGGATTGCGTGTCACTCACTGAAGGCACACTCAACTCAACTGAACCACGGGTATTTTATCGAGGTCTTCGTATGGGAACCGACTTGTATCAAATTCTTGAACCGGCCGCCTTTCTCGGCATGGATCGGCTCATGCATTACTATTTGCCAGAATAAGCAGGACTACCATGAGCGTCTCTGCAACAGGCTTACGTAACCCTAGGACAGTTCAATATTTTTCCGTTCGAACCAGGGAGATTTAGATGTCGTCGTTACCACGATCGGAACTCGCGGGAATTCTTTTCCAGGAGATTGAAAGTTATCTGCCGGAAATCGAAAACAAGATAGCCCTCTTGATGAACACTTCCGACAACCAGGAAGCATTAAGCGAAGTCCATAGATTGTTCCATAATATTAAGGGAGCAGCATCACAGGTTTCATTTGCCGGTCTTTCAAATTCCGCAGCAATCTGCGAAGCTATCCTGGCCAGTCTTCTTGAATCAGAGAGCCCTGCCACCGGCGAACAACTGGAATTTCTTGGAACCGTCAATGCCCACATCAAACAATTCTGCTGTCTCGATGACAAATCGGTCACGGCAGAAGACAATCTGTTGGCGGCTACCGTTTCCTTTTTCCAGCGCCTCCATGAATCATCCGGACAGGAAGACCCGATTGTACTGCCGAGTTCGCTCCAGGCTTTGCTCAGTAGAAGTGTAGATACTGAAAACCAATTTGATAGTGGTCAATCTTCGCTCAGCAATGAGCTTTCATCGTTGCACACCGAATGTTTGACGATTCTGCGGTCCGTGTTGCCGCTGCTCAGAGAGTTGGCAGACTGTTCTGCCCAATCTTCGGCAACTACTTTGCCGGTTACAGTGTTGCGGCCGATTATCACCGCTCTTTCCACCTTGGCATACTGTACCCATGCTGCCGGCCTGACCTCACTTGAAAAGCTCCTACGTCATTTTCTCGATATTCTCTACACGTTCCAACACAACCCGCAAGCAACAGACACCTGCACCCCCGTGCTGGTTCAGGAATTTATCTCCTATCTCGATCTTATCTTTGCCCTCCCCCCTGATGAGTGCGAAGAGGTTGTCCCTGTTGTTCAAAAACAGTTGAGCAAAGTCATAACCTCACTCACCGATAAGCAAACTGAACCTGATGAGCTGGTCTTCTCAGACCTCGATACACTCGACACCGACGTCAACAGTGCCTTTACCGATGACACGTTGTTTCAGGATGATTCGATCTTCGGTGATTTATCTTTTGATGATAACGAATTCACTGACGAGCCCTTCACGAACCTTGTTACAGACGCAACCACTTCTGATACTGATTCATTTTCTGATAGCGAAGAGACAGAGCTGCGCGAATTGTTCCTCATGGAGTGTGACGAGCATCTGGCAGCACTGACCAGAGAACTGGGCAGTTTTGATCTTCCTGAGAGCGAGGCAATTCAGCAAAATGACGAACAGCGATCCAGCTTTAACCGGATGAGAATCAGTGCCCACACTCTGAAAGGTGCTGCGGCCATGACCGGACATAGCCGTATTTCTGCCTCGGCCTACGGGCTTGAGCGAATGTTGCGCTGGCTCGAAGAAGAAAGCCAGGATGTCACAGGTCAGGATCTTAACGTTATTCATGATTGTCTTGTAACCATTCATGCTCAGTCTGAGACCCTTGCTATGGAAGGGTATGAGAGCCCGGATCAGGACTGTTCATTTGTTGAAGAACATCTCGCCAAACGACAACAACAGGATAATTCAGACTTTCATGCCGAGGAAATTTTCCACGACAATGATATCAGTTCACTTACAGATCTCCAGGGTGAAGATGATTCCGCTTCCTCTTTACATGAGATAGATGATCAGTTCGAGCAAATTCCCGATTCCGTCGACAGTGTCAGCTTCTCTCCTTTAGAAGAAGTTCATCAAGAGGACATCATTACCGACCTCACCAACGCGGCTACGAGAGCTGATAACGGATTGACAGCTCACGATGGGGAGCTAAATGAAGAAGAATTGGAGTTGCAGGAAATATTCCAGACGGAATGTACCGAACACCTTCTTGTTATAAATACCGAACTCAACAGTCTTATATCAGAAGTCCAGTCTACAAGGACGATAGAAACTGCGCTTCGTGATCGTCTCGCCCATATGCGCCGTGCGATCCATACCCTAAAAGGCGCCGCGGCCATGACAGGTTTCGATCATCTCGCCGGTTGTGCTCATGCCCTTGAGGATCTTCTTGATTGGCTCCATGATGATGCTCGTGACCTCAGCCCGGCAGATATCACCATTATCGCCGAGGCGATTGACGACATAGAGACCTTTGTCCGTGCTCCTCAGGAGGTTACCATAACCGACACCAGGGCCCTGGCCAGGCTGATCGAACAACACTTGCAGCAACGCACGGTTACGCCTGCAACAGTACCGACAGATGAAAGCGTTCTTCAAGCTGATACCCATTTCGAAAAAGCTCCGGATGCACCCTCAGAAGACCAGGTGGCTCTTCCTGCCGAGGCAGGCAACATCAGGGTCAAGCTCCACGATCTTGAGGAGCTGGTTAATATCGAGGGCGAATTGGTCGTTTCCCGAGGGTCCGTTGAAAAACTTCTCGATAGATTTTCCAGTACTTTAGATGAGTTGAACACTATTAAAGATACCCTCCGCCGGAAGTCCCAGGAACTAGAGGTCGGATTTGAGGCCCAGTCGCTTTACGGTTTCGGACCAGGCTCCCCCCTCCTCGCCGAAACGGATGATGAAGGGACCTCCAGCCCGATGTCGGAATTTGACCCCATTGAATTGGACCGTTACTCCCAGCTCAATCTTATAATTCGGTCACTCAATGAGATTTCTGTCGATGTCAACGCTATTCATGGTGAGATGATGGCGTTGAATTCCAGTCTTCAGGGTCAGGTTGCCAAACAGCAACTTTCCATGAAGCTGATGCAGGAGAAACTGCTGCGTATCAGAATGACACCGCTCTCCTCAATTTCAAGCGCACTCTTCCGTACTGTCCGGCAGACGGCTAAACAGCTTGGAAAGGAAGTTCAGCTGCAGGTTGTCGGTAAAGATGTCTTGATGGATCGTTTTATCTGGTCTAAAACCATCGATCCGCTGATGCACATTCTTCGAAACTGCATCGATCATGGCATCGAAGAACGTTCTACACGTCAGTCACTCAATAAACCTGCCACTGGCCAGATCACCCTCGATGCCACTCAACGTGGTCGTACAGTTATTTTGAAAATCAGTGATGACGGCCGTGGCGTTGATGTTGCCCGACTACGGCAAAAGCTCATTGTTGAAAATGTCATTTCTGCAGATAGCCAGCTCAGTGACCAGGACCTGCTCTCCTACCTGTTCCGACCAAGTGTCAGCACCAAAGACGACATCAGTGAGATTTCCGGCCGTGGCGTCGGCCTTGATGTTGTCGCCCGGAACATTCAGGAACTTCGCGGTACTGTTAAGGTCATCAACAATCCTGGGCAGGGTGTTACTTTTGAGCTGACAATCCCCATTACGCTCTCCGTCAACCGTGCAATTGTGGTCGAGGTCAATACCCATCTGTTTGCCGTACCGATTCAGGACATCGTAGAAGTACACAAATTCAAAAACGATGAGGTAATTGCAGGCGAGACGCCTCAGGTCATGTGGCACAACAAGCCAATTTTTATAGAGCAACTGGCCCCGTATCTCAACCTGCCGGCTACCACCTTACCGGAAGGAAACAGTGATCTCCTTACACTTGTCATCGACACAGGTGATAATCATGTCGCCATCCAGATAGACCGGATCGACGAACAACGAGAGGTCGTCGTCAAAGACCTTGGGAGCCATCTGCGCTATGTTAAAGGTATCACCGGCATTACTCTGACAGGTGAGGGTGCGATAATACCGATCCTGAACCTTGCGGAACTCTCCTCCGGACGTCGTCCAACCGTCGCGCAGGCAGACAGTTCTGCCACTATCAGTAGCACAGCAGAACTCGGCCCACTTAAAGTGCTCATAGTTGACGACTCGATCAGTGTTCGCTACAGTCTGACCCGACTCATCAAGAGCCATTCCTGGTTGCCGCATCAAGCTGTTGACGGCATTGACGCCCTGGAGAAGATGGAATCTTTCACTCCGGATGTCATTATCCTCGACATTGAGATGCCGAGAATGAACGGTTATGAATTCATGGCGACGCTACGCAACAATAAGGAACTCAGCCATATTTCCGTCATCATGCTGACTTCACGAGCATCGGAAAAACACAGGAGAAAAGCTGAGGAACTCGGAGTCAACCATTATCTGACCAAACCTTTCCAGGAAGACGACTTTATAGGATTACTGACCGACTTTGAGAATCAGCGCTAACGAAGAACATCTTGAAGCATTGTCGTAAACCTGATTCAGGTTCAACCATTTCACGAAAACAGACTAGGCGAAGTAATGAGCACACTCCCGCAGACCAGTCCTGAAGTCGCCATGATCATGGCCAACACACCGCCTATCGACGGGTGGAATATTTATTGGCTTATTTCCAAACGGCAGGTCGAATATATCCTCACTGATATTGCCAAGCTTCCTCCCAGTGCAGAACACCCCCATCTGGAACGCGCCCAATATCAGGAGGAAATGCTTCCGGTTGTAAGCTTGGAAAAACATTTCGGTCTTGAGGAATCAACATCTGTTTCCAGCTATCGCTACATTGTCACCAAAAGTCCAACCCCGGAAGGTAAACTGGTAAAAGCAATCCTGCGTTTCAGTCATCCAATTCGGGTCAGAAAACTCAATTTCAACAGTGTAACTGCGCAGCACACAGGATTACGTGAAAATGCTGCACACATTCTCGGGGCGTTCACCCTGCCTGATAACCAGCTGGTAATTATACCTGACATCCCTGGGATCTTGCAGAGATCATAATTAAAATTTGAGTTTTGTCCCCTGCCTGCTGCGCAGAAACAATGTTTGGCAGATATGATTTTCCACCTCATTAATTATTGGCTATCAATAAGTATATATTACTATTTTTCACAATTAACAGCGCCAAGGAGCATCTTGAAGAAAGATAATATATAAATAGGGCTCGCCTTCACCACCAAAAAAACCTAGAATACATCATCGTACCAGAATGGTTAGTTAAAAGGACGATGGAAAAAGGCTGATGGCGTATAGGGCCAGTGCCCCTTTTTCTCTACCTTTATATGTTCAACAGTTAGACGGAGCAGCAAAAATGAGTAAGTTGATTTTAATAGTGGAAGACAGTGCAACCGATATGCATATCGCCGAGAAACTCTGCAAAGACAACGGCTACGATGTGATCACTGCCACCGAAGGAGAGGTTGCCATTGAGCTGGCGAAAAAACATAAACCTGACCTCGTTCTGTTGGACGTCATATTGCCAAAACAGAACGGCTTTCAGGTCTGCAGGCAGCTGAAAAAAACCCCTGAAACCGAGAATATTAAGGTCGTCATGGTCACCAGCAAGTCACAACCAAGTGACAAATTCTGGGGGATGAAACAGGGTGCCGACGAATATGTGTTCAAGCCATACAATGAAAACGATCTGCTGGCGGCGATAAAAAAACACATCTAAAACCAACTCCCATAAACGACTGTATAGTTTATTGAAGGAGTGGTGCTGATATAGACGTTTATCAGCAGGCAAGGAATGAAAAGAAGAGCCCCGTAAAATCAGAAGCTGATTTTACGGGGCTCTTCTTTTTTCTTGATGGAAATGTGACGAGCAAATAAAAGCTGTCTTCTACATACGTTTATACAATTCCAGCGTGCGTTCCCGGGTCATGATATTGCGCCAGTCGGGCCCAAGACAGTTTTCCCACAGGGGGACTAACCCCAGAGCAGTTGTGACCATCTTTTCCAGATCGCCCTCGCTCATATTCTTGGTAAGATTTCGCGGCAGAGTGATATCGTGTTTTTCCATCATCCTGCGAAACTCGGCAACACCTTCAGGGTAAATATCTTCAAGATAGTCAAAGGTAATACAGCAACCGATACCGTGATGAATGCCAAGCACATATGAGAGACCATAAGACAGTGCATGACAAGCGCCAACCTGGGAGTAAGCAATGCTCATCCCGCCAAAATAGGAGGCCATCATCAGTTTGTCATCCTTATCCTCGTGTTCACCAAGAAATACCTCGCGGCACAGCTCAAGAGACTTCTCGCCATAGGCCCTGCTGAACTCGTTGATAAATGTACCCTGCAGCGACTCGACATCATGAATATAGCAGTCCATTCCGGTATAGAACCACTGGTCTTTGGGAACCCCAACCAACAATTCAGGATCGAGAACGATCTGATCAAACAGGGTATAATCTGAATTGATGCCAAGCTTTTTCTCCGGCCCGGTAAGAATGGCGGTACGTGAAATTTCGGCGCCGGTGCCGGCCAGGGTAGGAATCGCCATATGATAGACAGCCGGATTCTTTATCAGGTCCCAACCCTGATAATCGGCAGATGAGCCAGGATTGTTGAGCATCAGCGAGACCGCTTTTGCAATATCCATTGCACTTCCGCCACCAATGCCAATAACCCCTACCGGCTTTTTCGGATTGAAGGCCCTGATCTTCTCAACCAACTCATCTATGTATTTGGTTTTAGGCTCATCTTCGACGTTCACACGCAGCAGCATGTCGCCATTTTCTAACGGTAGTCGAGCTTCCAGCGGTGCGTCGGTGAACACATCATCAATCACGAAGACCATATATGCGCCTTCCCCAATTCGTCGCTCGTTGAGAATGTCAGCAATTTGATTGAAAGCGCCGCGACCAAACATTATCTTTGGAACTATACTGAAGTTTCTGTACATTTTTTTCCCATATCACCTATAAAAAGTAAAAACAGGTTATCACTCTTCCTGTCGATTTTATGCTATAGCTCCCGTAACAGATTATTTGATAAAACTCAAGGTTGAATTGATTTCACCGATTATCAGGAATTGTCGGGAAATCGACCACTATTAAAACGATGCGGCTGGAGGAACTCATCATAGAGTCGTTTCCTCGTTACCTTTTTCCTGGTACTATAGCGCCTCAAAGTCATTTGCTTGTTTTTCCAAACCGGTACTTCCCACTATAAAATCCGGTTTCAGTTTACTTTTGTCATTATTTTACCTGGTATTTTTCATGTCTGTCATTGATGCGAACAGCGTTTTTATTTCTCTCCAGCAAAAGGGACCCCTTGCTGTTCTGGAGAATGTCAATCTCTTCGAACAGTTTTCCCCACTGACCCGAAAGTGGGTCAAGCAGCTGGCTCAAAACAGAAATAGTATGACGAAATATCGTGCGCTACGCAGCCAGGCATTCGAGTTCCTCGAAGTTTCACGATTTCAGGATATCCACACGCTCCTGCATGAACCAAAACTGAGGGCCGAGCGCAGCAAACGAGCTTATGAACGGCTGGGCAACATGTTTGGCATAGAAGGCAGTGTCAGGGAAATAGAGTATCGAGTGCATGAGTACGCCCGCACTGCCGATGCCGTGGTCAACGAATTGCGAGGCAAGATTTTCAAACCTTATGCCTCCCATATCGCTACGACCAACGAAATAGAGGTGACTAACGACCCCATTCAATTGTTGCTTATTGTCTTTAACGACCGCTACCACAAAAAGGCCCGTTTTGAGGCCCGGCGAAAATTGCAATTGATGAACCTGGCCGCCTCCATTCATCAACGTGAAAACGAAACCGAAATTGAAGATAAATTTTCGAATTTCCTTAAATTTCTTAATGATTTCGTCTGGAGCCCCAAGCAAAAAATCGGTGAGCACGATATTGTCTACCTCCATTCTCAGCATGCTGCCGAAGATTTTCGCTGCATGAATGTCAAAGTGATTAGCCATAACGATGTGAGCTCTGTGAAACCTGAGAAAGGAACAAAGCTGACCCTGTTGAAGCGGCGCAGATTTATCGCCGGCAACAGGGAGTACCCGATTTATGTCTCAATCCGTAAAAAACCGCCCGAGGCAAAGGTACTAAAGCTGCTCCGTAAAAATGAGAAGAATCCTGCTGTAGCGGTTGACGACGAGCTCGGCCTCATGGCGGTGCTTGATTCGGTTGCAGATGTTAAGGTTTTCCAGAAACACCTGACCCAGAGCGCTTCCCGCGCCAATTCGTTCATGGTGCTGGAAGATATTTCTGACACCCTCACAGGCAATAGCCAATACAGTTCAACTGCTACCGGTTCCAGCACCAAAACTCCTATGCTCAAGTTTTTCGCCAGGTTAGGAGGGATGCGGGTGGAGTTCATCATTCATACCAACCGCTCCTGGTTGAACTATATGTATCAACAGGATGTTGCCCATGATGAATATGAGGTCCGACGTATCTTCGATTCAGGTGTGGCGGAACTGCTTTTCCCGGAAGATATTTTTTACCTCAACCACGAAGCAATCCGTCACGACATGTTACAACTCTTCCGTAAGCAAATTGAAAAGCTGACGTAGAAGATATATCTTATAGGGTATTCAATGCATCAAAGCTTGGCTCTGTTCGTTATGAAGCAAGGGAGCAAAAAATGACCGACCAGCCGCAACACTTTATAACACCGATCTCTGCGATCAAGCCTTTGGACTCTCATGTAGCAAATCCCTTCTCTCCACCGACTGAACCGGAGGCTGGTCCCTGCTGAGGGCCCGAAACGGATCCCCGGGCCGGGGAACACGAACGGGCCGGGTTTATCCTTGCCCCATTTGTCGCGGGTTTTGTTACTACTCCTGTTGGAGCGGTACCTCAGGTGGCCACGGCCTTGACCTTGCGTGACCACCTGGGGACAATTGGTGCACGTACCGGGTTTGTCCGCAATTCATATAAAATTACTCCCGGTCTTTATGCTATCGGTCAGCCTTCTCCTGAAGATCCGGTCATTGTCACGGCCAATTACAAACTGACGTTTGACGCAGTTCGTTCTTCCCTTGCCACTCAGAACCTCTGGCTTCTTGTCGTGGACACCCGTGGCATCAATGTCTGGTGCGCCGCAGGGAAAGGCACGTTCTCCACCGAAGAAGTGGCATATCAGGTTCGAAAAGCCAGACTCACCGAAATCGTCAGTCACAGAAAACTAATCCTGCCCCAATTGGCCGCATCAGGTGTTGCAGCCATACGCCTCAAAGATATGACTTCATTTAGGGCCGCCTTCGGCCCATTACGGATAGCGGACCTTCCACGTTATCTCTCTGGTTCCATTGATGATTTTGAACAGATGCGAAGTATCACTTTTACCGCAAAAGAACGGTTGGTACTTATCCCGGTCGAAGTGTGTATGATGTACAAGCAACTGGCGCTATCAATCCTTTTTGTTGTTCTTATCTCAGGTATAGGGCCGGACATATTCTCGGCCAGGATGGCCATCAGCCGGACCTGGCAGTTCATCCTCGCAACCGGCCTGGCCATTCTTGCAGGAGCAGTGATCACACCTCTCGCCCTGCCCTGGCTGCCAGGCAGACAGTTCTGGCTTAAAGGCTTATCCGTTTCGATTTTCGCCGGATTAATCTTTACCTCACTCTCTTCATCCGGAGTTACTGCCACACTGGCTCTAGCTCTATGGATCCTCGCTGTTGGCTCGTACCTCGCAATGAATTTTACCGGTTCAACCCCTTATACTTCTCTTTCCGGTGTTGAGGCGGAAATGCGAAAAGGGTTGCCAGTCCAGATAGGTCTTGCGGCACTCGCCCTTCTTCTCTGGCTTGTTGCACCTTTTATTACCCAGGCATAGTAAGTATCCACCGGCAAAGCCGGTGGCTTTAGATTTTGGACCGCTCAAAGCGGTATGTTAAACAAATTTACTGACCACCATTGGGTGGTCGCTTATTTAAAGAGCGATAGCTGTTCGACACGATGGTCTTCTTTTTCTTGTTCCCGGATATATGCCCGAACAACCTCTTCGTCGGTGCCGACAGTTGAGACAAAATAACCCCGTGCCCAAAAGTGCATCCCACTGTAGTTCTTCTTCTGCCCAAGGTAGTTTCGTGCAATGTGGATTGCGCTCTTTCCTTTCATATACCCAACCACCTGGGACACAGCATATTTCGGTGGTA
>NZ_FRFE01000041.1 GCF_900143695.1 Desulfopila aestuarii DSM 18488
TCAAATCATCTACAGGGGTTTTCTCATAAATATCCTAAACCCTAAACTTTCCATATTTTTTCTTGCATTCTTACCTCTTTTTGTTTCTTCCACCCAAATTTCCCCAACATTACAAATGGTATTTCTTAGCCTTGTTTTCATGGGGATGACATTAGGGGTTTTTATTCTATATGGCATTTCAGCCAATGGTGTTCGGCATTATGTAGTTAATTCACCAAAAGTTATCAGGCGATGCCAACGTACATTTGCTATCATTTTTACGGGATTAGGGGCTAAACTGGCATTTACTGATTAGCAAATACTCACGTCATAATTTTGTATCATAAAATTGAGCTTTCCATTGCCAATACGAATAGATACAAAATCTGCGCTCATTAAGGTTTTTCCTGAGGGTAAGCCTTACCACTTCCCTCAAATTGCTCAAGAATGGAGCAAATTGACTGAAGAGACTACCAAAGACAGTCAACATCCTTTGTTAGCCATTCCGCAGCATGGTGTATACTTCAGTTAGAGCATATTGCTCCAACAACCCCAACCCAGGAGGTACACCATGAAAGCATCTCAGGCTGTTGATTTCCATCTGCAGTATTGCCAGGCCAATTCCAAAAAAAGATACCGTCAAGACTTGTGAGTTTGTCCTCCCTCGCTTCACTGCTCGATTCGGAAAACGTGATCTCGCCAGTATATCCCAGGAAGAAGTCCTAGAATTTCTGATCTCTCTGACGAAAATCAACAAACAGAGGACCAAAAGGAACCGTTACTCGGTACTTGCATCTTTATACAACTTCATCATCAACACTGGCCTCCCGGCACTTACCAATCCCTGCAATACTTCAGTCATATGAAGAATCTTCAGGCATCCGCAAGCTATCCAGTGAAATATCGTCGATAAAGAAACTGTTGATGAGATCATCTTTCGAACCATGAACACCCGGAACAGGCTTATGCTAGAGCTCATGGCCCGGGGCGGCATGAGAGTCGGTAAAAACAAGATGGGCCGATTGAATGATTATCCTGGAAACACAGAGATTATTTGTAGTTTGTAAAAACTGTTCATTTCTGATGTAAGACATGTATAGTTAAACAATGAGGTGTGGTGCAGATGGGGTTGAATAGGGCAATACCATGATGAGAAGAGCACAATGTTTTGTATTTCTACTGCTGTGTTTACCGGCAATGGTGACCTGTGCGGCTGGGCAAGCCTTTGCTGCCACAGCCAAGGTTCTGGTGTTGCACTCCTACCACAAAGGGCTTGGCTGGACCGACAATATCACTCGGGGGATCGAGGCGGTTTTTCCATATGGTGGTGATGTTGAGCTTTTTTATGAATATATGGATACAAAGCGTGTCTATGATGATACCCATCTCAGCAATGTATTCACGCTGCTCAGTCACAAGTATCGGAACGTTGCCCTGCAGGCGATCATTTCTTCAGATGATCATGCTTTTCAGTTTCTACTCCAGCATGGTCGCGCGCTTTTCAATGATACCCCCATTGTCTTCTGTGGGGTCAACCTGTTCAAGGATGAATTTCTCCATGACGCACTTCACGTTACCGGCGTGGTCGAGTCGTTCTCCATAGGTGAGACCCTGGAGGCGATCGGGACCATTCATCGGCAGGTGGATACGGTCTATGTAATTGCGGACGACACCGTCACGGGTAAGACCAATACTACCATCCTGCAGACTATAATGCCCGATTATGCAGGACGGTTTGTTTTTGAGTTCCTGGGTAGCCAGACGATGGAAGAGCTGGAAGAGGAGGTCTCCAGCCTGCCGGATACAGCCGTGCTGCTCTGGCTCTCCTTTACTACCGACAGGGCCGGGACACATTATAGTTTTGAGGAAAGCTTTGACAGGATAAGTGCCGCAAGCAGGCGTCCACTCTACTCCATGTGGGACTTCGGGCTGGGCCATGGGATACTCGGGGGAATGATTACTTCCGGTTTTGCCCATGGAAGGAAAGCGGCGGAGTATACCAAATCTATCCTAGAAGGTGTGAGTCCACAGTCAATTCCAGTGCTGAAGCAGAGCCCGAATCAGTATATCTTTGACTATGGGGTAATGACCAGGTTCGGTGTGACTCCTGCCATGCTGCCGGCAGACAGCACGGTTACCAACCAGCCGGCATCTTTTTATCAGCAGCATAAGACCCTAGTCTGGCAGGTCATCCTTGCCTTTATCATGGTCGCATGTGTTGCCATTTTCGCGTTGATGAATCTGTTTAAGAGGCGGCTGGCGGAGAGCGCCCTGAGGCAGAGTGAGGAAAAGTACCGCCAGCTTGTCGAGAATGCCAACGACGCCATCTTCATCGCCCAGGACGGAAGGTTCGCTTTCGCCAACAGGCGCACCCTCGAGATCATCGAATGCACAAAGGAACAGGCACTCGCATCTCCGTTTATCTCCTTTATTCATCCCGATGACCGGCAACTGGTTGCAGAAAACTACCAACGGCGCATCAGCGGCGATACCACCCTGCCCTCCACCTATTCGTTCAAGGTAGTCGCCACTTCCGGCGAGGTGCGGACGGTCCAGCTGAACGCTGTGATTGCCGAGTGGGAAGGGCGGCCGGCAACCTTGAACTTTGTCAGGGACATTACCGATCAGGTTCGCATGGAACAGAGCCTTATTCAGGCACAGAAGCTGGAGGCACTGGGAACGTTTGCCGGAGGGATTGCCCATGACTTCAACAATCTGCTAATGGCAATTCAGGGGCGGGCCTCGTTGATGCGGGTGCAGCTTGGAGATACCAGTGAGCCGCTGCTGGAACATGTGCTGGCCATTGAGGAGCACGTAGGAAGTGGCGCCAGCCTGACCCGGCAGCTGTTAGGCTCGGCCCGGGGGGGAAAATATAATCCGCAGCCAGTGAATCTGAATCTGCTGGTGAGCAGATGTGCGGAAATGTTTGGCCGCACCAGAAAAAACATCCAGGTATCTCGGAATCTTTCTGACAGTCATGTCGTGGCGGTGGTGGATGAGCAACAGATTGAACAGGTTCTACTTAATATCTTTGTGAATGCCAGCCACGCCATGCCGGATGGGGGAGAGTTGCATATTGGCACATCCTTGGAGATGGTGGGAGAGAAAGGCCTTGGGAGTCATCCTTTGCCTGCCGGGATGTATGTGGCCATTGAGGTTACAGATTTCGGGGTCGGCATGGATGAGGTGACCATGGCGCGGATTTTCGATCCTTTCTTTACCACCAAGGACAAATCGCGCGGGACTGGCTTAGGCCTTGCCTCGGCCTACGGCATTGTCAAAAACCATGCAGGATGTATAACTGTGAGGAGTGAGCCTGGGCATGGAGCGACCTTCACGGTTTACCTGCCGGCTTCCGAGCGCACTCCTATTGTACCACCAGAACATGAAGGGGCAGTGGTGAAAGGAGCTGCCTCAGTCCTGCTTATTGACGATGAGGAAATGATTCGGGAGATTGGCAGTGCCCTGCTCACAGAGCTTGGCTATACGGTGACTGTGGCATCAGGAGGGCGCGAAGCGATGAAACTGCTTGCAAACGGCGACGTTGCGGTTGATCTGGTCATTCTCGATCTCATCATGCCCGATCTTGACGGTGCAGCTACGTTTGAGATGATCCGCTCTGCCCATCCACAGATTCCGGTGATTATCTCTTCCGGCTATGCTCTCGATGCCCAGACAGAGCAGCTGATGGCGAGGGGATGCGACGAGTTCATGCAGAAGCCGTTCAGCCTTTTGGTGCTCTCTGAGACAGTTGAGAATACCCTAGCCAGGAGACGAAACCACTAACCTTGAAATTTTATCAAGCATCTGGGCTATGCTGTGTTGGGAGTCGGTGCAGTGTTTCTGTCTGCGGGACAATTACCTAGCGGTAGCAGCCGTACTCCCGAATGAAGAGATCGTTGCAATGAAACTCAAATTCATCAAAATGATGACCGAATAATTGCCACAACGGTGATTGCCGTGGCTTTCTACCCCGGTATACCTCCGCCTTGTCGATCCAAACCATTGCAATCCCTTTCTGGTGTTGGCAAAGGTTGCAATATACCTGGCAATACTGATGTATTTATGAACGGTCGACTCTCTTGGCCCTCCCCTATATCTCCTCCAACCAATTCATCCCACATTGGCCAGGGGAAGAGATGTATTTAGGCAGTCTCAACCATTTAAGCAAAGCTGCAAATTAAGACTTTTCTGAAATGTGGTTTGGCCTACTCCGGAGGAATTGCTCAAAAATGGAGTAACTGCAAAGAAGAGATTACCAAAGAGAAGGACATACGAGCGTCAGAAGGTCATGCTTGTCAATCTCATTACCTGTTATTCGATCATGAGCTCATGGAGAAGGTCTTCTCTCAGATTCCATTTTTGCTACTAGGTGTTTGAAAAAGCTGGACTTACTGGATTTCATTAACATGTAACGAATAAGGAGATTAAGAATATCTAGAGATTAGGAGTGGCAAGTTTAACGTGAACAGAAGCATTTCCGCAGCAGGCACAAGTTGTTCTACCAATCCGCCCTCGACAATCTATCGTATAATAGCAATTCTGATTGCCCCTGTTCCTCTACGCCCTATGAGGGGCGTAGAGGAACAGGGGCAATCATGAAAAATATGGTTCATCCAGTTATTTCGTATTTTTCATGTAAATTAGATTACTTACAGAAGATGTGATGAACAGATTGCGGTTGACAGGGTCAAACTGCCCGTTCTGTTTTGCAGCCCTCCTTTCATAAAGAGGAGACCGCAAAACAACACCGACCATCTCGGTGACAATAACGCTTGCTCCATGGTGAGCCTCAATAGTCAGAAGTATGCTTCAGCTGGATGAACCATTTTTTCATGCAAAATCTTGAAATCATACTTGGAATACTGAATTGGTGCTTCATGCTCTAGCCCTCAATGGCACATCCTTGCTGTAAATACGAACAAGTTCATTAGTACTCCAATCGATACTGGTCGACAAGGTTGCCAACCAACCCTTTTATGACTTCCTCGAACAAAAAAGATTTCCTCCCTTTACTCGTGATTACACTTCCGAGAACGGAAACTCAGTATCACCCAGAAGTTTATTCATTCGTTGCTTCTTTTCGGTCTTCTGATGGTGAAATTCAACCAGTTCCGTTATAATTTCGAGCACCCGTTCTTCATCACAATTTCGTTCTATCCTGTGTCCGACTTTTGGAAAGGGCCCCCCTTTGCCGCCAGCATACACTTCAAAACCTTCACGGGTAGCTACTATGCCTATATCGCTAGTCTTGGTATCGGAACACGACAACGGGCAAGCAGCAACAGCAATCTTGAATTTCGCCTTGGTGTGGGGACGTGAAGAAAATTTTTCGAGAATTTTGTTGCTCAGCTTCCCGGTATCTATAAGACCGAGATTACAGTGCCCTTGACCGATACAAACCTTCGGGATAGGGAATTTTCCAGGACCCTTCAGCTCACAACCCAAAGCTTTTAATTCTGTTTTTATGGTGTCGGCCACATCCTCGGGCACATCAATCAAACGCAGATTTTGAGCGTTTGACAGATATATTCTTAGAGAATACTTCTCAGCGATTCTGTGTGCAGCGGCCATCAAATCCAGCGGCAACATCCCCGAAGGAAGCAACACCGTAATACTCACATTTTTCACGTCACTCATTACAACTCCTTCTATGATATTCTTATTTTCAGATTCTTGAGCCCAGCCAAAAGGCCCTGACCGGCACTTTCGGCCGCCATGCTGGCCACTTTTTCTTTGCAAAAAAAGAACCATATCAGATTGACAGCATCACCTGACAGAAAGGCCATTGAAATGTTGATCAACATTATTCGATACACATATTTGACAAACACACTCATAATCCCATAGCCTATCAGGACGGTTATCAGATTAAACAAGCAAGCCCATTTCAGCAAAAGCCGCGCTAGATTATCATGAATTTACGATATAAAACAACGATTCCCTAAGATGTTCTTCCCCCTCCTCACCGGCGTTGCGGTTCCGCAACAACCACGTTTCACCCATGCAACGCAACCTACACGACACATATTCCCCTTCAATATGCCAGCAAATTTGCAATATTATCGTTTTATTAACATCTTGATATCCAAATAACATCGCCATTGTATTGCATTTTTTCTCTCAGATAAAAAACACATATTGCACAACTGCAACATGACCTCGATAAAACGAATCAAACCTTTTTTGTGTAAACTCAATCAATGCACTGCTTAAAATAATTTTGAGGTATTTGGCACACCACGTGCATAAAATGGAAGTGTACGAGAAGGTAATGTTCCGGAAACCAGGTTTGCTGAGAGATCCATGGGTGGTAGTCGCGCCTCATCAAATTGGCCGGACATACAGAAAACGAATTTTTCCAGTCTCTAGTCAAGCGAGACCTGCATGTCGCCACATACACCGAACTGCAGGGACGCCACAAAATAACCACGGAGGATCGATATGACCGAGTGTTGCACAGTGCTTTCCCCTCAAGAGCAGCGTCTACAGGATGAAATAGCGGGCAAAAAGGTAAATTTTTCTCGCCCGAGAGCCTATGGCATTCTTCAGGAGATCATCACCAAAAAACCGATCATCGATGTTGAGCGTGCCAAATACTTCACCGAGTCCATGATGGAGACCGAAGGTGAGGCACTTATCCTGAGATGGGCCAAGGCCATGCGTCATGTTGCTGAGAACTGCACCGTCTACATCGACGATAAGCAGCTTATCGCCGGTCGGGTTGGCTGCGAAGGCCGCTATGGCATTCTTTATCCAGAACTTGACGGCGACTTCTTGGATCTCGCCATCGAAGCACTGCCGAGCCGTGTTGAGTCGCCTTTTGAAATTTCCGATTCCGACGCCAAAATCGTCATCAACGATATAGCCCCTTACTGGAAAGGCAAGACCTACCATGAGGCACTTGCCAATGCCCTGCCGAAAGAAACCCTTCGATATACATTTGATCCCAGCGACCCCATGAAGTCCCGTTTTATCGTTAACGAGACATCTTCCTTCCGTTCTTCCATCCAGTGGGTCCACGACTACGAGAAGGTTCTCCAGAAAGGCTTGAAATCCATTATTGAGTTGGCTGAGTCCAAACTTGCCGAACTTGATCCGATGAGCCCAGTCGATCAGACCGACCGGAAGTCTTTTTACGAGGCAATCATCATCGACTGTCAGGCCATCATTCATTGGGCCAAGCGACACGCCGTTCTCGCTCGTGAAAAAGCCGCCGCCGAAAGCGATCCGCAGCGTAAGCAGGAACTGATCGATATGGCTGAGCGCTGTGAGTGGGTACCGGAAAATCCGGCTCGTGATTTCCGTGAAGCCGTTCAGTCACAGTGGTTCATCCAGATGTGGTCTCGCGTTGAGCAAAAGACCGGCACCATCATCTCCAACGGCCGCATGGACCAATACTTCTACCCCTACTACCAGAAGGACATCGAAGCCGGAAAACTGACTGATGATGATGTTCTCGAGCTGTTTGAGTGCATGTGGGTTGGCATGGCTCAGTTCATCGACCTCTACATTTCCCCCACCGGCGGGGCCTTCAACGAAGGTTACGCTCACTGGGAGGCGGTTACTATTGGTGGCCAGACCAAGGACGGTCGTGATGCAACCAACGATCTGACCTACCTGTTCCTCCAGTCGAAGCGTGAGTTCCCCCTCCACTACCCGGATCTCGCCGCTCGTATTCACAGCCGTGCTCCTGAGCGTTACCTCTTTGAGGTCGCTGAGACCATCAAAGAAGGTTCAGGCTTCCCGAAACTGATCAACGATGAAGAGGTCATTCCCTTGAACCTCGCCAAAGGCGCCAAACTGGAAGATGCCTACGACTATGCTGTCTCCGGTTGTTCTGAGAGCCGTATGCCCAATGTCGAAACCTACACCAGCCCCTGCGCTTACATCAACTTCCCGGCAGCACTTGAGATGACGATGTACAATGGCAAGATGCGCTTGCACGGCGACGAGCAAATCGGCCTTCAGACCGGCGATCCACGTGAGTTCAAAACCTGGGATGAGTTTTACAACGCCTACATGACCCAGCAGATGAGCTTCTTGAAGCACGCCTTCATTCAGCAGCACACCATCAACAACCTCCGTCAGAATCATTTTGCATGGCCACTCGGTACCGCCTTAAACGACACCGCCATGAAAGCTGAGCTGGACCTCCATACCACCCATATCCCGGGGGGTATCGACCTCGGTTATTTTGAACTGATGGGATACGGTACTTTGGTGGACTCTCTCTGTGTCATTAAAAAACTGGTCTTCGAAGACAAGAAGATTTCCATGGACACTCTGATCAAGGCCATGGAAAACAACTTTGAAAAGAATGATGTCCTCTGCAAACTGATCGAGAATGCCCCGAAATTTGGCACCAATGATCCTTACGCAGACTCCATTGCCAAGGAAATAGACCGTACCTGTCTTGAATTCACCAGGAAGTACAGTAAGCAGCTAGGCATTCACCTCGATCTCCGCCTGGTACCCTTCACCTCTCACGTACCATTTGGCAAGGTCGTATCAGCTACCCCCAACGGCCGTAAGCAATTCACCCCGCTTTCTGACGGTGCATCCGCCTCTCAGGGCTGCGATGCCAAGGGGCCGACCGCTGTTCTTGTTTCCAACTACAACTCTAAAAACTATGATTACCGTGAGCGGGCTTCCCGTCTCCTGAATATCAAGTTTTCTCCGGTCACCATGGCTGGCGAAGAGGGCACCGAGAAACTTGTCAACTTTATCAAGACCTGGTGTGACTTGAAACTCTGGCACATCCAGTTCAACGTCCTTAATCAGTCGACCCTGGTTGCGGCGAAAAAGGATCCGGAGAAGTATAAAGGCCTTATCGTCCGTATTGCCGGCTACAGCGCCTACTTCACTGATCTTTCACCTGATCTGCAGGACGACCTGATCGCGAGAGCCGAGCATACTACCGTATAAGCAGTCTTCCCTATTGGGTCCATCGATTCATCGATGGACCCAATCTTGTATGCGAGAATAAGACCATTAAAGAGTTAGGAAATACAGCAAAAATCAACGTATCCGGAACCAGCAGCCATGACCAGCACTCTTGTAAAAAGCGGCAATGTCTTCAACATTCAGCACTACTCTGTGCATGACGGCCCAGGAATCCGGACCATTATCTTTCTGAAGGGCTGTCCTTTGCGCTGCCGCTGGTGCTGCAACCCCGAGTCTCAGAATTTTTCCACCGATATTGCATACAATCCCAACAAATGTGTCGGTGAAAAGGGCTGCTACCAATGTATAGAAGCCTGTCCCCAAAAGGCAATATCCGCCAACACTTTTGGCAAGATCGCTATAAACCGTTCCGCCTGTGATTTATGCCTTACCTGCCTCGATATCTGTCCATCCAAGGCACTGCATGACTTTGGTAAAGAGATGTCCGTCAAGCAGATATTCGACCAAGTTGAATCCGACGCCATCTTCTACTCTCGCTCCGGCGGCGGCATCACCATCAGTGGCGGTGAGCCGCTCAGCCAGGCGGCCTTTACCCTTGAGCTCCTGAAAGAAGCAAAGAAGCGAAGAATCAACTCAGCCATTGAGACCTGCGGTTTTGGTAAGTGGGAAGATCTTAAGGCGATCGCCAAATATCTCAAAGTCACCCTTTTTGACATCAAATCGATGGATGACGCAAAACACATCGAGTTTACCGGTGTTTCCAACAAAGTGATCCTTGACAACTTTCAACGGTTAACTATGGAATTTTCGGCACTTCCCGTCATCGTCCGCGTTCCCGTCATTCCGGGTTTGAACGACACCGAGGCCGAACTGGAACAAATTTTCACGTTCATTAAAGACATTCCTGGCATTACCTGCGACCTGCTGCCCTACCACCGGATGGGCCAGTCCAAATATGAATTTCTCGGCAGGGACTACCCCATGGGGCAGAGCAAGCTTGAAGACGAGCGAAGTAAGCTATTGAAAAACTGGGCGAAAGCTGCATATCCATTTGTGAAGTAGCGACGTAAATGGCAGACGGCAACCCATTGATTGGGTCGCCTGTGAGCGACAAAAATAAGTTGCCGGAGCTTACCACTGTCAAGAGTTCATGAAACTCCGACAAGATAACAAAATAACTATTTCTGAAATCCGTTTAGTCACCGCTAAACGGATTTCGCACGATAAGACCATAATCACATATTCTCATTTAGTAATTATTATCAAAAAATGAGCAGCACAGGAGGTTGACAGCGTGGCTATTATAGACTTTCGATTCAGACCGAACACCAAGGAAACCCTAGATGGAATCGGCAGCAGTCCGATGTTTAGCGGTTTGTGCAAGCTTATTGACTTTCCGACCATGCCCGCCCAAACCCTTGCGGATTGTGTTGTTGATCTGAAAAAACATAATGTTATCAAAGCAGTTATCACCGGCAGGGATTGTGAAACCACATACGGAGCCAAATCTAACAACCAGAGCGTTTTGGATTTTGTTGCAGCTTTCCCCGATATGTTCATTGGCTTTTCCGGCGTCGATCCTCACAAGGGTATGAAAGGCCTGAGGGAACTCGAAGATTCGGTGAAAAACAAGGGCATGCGTGGTGCCGCTATCGATCCTTACCTGGCCCAGATCTACGTCAACGACGCCAAATACTATCCGATCTATGCGAAATGCTGTGAGCTTGACATCCCGATCATTATCACTACAGGCCCAGCCACCCTCGTACCCAAAGCCATCATGGATCACGTCGCTCCACGCTATATCGATGTCGCTGCCCGCGATTTCCCAGAGCTGAAGATTGTTGTCAGCCATGGCGGCTATCCCTGGATCTCCGAGATGATCAACGTTGCCCAGCGAAACGCCAACGTCTATGTCGATCTCTCTGAATATGAGCGTTCACCTCTCTCAGAGGCCTATCTTCAAGCCGCAAACACCATGATCAGCGACAAGGTGCTCTACGCCAGCGCTCATCCTTTCGTCGATTTTAAAACAGCGCTGAAGACATACGAAGATCTGCCGTTCAACACTGACGTTCGTGAGAAAATCATGTATAGCAACGCCGCCAAGCTACTCGGCCTCCCGGTTCAAACGGCCGTGGGCCCCTCTCAAGACGATGAAAGACATCTGGTTGAACAGGTGCTGAGAAAACTGGCCGAGGAGGGCATCAAGCTGTAGAAGGACGATTGATTCCTCGATCCGACTCATACGGTCATGAGCAACGAGGCATCATCTTTTAGTGTTATTTGTGGCGATTACGCCAATTATCAACAGTAACAGCAACAATTTGGAGGAAATTATGTTCAGGAACATGAAAACCATCTGCTCTGCTCTTCTGGTTACCGGAATGCTTTTTAGTGGAGTACAAGCCGAAGCAAAAAAACTCACCCTTCGTCTCGGCCATCCTATGGCTCCGGGTAACAACGTCACCGTTGGTTACGAGAAGTTCAAAGAGCTGGTCGAAGAGCGCTCAAACGGTGAAGTGAAGATACAGATCTTTGACAGCGCCATCCTCGGCAGCGACCGTGTCACCACCGAGTCTGCCCAGAAAGGCACCCTGGACCTCAGCTCCAGCTCCTCCCCGAACATGGCCAACTTCTCCAAAGCGTTTCTGGTATTCGATCTCCCCTACATCACCCGTCCGGAAAATCAACAGAAGCTCTACGAAGCACTCGACAACGGCGAGCTCGGCAAATACCTTACTGCCGATTGTGAAAAGATTAATCTCAAGCCGATCATGTACAGTGAGTATGGCTACCGGAACTTTGTTACCACCAACAAGGAAATCAACTCCCTTGCAGACCTGAAGAACCTTAAAGTCCGTACCACTGCATCCCCGGTTGAAGTTGCCGTTGCCGCCAAGCTTGGCATGAACCCGGCACCCATTGCCTGGGGTGAAGTTTACACCGCTCTGCAGCAGGGTACCGTTGAGGCCGAAGGCAATACCTTCTCTCTTTTAAACGATGCCAAGCACACTGAAGTTCTGAAATACGCCATCGATTCTGCACACAATTACTCTATGCACATCCTTCTGATGAACAAGAAGAAGTTCGACAGCCTGACCCCGGAGATTCAGGAAGTCATCCTCTCTTCCGCAAAAGATGCCCTCACCTATCAGCGCGGCATTACCGCTGACCTGGAGAAGAAGGCAACAGAGGCATTCATCGCCCAGGGTATCAAGATCCACACCCTTACCCCCGAGCAGCGTGCCGAGTTTGTCGAGGCCACCAAGCCGGTATGGGCTGAGTTCGAGAAGGATATTCCAGCAGAATTGATGCAACTGGTTCAAGCCACCCAGAACTGATAGAAATAGCTAATAGGTCCACTTCTCAGGAAAATTGGCTTACACATGGCGGCGGAAATTGTTTCCGCCGCCAGATGAGCCCCTGTGAACAATCTGACATCTACCAGCCGTTATTGCTATGACAACTCCAGCCGCTACCACCACTATGGATACCAAAGAGCAAACAGCCACCGCCTCTTCCCGGTCAATCCTGCAATTCATTGACGACCATTTTGAAAAGCCGTTTCTTTTTGCCGGAATGCTCTTCATTATTCTCGTCATTACCTTTCAAACATTTTACCGGTACATCGGCACCCATTTCACCACCGGTAGTACCGGTGCCGTATGGACCGAGGAGCTTGCCCGGTTCGTCTTTGTCTGGATCTCCTATCTGGCAATTCCGCTGGCGGTAAAAAGCAGAAGCAATATCCGAGTGGACATCGTCCACGACATGCTGCCGCCACGATTCCAGGCCATCAGCTGGGTTATCGTTGATATCTGTTTTCTTACCCTGGCCGGCGTCATGTGCATCATGGGCACAGACCACCTGTCCATGCTTCTCGAATATCCACAGGTTGCCCCCGCCTCTGGAGTTTCCTACCTTTTTCCGTATCTTGTTCTGCCCGTTGGTTTTGGCTTGATCGGAATACGATTGCTGCAGGACCTGTATAAGCAGGTCAAGGTGTGCGGTCTGTTTGACAGCCTTCTTGGTCTTGTTTTTTGCATTGCCCTCGCTCTCCCCGTGTATTTTAATGAAAGTGCCTCCGCTCTGACCATTTTGTTCGGCTACTTTATTCTGTTGATTTTCATCGGCGTACCAATTTCCGTCAGTCTCGGCCTGGCCGGTACCGCAACTATTCTCAACGCCGGCACCCTGCCCGCTGAATATATTTCCCAGATTGCCTTTACCTCTATCGACAGCTTTCCGATCATGGCCATCCCGTTCTTTATCGCTGCGGGTGTCTTCATGGGAGCAGGCGGCCTGTCACGAAGGCTCTTGAATCTCGCTGATGAACTGCTTGGTCCATTTCCGGGAGGTATCGCTCTTGGGGCAATCTGCACCTCCATGTTCTTTGCCGCCATCAGTGGATCTGGCCCGGCCACAGTTGCTGCAATTGGTTCTCTCACTATTCCAGCAATGGTGGAGCGCGGTTACGACAAGATGTTCTCCTGTGCTATCGTCGCCGCAGCCGGCACCATCGGCGTCATGATTCCACCAAGCAACCCCTTTGTGGTCTATGGTGTCTCCGCCCAGGTCTCCATCGGAAAACTGTTCATAAGCGGCATCGTTCCCGGCCTGCTCATCGGCCTGGCCCTTATGTATTACACTTACCTTGTATCAAAAAAGCGTGGATGGCGCGGTTCCGATAAACAGCGAACCGTCGGTTCGATGTTGAAAGCAGTTTACGATGCCAAATGGGCCCTACTTGTTCCGGTTATTATTCTGGGCGGCATCTACGGCGGACTCATGACCCCTACAGAGGCTGCTGCTGTCTCCGCTTTCTACGGATTGATAGTTGGTATTTTCGTCTATCGTGAGATTAACCTGAAAAACATCGTCGCCTGTTTCATGGAAGCCTGTTCCACCTCGGCTATCGTTATCATCCTGATGGCCATGGCCACCATTTTCGGCAACATCATGACTATTGAGCAGGTGCCGCAGATCATAGCCGGCGCCATTCTCGGACTCACCAAGAGTAAGATTATGGTGTTGCTCATGATCAACGTCCTGTTGCTGATCGTAGGTACCTTCATGGAAGCACTCGCCGCCATCGTCATTCTCACACCGATCCTGCTACCGGTAGCCACCTCGGTAGGTGTTGATCCGGTACACTTCGGCGTCATCATGGTCGTTAACCTGGCGATCGGTTTCGTCACCCCACCGGTCGGTGTCAACCTGTTTGTTGCCAGTGGAGTGGCCAACGCCAAGATACAACACCTCTCCCGTGCAATCATGCCCATGCTGTTGATCATGGTTGCCATCCTGCTGCTTATCACCTACGTACCGTCGATTCCGATGATCCTGGTGAATTAGTGAATTCTGCGACCTGCCGTCTTAAGGCAGGTCGCAGTCCGCCGCCTGTTTTTCAAACCGAAACTGGCGGTACAGGGGTCTTTTGACCTCATGAAACGACACTGACAGCAACATGCAACTAAAGATAACCGTTGGTTTTGTAGATGTTTTCAACCAACAAACCTGCAAGGAGTAGCAAATATGGTGGATAAAGATCTCTTGTCCATACAAGAAGCCAGGTCACTGGTACGATCCGCACAAACGGCCAGAAAAGAGATCCAGAACCTGAGCCAGAGCCAGATCGATGGCGTGACCGAGGCGATCGGCAAAGCCGCCATCGAAAACGCTGAAGCGCTTGCCAAGATGGCAAATGAGGAAACTGGGTTCGGCAAATGGCAGGACAAGACCCAGAAAAATCTGCTGGCGAGCAAAATTCTTCTCGACCATATCCGCGGTCAGAAGACGATCGGTGTCCTGAGTGAGGACGATTCCACCGGAATCTGGGAAATTGCCAAGCCGGCCGGTGTCATCGCCGCCCTGGTACCTTCCACAAACCCGACATCGACGACCATTTTCAAGTCGATTATCTCGATCAAAGCGGGCAACGCCGTAGTCTTTGCACCGCACCCAAGCGCTCTGAAATGTATCAAGGCAACTGTGGACCTGATTAGAGGTGCATTGGCCAGCCAGGGCGTACCGGAAGATCTCGTAACCGTCATGAGCGTCCCCACTGTTCAGGGCACTGAAGAGCTGATGAGGCAGGCTGATCTCATCCTCGCTACCGGCGGCCCTGGAATGGTCAAAGCGGCCTACAGCTCAGGAAAACCAGCCCTTGGTGTCGGTGCCGGTAACGTACCGGTCTATATCGAGCGCAGTGCCGATATCAGCGATGCCATCGACAAGATCCTGGCCAGCAAAACTTTTGATAACGGCACTGTCTGCTCTTCTGAGCAGGCCATTCTCGCCGACAGGGTGATCTCCGACCAAGTCAAATCGACCATGGTGGCAAAGGGTTGCTATTTCCTGAAAGGCGACGATGTCATTAAAGTCAAGGCAGTCATGGAACGACCAGGCGGAGCGATGAACCCGAAGATCGTCGGCAAAGATGCGAAAACCGTGGCAGCCATGGCCGGTATCACCATCCCTGAAGGTACCAGGCTGATTGTTTACGAAGAGGAAGGTATCGGCCCAGAATACCCGTTCTCCAAGGAAAAACTGACTGCACTTATCGGCTACTACCCAGTAGAAGATTGGCAACAGGCCTGTGAATATTGTCACAAACTCCTCATTAACGGTGGTATCGGTCACTCACTGTCCATCCACTCGCAGGACCGTGATGTCATCCGCCGCTTCGCCATTGAAAAACCGGTCTCCCGTATCCTGATCAATACCGGTTCCACCCAAGGTGCTGTTGGCCTCTCCACCAACCTGCCACCGTCGTTCACCCTTGGCTGCGGTACCGAAGGCGGCAGCTCGACCTCCGACAACGTCGGTCCCGAGCATCTGTTCAATATTCGCCGGGTGGCATTTGGCAAGGATCAGAAGAAACAACCGACGTCGACCGGATCGGTCAACACCGGTGTGACGATGGATGAAGTAGAACGAATCACCCAGATGGTTCTGAAAAAGCTCAAAGAAGGCGCTGTAATCTAACAGTCGGCGTAACACAATAAAAATTGGAGGAATCTCTAAAATGAATGCATTAGGAATGATCGAAACAAAAGGTTTTGTAAGTGCTGTTGAAGCTGCTGACGCAATGGTCAAAGCTGCAAATGTAACCCTCGTTGGTACCACCATGGCTGGTGGCGGTCTTGTCGCCGTTATCGTTCGTGGCGATGTTGGCGCCGTCAAAGCTGCTACCGATGCCGGCGCAGTTGCCGCCGAGCGAGTTGGCGAGTTGGTAAGCGTCCATGTAATCCCGCGTCCCCACAATGACGTTGAGGCCATCTTGCCGAAAAGCTGATGGACCGACATACCTGGAAACGCGTTGATAAGCGCTATAGGCTCAACACGTTTCCAGGATAATAGGTTTTTTTCACAACAATTGTATTTGCTTTTCATCGATCGGAGAACGACAAATGAGTGAACCCGGGAAAAAAAGAGCTCCAGCGGTAAAACCAAAAACTGCCGCCCCTGCCAACCTGGGAGCGATGGGAGTTGTTGAGACAAGAGGATTCATTCCAGCAGTAGAAGCCGCTGATGCAATGATGAAAGCCGCCAGCGTTACCTTTGCCGGCATGAAGATGGTCGGAAGCGGCCTAGTCTCAATCATCGTCAGAGGGGATGTTGGCGCTGTTCAGGCCGCCACTGAGGCAGGAGCATCCGCCGCCGGTGCGGTTGGCAAAGTTGTCAGCGTCCATATCATTCCGAGTCCGCACGAGGACGCTGAGTTAGTGATATCGGGACAATAGCCCAACAATCGCTAACGATCGCATTAAAGTGAAGTAGAGGTAGCCGGAATATCTGCAGGCATAGAGCAGAATGTCTGTCTTCATGAATCCCGGGTATTTCTGCAGAGAGAACAAAAACCATCCACAGCTGCAAAAGAGACGCAGAGGCGCGAAGAATCATGGTTGTGACTGAAGACCTTATTTCCGCAGTAGTCATAGAAGTAAAAAAGAGATTGCAACAGCAGAATGGTGTCGGCAGTAGGGTGATACCCATTGAACTGTCCGCCCGGCATGCCCATATCTCAGAAAAGGACTATTTTCAGCTCTTCAAGGAGCCGCCTAAGAACGTCCGCGAGCTTTCCCAGCCAGGCCAGTATCTCCTGGACAAGCGTCTCAGGCTGATCGGACCCAAAGGGGTAATCGACAATGTGGCTATCCTTGGTCCATTTCGAAAGGAATCCCAAGTGGAGATATCCCTTACCGATGCCCGGAGCCTCGGTATCAAAGCGCCGGTCCGGCATTCAGGCGACGTTCAGGGAACCCCCGGCGGAATCATCTCCTCTTCTGAAGGGATCATCTCAATGGACCGCGGTGTCATCGTCGCCGGTCGGCATATCCACATGGATCCCAGCGACGCCCTGAGGTTAGGTGTAAGCGACATGGATCTGGTCTGTGTCCAAACCAACAGTCATCGACCACTGATCTTTCGAGATGTATTGATCCGTGTTCATAAAGATTTCCGACTGGCCTTCCACATCGATCTCGACGAAGGTAACGCCTGTGGTTGTAGTACGAGTACCACCTGTACGATCATCAAAGACACTGCGGAGGTGCGCTGTGCATGTGGATAAGGAGCTGGTAGCGCGTCTCGTTGACGAGATTGTCGGGCGACTTACGGATGATCATGGTGCCGAGCACGTTCTGGTCATTGGCTCCAGAAATGTCGGTAACGAGATATTCTTGCCCTCGGACAATGCAGCCAACCGCAAGATCTTCTTTTATGACGAAAGCTATGATAATCAGAAAATTGACCGGTATGTCTTGCCGAGTTTACAAATAAACGACATGGCGGACCTCGCTCTTGGCAGAGCGGTCACACCAGTGGCCGAAATGGTTCGCAGCCTATTGCTGTCCGGCAAAAAGGTCGAAGTCCTCAACTATGTTTACATGGCCCACGAGAGTACGGCGCCTCCCAAACTCTACCAACTCTACAGCGAGTACGCCGAGACCCTGCACGCCTTCGGCCTCGCGCCCGTGAAAGAGGTACGCAAGCTTGTCTGCTTGACCAACCGGATCATCAGCGAGAAAGATCTAAAAGCGTGTCGAGCGGGTGGGATCAAACGAATTGCCATCTATCCCAAAACCATTGTGACCTCACTTGCAGAAGATTACGCCAGACAATTTGGAATCGAAATTCAACGGAGTGAAAGAGGTGCATAAATGATTGTAGCCAAAGTTGTCGGGAATATCTGGGCCACCCGTAAAGAAGATACCTTGCAGGGTATGAAGCTGATGATCGTCCAGGTGATTGATCCGATTTCCCAAGACTCCGGCAGAAGCTTTGTCGCCGTCGATCAGGTCGGCGCCGGCATCGGCGAGACGGTCATCGTCTCCACCGGCAGCTCCGCCCGCCTTGCCAAGCTGGGTCGCCATTCCCCGATCGATGCGATTATCGTCGGTATTGTCGACCAGATGGACGTGCCTCCTGCAAGGGACGAGTAATACGATTGTCGACCATAAGGATAGCCGCGGCCATGCCTGTTGGTCATTATTTGATGTGAATGTGCCCGTTGCATGTTTTTAAAAACAATTAGACACCGCTATCCATGGAGAAGATATGAAAAAGAAGCTGGTCAGTTCTGATAATATCGGTGAATTCCTCGCCGTCGACACTAAGGAGATCCATGTGGACACCACCATGATTCTCACCTCCAGCGCCAAGGATTATCTGCGCAGCAAAGGAGTAAAAGTGATCTACGGAAGCAAGACGGCCGCAACCAGCAGACCGGTTATCTCCCGTGCCTGCTCGAAAAAAGATAACCTGAAAACAGTGGTCACCCGGATCGTTTCCATCCTCAGAAACGACCTGCAGGTCAGAGACAGTGCCAAGGTCGAGCGGGTAACACAGAAGGTATTGAGCAGTCTGCAAGGCAGATAGCATTATTTTGACAGCAGACTGCTAACAACCTCGTTTATTGCAAGCCCATCGGGCCCAGAAAAAATATGAGCATGAATCCAATTGTTGCAGAAGTGAAGGAGCACGGCATTGTTGGCGCCGGCGGCGCAGGGTTTCCGACCCATGTGAAGCTTGCGGCCAACGCCTCCACCGTTATCGTCAATGCGGCGGAATGTGAACCGCTGATTCATAAGGACAAGGAAATCCTCACCCACCATACGACGGATTTCCTTAACGGCCTTCGCCGCACCATGGACGCCGTTTCCGCCGAAGAAGGACTTATCGGCATCAAGGGCAAGCACGAGCAGCTCATCCAGCTGTTACGCGATGCCGCGGGCCAAGGCATCCGGGTCGTTCCTGTCGGCGATTTCTACCCCGCCGGCGACGAGATCACACTGATATACGAGACCACCGGCAAGGTGGTTGAGGCGGGCAAGTTGCCGCTCAGTCAGGGTGTTATCGTCAGTAACGTTGAGACGCTGCTCAATATCGGCAGACGCCGTCCGGTGACCACCACCTTTGTCACCCTAGGAGGCGCAGTCGAACAGAGAGTGACCCTGGAGGTCCCCATCGGTCTGCCTTTGACGACCCTGATTGAGTATGCCCGGCCAACGATCCCGGACTATACGGTGTTGCTCGGTGGCCCGATGATGGGACGCCTCGCCGCCAGTATTGAGACGGAAGTGACCACCAAAACGAGTTCCGCCATTATTATCCTGCCAAACGACCACACCTTGGTCAGGCGGATGCGGACCATGGGTAAACCGGAAACGGTCAGGAAGATCGGCAAGTCCGCCTGCGACCAGTGCATCTTTTGCACCGCGCTCTGCCCCCGTTATCTGCTCGGCCACCCGATCCAGCCCCACAAGGCGATGAGGGCCTTAATGTTCACTCCGATAGACGACAGCATTACCGAACCCCATACCCTGGCCTGCTGCGAATGCAACCTCTGCAGTATGGTCAGCTGCCCCGAAGGCTTATACCCCGGCAGCGTCAGCGTGTTGAGTAAACGGGCCACCGCTGCGGCCGGAATACGGCTCGATACCGCCAGTTCTGCCACCAACGGGCCCCATCCGCTCATCAGCTACCGCCGCACTCCCACCGGGAAACTGAAGCGACTCCTCGATCTCAATCAGTTCGGCGACCGAGGCCCCCTCAGCACCTCGTCGTTTATGCCTGCGACCCTGTCGATACCTCTCCGCCAGCATATCGGCAAGGCGGCCCAGCCCATAGTTCAGAAGGGCGACCGGGTGGCAGCGGGCAGCAAGATCGCCACTGTGGGAAGCGATCTGGGCAGTGAAATCCACGCCCCACTGGCCGGAAGAGTCGAGCAATTGAGCGAAAGCGCCATCAATCTCACTCTTGGCGAGTGAGATTTTTCTTAATTTTAACAGATAATTTTAGCTTATGAAGACTATGGCACATTCGATTGGCGTGATGGAACTTTCCAGCATTGCTGCTGGTTACCAGACAGAGGACGCGATGCTGAAGGCCGCAGACATTACCATTTTAGTGGCCCGGACCATCTGCTCCGGCAAATTCCTGATCATCGCCAGCGGCTCCGTCTCAGCAGTCAATGCCTCCCTTGAGGCCGGAGAGATGGTTGCCGGCTCCTATCTCATTGAAAAACTCACCATCGCCAATGTCGAGCAGCAACTCTTTGCCGCCATCGCCGGTACCGTGACGGTGAGCGATGTATCCTTCAGGGCGTTGGGAATAGTGGAAACCTTTGCGGCAACCCCGATCATTGAGGCGGCGGATGCAGCAGCCAAGGCTGCCGATGTCACCCTCCTTCGGGTCCATGTCTCCATGGCCATCGGCGGCAAGGGATACTTTCTGGTAACAGGCGATGTCGCGGCAGTCGAGGCTGCGGTGGACGCTGCCTGCTCAGCTATCGAACTGTCGGGGATGCTGGTGAACCGGGTTGTCATTCCGGCGGCCACCAAGGAACTAATGCAGGAGCTGCTCTAAGGCGCCACGATTACCCCTGGGAAGGTGAGGCGATGTCGTATTTTTTCATTTTGCGGTACAGGGTGACCCGGTCAATGCTGAGTTCATCCGCAGCCCTGGCCAATGAATTTGTCACCCGCAAAACCTTGAGAATCTCCACCTTCTCAAACTCAGCCACCAGGTCCTGGAGCGACTTTCGACCATGACTCTCGTTGTTCATGAGTACCGACAAAGGCAGGTCTTGAGGCGCCAGCGTGGTATTATTGGGCGACGTTGCTACGATGGAATGGAGCATATTCTCCAGTTCGCGCACATTTCCCGGCCAATGATATTTTTCGAGAGTCTGGAGCGCCGCATCCTCAAAGCTCACGTTTTTATTGTATCGTTTGGTAAATGTTCCAAGAAAATAGTTTATCAGCGGCAGAATATCGCCACCCCGATCCCTAAGCGGCGGAAGATGCACTACAGCCACCCGGATACGATAATAGAGATCTTCGCGGAAGGTTTTCTCCCTGATTGCTTCTTCAAGATTTTTGTTGGTAGCCGAAATGACCCGGACATTCACCTTTTGTAAGGTCGTCGAACCAACCCGGACATACTCCTGATCCTGAAGAAAACGCAACAACTTGGCCTGCACCTGCATCGGCAACTCACCGATCTCGTTTAGAAACAGGGTACCGTTATTGGCCATTTCGATATAGCCCGGCTTGCCATTGGCGTTTGCACCGGAAAATGCGCCCGGCGCATAGCCGAAAAGTTCCGACTCAACCAGATTTTCAGGAATCGCTGAACAGTCGACTTCAATAAAGGGTTTTTTAAATCGGGGGCTACTGCGATGAATTTCCTTGGCGATAAAGTTCTTGCCGACACCTGTCTCGCCCAAGAGGAGAACCGTGGCATCCGTGGTGGAAACGTTTTTCACCATGTCCATCAATTCCAGCATGGCCGAGCTTTTCGACAACGGCAGCGGCAGGGTGCCATCACGGCCTTCACCCAGGATGGTCTTCTGATAGGTTTTGATCAGCTCACGCTGAAAACCGAGATGTTCCTCCATCCGGCTGAGTGCAGTAGTATCACGGGCAAAGGTAACGACGAGCGCCACTTCCCCACGCTCATCGAAAACCGGGTGCCCCTGCAAAACAACGCGCCGGCCGTTTTTCGTTAGCTGGACCACGCTTTTGGGCTTTCGGGTTTGGACAATCTCGGGATTAAGGATAACATCGTATTTGCCGACTTTTTTCAGATCAGTGACCCTGCTGCCGAGCAATTCATCTCTGGTTAAACCGGTAATTCCCTCATAGGCACGATTGACATGCAGAGTATAGCCATCCCGGTCGGAAATGTAGACCCCTTCGTCGAGGACATCGAGGATATCTTCTGCGTATTTGTTAATCTTACTGATCATATGCAACATCTCTCAAGAAGCGAAAAGCCGGGAATTCTGCCGGTTGTTTGTCCACACATCGGTCAGCAGGGCAACAGGGTGCGGCGCCAGCCAGCGTGTTCTGCTCCAGTCTGCCAAAGAGTAAGCCTATCCTCTTCCGTGGTTTCATGCAAGTTTTCTCTATCTGCTCAAAATGTTATGGGACCAGCCCAAAAATGACCACTCAAGTAAGATCGTATTTTTCTTTTACAAATAAGATGGGATACAACACGTATGGCTGAGCTGTGGATCATAATTCTGGCCTGGTTCGCCGGTGGTTTTGTCAACGGCATTGCTGGCTTTGGCGCGGCGATGATCGCCATGCCCCTGCTTACCTCGTTTATTGAACTCTCCGTGGCAGTACCAAGCTGCACTTTGGTCGTCTTGTGCCTCAATTTTCATGTGGGCTGGACCTTCCGTCGCTATATTGAATGGCATTATTTGAAAGGAATTGTCTATGGCGCTGTGCCAGGTGCGATACTGAGTGTGTTCGTACTGGAGTATATTCCCGAACATCAAATGAAAGGTGGAATGGGAATCTTCATCACCTGTTATGCCCTGTGGAGTCTCTATAGTGACAGCGGCAAAAAAAAGGTTATTCACCACCTCTGGGGCTATCTCGCCGGTATCCTCTCTTCTGCCTTCGGTATGGCCTTTGGCTTCAACGGGCCGCCTCTCGCCGTCTATATCGCCTATTGCGGCTGCCCATCCCAGGCGGTGAAGGGCGTTCTCGGCGCCGGCTTTATCATTACCAGTACCTGCATCGTGCTCGCAAAAATCGTCACTGGCCAGGTTGACACCACGGTGCTCACTATTTTCGCAGCCGCAACACCGGCGGTGATTATCGGCAGTAAGCTAGGTATCAGATTTTCCGCTTCACTCAGCGAATACTCCTACCGTAAGGTGCTCTTTTGCACCCTCGCACTCATGGGGATGAAAATTGCCTGGTCTGCACTGGCCTAAAGAGTTCGTTTCCAGTACCTCAGAGGTGGCCTCATTCTTTTAAACAAAATTAGAGAATAATTAGGGTGTGAACTGGCAATATCATACCATAGTCGGAATGGCATATTAGAGCTTCTTTCTGATATAATAGGACTTTGTATTTCACTGAAATTGCCCGGAAAAGGAGTAACAACAGACTGAATATTACCAAAGATAAGGACATGCGAGCGTCAAAAGGTCATGCTTGTCAATCTCATTACCTGTTATTCGATCATGAGCTCATGGACAATCTCTCCTCTGAGACTGCATTTTTGCTGTTAGGATTACGAAACCGACTGATTTATTCAGGAAATCAAAAGTTTGATCAAAATCTTGTGCTTGCTGAGATTGACTTGGCAATCTTACTTAACCGGCACCTGTTCATACACGTAACACAGGAGTTCTGCTATTAACCCGGCGGAGATATAGGTTCATGCAGCGTATCTGATTGAAGGATGTTCAAAATACTTCGCAACTCTTTCAGATTTCTTTTGCAACATCCGCATGTGGCTCGATACTGTTTTCTTAAGATCTTCACTGCTTCTGCTCGGAGCAGCACGCCGAATACCTGACTTCAGATCGCAATTGAGGTATTCATCTGGATTGAGTTCTGGAGAGTAGGAGGGTAGATAAAATACCTCTATCTTCTCCTTATTCTTATCCTTCTCAAGCCAGCGCCGTACCAGAATTGCATGGTGCACTTTCAAATTATCAAGCACCAAAAATACCTTTCTGTCTGCATCTTTTATGAGACGTTTCATAAATTTCAGCAAAACGCGTGCTGTCATGGTTGACTCGTACATCATGAATCGCAACAGCCCCTTATTGTTGATAGCCGAAATCATATTGAGTGAAAAACGTTTCGCATTAATTGCAACAACAGGGGTCTTGCCACGGGGCGCGTAACCACGACTATGCTGACAATCATTGCGAACGCCGGTCTCATCTCCCCAGTATATTTCAGCCTTCTCTGCTGCTGCACGACTTTTGATCTTTGGATAGGTAACATCAAGCCATTCCTGGACAGCTTTAGGGCTTTGCTCATAGGCCTTTCGGATAGGCTTCTGAGGTGTAAAACCCCATCTTTTCAGATAGTCACCTACAGTGCGGATAGCCATTCGCACACGCCACATCTGATAAACAACCGACTGAATTGCCTTGCGGGTCCATAGCGCAAATGGCAGTTTAAGTTGTTTAGGATTCTTCTCAACCAGCAACCTTTTAAGACATCTCTCCTGATCGGCGGAAAGAAGGCAATTATCCCCCTTGTTGCGCCCCCGCTTTCCAAGCTGGATCGCTTTGGCCTTACGATCTCCCTTTTCCCAGGCTCTTATCCATCGACATGCAACCCCATAGTGAATGCCGATGATTTTTGCTATTTCCTTGCGCTCTACGCCTTTTTTGAAAAGGTTAATTGCAAGATTCCTATTGTGTTGTTGGATTTCACTTGAGAGTGATCTCGAATCTGTATTTTCCATTCCAACAGCGTAACATAATTTACCTATTTTGTCGCCAGGTTAATAACAAGTAGATGTGCCATGCCCTAAAGTCATCACTAGCGATACTTATTCTTTTTTTTGAGAGAGATAAATTCCCACTAGGTTCATAGGAGGAATGATAAGAGCAAAGCATTATGTTGAATAAGAGGGAAAAAGTACTTTCTTGATGGGAATTTAACGGCGAGTATCAATCAGTTTACAATGGCACTTGAAAAAGAGCCTAGTTCTCCGGAAAATTTGCTTTGTAGGGGAGCGGCATATCTGAAACTTGGTCAGTTTGATAATGCTGTTAAAGATTTATCCAAAGAACTTCATGGAGGTCTTGATTGCGAAAAAGCGTCTTTTCTTCGGGGCATTGCCTACCTCAATGCTAGTAAATTCGAACAAGCCTTGATTGATCTGAACCAAACTTTGCAGATCTCAAGAAGAAGATGTCCAGGAGAGAGTGTTGTCTTCCCCCTGGACATCTCGCAATAATTACATCTGATGATGCTCATACCAGAATTTTACAGTATGCTTACCCTTGTCTTCTTTAAACAGGCAAATCACACCCCATTTTCCCGCTTCATCAATAGTGAAATTCGCTGCGAAGTTCCCTCCGCCATAATCTTTCAGGTCGGCAATCTGCTCTTTTCCGGAAGGAGCAATAATTTTTACTTTCCCCGCCGCCTTCTCGATCTTCTCATCACCTCGCATGAACGTTGCCATAATGTGATGGGTCTTGCCGTCGGGATCTTTCATGTTCATCGAGGCCAGATCCATAATCTGAAATTCAGTATGGACGTCATCGGCCATTGCTGAATGGACGAACTTGCCATCGGCGCTGGCGCTGCCATGACTCATGCTGCTGTGCTCACCTGTTGCAGCAGGGCCAGCCGAGCCGGTATGCTGGTGCGAATCAGTTGCAAAAGCAGGGGTAATCCAGAAAATAACTGCTGCACACATTACAGTAACAATACTCTTCATGGTGTTCTCCATTTCGTAATATTTCTTCAGGATCCTCTATTGGATCGGTTTCCACCGCATGATGCGGAATCTTCATTGAAGCGTTATTACGCCTCAATTTTCTTTTTCTTCTACTGTGGTTCTTCGGGGCAAACCATAGCCCTTCCACAACCCATAAATCGCTGGCACTACCACTAAAGTAAGTACGGTTGCGCTCACCATTCCCCCTACCATCGGGGCGGCAATCCGTTTCATGACCTCGGAACCGGTTCCGGATGACCACATGATGGGAGCACGACCAGCAATGATGGCTACCACCGTCATCATCTTTGACCGTACCCCCGCAGTGCAGCACCTTCTTCAATCGCTTCGGCAAGATGTACCTGAGAGAACTGACTGCCGTATTTTTCCTTGTACTTTTTGTAGGAAATATCCAGATAGATGAGCATCACCACCCCGGTCTCCGCCGCAACTCCCGCCAGGGCGATAAAGCCGACAGCCACCGCTACGCTCATGTTGTAGCCCAGCAAGTCCATGATCCACAGCCCGCCGGTGAGCGCGAAAGGCACGGATAACATGACAATGAGACTTTCGGTAACATTCTTGAAATTGGGGTAGAGCAGCAGAAAGATGATGATAAGGGTAGCGGGTACGACCAGTCGCAACTTTTTCTCGGCTCGAACCATGTATTCATACTGACCAGACCAGACAATCGAATAGCCTGGAGGCAGCTCGATATTCTCGTTCACGACCTGCTGAGCCTTTTTCACATAACTGCCCACATCGACATTGGCGATATCCACGTAAATCCAAGCGTTCTTTCTGGCGTTTTCGCTCTTGATGGCCGGCGCTCCCTTCTTGATCGTGATATCGGCAACCTGAGTGATGGGTATCTGGGCACCGCTGCATCAGAAATTTCCTGGGCATAATTGGCGGTCTTGGAAACTTGAGGCCAGTAGGCATGAGTTCGGTCAATGCTTGAGACCAGGATATCGACGTATTTCCGAATTCTACGCAAATGACTCGCGGTCTCTTCGTCACGAAATTCTGCTAGGCTGGCCAGCGCCTCAATCGACACAATCTGGGTCATCCGAACTTTTTCGGAATTCCTCCTGGCTAGTCCCGCATGAAACAGAGCCAGGACCGTCGTCAGGGCCAGCATGAATACGACTTCCAGGAAGGTGTGCCAGAAGGTATCATGCAATACTGGTCCAGGGGTGGTCGCAAACATCACACCAATCAGGTCCCGCATAACTGGGGCCAAGCTCAGGATTATAACGAAGACGCCATAGACCTGTATCTGCTTATTCATGTTCTGTCTTTTGGTTTATGTTTCGAGGCAATTCATCGCGGCAGCGGCAATGTCAGTGAGTGGGATGGCTTGGAGCACCAACGTTATGACCTGCGGTTCTCCTGCGACCTTGACCAGGCCGCCCTGATCCCTATGGTTGTCCGTTCTTGACGAAGATGAAAACATTACAACCTCCACTTATCATCAGGTCCTATAGCCAACAGCGAATACCGACGACAATCTGGAACTGATCGGTCTCATCACCTTCTTCAACGGCATAATCGGCTGTCTGGCCGTACAGCCGCGTCCAGCTTACCCCCAGATACGGCGCGAACTCACGACGGATTTCATAGCGAATCCGCAATCCGGCCTCGACAGTCGACAGGCCGGAACCGGTTGCGGTTTCTGGATCATCCTTGCCTGAGAGAGTCAGTTCCAGCTCCGGCACAAGGATGAGCCTCTGGGTCAGTAAAAGCTCATATTCCGCCTGGATCCTGGCCTGGCTACGGCCACTCTCCCCCAGAAAGAGCGCGGCATCGAGATCAAAGAAATAGGGGGCGAGTCCTTTGACTCCAACAGCCAGCCAGTTACGAACCGGCTCCGGCCGCAGATCACCGCGCCAGCCAACCTGCAGGTCCCAGAAAGGGGCAATCGCCCGGCTATAGAGGGCCTGCAGGTTGGCTTCGCCGATGCTGCCTCTCTCGTAGTCCCCTTTCGTCTTGAGCCAGAGTTTGTCCAGATCCCTGCCAAGCCAGCCGTCCAGGCTCCAGTTCACCGTGGCATCAGAATCGCCAGTTCGAAGCTCCAACTGATCGAGCATCACCTTGCCAAGGAGCGGGTCGTCGTCCATGTCGCCGGCCAGCGACATGGATGAATGAGCAACGATCACCAGAGGAAACAACAAATGCATGATATGTTTCATTTTCAACTCCTTAACGCACTTCGACTTTACGAAACATCCCCAGCATATGGTAGAGCAGGTGACAGTGAAATGCCCAGTCGCCCCGAGCATCGGCGGAAACCAAGTAGCTCAGCTTCGCCCCGGGCTGGACAATTACCGTGTGCTTGCGCGGGATGTGCTGCCCATCGCCCGTCTCTAGATCACTCCACATGCCATGGAGATGCATGGGGTGATTCATCATCGTGTCATTGACGAAAGTAATCCGCAACCGCTCTCCATACTTGAAGTTAAGCGGATCGGCATCACCATATTTTATCCCGTTGATTGACCACATATACCGGCCCATGTTACCGGTCAGGTGCAGTTGTACCTCCCGTTCCGGCTCGCGGGTGTCGGGTGTCGGGTGGAGGTTGCGCAGGTCGCCATAGGTCAACACTCTACGGCCATTGTTGCGTAAGCCGACACCGGGATCATCGATGCGATGCTGCGGGTCCTCGGCCCTGCCGTCGACATGGAGGCCAAACTCCGCCGGACCGTGGATTACCTTTGTACCACTGCCTTGACCGATTGCGCCGTTACCCTTTAAGACAGTGGCACCGCTAGCAGTGTGGCCCATACTGTGACCGGCCGGCATGCTATGATGCATGGCGTGCGCTGAGGAGGCGGGCGGAGCAGTCATGGCCATGTCGTCCATGGTCAGCTGTTCTATCTCCAGCTCATCAGCAGCCATCCCACCCATGGCCATACCCATGTCCATGTGGCTGAGAATCGGATAAGGGTCTAGAGCGGGAACCTCAGCGGTCAACGACGGATCGGGGGTGAGAACGCCCCGGGCATAACCGCTTCGGTCGAGGGCCTGGGCATAAACGCAATAGGCGCGATCATCTTTGGGCTCGACGATAACATCATAGGTTTCGGCAACCCCTATCCTGAACTCATCGACAGTAACTGGTGCGACATTCTGGCCATCGGCGGCGACAACCTGCATGGCAAGATCGGGAATGCGCACATCGAAAAAGGTCATGGCCGAACCGTTAATAAAGCGCAGCCGCACCCGCTCGCCCTTCGTAAACAGGCCGGTCCAGCCGGAAGCCGGCGGCTGGCCGTTTATCAGGAAGGTGTAGGTGTAACCTGTGACATCGGAGAGATCCCGATCGCTCATCCGCATCCTGTTCCACATAGACCGCTCGGCCCAGGTCTGCGACACCCCTTTCTCCTTAATCTCGCGAATGAGATCGCCGGCGGTGCGTTCGGCAAAGTTGTAATAGTGGCTCAGCTTCTTGAGTTTGGCATAAATCGATTCCGGGTCCTCATCCGACCAGTCGGACAGGAGAATGACATAGTCCCTGTCGTAGCCAAACGGCTCGGGTTGTCGGGGATCGATGATAATCGCACCGTACATGCCGGTCTGCTCCTGAAAGCCCGAATGGCTGTGGTACCAGTAGGTGCCGCTCTGATGCACATCAAAGGTGTAGCGGAAGGTTTCGCCGGGTTCGATCCCCTTGAAGCTGATGCCGGGGACACCGTCCATCTCCATCGGCAGGATAATACCATGCCAGTGAATGGAGCTTTGTTCCGCCAGATGATTGGTCACATTCAGGATCACCCGGTCGCCTTCCCGCCAGCGCAGCACCGGCCCGGGCACCAGACCGTTCACGGTGGTAGCCAGCCGCTCCTGGCCAGTGAAGTTGACCCGCTTGGACGACAGTGTCAGGTCGAACCGGGTCCCCCGCAGCACTGGTTGCCAAGAAGATGTCAATGAAGCCAGCAGCCGGTCGGGGGCTATGCCCAAGCCCAGGAGTGCACCTCCCGCGGCTATCCCTTTGACAAACTGCCGTCGCGGCAGAGAGGCCCCACCATACTTGAGAAACATTTCCAATGCGTTCACGGACAACCTCCTGAATGTAATGCGTGGTATCGGCGTCCCTTTATCATGTACCCCTTACTCCGTCAGGACCTTCGGCAAGTGGAGACCATCTGGTCGAGCATGAGCACTGAAAAGACTTGGGTCTCACAGCAACATGGTTCGGTTCACCTCAACGAGTTGCCAGCCACAACAGCGTTGTCCCACTACATCCCGACAAAGTCCGGTATTACCTGCTGCCAGACAAGCAGCCCCGCTGACACAGTGACAACGGTAAAGAAAAACAAATCAAGCCGTCCATGGTTGAGACACCCCAATCCAGCAATTGCCCGCATCCTGGGCACCTCTACTCCTGCTGAACCACTACTATTGTCCATCCGGCCAACCACCCCCCATCATACTTCCAGTTTGTCCTGATCTGTCAGTATCTCCCATTTCTTTACCTGGCCCCATGTAATTTTCTCGCTCAGCAGGCGTCATCTGTTTCACACGGCTAAGCCACTCTGATTGAAACGCCTTGCGGTCTGCTTGAGAAGCATTCTGCATAGTTCCTCTTAATTCACTTAGTTCCTGCATCGACATCGTACTGTAATCTGCTGCCCAAATATTAGAATTCAAGATAAATAGAGTTAGGATGGTAAACCCTATAATTTTATTATTATACATTTTTGATGCCATTGGTTGATTCCGAAAATCATAAAATGAGACGAAATGTGACTACTTCTGCTGCATGCCCATCTCTTGCTGCATCAACATGCCGTTCAAGAGCTCCTGCATCATATTCATTTTATCCTCCATCATCTGCATTTTTGCATCATCTCCTCCGGTTGGCGATTTGCCCATCATGCCACCTTTCATACAATCCATGTCACCCATCATTTTGTCCATCATCTGCATTTTCTTTTCCATCATAGACATCCGATCGTCCATTGACATCTTGCCGTGAGCACCATGCATCATTCCGGCATGTTTATTGCCCGACATAGACAGCATGGTCATATTCTCTCGCATCATTTTCATATGGTGTTGCATCATCTCCTGACGTTTGACAGGGTCTTTCTCCTTCTCTACCTGCTCTCTTGATTGCTGCAGTTCTGTTACAGATGAGTCGACATTGTCCATGGTCATCTGCTCGATTGCCTGCTCACCGCCCTCTGCAGGGTGATGGGCATCGACTGCAAAGGTCGGACTAGTAAAAAGACAAAGAGAGACTAATGATCCTGCAAGAATGATTTTCTTCATGGTAATTCTCCCAAAAAAAGGTTGTGTTTGCTACGGCTTCTTTATGGTGACTGTCTGGTGGTACATCTGGGTAGTATCTGTGGCTTGTAGTATTACTAGAATACTCATCACATTGATCGTTTTCCATCTCGACAGACGGCAGTAACGCTTAAAGGTCATCACGATCAACTCGTGTTTCCCTGAGAAATTGATCAAGATTCCGGTCAGCGTTCTCCCTGGGCACAATAATTCTAAATGTTGAGCCTGATGTTGTCCCGGGAAGATATACGATGTCCCCATCATGATCTCTCAACACCTTCCTGCCTGCAGCGAGAGCCAAGCCGTCGCCATGAGGTTTGGTAGTAAAAAATGGAGTAAAGAGTTTTGGGCGATTCTGTTGAGATATGCCCTCTCCCTCATCGGTAACCTCAAGGTAACAGGATGATCCACCACGCTTTGAGCGGAGAAAAATCTTTTTCCCGGGCTCTGAGGCTTCGATGGCATTTTCAATGATATTATCCAGCACTCTGCCAAGAGCCTCGCTGACTATCATTGACGGACATCCGGCAGCATCAGCCTGGAGTACCAGCTGCACCTGGGCCTTTTGGGCTGGCTGAAGATATTTATGGTAACTTGATTCAAGCAATTGATTGAGGTCAGCTGAAATCGCATCCACTTGTTTTTCAGGCATAAATCTCTCGAGCACCTCCATCAGGCGGCGAAGCTTGCCGAGTTCCTGTTGGAAATTCTGGTCTTCTTCAGGATTTATGAGCCCCGCAGAGCGTTGGTGAATACTGGCGAGACTGGTGACTGCATCTTTTATCTCAAAACTCAGGGCCGCGGCAGCTTTGGCAAGGGTCGTCATTCTTTCTCCCTCGATGAGCTTCCTCTGTTGGCTTTGTCGCCTATCACTCAGCCACCCGATCAGTATCGAGACAAACAGGTACATTACCAGTTGCGTGAAAAGAACCGCATATGCCGCTCCATGTGTGGGAGTTTCATCATGCACAACCATAGGGGAGTAAATAATACAGACCAGGATGGCAGCTCCCAACCCAATGCGCATTCCGAACCAGAAACTGGCAAGAATAATGGGAATGAAGAAGAGTTCACTATGTAAGATGTGTAATCCATATCTTGCAGGGATGGTTGTCATGTGGAGAAACGATATTCCGAGCACCATACATGTGATGAGGATTGCTTTGAAAGAATTCATGGAATCGACCCTGATTACTTGTGATTTGCATATTGCCAAGCTGTAATGACCTGCAAGTGTATTCTCATTGAGAAGCCAAGTGTTCGAGTACTCCAGAGAGACTGGTACCTCAGGGGCTCATAGAACAGAGATGACTATCTGTATGATTGATGCAGGACTCGGGCCAAATCTGCATAAAACTGTATCCTCCAGTAAATTCAAGGAATAGCGTTGAATAGTGTTTCGCTACCCCAACGCATGGCGTACAAATATTGGACATTGCTAGAATCAAGTTCCGTTGAGGTTGAAAATAAATAGCCAGTCGAAATAATCATCTGGAACAACGAGAGAAATCATTGAAACAATTTTCTGAATTGCAGGGACTCGCCATTCTCCTGCGCGCAACACCCCATCTTTTTGATATTTAGGTATATTTACCCTCAATGCCCTGCGAGTTACTGGATGAAATATTGGGCTTAAGTCCGACTCTCTGTAAATTTTAGAGTAAAAGCCGTTGAGTGTACAAAAAATGGACACATTCCTTGCTGTCGGTAAATATATCCGTTCAGAAAACTTAGTTTTATCCCCATCAACCTTCCAAACGCACATACCCCTCCGCACCAGTGATAGCACCTTCGTTCTTGACATCATTGAAAACCATTCTATCATAAGGTGAGCCTATTGATTAATTTCGATTCATAGATTTTTTCTATAAGGAATGTTCCATGGACTTTTCCAAAAAGAAAACCCTCACTGGATTAGCTCGCACCTGCGGTTGAGCTGCCAAAATAGGTCCGACGGATCTGTCGGACGCGCTTGCGGGCCTCAAAACACCATCTGATATAAATCTTCTTGTCGGCATAGAAACATCTGATGATGCTGCCGTCTATCGCCTCTCCGATGAAATCGCCATGATCAACACTGTCGATTTCATTACGCCGCCTGTTGATGATCCATATTGGTTTGGCCAGATATCAGCGGCAAATTCAATATCGGATGTCTATTCCATGGGCGGAAAACCACTGACGGCACTCAATGTCGTGATGTTTCCGTCGAAGCATCTCGACATGGGGGTACTTCGCGAAATTCTAAAAGGCGGGCACGACAAAACAGTTGAAGCCGGAGCCTGCCTTGTCGGTGGTCATACTGTTGATGATGAAGAACCCAAATATGGTCTTTGCGTGAACGGTGTTGTTCATCCAGACCGCATCATCACCAATGCAGGTGCACAACCTGGCGATGCCTTGATTCTAACGAAGCCGGTCGGGTCTGGCGTATTATTCAATGCCGTCCGTTCAGGAAAACTGCCTTACGCTGAAATGGAAAGGGAGATCCTGCCAATCATTGCTGCATTGAACGGTGCTGCAATGGATGCCGGTTTGAAATATAGCCTGCATGCCTGTACAGATGTTACTGGCTTTGGCATACTCGGCCATCTGCTGGAAATGGCACACGGGTGTGATTCAAGGATTATCATCGATTACAGAAAAATACCGTTCTACCCTCATGCTCTTGAAATGTACAGGAAGGGTGAAACAACGGGCAGCAACAAACCCAACAGGGCAATGGTAGATAAGCATAACCTTGAAGTGTGTCTTGACCTCGACAATGCAAGTGAGCAACTGCTGTATGACCCGCAAACCTCGGGTGGTCTGGTGCTTGCCCTGCCCAATTCCCAAGCGGAGGATCTAATACAGGCTCTCTATAGCGCAGGTGTTAAATATGCTGCCAAAATTGGCGAGGTAACCAATGAATCTGTCGGTATAACAGTTCAATAACAACAATGGAACTGTACCTTGTAATTGGTGTCCTCGGACTGGTTACAGGATTTCTGTCAGGTCTGCTCGGTATAGGAGGGGGAATCATCATGGCTCCTCTGTTGCTTTATGTTCCTCCTCTTGTCGGCCTGAAACCTTTGACCATGCAGTGTGTAGCTGGTCTTACCATTGTTCAGGGGTTGGCAAGTTGCCTGTCCGGAGCATTTGTTCACAAAAGAATGCGCTTCGTGTCCAATCAGCTTTCCATTTGCATGGGCAGCGCCATCTTTTTATTTGCCGTTATTGGCGGGGCTGGCTCAAAGTTTGTTTCTAACACTCTTCTTCTTTTTATCTTTGCCTGTCTTGCGTTTACTGCTTCCATCTGCATGTTGCTGCCGGTTTCTCATGATATTGAGATGCCAAATGTCAGCGGTCTGGAATTCAGCCGTTTCCGAGCACTCACCACAGCATCTGGCGTCGGCCTTCTTGGAGGACTTGTTGGTCAAGGAGGATCTTTTATTTTGATTCCCCTAATGACGTCATATGTGCAAATCCCCACCAGAATTGCTATTGGCACTAATCTCGCAATTGTTCTGTTGTCTTCGATTGCAGGATTTATAGGCAAGTCGCTGACAGGGCAAATTGAGTGGCTGTTGACCATCCCAATCATCTTGACTGTTATGCCAGCTGCAGCAATGGGAGGGCTGGTAAGTTGCAAAGTATCCATAATTCACCTCAGACGACTTCTGGCCATACTCATAGCCATGGCAGCTTTTAGAACGTGGATTTCATTGCTGTGCTGAATGATGTTGGCTGAGGTGGGTCGTCACTAATTGAAGTTGAACCAATAAGGGAGACATGCATTAAAAATGAGTCGGCAAGGTTAAAAAAAATATCAACACAAGATGTTGAATTTGTTCCTGACAGGGTAGGACTCGGCATTTTATTGAAATTATGCGAAATGGAGCAACAACAGACTTTAGCTTACCAAAGATAAGGACATGCAAGCGTCAGAAGGTCATGCTTGTCAATCCCATTACCTGTTATTCGATCATGAGCTCACGGATTATCTACAGTCAGAGACTACATTTATGCTGTTAGGAATTTGAAAAAGCAGAACTCCCTACATGCAGTAGAAATCTCAGATTTGACGTTTATCGAAAAATAATCGAGATTGTGTTGGCAACCTCTAACGTCCTTTTATAGGGTCAGATCAAATCGAAACTATCTCAGTTTATACCAGTCAAAATCTTTCCTAATCGATCTCCACCGCAATAAGCTCTGAACTGGCTGACACCGGATGAAGGCGATTACTCGACGCTACCAGCATTGGACTGGCAGCATTACCTGGGCGGGTTTTCCACTTAAGGAATGAAGAAATCTGTTCAAACGAACTGAGCCACTTCTATGTTCGCTAATCAGGTTGCGCCGTAATACTGTTTCAGTTCGCAGTTGACAACCGGTCTAGCCCTCCTTGCATTTGTCTTTTGATTAAGGCTAAAATACCCAATACTCTGTAAATATATCAGGCCTACTCGGATTGCCGGGTGTCTACACCGGCAATCAGTACAGCTGCATGCACAGATAGGATCTCCGATGGCCGTTGACCTAAGCACAATGCTCAATCTGAACGCGCTCATAGCAGCATTGCTCAGCGTGCTGATGAATGTCTTTGCCTGGCGGAAAAAGGGATACAAAGGTTTTAGGACCATAAGTTTTTCGTATATTGTTTTCGGGGCGGGCCTCCT
>NZ_FRFE01000073.1 GCF_900143695.1 Desulfopila aestuarii DSM 18488
CAGTATTGAAACCTGAACTCTGCTTTTCCTGGACCTGGGATTGTACCGCAAGAGGAAAAAAACGCGGTTGCGGTTCGTGAGAAACCTTCAATGAGCTCTTTCGACGCCAGTAACCAAATGTCGCCAAAGAGAGCATGTTCTCCCGGCAATATGATGATTGCGTCAGGCCGCTACTCTCCCATGAGCGGATGTGTTCCTGCCAATATTCCTGCTTGGCCGACCGATTCTTGCTATGCTCTGTTTTCATTGTGCCCTCCCGTGGTCTGGTTTGCCACAATGAAACAGATTGTTAACGATATGAAAAGATGGCGTTTGTTGAGCGCTTACATCTTTTGGGGAATTCACAAAGCAAACTATCCATTTTTAAGGCCAGTTTTATGGTTCGCTCCATGGGGATATTTGCTTGGGGCAGTACTAGAACTCATTGTAGCCATGGGATTGATTCTTATATACTTTAAAAAAACGAAAAACACGTTGATAGAAAACGAAAGCCGATTGATAAATGCCCAGAGAATCGCCAAGGTGGGGGATTGGGCATGGCAACTGAAAGACAATCAATTGATTTGGTCTGATGAAACCTATCGGATTTTTGGACAATCTCCTGAAAAATTCAATGTGACTGTTGAAGCCTTCGAAAATGTTATACATCCTGATGATTATGAAAAATTTGTTAGGGAAAGGGATTCAGCCCTTAGGAAAAACAGGGCAGTTGATATTGAACACCGGATCGTGCTGCCGGACAAAAGTATACGCTGGGTTCATGAAATATCATCAGCTGAGAAAGATGAAAATAATAATGTCATAAAAGTCACCGGCACAGTTCAAGATATAACCGATCGGAAAAATGCAGAAACAGCATTAATAGAGAGCCAGAAGCGCTTTACTTTAGCCATGGAGGCCTCTCAAGATGGATTGTTTGATTGGAATTTAATTACAAATGAAATTTACTATTCCCCTGGCTGGAAGATAATGCTGGGATACAATGATGACGAACTGCCAAATGATTTTTCGATTTGGGAAAATTTAACTGAACCCAAAGATGTTGAACGATCATGGACAATGCAACAAGAGCTCATAAATAAAAAATGTGACCGCTTTGAGATGGAATTCAAAATGAAACATAAAGATGGTCACTGGGTCGACATTCTTTCAAGAGCTAAAGCTGTCTTTGACGAGGATGGAAAGGCAGTCAGAATAATCGGTACCCATGTTGATATTACAGAACGGAAAAAGTATGAAAATCAATTAAAAACACTGAATTTTGCGATAGAAAACTCTCTCAACGGTTTTGACATTGTTAAAGCTGAGGGTGTCCTGATCTATGCAAACAAAGCATTTATCACTATGTACGGTTATGATCGCGCAGAAGAGATCATTGGCACTTCTCCTGCTGATCTGTGCGTTGATCCACAGTTGCCCACAAAGGTCATTCAAAAACTTCAGGAAAGTGGAGAGTACGAATTTGAACACGTGGCAAAAAGGAAAGATGGAAGTACCTTTGATGTGCTTATGTATGCAAGACTCGCACATGATGAGCAGGGAAATGAAATATACCCAACTTCTTGCATAGATATTACAGAACGACAAAAAGCGCTGATTGAAAGAGAACAGCTTGAACGACAACTTCAGCAGGCCCATAAAATGGAATCTATCGGGACCCTTGCTGGTGGAATTGCACACGATTTCAACAATATCCTTGGAGCAATCCTTGGCTATGCCGAAATGGCCCAGGAGGGCAGTCCCGCAGGATCGATGGTAAGAAAAGACATTGAACAGGTCATCAAGGCCAGTCACAGGGCCAAAGACTTAGTCAAACAGATCCTTTCCTTCAGCCGTCAGGCTGAGACCGACTATATCCCTTTGCAACCGGCTGTAATTATAAAAGAAGCATTAAAGATGTTGCGCTCCTCACTGCCTACGACTATTGACATCCAACAGGATATCGATCCCGAAGCCGGACCAATTCTCGCAGATCCAACCCAGATTCATCAGATAATTAACAACCTCTGTACCAATGCTTTCCATGCCATGGAGGAAACAGGTGGAACCCTCAACATTTCACTAAAAAAACGAGAACTCTTCCCGGCGGACTTAATCAGCGAACCGCATGTGCAGCCTGGACATTTTGTAGAAATCTCTGTCGGAGATTCAGGCCCAGGAATAGCACCGGAAATCATAAACAAGATTTTCGATCCTTTCTTCACTACGAAAGAGGTAGGCAAAGGCACAGGGATGGGTCTTGCAATTATCCATGGCATAGCAAAGAAATCTGGTGGCTTAGTTTCCTGCAAAAGTTCACCAGGCGAAGGGGCAACTTTTTATGTGTATATTCCCGTCTATGCCACTACAACCCATCGAGAAGCCGAAACCACACCTTTAGAGTTAATCCAAACCGGTGTTGAGCATATTCTCTTTATCGACGATGAGGAGATGCTGGCTGAGATGGGTCGGACTATGCTTGAGCGGCTTGGTTATAGTGTGACGGTAGAAACAAACAGCATTGAGGCTCTAAAAATTATTCAGAGTCAACCGGACCGCTTTGACTTGGTAATAACTGATCAGACAATGCCGGGCATGACTGGAAGTGACCTGGCACGTCGCATACTACAGATACGACCCGAGCTGCCGATCATCCTCTGCACGGGTTTCAGCAATCAGATTTCAGAAGAAAAGGCAAGAATATACGGAATAAAGGGATTTGCTATGAAGCCTCTGGCGAAAAAGGATCTTGCCACCCTTATAAGGAAACTGCTGGATGGAGAAAAATGATCGGCATAGCATTATCGCAACGGTCAAGTTCTGTAACTATCGGTGGCATACTAAAGATATTGCCGATTCGAAGGTAAGCATTTTCAATTTAGGCCTCCGCTTAACACTACTACTGTATATACGTAATAAAAAACCGATCTGAGATTGTGCTATAATAGATCATCAACATCCTGTTTTTTCAAAAGAAGAAGGAGGATATGATGACTATTGCGCAAAGTATATTTCCAAGTCCCTACCCTAATGATTGGCCTGCTGCTGTCCAATCATCAAATCTTCCATTCCTTTTTCCACTCCACGATCATGGCAATCTGGATTCAGAATCCATTCGGACATTGTTCGCGCCTTCCGCCGGGGCCTTTTATGTTTATCGACCAAGTAAACGACGGCGTGCTCTCAACAAAGCTATAGACACGCTTGAAGCAAGTAATCTTCCTGGGTTCGAATATGTGATTGCATACATTTACGACAAATATCGTCGTAACCACTCTATTTCTTCCATTAGCCAGTCAGGACAAACACTTCACGCTTTTCTATCCTTCCTCCAAGCATTAGGAAGAGGCGATCTTGCTGCAATTCAACGGAAAGATATTGCAGCTTACGTCGAGCATGAGCAGGATCGTGGGTTGAAGATAAATTCATTACGAAATCATTTGCATACAGTATATGCCTTTCTGAATTATTTGGTAAATAATGATGTATTGCAGGCAGAGATCCTCCTGAAAAAAATCCGATTAAAGATGCCGGAAGTACTGCCGAGAGCTATCCCGGCAGAAGACCTGCAGAAAATACTCCAATCCATTCGGAAGGTCCGAGATCGTGCCCTCATTCTGCTGTTACTCCATACCGGTATGCGCATAGGAGAACTTCTCAGGTTGAAGATGACAGATATCATTCAGTCAGAACGAAAGATTCTGCTGTATCTTGGCGAGAAAAACTTACATGGCCGGGTAGTCTACTACAGTGAGGCTGCAGAGGAGGCTCTTAACAGCTGGCTAGCTGTTCGAGATGCAACCTGCGAAAACCTTTTTTATGGGAATACAGGCCGGGAACTGTCCTACGTTACCGCATGGATGATAATGAAAGAAGCTCTGCAAAGATCAGGGCTTGAGTACAAAGGATATAGCCTTCATTCATTACGTCACACCTTTGCAACCAGCATGCTCAATGCCGGGTTGCGGCTTGAAGTATTACAACAACTCCTGGGGCACCTGAATATCGATATAACCCTCCGATATGCGTAGATATCTGATATGACTCGAGAAGAGGCCTATTTCAGAGCGATGGCAATTATTGAAAAGGGAGGCAGCCATGAACATGACAGAGTCAATCCTGAATTACAGGCTGTTTTTGAAGAGAAAAAACTTCTCGAGCCTCACGATTAAAAACTATCTTCACCGGTTAAAGCTGTTTTTCAGTTGGCTGGCAGTTCCCGTTGAATCGACAACAGTAAAGGAAGTTAAGCTCTATATAGATTATTTACTGGAGAAACAGATGGCACCGCGTTCGATCAACTGCCATCTCTCAAGTGTCAGGTTATTCTATGGTTATCTGCAGGATGAGGAGGGTATTTCAACAGTCAACCCAGTTGTCACGGGTCTGATGATGAGGGAATCACATCCACTTCCCAGATATTTACCAGATAGCGATGTTGAACTGTTCTTGAACCACGTTGCAAGCAAACGGGATTTTGTCATATTCATGCTGATGCTTCGTTGTGGCTTGCGGGTACAGGAGGTCATCAACCTCACCCTTGATGTTATCGACTACAGGCGCAGCCAGATACTGGTCAGAGCAGGCAAAGGAGCAAAAGATCGGATGGTCTTTATCAGCAATGATGCCGCAATAGCTCTGGCCAAGTATCTCCGAGTACGGTTGGTGACCAAAGAAAAGCATATCTTTTTAGTAGAAAAAGGCCGGTGCAGGGGACGGCCTATTTCCGTTCGCGCGGTGCAAAAACGAGTAGAGCTGTATGCAAAATTATGCGGTGTACCCGTTACCTGCCATCGACTCCGCCATACCATGGCAACACAGTTACTCAATGCTAATGCGGATCTTGTTAGTATTCAGGAAATACTGGGGCATACAAAGATAAAAACTACTCAGCGTTACAGCAAGTTATCAAATCTGAAAGCTCAACAAGATTATTTTCAAGCGATGGACCTGGTAATAGCCAGAACAGTTATCAATCAACTGGAATGAGGTCAGGTTGTAACTGTCCGCTCCGTTATGTACCGGTTCTGAAAAACGGCTTGTGGGCGGAGCCCATTTTCAGAACCGGTACATAACGAGGCTACTCCCGAGGTATAAAAGATCATTGACATTACGCATTGATCTGAAAGAGAATAGAGGTAGGCAACAACTCAATATAAATGAAAAAATAGGATCTATTACGTATATAGACTGTTCGCCTAAACCTGGACACAGTCAGCGTTCGAGTTTAGATTGTTCGCCATTACTATCTTTAAAGTTGTCAGGTACCATGCCCAATTGCACAACACTATCAACTTCCTCTCATTAAAGAACAATAATTTTTCAATGCAACTCAAGGCAGATCTGAAATGGGTCTGCCTTTTCTGCTTTTCCGGTATCTAAGGAGCCTCTTGCAAAAAGACGTGCAATAACAGAATCAGGGAGTATTTTGATTTAACACGCTGAAATAATAGAGCTTCATGGCATTTCCTGGTATAGTTTTGTATCCAGCAAAACCAATCCAAGGAGAATGCCATGAAGCTCATAGACACGATATCATGGTTGATGGGACGTGTCCAAGGAAGTCTATTTCCTCATCTAAACCAATGCTTGCCAACACCGTTAACTGAACAGGAGGAACGATTGGTATCAATTCTGGAACTTGTCCAGGTTGAACGATATGTACCGAAAAATATAACCAATTATCGTT
>NZ_FRFE01000042.1 GCF_900143695.1 Desulfopila aestuarii DSM 18488
ACGTGGAGCTTACCGATACTAATAAGCCGTGAGGCTTATCCACATTTTTTTGATTAACACTGACTACTGATTACTCTACTATTCGATTATCTTTTTTATTGATAGTGAGGAGTTAGGTGATAGGAGTAAGGAGTGTACAGTTTGGCGCCTCCGGCGCGAAACTAAAGTCCCCTTCCCCCTCACCCCTTACACCTCACAGCCGAGATTTTCGGCGGTCATAGCGAAGAGGATCCACCCGTTCCCATTCCGAACACGGAAGTTAAGCTCTTCAGCGCCGATGGTACTGCATGGGAAGCCGTGTGGGAGAGTAGGTCACCGCCGATTCTTTATACAAACGCCCCGATCAGTTTCTTCTGATCGGGGCGTTTTGTTTTATCCTGAGACCAATACAGAACCAGGCAGAGTAGTTAAATGTGAAGGGAGAAAATGTGGCACATTTTCACCAGAAAACTGCCCTCACCTCCTTCGCCTTACACTTCACCCCTTACTCCTCACCCTGCTTCACAACAAATCACTCGCAAGATCAGCCAGTTCAGATCGTTCACCCTTGCGCAGGTCGATTTTACTATTTTCTATGCTCATAGAGACCTTTCGCATGTAATGGTAGAGCTTTCCTGATATCCTCAGATATATTATTTTCCGGGTTATCCAGTTGCTTGATGAATCTTCACCAGCTCAGTTTGGTGACTTATACACAATAATATCCCCCTTCTCTTTAAATTACCGATTACTCATGAAACTGACCCTTCACAACCACTCAAATCTACCGCAGGAGGACCTTCAGCCAATCATAGATGCCCTTCGCTCCAATCTCATCAACTTCAACCTTTCACATTATCCTGGCGTAAAGCTCTTGCCAATACTTCTCATCTATACAAAAGATGACGGTAGCCTCTGTGGCGGATTGAACGGTCGAATTGCCTGGGATTGGCTGCATGTTGAATTGCTCTGGGTCGAAGAATCTTTCCGAGGCAAGGATTATGGGCGAACCCTGATTCTGGAAGCCGAGAAATTTGCCCGCCAAAATGAATGTATAGGTACATATCTCGATACCTTCAGTTTCCAGGCACCAGACTTTTACCTGAAACTCGGCTATGAGGTATTCGGCCAGATCGATAATCAACCTCCAGGTTACACCCGATACTTTCTCAAGAAGGTCTTTCAGGAACCTTGATATTCTATAGTAAAAATCAATATTATTCAGAAAATTCACAACCGCCAATAGCTGTACGTGCAGTCCTCTTCTTCAGAAATTGGTATAATTATCCTTTCATTGGCAAAGGCCGCTAATGAAAGGACACATATACTGGAAAAGTGCATTCCCCTGCTTCAATTTCTTGATTTATCCTGTTCACCGTGCTATTGTCGTTTTCTCTTTGTGAGCTGATATTTCTCACTTGCAAACCCGGTCGGGACGTGGCTCAGTCTGGTAGAGCACAGCGTTCGGGACGCTGGGGTCGGAGGTTCGAATCCTCTCGTCCCGACCATTATTTCACACAGTTAAACCACATAAAAGTGGTTTCCAAAATACCAAGCTATGTTCTCCTGAAGTTCTCCAGGAGAACATAGCTTTTTTTATGTCCTCCAATCACTCCCAATATCACTTTTTTAGCAGCATCAACGCAACCTCAGCCTCCCGCCGGAGTACCAGCCCGGGCAACTTTCTTCCCCCACCATGTACCCAGCGCCGGCACTCAGCAGCAGCGGCATCCCAATCCCCATCCTGCACCCGTCGTCGAAAGGTTGACGATCGCCAGCGACCGGATCCCAGGTTAAAGACGAAATCGGCAATAGCAGCCTGCTTGCCATTGTCTGCATCAATCAGCTGCCGGCAGTGCTTCACGCCTTGGTGGTAGCTGGCAAGCATATCGTTCTCGAGCAAGATTTCGGCCTCTGTTTCATCGATCGGCGGCTGATCCGGAGCGCACCGGTGGCCGTAACCAATAGTCGGATAGCCGGCCGGGCAAAGATAACGGACCAACCGCACGCCTTCAAACCGCCGGGCCAGTCCTTTAGCCAACTCCAGCATGCTCATGAGATCGGCCGCTTCTTGATGACCCGATCAAGGAACCAGAAGGTGAATATCGAGCTGACAATCCCCTGCTCCGGAGAACCCCATAATAGGGTTATAGTCTCAGCCGAACCAAGTCCACTCTTCGTCATCAGGTAAAACCTGGCACCTAGCACCAGGCTGTAGAGCACAATCACCCACCAGAAGGTCAGCAGGGGCCGTACGGCCGCACTCATCGCATCCACCCACACAAAACCTGTCGGTCTCCCCTGGGCCCTTATAGATTCGACCAATGCCTCCATGCCGGCAGCATCGAGCACCATCTGCCCCTGGGTTTCCACAGCCTGCAGCTGCCATTTATGACGAGCGGCATCATACTCAAGGTTCTTGTCCATCATCGCCAGTTCATGAGCTCGCTCGTTCCGTTTATCAAACAGCCTGATCACCTCTGGAGCCAGGCGAAACAAACCGCCCAGGGCAGATCCGATTAATGTCGTCTCAAGAAACATTGGTCACCTCATTTGCCATGCAGCAAAATCTCGTCGATCCTCTCATGCACACGCTCAAACTTTTTTTCCATCTTCTGCTCTATGCGATCCGGCAAATCGGCTATCTGCTGGTCAATACCCGCCATGGCCTTACCCGGGCAATGCTTCTGAAAACCCTCAACGGCACTCAATCGTAAATCGAGATCCCGTTGACTGGTTTCAAACCCCTTCACTTTTGTCGCAACGATCCAGGTAGCCGTTACCACACCGCCAATAAACGACGCACAATAGCCGAGAATCTTCATTCCCCACGAGAGTAATACCCTGGTCTCGTCATCAACCTGCATCACGGCCACGGCTTTGCCTCTGCCTGCTCCCGGTGATATTTCACCTCAACCTCTTCGGCCGTTGTGTGTGGGTACCGGGTGGTAAGCATGTTGGAAAAGATGTAGACCATTACGGCCACGGCCAAAATAATCGCAACAATATCAGCTGGTCGTAGTTTCACATCACACCCTGTATATTTTCGTCACCGCAGGCCGCCGACCAGTGCCGACAATCCTGCCCAATTGGATAATCACCGCCACCTGAGGCAGATATCCAGCCTCACCATCAACCGTCATGCTTCGCCCCTGATCGTCGGTCACCCGGTACCGGCCATCGGTGGTAACACTCTGCACGGTGGCAAAGATCCGCACCGGGTCTGGCTGGCGCAGCAATCGTTGCAAAATCTCTCTCGATCTCATTACACCACCTCCATCATCCGTAAACCAAGCGAACAGGTGGCAAACGGCTTGCCATCAGCTTGCCGCCCGACGGAATACATGATCGAGGAGACCTCGGCCCGATACTCGCGGCCCTCGTCGTTAATCTGAATGATCTGCCCGGGGCGGACATGGGGACGCATGCCGGGCAGCGTAAAGGTGACCGTCTTCAACCCACGCGCAGCCGCATCGATCGCCACCCGACCAACCTCACGAAACACCGCCTCGCTGGCAAAATAGCTGCAGACGATATCCGTCGGGCTCGGAACATCGCCAAGGCCGCGCTCAACCCGTACTGTCAAGCTCATGCACCTGCCTCCGTATAGTAGATATAGACAAGGAGCGGATAGGTCTCATCAGTGTTCAACGTCATGGCCGGAGTCTGCAGTCGGTAACGGCGAAACCGCACAGGATACGATGCCCGCAAGAGGCACGGGAAACCATCCTGCACCGTGAGCCGCCGTCCGGCAATCTGCAAGCCAACACCAACCCGGCCAAGCCATTGACCCACAATCGAGGCTGCAGGCAGATAGCGCAGATCCTGGCCATCATCAACACCGCCAAAACCAATATCCTGTGATCGCTGCTGTACCACTTGCCCAGAAGCGTTGACACTGCCATGGGTCGCCGCTACCCGCACAATCTGCAGACCAGGATCGGCATGAATGAGCAGCCAGGCCTCATCACCAGGGACGAATCGGCTTTTCACCTCGCCCGAGCTCTCCACATTGAGGGTGTCATCCCACTCCGCCACGATATCACCGGAGACTGATGCCACCGACTCACCAAAGCGCACGACCAGGGTACCGACCACCTCGCCCATCAGTCCGCCCTCCTGGCTATGAACTGCACCTCTTCAATCCTGTTGTCCCGCGCCAGCCATTGATAGAATCTGGTGGTATAGCTAAGCCGCAGCAGTGAATACCCTGCAATATCGGCCTGAATGATACCATCCTCGCTCGTCACAATATCGCCAAGCTGCTGCTCGCGCCAGACCCGATCAACCACGCCATAGATCGGCCACCTGGTTTTACCGATCCCACCATCGATCGCCACCAGTTCATCAACCACCACCTCACCGACAACACCCATTGGTTCAATCGAGACGGACGCTCCGCCACTATGCTCCAACGTATATCCAGGCGCATCAGCCAGCGGTGTCACATAGACTCGAACATCGGCAGTCCGGTGGTCGATCAGGCGATCTATCAGCTGCTCGGTATTACCTGTTGGCAGCTGATCACTGACGATAAAGGAGTTATGCCCCGGCTGAATTTCATTTTGCCAGGTAGTCGACCGCCGTTCAATGCGGGCGTCAATCACCTGGAACGGTGTCACCGTCGGCCAGTCCGGAATCGGCGTCTCAGTTCCACAAACACAGAGCAGTGTCATTCCATCTGCGGCAGTCTGCACCCTGCCCCGGTTGCCGTCTTCGACCAGCTTACGGATAACCGCCAGCGGCGTCTCGTTGTTGGCGGTCAGTTTTCCCCCCCTGATAAAACCATCGGCCATCTGCCAATCAACGGTTATGCCGTGCGGGGCGGCAAGATCGGAGGCGATGACCGACGCCATGCCGGAGAGATCACCGACAAGCGGAGCAGCCAGGTCGAGCGCCCTGGTCGGAGACCAGGCCTCGATCCGGTATACGGTCTCGAGATAACGCTTATCCAGCTTCCATCCTTCGTAACATCGAAATCGGTAGGTATCCCCGGCAGAGACAATGACAATATCCGCCCCATCGGCACACCTGATAGCCACCTCCAGACTCTTTACCGAAAAATCGACGTGCCAGGCGTACTCACTCTTGGTCGCCTGCCACTCGCAGGTGATATATGGTATCCGCTCGCCATCGACATAAATCTTGGTATCAAAGATAAAGAGAGCAGCCGTCTCGGCAGCCATAGCATATGGCTGGACCAGACCGGTAAACAGAGTGCTACAGTCGTTGATAGCATAAAGCTGCTCAGAGGTCACTTGCAGCACAGCAGCGGCGATGCCGTAGATCTGTTCACTCACGACATCAAGACTCTCTGCCATGGTCCACGGCTGGACCAGGCCAGTCTCCAGCTCCAAGGCGGCTCCCCATTTCTGCAGCAGCTCTTTTTGCAGGATATTTGCCCCGCGATATGGCTGGCTAAGTATGGCGGCGAGCAGCGGGACATCGCCATAGAGCTGCATGAGCCAGATCTCCATCAGCATGGAGTAGAGTTGCTCCAGCTCTACAACGTCAAGATCGACGGCAATACCATAGGGCTGGGCAACGGCGATTGTTGCGCCAGCAAGGTCATACCGCTGCAACAGTGCGGCGTAAATATATGAGTCAAAACCAAACGTATAGGAAAACAGCTCGTCTGCCACGGCCAGATTCCAGACGACCAGATCGTCGCCGCTCTCCGGAGCTGCCGGGGCCGTACCGGTCCACACCATATTTTCAGAGTTGTCTGCATTCCCCGCATCATAGTCGATAGTGATCAACGTCTGCTGCGTGGCAGAGATCTCCGGCATCTCGACATACAGACTCGCCACATCGAGACCCGTGTCCCACTCTTCAATGGTGCAACTGAGGATATTTTCCGCCGCATCCCTGACGATAATGCGCTGCCATGGCTCGGTATACAGCTCCGACCGAAAGGCTATGTGACGGATGCCAACATAGCTTGTACTAAACGAGGTCAAGGTTCTGACCACATAGTAGCGATATGCCGTCGTGTTGCCCGACAGATCAAAATATTGGGGATCTGAGACATCTGCGGTTATGTGTCGCCGGGCCTCAAAACTGCCAAGGTAGATCAGGCCAGTCGTATCTGCGGCATTGTTATAATTTGTCATGGCTACAGATGAGTTTGAGCCGTACACCGCAAAATCTTTGACGGCATTGTCAAGCTGCGATGTCCCAGAATTGTGGTAGGCCTCCAGATAGATAGACTTAGCCACAAATGGCGTCACGTAATCAATGACCAGTTTTGCCAGCAACACGCCTGAATACGACAACCAGGAGCAATTGGTGGGCGACCCCGTCAAACTCAAGCCCGGATTAATAGCCATGTAACCACTGTAACCGCTATTAATCGCCGTCGAATGCTTGACATACGTGGTGGAAAATGCCGGCGGATATTTCGGCACGGCTTCCGTCTGGGGGGCAAGATCAAAGAGCGCAGAGGCGTCATAGTTCGACGTCCCGCAGGCACTCGAAAAGAGCAGGGGCAAAACCGCACCTGAGAGGTCAGCACTCACAATGCCTGCCGGCAGTGTGGCGGCGATAAATGTGCTACTCAGCGCCATTAGACGACCCCGACATATTCGCTATAGGCGCAGGTAAGACAGTGCCAGACACCTTCCTCCTGTCCTGCCACCCCTTTTTTCTCCAGCCGCATCACCCCACGGCACCCTTTTTCGGGGCAGGCCTTAGCTGGGACCGGGCCATGCAGGCGTGGTTCTACAGGCTGTATTCTCGCCTGCAGCTGCTGATCAACCGCCACAAGCACCTGCTCGACGGTCAGGCGCTCGTCTCTGCACAGCCCGAGAAAAACCTTTATATCCTGCAACTGACCAGTATTAAATGTATCAAGGTTCATCAGCTACAGCTCCAAGTATAGGTGATTTTTATTTTGACACAAAGAAGACAATGTGCCGTGCAAAGCGGTTGTCCTGCAAATATTGTGAAACACAGCACCTCACTTGCGTCCTCCGGATCGACAATTCCCTCGACTTCGTCTAAAAACAGGTTTCCGCACTCTCCAGCCCCGCTGCCAAAAAAGAGATCAACGCAACCTACCGACGTGACATAGACGATTCTTTCATAACCGCGTTCCACGACAAACTGCTGCTCACCCTCCCAGCCGCCATAGTGGCACCCAGACGAATCACAGCGCTCGACATATTCCCACGCCCCGCCCGTGGCACGAATGAAAAATTCCGTCGCGGTGCAGCCGTCCGACACGACGATAGAGCAAAAGCCACAGGCGTCCTGGGTATAGACCGTCAGACCCCTGCCGGTGGTCTCGGCATCCCGGTACCTATGGTTTCTGTCGGTAAAAAAACCAACGCCGCGCACCGACCAGAGCAATGGGGTCCTGCCACCGGTGACCGCAACCGTAAAGCTGCCGTTGATGGGGGCAATGGTGGCGCTTGTTTCAGCATCTTTAGCCAGCGGCTCAACACCTTCACAGCAGTTGTTGGCCCCTTGCCATTCTTCGTGCTTCTCGCCACAGTCTCCATCAGGGCCAACCAGCTCGACAATAACGGCTCGCCGCAACGGGTCCGCCGGCAAATCCGCTGGCGGCTCGGAGCTATACCCGGCCCACGGTGATACCTTGCCAACCTTGGCGCACGGGTCAAGATCAACAGACGTGCAGCAGATATCACGGAGTTCCTCCGCGCTATACTGATCAGCAGGCCCAACCCACTCGGTAAAGGTCTGGAGAATGCGCTCCGTCATGAGCCATCTGCCTCGTCAGGACATGGAACCTTCACTTTCTGCTCGCTGAGGATCTCGCCGGTGCAGCGATGCCGGCGGATGTAAAGATCATAACAGTCGCCGTCCTCCGGCTCGTCCGGATCATCAGGGTTAATCCTGGCACTGCTGCCACCCCGGCAGTTGCCGGTCATGCTCGGCAGCTCAATCTCCAGCGCTTCAATATTGCCATTGCCCCAGATGGCGATGGCGGTCGACTGGTAGGCCGCCTCGATCTCGTCGTCCAGATATTCGCCAGGCTCTCGTGGGGTGATGGTCAGTGTTGCCGCCTCATGTTCTTCGGTGTAGGCCACCCGCAGCACGCCGACCACCCCAATGCCGCCCCATGAAAGGACGGACCCCGCCAGACTGATGGGCGGATAGGGGATCTGTGCCCCGCTCAAGTCATAAACACTGCCCTCCCAGCTGGCCTTCATCGCCCCTACAACTAGGCTTTCCAGATCAATGGACGACTCGCCTTTGACCGTGATCGAGGTAATATGCTCCACCGTATCCACCCGGATGTCCGACAGCTCGCCATAACTGGCGGTGAGCGTATAGGCGAGGTCGGGCCGCGACTTATGGATCTCCAGCTCCACATCGAGCACCCCGTCGCTGTAGCAATGCGACTTGTACTTTGCCCAATAGAGCTGCAGCGTGGCCAGTGAGTAACCATAGCCATTGAGCGCCAGCCATTCGGAAAAACCGCCGTCCGGCGGCTCCGGCCATGGCTGCTGTACCAGCTTCAGCCAATCGCCTGAGTCTGTTGCCAGCGACTCCGGCGAGACCAGGGTTATACCAAGAGAGGCATAGGCCATCAGATACCCTCACTCCTGTTGACCAGGATAACCTTGTTGTTCGACAGCGGCGCACAGCCTGCCGGGACGTCGCGCTGTTCCCATATAAAAGTGGCAGCCGCATGCAAGGGGATGGTCAGAGTATCCCCGTTGGCCCAAGTCCCGCCCCAAAATCCCGGCTCTATCGTCACCAGTGGTTTCGACCAGGTTGGATGCAATGGTGCATAGTTTGCGCCGATCATACCTGCTGCCAATGTACCGAACCGGTCGGAGGTGGCGGTAAAATTGCCGGACCCGGCATGCAGGATGGAGATCTCATGTTCATCTGCCCCCATGTTGTTAAAGGTGAGCGGATACGACCCGTCATCAAAGGTCCCGGCAGCTGATGACCTGGTGATGGTACCGTTACTCGCTGCAACCTGCCCGGCCGAGTAGACCACCCCGACCTTGCCGCCAGATCCGGCGGAGAAGGCGGCATAATCGTTGGCAACGGGATCGACGGTCGTCACCGTAATGTTGAGTCCTGATACAGATTTGGTGGCCACAGTATGGTATTCAACGTTGCCGCTCAACGATGATGGCGTGAGCTTATCCGTAAGGCGAATATCGTCACCAACCTCAATACCATCAGCGTCACCGGCATCTTTTACTGCAAAGGTGATGATCGACGCTCCCGCCGTGACAGCATTGACCAACCCTCCAGCGCAGAAAAAACGGATACTGCTCAGCCGGGCACCATTTCCATCAACAATATCGGCCTGGGTATCGGTGGGCGTGGCACCGAACATCACTATGCGATCACCGCCCAACGTCGGCCCATCGATAACAAACTCGGCAGAGGCCAGACTGCCGTTGCCGTCCTGGTGGATCTTCAGTGCCACTTTACGGAACAGCGTATCACCATTTTCTCGCTGGGCCCGCAACACATGGGGCCAGACATTATTGATGGCACCGGAGATTATCTCGGTGGTGGAGATGCGACCGCCGTTAGTGGCTAGCGCCGAGCGCTCCTCACAGTGGAAAAACTTCAGTTCATTTTCGGTTGGGGCAGTCATTTATACCTCCAGGAGATAGATCGAACCGATTCGCTCGGTATTCGGCGGTGGATCGACCAGTTCGGAAACAAGAAATTCAAAGGCTTCACCGGTGATAAGCACCTGGCCGGTAAAGCGAGGATGAATGAGCAGCACCGGCGCCATCGATTCCGAAAGAACCAGGACCTGTTCTTCTACCACCATGGTCAGCCGGCCATGCAACTCCAGCGATCTTCCGCCGACCATGGGAGCGATCAGCAGTTGCTGAATACCTGAGTCGGAGCGCTGCACCTCGACAGCAACCCGGTCGGCCTCCAGTCCTCGCAATACCCATTCGTCATCGAGCGTTATTGAACCAAGGGAAATCGTCATGAGCTCATCACGAATGCACGCTGCAGCATTGAGAACAGCCGGTCAGCATTGAGATCGTCCGTATAGACAGTTGCCCGCATGCCATCAGCGCTTTTCAACGTATGTTCATGCTTGAGCATCGAGCTGCCGCCAACCACAGAGCCGCCATCAGTCATCGCCTGAGGCTGCGGCATATACTGGCGAACCGGAGCAACCACGTTGTCGATCAGCCCGCCATACTGCCTCCGGACGCCCTGCATCTTCTCCATGAGCGCCTCCACCACCGCCCCATACCGGCCATAATGGAAATCTCTTACAGTCTGCAGCCCGGCGTCACGGACCCGGTATTTATCCAGCATATACTCGCCATCTTCTGCGATAACATGGCGCCGGTCACCGCCGCCAAAGCCCGGAAAGTGTCCACCGCTGAGCATATTCCGCATGGCGACCGCCCCGCCGGTATTCATGGCCAATGCTCCGATCATGCCGCCGACCTGGTGCGCCTCGGCAATTTTTTCCCGGACGGTGACGTTGATGGTTCTGCCGTCCAGGGCATCGAGCTTTCTATCGATCTTATCGACTTCATCCGTCACCTTTTCCACCGCAACCAGCTGTTCCTTCCAGACGCCATTTACCTCGACCATCTGTCGTTCATACTGTTTGGTTTGATTGGTCAGTTTGTCGGTCTTGTCAGCCGCCCCATCGGCCTCCTTCGAGATGTCACCCACAGCATTGGCAGGCACCTTCTCCAACTCTTCCCGAAAATGCTTCAAAGCATCGCGGGCCTGCTGGATCTTCGGGGCGCCATCCTGCATTTCCTGAAAGTTGGCATCAGCTTTTGCTCCCAATTCATCAGCCGCGCCGAATGCCGCTTCGGCTGCCGTCGCCCACTCCTCGGTAGCGCCGGTGGTGATGCCCAGGAAATCGGTGAGCGTCGCCCCAGCCTCGACAATCTTGAAGATGCCGCCGGAGACATCCAGGGCAAAAGCGGCCGTCTTCTGGAAAACCCCGGCGATCCCCTGGGAGCCGCGATAGATGTAATCCAGGGAAGTCAGCCCGGCCTCACCCATCTGTAGCAGGGCCAGCGCCGTGGCCTTGGCGTACTCACGAACCTCCGGCCCATTCGCCTTGATCTTCCCGGTCCAGGCATCGATCTCTTGCGAGACAATTTTCATGCCTTCAACAAAAAACTGATTCTTGGTGATAGCCTCACCTACCGCAACTTTCATGCCATCGACAGAGTTGGTCGCCAGCGTAAGCGCCCCCTGATAGGTATTAACCGAGGCTGCAGCCTTGCCGAGCGTCGGTCCGGCCTGTTCGAGCAGGACGTTATAGCGGATCTGGGCCTTCTCCAGATCGGTGAGATCCTTCCAGGCCTTGCCAGTGGCATTGTTTGCTTCATGCCAGCTCTTGACGTAGTTCTCGTTCAAGGTCAGGCCGAGCGCCTCGGAGGCCTCCGCCTCGCCCCTGAGTGCCGCAGTGGTTCGTTCCACTGACTCGGCCAGGCCAAACTTGCCGGCACCGAGCTCGCCGCTCACCTCGATGACCTTTTTCATCTGATCTGCGGAAAGCCCAAGCCGCTTGGTCATATCGATGGTCTTGGCCGTGGCGTTTCTGAGCTCTGTTTCCGAATAGACCCGGAGAGTCGCCTGCAGGCTTTTGATTCCCTCTTCCCACTTTGCTGCCGAACCGAGCTCAAACTGCCGGTTGGCAGCCTCAAGAGAGGACTGCATGTTAAATGCCGCCGTATCCAGCGCTGCCGATTCAGCTGCAGCGGCCCCGACAGCCTGGACAAAGCCGTATAAACCGCCAAGAGCAGCAGCACCACCGACAGCAGCACCAACAGCCACCATGTTTGCCGCCGAAGAACGAACAGCCTTCAGCTTATCCATCAGCGGATCAAACCCAGACGCCATCCTGCGCCCCACAGCCATCACCTTGGCCTGCGAGGCGTCAAGGGCCCGGTTGAACCTGGTATTGTCGATGGCAAGAAGGAATTCTAGCTGTTTAGGCATTTGAGCGTCTCAATGAATACGGGGTACGGATAGTTCCACACATCACGATGTCCGAGCCTGATCAGGTGGCAGACGGCTTCGATGATGGCGCCAGACTCGCTTTTGCCGAACCGCCTTTTCCGGCGGATACGACCCGCTCCATCATCGCCACAAAGAAAGGGTTTTGGGCCCGCACCTCATCGATCAGGTTGCGCACTTCCTGCGGATCATAGTTGCCGCCAACCTCGGCAACGGAGAGCCCTGTCGCCCTGGCCACAGCGACCACCGGCACCTCGTCATCAAACATCCGATCGACAATATCGAGATCGAACCAGGACTTGACCTTTTCCCCGTCTTTCCCGATCTGCTCCATGAGCTCACGGACATCACTCACCGTGAGAGTCTTGACCGTAATATCACGCCCGCCAAGTTTCACTGTCCCGGCCATCAGATCACCCCTTGATCCTTGAGCCACTGGATATCGGTGACGGCTACCTCAATCTCCGCCCCTGCCTCATACTCCTTGCCCGCATGACGGTGCGGCTTCTTCAGCTTCACCTTTTGCCGCTCGGCAGGCTTCTTTTCAATTTGCTCGTTCATATCTTCACCTGGTTGATAATGTTTTTAGTCGAGCCAGCCTGTTACAGCGGCAAGCCGTCAAAATAGCCGTAATCAGTCTGGCCGGTCGGAAGCTCCGGAATAAGGTCGAACTGCAGGGCCTCGCGCTCAGTATCAGGCGCTGAAAGCACCACAACATCGGCCTTTGACACCACCCGCACCTTACGCAGAAAGAACTTGCCTGAATCGCCGCTGAAGTCATCGACCAGATTGCCCTTCAATGCGTACTTTGCCGAACTGCCGGAACCGATAGTTACCCGACTGTCGGTGTTGGCCGCACCGGCTGCCGTCACATGCACCACCGCATCCTCGGCAATAGCGCCGCCCTCAAGTGGTGCGATCAGTCCCAGGACCGCGTTCAGGCTATAGTCCACATTGGCGGTATAGGTGGTCGTATCGGTAACATCCTTCACCACCACGGAAGAGAGATCCTCAACACCGATCTCCGCATACTCCCGAAACTTGCCAAGCGTCACCGGCTCAGCCGTCAACGTGGTCTGACTGACACTCCTGGTGCTGACCATACCATCAAGGGCCTTGGCCACATTGTCCGCGGTATAATTGAGCAAGGTGAGACTCCCACCTGTTTCAGCCGGCTTCTCCTTCGAATCAATGACCTTGCCATTGGTAAGGCAAGTGCGACCGAGAATGGTCACCACCTCCTTCTTAATGGTCACCGTCAATGGATACGCCTCGCCCAACTCCTGATACTTTGCCAGCAGCACCCCCGCGTCATCCACTTTGGCCAGGTACAGGCAGCCGTAAAACGTTCTACTCTTTCCCATTTTCACACCTCACTATCGCCCGCACAGGGCATTGCTGCTCTTGCCGGCCGCAACGCTCGCAAACCGCACGATATAGGCAACCGATTCATGCTTCTTGTCGTAAAACTCAACCTTGCCCAGCTGCAGCGCCTTCACTTCCCCGGGAGGTTTGAAACCAACCAGCACATCCGCCACCAGGTCGATCAACGGCAGACACCCGGTCGGACCGACCAGCGACCTCGACCGCACAACCACCGCCCAGACCAGGCTCGGCGTAATGGTCGAATCCGGCCTACCGCTACCGGGAACCAGTTCATCCAACACCAGAAAAGCCGCCGGAATGGTTACCGGGAACCGTTCCGAATCACGGTCATCCTCGATAAAAGCAACTGTGCCGAGACTCTCCTGCCCAGCAAGCCGGTCAACGATGGCCTGGGCCTGATCGGCAAGATTAAACATCGATATATTCCTCCAGGATCCTGATAGCAGCTTCGGTACCGGCCGTGCCAAGATCAGTGGGAATAAACTTCCTGGCTTTCACATTGCCCCACGGTGATCCGGTATTTCGTCTGGTGTGGGCTTTGATCGTTCGACCGCCCCGGGTATGCTGCCGGACTCTATACCTGTCCTTGCCGCGATACTGTCCCCGTTTTGCTCCCTGGGTCTGTAGCGTCGCTTTTGGAATAACCAGATCCTTACCCGGGGAGGTGTGCACCGAAATACCTGCGGACTTTTTGCCGTGCCAGGTCTCAACGGCATCACGGAGCTCCCCGGTATCGGCCCGCAGTCCGGACTTCTGCCAGGCTCGCCTCTTCAAAGGCTTCATCACAGTTTCTTCTATCTTCCGCATTGCAGGAGATAGATTCCTGGACTTCTTCAGCAGCCGGTGCAGCTCCGGACTGATCCCGTCACGGATATCGATGGAGACAATCCCGCTCATCACCAGCGTCTCACCTTCCAGGGCCCGATCAGGGCATCCACCGCAAACGGCACCTTGCGGACCGTAGTGCCGACGACAACCGCCTCACGAACTTCATACCAGTGGGCAGCCAATAGCTGGATAGCCTGGCGCAGGTCCTCCGGAACCTTGTCTTTCGAACCGAACCCCGCAGTGAACTCCACCCGAATGGGATCCACATCAAACAAGGTGCCACTCGGCCAGCTGGAACCAAGCGGCATGACCATAGGTTCAGGGCCAACCACTGCCGGTAGGTAATCGCTCCCACTGACCAGGGTGTGGTCGACTCCATCCCCATCAAGCCATTTGACCATCTCAACCGACACGACAGAGCCAAAAGGCAGCACGATGCCGCCGACTGGCCACCTATCCAGGTACAACCGCCACTTCTGGGAGACCAGCTTCCGCCAGGTAACCGTCTCAACGTGACTGGTAGCCGCCTTGATCAACAGCTCCAGATACTCGTCCGTGGTTTTCTCCGGATAGATGGTCCAAAGATGGGTTCTGATCTCTTCAGCAGAAATCGGCAGCTCAGCCGGCCCCTGGATCAGCTCTGCCTTGGTCAGCTCCGGTCTCATTTGTTCTCAGGTGCGTTGCCTTTGCTTTTATTGGCAGCCACTTCCGCCCTGGCTTTCGCTTCGGCCTCGGCCATCTCTCTCGCCTTGTCGATATCGGTCACCCGGTTTTTTCCGGGATCCTCTGCAAGGCGATTGTCCATTGCAAACTTTGCCACATGGGCAGGCAGCTCAGCCGGTTCCTCACCGGCAGGATAATGCTTTCCTTCAAACCTGAAGCCGGTGGTGATTCGTAGTTTCAGCATGATCTCTCTCCGTTCTGGTTATCCGGGCCGGCCAAGCGGCCCGGCATTGGTATCAGCCGCAGCTTATGCCTGCTGCAGGATCTTGATGGCGTTGGAATCGACCAGCATGCCGCCCACCCGCTTGGTGGTATAGAAATGGACATACGGCTTATTGGTGAACGGATCCCGCAGCACCCGGATGCCTATCCTATCGAGGATCAGATAGCCGCGCTTGAAATTGCCGAAAAGGATACTGGCATTGCCGGTTGCAATATCGGCCATGTCTTCATTCTCGGCGATTCCGTACCCGAGCAAGCTGGAAGGCTGCCCGGACTGCAGACCAGGCGCCCAAAGGTACTGACCGGTGGAGTCCTTCAACTTGCGGACGGCGGACACACTCTTGCCGTTCATCATCCAGCTGGCACCGTTCCGAAGCGACTTTTTCAGCATGTAGATAAGCGTGATCAGCTCATCACCGGTTACTGCTGCAGCCCCGGCCGCCACCATGTGCTGCAGCTGGCCGAAAGCTCTTGCGGCATCATCGGTTGTGACACTGGTATAGGCCAGGATCCCTTTCGGCTTCTTCACCCCGTCGCCGGACAGGAAGGCAACCGACTCTTTCTCGGCAAACTCGGTAGCCACCTCACTCTGCAGCCAGCCCTCGGCATCAAAAAACACATCATCAAGCATCTGCTGGGTCGCAGCTGGATTGGCATAGATCTCACCCATGAACGGAGTGATAGCTGCCAGCCCGGGTGTATTGGTCTCAGGTCGGGGATCATCTTCATCCACCCAGCCTGAAGAGGTACCGCCAAGCGACACCAGCTTCTTATATTGCGCCCCGCCGATGGTCCGCACCGAACAGACCGAACGCATCGGCGACTCGTTGCGCATGAGCGTCAGGATCTCGCGATCGAGCTCTTCCGGAATTGCATAGCCGCCATCCGCATCGGTGGTGATATTGAGCGCCTTTTGCTCAAGCTCCAACAAGCCTTCATCCTGGCCTTTTCGCAGGAACTTCTTGAAAGCCGCCTTATGCTCGGCAACCTCTTCCCGCACATCGTCACCGGTACCGCCCGGACGATTGATCTTCACCAGGATGGCGTCAATGCTCTTCTGTAGCCTGTCGATTTCCTCATTCGACTTGTTGACCTTCTCCTCGAGGAGCGGATCGGTGTTGCCCTTTGCCTCAAGCTGGGCCAACCGTTCGTCGTTTGCTTTCTTGAACTTCTCGAAAGCGCTCAGCTGCTTTTCCAGCAGCTCCTTAATCTCAGCCATGTCAGCCTCCAAAAATGTGGATTGATTTTTCAATCAGTTTCTTGTTCTCCGCATTTTCCGCAGCAGACTCCCTCCGCTCGAAACCGTTCGAGGCAATACGGAGCGCCTCAGACTTCGAGAATCCTGACTCCCTCAGGAATTCCTCAAAATCGCGAACGGTTGTGATACTCTTCACGTTCTCGATCCGGGCCAGGTCATTGGCCGGAAAGGTGACGATCGACACCTCCCACAGATCGAGCTCTTTCAAGGTGGTGATCCCGGTCTCCCGGTCAAATTCATCGACGATGGTCCGGTACCCGATCGACAGCCCGGTCACCGCCTTGGCCTTCATCAGGGCATAGGCTTCTTTGGCCAGGGCCACATCATCCTTCAGCAGCTGACCGCGAACCCACAAACCGGATCCATCTTCCTTCATCTCCAGATAGGGTCCGACCGGATGCGCGCTGCTGTGCTGCCAAAGCACCGGCGGTAAGGATCCTTTTGCCCTCCAGCCCGCCAGTGACTTGGAGAACGCACCCGGGGCAACCACATCCCGGTACGAATCCTCTACATGAAAGACCGAACCGTAACCCTCGAAAGTCCCATCATCCGCAATCGCCTTGACCTCAAAGGGCCGTGCCATGTATTTCATTTTCATCCTCTATCTCCGTTAATCCCTGACAGGGACGATGACGCACCGACAGCCCCGGTGAATGGGGCCGTGCAGCTTCGGTCCCCGGATCTTCCATGGTGAATTCTGATATCCTTCAGGCTGATAGTTGCCATGCTCGACAAACGGCGCCTCGATACCGACGATCTTTCCGTCAAGATCCTTACAGAACGGGCACGACTCGGATCCGCGCCGTACCCACTGCAGCCGGGTGATACCGACAGCCGCCCAGACAAAACGGGAAACAGACGATTCCTGCTGTACCACTTCCCGTTCGGCAATCTTGCCCGGGCGGGTCTCTTCCCACTCGATCAGCCTCTGTTCCAACACATCAAGAAGCTGCTCCGGATCAGTGTCACGGATCAGCGCTGCCAGTTGGCCGATACTCGAGGCAACATGACGAACCGCCAAGGCCTCCAGCACCTGGTCGAGAAAATCACCGAGAACATTGGGATCGACAGCGTTATCACTCTCGGCCTCACTCAGGGCCGCTTTCCGCACTGCAACGCCATACTCCCTGACCAAGGCCCGGAAAGACGATTCAATCCTGGCCGGAAACTGGCTGTAGATATCATCGAGCTGCTCCTGGATGTTTTCCGGTACCGACTTTTGCGATTCAATGATGGTCCGAACCATGCCGGTCTCGGCTTTCACCACCAGGGCGGCAATCTTGTTAAACCGGTCCTTGAATTTCAGGCGCAGCGCTTCCCGGGATTCGACCCCTTTAAACTCGGCAGCCTTGATCAGCCGCTTTTCCGGCTTTGGCATTCCCTGGGATGAATCGACCATGTTGAGCGGCGCCAGGTATATGTCTCCACCAGGACGAGGATTCATGTTCTCTTTCTTTCTCACCTCGTTCGGCGACAACCAGCCACCGTTGACCCCGGTCTTATATGCTTCATAGCGGGTACGGATATCGGCCCGTTCTAGGCCGTCGACCACGTACTCGACAAACATGCCGCGCTTACGCTCGGCCGGGGTCATCAGATCACGATGCATGGCCATCTCCACCCGGCGGCACCAGGGCAGAATGGTGTACTTGACGAACTCCAGCGACTGCTGGGTGATGTTGGAAAAGCTCGACTTTGTCAGATCGCCGATCATGTGTGGCGGGATGCGGTAGATCGAACAGATCTCGGTCCGCTGGAACTGCCGGACCTCGAGATATTGAGCGTCCTCGTTGGACATGGAGATGGTCTTGAAATCACCGCCCTGCTCGAGGATGGCGGTCTTGCCGATATTGGCCCCGCCGTATTTCTCGTTCCAGCTTTTCAGCAACCGTTCATAAGCGTTATCACTTATCTCGTTCGGCATGGTGATAACACCTGAAGGCCGCGCCCCGTTCTTGAACAACCGCGCGCCATACTGCCCGGCCGCCATGGCCAGGCCAATGGTCTCCCGGTGATGGGTAACAGGCGAGACACCCATGAAGCCGTCAAAAGTCAGACCGCGAACATGGGTGATCTCATCCTGGCTGAAGGTCTGGGGGGAGCCATCAATGGTAATGTGATAACGGATATCACTCAACTTCCTACGTTCTGCCCGCACGCTGCCGGGCTGAAAAGGGATGAGCTCAAGAACTTCACTTTTGCTGTTGAGTGATTTAAAGGCGTAATGATTGCCCCGCATCGCCAGCGAGGTGATCATGAACTCGGTATATTCAAACGGTGTCATCCAACCGTTCGGCGAAAAGGAAAGCAGCTCAGCAAGAGCCGTATCGGTAACCCGGGATTTCGAACCATCCCGATTTTTCACATAGACATGGCAGGGGAGTTGGGCGATAGACTCGGCCAGCAACCGTACACAGGCCCAGACCGTGGCCATCCGGATGGCAGAGGATATACTAACGCTGACACCAGCACTGGTCTCACTACTGGAAATCAGAAATGCCAGATCAGCAGAGTTGAGAACCTGCACGCCTCCAGCTGTCTTTTCTTCTTTTCCGTCATTGGATGTATTGAGAACTATAAGCTCGCCCATAATCACCTGTTTCGGTTGATGTTGGGGCGAGCCTATACCACAAAGGCAATGGTCAACAAGGTGGACTGCTAAAATTGAGAAAATTGCACAAATTGAGAAAATTGAGACTGCAACAAAAAGATAGGGTTCAGTGTCAGACGAACTTGACCTGTTTCCAGGTCCTTTTTCATATGCTATATCCCTCAGGATATAATCTTTCTATAAGATACGAACTTCACAACACAGACATCAATAAGAAAACACAACATTTCATTTTGTTGAGTGGTCAGTCAAAACGCATAAAATGCCGGAAGACCTATAAATGATCGGTCAGAAGGAACGGATTACACTCCATTTCTGGCTCCTAGAGACAACAGACAGGTAAAAGAAACAGAGAGCTGCGCCTAGAATACAATTGAGATGACTATGTTAATTGGCCTTCATAGCGAAGAGTAAATGGCGGAGCATCCCCTCGGGGATAAACTCGGGAATAAAGCAAAGGGCTATTCTTTGGTATCCACTTTTTTCAACCTACCTCAATCGTGACGCTGGCCCGGAATATGCGAGCGTCACGATTTTATAGTATCATTTGGCGAGATATGTTGTTGCGGTGTATGAACCACGCTTCCACAAAAAAACGGGTTGGGTGTACTTGAGATCCTAATTTTTACCTTCTCCCCCCTCCGGTTTGTTCGAGAATGTGGACGTCAATATATGTCAAATTATTTATCGTATCTAGCACAGCTTCCGCACCACCACTCTCAGTGCTGACTGTGTCAACCGATAACGCTGCGATCTCCATTTCTTCTTCTAAAGGTAGAAGAATAGATGCATTCCCGAGAGATGTGTTGCAGATTACTGTCGGACAGGTCTCATCAAGACTGAAAGTAATTCGGTAATATCCGGCGGCAGTTCCATCTATCGGATCGTTTAAGTTACGGACGTTCCAGGTATAGCCATAAATGACACGACCCTTAACGTTAATCTCTGCCGAGTAATAACCTGGACCGTCACCTCCCTCATAGACGGCCATGTTATATATGGGCGTATTAATAACGCCAGGAACGTCACTCGTCCATCCAATATCTTCTCCTTGCCAAGTAAGATCAGGTAATTCGTTAAGATCCTGGACGAGCAGCTTCTGTATAGTTAACCGTGCACAAGGTGAGTATACTGTCGCTTTATTCCCTGGGTTCGTGAGTACTTCTCCATTACGCTCCGTTGCCAGTCCATGGACTTCGTCAATCCCCCAACCACTCACATGTCGCATTTCATATTCTGTCATTGGGCTCGAAAGATCCTTGAAAAGTACCACTTCGATCCGGACCTGTGATCGAGTATACCAATCCACGGATTCCAGGTTGTCTCCCCAGTCAATCCAGTCGACATCAACCTGTGCTCCACTCCAATCCTGGTGGCCAGCCTGCCAGATATTATTATAATCTTTTTGAATATATGCTTTGGCGAGGGGCATGGGGTTATCTGCTGCTATCTTTCCTGCAATATGTTCATCATCATGAATAACTTGATTAGGAACCCCATCATTACACAAAGGCAATGACTCGGGATTGAGGCTAGGGTTAATCTCATCGGGATCATGAGGGCAACTGGCAGGAACTATGTTCGGGTCCTCTCCGTTGGTCCCCCATTGATACCACCATTCGCCTTCTAGGCTGGGAACCATGTCTGGAGTGCCTGGCAGGGCTTTTGCTACACCCTCCGACCAGATAACCGGAAATGATAAATTGTTTCCGGCTGTCTCGCCACCAGGTTTTCCACCATTTCCCGGACCTTTTGCCGAGATCGATTCAACGTTGAACAAAGATAAAAACACTATCGCTGCTAAACATGGGCCAATTGTCAATATACGTGTTTTCATATCGTCCCCCCCGAGAACAGAGAATGAATTCTATATGTCCTTTCAGCCACTTTTGCTTGTCAGGATGAATGGTGTAATGGATTTCGGAGGTGCGCGTGATAACCGGCCGTACAATGGCAGATCTTTGCTGTGAAGATGCCCCCAGGAAAGGGAAGCAAGAGAGGGTACTACTCGAAGAAAAGAACGAGTTACCAATACTGCATTTTTTTTCTGTCGGTTCATTCCCATGTCCTTTTTGCTTAGGAGAGGAACTGATACGATAGAATTGCATTGTGTTATAAGACCATAACGAATCTCAGGGCTATAACAACGGGTGTATCATTATAAAAGCCGGGCTTCCTAGCAGGAAGCCCGGCTATTAAATTTCAACACCCCAAGGCTTACCGCTCCAGCTGGCAAGCATGTCTCATATAGTTCTATTATTGACAATTTAAAAGAATGTTCAATCCTACTATGTGGCACATATCGTGCTAGGACATGAATAACATATCTATCATCTCTAAAAAAGATCGATATCAGATATGTAGGCGTACAAAGATCTTCAGCATAATCAATATTATTTTTTTGAAATGCAAAATATTTTCATACTGTGTTTAACAGACAGTCTGGCGATACTATCAATTCTCTGTGTTAATGCGACTGAAATACCACGATACTGCCTACAAGCAGGTTCAAGATCTTTTCCGTATCAGCCTTAGGCTTAAAAGAGTCCTTGGCAAATCTGTGAGAAACTATCTTAAAAACTGACAGACGCTATACTTTCACTTTTTCGATTTTTCTCAAATTGTTCCAGTGAGGGCCGGAGCACCCTGATTGCCTTTTTGTCACCGACATTGACCGACTCTAATTGCTTCCGCTGGATAAGCCTGTAAACCGTATGTGCGGATACGTTTAGCCTTATAGCGACGGCGGAAACTTCCAAATATTCGCCCTTCATACGACTCTCAGCCCCCTTTCTTCATAAACTGATTTCTTCATAGGAATCTCACCATGCAAGGCTCTATCAAGGCCCATGATCAGGGCGACGATGCCGTCTATTCTCTCAATTGACTTTGACTTGTCCGGTTTGATGTTGCCGGCAGGATCCTGAACCGCGACCACGTTGTCTGCCATCCAAGCTAGCACCAAGTTGCCACCATGAGCCAGCTTGCCACTGATCACGAGCTTTTCGAGCTCTTTCATCGGCGGTAACATTGAGGCGAAGCCTTGGCCGAACTGGACCACCTGCAGGTTCATTTCCTCGATGTCCTGGATCACTTTCGTAGCGCCTCAGCGGTCGAAGGCGATCTCCTGCAGCTCGAGCTTTTCGGCATCATCTGAAATCTGTTTGGTGATCCAGGAGTAATCGATCACATTTCCGGGAGTGGCGGTCACCCACCAGCCCGGCCCGCAGAAAAGCGTCATACGATACCCGATCCCGACGAGATAGCACGAATTAAAAATATCGAAATATCTTTGCAAGCACCTATCAAATACAACAAATTTTACAGTAGCTTGTTGATATTAAACATTCCGCAACTTGTTAATCAGAATGCAGCTGCCACTTTGTGGCATTGTTATCACGCACATTAACGCCATATAATATTAAAAATACCCCAAAAAAAAGGCCAGAGACAGCAGTAGCATAATCAGCTAACAGCAAGAAAAGCAATCAACTTGAATTTAAATCTGCCCACATTAACTTAACAACTGTAGCCATGTTGTTTTTCCTAGTCTCCTAATGCTGATATTCTGACTTATCTATAAAGAGTATCGCTCTAATCAAACACACACAGAAGAATAATAATTAATTATCAATGAATTGCAGACGAAAACGCAATTTTTGATAGCATATTTGATCAACATAAAATAATCAGTGACTGGATTCATTTTAAGTAAGAAGGAGGCAAGAACTATGAAGGCCATTCAAACAACATTACTATTGATCATTATATCTGTCATTAATCACCATAACAATGCTAACTCAAAAATCATCACTGAAACAATTTACGGAACATTGTCTGAGAAAACTGACAATATTGGGGAAGGCTATGACATAGGAAAACGTTATGAATTATTCACCATAACCTATGATGATGAAAGCACTGTCATGCATATATACAACATGGATGGCTCTATAGCATCGACAATAGATAGCGGATCTCATGAATTTGATTTTGGCGATGATGCTTTGTATGTAATTGCACCGTTCCTGGTTGGTTTCATTGATACATATTGTGTTACTCCAACAGGAACAACAACCTACCTGGATTGGCACTATGAATTATTAGATGAAGGAGTAGAAATATATCAACGAGTTGATGAGTACTCCACCTTGGAATTAGAAATGTATCTAGATGATAGCAAAAGTGATTATGGTGAGATATCCGGCAATGCAGGTTCTGTTTCCAGTTTTATTAAATTTAATAAAATTGAGCGAGTTCCTTTGAATTCGCCTATTGTGGAGGCAACAGTTAACGGTCTTGATTGTTTTCAAATTGAAGGCGATCCAAGAATTTGGCTAGACCTTGACAACCCAAACATTTTAGACAGGTCATATAATGAAATCAAGTCGTGGGCAAAAGAAAATAATTTCAGATTTGCAACCAAAAATGACCTGGATGATCTGATTCGTGCCGTGCTTCCATTAGGTGATGTCTTCTCTCCCGATTGGAGCGATGAAGGAATTCCTATCGTAAATGATGAAGGAATTATTAATGAAGCTTATTATACTGAAAAAGAAAGAGAAGCGATTGGGTTAACTTTTTCATATCGATCATATGCTATCTCTACTGGCTATACAGTTACTGATTATTCATGGTCTGGGCAATTAACTCCTATCAATTATACAGCCATCGGTACTTATTCTAAAGAACCTCTATTGTATACATCTTACTCAGAATCTTCCACAATTGACGGTGCTATTTATTTGTCTGGCGATATCCCATTAGAGCGCTTTTCAGCATGGCTCATATCCGACAACGTTCTGAAAGCAATTAATTATTTCTACTCTCCTGTTTATGAAAACCATTATTTCACTGGTAATGAAGATGAAACGAACTACATTATAGACAACTGGTCTGAATACTGGGAATTTGTTGCTCCTGTCTGGTATGCCTTCTTGAATCCAAAACCTGGAACAACACCACTTTATCATTTTTATGCCCCGTCTAATGAAAATCATTATTACACTATAAATGAAGACGAGAAAAATTATATAATGAAAACTTGGCCATGGCACTGGCAGTACGTTGGCGTTACCTGTTATGTTTATTCGAGCAATATTCCTGGAACCAATCCAATATATCATTTCTATTCATATCAAGCAGACAGGCATTATTTTTCTTATGGTGATGATGAAAAAGAATACATAATGAAAACTTGGCCAAACTATTGGACCTATATAGGAGTAGCATGGTACGCATTTCAATATTACTCAAGCCAATATTAACAAAAGATCTAATATCTTTTCATTCCAGATAACATATTGGCTTTTACAGATACTATATTCCAATTAGGCTTGAACGCAAGGTTAATGCTTGACAAACTTATTGCTAACTATCTTAATAAATAACAGATATCAAGCTTTGACTTTTTCGGTTTTCCTCGAAACGTTCAAGTGATGACCGAAGTACTCTTATAGCCTTTTTATTGCCAACATTGACCGACTCCAGCTTATTCCGCTGGATGAGTCTATATACCGTATGCGCCGACACATTCAGCCTTGTTGCAACGGCAGATACCTCAAGATAATCGCTTCTCATACTGCCCGCAGCCCCCTCTCTTCATAAACAGACTTCATAGGCATCTGACCATGCAGAGCTCGATCAAGCCCCATAATCAAGGCGACGATGCCGTCTATCTTCTCAATTGACTTTGACTTGTCCGGCTTGATGTTGCCGGCCGGATCCTGGACCGCGACCACATTGTCTGCCATCCAGGCCAGCACCAGGTTACCGCTGTGAGCGATCTTAGTACTGATCACCAGTTTTTCGAGCTCTTTCATCGGCGGTGACATTGAGGCGAAGCCCTGGCCGAACTGAACCACCTGCAGGTTCATTTCCTCGATATCCTGGATCACCTTCGTAGCGCCCCAGCGGTCGAAGGCTATTTCCTGCAGCTCGAACTTCTCGGCATCGTCCGAGATCTGCTTGGTGATCCAGGAGTAATCGATCACGTTCCCGGGAGTTGCAACCACCAGGCCGGCCCTCAGGAAGGCATCATAGGGCACCCGATCCCGGCGCGAACGCTCGACAATACACTCCTCAGGAATCCAGAACCGGCAGAGCACTTTATACGGCTCATCCTCCTCGATCGGCGGAAAGACCAGAATGAGCGATGAGATATCGGTGGTCGACGACAGGTCGAGGCCGCCATAGCATGAGCGGCCTGCCAAGTCCTGTTCCCGCACTTCCACCTTGCCGCATGTGGCCCATTTGTCCGGGTGGATCCATCGCTTTTCCGCCTGGGTCCAGATATTGAACCGCAGCCGAAGAATCGCATTCATCTGCGCCGGCATCGACTTCGCCTGCAGAACCTTGTGCCGCAGATCGGCAAGCTTCACCGAAACATTGAGATTCGGATTGGCCTTGATCCAGGCCTCCTCCTTGTCGAGCTCGGCCTCATCATCCAGGGAGAAGATCAGGCCGAAATAAGCGTCGTCCTCTACCTGGCCGGCCAAAACTTTCTTCAGGTGGATATGCTGTTCCCAGCACACCGTCTGCCGATTGAAACCAGCAGTGGTGATGGCAACAATAAGCGGCTGCTGACGAGCACCGGTAGCCGTATCAATTACACTCCACAGATCCCGATTCTTCCAGGCATGCAGCTCATCCATAATCGCGCCGGAGACGTTCAGGCCGTCAAGCGAATCGGAGTCACGACCGACCGGCTCGAACTTCGAGGCGGAGATATCCACACTCAGGTTGTCCCGGAGCACGGTGAAGATTTTACGTAGCGGCGCAGAGTTTTTCACGATCTGCACCGCATCACCATGGCAGAGTCGGGCCTGGTCCCGCTTGGTCGCCACCGTATAGACCTCGGCTCCAGCCTCACCGTCTGCATAGGTCAGATACAAACCGATCACAGCCCCGAGAAAGGTCTTGCCGTTCTTCCTGGCGATCTCGAGATACGCGGTCCGGAACCGCCGGGTACCATCCTCGCGGCGCCAGCCGAACAACACCCACAAGAAAAACATCTGCCACGGCTCCGGAGCAAACGGCTGCCCGGCAAACTCGCCCTTGTAGTGCTTGCAGACCTGGCAGAAAATGATGATCCTCCAGGCCGATTCCTCATCGAACCATAGCCCGCGCTCATGACCATGTTCGAGGTCATGAAGGTGACGCTCGACTGCAAGCCGCACCCACTCGCAGACCACGATCCTGCCGGCTGTCACATCCTCGGCATATTGCATCGGATGCACCTCATCCATTCGCGACCTTGGCCTTTGCCTTGCTCAGCTCGTCGAGCAGATCCAAGAGGTCGAGCTGCTTCGGCTGCTTCTCGATGAAGCGGATCCGCGCCCTGGTCGCAGGCGTCAAACCGAACTCAGCCGACAAACTCTGCATCTGCTTGATGCAGTTGTTCGAGATCTGCAGCCAGGGCCCTTGCACCGCATAGCCATTCGGGGTGGAGATAATGCCGCGCCCGGGATCCTCCTGGAGCTCTTTCTCCGCCTCGACCCAGCGCGCAAAAACCGTGCAGTACATCTCCAGGGCCGTGACATCCAGGGCCGACATAATGCCGATCTTGTGCAGCTCGGCAGCCAGGCGCCGCCATTCGATCTTGCCGATCTCCGGCAACCGCTCCGGCGGATCCGGTAGAATGGTCTCGGCATGGAGCTCCTTACCGTGCCGATCGTCACGGTAGGTGCCGTGCAGTTGATGGATCTTACCCGGGACAGGTTTTCTACCCCTGTTCATGACTACCTCCCTTCTCAATACCCCCCCTCCCCAATTTTGCCAGCGGGAGATTTTGACTGCCGAACGGCTGAGCAGGTGAAGTTGGTGGAGATTCACATAGCCCCTCCCTTTCTCGCTTTGCCCGAGCCGTTTTCTTTGAATGACAATGACTGCAAAGAGACTGCACGTTGTCTTCACTCAACGGTGCGCCGCCATCCTTGAGCTCGACGATATGGTCGACCACATCCATCGGCACTAGCTTGCCATCGGCCTTGCACTCTTCACACAGCGGGCTCTTCTTTCGATACCAATCCCGAAACCTCAGCCACTGAGGAGACCAGTAGAACGGATCACCCTTCTTGGTTCTCCTCTTTGTGCCAGCCTGATCACGACACGCATCGCAATAGCCTGAGGCATTACTCGTCGACGTCCGGCAACCACGACATACAACCTTTGTCTTTACCGGCATGCTGCCTCCGTTCTGCAGATCCTGCCGTTCTCAATCCTCAGCAATCCTTTGCGATAAGCCGTGAAGTCTTCGTCCGACAGCTCCATAATCATGGCGGAAACAGACTTGCCATTCACACCGAACCGCAGCGAACCAGAGGGATACTGGCCGACAATGAACAACCCATTCGACCTCAACCGGTTATGAAGCCGGAGCACGAACCGCTTCTGCTTCTCAGTCCAGCCCAACGCCTTCAGCATCTTCTCTGTCTGTTCCTTGCTGGTGCAGTCCTTGACCAGCTCGTAATGCTTCTTGAGAATCGTCATCTCGTCTTTGTTCAGCAGTTCATACGCGTCCATCGCATCCCTCCAGAACTCTCGCGAATGCGTCGTTGAGGTCCTTGCTCATCACCGGACCGGCAGTAGCCGCTATCGCTTCGCCTTCGTCTTCCCATCGTCTGTCATTAAGCCATCCCTGCGCCATCTTCGGCGTACCGTTACGGGCAAGGATGACAGGTCGTTGTTCGGCGTATCGCTTTGCACCGGCAATGATCTTTCCGGCTAACTCGCGGTTGAGCCCCTTGATCTTCCGCCATGCATTCCAAGCCGGGGTCCGTCCTCGCTTATCGGCAAAGGCGTCCCAGAATGCATCAAACGACTGGGTACAAAAATTGGCTGCCTTTTGTGTGCGCTCTGCACCAACCGGTGCAGACTTGGATGTTGTTTTCTGCAATGAAGTGTGATCGCAATCGCACAATATATTTTTATCTGATTCTCTTAACTGATTCTCTTCTATTGGACGGTCCATTTTTGGACCCTCTAAGGACGGTCCAATTTCGGGCCCTCCGGAGTGCACTTTTTGACACTCTACGGACGGTCCAATTTCGGGCTCTCCGGAGTGCACTTTTTTCCTTTCATGGAACACTGGATGTTCGAGGAAAAAATACTCGCTGGTCTTATGCATAAGACGATCTTTGCCGATGGCATGCTTAACGAGGATAAATCCCTTCTCCTGCAACTCAGCCAACACCTTGCGTGCGGCTGACCGTGACAAACCGATATCGTCCCCGAGCTGCTCGATTGACGGAAAGCATCTCCCGTCCTTTCCTGCATACTGAGCCAGCCTGGCCCACATCAGCTTGGCCGACTGCGACAACTCCAGACACTCCATTATTGCGTTTGGCAGGAACGCTCCCTGAAATTGTTTATATGGGTTTATCGTCCTCATCCTTAAATCGCTCCATTTCCAGAAAGTCCAAGCCTGACGATGCCTTCAAGCAGCAGTCGTCCGTAAAGCGTCTATTGCGTTCAGTGCTGCAATTTTGTCCGATTCCGGCGCATGAGTGACACGCAGAATGCTCTCCAGCCGATCAAGATCCTCAGGTGTCTCCACATTGATCAACCCTGCCAATGCAGAACGCAGCTTCTCAATGTTTTTCTCTGCCTTTCGTATTGGATGCTTCTCACAGACCTTGATGTGTGCGGTAAGCAATTCATGCTTTGCCGCAGGTGTTCCTTCAGGATACTCATGTCCGCAATAGACACAGGTCACCACAGTTCTTTCGCTCATACCTTCACCCCATTTGCTCAATAGCCGGTGACGAAAGCCGATCATTACCAGCCAAAACACCAAAGGCTCAGGCCACCGCAGTGACCAGAGCCTCACCTTCACCTGATAATCTTCAACATGATCACGCCCACTCTTCGATGAAAAACGCCGCACGCTGGATGGCCGACGGCGACAGAAGCAAAAGAGAGTTTTCCCCCATACCAAGGGAAAGGAATTTCCCAGCCAGTGCCGCGTCATGAATCGTCTGCTCCATCTCTCCTGCCGTGATATCCGGTTTGATGCCGGTCGTGTATTGCTTCCCATCCAGGATGATCTCTACTGAAACACCCATGACCATCAGCCCTCCATGCTTGACAATGCAGATTTTGTTCAGTTGTTGGCAGATACGTCGGCGCTATTACGCCCATTACGCCGATCGATGGCCTGGCGCACATACCACATCTTCTTTCCTTCACGGACCCCGGCAAACCAGGCGTCGAAAGATGCAGTCCCGGCGGTATACGGACAACGACGCATCCGGTAGCCAAGTTTTCCAAGACCTTCCATATTCTCGAGTGAAGCACGCACCCCTTCCTTAAATTCGCGGCTCCGCTTATCCCCAACTGAAGCGGAAGCAAACACCGACTCGAACAGATCTATTGCCTTGCCCATCTCACCCTCCCGGTTCATGGTTATTCATCCCTGGGCTTTCGCTCACCGCGCAATACACGAGGGTCAGGCAGCTTCTTTTTCTTGGCAGGCGTAACAGCCGGTTTCGGCCGCAACGCTTCAAGCGCCGCCTTGCGCTTATACAGATCCGCAATGGTCATATCGAGGATATGAATCGCGTAATCGATATCGGTGAGTTCCTGCAGGGCCATTGCCTTACCTGCTGATTAACGCTTTCGACTCGATCCAGCGTCGCAACTGCACAAGCGATCCGATCGCATCATCGATCTCGGCAACACAGATCGACCGCTCCCGATTGGTGATCTCACCGGGAGTGTTATCGAACCATGCCTTCCTCGTGGCCTCGATCGCTTCCCCCGTCTCAAGCATCACTTCAGACACTCGTTGCATCACCTGGGCATCCGGCTCGACCGCCACCTGCGGCATCGGCACGAATACCCCGCAGAGCAACCCGGCCACATACCGGCCAATGGGATAGGCCCGATCAGGTATGCCATCATCTTCACGCACCATGCCGATAATGGTACGCAGCCGATCAAGTGGCCCGAACTTACCGGTAGAGAATTCGTCTTCAGTTTCAGGGGCCCGACACCACGAGCGGATCAACTGCGGAGAGCACGAAAGCAATCTCGCAAGTTCCACTGCGTCGCCATGCTGCAGCACCGCAGCCATCACCTCATACGACCTGGGGAGTTTCATATCCTTGGCAATCACCACTTCCTCCATTAAACAGACTTGTGTTTACAGATAGATACAAAGTGCCACCCACCCGTTTTTTCTTGCGGAAACCCGCCCCCCTCGGCTAGGATACGTAGTGCCACCTACAGCGCCCGAATTGCGTTCGGGGGACGGGTATTTTTATTCCTTCCTTCGGCCAGTTCCGGCCATATTGCCGCTCTTGTTATGCAAACAGTTTCCGATCATCTTTTTGTTGGGCATAACACCATAAATGCCGCAGCCTAGGTGGTCGGCCATCATCTGGAGCAGCTGACGGTTTTTCCGATGACCGTGAATGTGTTGCGATATATAGGGCCTGGAAAAGCCGCTGTTATCCGCGAATCGTGAAATGGCGTAACGGCTGTCTTTGATCAGAAACTCATGAATGATCTCTTCCGGATCAGTGAGATTTTTGACAGATGCGGTCATGTCGGCTTCCGTGTTGTTGTGGATTTTTTGTTAACCATTGTTGCGTAAAGATATAGCGCTCTATTGTGCGCATTGCAACGTCTTTTTGTGCGCGCGCTTCTTTTAGGATATATATAGCTGTAATGAAATATGAAAAAAACTTTATAACGCGCCTGGAAGAGCTTATTGGAGATGGTTCATTGCGCTCTTTTGGAATCATGTGTGGAGTGTCTGAAAGTGTCTTGAGGAAATATTTGCGAGGTACTAGTGAGCCAGGCCTAGGAAATTTGGTGAAAATTAGCTCCGCATGCAACGTCACTATTGCTTGGCTGATCGGAGAAGAAAAAGAAAGACCAAAAAACGGAACAGTCCATGCCCACCTTCCAAACAAAAGCATGCAGGAGATGGCCGCCTGGATCAATGAACAGGATGACGGGATAGACTACTGGGAAGCAGCCAAGGCAAGATTCGCCCATGACTACCCGGAGTTCAGGGAATGGTTAAAAAAACGGGCTTCGGCAAATATATTGGCTGCATCATCAGAAAGTAAATCGGTAAACAACAAATAAAAATACAACGGATTACAGAGTATCCGTCTAAATAACAAAAGATTACAAGATATAGATGGCCGGCAGCCAAATGGCCGTGACAACAGTAATCACCGCAACGGAGAATCTTCATCTTGAAACAATTTCCTACCCTAATCGCTCTATTCCTCTTAGCCCTCCTTGCCTTCGATGGCTCTACAGAGATAAAGGCAGCACCAAACAAAAGAGTGGAACTCTATGACATCCACAGCTTTTGCGGAAGTAAATGGGGTAGTGACAGCAAAATGGTCATGCATTGCATAAAAAAACAGTCAAAAGCAATGCACTCAGTGCTAAGAGCCCCAATAGACGAGATTAGCCAAGCATGCCAGGAAAAATGGCGAGCGGACTATGAGATGTCTGAACATTGCATCCGCACGCAAACCCATGCGAGAAGCGAGATCAGCAGAAGACCGAAGAACGCAACATATGAGATGTGCACCGAGAGATGGGGAATAGACTATAAAATGGTAGAACATTGTTTAAGAAATTCCTGATCGGCAAAAAGGAAAAAGGGACCTGGCCCAATCATTGCCATGCGGGGAAAGGAAGTGGAATAAATTGGGTCAGAGTAAAAATAAATTCAGGTTGGATTAATTTTACTCTGACCCAATTTATTCATTTTATGAGTTATTTTTTGATTACTTTAGAGTTACTTATTCGAATTTGAGAGAATATTTATATGTTGAGTACAAAAAAACCTAGAGAGCAGTCAGGTCGAGATACTCTAGCAAGATTCGGCGCTCAAATACGTTCAGCAGCAATTGCATCTCTTGAAATTCTGGAGGGTAAGGAGATAGACAGAGTTTATTGTGATCTCCATGATGATTTTGTTGTAAGGAAACGGAAGGGAACGGATTTTGTTTACATTTTTTATCAGGTCAAAACCAAATCCCCCGTAAACTATCAATGGAAAATTTTTGACCTTTTGGGCTTGAAATCTAGAGGAAATCAAGATTGTGATGAAAAAATCGATGCTATAAAAAGCAGTTTTGTCGGTAAATTATTGTTGCATACTGTTGTTTTTGAGAAGGCTTGTGAAAACGTAATATTCCAGACCAATATCCATATAGATCAAAATCTGCAATCCTTAGTAGATGATATAGAATCAAATAAATATGAAAATAAACATAGCAAAGATCTACTAGCTGTTTTCAATGCATGTTTTTGTAAAGAGTTAAAAGATGATTTGTCGGAAGAGAGCATAAAAGAGCAGCTCAAAAAGCTTCAATTTCATACAGACGTGCAATATGTAAAATTGGATAATGATGATTTTGATTCATATGCAAAAAAATCAATTTTCAAGTATAGTGAGGTTGAACTTGGTCACTTAGAAGCAAAAGAAATACTCATCAAGCTTCTTCATTTGATAAATAAAAAATCTAGTGGAATTATAAAAAATATCACTCCAGCTACAATAGAGTCTGAAGCAGCTGTTTCTATTGACGACCTTCTGTCGATACTAAGTATATCAAAGGAAGCTTATAATCTTTTAATTTCTAGTGGCGATGATAAAGCTATCAAATCAATCTCAATTATTCAAAGATCTCTAGAGAAAGCTAATGCAGATCCAAATATAATCGAGTTTTGTTCAAAGTGTAAAGCTAGGTGGGATATTTGGACAATGAACAGCAGGCACGAGATACATGAGCTCCATTTAAAAGCTATAAAAGATCGAGTCCGACATGTTTTTGAAACCCACTTGAATCATTACAATTCTTTAAGAATATCTTTGCTACAACCTTTTGTGGATCAATTGTTAAATGATCTTGAGAGTTCCAACTTGAAATACGATTTAACTCATGAAATCCTAATTGGGGGTCTCTTTTCTGAATTAGTAAGGGTGAAGTCTTCATGAACTATAAAGAGTTTTTTGCAAAAATTTCGAACAAAGATATAGTCATACCTGTGGATCTATCGTCCATCCCTAAACGGAGTCATTCGGAAGTTTTGGACAATGAGGCTTTATTTCAGTTACCACTAATTTGTTTGATAATATTGACAATGGTTGGTTCAACGCGAAAACCAATTGTCTCTCAAATAGGGCAACTTGTTGGCGAAAGTATTCAATTGAGTATGCCTGCATTTAAAAAATCGAAACAACATATTGGGTGGTCTTCTAACCTAAGAGTGAGGACAGTTAAAGCTATTACTTTTCTTGAGCGTGCCAATCTGATAGAAATCAATAACCGAAAAGGTAGAGCGAGTATTACTGATTTGGGAAAACGAGTCGTCAAGTATGCAATGGATACCGACTCTGAGTTGTCTCAAAATCTAGCTGCAATCAGAATTGCATACAGAAATATATGTGTTTCAAATAAACTAAAAACGGTACTTTGATGAAGCTCAAAAGCCTACAGATATTTCCTAATGGTAAAGATGGTTGGTTTACTGATGTTATGTGTTTCGGTGCCCATATTACACAATTGTACGGGCCAACAAGTTGTGGAAAAACACCCATAATTCAGACCATCGCTTACTGCTTAGGCTATCCTTGTATTTTTAGAGAAGATATTTATAATCGTTGTAATTATGCTGTACTGGTAATTGATATTAATGATAAAGAATATGAGATTAGACGTACTTATATTAAGGGTAAAGAAGTTGACATAAAAGTCACAGAACCCGATGGTATGATTCAAGAGTTTTACAGCGAAGGCGATTATTCACTGTATCTGTTTGAATTATTAAATATCAAATCAATAGATTTGCTAAATAATCAAGGACAAAAAACTCAGGCGTATTTGTGTAAGCGCTCAACAAACGCCATCTTTTCATATCGTTAACAATCTGTTTCATTGTGGCAAACCAGACCACGGGAGGGCACAATGAAAACAGAGCATAGCAAGAATCGGTCGGCCAAGCAGGAATATTGGCAGGAACACATCCGCTCATGGGAGAGTAGCGGCCTGACGCAATCATCATATTGCCGGGAGAACATGCTCTCTTTGGCGACATTTGGTTACTGGCGTCGAAAGAGCTCATTGAAGGTTTCTCACGAACCGCAACCGCGTTTTTTTCCTCTTGCGGTACAATCCCAGGTCCAGGAAAAGCAGAGTTCAGGTTTCAATACTGTCCGGTT
>NZ_FRFE01000078.1 GCF_900143695.1 Desulfopila aestuarii DSM 18488
TACGTAACAGTTCGGTCAGCGGGTCTTCGACAAACTCTCCTGGCTTTTTCAGTGTGATAACTTTACTGTTGATCATGACGTATCCTTTTTTGTTGGAATTCTGTTTTGGCGAACTGATTCCAACAGGATACGTCATTTCTTTTTAAATTCTCCCTCAAACACCACTTTTGAGCATAACTCATATACTCTTTGTATATAGCAAATACATTTTAAGGAGACTTGATCATGGAAATAGGAACCGTCTTTGTAAATAATAGAACTCAAGCAGTGAGATTGCCGGTTGAAAGCAGGTTTCCCGATGATGTTAAGAAAGTTGTTGTGCGGATTGTCGGCAAAGATAGAGTGCTTTCCCCTGTAGAGAATACATGGGACAGTTTCTTTCTCTCAGAAGATGGTGTAACGGACGATTTCATGCAGGAACGGGCTTCACAAGACCAGTCTGAAAGGGAGTCCTTATAATGCTGAAGTATATGCTGGACACCAATATTGTTATCTATGTCCTCAAGCGGCGGCCTATTGAGGTTTTAGACACTTTCAATGACCATGCAGAGCAGATGTGTATAAGTTCGATCACCTTGGCCGAACTTTTACATGGTGTTGAAAAAAGTTCTATGGTCTCCCATAATCTACGCAAAGTTGAAGACTTTGTATCCCGTTTGGAAGTCTTGTTCTATGACGATAATGCTGCTGCTCATTATGGACAGATCAGAGCGGATCTGGAAAAGAAGACACCTATCGGGGTTAATGATTTGCATATTGCCGGTCATGCACGGAGCAAATCTTTGATCCTGGTCACAAATAACGTGCGTGAGTTTGAACGGGTTGAAGGCATACGTTTGGAAAATTGGATTGAATCAAAATAGCTGAAACTAGTTCGTATTATTGATACCACTTTTAGGTCGACCACCAGTTCCCGATCCGGCTAGAACTGTCTCTTCTTTTCATTGTAACAGGTTGATAAGTGATAAAAAAACGCAGCCAATTCAGATACTGACCAAAATTCTTATGGTGGAATGTGTATCTTTGTCTGGCGGCCTCCTTCTTTTCTGTATCAGAGATTTTGATTGGGTAATGTTGCACATGTGCTGCACATGTGCTATTTTATTTATAACCAAGAAAATGATGCAAGGAGGCTAAAATGAGCGGCGTAGCACAAAGCGAAACGATGTTAAGGAAACCTATCCTCATGCCGCCAAGCATGATTAAGAAGGTTGATAAGATTGCAAAACGAAAAAAGGTATCCTTTGCTGAAGTTGTTCGAGAAGCAGTAGATGCTTTCGGTGGGAAACCAACAACAGAAGATGAGCTAATTCTCGAAGCCCTCGCAGATACCATGATCGAAACTACTAAAAACCTCATAACAAGGATTGAAGAGATAGAGAAGCGCCTCGACAATACACATGCCCTTTTGGAGGGTGAATAATGGGTGTCAGTGAAAAGGTTATGGATGCATTAAAGGCAGGTATCCTCCTGAACGAGAGAGTGACATCTCTACTGAATAAAGTTGACCGAATAGATCAGGATCTTCGGAAGATGAACGATAGACTTGTTCGTCTGGAGACGATGGTGGAGATCGCTCAAGCACAAACAAAAATGATTGAACCTAAATAGCCAAGGTCCAAGTGGGATCTGCCCCTTTGGATGCTTGGCATCCTCTTCGGCCTGAAGGCAGAAGATTCCAACAACAGGCTGCGCACAGGCATACGCATCTGAGTAGCCCCTTCTTAGTGGGTTCCTGTTGCTGGCGGAATTACATCACTGCTCACACTTTACAGGCGAACTGGGCGAGTCCCGCCCATCATCAGCCTTGATGAACAGCCTGAAAGGTGCTTCCTGCAAGGTCTTGCGGCGGTGCGCTGATCTCCATTATCCGGCAGCTTGTAGAACAGCAACCGACGCCGAAAACGCGGACGCTCATTCCCCTACTTTAAGGAAGGCGTCAGCTACGCCGATTTCTTATCAAGGAGCGAAAAGCTCTCCCCTCGATCAATAGCTTTTCTTCTCTGCTCATCATCGGTATGTTGATAGATCATGGTCGTTTCAATTCGCTTGTGACCAAGTATGCTCTGCACTGTCGGCAGGTCAGCTCCGTTCCGGCACATCATTGTTCCTCCAGCATGGCGCAGGAGGTGGGGACCATAAGAGAGCTTGTTGAGTTTGCAATTCCGCAATAGATATTGCGCGACGATCTTTTGCGCACCTCGTACACCTAAAGGTCGGATTTTGCCTTTATACCTTTTGGCAGTAATAAAGAGGCTATCGCTTTGCTCGTAGGATTGTCTGTATTCGAGCATCTCCATGATATGCTCCAGGGTCTCATCCTTCACAGGGAGCATTTGCTGGTGTCCACCCTTCCGAGTGACCAAGATCAACCTATCTTCGAAAAAGACATCTTGAACACGTAACGCCACAAGTTCGCTTACACGGATCGCTGGATTGAGCAATAGATCCAAAATAACAAGGTCTCGAGAAATTATGGCTGGGTTCTTCTTCTCAAAGACACTGCTGTACACACTTCGAATCTCGTCGTTACTAGGGATGATCCTCTCTTTTTTGTATATCTTCGGGGTAGGCAGCAGGTTTGCGATGTTGTCAATGACGACATAATGCTCTTCAAGGAACTCGTAGAAATGTGCCAGGTAGCGCTTCTGGGTGACCCTGGTGCTGTTCGCAAGAGTCCTGGATTTGAAATACTCTTGGAGAAAGGTCTTGCTTGATTCACTGGGAGTCTTAACACCACGCTTAAGGGCAAATGAGGCAACTTTCTCAAGCAGATTGATCCTCATCTTGATGGTTGATTCTGCATGTCGGCCAGAATCGTGCAATTCCTCTCTGTATTTTTCAAGGGCTTCCTTCCATGTCCAGTGACGATTTATCAAATCATCCATTATTGCACCACATGTTTGTTATGTACTTCTGGGCACGCCTTCAATTATGCCTAACAGATATGACCCCTCGACGGTGTCTTCATGCTTGCTTGACGGAAGCACTCTTCACTTCAATTTTAATCTCTTGGATCGATGAACTCTTCCCATCATTGCCTTTCAGGTTGAGCTTTTCACAGATCTCGTCAAACATGCCTGGATTGTTAGTTCCGTTACATACTGAACGATTTAGCTGAATGATTTGATTATTTTTCAATAATCCCTCGGATGTCGCAAGTTTTGCGATTTCATCCCTGAAACGATCATTGATTGCTTCTTCAAGAATTTCATCGCGCTTTTTACCAAGCAAATGCTTAAGTGACTCAAGCTTGTCAAAAGTCGATTCATCGCAAGAAAAGTGCACTCTCTTTGTTGGCATAGGACATCTCCTGAATTATGACATAAATGGATTGTATTGAAACAATAATCATGTTCACACACATAATGTGACATTTATCACAATACTACTTAAATGAGAAGCTAATATGTATATTATGCCATTTAATAAAAATATAGTTCGTAATATCCAAACGGTCAATTTCAGCAACTGTAGGAGGTGTATAGGTGTCAGCATACCCCTTTTCCTTCATCATAGTTCGTAATACTATACATATTACGAACAATGAAGGATATTTTTCTATTTCAAAGAGAAATAATGAGAGGAGGTTGCCAACAGTGGTTGTTTTGCACGTGTATTCTTTGTGCTATATTTGAGGATTTAGACGAAGAATGGGCGCAATTGAACTTTACAGAGAGAATCAACAAGAAATGAGAAAAAGACAATAAATGAAAAAATAATGGGCTATTTCACGCGGGACCATCTGTCCACATGTTGGAAGGGGAAACTGATGTGAATGGAGAGAATATTGCCAAGATCCGAATCATAGCAATTGTGATAAACAGTCAGACGACCCAGAACTTCGCTTTGAACAGGAGGGTCTGATCTTTCCTCAAAGTGGTGGACATGGGAAGCGAGCTTGAATCACGACTCCTTGCCGCCTTCCAGCAAGGCGGTCAGTGATTTTCGATATGCATTGGGACGATGTTATCCGAATGCTTACGTGTCATCTTAACGCTCCTATCGGGTATGCCATAACTGCAGCACCTAAATGATTGAAACCTGAATCTCATATTCCCCGACCAGAATTCGCCGTACCTCGCGCGGTTCGAACTGGAACAGTTGCTCGCCAATGCGCGGATTGGTCAGCAGAATTGTCGGAGCTTGGGTCGGCGCCTGAACCGCCCTCGCAGCAGCAGGTTTGTTCATCGGAGCCAAGAATTCATACAAGCGCGTCAAGTCCGAGAACGCCTTGCTGGTCGACTTCAGCTCCATCAGCGTGGTAACGGCACCGACTGATCGGTTTCAAGACTGTCAACCCACGCCTGCACGGTCTGGTGATCGATGACGCTGCCGGCGTCCACGTCGGCCAGCGCCTCGTGGGTCAGGCGGTCGCGCTCATCCTCCTGGGCGATCCATGCCGAGAGCGCCTGTTTCATGATCCTGCCACGCGAACGCTCCAGTCGTGCGGCCATCTGATCGACCTTATCGGCCAGAGGTAGCGGCACGTGTGCGGTGATTACTTTGGTTCCTGCTTGCGTCATTTTGCACCTCCTTTATCGGAACTTGACCTTGCCGCAGACGGTAAGATCTGAAAATAGATGTGCTCCCAAACAGGAGCCCTGCTCGATATGATTAATCAAAATAATTCACAATGAATCGGTCAAGCAAAATGTCAGATTGAAGCACCTCTATACTGACAATTGGAACTATCATGGTTGATGGTGTGGCAATTGCAATTTTCACGGACACCTGAAGCGCACTTAGGGCGCAACCTTTTCTGAGAGCACTCAAGAATAAGGTCAGCTATGCCTTCCTGCAACTGAGGTAAATAAGTTCATGGATAACATCTTTTCTCAGATTCCTTTTTTGTTGTCAGGAATTTGTAAGAGCAGAACTTCCTGGATACAGGAATAATGTCCTGTTTAAGGATTAATCAAAACACCTATGATTATACATGCCAATACTTATACGTAGACTATGCGTAGCGGCCAGCTAACAAAATCGCCTGGATCTATAATAATGATTGTGCCCACTGCGTATGTGATGGTAACGCCCCTACTTGATTCCAGGGTATCATTCTCTCAGAAAGGGTAGTAGTGTTGTCACTAACACAAAATCCGAAAGAGAAAAATGACTTGATGAGG
>NZ_FRFE01000037.1 GCF_900143695.1 Desulfopila aestuarii DSM 18488
CCGCCGTAAATTCATGGCTGAAAGGAGGGCTCGGCGCAAATCGCTGGTTGTTGCAAGGCGATAGTACGCTTTTGCCACAAACGCTCGGGCCAGAGCCTGCCGGTCGAGAGGCTTTCGCCCCGGATAACGATAATTGGTTATATTTTTCGGTACATATCGTTCAACCTGGACAAGTTCCAGAATTGATACCAATCGTTCCTCCTGTTCAGTTAACGGTGTTGGCAAGCATTGGTTTAGATGAGGAAATAGACTTCCTTGGACACGTCCCATCAACCATGATATCGTGTCTATGAGCTTCATGGCATTCTCCTTGGATTGGTTTTGCTGGATACAAAACCATACCAGGAAATGCCATGAAGCTCTATTATTTCAGCATGTTAAATCAAAATATTCCCTGATTCTGTTATTACACGTCTTTTTGCAAGAGGCTCACATAAACAAAAGTTTTGGAGAAGGTAACTCTCGACGGCAGATTCACAGTCCCACAGCCCCATCCCTCACATCCAACCTTTGCGTTTGAAAAAACGTATCATCAAGATTGCAGAATCTCAAAAAGACGGATCCAGTAAACACCAGTCGATTCCATCGCCACGGTTTCAACATCGATTGCCTTAAACCATTCTGTCAGCGGATGCAGTTCACCGGCGAAAGTCCTGAAGGCCGAACAGGATCCTGGTCCCGATTGGGAGGGACGGCAACAACATGGAATTGCGAGCCGATGTCAATACCTGCAGCATTGGGATCTATCACTTGGAATTTTTCCTGTTTGACATACTTGTGTGCAGCAAGCTGTTTCACCCGATTCTGAATTCATCCCTAGATGCACTACCCCCATTTTGCCAAAGGAGCAGAATAGTGTTTTTTACCGTCTGAAGTGTTCCGTTTTCACCGGCCTGCTTCAGCCAGCCAAGACGCAGGGGCAAGGTGAAACGGACGTCATCCCAGACCCAGGCCGTGCCGCTGCCGGCTACCGCCAGAGCCTCATCCTCGCGCATGATTGCCAGGCCCTGGCCGTCGAGGACCAGTTCGCGCACCACACTTTCATCCATGGCGTCAACCACCTTTTTTTGTAGCAGGCCATGACCGTCGAACTTGTCCTGGACGATCTGGTAATACGGACAGTCACACACCGACCAGATCCATGGGAGGGCCGCAGCCTTATGCCAATCCAATTCGCTTCCCCTGGGCAGGATCGAGTCAGGGACCACAATGGCAATCCTGAAGTTGCTCACAAAGACTGTTTCGATCCCGCTGTCCTGGCAGTCGCCAAAGAAAAAACCGACATCGATCAACCCTTGCCTGAGCATCTCAGGTGTTCGTATCGTCTGGCTTGAGACAAACACCACGTTGACATCGGGAAGGACGGCCGCAAGCGCCCTGCTCAACCTGCTGACCTGGAGGAACGCGCCATCAGTGTTCAGACCGATCCTGCAGGTACCAAAGTTTCTGCCACTGATCTCTTCGGCCTTTGCCTGCATGTCCTGGGCGGCACGGATCACATCTTCAGCATAAGAATGAAGGATCCGGCCCTGGCCAGTCAGCTCCATTCCCCTTGCAGAGCGGGCAAAGAGCTGGACCCCCAGCTCCTCTTCCAGCAGCCGTATCTGGGAGGAGAGTGCCGACTGGCTGATATTGAGCTGTTCAGCGGCGCGGGTCAGGTTTCGAGTGGCGACAATTTCCAGAAAAGATCTGACCTGATAAAGCTCCATCTTGTTACCGTTCGATAAATTCGAACGCCTCAATTGAAAAAGATAATTTGCATTTTTATGGTATTCTCTTAAGAATAGGCACAAATATAGCATTAATTCAATTGGCTGTCACACACATACCATAAATGATGGAGAAGATTATGGACAAGATCAACCTCGCGGAACAGTTCGCAAAAATCAATGAGTACTGGCAGCCCCTTGTCGTGGGCGAGCTGAACGGCCAGCTGGTGAAGCTAGCTAAAGTCAAGGGGGAGTTCCTCATGCATCACCATGAGGAAGAAGATGAGATGTTCCTGGTCGTACGCGGGCAGCTGGAGATTGTTTTCAGGGACCGCAAGGAACTCCTTGAGCAAGGAGAGTTCCTCGTGATCCCCCGTGGAGTAGAGCATATGCCCGTGGCCGCTGAGGAAGTTGAGATCATGCTCTTCGAACCAGCCTCGACACGCAATACCGGCAACATTGTCAACGAAAGGACGGTGGAGAATCCCCGATCCATTCTTTGAAATATTCTATAAACAACACGGGTGGTTACCGAATGAACCCAGCACACTCCCTGCAAACACTGCCGAATTACCTTCAGCTTGACGAACATCTCCACACCTCCGGGCAGCCCTCCCCGGTGCAGCTTGAAGCGCTGGGCAGCCAGCGGATACGCACAGTGATCAACCTCGCCCTGCCTACTTCCGACAATGCGGTCGAAAATGAGGCGGCGATTATCACCGGCCAGGGGATACGGTATTTGCAAATCCCAGTAAATTGGGAGACTCCCCTGGCGGACGACTACGCCCTGTTTGCGTCTCTGTTTCCTCTTGTCAACAGGAGCCCCCTGCTCATCCACTGTGCCAAGAACATGCGGGTCTCTGCCTTCATCTACCTCTATCGTCGGGTTGTCGGCGGGCTCAGTCATCGCTCTGCCGCAGGGAGCCTGCAAAAAATCTGGACGCCGACCGATCAGTGGTTCTGGTTCATTAACCGGGTCCTTGAAGAGGCAGGGCTGAATGAAGAGGATTTCACCTGAGCACGGCTTACCTATTGAGACAATCTGGCTGCCCATCTACGATGCGCGATTTTTCGCAGTCTCCTGCATGATGCAGGACATTGGCCAATAGCATAACCCAGAACTATGAAAAGACAAACCACGCCCTCCAGACAAGACAAGATCGGCCCGATCAGGATGAGTGGCCTCATCATCGGCCCGATCCTCGGTTCCGGGATAATCATCCTGCCTCCGCTCGCCCAACAGCTGGCGGGGGACTGGGCCGTAACCGCCTGGGCCGCCACAGTCTGCATTTCGATGCTCTTTGCCTGGATCTTCGGCAGGCTCAGCCTGCTCTATCCGGGAGATTCAGGAATAACTGCAGCGGTGGAAAGAGCCTTTGGTTCACGGGTGAAGAAGCTCACCTCGGTGTATCTGGTTGGCGCCGTCTGCTTCGGGCCGGTCGCTGCCATGTTGACCATCGCCACCTACCTGTTTCCCGCTGCCGGTCCCGGCCGGATTTTGGTTAGTATTTTTCTCAGCCTGACGACCTTTGGCCTGCTCCTCATGAGACTCTCCTTCATCGGTACTGTAGCCCTGGTCGCCAGCTCTGCAACAATTAGCGTTCTGTTTTGTGGCAGTGTTGCCGCGCTGGTGCAGGATGGTGTGCGCATTATTCCGCAATCAACGTTCCACCCCGACGATTTTCTATATACCCTGCTGCTGCTTTTCTGGTCAGTGGTAGGTTGGGAGGTGATCGGCAATTACAGCGGCGAAATTCATCACCCGAGAAAAAACCTGCCGCGCGCAGTCACATTCAGCGCCCTGGTCATCGCGGCCGTCACCATCACCGTGGCACTGGCCGTCCAAACCGCGGCGGCTTCCGGTGCAGTCCCTTCCCTTGCCGCAATAGTCGGCACCGTCCTAGGGGGACTCGCTTCCCCGATCATGAGCGTACTGGCTTTCCTGCTTTGCGGCTGCGCGATCCTGCTCTTTGTCGGCGGTACTACACGGCTCATGGCTTCCCTTGGCGATGAGGGAATTCTCCCGAGAGGCGTGGCATCCCGCTCCCGCACCGGCGCCCCTTACGTGGCCCTTGGTTTGCTCACCCTGGTCCACCTCGGGTTGCTCGGCGGGGTGTATCTGGAGTTGTTCGATATTGAAGAACTGGTGGCGATCGCCAACGGGTTCTTTATCTGCAACGCCATGATCGGCATCATCAGTGCCATGAGGATCTTTGACGACACCGCAGCAAAAGTGATCGGTACAACGCTCAGCCTGATCCTGTCGCTCATCCTCCTGCGTAGTTCCCTACTGATACTGGCATCCCTTGTGGCGGTTGCCCTCTGTATGTTGAAGCCGCGGATTTTCCCTCTTCGGCGGCGTATCTTGCAGGCAGACGGCAAGCCTATGCAGGAGATATAGAGTCGCAAGAGACAAACCGCAGGTGTCAACTTCTTAGTCGCAGCTCTCTCCCCATATCCACATGCTCCGTTCGACTTTTTTCACACCTTCTGCCAGGTGGGTGTCATGAGAAACGACTCCTTGCAGCTGCCGAACATCCGCAGGAACATGGAATACGAAACGGATAAGTGCAGTTCTTCGGCAGGAATTACTTCCTGGCACCTCTCTTAGACAAATACCTGTATTTCAGGTGCAGTATATCGCGCAATCTCCGAATATTGCTCATGAGCCAAGATGCCTAATCTTGCTTGCAAACCATCACAATTCCCATTACCTTGATTGATTTCGACAAAGAGGCGATACAAGAAACAAAGAGGTTAAAGGGACACTGGAATGGCCAGAAAAAGTAACTGCATATTTTTTGCCGTCATACTTGCGGTATGCTTCAACCCCTGGGACACAGTGAAAGCCAATGAACCATCTCCAATCGTGGATACCGGGCAAAATCTATGCTATGACAATCGACGCCATATCCCTTGCCCTGGTCCTGAAAGTATCTTTTACGGCCAGGACGCCCACTACCAGAACAGGCAACCCTCCTATACCGACAATGGCGATGGCACAGTTACAGACAATGTTACCGGTCTGATGTGGTCAAAGGGAGTAGATGAAGGCAAACTCTCTCTGATAGAGGCCCAGCAAAAGGCTCTCCAGATGACTTTGGGCGGACACCACGACTGGCGGATCCCTACGATCAAAGAGCTCTACACCCTGATCAATTTTCAAGGCCGCACCGGAACTCCCGGGAGATATGGAGCTGTCGCCAGTTCTCCGCCAGACGCTATCCCGTTTATAGATACCGATTATTTTGATTTCCGATATGGAAACACGGCCGCAGGTGAACGCTATATCGATGCTCAATGGCTATCTGCAACACCGTATGTCAGCACGACAATGGGTAATATGCAAACCCTCTTTGGGGTCAATTTCGCAGATGGGCGTATCAAGGGCTACGGTTACCAAAGAGTTGGCAGTTCATACCACGTGAAGAAATTTTACGTTCGCTATGTGCGTGGAAACGCTTACGGTGAAAACGATTTCAGGGACAACGGAGACGGGACGATTACAGACAGGGCCACCGGGCTTATGTGGATGCAAAGGGACTCGGCACGAGCCATGAATTGGGAGGAAGCGCTCCAGTATGCAGCATCCCAAGAATTTGCCGGGTATAGTGACTGGCGGTTGCCCAACGCCAAGGAATTGCAATCAATCGTCGACTATACCCGTTCGCCCGACATTACCCTCTCGCCAGCCATAGCCCCTATTTTCGAATCAACAGAGGTGATCAATGAAGCCGGAAACAAAGATTTTGGTTTTTATTGGACTTCCACTACCCACGTAGAAGGACCCCAGCCGATGATGGCTGTCTATATAGCCTTCGGCAGGGCCATGGGTCAGATGCAGGGTCGTGCTTTGGATGTCCACGGAGCCGGTGCCCAACGTAGCGACCCCAAAACAGGGGAGCCTGAGTCTGGCTGGGGCCCTCAGGGAGATTCACGACGAGTGCTGAATCTGGTGCGGTTGGTTCGTGGGGGATATGTGATTGCACACCTCGGAACACCTTCAAAGACGAAAAGCGGTTACCCTGATACGGTAAATATTATCACAGAATTCAGCCCGGAAGCTACGGCTGCACTGAGGCAATTTCTACAAGCAATGCCTGGCCCGGAAGCCGGTATAAACAACGACTCACACCAAATTGACATGGGTGGTTTCAAGGATCTAAGAACCGGAAGTGCGCCACAAGGTATCCCACCGCGACAACAAAACCGTGCAATGGATCGCCAGGGACGAAGCGGCATAGACCAACCAACCGGTACACAATGGGTTCAGCGATTAGATAGAAACAGGGACGGAAAAGTATCTGACTCAGAATTTGATGGTCCCAAACAACATTTTTCTGACTTCGATAATGACGGAGATGGTTATATTACAGCCGACGAAGCTCCGACCGGGCCACCATTGCGACAACCCCAACCGTAAAGGACAGGAACAGTGAACCACGCAAAACATGTCACTGTGGAGTTAATAGTGCTCTTACTCCTGTTCCACATAAGTCCCGGCATCTGCGCGGGAAAAACCAACACAGGTTTTACAACCCAAGAACTGGCCTGGATCAAAGCGCATCCGTCACTCCGTTTAGCAGTCAGTGGAGTCCCTGCTCCCATCTCCTTCTGGGGTGACGCAACAGCCCCAGCCCCTCCTCCGCCATTGCCAGCTCAAGAGCAAAGGCCAAACAATCCGGTCCCACCTGACCAAAAAAAGCTCATAAGCTATTACCGTGGGCCAGCTCCCCCTCCAGGTCAACTCGAAATGCATCAAAAGCAAGATGATCTGATACACGTGAGCGAGGCCCAACAGGATATGTTCAAGGGTGTGGCTGCGGATTATCTTCAGGAGATTACAGCCATCACCGGAATTCGCTTTCATGTCGTCCTAGCCGCACAGCATAACCATCAAGTCCTTCACGAGGCTCTGATTAATGGACGAGCTGATATAATGCCCAGCGTTATACTGGGGAATTCTCCCAGTGATCACCCCGAATTATTTCGAAGCCATTCGTATATCGAAGTACCGGTTGTGATTGTAACCCGAAAGGAGACCGCCTATATCGACGACCTGGAAACCCTCAAATCCATGCGTGTGGCAGGGGTACTCTCCATCGAATCCAAATGGGTTCAACTTGGAGGTTTCCCCCCCCCTTTACCCATATCGGCCCAGAAGAGGGTCTTCGCGGCGTAGCCACTGGAAAATATGATGCCTTTATCTGCGAACTCACCGGAGTTTCCATGGCTCTGGCTGACATGCCTCTTACCAATATCAAGATCTCAGGTGAACTCCCCTTTCCATCGAAGTTCGCCCTGAATACGTCCCAGCAGATAAAAGATTTCATCCCGATTTTCAATAAAGCTTTGGCGGCAATTCCTCAGGAACGCAAAAATGCCATCTGGGAAAAGTGGTTTAGAATCGAGTACGAGAAGAAGATGATCTCTTCCCTCTGGGTACAAACAGTTCTTATAGGAGCAGGCCTGCTGACTCTTTGCGCTTTAGCGATTGTCTTCTTTGTTCAGCGCCGATTCAAACGCATCAAAATGGCTGTAGAAGCACTGGATCCGCATCTTTTAAGCGTACGGATGGATCAAAATGTCATTATCACCGAAGTAACGGAAGCCTTTTGCCGCGTCACGGGCTTTGATTGTAAAGATTTGATAGGACAGCCGCTTATGTCCTTGGGCAGTCCGGCAGAAGATAGTCCCAATGCCTTTCATCAGATTTGGAAAACCCTCCAAGAAGGCAATCACTGGCAGGGCGAGGTGAAGTTGCTAAAGAAAGACGGATCGATCATGTGGGTGGAAGCGGTGGTTTCTCCGCTCAGAAGAGAAAATGACAGGAATGATGGTTATACAGCCATTTACCAGGACGTTAGCGAGCGAAAGTATTTTGAGAACCTGGCGATTCGTGACGAACTTACCGGACTTTTCAATAGACGACATTTTAATGACATTGGCCCTGTCCTCTTGCGCAGAGCGCAGGAGGAACACGGGATATTTGCCCTCATTTTGTTGGACGTGGATAATTTCAAGAAGTACAACGATAATTACGGCCACCCTAATGGAGATAAGGTTTTATCAGCCATCGGCGCTGAGTTGCGAAGAGTCTTTCAGCGCCATGACGACATGGTGTTCCGCATGGGAGGAGAGGAATTCGGGGCTGTAGTGGTAATGTCACATCCCGATGATGTTGTTCTCTGTACCCAAAAAATTCTCTCGTGCATTCGCGGTTTGAACATACTGCATAAATACAATCCACCAGGAATTGTGACTGTTTCTATTGGCGTTTGCACTATAAAAGACTTTACGGATTACGACGATATCGGCAGGATCTACCAGGTCGCCGATGAAGCTCTCTACCAAGCAAAATCCGCTGGTCGCAATCAAATCTGTTTAAAGAGCGCTGAGAACATAAACGGAGACTTTGTTTAGGCCTCTTCCTGGAGAAAAAGAAAGAATCCGGGTATCAAATTCTCAAATAACAGATGGACGTCTTATCATTAGGGCGGCCATGCATATTCCTTCCATGCAGCATATACTCTGCAGCTGACGCCATTGGGCACCCACCCTCGCCCCCCTGGTTTGCCTGGCAATCACCGTTGTCGCCGCCATGGAACTGCATAACTGTTGGCGGCGGAAACGCACATGATCTCAGATCGTCGCCACTTCGTGCCAATACCTGTTGATAGAATTTTGAATATCCCGCAGAACAGCCTCTTTTTTTTGCGGCTCAAACAGGTGTCTGAAGCGGCCCTGTTGCTCCAGGTAGGTTTCAACCGGCAACAACTTGCTGAAGGTCTTGTTGTGGCTGACCTTGCCGTCAGTGAACTCTTTCAGTGGCCAGACTCCAGTACGTACCGCCAGCTTGCCGATGGTCATGGTTTCCTTCGGATCGAAATCCCAGCCGGTTGGGCAAGGGGCCAGGGTGATGATAAAGCGCGGGCCGGAAATAGACTTGGCTTTTTCTATTTTCTGTGCCAGGTCAAGTGGTTCGGAACCGATGGCCGTTGCGACATAGGCTGCGCCGTTGGCTGCAAGGATCGAGAACAGATCCTTTTTGAACCCTTTGTGGCCATATGCACATCTGCTCGTTGCGGTTCGGGCAGCGTGAGGCGTCGCTGCGGAGTACTGTTGGCCAGTGTTGCCATAGCCTTCGTTGTCATAAACGATGTAGAGGTAATCGAGACAACGGTCTATGGTGCCGGAGGTGGCTGAGATGCCCATGCCATAGCCGCTGCCGTCACCGGTAAGAACAACCACATCCAGGTCATCAGCGACCTCGATTCTCCCCTTGTCCATGAGGATATCCAGCGCGTCGCGCACCCCTTGCGCACCTGCCGGCGCCGCACCCATAGCGGTGTAGAGCCAGGATCCGCGAAATGGTGTAAACGGGTAGACCGAGAGCAGGGTCATACAGCCTGCGGCGTTGACGAAGATCGTATTTTCGCCAAGGACATCATAGGCGATATGGATCGCCTCCAATCCTCCGCACCCGGCGCACATAGGCGTACCCGCGCTGAGCAGATGGCTTTTGGGAAGGTCTTTCTGGCGTTGAAATGCGGTTTCAGTCATGGTGCACCTCCTCAAAGGGAATGCGGACTCCGGCAATTGCCTGGAGCTTGCGCATCTCCAACAACTCTGTTTCGGTGTAGAGCAGCCGGGGTGGTGGAGTGGCGCCAGCAGCAGCGCTGTCTCGCAGCGTTTTGGCAATTTCAAAAAGCTCTTCATACGGCAGATCCCGGCCACCCAGGCCGCCGATGAAGCTGGCCAGGATTGGCGGGGCTCCCGGTTTGCCGTACAGAGCGGAAGCCAGTTCAGTGTGCAACACGCCGCCCTTACCCATGGAGATGTTTTGATCGATGACCGCGATCGCTTTCTTACCTCTGGCAAGCGAATATATCCGCTCGACGGGAAACGGACGCAGCATATGGGGACGAATGAGTCCAATCTTCCAGCCCGCATCACGCAAGCTGTTCACAGCTTCCTTGCCTTTTGTCGCAAAGGAACCGATCATAAGAAAGAGATACTCGGCATCTTCGTGGCGGTATCCTTCTACAGCATCGTGACGCCTGCCAAAGGTCCTCGCAAATTCCTCGGCAATCTCCTCGTAGACACTCAGGCCTCGTTGTGCAGCCAGATGCTGGCTGTAGCGGAAATAGGAATAGGTAGAGCCGCCAAGGACGGCCGAGGCGTGACTCAGGGGTGCTCCGGCCTTGAAATGGATGGATCCTGAGTCAAATTCACCGACAAAGGTGCGGCTTGCATCATCATCTGGAATGGCAACAGGTTCCCGAGTGTAGGAGAGATAAAATCCATCGAGGTTAACAATGACCGGCAGTCTGATTTCCGGATGTTCCGCCAGCCGGTAGGCCATGAGAATGGAGTCGAGCACTTCCTGGCAGGTAGCGCAGTGCAGTTGCAGACAGCCGGAATCCCGGGCGGCCATGATATCGTTATGATCGGACTCGAGAGTGAGCGGAGCGGCAAGACCCCTGGAGACATTGACCATGACAAAGGGTACACGCCAACCCGCAACCGTATAGATCATCTCCATGCCATGTAACAGTCCCTGGCTCGAGGTGGCAGTGAAGGTACGGACACCGGTTGCAGCGGAACTCCCTGCCGCGGTTATCATGGAATGTTCCGATTCTAACGTGACGAGCCGGGTGTCAAGGTCACCGTTGTCGACCCAATAGGCGAGGGTCTCCAGAATCTCGGTCTGCGGGGTGATGGGAAATGCCGGAATATAATCGACGGCGGCAAGCCGGGCACCCCAGGCCGCCGCTCCATTGCCGGTTAACAGGGTTCGTTTCATGATGGCACCTCCTGTAGTGTAACCTTATCCGCGTCCTTCTCCGCTATGGCGAGAATGGCGTGGGATGGGCACTGCATCACGCAGACCATGCAACCCTTGCAGTGGTCGTAATCAATCCTGGTATAGCGGTTCTCGGTGACCGAGATGGCACTGTCCGGGCAGAAGGTGGAGCAGATCCACCAGCATTGGCGGCATTTGTCATATTGAATAACAGGCCGCATTGTTCGCCAGAGTCCGGTCTGAACCTTGCTGCTTGTGCCACCGCCGTAAATGGCCGGGGCGCAGATGGCAGCCGGATCTGGGGCCAGCTCGAGCCATTTCGGTGGTTCATACCCAACGGCACTGATCGCCGCACCTTCCTCAATGATCGTGTCATGTTGCGCCAGCAGGGAAAAAGTTGCGTTGGCGTGATCGATATTGGTGGAGACGGTATGAGGTGATCGGTCCGCCATTTCCTCTTCGATGGCCTTCTTCAAGGTCGCCTGATCAAGGACACCCGTTAACCTGGCCGCTCCACCCACGCAGCTCACTCCAGCATATCGGCGCTGCAGCGGATCAACGGCCTGGGTGTCGACGGGGATAGTGAACAGTGTGTTTTTCAGGTTGAGCCGGTGTTGCCAGCTCTTCTCATCCGTGTCCGAGTAGAACAGGAAAATGGTCCGGTCCGTCAAACCTGAGAGAACTCCTGCCGCCGGCAGACCTATAAGGCTGTCGTCGGCGACGACCACGAGATCCGGGTGCTGGATGATCCCGCGTTCGTTGATCGGTGATTTTGCCGCCCGGACATACGCGAAGATAGGAGCACCACGGCGTTCCGCACCATAGCGTGGTGCGTCCTGTACCTCATATCCTGCAAGAAAAAAGGCCCGACCGAGAATGCGGCTTGCGGTCTTCATACCTTGCCCTCCCCGCCCATGAAAGCGAATGCGATACATAGTCACACCTCCTCATATTGTAAGGGTGCGGAGCCGTGGGTAACCCAGGTCGGATATCTCGGGGTCCGGTTTCCGGTTCCGTATCAATCTGTGATGACGCTCCGCGTCTCGCTCAATTCAGGTGGTCTGGTACCTTTATTATAGCACTGTTGACCAGGTAAAAGGAAATGAAGGGACAGTACTCCAGGTTTTATTGCACATTTACTCATTCGGCCTCAACCCCTTACAGCAAAACAATTGATATATTAATTAAGTGATTACCAAAACAACCTTAACAACCTATTTTAAAGATAGATTTTTACAATATACGATGAGGAACTTTTCGGCGCTTCTGTACTTATGATGAACAAAAGCATTATACTGCAAAGAAGATGACAGTTTTCTCTTGAAGAGCTCGGTATCTCAGACGTTACTGTCACTTTAACCTGTAAATGTCTTCGGAACTTCTCTATGGAAATCAAACAACATCAAGAAGGCACTGAAACGCTAAAGCAGTGCATGAACAATTACCATTCGATCTTCGAGAATGCGATTGAGTCCATTGTTGTCTGGGATGACGATTACCACATATTAAAGGCCAACCCGTCGACCTCAAGTTGTTTCGGCTACTCTTTTGAAGAGCTGTCAAAGATGCAGATCAACCAGTTAGAGACCGGAGAGGAAGCCCAAGAGATCCCAGAACGAGTCAAATCTGTGCTTGAGCACGGGCAAGCTGTATATGAAACTGTCCTGCAGCATAAGAATAAAACCAATATCCATGTGGCCGTGAGCTTAAGCAGGATAACGTGGGATGACCGCGAAGCATTCTGCAGTATCTACCATCATATTGCAAAAACAAAACAAGATAACGAGTTGCTCAATGAAAGTGAGGCCCGATTCCGTGCTATCACAGATTCAACCAAGGATGCCATAATAATGATGGATGAGAACGGGCTCATATCTCTCTGGAATCCTGCGGCTGAAAAGCTTTTCGGTTACACTGATTCAGACGTCAGAGGTAAAAACCTTCACACTCTCCTGGCGCCATCTCGATATCACCAGCAATATGCCAAGGCCTTTCGTAAATTTCAGCAAACAGGAGAAGGCAATGCCATAAACAGCACTCTTGATCTGCAAGCATGCCACAGAGATGGTCATGAGATATCCATTGAACTTTCCCTGTCCAGCCTCCACGTGCTCGACACATGGCATACCATCGGCATTGTTCGTGATATTACAGAACGCAAGATAGCTGAAGAAAAGCTCAGAGAAAGCGAAGAGCGCTTTCGGGCCCTGCATGACGCTTCCTTTGGTGGTATTGCTATCCACGATCAAGGTGTGATTATTGACTGTAACCAGGGACTCTCTGAGATAACTGGCTATAGTCGAGATGAATTGATTGGAATGGACGGTCTTCGGCTTATTGCCCCAAATTGGAGGTCGATGGTTAAAGAGAAAATCCGCTTAGGTCATGAAGCAACCTATGATGTAGAAGGTCTTCGAAAAGACGGTTCCACCTATCCACTGAGTATTCGTGGCAGCAATATTCCATACAAGGGTCATGAGGTTCGTGTAACTGAATTTCGTGATATCACTGAGCGTAGACAAGTTGAAGAGGAGCGCAAACGGTTGGAGGACCAGCTCATGCAGGTCCAGAAAATGGAGGCCATCGGCACTCTCGCAGGCGGGGTTGCCCATGATTTCAATAATATCCTCAGTGCTATTCTCGGCAATGTGGATCTCGCCCGGAATTTGACTCCGACAACTTCTCCTGTGGCCAAGCTTCTTGACAAAGCGTTGACAGCAATCCAGCGGGCGACTTTACTGGTGAGCCAGATTCTTGCATTTAGCAGGCAGGAAGATACCAAGCGACAACTGTTACGGGTTAGCCCAATCATTGAAGAAGCCATCAAACTGCTTCGACCGCTGCTGCCCTCCACTATCGACATAATTCAACAGGTCGAGGATGATACTGAGACTATTCTCGCCGATCCGACGCAGATTCATCAAATTTTGATGAATCTCTGCACCAATGCATTCCATGTGATGGAACTGAGCGGTGGGACCCTCACCATTTCTCTAAAGAGCACAGAATTATCTTCTGAGGATTTACAGCAGCATCCAATTATGAACCACGGCCGTTTTGTCATTATCACAGTTGGCGATACCGGTCCCGGGATTGCGCCCGAAGTGCGTGAGAGAATTTTTGATCCATACTTTACGACCAAAGAAGTCGGCAAAGGAACAGGTATGGGATTAGCCATAGTCCATGGCATTGTTAAGAGTTATGACGGCTTCATTACAGTTGAAAGTGAGTTGGGAGAAGGAACCCGGTTCCATATTCATCTACCTGCTGTCGAACAAACGGCGCCTTCATTGGAAGTTGAGGAGCATACAGTTACAGGAGGCAATGAACGGATTCTACTGGTTGACGATGAGGAAATTGTTGCAGACATGAGTCGGTCCATGCTGGAGCACTTAGGATATAAGGTGACAGTTTTCACGAACAGTGTAGAAGCCTTCAGCGTTTTTCAGCAAGCTCCTTTATTGTTCGATGTCGTGATAACCGATCAGACCATGCCGGCCATGACAGGATTTGAGCTTGCCCAGCGAATGCTGACAATACGGCCCGATATGCCGATAATTATCTGCACAGGCTACAGCAAAACATTATCTGAAGAAAAAGCACAGGCCCTGGGGATCCGAGGGTTTGCCATGAAACCTCTGGCAATCAAAGATATTTCAACACTTATCCGCAAAGTTCTTGATGGATAGACAGCTTCGGGATGAGGTGGAAAGTTGAAGTAGTGTGTGGTGCTTCCCATGCGATCGAGGGATTGAGGCGCTCAGTACAAATGAGCCCCCAGAAGCTTACTGTTTCTAGCCGCAGGCGCAGCTTTGATACGATAGGATAAAGATCTTCCTGTTGTGGGCATCAAAGCAGCCAAGGCTCAATTCATACTGGTTAAATACATGTAGTTCCTTAACAATATGGAGCTCCATAGCTTCGTGCCGGTTCATTGCGTATTGACCAAGAAAGGCACATGTCTTCGCCAGTGCCATGCATATCCTTCCGATGTTCTGCGTAGACGGTGACGTTGCTGTCGACGCATCTCTCCCTCATTGCAAACACATTTCTTCAAAAGAAAAAACAGGACACGACAATAGCATGAGTATCGCAGTCCCAGAAGGTCTTAGCTGACCCAGCTGATGAAAAAATGAGAGCATATTGAAAATATGCCTCTTTTAAGGACCGGTTCCATGCTGGCCCATTAAATGCTCATCATTTTTTTCATTGGAGTTGGACAAATTGTTCGAGGGACGATTTTCAACGACTTATCTCATCTATAAGCTGAAACGGCATGGCGTTATCTGCGATGGCAAAAATGAATCAGGAAAAAAGGTAAGCTTGCGGATTTATTTAAGTGAGTAATATTGCCAACACGAGCCTTTACCATGGTAAAAGGCACTCCTGAAAACCAATACCGTGATGTTAATTGCTTTCACCGCACCATAAGGCGAAGTGACATTCTATTTCAATGGTTCACGCATCATAATACAATAATCTGCCTCTGTCGTCGGCTCGTAAATACATTCAAGCTGCTTATAGCCCAACCTCTCATAGAATGAGATATTTTTCGGGGTGAATGTTTCAAGATAGGTTGGTATCCCGGCCTTGTCTGTCTGATCTAATATTTTGTCTACAAGGCCAACACCTAAACCTTTCCCCTGATGCTGAGGAAGTACTCCTAAAATAGATAAATACCAGGCATTTTCAGGTACTAAAGAAGAGGCTTTTTCAGACATAAAATCAACGATAGAGTTATAGGTACTTAAACTGGCCCCTCCCATATACTTTTCCAGAAACTCTTTCTTCTTTTTACTCCTCTCTGTTTCCAAGTCTTGCCTAAGAGGCTTTGTCCATACAGATATCCCATAACAATGGTCAGGAGGAACAACTACATCGCCATACTGTTCAGATTCCACAATGGAATAATCGAAATACCTGACCATCGCCTCTTTTGTAGAGCGATAATCTATTGATTTTTCGATCGTATTGTAAAAGGAATCTTCCTGAAGAGCATCATATAATGCTTCTGCAAATATCTTGTATCTGAATTTGTATTTCATCGAATGTGACATGTTTTCATTCTAGTAATTTTTGATGGTTACTACTCATCGCAAAAAATAACTCCATGCTTGCATCGTTGCAATATTCATGTTCTGCTCTTGCATTATTATCAAGGATCATGCAAAATTGCGCCATGTATGAAGGAATTGTGCATGTTGAAATTTTCAACAATGTTAAAATGGGAGGTGTTTGCACATGGTTGATCTTGATGATTTTGATAAAAAAATAATTGAGGTCTTACGAATGAATGGGCGTCTCTCAAACGTAGAGGTTGCTAAGCGGGTAGGTTTGTCGGATTCCAGCTGTTCTCGTAGGATTTCAAGATTAGAGAAAACTGGTGTAATACAGGGATATAGAGCTCTCACAGATCGTAGTAAGGTTGGACTGACAGTTAGAGCGTATTGTGGCGTTATTCGAGATATACATACAAAATGGGATAAGCTTGCTAAGGATTTAGCCAATATAGATGGGGTGATCAGTATTGCGGCGGTGTCAGGCGAGGTTGATCTTATGCTTGAGATTGTAGCAAAGGACATGCAGCATTATTATCATGTTGTATTACGGGATATTAGCAATATTAAGGGAGTAAATGGCACACATAGTTCATTCGTTCTTGAGGACATTAAATCTATTTTTTAAGTTTGAAAAGATATCCTCAGCACAATCTCGGTTGCTAATCATTAAGCGATTATTTGCATTACTAACCCCTCATACTTTAGAATTTTCTTAAGCTAAACAAGGCTACTGTTCAACTGTACTATGGTTGACCCATCCTTATTTTTCAGTTAACCTGTGGATGGAGTTGGTTGGTCTTTTTCTCGTCAGTCATTTTTCACACCCACTTGTGACATGTAATGTACCATCTGCACCATGGAGGAGCATATGGACGTTCTTCTTTTGTCTCGCCTGCAGTTTGCTTTTACCGTGATGTTCCATTATATTTTCCCGCCACTCACCATCGGGCTCGGGATCATACTGGCCTACCTCGAAACACGGTACTACTTCACCAAAAAGCAGGTGTTTGCCATCGCCTGCCAGTTCTGGACAAAGATTTTTGTACTCAATTTTGCGATCGGGGTCGCAAGCGGCATTGTCATGGAGTTTCAGTTTGGCACAAATTGGGCGACCTACTCGAGATTTGTCGGTGATGTCTTTGGCAGCGCTCTCGCCGCAGAAGGCATATTTGCCTTTTTTCTGGAGTCCGGCTTTCTTGCTGTGGTCGCTTTTGGGAGAAGCCGGGTCAGTGCTGGCTTCTATCTGTTCAGCATGTACATGGTGGCTTTGGGTTCTGTATTTTCATCGATCTGGATCGTGGTCGCCAACAGCTGGCAGCAGACCCCGGCCGGACACCATATTGTAGAGGTAATGAGACAAACCATAACGGCTGACGGTCAAACAGTTCTTGCTCCCTGGGTGGTTGATGGAGTCGTTCAGCGAAGGGCGGAAATTGTCGATTTTATGGGGATGGTCTTCAATCCATCGACTGTGCAGCGCTTAAGTCATGTGCTTCTCGGTTGTGCTGCGGTGGGTGGTTTTTTCGTCCTAAGCATTTCGGCCTATTATATTCTACAAGACAAGCATCGCGAGTTTGCCCGCCATTCATTTAACGGAGCCCTGGTATTCAGCTTTATCGCTGCAATCGGTCTTGGGGTTAACGGACATACTCAGGCACAGAATGTATATAAATACCAGCCCGCAAAACTGGCTGCCTTTGAAGGGCATTATACGACGGGCCGGGCTGCGCTCAATCTCATCGGCTGGCCCAACGAAAAGGAGGAGCGCATCGATTTTGAGATAAGCGTTCCCGGCGGCTTGAGCTTCATGGTTTTCGATGACTTCACCTTCAGTAAACCGGTGGTGGGGCTCGACAGATTCAGGCTGGAAGACAGACCGCCTCTGGCTATTCCCTTTTTTTCCTGGCGGGTTATGGTCGGTACCGGGGGCTTGATGATCGTATTGTGTGGCGCTGCCCTGTTCTATAACAGCAAAAAAAGGATACGCGAAAAACCCTTTATCCTCTGGAGCTTTGTTTTTGCGATCGGTTTTGTGATTCTGGCAAATCAAAGCGGCTGGATAGCGGCGGAAGTGGGGCGGCAGCCCTGGACCGTGCATCCGCCGGTTGTCTGGAATGAAAATGGAACAGACCTGATACTATCTGCAGACGGATTATATTACTATGACGAACTCCAGGGACTTCGCACCAGCAGTTCATTCAGTGCGGCGGTGGACAAATCTGAGGCGCAGCTCTCCCTCATACTTTTTACCGTTCTCTATCTCTTTCTTATTGCAGTCTGGATAATGGTGCTCGATCGTAAGATACGCATTGGACCTGAACCTCTGCCTGAGCCTTCGCCTGATGAAAAAGGTGGTTTCATAGATGCCTCGTCAGAGAGGCAGCATGCCCGCTTTACTGAAAACAGCCTTTAAGAGGAGGTGCCCGATGCTGACTCCTGAAATATTATCGCTGATATGGTTTGCGCTTCTCATCGTATTATTGGCTGGTTATGCCATTCTTGATGGATTCGATCTTGGCGTAGGGATTCTCCACCCGTTTGTTGCCAAAACTGATACCGAGAGAAGACTGATCATGAACTCGATCGGGCCGCTATGGGACGGCAACGAGGTGTGGCTCGTAACCTTTGGCGGGGCGCTTTTTGCGATGTTCCCCAATGCATATGCCTCGATTTTCAGCGCTTTTTACCTGCCATTTGTCTTCCTGCTCTTTGCCCTGATCTTTCGTGCGGTCTCCCTGGAATTTCGTTCAAAGCGCGTGAGTCCTTTCTGGCGCACAAGTTGGGATATCGGTTTTTTTGCTGGTTCCGCTCTGGCCGCGTTTTTGTATGGTGTAGCAATCGGAAGGGTAATGCAGGGCCTTGAACTCTCCGAGCTTGGCGATTATCAGGGCACCTTTTTTGAGATGCTTACCGGTTTTGCCATAAGTGTCGGTGTGTTGAGCGTGGCCCTACTCGCCATGCATGGCTCAATTTATCTTTATCTGAAAACAGAGGGCGAACTGCAGCAGCGACTTATCGGCTGGATGAAAGGCACCTATTATTTCTATGTGGTTTCGTTTGTGATTGTCACAATCTGGTCGGTGTTTTTTGTATCAACCTCGATCAGGAATTTTGGCGATGTTCCTCTTTTATGGCTGATTCCGGCCCTGAACCTGCTTGCCATCTGGAATATCCCGAGGGCTATAAAACAGCAAAAGCCATTTTACGCCTTTATGAGCAGCTGCGGGACCATCACCGCCCTTATCCTGCTCTTTAGCGCGGCAATTTTTCCTGATCTTTTGCCCGCATCGAACAACCCTGAATACTCAATAAACATATTCAATGGTGCATCCAGCCAGTTAACTCAGAAAATCGGCCTCATCATCGTTGCCATCGGAATGCCAATGGTGCTTTCATACACCATTGTGATCTACTGGACATTTCGAGGAAAGGTTGAGTTAGACGATCATAGCTATTAATCAATCTCTGTATGATACTGAAAAATCTTATTATCGGCTCCGGCCCGGCAGGGTATACCGCAGCAATTTATGCCGCCCGTGCAAATCTATCCCCCGTATTGCTGACGGGTATACAGCCAGGTGGACAGCTGACCACCACCAACGAGGTCGAGAATTTTCCAGGTTACCCGGAAGGTGTGACCGGCACCAGGCTTATGGAAGATTTACGCCTGCAGGCGGAGAGATATGAGGCAGAGGTTGTTCTCGATGCGGTCAGCAGGGTCGACTTCAACACCGGTGGAAACTACCATTCTGTCTGGACAGAAAATGGCGGGAAGTATGACGCACAGACCGTGATTATCGCCACCGGATCAGCTGCAAAATACCTCGGTCTGCCATCGGAACAGTCATTTGTGAACAGGGGTGTGAGCGGCTGCGCCGTCTGCGATGGCTTTTTTTATCGCGGCAAAAAAGTAGGCGTCGTAGGAGGTGGCGATACCGCCTGTGAGGATGCCATCTATCTCTCAAACATCTGCCCTGAAGTCAATCTTTTTGTACGCAGGGACGAGTTGCGAGCCTCAAGCATCATGCAGACCAGGGTTATGCAGATCGAAAAGATCCGTATCTTCTGGAATACGGAAATTCAGGAGGTTCTTGGTGATACTGATGTTTCCGGTGTCCTGGTGAGAAATAACAGTTCAGCTGCGGAGTCAAAGATTGAGCTGGAAGGACTCTTCATCGCCATTGGCCATACTCCTGCAACCGAGTTATTCAAGGAGCAAGTGGATTGTGATGACCAGGGCTATATAATTACCGTGCCGAATTCAACGAGGACCAGTGTGCAGGGTGTTTTTGCCTGCGGTGATGTAGTTGACAGGGTGTATCGACAAGCTATAACCGCAGCCGGTACAGGCTGCATGGCGGCTCTGGATAGTGAGCGGTATATTGCAAAGGTAACTGTTTGACCACCTACTCACTGCCATTCTTCATCATCTGGTCAAGAGCTTCTACCCCGCGTCTGCCCGCAAGCAACGCTCACTGGATTGATGGCATGTGCTGTACTCACTGCAATCAAAAATCATCTCACCCAGATGCGGAGCAACGTTGAAAGGATCGGGGCCTGGTGGCTTGGGCTGAGGCAGGGCATGTCGTATAGTCTAAAAAACACAGCAATACGAAGCGGAAAAAACGGTCTGTAACCTCAATAACCTGGTCCAGACAGACAACAGCCATCAACGGCTTGAAAAACTGGGTGATGGTACGTTCTGAGAAGCCGCATGATACAAAAGTTAGCAGTGATGGTGGGCCTCTGTTTGATTGTATGGTGATCGTCCTGAGATGAGGCGCCTTGGGAGGGTTGCAACAACCTTATGTCCCGGCAGGGTGCAATGTCGATCTGCCACCGTCAACGCTAATAATCTGACCCGTTATCCAGGATGATTCCTCTGAAAGCAGAAAGACCGCCAGCCGGGCAATATCCTCAGCCTTGCCAATTCGTTTCAGGGGATGAATCGCTGCAAGTTTTTCTGCAATCTCATCGTTTTTGATAATGGTCGAGGCGAGCGGGGTATCGGTTATTGAAGGGGCGATGCCGTTTACGCGTATCTTAGGTGCCAGCTCTGTTGCCAGGGCAAGAACCAGGCCATTAACAGCCCCTTTGGCCATACTGATTGAAGAGTGCAGCGGAAACCCCTGTATAGCCGCAACGCTCGAAAAAAAGACCATGGACGATTGCGAACGGCTCTTTTTCATCACAGGAAAGGCTGCCTGGGCAGCCAGTACAGCTCCCAGTCCATTAATCTTGAAATCATCAAGATAATCAGACGAGGATAGGCGCCTGAGACTTCCTGTATTGATGGAGCCTACCGCATAGACAAGACCGCTGCAGGTATCTCCTGCATCCTCCATTACCTTCGGGAAAAGAATGGGATTCATCACATCTCCGACCGTATAGCTGGCGCTATATGCATCAGCTACTGTTGCCAGCTTCTCACTGTCTCGGGCGACGATGTGTATGGGGATGTTTTTAGCGTGAAGGAGTCTCGCGATTTCTGAACCGATACCGCCGGAACCGCCATAGATTATTATTTTTCCTTCCATAGACCATCCTCCCTAGGCATGTATAAGGTATCTTACACCTATACATTGTTGGGATCCAGGCAAATTATACCCTTGAAGAATTCCCGGAAAGCACTCAGGAAAATACATCAGATCTGCTTCCGCGCAGCTTGCTTGCAACTCCCTGTAATTACAGACATGCTCGTTACAAAAATTCCATTGCGGTTCATCGCGTCTCCCACAGGAGTTGTGCCAGATTCTTTCGCCTTTGGAGCAGGATGTCCCCTTTCCTCCTTACGTCATGGTAGTTTTACCTTTCCATTTCAGTAGCTTTTGTTGAAGGTCATATAGCGCGCATGACGATTTTTCTGGCATCAGCAGTCGATACATTGTGTATTCTCTCATAGAGTATGCGGCATCGTCTCAGATCAAGCGATGAAACCAGTGCAATATTGCGCAATTCGTCATTGAGATGGGGGAAGTCACTCTCGGACTCAACCCACTCTTCTTTCATGGTGATTTTCGTATATATGAGGGTTTGAGCACAAAGGAGACGCTCCTGCTCCTCCGAAATATGGTCTGCATTGATATAGGCAAGGGTAAGCTGATCACCTGGTGGCAGGCGATAGTCAGTCATACCCATCTGTTTTGCTACTTCCTCCTCGAGATTTCGAGACTGCAGAGACCACTCCCTGCTGATATTTCTTTCAAGCAAGACATATAAGGCATGGTGCATAGAGCCGGCTTCAACGAAGGTATCCTTTCCAGGTTGGAGAAGGCTTACAATAGCCTCGCTCCGCAGGCTGTCTCTCAGCAAAAAACGAGCGGCGTCTGCTTTGGCAAATTCCATCATTGAACTGAGGAGAGTATCCAGACAACCCATCCCCGATGCACGGTAATACTCGATCAGCTTTCCTGTAGCATCCCGCTCGGCGAGATATACCTGGTATCCAACACTGTCACGCTCTATCATATCGGGAGTGTTCCCGTCGGCGAGAAACAGCTGAATGTTCAGCAGGTGTTCCAGATATGGTTCGACCTGTTGAATGGTCTTCCCCCCATCGTAAAGCTCTTGCATAAGGGTGCAGTGCTTCCGGGCAAACTCAGGGAAAGCTGCCTCGGATTCGAGTATATACTCATCCAGTTCCATCTCACCTCGCAGCATCATATTGAGAGAAGATTGCGGCTGCTCCTCAAGCATAATCACATCATGCGCAGTCATTATCTGAGCTGCAGGATGGAGCATTTCCGGACGATGATTTGAGTAGCAGAGAGTAAGTTTTGGCATAGCAATACTGTAACCCGTTTTTTCCTCTGCAGAGGATAAAAACGCTCTTTTTCAAAAGAAAGTCAATCCCCCCTCAACCATGGTGAGCAAATATGAAATTCGAGACCTACTTCAAGGATAACAGAGGGGCAGGACGACGAGAAAATCGCCTCACTCAGCAGACGAAGGACCGGTCAGGCGGATGATGGTGAAAAACGGTTCCTGGTTACATTCAAGGTTCTCAAACTGCTGGTGCTTGTGGGCGATGAGGAATTGTCACTGGAATAAAGGGGTATCACACCTTGCCCAGCCCGACTGCACAATGTGCGCATAGGCAACCCAGGATGGCAACTGTGAGTGTCAGTCCGGGTTTCTCATGAGGACTGTTGCCGTGCAAGCGAGTCTATCCGCCGTAATGCCAGCCAGCAGATCGGGATATAGAAAAACGCCCACAACGGCATGTCAAAGCTGACCACAGTTGTCCCGTCAGCACCCTGTTCAACTGTGTGACCGGTGGCCTGCAATTTTCCTACAGCCCACCGCCATGATCTGTTGTCAACATATGTAGTGATGACAAAGGAGAGCCAAAAGAACAGGGCCGTCTTGACACGGCCGGTTGTGCCAGCTCGAATATATCGGTCACCGCTCTCAACCGCTGTAACGGAAGGCCCCCACAACGCCCAGAGGTGCGTATCGGTCAGGATCAACCACACGGAATCAAGAGAAGCATCCACGCTCCTGCTAACCCGGAATCTCTTGTCGCGCAATGTTACCATGCTGAACTCTTGCCGTGATATGCATCTCTTGTTACAACACCTGCATATATTGATCTGTTCAAGATACACTCTCTACACATCTTACAGCCCCCCTCTTTTCTATTTTGTGAAACTTTGCATTGCTTCTTACACTATCCGAACCAGACGGAGAATGCGATATGCCTTCAACAGACATAGTTCTCTTCAGCCTGAGCACCTCTGGACACTGTCTCAACATCAAGAAGATGCTGGATGCCTTGCGCGTTGACTACACCCTCCTCCAGGTCGATGAAATGGATCATGATGACAGGAAGGAGGCTTTGCGGGATTTACGCAAGGATAATCCCCAAGTGTTCATTTCCCACTGTCCAGGTTGTTGAAGAAGCCATTGTTGACTACGAGATCCAGGAAATAAAAGAAAAGATTGGGGTTCGCACAGAAGTAGATGACCTCTGTGATATGCTCAAGAAAGCCAACGGGCCAAAAGGGTACTATTTGTACACCGGAAAAAAAGATGGTGTGGAGGTACCGGAAAGACGTCCGGCGGAACGGTATGATATCGAGTAGTTTTCACCTCCGACATCACTCTTTTCGGTGACTAAGCAGGTCGGGTCATGCCTTGGGTTGCAGCAATGGCAGTATCTCCTGCTCCAGCTGGGCCGGGGACGTCGTTGGCGCAAATCGCTTTACCACCTTCCCGGCAGGGTCAACAAGAAACTTTGTGAAGTTCCATTTGATCTTCTCACTACCAAATAACCCCGGACATGTGCGTTTGAGATAGACAAACAGCGGGTGTGCCCTGTCACCGTTCACCTCTATTTTGGCAAACAGAGGAAATGTGACCCCATAATTGAGTCGACAAATGTCGAGTATCTCTGACTCGGACCCCGGCTCCTGGCTGCCAAACTGATTACAGGGGAAACCAAGAATAACAAGACCTCTGTCGGCGTATTTTTTATAGAGTTCCTCCAGCCCATCATATTGTGAAGTGAAACCACACTTGCTCGCAACATTAACGATGAGAAGGGTCTTATTCTTGTAGAGGCCCAGGTTGACATGTTTCCCGTCAATCGTCTCCACATCAAACCTGTACAACTCTGTCATTGGCTTTTCTCCAGGGATCATTTTTTCGTATTACCCATGTAAAGCGGCTTTTTTAGGTGAGGTGAGAGGTGAGAGGAGTGAGGAGCAACAGCAAATGACAATGGGGCCTTTGTCAACATAACGACTCAGATTGCACTGTCTGTTGATTAGTCGCTTCACACCCTACTCCTTTCTCCTTACTCTTGCAGGCTGAGGATTAGGTGTAGTCAGATAATTTTTTACCTAGGCTATTCGCCCGTTACGTATGTGAAAGACCTGCTCTCTCCAGCATTACCCATCATCATACACGATGAATGGGCCATTTCATTGATAATCAGTCACTGCCTGAACAACCATTCCCAGCCATTAGCCTGACAATCTTTTAGATTTGACATTGCTGGCAGCTATTTGATAGAATTTGCTTAACTCTCTTGATATGCAGGATATCATTTTTTCACAATCTGTGTATCAGTTTCATATCACACAATACATGGAGGAGATATTTATGAGCATGCGTGGAGACATCATCTCTGAAGAGTATAAGAAGATGGTATTCATCCAGGACAAGGATGGGAAAGAGTATGCCTGTTATATTGATGACCTGAAAAATCTCAAAAGAAAAGAAGATCTCACGGATGAGGAAAAAGAAAAGTGTACCGATCTCAGCCAGGTTTTAGGCGATAACTGGTAATTACCTAACATTTTTTTCCATGTTAACCCCAATGAATCCCTCATGCCATATCCTGGCAGGGGGATTCTTTTTGTGATGGATATATGGACGAGAACGTCTTGCAGGACATCCTCCGCAACCTGATGTCAAAACAAAAACTGGCCGTCCTCTCCACCCAGAGAGGCGGACAGCCATACTCAAACCTCATGGCCTTTGCCTATACGGAAGATTTGAGGCATCTCATTGTTGCCACGGGGAGCGCCACGCGGAAATACCAGAATATGATGGGAGACAGCAGAGTCTCTATCATGGTGGATAATCGTTCCAACGATGAGCAGGACTTTCACCAGGCGACCGCCACAACGATTCTAGGGGTTGCTCAACCGGTTGACCCGCAGATCAAGCAACACTATCAAGCATTGTACCTTAAGAGGCACCCCTATCTCGATCACTTCATAGCATCGCCAACCACCCAGTTGTTTGTGATAACCGTTCATAACTACCTCATCGTGTCACGCTTCCAGGATGTGGTCGAATATCGGATAAACGATGAAGCTGATCTACTCTCCTGAATCCGACCGCCTCTGCTCCGCCTCCCTGATTGGTGGAAAAGGCGCAGCCCTGTTCAAGCTGTACGACGCTGGAATTGCGATCCCCTCCCCCCTTTGTGTCTCCACTGAAGTATATCGGCTTTTCGTAAAACAAAACGGCCTCGGGGAGAAGGTTGCTATGGCCCTTGGTCGAAAAGATTTACAGGAGATACGGTGGGAAGAAATTTGGGACATCAGCCTCACCATTCGTAATCTTTTCCTTCGCGCCGAAATACCTGCTGAAATAGAGCAACACCTTCATCACCAGGTCTTCTCCCGATTTGGTGACGTCCCCCTTGTGGTGCGCTCCTCCGCCTCCACAGAAGACGGGGGGCACCACTCCTATGCCGGCATGCATAGTTCACTGGTCAATATCAGGTATGATAACCTGGTCCTTGCCCTGAAAAAAGTATGGGCTTCACTCTGGTCAGACAGGGCAATTCTTTATCGTCAGGAGCTTGGTCTTGATGCCATGGAAAGCACCATGGCGGTAGTCATCCAGCCCCTTGTCATAGGCGACGTATCAGGCATTCTGTTCAGCAAGGATCCCACTGACAGCTCCCGAATGGTGATAGAAGCGGTTTACGGACTGAACCAGGGCCTGATAGACGGTGCCGTTGCTCCTGACAGATGGCTTATCGACCATAGCGACAAGACGATATGTTCCCATTTTGCCCCTGAAAAAAGAATGACAGTGACTCCGGTTGAAGGCAGCAGTAGGCTGCAACTGCGAGAATGCAACGACTGGCAGCAACAAAACCCCCCTTTGCAGCAGGATACACTCCATGAACTCGTTGCCATGTCCTCCCAGGTTGAACATCACCTTGGAGCTGCAATCGACATCGAATGGACTTTCGCCGAAGGCAAACTGTTTTTGCTTCAGGCAAGGCCTATCACGACCCGGTCAGGGGATGGGGAAACCGATAAACGGTCCTGGTACCTTAGCCTCACCCGCAGTTATGAGAACCTCAAAGCGTTGCGCGAGACTATCGAAAACGAGTTGCTCCCTTCCATGCAGGCTGACAGTGAGAGGCTTGAGAAGGTTCGCCTTGATGAGCTCTCGCCCCATGAGCTCGCCAATGAAATCTCAGAGAGGAGTGCTCTGAACACGCAATATACAAGTGCCTACTGGCAGGACTGCATACCATTTGCCCACGGAGTCAGGCTCTTTGGCGAAATCTACAATGACCTTCTTTCCCCGGACGATCCTTTTGCCTTTGTCCGTCTGCTCAGTGGCCAGCATATGCTTGGTATTGAGCGCAACGAACTGCTATGGCTCTGTGCCCGGAAAATACATGACAATCCGTCATGGATGTCTCTGGTGCGAGATGGTCGCATAGATCTGATCGAGGACAACGAGATCCAGACCATTGTCGCCAAATTGAAGAAGGGGTTTGCGATCGGCTTTGTTGAAGCCGGTGATCCCGGTGTATTTCCTGAAATTCTGTCAGCGATTCTCCTTCAGTTCAGCATGTTACATGTACATCCTCGCCACTGTCAGCATGATGACGATGCCACTCTTGTAGCTGATTTTCTTGTGGCTGCCCGGGATGCCATCCCAATGGATCCGGCAGAACTGCTTGATCTTGCAAGGGCCAGCTACCGGATTCGTGATGATGACAACATCTACCTCGGGAGAATAGGACAAGAGGTGGAGAGAGCCCTGGCCGAGGCACGAAAGAGAGTGAGTGCTGCTGGCGTTACGGATGCCAATACCCTTTCGGCAGAAGAGCTCAGCGCCGCGCTTCTCGGGACGCCAAAGAAGACAGCTCATGGTCCTTTCCTACGCAAGCCAGCTGAAAACAGATCGAAACGCTCAGTTTTCTTTAGGCAACTCCAGGGGCAGGCCGCAAGTCAGGGCATTGCCACCGGGCAGGCCAGGGTAATCGACCGTACTGCAGATCTGAAAGACTTTAGAAAAGGCGAAGTCCTGGTCATTGACGCAATCGATCCAACCATGACCTTCTTTGCGCCTCTTGCCTCCGCCATAATCGAGCGGAGGGGCGGGATGCTGATCCACGGGGCGATTATTGCACGAGAGTACGGCATTCCCTGTATCACCGGAGTGAAAGATGCAACCCTTCGGATCACCACCGGCGATCACCTCACAGTGGATGGCTACCTGGGTATTTGCACTATCCAGAGCTCGAGAAACCGGCAATAATCAACTCTACTGTCTGTGCCTGAAGAGATATTCAAGACTATGGGCTGTTCATCATCTCGCAAACGTGTTTCAGCCCTCACAGCAGAGAAAAGCCCTTGCCAAATCCGGGCAAAAGCGTTGACCGGGATGGCCTTCGGTCAGATGAATATGATCGGCGGCGCTGATGATCCAGACCGGGCAAAGGCATTTGCGAAAACATCAATCAGAGCCTTTTTTTCTCGAACCAAAAGAAAAGTGCTAGAATTCCGGACCAGAAGATGGGGACAATAATCCAGTGTGAAACATCAATCACTTCCGGGAGCCCGATTTTGCCGAAATCTTTCCATGAAAGAACTGTTGATTTGAAAAAGGGAAAGAGTTCCGCATAGATTGCGGCACCGACTATCATGCCTAAAATGGCGAACACTGCATGCCAGCGCCCTTCCCCCAGCGCGCCAATTGATGTGCCGGGACAGAACCCCATAATTGCCCAACCGATACCAAAAAGAGCTCCACCAATGACTATAGCGCCAACATTCATCGGTTTATGGCTTAACTGAATAATTTCAAGGTCAGACAGCAGGAGAATACCTACCATTCCAACCAGAATTGAAGAAAGCATGAATTTGAATATCGTCATATCCTTTAGCAGCATGGCGTTGATCTGCTTATCAAAACGCAGAACTCTTCCTTTTTGCAGCAAGAATCCAAATACAACACCTGTAACAAGACCCAGCAATTGTTCAGTGCTCATTATGATCTCCTTCGATAAACGATGTTAGCGACAAGAACAGCAGAGACAAAAAATATGGGAAGCGCAACAAGAGCACTAACAGACAACTGCATCATTCCGCTCAGACCGTGTCCGCTTGGGCAACCATCAGCCATTCGTGCACCCACCATAGCGACAATACCACCAAAGAATGCTCCAATTGCCCGTTTGGCGATGGACGGCCCGAATCGATCCTCCCATGTGGGCGGAACACTTTCCATTTTAAAACTTTTCTCAGTCGTAGATGAAATGAATGCTCCCAAGAAAATGCCTAATACCAACATAAATTGCCAATCAACCTTTATTTTGGTTTTTGTGAAGTATTCGTTTTCGGTCACATGTTCCAGCGCAACGGTTTTCTCAATAATACCTGCAGCACGAACAAAAGTTGTCGAAGCTCCCAAATAGCTCGTTTTGCCTAGATAATAGGTGGTTGCATAGACCGAAGCGATTGCTAGCAAACCTAGAAGCGCCCCTGCAAAGTACGGACTCCATCCTCCATCTCCTGTTTGCCTTTTCATCTCAAGATTCTCCTTTGTTCTGATTCAAGTTAATTCTGATCCTCAATAAGTCGTGGTATGGCCGAGAGGTAAGGTTCCTCGAAATCATATTTTCAGGTAATCACTGATATCCAGAGGAGGAAAATTCAACACTCCCACAATTCCTATATGACCGTATCAGTGTTTCGCTTTCGCTATGGGTATTGAAGGCTATGTTTCTTCGTACTTTTTCAGCTCTTGTGTGCGTTTTTTGATCATCGCAGCGCTTTGTCCTATTGTAGCATAATTAACTGCTTACTGAGTTAAAATTCACGCCATCGACCAGGGCAATGTCCCAAATATTCCACAATGCCATGAGAAATGGAGAATCTGGTATCTTGGTTTTTGATTGAGTTATTGGTACTATTCTTCTTCAATATCCACTGCAGAGAATTTCTTAACGTAAAGCTTATAATATCTCCCATCATAGCAATATTTTTTCACCTTTAGTTTTTGCACCGTTTATAGCGAAACAAATATCCGCTGAACCTATAAAAACTCAAAATATGAGGTGTCGATTTTATGAACTCAACACCGATGAGTAACGTTAAAGACATGCCCCAGGCTGCGTGGCACGTCTTCTCTGCTGATAAAGTTTTGCGTGATCTATCAAGTTCAACTGGCGGCTTGACTGATGACGAGGCCGCTCGAAGACTATTGCAATATGGTTCGAATAGTCTCCCTGCACCTACAAAACGCAGTCCGCTGAAACAGTTTCTCAATCAGTTCAACAATGTTTTGATCTATGTATTGCTCTCCGCCGCGGTGGTTACGGCTCTTCTTGCAGACTGGATTGATGCTGCTGTTATTGTTGGTGTTGTGCTGATCAATGCAATAATCGGTTTCATCCAGGAAGGTAAAGCTGAAAAAGCAGTTGATGCCATTCGGCAAATCCTCAGCCATGAGGCTCTGGTTATCCGCGATGGCAGTAAAAGATCTATTCAGGTTGAAAATTTGGTGCCCGGGGATGTGGTCTTCCTCCAATCAGGCGATAAAGTTCCTGCTGACCTGCGTCTCATTCACAGCAAAGATCTTCGAATTGAAGAGGCTTTACTGACAGGTGAATCAGTACCTGTCGAGAAGTCAATTGATCCCGTCACAGCTGATGCTTCACTGGGTGATCGCAGTTGCATGGCATTCTCCGGCACGATGGTCAGTTTTGGTCAGGGTACTGGTGTCGTTATTGCGACAGGCGAGGTAACTGAACTAGGTAAGGTCAGTACCATGCTTGCTGGAGTAGAAACTCTCAAGACCAGACTCACAGAAAGTATGGATGAGTTCAGCAAATTGCTGACAGGAGCAATCCTCATTCTGGCTGCTGGTACCATGGTATTTGGCCTGGCGCTTCGCGATTATTCATTCACTGAATTATTTTTCGCTGGTGTTGCCCTGGCCGTTGCCGCGATTCCGGAAGGGTTACCGGCAATCATCACCATAACCCTGGCTCTTGGCGTGCAGCGAATGGCACGTCAAAAGGCCATCATCCGACGCTTACCCGCGGTCGAAACACTTGGTTCGGTCACAGTTATCTGCTCGGACAAGACAGGAACGCTTACCCGTAACGAAATGACTGTGACCACCATATTAAGAGCAGACAGAGCATACCAGGTTGATGGTGCTGGTTACCGACCGCAGGGCTCTTTTCATGTGGACGGCAACACCCTCGAACCAGGTAAAGATCGTTCACTCATCGAACTTATACGGGCAGGCTTATTATGTAACGATGGATCTCTCTCACACAAGGAAGGTATCTGGAGCGTCCAGGGTGATCCAACCGATGGGGCCCTTATTACCCTTGCCCTCAAGGCTGGCCTTAACTCACAACAATGTAACAAGGAATTACCCAGAAAAGATATCATTCCATTTGAATCCGATCATAAATTCATGGCGACACTTCATCATGACTCTGACGGTAAAAGCAGAGTTTACCTCAAGGGAGCACCTGAGCGAGTTTTGGAGATGTGCAGTCATGAGCACCACGAAAGTGGAGACGAGCCCATCAACCGCTCATATTGGCAGGAGCAGATCGAGGCAATTGCCAGACAAGGCCAACGCACTCTTGCCGTAGCCACCCTTGATGCCGGCGACAAACAGACAATATCAATAGATGGTTTGCAGAGCGATATGACCCTGCTTGGTCTTTTTGGTATTATTGACCCACCTCGTGATGAAGCTATGGCTGCCGTACGAAGCTGTCTTGGGGCCGGAATCAAAGTCAAAATGATTACCGGTGATCATGCCCTTACAGCCATATCGATAGGAGAACAGTTAGGTATTGATGTGACAAGCAAAGCGGTTACTGGTCAGGAACTTGAAACCATGGACAACGACCAACTGGAATTTATCGCCGGCAGAACAAACATCTTTGCTCGGGTAAGTCCAGAACACAAGCTGCGTCTGGTCACAGCGCTACAAGCCAGCGGGCAGATAACAGCCATGACTGGCGATGGCATAAACGACGCACCTGCACTCAAAAGAGCCGATGTCGGAGTAGCCATGGGCTTGAAGGGAACTGAGGCAGCCAAAGAAGCTTCGGAAATGGTGCTTGCCGATGATAATTTCGCCTCTATTGTGCACGCCGTAAAGGAAGGCCGGACAGTATACGACAACATCAGGAAAACCCTGGCTTTTATTCTTCCAACCAATGGTGCTCAAGCCGGGATTATTATTGCCTCGGTGATGATGGGAATTGCCCTGCCTATAACGCCATTGCAAATCCTCTGGGTGAACATGATTACCGCGGTAACCCTTGGACTTTCACTTGCATTTGAACCACCAGAGGGAGATGTCATGCACCGGCCGCCACGTTCGCCAAAGGAGCCGTTGCTCAATCAGTTTCTTTCATGGAGAATAGTCTTCATCTCTGCAATCATGGTTATGGGCACTCTTGGCCTCTTTCTCTGGGATCGCCACCATGGCGAAACATTAGAAATGGCTCGTACGACAGCTGTCAATACGCTTATTTTCTTCCAGATATTTTATCTCTTTAATGCCCGGTATCTAAAAACATCGGTACTCTCAAGAGAGGGGCTTCTTGGCAATCCAGCCGTACTTTTATCTGTTGCCGGAATAATATTTCTGCAGATGCTCTTCACCTATTTACCGCTTTTGCAAAAATTGTTTGGAACTGCTGCGATACCTGCAGGAGACTGGATTCGCTTGATTGGCTTTACCTTAAGTGTTTTCATTCTGGTTGAGATTGAAAAAATGATCATATGCCGATTAGAAAAAAATAAGGTGAAAAAATAAGGTTCATCCGGTTGTTGCGCAATTTCACTTAATCTTGAAAAGGAGCAAGACCACAGTGACAATAACTCAGTCTATGGACAGCACCACAATGAAACTTTTTCAGTTTTATTAATTAAAGTTGCAGTTGTTCTGCCGACAAGATTCATGCGCTTTAAAAGCTCCTGCGTCTGGCCATGTAATCCCACCGCAATAGAGGCAAACCCACCCTTTTCTGCATAATTGAGGATGGTTCCTGCTGCATTGAGCCCCCAGGTTGACTCCCTGCTGATCCTTTCATTGGATATGGAATGGTTTCTGAGAATTCCAATGGATTGCTCGAATATGGCATTTGCATCAAGACCGGCACCGTTTTCTACATAGAAGAGAGTAATTGAATGTTGATCCTGCCGGGACAAAATATAGCCAACATGATCTACAGCTCGAAGAGACTCCTCTGAACCATCAACACAGACGAGAACATTTTTCCTTCCTTTCTCAGGCTCTGGACATATCCATAGCGGTGAAGATAAGAGACTATCTCGAATAATTGACTGGGCTGTCTCATCGGCAGGACGCTCAAAGATCCATTGCAAGGCATACGATGCTCTTTTTCCTAATATAATAGCATCATATAGTCCTTGAGAGCTATGCTTGAGAATGTCTTTTACTTTTCCATAACGCTCAGCACAGGTTACAGTCATCATCTGATCTATAGACATTTTGCTTTGACTCAGAAGATCTGTGGCCTTATCAAGAGCTTTTCGTGCGCCAACTGTAAGAATCCCATTCACCCTCTCATCAGGATCTGCCCACAACTCCATTAAAGCCTTGTTCATATCGCTAGCATCGCGTCTACAGATATGCAATAGGGTTATTTGATGCTCTGATAGTTTTTTGAAGAATGAACAGATGAATTCTACACCTGTAAGGTGCTCATAATCGTTACTCACTGTAACCAAGAAATGTTTTTTCATAATCTCTCCCTCAAAACTTGAATAATTAATAAGTCAGTTTCATGAAAAAAATTAAGATTGGTTATCAAACCGCGCAAGAAAATTTGACATGAACTGGTTGAGTGGAAGTCAACTCTATTGAGCGCCTCAGTAGGACATTGTCTGCAATGCCATAATAGCCAAGACCGTCAACCTAGAAGAGCTGACTGAAGGAAATGATGACCCCATTTAAGTTGGCGAGGGCACAAGCCTGCCAAAATTGATTCACTTCTTAAGCGAGAATGTGGTCTGAATTCTCTCCGGCAACTGATACCTGATCACCACCAGCCCGGTTAAGGCGTGAAAATATCCCAAGATCGATACCCAGATTTCAAAGGGCAAGAACGATAGCTTTAAAAAACTGATATTGACAACGGCTACGCAATTGTTTATTTGTATGTACAACAAACAAAGGTCTGATTATGGAATGTAAGTCAAACAATCTTCTTGAGTGCTGTCTCTTTTTTACTGCCAACTCGCTCGCCCGTGTAATTACCCGCATGGGAGAAGAGGAGTTCGCCAGTGTTGGAATGGCTCCGTCATACGCCTTTATCCTCACTCTGGTTACAGACTCTCCCGGAATACCTCAGAAAGAGCTGGCGTCTGAGCTGCATATGGCTCCTTCTACGGTGTCGCGGTTTATTGATGCCTTGGTAAAGCGAGGACTGGTATATAAAGAAGAGCAAGGGCGAAATACTTTTATTCACCCAACCGATAAAGGTCTGGCGATGAAACCCGCTATCGGTGAGGCGTGGCTGGGACTCTACGAACGTTATGTAAAGGTTCTTGGTAAGGAAGAGGGGGAAAGGCTTACCCGGCTTACTGCAGATGCCTACCGTAAACTTGAACAGGAATAACTGGAAAATTTTATTGGCGTAAACTTGCATGTACAACTAACACTTGTTTCGTTGCTAAAGGTAAATCATGCTCTCTGTCCGCTGACAGCTTGGGTCTGAGGCATGAAAAACGAACAGCACATTTCACTACAAACAGGACAACTATGAAACGTATCGCTATCGGCCCGAAAAATGGTCTCTACCCATCTTTAACAACTATTGTTGGTGCGGAACCCGACGACAAACCAAATTGGATAACTATTGCCCATGTTGGCATCATGAATCACGCGACAGGGGCGGTGCCCCAGTATCTTTCCATCGGCCTGAACCGCTCCCATTACACCAACAAAGGCATCCATGAGCATGGCGAGTTCAGCATTAACATCCCTTCAGTGAAGATGATGCAGGTAACTGACTATGTAGGCTTGGTATCAGGGGCGACGACCGATAAGAGTGAACTTTTTCCTATTGCCCGCGGCACTTTAAAACATGCACCTATGATTGCGGATGTTCCCTTGTCAATGGAATGTAAACTGGTGCAGGCCATTACGCTTGGCCATCATGAGATATTTATCGGTGAGGTGGTGGAGACTTTTGTCGACGAAAGTTGCCTGACAGACGGTAAGCCTGACCTGGAAAAAATCGATCCTCTGCTTTTTGACTTTATGAAGATTGATTACTGGTCGTTGGGGCAGAGAGTTGGACTTCCATGGCGGGAGGGCAAGACCTATAAGACAGACAACAAATGAGGGCTAATTTTTCATCCAAAAGCGGACAAATCCGGAGGTGAATTCCCATGACTGCAAAAATGCAACTTGGCAAAAACGGACCTGAACTAGCACGATTTGGCTACGGGGCAATGGTACTGGAGGGGTATTATGGGGCATCCGACGATAACGATGGAATCAAAACCCTGCAACATGCAATTGCTGCCGGCATGATGATCGACTCAGCAGATGCCTATGGTAATGGCCATAATGAAACCCTCATCGCCAAGGCCATAAAACAGAGCTCAGACAAAGCCTTTGTCGCGACCAAATTTGGTATTGTTTTTGATGAACAGGAGAGCGGTACAGAAGTTCCGACAGGCTGGGGCTTTTCCCTCAATATTAACGGTTCACCACGTTATGCCGCCAAGGCACTGGAAGCGAGCCTGAAACGGTTGGAGTGTGAAACCATCGATCTCTGGTATGCCCATTTCCCCGACCCGGCTATACCGATTGAGGAAACCGTAGGTGCTATGGCAGAGGCTGTTGAAGCTGGCAAGGTACGCTATCTTGGTCTTAGCAATGTCACCGCAGATCAGGTGCGACGGGCTCATGCTGTTCACCCGATTACAGCAGTTCAGTTTGAGTACTCTCTCTGGCGTCGTGAGGCAGAGTTGGAATTGCTACCGGTACTGCGGGAATTAGGTATCGCTCTGGTGGGTTGGTCACCACTTGGCAGCGGCTTCTTAACAGGCACAGTAAAGAGCCTGGCTGAGCAGGATTTTCGGCAAAATAATCCTCGATATTCCGCTGAAAATCTTAAAAGCAATACGGACAGGTTTGCGCCGCTCATGGACATTGCCAAACAGTTGGACATCACACCTGCCCAGCTTGCCCTTGCCTGGTTGCTCCATCAGGGAACTGATATCTTCCCGATACCAGGTACCCGTTCAACCCGCCATATGGATGAAAACCTGGAAGCGGCAAATATCACCCTTACCTCCGTAACACTTGAGCAACTGAATGAAATAGCACCAATCGGAATTACTCGGGGTGCTCCTCTAATCTGATTGTATTGTCACAATTACATGGGAGAAAAAATGAACGAGCTGCAATTTTATGTAGACAGTGAGACATGCACCGCCTGCGAGTCCTGCGTCAATGACTGTCCACCTGGGGTTATGACCATGCAGGGCGAACTGCCGGTCATAAACGACGAACAGGGCTGTATGCAATGCCAGCACTGTTTTGCAGTCTGTCCAACCGGTGCAATCTCTATTCTTGGGAAAAAACCGGCAGAAGCACTTTCTTTGAAAGGTAATCTGCCCTCCTTTGAGCAGATGCAGATCCTTATCAAAGGGCGTCGCTCAGTGCGACATTTCAAACAAAAAAATATCGACAGGGACAATCTGCAGCGCCTCCTTGATACAGTCTGGCACGCCCCCACCGGCCACAATTCCCAGTCAATGCAACTTACATTGGTTGATGATTTTGGCAAAATGCTAAAACTCTCGGCGGAATGCTTCAGGCGTCTTCAACAACTGGCCGCGGATAACCAGATCCCTCAGGGTCAACTGGGCGATTTTTTCAATATGGGGTTGAATCTCCATAAAGAGTATGGCCTTGATATTTTCTTTCGTGGTGCTCCCCATATGCTTATTGCTTCCGCCCCCAAGGAGAGCCCAAGTCCCCTGCCCGACACCATGATTTCTCTGTCGTATTTTGAGCTGGCTGCCCAGTCCATGGGACTAGGTACTTTGTGGAATGGTCTGGCCAAGGCCCTGATTCGTGATGTTTTTCCGGATATAAGCCAACGCCTCGGAGTGCCAAATGATCATTATCTCGGCTATGTCATGGTCTTCGGTAAACCTGCTGTGAGCTACCAGCGCACCGTTGAACGCGGCCCAGCCAGAGTGCATATAGCAGATTTGGCCCAATTCTAAACTGAAGTTACCTCGAACTGGCGGGGAAACCTTCTTTTCGTTTGCCTCGCCTGTCTTGCGGCAATCCATAGGAGGGGAATGTGCTCTAACGAATTATGGTCTTTGTTTTGTTAAATGCCCAAACGTTGTAGGGAGAATGCTATGAAAATTCCTGAAAATTTCAACCATGAGTTAACATGGAAAGCTAAGCCTTAGTCCAAAATTTATCAACTAACTCTGATTATGTTTTTTGTTAATCGTGGCAACATGATGGTCTCGTATTTGCGCGCTATTTTACGCCATGCTGCCACCATGTGGCATTGACGAATCATCTATGCCTGACATACAATTAAACTCTTCCAGTGACTCTATTTGAAAAATCCAAACTCACCGAAGGATGGGGACGGAAAGCTGAGGGTCTGCAAAGATAACCTGGCTACCATTGAAAAGGTACCGAGGTTTTTATTGAAGACTAGGCTATCCCAGATGAGATACGAGTAATCTCATCAATACCAATGGAGGATGTCATGTATGCGAGGATAACTACGTATCATTGCAAGGCTGAGAAGTTAAGTGAAGCCATTGCCCTCCTCGAAAAGCTGAAACCCGAAGCAATGAAAATCCCCGGGTTGAAGAAATTTTTCAGCTCCGGCAACGAGGATGGAAATTGTGCGTTGATCGGTATCTACGAGAGCCGTGAGGCATCTGAAGATGCCTTGGACACTGTCAGAGCGTTGTTTGCCAATTTTTCCGGTTATATTGATTCTGAATTAGAACAACGTGGATATGAAATTTTCGTTCATGGTGAAAATCAATAAACAGACTATTGAGCAGTACGAACCATCTCACAAAATAGTGAGACGCTTTGTAAAGGCAGTCCGGCAGTGGTACCGTCACCGTCTAAATAGGCACGAACCTATTGATAAGCAGTATAGAGAGCTTGTACCAAACATCAAGGCCAATCTCACCTGTTCTGCACCACACTGAACAGGTGAGGTGAAACCCTCCCTGGTGAGTGGAGTTGTCCAAGGCTAAAGCGGCTCTGAAGGTAATAATTAGTATCGTCAAGACACAGGCTAAAACGATGCACTGTTTTATCTATCGTATGTGCCAATGGGGGGCTTTTGGCCAGCCCCAGTTAAATGATCGTCGGGGCGCTAACATCTAACGTCTAACGTAACCTATCTCCTAAAATGGATATGGAGAAATTTTGTTGGGACCCCTCAGGTAATGCCCGTGTCGTCCTCTAAAGTGGCCATGCAAATCCACGCGACCGATGGGAAACCCAAGGGGTTCCCGGGAGTGTCGTGGTTCGAACCATCTTTCATGATACACCAGCGGATTCAGGCCACAGGTATGTCACCTTCACCAATAGGCTGAGATCGCTATCAGCCCTTCAACCATCTCGGTCGCTAGCCTACCCATGAGATTCTTTACTTGCGAACGAAACTTCAACCGGATGCCTGACTTTATTCCTGGACCACCGACACCACGTACCAACCAGTTCTGGCCGATTTTGCCGCCAGCACTTTCCGTCCATCTTGGACAAAGCGGATGACAGGAGAATCGTACTCCTTTTCTTCCTTGGCGACCAGCGTTTCGGTAAGTTGGTTTATCCATGCGGAGGCGGATATCACCGCCGATTTGCCGTCCAGCTGCTTTAGGCCTTGTTCTGTTCGATAATGGAGAACCGCCGCAGCTGCATTGGAATTGATCTTGTCCAGTTCTTGGGATAATTTGGAGTCACTGACACCGATGACCAAACCTGAGCGATTAACAATGAAGGCGACCGCACCTTTTACAACCATCAGGTGGTTTAGCACTTCGCTTGAGAGCTGCTTCAAAGTGATGTCCCGAGAAACCACACCGATGAGGCTATCGCCTTTATAAACCGGGTAAGAGGCCGTGATCATCATGCCTGCGCCGACCAGATCCAGGTAGGGTAACGTCCAGCCAACATCGCGATTTTTGAAGTCGGCGCTGGTGTAAAACACTTGCTTCGTCGGCTGCTCATTGTTCACGGCCTCGTTAAGAGGCAGGTAGGGATAAATCATCATTTTGTCCTGTGCCGTGGTGACATACACCCAGGAGAAGTCAAAGCTTCTGTAAGCCGCACGAAATACTGGGGTAAGGCGTTTAAAAATCTCGAGTTGACGGAAAGTGTCATCGGTAAATGTTATTCCTTTGTAATCATAAAAGGACGGATAAGGGGCTTGAAATATTGGCGGAGAGTGCAGGTCGCCTGGCCAGCTCTGGAAGCCCACGGTTTTATCCTTTACCTGATAACTTTCCACCCAGGCGCTGCGCTCGGTAGGTGTCAACGGAGGGGCGCTGTCGTAAAGGAGCACATATTCGCCGGCAATGGCCCGGGTACTTGCCGCGACATCACCAAAGACACGATCGATATGCGCGGCAGCGAGTCTGATCAAGGAATCCCAGGGTTTGTCGCAGTCAGCGGAGAGTGCCCCTTTTGGAATCAATACTGTCAACGTCAACATAGCCGCGAGAACCCATGGTGTGCTGGTTTTAACTGGACGTGGAGAAAACATGTTTTTCATATTCTTATCTCCTCAGATTGGAGTATGCAGCATTCTCAGTTTCCACCATGGCTACTGAGAATAAAAGGAAGGGCTAAGCAAATCGCCAATAAATCAATGATTGATATTCTACAATAAGTGCCCTGTAGGCAGAGACAGTCAACTTAATTAAGGTCTTCAACCACTAGTCATAAACACACAGACTGCTGCTTCAAAATATGAGAATGGTCCTGTAGTTTTCTGCCTCTAAACGTTTTGCCTTCCTGAGGTCGATCATGAGTAATGGAAACCAAACCTTTCATGCAATGTCATTATATGTACAGCCTTTATGCGTATAGCATAATTTCATAGGAAAATTTTGCATCCAGTCTGATTATTGATGTGAAATTATTATTGAATACAGGGTGCCCCCCAGTTTACTAAAACCCAAAAATGGTAATGTTAATTCCATTATGGCGGAATACTGAATGATAGCCATAATCCGGATAATATTAATCCGGCGGCAAAATAGGTTCACGCCGCATACTTGATCGACGGATGTTTGAAATACTTTACAACCCTTTCCGGTTTCTTCTGCAGCATCCGCATATGCCCTATCACTGTTTTCTCCAATTCTTCGATATTCCTGCTTGGTGCCGCAATCCGAACACCTGACTTGAGATGGCAATTGAGGTATTCATCCGGATTGAGCTCTGGTGAATAGGAAGGGAGGTAAAAAACTTCTATTTTTTCCGGATGCTTCTCAAGCCAACGTCGAACCAATTTTGCGTGGTGCACTTTCAGATTGTCTAAAACCAGAAAGACCTTCCTGCCGGCATCTTTAACCAGACGATTCATGAACTTAATCAGAACACGTGCCGTCATGGTTTCCTCGTACAGCATGAAGCGCAAAAGCCCCTGGTTGTTTATGGCTGAAATCATATTGAGCGAGAACCGTTTGGCGTTGATGGTATTGAGTTGCCAGTTTTTCAAAATCGTGTCTCGGGAAAAATGCGGCAAGTTTAAGGTGCCCAGTCTCAGCACTGACTTTTACCTCTGCTCACCCTCTAGCTCCTTTTATTTTTCTACACGTTGAATTTCAGCCAAAATACTCTGCCACAGAATATTTTTATGCTGGTTATCCATGTCAATAAACTGAACAGCGAAGATACCACGCTTTGATGATCTAACAACTTTTGCTTTGAGAGAGAGTCGAGGTGTATCATTTTGCTCAAATGGAAAAATGAGTAGAATTTCTTTTGCTAGTTCAGGTTGACTTCTACATCCAGAAATGGCGCAGCCTGTGACGGAAATGTCTATAAGTCGTCCATGCTCTTGAATATCATCAAAAACTAACTCCACAGATATGCTTGGAATTTGTAGTCTAATGCCATTTCGCTTAATATTAAATTCCAGTCTATTGAGAGCGTCTTGACGTGTTGCGCAATATTCTGGTTTATAACCTGGAATATTGAGCGCAAGATTCAGAAACTGCTTATATATAAGCCGGTCGTCCTGGACAACCCGTATGACCTCTCTGACGCCATTTGTAATGAGATAGTTCATTATTTTCCTGATGGTAGGTATGCTCTCTAGCCGTATTACTTTAGACGACGAAAAATCAGAAATAACATCAAAATCTGTCTTCAGGTCAGCAACGCAGAATCTTACATCCGTATAGAGAGTGTTGAGATCATTGCGTGTAATGGTCTCGGCAAAGGAAAACTCAAGTCTATTGTTTTTGAGATCTACAACGACTTTGGAGTGAGAGATTTGTTTGGTCATAGGTCCAAGCACACAGTAAAGCATTACGGTCATTAATGTTTCGGTAAGCAACCCTTTATCATATCCTTGAATTTCCTAAAATGGCAAAGGAAGAAGTTGGAAATAGTGACAAGAAGTATGTTCCTACCCAAAGAATGAGGACACACACATGGACTCTCGACAGTAAAACCGCATTATTTCTGTTAAGAACTTGAAAAAGCAGATTTTCCTGGATTCAGTAAAAGTGTAAAGATTAAAGGTAAATTAAAAATACAGACCTTCAGCATGGCAAGATTAAAGGTTCATCCCGTTTTTTGAGTACCTCTTATTGTAACGTCATGTTTACCGCCGTGCGCAATACTCGTTAGTATGGGTTTTGAGTGACAGTGACCAGTCCTGCTTTGCAGCCCTCTCCATACTAAAAAAGGGCTGCAAGCAAACCAGGACGTTTTTCAACAGTCATCGTAGATGATCCACGAAGGACATCAACAACCAGGAATACGCTTTACCCGGATGAAACAGAAAGAAAGGTGGCATTCAAACTTATCTTTTAAACTTTAAAATTTCCCACTATTGTATTTAGCTCTTGAGATCGGGCGAGTAAGTCTTGAGCGCTTTGTTTTACATCGTTGCTTCTTTTTGAAATATTCTGAGCAGCTGATGAAACTTCAGCAATATCTTGAGAAATGCCCGTGGCAACAGAAGAGCTTTGATTTACATTCTCGTTCACTTCCTGAATGCCTTGACTTGCCTGAGCAATGTTATTTGCTATCTCTTGCGTTGCAGCTGTTTGTTCTTCTACTGCGGAAGCTATAGTGGAGACGATATCATTTACCCCAGCGATCACATTAGATATTTGACCGATTCCTTCTGAGGTTGAATTGGATGTACTCTGAACAGCATCAACAAGGTTTTTAATATCCAATGTTGCTGCAGCTGTTTGCTTGGCAAGCTCTTTGATTTCATTGGCAACAACAGCAAATCCCTTGCCGGCCTCCCCGGCTCGTGCCGCCTCGATTGTCGCATTAAGGGCGAGTAAATTGGTTTGTTCTGATATCTCAGTGATTGTTTCTGTAACCTTACCAATTTTATTTGCAGCTTCACTAAGCTGGTGCATGCTACGTGAAGCATTGTTTGCCTGTGATACGGCATCAGAGGAAATACCTCGAGCTTTTTCTGCATTTTCAGCAATTTCATTAATGGTAGAACTCATTTCCTCGGCAGCTGTTGCGACCATATTGGCATTTGTCGATGATTCTTCCATAGCGGCTGCAACGTTATTTAAGTTCGCACTCATTTCCTCTGATGAAGTAGCAACATTAGACGATCGTTGCGAAGTATCTTCTGCCCCAGTAAGTAATTCCTCCGAAATAGATGAGAGCTGTTCCGCGCTATTACCAACGCTTGTGGAATTGATAGCGATCTGTTTAATTATTCCCTGGAGTTTATCTATGAAAGTATTAAACCAATAAGCCATATCACCGATTTCATCTTTTGATGTTACTTGCAGTCTCATAGTCAAATCACCTTCTCCTTCTGCAATATCTTTCAATCCATCTACTGCTTTATTTAACGGTTTGACAATCGCGATCGCAGCAAAAGACACAAGAACGGCTGTTACTATAACGGCAATAATGGTAACCAGGCCAATAAGGTTCTGAATTGTTTTAGAGGAGGCAAGAAATTCATCAGAATTCTGTGTGGCACCAACAAACCATCCTGTTTGAGATAACGGTGCATACCCTGCAACTTTATCTACTCCCTTAAAAGTATACTCAGCAACGCCGCTCTGACCACTAAGCATAAGCGTCATAAACTCCTTCATTCCATCAAGTTCGGCAAGATTTAGCTTCAAAATGTTGTCTGGATTCGGATGTGCTACAAGCAAACCCGCATTATCCGTCATAAAAACGTATCCGGATTCTCCAATTTTCCTTCCGGAAATCAAGTCCACAAGATAATCGACCTTAATAACCAGACCAAAAGCTCCGATAATTCCAGAAGATTCTGATTTCAGAGGCGAACATACAACAATGATCAGCTTTCCGGTTGATTTTGATATAGTTGCACTGCTCACAACCGTTTGGCCAGATTGTTTCATTTGTTGGAAGTAATCTCTATCTTTTATACTGACGCCTTTGTATTCCTTGCCACCCTCAAGTGCACCAGTATACAGCTCCCCTTCTGCATCAGTAACAAATATTCCTTGATAATTTTTCCCCATTGCATTGAATTGCTGTGTCAGCGATCGATAAAGTTCAGCGACCTCAGGCCCATCAACATCACCACCACCGCTTATTTGTTTGGCAACATTGATGATTTTCTGATCTGTCGCAAATACTTCAGCTAATTTCCGTTCTTCTTCAAGAATATTATCAGCCAACCGTGCCAAATCAGACGCTGTATTCTGTGCACGCTCCTTTCCTAATTGTAAAAGGGCATTTGATGATTTTGATACAGAAATTAATCCCACAATAATCAATGGAAGTAATACAAGCGTAATACCGCCAGCGGTAAGCTTAAATCTGATTGATGTTACTTTCATAATCCCTCCAATTATTAGAGTTATATTCGAATAGTATCCAAATCGTCAGACTCGTGAGAGCACTTTAGTCAAGTAAGGCTACACTTTAGATACCGCCTATAATGATTACACCTTTTTCGAACATTGAATGTAAGTTCTAATAGGCTTGATTGTTATCGAACGATCGCATTAGCAATTCATGGTATTCCTGCCAAGTATAACATATGAGTCGTTGCAAACCGCTATGGGCGGTATTTCTCCCTCATCGGGATAATAGTTGCACAGTAATTATGTCGCCAATTATTTGACAATGCTTTTTTTCCAAAACTACATGACATTTTATACTTTGCGCAAAACAAGTAATCTAGAGAAACTAAACCTAAATATCCGCCAGATTAATACATCCAGCAAACAAATAATTTAAAGTGTACCTTGAGATTATTGACAAATTATGCGTTGATTGTCTTATCACCAAGCACCGATCGAATTTTTTGCGAAATGACTGATAAACTAAATGGTTTTTGTATAAATCCATCGCAACCTTCTTTCATGATATGATCCACTTGCTCATTATAGGAATATCCACTCGAGAGAAGAATTGGAATTTTGGGATATTTTTCTCTGATTTTGAAGAAGAGGGTTTCGCCATCCATTCCAGGCATGATCATATCCATAATTACCAAATCAATGCTTTTGCCTTCTTCTGATAGAGTTTTTAACGCGAGCTTTCCACCAGTTGCTAACTTGACTCGATATCCAAGACTTTTAAGCATTTCAGAACCTACCTCCAGCACTACTGCTTCATCATCAACAAGCAAAACGGTTTCAGTTCCAATCAAATATTTTTCTTTAATAGTTTCATCAGAAACAGCTTCTTCCTCAGACAGAGGCAAGTATATGTTGAATGTACTGCCATGGTTAATTGAACTACTAACAGAGATCATCCCTTTATGGTTTTTAATAATTCCAAAAGCTGAAGACAGACCTAATCCTGTTCCTCGTCCCATTTCTTTTGTTGTAAAAAATGGATCAAATATTTTTTTCTTAGTTTCATCGTCCATGCCAATACCTGTATCGGCAATCGAGATATGTGCATAGTTGCCTGGTACTATTTGATTGTTTTTGCAAACATTTTCACCCAACATAACATTTGCAGTTTGCAGTAGTAACTCGCCTCCATCAGGCATCGCATGGAATGCATTGACGTATAAGTTAAGAAGGACTTGCTCAATTTGCCGTTTGTCAGCTTTAACAACAAGAGGAAATGGATGGAGTACAGCTCTTACGTTCATTGATTTCTTTGTGCGACTAATTAATGATGAACTACTTAGAATCAATTCGTTCAAGTCAATCGGCTGAGTCTCATATTTACCGCCACGCGCAATTCCAAGTAATTGTGAGGTAAGGTTTGTTGCACTCTTTATGCTTTCCTCAATAACTTGAAAGTGCCTATAGTGAGGGTGAGAAATATCCATATTAGTAGAAATCAATGATACGTGCCCCCAGATGGCCATAAGTAAATTATTGAAATCGTGTGCTATACCACTCGCGAGGGTGCCGATTGCCTCCATTTTTTGTGCTTGTAAATATGCAATCTCCAACTCCTTTTGCTCTGTAATATCTCTAGCGAAACAGAGAGTCGCAGGCTTGCCTTTCCATTCGATCAGTACGGAATTTAGCAGCACAGTATATTCCTTATTATTGCGGTTGAGTATTCTGAATGAGTAGGTTGTAGGTATATCAGTCTCTCCTTTCAACCTCTTAATATATCTTTCAACCACCATATTTCTGTCATCTGGATGAATTATTTGTGTGAAAGGGATCGCTTCCAGCTCATCAAGAGTATAACCTGTTAATTCGAATGTTTGCCTGTTTGCAAATTTAATATTTTCTTCCTGAGCGATAAATATTGCATCGTTGGCATTTTCAACTAACTGACGATACTTCAGTTCATTTTCTATTAGGTGTTGCTCATTTTCACTTAAAGTTTTTAAAGTTTTTGAAAGAATGTGACCTAAATCACGAGTCTCTTTTGAGCCACTTATAGGAATTTCTGTCGCACCGAGACCTTTTCGGTTAATAATTTCTGCAGCATCTGACAATTTTTTCAATGGATCTGTCAGATTCTTTCCAAGTAGAAAGGATAAAACGACAGCAACAAATAAGACAAATATGGATGAAACCAAAATTCTCAAACTTAAGTCTTTAACAGGCGCATTGATTTCATCCTGATAATAGGAGACACAAATGTACCAATGCAGAGGCTCGAAGTAGCTAACATGGAGTTTTTTTGAAATAATTTTTGCGGATCTTCCGAGGGTTTTGTCCATCGATACTCCAATATTTTTCCCCGCGATTTTTCTGCAAGCATAATTTCATCGAAAAGAAACAACCCTGTGTCAGGATTTAGCAGCTCTGATACATTCTGACCATGCAGTTGAGGATGTATCAGCATTTGCTTTTTTTGGGTGAACAGGAATATGTAACTGTTTTCACCAATATTCAGTTTCAAGAAGGATTGGCGAAGTTCCTCAATGACAGCGTTAAGTCTCAATTGGGTTTCGGTTTCAATATCATCGATATAAACGCCAGAGCCGATAACCCAATTCCAGGGTTTAAAAAGACGGACAAAAGATAGCTTGGGTTGCTTGTTCGTCAATTTCCCGTCTGGAGTAGGTTTTGGCCAAAGATAGTCAACGTATCCACTGCCATCGCTTCGGGAGATGACACTTGCAGCACGGAATAGGTTCTCATTTCTTCCAAGAGCACAATCAAAAGCAGGGTCATCGAGTACCTCGCCATCCAGCTCTGGAAGAGTCGGATGCATTATCATCTTTGGAAAAGGGGTTGTTGTATCATTGATCCAGAAGTATCCAACATCTCCAGCCCATCTCATTTCCCTAATAGTTTGTTTGGCAAGTTGCTGCGCCTTTATTTCAGTCATTAACCCTTCTAAATACTTAGTGAAAGAGTCGTTTAATACTGTATAGGCAACATCTACCAGATTTTTTAATTCTTCTTTCCGCCGCTCAAGGGTTGCCTGCCTGTGAAATTGTATGCTGAGATATTCGTTTTCAACAGTGTTTGTGATAGCTTTGAGCAAATCTTCCGCATTGGTTTTCTGGATATTTTGGATAGTTGACGTAGTTTGCCATTTAACAATCAGCATTGATGAAGCTATAGTAAGGCACACTATAGTCATTACAGTGAGAATCACTGCTGTCTCGCAAATACATGTGTAATACCAAATAAATAAAGGCTCGGAGAGCTTCTTGTGTTATAATGAAATTGCGAAA
>NZ_FRFE01000009.1 GCF_900143695.1 Desulfopila aestuarii DSM 18488
ATCCCGAGGAGTATTTAGCTCAAAGCTGCCATTCATGGATTTGATAGTCTTTTTGCTTTTACCATTACGGCGGTTTGCGGTGATATCCTGTTTGAGGTGGGAATCCAGTTCTGCTTCAAGAGCTGCCTCGGTGAGCTGTTTGATCAGCGGAGTAAGGATACCCTCCTTACCCATGAGAGCCTTGCCCTCCTGGAGGTCTTTAAGGGCACGGTTAAAATCGAATTCTGGTTGATCTTCTGTCATGTCAGTCTCCTTTGTCAGCTGTATATATCAGCTCTTGTTAACTGACACAAAATTTTGAACGCCCTCCAACCGGATCGCGAAACGTGCCAGAGATCTATTTTTTCTTCTCTCTCTGGCACGTTGCACTTGTTAGCGGATGATTGTTTGTAAGTTGTAAATGGATTATATCAAGATGCCCATCAGGGCAAATTAACCTCGATTTCTATCAGTTTAACAATGAGATCCTTCCCCAAGGGTCATGTTCTTTATTCTGTGGCTCTTTCGTCATGACATACTCAGTCCAACCTGTCGGAACATTGAGAATTTCTACTCCGATAGATTTGCTTTGGTGCTTCTCAGAAAACCATTTTGGCCTAACGTTCATCTTGAAATTTTTTCCATTTGCAGAAAAAACAACTGTCAGCTTGCCTGTTCGAATATTTAATCGATTTGAGACATCAGTTAACCGTAGGCCGTTACGTGAAATATCTTTAACACCTCCTGTGAAAAAGCCATTTCCATCAGATAGGTCAACCGCAGGGCAGTCGTCTACCTTGATTCTTTCGAATCTTCTTTTGTCCATATTTCCTTCCCCCCCTTTCCGTTACAACTCAAAACATAACAATCCCCTTGAGCATTTTTTAACTCTATTGACAGCAAAGTCAACCTGAATTTGGAAAGATGGTCATGGATATATCGAGGACCATATTAGAAACGATACAACAGCGTCATATAAGAAATGGTGCGACTAGAGTTCTAGTCATCCTCGTTCAACAGAAGTAGGGAAGGCAGAAATGCTACTCGAAGACTTTTTGGGGAGTTCAGATGGTGATTTCCCGTTTATTTCCCGGTACAGCGTCAAGCCCAGTGTTTATAGGCGGGCTGCGCGTTCGACTTACGACGTCTCCAACATTGAGAAAGCGGAAGCTATTCACATCTCTTGTGAACAGCTTCCGCTTTCTTGGTTTCTAAAAGAATCGTGGTGAAAGCCAGTTGTCCTAGTTATGTCTTGCTCTGGCAAATTTCATTTATGAACAGTTTTCTAATGGGATGCACTATTCTCTCTTTTCCTCCGTCAAATCAATTTCCGGAAAGTGCTTCTTCGTGCAATCCTGACAAATGCCGTGGGAAAATTCAGCGCCCGTATGACGGTGGAAATAGGATTCCACCTGATTCCAGTATCCTTCATCGTCTCTGATCTTTTTACAGTAAGAGCAAATGGGGAGTATTTTTCGTAGGTTGGTGATTTCTTTGGCAGCGTCCTGGAGATTCGAAATGAGAGTTTCTTTCTCTGATATGGTTTTACGCAGTTCGGTTATGTTAAAAGCTATCCAGACGACCATCCGCGGGTGTCCTGCTATTTCCCTGATAGGTGAAATATTTGCCTCAAACCACTGCTTTCCATCCGGACCGGAAAGCGCTTCGGATCCCTTAATATCTTTAGCTGACAGAGAGTAGACATAGGTTGTGACTTGCTCGGCGGTAATGGCTTTGTTTATTTCCCGTACAAACGTATCTGCCATTTCGGTAGACATGACATCATGTATTCTTTTGCCGATAAGATGTTGACCATCATGATATTTGCGACGATCCGTGCCTCCCAGAATCTGCACGTAATGCCCCGCATCGTCAAAGATAAAAAACGGATCAGGCACGGCAGCTAAAATTGCATCCTGGATATCTGGAACAAAGCGATCAAATGAACTCATATTTTTTAGAAAGTAATAAAGGTGTACCAACAACGATAGGGCAGGTATGACGTTGTTTACGCCCTGACGTCTCTAGGTATCGGCGACTAGTTGGCCAGCGCTAGATAATACATTTCGCCACTTTTCCGCCTTTTTGACAACAGTGCCATCCTGTGTCGACAGATTATCAGCCGTAAGAAAAGGCACTTCTTCGAGCTGTTCCGTCTACCCCGTTGTATGACAAAAACGCTAGGCAATAACCGCGTCACCCCGAATTTGGTCGGCTTCGATAGTGGTTGTGATGCACATACGCCTCCAGGATTGGTATTTACGTAGTAGTATTGTGATATCAGTCTGTTGTCAAATGGAATTCTCTTCTGGGTGGGTATGATGTCTTGACATTACCTGGAACTATCCATGCATACTGCCATCCTTTTGTCACCATAATTTGAGGCCTGAAGTGGTGCTGCAAAAGGACAGGATGCATGGTTGATGGAAAATGGCATTGCTCCATCTCAAGGGTCATCTATAGAGTAGTCTCATACTCAGTACGTTCATGTTCGGTTATGGTTGTTGTATCAATTCAAGCATACCCGAATTTTCTTCCTCAATATCGGTGTTCACAACATTATATATTTGCGAATCATAGGCCGGCAGATTGCCTCCTTCACCAACGCCATCATTATTACAATCAAGATAGAGGCCGTCGGTATCCTTGATCGTTCCCCGCAGATGCATTCGGTAGGAGCCTGTTTCAACAGCAGCGCCGGATAGCCAGGTTATGTGTTTTGGCATTATCCTGACAACGTTGCCCTGTGTCGAAACGTCTACCCAGAAGCCATTCTCCTGCTTGAGCAGTCTGATGTTATTATTTTGTTTTACCGTCGCACCATCGATCTCCTTAGTGAAAAGTACGGCGGCTGCCAGGTGTTGCTCTCCGTTGTAGGCTACGTTACCAAACTGGACACTTTGGACGCGGACAGGGACGTTTTTTGCTCCCGAAGATTTACCTATCTTCATTTTGGACATGTCCTGCAGATGTTCAGGGATCTTCGGCTTCTCTAAAACCTGGGCGTAAGCAGGAAAGCAGGCTGCAATTGTCAAAATACATAACAATATCTTCCTCATTTTCATCTCCTATCAGTGTATGTCTGTCCTTTTTACCCTCTTTTGTGAAACATTTCCTTTCTATGCCAGGCAAAATTTTCCTGATCTGGCCAATAACGACTCTCTTGTGGGCGAAACATCGGCCTCTCCGACAAGGTGAGTATATGGCCGGGAAGGTTCGGATCTTTTTTGACGGCAGGCGAGATGAGTACCCGATAGCTTTGGTCCACCGACATCAGGCCCTCATCAAACGACCAGTGGCAGAGTTTGCAGAGCGCCATGCCATTGGTGGGCAGATCGTTGTAACTTTCGCTCCAAGGTTTGATATGGGCGGCGTCAACTATCGTATGTCCTTCTGGGGTGAGCATCTTAATGCCGCAGAGTGCGCAGCGGTGTTCGTAGAGGCGGACGATTGCCTTGCGAAAACCCTGGTTGCGAATCCGCTCTTTGTCCTCAGTATTGGGCAGTTCAATCCCATAGCTGGGTATTGCTTCGGAAGTGGAAAGGAGCGATGCGGAATAGTGATCTGAAGCGCAGTTAATAAATGATTGATTCCACAGAGTCTTCTGGATATTGGCCGCAAAATATGTCTGGATGAGAACTGCGCGCAGCTTTTGCCGACTGTGCTCCATCTGTATCAGCATGAAGAGGTCGCTGGCGATCCGTGCCCCCAAATACAGCTCACGCAATCTTTTCATGGAACTGACAGTGAGCCCACCGCGATGTTGTAGTTCAGGCCGAGTGGCCAATTGCCAGAATGTTGCACTCTTGAGATGGTAGAAGGGATACGACATGCTGGCTGGTCGGGATGCCGGCAGCAGACGGATATATCCCAGAAACGTTTCCGTCAGTTCAAAGCTTGGCTCAATGAAATTGCTGGTGATCCGACTTGAGGCGATGTGATCCAGAATGGAGAGGAGCAGGAATGGCTTATACGGCGAGCAGTAATTGGTCAGACTGCTCCATTTGGTTTTGTTCCTGTCAACACGGAGTTTGGCAAATGCGATGAGGTAGCTATCAAGTTGTCCGCACATAAGCTGGCTTCATTAAATGAGAAAGTGTCTTGCGCTTGAACTCTCTGTCCTGCCAGTAGTATTGTGCTATGAGCTCGTTGTCAAAAAATATTTTTCTAACGGCACTATCAGTATTTCCTTTCAACGATCCGGGTAGTCCATTAATTCAACTATTTTTTTTCTTACATTCATGTCGTGGAAAATCGGGGTGTGGTTGCGGATTCTTCCGCCGCTTTTATCCCGCCGATAGTGGCGTTCATGATCGGAGCGCTACTCGTGGGAGAACCGATTCTGGCTATTGATTATCTTGCGACGCTGTGTATTATTTTTGCGTGGTCATCTTGAAATACACATAGCTTTCATCTGCAAATGGCCTTTAAAACACGTCGTTCCAGGCTTTAAAATCAATAATTTTCGAAAGAGCATAGAATATGGCCGTCTATAAGAAGTGGCAGATTTCTGTTATTATAATGCTCGTGCTTTTACTGCTGGGAGGATTAGTGGTTCTGCTGCGGCCCGATCTGGTGCCGTTTGATGCCTTCAAGCGGGGCATGGCAGTTGTGAGTGGTTATGTCACTGGCCAGAAGGTGGAGAAAACAGAGGCTGGTAGTCCCAAAAATGCTGTTGCCGTAAAGAAAGATATCTACCGTATCGATCTGAAGACGGGCGGGCGTGTCTATACCGACAACCTGAAAAAGTCTGACGGCACCTTCACCTATACGACCGCATCCGGTCTGGTGGTAACCATTCAGGGGCATGAGGTGATGGCACTCAAGAAGTTCAAGGAAGGCGAGGAGCCTGACAATTAACCTGTGGAGCCGCATACTATGGAAATAACCGAACAGGATCTGGATGATCTGAAGTATGCCAAAATGCTGCTCGACAATCCGGGGCTTGCTGTGAAGATCACGAGCGCCCTTGGGGCGCCGATTGAAAAAGGTTTTGATCTGCTGCCGAAAGGCTGGCATGAGCTGGTGGAAAAATCCACCCGGAAAGCTCTGGATATCTCGATCCACTCTGCCATATTGACTATGAATACCCGGTTGAAGCGAGAGTCCGCCAACCGTTTCCATAAGCTGATGGCCGCAGGCATCGGCGCGGCAGGCGGTTTCTGGGGATTGCCGGCTCTCACAGTTGAGCTGCCGATTTCCACTACAGTGATGCTGCGCTCAATCGCCGATATCGCCAGGAGCGAGGGTCATAATCTCGAGGAACCGGCAATCAAGATGAGTTGTATCGAGGTCTTTGCTTTTGGCGGGCCGCAGAAGGCGGATGATGGGGTCGAGACCGGGTATTTTGCGGTACGTACCGCATTGGCCAAGGCGGTCAACGATGCGGCGCGCCATATTGCCAGCAAAGGGCTGGCCGAGAGTTCCGCCCCTGCACTGGTCAAGCTCATCACCCAGGTGGCCGGGCGGTTTGGCGCACAGGTGACCGAGAAGATCGCTGCTCAGTCGATTCCGCTTCTTGGTGCAGCCGGAGGTGCGGTGATCAATACCCTCTTTATCGACCACTTCCAGGCCATGGCCAGAGGCCACTTCATTGTGTTGCGGCTTGAGAAAATCTATGGCCAAGAAGAAGTGCGTGCGCTCTACGCCACCCTTTAGCCTGAATTGTTCATGAGAAATTCGGGTTAGGCGAAAAACTGCTCCCTTCCTTCAGCGCTATCCTTTCACCCGGTTCCAGGTTTTGTCACTGCGCGCCGCTTTTTTCACCACCTTGGCCCAGGTGTCTGTGGTCAGAAAAGACTGTTCATATCTCTCAAGCATGGTCATAAACATCGAGTAGGGAACGGCGAAGGAGAGTTCGTCTGGCGGGAAGAACTTTCTGGCCGATGGGTCCCAGCCGCCCAGAACGGCCTTGTTGAGCTTTCTGGCGGTATAGTGCATCGGCCAGGCAGCAATAGAACCACAGGCTGCGCTCCATGGTGACATGACCGACTCCGGGTCATTGGTGACATAGGTGGCAAACTGGTGCAGCCCGCAGAGGGGTTCCGGCCTTGAAAAGAAGATCACCACGGCCGGGTCCTCGTCATCGGCAAAGAGCGATAGCGGCTTGACCACGCAGAATTTTCCTGTAGCCGGTCTGGGATCGAGTGTGGCGAATATGGCGCGCAGGGCGTCCGGTGATTCGCAGTAATGCTCGCCTTCGGACCAGCCGGGAATACCGGTAGTGACATAGTTGAGAATCGTCTCGGTCTGGGGTTTATGGAAACCGAGAAAGAACGAGCCGCCGGGGCAGCCCGGGCGGTCTGCCGAGAAGCAGGCCACTCCCTTTTTCTTACGGGCGCGCCATATCAACCCCATGACACAGGAAAAAGAGCCGAAAACATTCTGCCAGTTGATCTCTCCTTTTTGTTCCCGTTCGGGGGTGGGCGGCTCCATAAGAGGAGGCTTCAGGCTGGTCTCGGGGGCTGTGTCGGTGTAAAACAAACCGACCGGCTCTTCTGCGAGATGTAAGGTTTCAAGAAATTTTGGAATTTTTTGGGTTATTGAAGCGTCCATACGGCCCTCCATGTGTGGTGTCTGGCGTGGATGCTGCTGTTTAATCCTTGAGGTAATGGTGGCAGATTGAGGGCTGTTGGTCAATTGGATTATCCGTTTGCTGGTTATTGCAACGAAAAAGATTCTTCACGAAAAAGGCCGGATGTGGTTCTCTTTTGCCATGGTCTTCATCAGCGAAAAACTTCAGGGCATTGTCCAACGGGTCACATATCACAACCCTGCCACCGGCTGGTCGGTACTCAGGGTGCAGTCCTATGCCAATCCCGGTGAGCAGCTCACTGTCACCGTCCACCAGACCCGGGTCTTTGCCGGGGCGACCATGGAGTTTCGAGGCGCCTGGACCGTACACCCGCAGTTCGGCCGGCAGTTCAAGGCCACTGAGGCTATAGAAAAGAAGCCCGCCTCGGCGGCGGCGCTGGAAAAATACTTAGGCTCAGGACTCATCAAAGGGGTGGGGCCGAAAACCGCCCGCAGGATCGTTCAGCATTTCAAGGGTGATACCCTGCGAGTCTTTGAAGAGGAGATGGACCGTCTCACCGAGGTGCCGGGCATCGCCAGGAAAAAGCTGGAGATGATCGAACACGCCTGGCGCGAGCACCGGATGGTTCGGGACGTGATGATCTTTCTGCAGGGGCACGGCATCTCAACACTTTTTGCAGTGCGGATCTTTCAGAAATATGGGGAGCGGGCCATTGAATTGGTGAGCGCCGACCCCTATCGGCTCGCTGTCGACTTTTATGGGATCGGCTTTTTTTCCGCCGACAAGGTGGCGCTCAGCATCGGCCTTGCTCCGGACAGCGATGAGCGGATACGCGCGGCCATTCGTCATGTGCTGGCCGCAAGCCGCGAACAGGGCCATTGTTATCTGACGGCTGTCCAGATCAGGAGCGAGGTCGAGGAGTTGCTGACACTCACACTGAATGACCGGCTTGAAAGGCTTCTTCGTCAACTTGAAGAAGAGAATCAACTTAAAGTCCGTCTACTGGCGGTGGGAGATAATCCGGCGGAGCGCTGTTACTATTCGAAGAGCCTCTATTACGACGAGGAAACGGTGGCGCGCCGGATTACCAGCTTTCTCGTTCCCATTGCCATTGATCATAAGAGCATCTCTGGCTGGATAGAAGAATATTGTCAAACCCACAGCATTGCCCTCAGTGCCGAACAGGCAGATGCCGTGGCCCAGGTGGTTAGCCACCGTTTTTCGGTGCTCACCGGCGGTCCCGGTTGCGGCAAGACCACCACCACCCTGGTGATTGTCCGGCTACTTGAGGCGCTGCATCGCCGGGTGCTGCTGGCGGCACCTACTGGGCGAGCCGCCCAGCGGATGGGAGAAGTGATTGGCAGGGAGGCAAAAACCCTGCACCGGTTACTCGAATGGCAAGGGGAGGGCTTTCAGCGAAACAAGGACAAACCGCTGCAGGCCGATTTTCTCATTGTTGATGAGTGTTCGATGCTGGATGTCTCGCTTTCGGCGGCCCTGCTTTCGGCAGTACCTGATGGCTGTCAGGTTCTTTTTATCGGAGATGCCGACCAGTTGCCTTCAGTGGGGGCGGGCAATGTACTACGAGATATTATCGGTTCGGAGGTTGTACCCTGTTTTCGTCTTACCCAGGTGTTCCGGCAGGCACGGGAATCAAAGATTATTGGTTTTGCCCATCAGATCAACAGGGGAGAAACACCGCATATTGAATCGCCGTTTAAACGGCCTGAAGTTTGGCGGGATGGCACCGACTGCCTTTTTCTCGACTCGGATGAGCCGACCAACGAGCAGCTGGATTTTGTGGCCAGAGTCAAGCGCACCTTCAACCTCAAGGTAAACCAGTTGGAAGGGCTGTCGACAGGTGACACACCCTATGAGTTCCGCACCCATGAAGCGATCCAGTCACCGTATGAGAAGGAGTTCATGGTACCGGCAAAATTCCAGCATGTGGATTTGCAGCAGGTGGCGCGGGCGGAAGGGGCGATTGATGAATTGAAATCAGTTTTGAAAAAAGTACATCCCTGGTCGACCCTCCACTACAATTTGACTGCAGTGGAGACGGTGGTGAAGCTTTACCTGGAATGGATTCCCAAATACCTGGGTAGAGAGAGCGAAATCCAGATCCTCTCACCCATGACCCGTGGCAGCCTTGGTACAGCCAATCTTAACCAGGTGATCCAGCAGGCGGCAAATCCGCCGGCTGAGGATAAGCCGCAATTGCAGGTTGGTGAACGGATTTTTCGGGTTGGTGATCGGGTGATTCATCGACGCAACAACTATGAATTGGCGGTCTTTAACGGGGATATCGGTACGATTCGGGCGATCGACACCGTGGATCTCACGTGTATGGTGAGCTTTTTTCCGGATGGCCGGGAAGTGCTCTATCAGCAGCAGGATATTATGGAGCTTGATCTGGCCTACGCTATCACCATCCATAAATCTCAGGGCAGCGAATTCAAGGCGGTAATATTGCCGGTGCTCACCCAACACTTCAAGATGCTCTACCGTAACCTCATTTACACCGGTCTTACCCGGGCCCGAGAGCTGGCAGTATTTGTCGGCACCCGCCGGGCTATGGGCATGGCTATCCGGCAGCAGGATACCGCCAGGCGACAGACGGCGCTGGCAACATTACTGCGCGGCCAATTGTAGCGTCCGGCAATATCTGGCTACCGGCCGGGAGAGGCTGGCAGCCAGTGGAGACTATCTTCAGGCCCGATGGGTTTTCATGGCCTGCCGGCCAAGCAGGGCAATCCGGTTGGCGTACCAGGTTCTGTTGTCCGGGTCGTCAACGCTGGTTTGCCGCCACTTGTTCAATGGTGAATTTTTATCACTGCAGAGTCCGCCATATTTCGATTGCCAAAGTTCTTCGCAATTTCTACACGGACCATCAGCTGTATGGCACAGCGGGCAGGAATCACGCCACGGAGTCTCGAGCTTGGCTACATGTTTCATGTAGTATTCCTGGTTGTGGGCAGGATGAGAACTGAGCCACGTCCACATTTTTTGGAATTCTTTCAGTTCATTGGTCGTTGCCATGGTCATTTCTCCTCGTATTTATGATGCCTTTGGGTGATAATTCCGGGTTACCGGCATCCTCGGGTGCACCAGGAAACGTATATATACTACATTGCAATATTCATGCTCGGTTGGCATCAAATAGAGCATAAGTAAATTCTTTAATAACTTGATATTGCGAATGTAATACATTGTAGTAGCTGCAATAATCCGGTTAGGCGGAATCGCTGCTCCGGATAAGAGGAAAACAATGTTCTTAAATGCTGTAATTTCTTCTTCTGGGAAAGGGAGGACTTGTGGAAAAGACTGCAACATTCATAGAGAGGCTTACAGTTCCATGATTATCGTGGCGGTACTGTTGAGTTGTGCACATTTACCACTTCGGTAGGAATATTTGCTCGAAATGGCGGGTTATGTTTACCTTTTCTTGAGTCTTGCCCTCGCTTAGGCTACGCTGATGATGAAAGAAGATGAATTGATGGCCCGGCAGATCAACGGGCCCAAAGATTGTCGCAGGAAATACCAGGGGATGTCGAACGAGAAATGGAACAGGGAAACGAGATAATTGACAAGGATTACAAAGATCTCCAGCGAAAACTTACCTATTATCCAGGTATAACGATAGTTTCTGTGGATAAGGATCCGCCGGAACAATATGTGATCGAGTACCGGGTTTTCGGGTATGGCTATGATGGTAACGGGCAGATACAGATGCTCCGGCGGCATCAGATAGAAATCAAACTGCCCTTTGGTTATCCCCATTTTCCCCCAACAGTTAAACCACTCAGCAAAATCTGTCACCCGGATGTCGCAGAGCATGCCATTCGTATTGCCGATTTCTGGCAGTCCAACCAGTCGCTGGCTGACCTGGTTATCCATATCGGCGATATGATTCGCGGTGCGGTCTACAGTACCGAAGGGGCCTTCAATGAAGAGGCGGCAGAGTGGTACGCGGAAAATAAACAGAAATTGCCTCTTGGCGAACTCGAGTATAACGACCCCAACGCCAAGCCGGTAAAACCGAAAGGCAGGACGAACACTCCGTACAAGCTTATTGCCTTAGTTGCCATGGTTGGCATCTTGATTGTCGGAGGTGGTCTGGTAGTACGGGACAAAATGATCCTGAAGGCCAGTGGTGAAGCGCTGCAGCAAATACAGAGTTTTATAGATAACCGGGAGTTTCATGAAGCCGAAAATGTCGGCAAGAAAACCGTGAGTAACTTGCAGAGCGTGTTGCTTTTTTCTGGTGACAGCACGGCGAGACTGGCTGAAATAAACGACATTCTCGAGTCTGCTCCTTTAAAGGAAGGGTTGGCGGGCCGCATCGAATATAAAGGACAGTATCTTCCAATCTCCGTTGCCGATAGCCTCGCGGAGGTGGAACGAGTGAGTAATGATGCCACTGCAAAGCTTGGTGCCGGAGATGTCGATGCGGCGATGACCGAGTTTTCCCGCGCGATCATGCTTGCGGAAAAAAACGGTCAGAGTGCAGCTGCCGACAATGTGCGCAAGATTTCGGCAGAAAAAAGACTGGTTCATTACGTGGAGAAAGCCAACGCGTACTACAGTGAGCAGGAATGGCAGAAGGCAGTTGATCTATATGGCCTGGCCATCATGATTCTGGAAAATGAAAAGGATTACCTTTCGGCTGATTCACTGGAAAACAGGGCAAAACTGGTCAAATTGAAGACTCTGGCCCTGGCGAGTATTTCACGTCAGGAGGCTGTAAAGGCTGAAAACAAAAAAGAATATGCTATTGCCGCCAAGCAGTATCGTGCAATCGTGACACTTATACAACGCAATGAATATGGCAACGATCCGGTATTGGCCAAAGTCGGAAACGATGCTGAAGCGGAACATCAGCGCCTGGCGGAGCTGGCAATGGTGGCAGAGGGATCTGCTTACCTTGTCGAGAATTTCAAGACGATATTCATGGAGCATTATCCCGGTCTGTATGAACCAGGTCTGCAGTCGCCGCGGGTAAGGTATCTGGGGAAGAACGAGAATAAGCTGGTGTTCATGATGTCATGTATCGAGCTGGTGCAGCGGAATACCAATGAGTTCCGCCTCAGCTATCAGTTTGATCCGGTATCGCGTAGGTGGAGTCTGTATCGCGAGTGATAATGAGGGGATTTTTTAATTATCGGTGAAAATGAATCGCATTGGTAAATCGGAGGGAAAGCATGAACTCTGCGTCGGATTTTCTCCAGCAGGTTGCACAACTGCAGGATGAGCTGCGGCTGGTTGTGGATCAGACCGATCCGAAAGTGGTTGAGGAGACGGCGGTAAAGCTTGAAGGTCTCAATTACGCTCCGACCGTGATGCTTCCCATTGCCGAATTTTTACGGATTAAAAAAATAGATCTATTGGGCAGGATCGAGGAGATTATCCTCCTCAGCGATGAGGAGGTCTACGAGCTTGCTCCCGGTGATCCCCGAAGCTATTTTGCTATTAAACTTCAGTTTATTTCGGCACTTGTTTATTATTTCAAGCAGCTGGCCAGGCTGCGGCGGGATGTACCAGAGGCCTGGGATGAGGTGGATGAGCTGTATGTCCACGACTGAGGCCGGAAATGTCGGCGGTGGAAAAGGTGCTGAATGTGCTGCTGATCCTGGGCCGGACCTGTATCGGCGGGGCCATGATTTTCTCCGGGGCGCAGTTGCTACGCGGTGAGGGGTTGTTATCCGGCAGTTCGTATGACGACCCGATGATCGGTGCGTTTGTTATCCTTCTGGGAGTCTACAGCCTCTACAACGGGGTTATCGTCTGGCTTATCGATCTGTTTTTTCCTGTCGATCAGGGGCGGAAGTAGTGTATCTGTCCCTGGCTCTTTTCTTCGATTTCTTGAACAAAGTTGTTGAGTCTCTCCGTGGGGACTTCAAGCTCCAGCCGGATCTGCTCACTGTAATCTTGTTCGATTATTTTCCCTTCAATCTGGCGGAGCAAATATTCGACGGTCTGCAGGTATTCGTAGGGAAGGGTGAGGGTGAGGCACGAATAGTGGATCTTAAGAATGGTGGTAAGAGCTGTCAGTCCCAGTTGTACTGATGAGCTGTAGGCGCGGGCCATGCCACCTGTTCCGAGTTTGATGCCGCCGAACCAGCGGCTGACCACAACCGCTATCTCGCCGATACCCGAATGCTGGAGCACCGTGAACATCGGTTTTCCCGCACATCCCCGCGGCTCGCCGTCATCGCTCATGCCATAGCCCTGCGGCTCGTCCGGCGGGCCGGCAATCATGGCCCAGCAGTTGTGGTTGGCATCCTTGTGTTGCAATGCTATACGGCGGATGAAGATTTCTGCCGCCCCACGGTCGGGACAGTGCGCGATGGAGCAGCGAAAGAGGCTGCGCTTCACCTGCTGTTCGATAGAGATCGGTTCGGCGGGGATCAGATAGGACATGAGAGTGTGATAATCGTTGCGATAGCTGCCGCTTGCAGAAATTGGTATGTGGGACTAAGATAACCAACTTCTGCCCATAGAATCAATGTTAAGGAGTAAGACGATGTATGTCTGTGTCGATTTTGACGGAACAATTGTTGATCACCGCTACCCGGATATAGGCCAACCGGTGCCCGGTGCCATTAAGTGGTTGAAGAGGCTTCAGGAAAGAGGGGCCCGGCTTATTCTCTACACCATGCGTGCCGATGATCCGGGCCGGGCACTATTAAGTGAGGCGGTACGTTATCTTCAGGCGGAAGGCATCATTCTTTACGGTGTCAACCGTAATCCCGACCAGGATGCCTGGACTTCAAGCCCCAAGGCCTACGGCGAGATCTATATCGATGATGCCGCCTTCGGTTGCCCGCTTATCTTCCCCAGGGGCTTTGCTCGCCCCTGTGTTGATTGGAAAAAAGTCGGCCCACCGGTGGAGCATATGGTGCTCAGCCGGAGCTGATTGTTGCAGTGTGTTCCCCTTCATTTCAGGCTGCACGGTCGTCGCAGCCTGAGTGCGTTTGTTTTCACCTACCGAATGTAATTTTTGAATATAAGCTTTAGGCCAGTCCTTTTTTCTTTCGTATCATCAATATCACTTATGACAGTGGGCATTTTTGCGCGATAATGTGCTGTCATCATTAAATTATTCATCAATTGGTCCCATGTTTATACGGCATGTGTCATCTGTTTTGCTGGATTGTTTTTAACATGGATAAAAAAATGTGGATAAATTTCTGACCCACAATCGTTTTAGAGATAAAGGGTTTGATTTGGGAATGGCTCTTATTCATGATTGCTTGTTGAGTCATGATGACATAGCTTTTCTTGAGTCAAATCCCCACAGAATACGACGTTGAGCAAAGGCCTTGATAACGCCACAATTACAACAATGGGGATACTGATATGAAAACAGGAAAAGGGCATATGGCTTTAAAAAAAATTGGCATGACCGCACTGGTTTTATTCTCCAAAGCTGCTGGAGTCTTTGTTTTAGCTTTTTTTCTTACCTTCTTTGGACCGAACTTTCATGACACCAAAGGAGGTATATTCGCTGTATCCTCAGCGCTGGCAGATAAAGGTGGGGATGATAGTAGCGGTAGCCACGATAGTGGCAGCGACGACAGCGGTGACGACAGCGGTGATGACAGCGGTGACGACAGCGGTGATGACAGCGGTGACGACAGCGGTGACGACAGCGGCGATGACAGCGGTGACGACAGCGGCGACGACAGCGGTGACGACAGTGGCGACGACAGCGGTGATGACAGTGGCGACGACAGTGGCGATGACAGTGGCGACGACAGTGGCGACGATAGCGGTGATGACAGCGGGCATGAAAGTGATGACGACAGTGATGATGACAGTGGCGACGACAGTGGTGATGACAGTAGTGACGACAGTGATGATGATCATAGCAGCAGTGGGAGCCTTGATGATACCGACGACCTTGATGATGATTCAAACTCTGAGAACGCCGGTGTAAAAAGGATGCTTCATAACCAGGCAAGTGATGATGTGAATGATGATCAAAGAGATTCCGTATCAAAAAATGATGACGGAGTGAAAGAGTTGAAAGGTCTGGGCGTCCTCGATGACTTGAGTGAGGTATCACCTGAAGAAGAGAGCGGGCTGCTGGGTAACTGGTAGAAGTATGTCTGCTCGAATGTCCTGCTGTGAAAGTATGAGTGGAAAATCCTGCAATGACCGAGAAACCATCTCCCCTGCGTGAGCAAGCAATAAGGAAAGCCATGGAAGATTCTCTTCCAGCCCTCCGGGCTTTTGCACGCGGGCTCTGCCTGGACAGGATGTCGGCCGACGACCTGGTTCAGGCAGCTTGCGAGCGGGCCCTTGAACGACTGGAGCAGGTTACCGATATCGGTGGCGTGAAAAGTTGGCTCAACCGAATTGTATACACCCAGTGGCATGATATGTTGCGTAGAAGAAATCGACGTAGCAGTAAGATTTTGCAGTTCGCCCTCCACTGGGCCGGTTACGAAGAGTCTCAGAGATCTGAGGGGGAAAGGGTGCGAGCTATGAGGTTGGACGTGGAAAAAGCATTGGCTAGCTTGGATCCGGAGCCGCGGGCGGCAGTCGTGTTGGTTGGGATGCTTGGCTACAGCTATAAGGAGGCGGCTGCGGTTCTTGAGCTGTCGGCTGGCACTGTGGCCAGCAGGGTTGCCCGGGCCAGAAACCGGATGGCTGAGGTTTTAACGGTTGACGAACGACAGGAACAACGACTGAAAGAAGTTCGCAGGAGGTCGGTTCATGAAAAGACCGGATGATAAAGTGCTTTCCCAATATCTTGATGGAGCATTGGATTATCAGACAACTTCCGTTGTGGCTGATCAGCTTGGCAATGATCGGGACAGCCGGGATCGTTTGGTGCGGCTGGCAGGCGTTCAGGCCAGGTTGCGGTCGATGGGGCGAGAAGTGATAGACGAGGAAGTCCCTGCCCGATTGCTTGCCACTTTACGTGGGGGCCGATTGGGGCGTAGTGCATCTCTGTCGAGCTCAGTATTCAGGATTTTTTCCATGCCGCTTATGCGCTATGCCGCAGTGGTTACCTTAGTGATGTTTGGTTTTTTTTCCGGCCGCTTCAGTGGAGACAGATCGACTCCGGCAACGGCCTTCTTTCCATCTATACCTGTGGAACTTCAGTACGTCGTGAACAGAACCCTCGAGTTTGAGCCGAGCGGTATAGCAAAAACCTGGCAGGATCAGCAATTAGGAATGGAAGCCAAGGTGGAGCCTGTACGCACTTTCCGTAGTCCGGCAGGGGATTATTACCGGATGTATATCCTTGAGATCGTTGAAGGTAATACGGTACACCCTTATGTTGGTATTGCCCGCCGCACTGGGAAGCAAACCTGGCAGACCCGTTCTTTTCATTTACAGGATGGGACTGCAAAAATATAACGCTGACTGCGTTGAGCAACTTGTAGCGTCTTCTGTTGATGTTGCGAGAATGGAGCGAACAATGGACAACACAAATATAATTCCACTGCAGAAGTCTCTTATAGCGGCGGTGGTTGGTGTAGCGGCCTTGATCTTGTCCGGTTGTGCAGGGCCGAATAGTGTCGGAACCCCCCTGAGCACTTCAGCCATGGCCCCGGCCCCTCTACCGGCGTATTATCCCGGGGATTCATATGTTTACTCTGATGGAACCTGGGAGCAGGTCGAAGAGGTAAATGGTGCCCGGGTAAGTTGGGTCAATTATCAAGGTTCACCGTCCTCGGGTCCAGCAGATTTTATCTATCCACGTAGCGAATGGCAGAATTCGAAACGCCGTGGTGAACGTTGGTTTAAACAGGACACAGGGCTTTTTGCCGGATCAGCAACAGGCCTCTGGCCGCTAAAAGATGGCAACAGTACAAGCTTTAATGAGTATGGCAGGTCCGTTGCGAAAAACGGCGGGGGGCTTGAGAGTACCTACGATAATTACTGGCGGTGTAGTGTCGATGGTGCCAAGTCGGTCTCGGTTGGAGCAGGAACCTTTGACAGCTGGCGAATTACCTGTACCAGGTATTCCGATGACTCGGGGTCGGCACGAAAACGTCCTTGGGAGTACCGGACCTGGTATTATGCGCCTGATGTAAATCACTGGATCCTGGAGCTTCGGGACTACACCAGTAAAGGCAAAGAGGATAGAAGGAAGGAACTTGTCGCGGTTATGCCTGATTTGACGAGGTATACCAGGGATAGGCAGGTTCTGAACGCCATGAAGCGAAACTTTCAGCAAGCCCTTGAGGAAAATAGTTCGGGGACGAAGGCCAGTTATACCAGTTCGAAGGATAAGCTGACAGTCACGACAACCCCCATAAAAACGCTGAAACATACCGATGGTAAGGTTTGCAGGCAATATAAACAGGTGATAGCCGCAGCTGGTGACACCCATGCTTACTACGGTATCGCTTGCCGGGAATCTTCAGGGGGGTGGAAGATACCGCGTCGCTGATCGTGTTGTCAAAAGAGATAAAGGATGTCGGTGAAACAAAGAGGGGTGCCGGTTGGTACCCCTCTTTGTTATTTACAGATACAGCCAGAGGAAGAATACCGGGATGGCGATCCCAGTAGCAGTGAGCCAACCACCACGACCAGTGATGCCCTTTTTGCCGCGAAGCACAAAAAGGCCGGTGATCGCCACCAGAAAGAGCGCGATGGCATAAAGATCTGCCACCCAGGTCCAGAGTTTCTTGGCGTGGTTGATATGGAGAAAGTTCATCTCAAACAGCACCTTTCTCGGTCTGTTCTTCTCCTGATAGACCGCGCCAGTGGCAAGGTTTGCGGTGATGTTGTTGTTGACCACAAAGATCTGCAGGTTTTCCTTATCGGCCCGGTAGCTGCCCTTTATCTCACTAGTTTCGCCAAGCTGGTCGAGAATGGTCTTGACCAATGTGTCGCCAGACAGTCCCTGCAGAGGGGCGGGATCGATGGCCGTCTGCAACCGCTCGATCCGGTAGTTTGGGTTCCAGTCGGCGATATGGTTGACCGCCACTCCGGAAATCGCATAGATAATGGTGAGCCCGAAGCAGAGATAGCCGAGATCCCGGTGGAGTATATTGTTTATACGGCGCCAGTTCATGTGCTCCCCGCTATTCGTTGATTTCCGCGCCGAGTCCAATCAGGCGGATAAAGCGGGCGCCGTCGCTGATGGAAGAGGGGTCGAAGGGCTTGCCTTTTTCCTGGGCCAGATGTTCCTGGTATTTGATCATCTCCTCTTTCGACATCACGACCTCGTCGACAATACCTTCAATCACACCGACCCTGCCGGTGGCGGACATTGGGAAGACAATTTCACCGTCAGTCACTTTGACCTGGATCTTTTCTTCAGGACGATCACCGGCCACATAGATCCAGCAGCCACGTTTGGAGCAGACCTCGACGATCAACCCTTCGATTTTTACAGTCTTACCCAGATAATTATCGGGAGTATCGAGAATGGCGGAAACCGGAGTGGCCTTGTCGACGTGGACGCCTTTACCATAGGTTTTTGCAAAGGCCGGGGTGCTGAGCAGCATGAGGGACAGCAGAAGGGGCAGCAACATTCTTTTCATATACTTCTCCTAAATTTGATGTTTGAAACAAAGGTCTTCATTTGGCCGATGTTCTCTATCCAAAGGACGTGCCAGGTGACACAAAGTGGGAATAATCGTTGTCGGGAACAGGTAATAATCCGATTTGGTTCGAAAATGCAATATGAAGTGCATATCATGCCTGAGGTGTGTTACAGACGTCGCTCGACAAAATTGTCGAGACACTGTGATGAATGTCGAGTCGTGTCGAGATAATGCAGGATGTCAGGATGGTGGCTTCAACGTATGCAACGACTATCTTACCAGCCGGAATTACCTGATCAGGCCACTTTACTGCAGATATTTTTGCCAATAGATGCTATTTTTAAATGTTTTTCTCTTTCCCCAAGTCGTCATTTTCCCGGTTTTGCTTGAAACCTTGAAACCGGTTACTTCCTGGCGATGCCGATTCTACAATCAATGAACCCGTTCCTGCAGTCCATATCGGTTGCTGGCTGTACCGGATTGTCGCAGGGATATCCCGTAATACAAAGGACAAGATCATGGGTGTGAAAATCACACAACTCTATCGCAGACTGGACGAAAACCGGGCCTACTGTTTTAACGTCGAGTCGACCCGCGAGCTGACCGTCGAAGAATTGACCAGGCTGCGTCTTATACTGGCCGATGGTTTTCTGGCTGAGACCGTTTCTACCACTCCGGTGCTATCCGGTAACCGTGTCGTGGAAGTTGGCCCGAGAATGAACTTCGCCACAGCCTGGTCGTCGAATATGGTCTCCATCTGCCAGGCTACTGGGCTCGATATGATCACCAGGGTCGAGCGATCTCGCCGCTATGTGGTGCCGGAGGGACAGGAGCTGCAGAGTTTTATCGACGCCAACCACGACCGGATGACCGAATGCCATTACCCACAGCCTCTCACTACTTTTGAGACGGGTGTTACACCGGAGCCGGTTTACGAGGTCGATCTCAAGAGTGAAGGGCCCGATGGTCTGTTGAATATCCCCGGAATCTCCATGGACGAGTGGGACCGCAACCTGTATTACGACTATTTCGTCAATACACAGAAACGGAACCCGACAATCGTCGAGATCATGGATCTCAACAACGCCAACTCCGAGCACTCCCGCCACGGCTATTTTAAGGGCAAGCTGGTGATTGACGACGAAGAGATGGACAAGACCCTCTTTGATCTGGTGGTTGATACCCTCACCGCCCATCCTAAGGGCTCCATTATTGCTTTTAAGGATAATTCAAGCGCCATTAGCGGTTACGAAATTTCTACCCTGCAGCCGGTAGAGCCGGGAAAACCCGGACCGTTTGCCATGGCCAATGTTACGTATCATCCACTCCTTACCGCTGAAACCCACAACTTTCCTACCGGCGTGGCCCCATTCCCGGGTGCCGAAACCGGTACTGGCGGCCGTATCCGTGATGTGCTCGGCACCGGCCGCGGCGCCTATGTCATGGCCGGCACCGCTGCCTACTGCGTGGGTAATCTCAATATTCCCGGTTACGCGCTTGACTGGGAAAGTAACGAGCCGGTGCCGTCCAATCTTGCCCGTCCGCTCACTATCGAGATTGAGGCAAGTAACGGTGCCTCCGACTACGGCAACAAATTTGGCGAACCGGTGATCCAGGGTTTTACCCGCTCTTTTGATATGCGTCTGGAAAACGGCGAGCGCTGGGGCTTTTTAAAACCCATCATGTTTACCGCCGGTATTGGCCAGATCGACGATCGCCACACCGAAAAGGCTATACCCGAAAAGGGCATGCTCATCGTTCAGGTGGGTGGTCCTGCCTATCGCGTCGGTTTTGGCGGCGGTGCGGCCTCCTCCATGTTGCAGGGCGAAAACGCTTCGGATCTCGATTTTGATGCGGTCCAGCGTGGCGATGCCGAGATGGAGCAGAAGATGAACCGGGTCATCAGGGCCTGCAACGAGATGGGCGGCAAGACCCTGATTGACGTTATGCACGATCAGGGCGCGGGCGGCCCGGCCAACGTCCTCAAAGAGCTGGTAGAGAGCTCTGGAGGCCGGGTAGAGATCAGAAACATCAAGGTTGGCGACCCGACCATGTCGGTGCTTGAGATCTATGTGGCAGAATATCAGGAGCGCTGCGGTTTATTGGTCCGACCCGAGAATATTGAGACGTTCAAGGCGATTTGCATCCGTGAGAAAGTAAACTGCGAGGTGTTGGGCGAGGTTACGGGCGATTTGCGTTTTGTGGTTCATGACCTGCAGGACGACACGACGCCGGTGGATATCGATATCGAAGCATTACTTGGCAAGATCCCACAGAAAACCTTTGTCGACAGCCGAAAGAAACTTGGGACAACCCCAGTCACCCTTCCAGCGAATGTGGAGGTGAAAGCAGCGCTTGCAAAGGTGTTACGACTCCTCTCAGTCGGTTCAAAACGTTTTCTCACCAACAAGGTGGATCGCGCCGTGACCGGCCTGATCGCCCAGCAGCAATGCTGCGGGCCGTTGCAGCTGACTGTGGCTGACGTGGCGGTGGTGGCCCAGAGCCATTTCGGCCGTACCGCTATTGCTACGGCCATCGGTGAGCAGTCGGTGAAGATGCTGGTGGATCCGGCAGCCGGTGCCAGAATGGCGGTTGGCGAGTCATTGACCAACCTGGTGTTCGCCAAGATCGAAGACCTTGAGCAGGTCAAATGTTCGGCCAACTGGATGTGGGCCCCGAAACTGCCGGGTGAAGGCGCAGCCATCTATGATGCGGCCAAGGCCATGCGCGATGCGATGATCGCTGTGGGTGTGGCTGTGGATGGCGGCAAGGATAGCCTTTCCATGGCCACCATGGTTGGCAATGAGACAGTCAAATCTCCCCGGCAACTGGTTATCTCGCTCTATGCGGCAATGCCGGATCTCACCAAAAAAGTGACACCCGATATCAAACGGCCGGGTGATTCGACGCTGCTGTTGATCGATCTCTCCGGCGGGCGTAATCGGCTGGGAGGAAGTGCCCTGGCCCAGGTGTATCGCCAGCTGGGCGATGAAAGTCCGGATATGAATGAGCCGGCAAAAGTCAAAGCTGCTTTCCTGGCAGTACAGCAATTGATTGCCGGCGGCCTGATCACTGCGGGCCATGATCGCAGTGACGGCGGTCTCATCACAACAGTTTTAGAGATGGCCTTTGCTGGCAACTGCGGTCTTGATATCACTGTCAAAGGTACCGGTTCTGCTATCGAAACCCTTTTTGCCGAAGAGCTGGGATTGGTAGTCGAATGTGCCAAGGATAGGCTTGCCGAAGTGGAGGCGCTGCTTGCGGCAGCCGGGGTGGAGGCAAACGTTATCGGTACCACCTGCGTTGAACCACAGGTACGTATTGCTGTGAATGGTGAAAGCGTGCTTGAGGAAGAGATGGTGGTATTGCGCGGCTGGTGGGAAGAGACCAGCTATCAGCTTGAGCGGTTGCAGATCAATCCGGCCTGTGCTGACGAAGAAAAGGCCAACATCTACGACCGGAAAGGCGCACGCTATTCGGTGCCATTTACCCCGCAACCGACCCCGGCAGACAGGCTGGCCATGCAAGAGAAACCGAAAGTGGCAATCTTGCGTGACGAGGGCTCCAATTCCGACCGTGAGATGACAAGCGCCTTCTATGCTGCCGGCTTCGAACCCTGGGATATCTGCATGCAGGACCTCCTGGCAGGAGCCGTGAATCTTGATGATTTCCGTGGGCTTGCTGCGGTTGGTGGTTTTTCCTATGCTGATGTGCCGGAGTCGGCCAAGGGGTGGGCGGCAACCATTCGCTTTAACGATCGGTTGCAGAAGATGTTCCGCGACTTCTATACTCGTCCCGACACCTTTACGCTTGGCATCTGTAACGGCTGTCAGCTGTTCGGGCTGCTCGGCTGGGTGCCGGAGCTCGATATCCCGGCTGAACAACAGCCACGATTTGTCCGTAACCGCTCAGGTCGTTTCGAGTCCCGCTGGACTTCAGTGAAAATTGAGAAGAGTCCGGCCATGATGCTGCAGGGTATGGAAGGAACGGTATTTGGTATCCATGTCGATCACGGTGAAGGGCGGATGCTTTTCACTGATGATGCGTTGCGAGACAAGGTAGTTGCAGGCGGTCAGGTGCCGATGTACTACGTGGATGACGATGGTGAAGCCACCGAGAAATACCCCTTTAATCCCAACGGTTCACCGCAGGGGATTGCCGGGCTTTGTTCTGCTGATGGCCGCCATCTGGCGTTGATGCCGCATCCCGAGCGTGCCTTTCTTGCCTGGCAGGCCCATTATCTGCCTGAGGAACTGAAACACCTGGAGGTGTCGCCCTGGATGAAGATGTTCCAGAACGCCTATGACTGGTGCACGAAGAGATAAATCCCTCTCAATATGGAGTATGAGAAAAGGCGGGAGGCACAGGAGAGCTGAGCTGCCCGCCTTTTTTCTTTTTGGGTTATGAAGCAACGGGTGACTGCTCTTTTTCTGGTATTGTTGGGAGCTTTGCTTGTCGGTTATGCGGTGATGGGGCCGGCGCTGCAGCTGTTTGGGACGAGTGCCATGGGCACAGTTACTGATATCCGGCGACAGGGGGGCGATCGCGGTGAGCCAATTCGCAATCGCTATAACTTTGGGGTTGGTTTTCACTTCTTTTTGCAGGATGGAACGCGTGTGGAAGGTGCGACCACCGTGGTTGGCAGCTCTTATAGCGCTGGCATTGCCAAAGGGCCGGCCCGGGTGCTCTACTTTCCCTATCTGCCGGTCATCAACAGCCTGGAAAAACAGACACACTTTACCATTTACAGCATCATCCTGCTAATTGCCGGATGTTTCCTTATCCGAGTCGGAATAAAAGACCCGCTCAATACGAAACAGCGCCGGAAAAAGAAGCGATAACCACTGGCAGCCTTTTCAATTTTCTGCGCGCAGCTTTGTGATAAGTTGGTTCAGATCCACATCTTCTGGTGCGGGTATCTTCAATTCATGATTATGTTTGAAAGTCCGGTCTGTTGTGTAATAGATGAGATTGAGCCCGGTAAACGGAGTGGTAAGGGTTTTTACCTCTTTTAATCCTGAGAGCGGAAAATCCCAGTTGTGCAGGTATCCGTTGATATAGGCGTACTTGGCACCGACCAGCACTCTTCTGTCTCCCTGGAGATTTCGCATCCGGTAATACCAGGGAAAAAAGCGCGACGCAACAAAGACAAAAGCCAGCAAGCCGGCCATGATTGTCGCGAATCCGAGTCGCTCATCACTTTCCAGAAAAAAGAGAAAGGGAATGGTGATCACCACAAAAAAGAAAGTCACCAGGAGCATGATGGCGTTGTTTTTTGCGCTGCTTTCCGATTTCTGCAGCATGACATAGTTTCTTGTCATCTGCTCGTCCATCTTCCACCCGGCCAGCACCTTTGCACCGGAGATAAGGTGGTCCATCTTTTTGGCCCTGCTGGTAAAAATACATCCGCAGATGATGGCTGATATTGTAAGAAAAATGCCGACCAGGCCAAGCGCCCAGAAGCCGCTGAGGGGCGTATTATCGATAAAGACGCAGCCTGTTATTGCCCCGAAAACTGGGGAAAGTATCCAAAAGCGTGTAGCGATACGCCGTTCTGAATTGGGTAGCTTCTGTGATTCTACTTGGCTTTGTTGATGGTTCATTGTGTCATTACCCCAAATGGAGGTTATGGGAAAACGCTCTGAAAAACGTTGAAAATGGCCTCTTCGAGAGAGATAAATGTGTATCGTATTGTCAACATAATCGGTAAAAAGGCTTTTTGAAACCCTCAGATTGCGATATATATCAAAGGTATGGCCTGTTCTTTCAATACTTTTTTGGCATATAGCAGGGAGAACCGTTTTCTATACATCTCAGGACTCAGCTGTCTTGTGGATATATCGTAGACAGGCTAATAGCAACTGGAGGATAGCGATGAGTTGGAAGAATCTTATTATGGTGGCTGGTGGGGTGACTCTGGCCTTGACCGTTGCCGGTATAGGCGAAGCAAAGAAGCTTGGGGTTGTCAATGGCTGCGATATTAAGAACAAGACCAGCTGTGAAGGGATCGACCTGAGTGGGCAGAATCTGGAACAGGCCAGCTTGCAGCAGGCAAAACTTACAGGTGCAAATCTCAGTAAAGCAAATCTCATGTACGCCAATCTGAGTGGTGCAAATTTGAGCGGGGCGAACCTGAGTGGGGCGGATCTGACTCAGGCAAACATTTCCATGACCAATTTCAGTGGTGCTGATCTTACCGGTGCTTTGCTGAAAGGAAGCTATCAGTCAGCAACACAGTTCAAGGAAGCAGATCTGAGCGGAGCCACCTGGCTGGATGGCAAAATCTGTGCAGCAGAGAGTATCGGCAGCTGCAAGTAGCGGTATTGCAAAAGGAGGGTCTATGGGGCGTTCTGCGGTGGAGAAAGACCAGAGGATTGTACAGATATTTGTTGCAGTCCTCCTGTCTCTGCTGGCTGGATCGCATGACGGGATCGCTTTCGTTGGCATTGCCGAAGAGCGTACATGCGCCCTGCCGGAGTGTTTCCTGCCCGAGGCCGGTCGCCGCTACACCTTTATGGTGCATTATCCCGACGGGGATTCCGGCACCCTGAAGATGGTGCCGGAATATGATGAAAAAAACGGGGTACTCACCTGTAACAACCGCGCCTACAGCGAGCTGTATCATGAGTTCATCGAATCGAGCGAGAAATATCAGTACCTCCCCGACGGTATTTACCGGATCGAGAGCATCGGCAGCGGGATACCGGAGCTCTGGCTGCCGGCTGAACTCGTTCCCGGTATAAGCTGGGAAACTGGCAGCGGTAGCCACAGGGTTGTGGCACTTGATGTCCATTGTCCTTCGAAACTGCTGCCGGCCGCAATCTGTCTCCAGGTGGTGAGCCGTTACCATGTTATGGCCGATATGGAGGTAGAGAGCTATTTTGCTGCAGGTTTTGGCAGAATTCTTTCACGAATCAGATCTTCTTCCAATCCCATCGAATATGAGCTGACAGCTGTTGAAAATGATCCTGTTGCCTCCAGTGTGTCAGCAGAGTCCCTATAAAGTGTGGTGGGGTACTCGTAGCATTAATAGTAGTACCAGATGGTTTTATACTCCTCGAGATCCTCGCCCAATTTCTCCAACCGTTCCAGATATTCATGGATGGAAACGTCGGTATAGACATACGTGTCCATCAACGCCAGCTTCTTTTCCCACGGGTGGAATTCATAGACCCGTTTACCGTTTGGTAAAATCGAGATGATATCCCGGTGCTGCGAGGCCTTGAGGTAGTTCTTGCCGAGCTTCGGCACGTTGAAAACGATCTCATCGGTCCGTACCGTACCCGGCAGGAGTCTGGCCTCTTCTTGCTGCTCCTGCAACAGTCTTGCAATAGGGACCCGATAAAGATCGGTCTCCTCTTTGCCCTTGGTGTTGAAGGTGTAGTAGGGGGTAACGCCGATGAGTCGGAGCTGCTGACGAAGGGTCACGGCTTCGAACCGACGCGAGTTGTAGAAGGTGTAAACCAGCTGGTTGTAAACACTGACGCCAAATAATCGGAATTTTTGAACAGCGGCCATGGCCTCAGGGGTGATCTCGGTCGTATGTTCAAAATGGGTGATTAACACAATCTCCCGTCGGCCCGGTTCATGATAGCGGGTGATGGTCCGTGCCAGGGCATCGGTGATCCGCTGCGGCAGGGTGACGGGGGTGCGGGTGCCGATGCGGATGCGGATCACGTGTTTGATTGCCGCGACCCTGGCCAGCAGTCCATCAAGCTGTTCGTCTGAAAAGAGCAGGGGATCGCCACCGGTGATGAGTACCTCATTAATCTCAGGCCGTTCAGCTATCCAATCGATGGCGGCTGCCAATTTGTCTTCGGAGAGTGCGGCGTTTTCCGAATAGACATCCTCGATCTGCCAGTTACGTTGACAGTATACGCAGATCTGTGGGCAGGTAAGTAGCGGTTTCAAGATGACGATATTGGGATAACGCCGGGTAATGCCCTCAATGGGGGAGGTGTCTCCTTCCAGCATGAAGTCCATAGAGCAGTCGGCGTTTGCCCGGGAGAGGCGCATCGTTGTGACATAATTGAGCGGCGGCAGGACCTGGGCGCGAACGGCTCTATCGTAGCTGCCGGTATTTTCGGGATCAAGGAGTGAGAGATAGTACGGGGTGATGCCAAAGGGGATACGGTTTTCTCTTGCCATCTGGATGGCTTTATACTCGTCCTCGGTGAGGTTGACCATCTCCCGCAGGGTATCGGCGTTGCGGATAATGTTTCGGGTATGCCAACGCCAGTCGTTCCATTCCAGATCGGTTATCCCGTAGCGGCGCTGGATGTTTTGTTTGTTGATGCTGCGGGCACTGATTAGCTCATCGCTTAATCCATTGGCATGGTGTTCCATGAGAGCGAGCGATTTCTCGGCCATGTCCGAGAGGTAGGAGGAACGCTCTGTGGCGGCTTCCCGTCCATGAAGCTTCAGAAATGCCGGCGGTTCCTCGGCATATACGTCGGTCAGATCGCTGACGCCTTGGATCAGGTGCTTTATTTCGGAGACAAAGCCTGCTGAGAGTGGCGGTGTCTCGTCTGTTTCCCGGTCGTTAAGATGATCATCGATATATTGTAGGAAACTGAACTCGGCAAGATTCTCACTCCTGGGGTTGAGGAGGTTTCTGAAGACCCAGACGGCGTCCCGCCGCAAAATCCACTCCATTGGCCGGATGGGGTCAGTGTAGTCAGTGATGGCCGTCAGTGTACTGGAGAGATAGGCACGCAGCCTGTTCCGTTTTTCCTCAAGTGCCAGTGAAGACTTGAGAATATTGCTGATTTCAGGATTGATAGCGATAGCTGCGCACAGCTGTTGTTTGAGTGTATACGTCATAGTCGTGAATGATTTAAACGTGCTTGCGAGTTGCGGCCTTTGGCGCATGCGTGTTGGACATACATGATAACGTTCAGCACATTGAACGTGAGGCGAAGTGTCTGTCCTGCATTGTCAAAGACAGGGCTTTTGAAGAAGATACCTTTAGTATACAGTATCTGGGCAGAACAACAACCTGGGCATTAATGTGCTGAAATTAGTGTGATTGCCGCTAGATGTTACGCGAGTGGGTCAATGTGTGTGTCAGGTGTAGTGTTCCGTCTCCTGGGTGTTACGAAAGAGGGAGGCAGTTGCGTCATTTTGTGTGGTAAAAAGATTTCGGCAACTGCCTTTTTCCTGGCTTACTCACGATCGAGGATATTCTCCTTGGCGTCTTCATATTCATCCTCGGTGATAATCCCCATTTCCCGGGCTTTTTGCAGATCAATCAGTTCCTGGCCTATGGTGGTTGTCGTGCTGGTTGATCGTAATTCCGCACCGCCACCGCCGCAACCTGAAAAGGTCAGGCAAGTGCTAGCCAACACTACCAGGATAATACACTCTCTCAGGGCCATGTGCTCTCCATTGCGATAATTATTAAGGTGTATGTTTTTGTTATCGCAATTAAATAACATGTGCATCCGGAACTGTAAAGACCAGGGTCGCAATCGAATTTAGCTCAAGGGAGACGGCTGCGGCTGGCTTTATTGTTCTCGTTTCCTACCTCTGTCTATTTTTCTCTTTTTCCATCATGATTTTAAGGATGGTCTTGTCCGTTTCCATCATGCCCTGCTGACTCAGGGTGCCCATATTCCTGACGGTGTTTTCGGTGGATGTGCCGACGATGCCATCCGTGTCCTTGACGTTGATCCCCTGCAGGGAAAAGAGCGCGGCCTGGACAGCGGCCCCGGCAGCGGTGTTGAGTTTGATGGCGCAACCGGCCTTGGCCCCGTCGCAGATGACACCGGCGAGGTCTTCCATGATGTTTCTGATTGCCCCGGCCATATGCTCCACATCGCCGCCGACGAGATAGGTGATGCCGGCGGTAGCGCCTGCTCCGGCGGCCACAGAACAGCCGCAGACCGCAGAGAGCCTGCCGGTGTGCGCCTTGACATAACCGGTAATAATGTGGCTTAAGGCAATGGCTTTGAGCACCTGCTCCTTGTCACAGTCAATGAAATCCTTGATGGCCCAGATTGGCAGAATGGCGGTCAGGCCATGGTTGCCGCTACCGGCGGAACTCATGGCAGGCAGGTTGACACCACTCATGCGGGCATCCGCTGCTGCCGAGGTAAGTCGTCGGGCTGAGGTGGCCATGTCGTTTACCAGGAGTTTCTGTTTGAGCAGCCGGTCGATGCCTTTGCCGATGCCGAGTCCTCCACCATATTTGAGCCCATGTTCGGCAAGGCGAAGATTGTGGTCGACGCCCTCCTGGAGAAAAGCGAGATCGTCTTGATCAATTTCTTCCAGAAGTTCAAAAATTTCCTGCAGGGTCAGGCTCCGTAGCCATTCCTCCAGCTCTGCAAGACGGCTTTTACCTGATGATGAGGGTGGGGCCGTGATGAGCGGGGAGTCGTTAACCGGAGTGCCATTGAGAGTCAGGCTGACAATGTTGTTGTGGATATCGGTAATGATCGATTCTGCTACATCCTCTCCGGCTTGAATTCGGGTCTTGATGTAGAGCCCCGATTCTTCACGCAGATTGACCGCAACTCTACCTTCCTTAAGGAGTGCCTGGGCTTTTTTCACCGAGGCTTCGTTGAGGGATTCCAGCACCTCCAATCCGCGATGGGGATCGCAGCCAATAGCGCCGAGTGCCGAAGCGGTATCGATGCCAGCCAGCCCGCCGCTACCGGGAATGGTCACGGCCATGCCGTTTTTATAGATATTGGGATCAACCCAGACCTCGATTGAGTCGAATTGCCTCTGAGGAAGCAGGCTGGCAGCGGCAGCAGCGCCCAAGGCGACGGCAACGGGTTCGGTGCAGCCAAGAGCCAGGGTTACTTCCATCTGCAGGATGTCTTTTACGGTAAATTTCATATGGTTCAGATGCCTGTGAAAAGGGTGGGGTACTGCGAATCCGTGATTATGCTGTTTGCCGGATTACAGGCTGAGGATCGCCTCTATTTCAATGTTGGAGCCCAGTGGTAATGCTGCAACCTGCACGGTAGAACGGGCTGGAGGTGCAGCGGGGAAATGGGTGGCGTAGGCACTGTTCATGGCCTGAAAGTCACCAAGGTCGGTGAGGAAGATGGTGGTTTTCACTACCTGGTCCAGGTTGGCTCCGGCTGCTTCGGCAATGGCCCGCATATTTGCAAGGACCTGGTGTGTACGGGTCGCGATATCGCCTTCCACCATTTTTCCTGTGGTTGGGTCAATGGGTAATTGTCCGGAGATAAAAAGTAAATTGCCTACGGATACCGCCTGAGAGTAGGGGCCGAGCGCGGCTGGAGCCATATCTGTCTGATGGATTTTTTTTGTCATCTGATCCTCTTTTTCAAAAAATAATTTATTAAGCTTCTCTGCAGCCAGCTATCGGCTGGAAGGCTTGATAATTGGCACATTGTGGCAGTTAAGTTGATGCTTAGTTTCCCATCCGGGCGAATTTCTGTCAACACAAAACGTTCATATGCTCAAATAATGGTGCAGACTATTATGGAAGCTGCATTATATTTTTTCATAACCGGAGCATAGCCCCGTACGCCGCATCAGGTATGGGATAGGAGTATTCGGTCGGTTGGCTGCTATCAGTGGTTGGTGACAATTCACCGATTTTTCCCGGGCCGCTCCTTGAATTTCAAATAAATCTGTGCAGATAATAAAGGAAACGATGTAAAGCCAAAACCTCTATCTCTCTACCTCGCAAAGGAGGGGCACGATGCCAGCGCAAACAAACAATACACTCTATAATCATATCACGTCGGTGAAGAAAGGGGATCGAGTTTTCGAAAACGCCTTTCAGTGTGTCAGCCGGATGATTCTCGACAGGGATATTGAGAAAGTCGTTGTCAACGGTAAGACCACCTTCGATTTCAAGATATTTCGTGACGGCAAAAAGCATATCATCGGCATGTACGACGAGATCAACTCGTTTGTGTCGTTTGTAAAAGACGCAGCCCAAGGCGGCTCCTCCAAAGAGATGGCCTATGTCCTGGTCGGTGAACCGGGCAATGGCAAGACCTTCCTGGTGGAGTACCTTTGTGGCATGTACCGGGATTTTTTGGCGCTCCCTGGAAATCGTAAATATACCTTCCGCTTTAAAAATCTCGATAAGCTTGGCCGTTATGGGCATATCACCGCCATTGAGTCCCAGACCTATGAAGACCCGATGGTCCTGGCCATGAATCTCTTTGAAACAAAAGACGAGAGCATGAAATACCTGGCCAGAAAATACCGGGCCTCCACCAAGCTGGTCGAGGAGTGGTATGATAACTATCGGCCTCTTGGCGCGTGCTCCGCATACATCTGGAACGAGATTCGCGATTATACCGACGGTAAGATCGACGACATGCTGGAGTTCATCGAAATTGTTCCGGTGCCCCTGATAGAAAGCCTGGGCACCGTGACCGGCAAGTATCCGGCCAAAGACAAGATCACCTCTTCGGCGGTGGATCTGCTAGGGGAGGAATCGATCCAGAGGCTTCTGCACATCTCCGATACCAACAACCCCTACCGGTTCGACCTCAGGCGGGGGGCGCTGGCGCGGGTTGCTGGTGGCGGTATCCATTTTTCTGATGAGATCTACAAGAACAAAAAAGATCTGGTGCAGGTCTATCTGGGCGTCATCCAGAACCGCTCGATTGAGATTGACGGTTACAAGTGGCCGATCGATACGCTTATCATCGCCACCTCCAATAACGCCGAGTTCAACCGGTTCCTGGCGGAAAAAGAAGAGGCGCCGATTATCGACCGGTGCCGTATCTGCTACGTCTCGCACAATACCAATTACAAGCTGCAGAAAGAGCTGACGGCCTATGCCATCGGCAATGAGTCGAAGACCACGCTTACCGGCGATGTAATGCATCAAGACCCGAATCTCAATTATGCCGCCTCGGCTGCGGTGGTGTTAACCCGCCTGCCGAGGTCAGAGAAACTCACGCCCATTGAGACGATGAAGCTTGCTTCCGGCGAGGTGGCTGGAGAAAAGAGCCTCAAGACCCTTTCCGAGGTGATAGACACTCTCAACCAGGATCATGATATCACCAAACGTTTTGGTCAGAAGGGGCTCGGACAGCGAAATCTCGGCAGGACCATGCAATTGATGCTGGAATCCAGTGAAACCAATGAAGGCAAGTGCATGTTCGCGTACGATGTCTTTACGGCACTTGAGCGGATCATTCTCGATTATGTGAGCGAGGCGAATGACCGGACCAAGTTCCTGGCGGACCTCAAAATTGCCCGTGGTCTCTACCGTGAACGGATCCTTACCGAGATGTTCAATGCCTATATGGATGAGCCGCTGGCCATCCGTAAGGATGTGCTTAACTATGTCAATATGATCATCGGCATCGACGCCGAAAATCTTGGCGCCGACAAGATGTGGAAATACAAGAATCCGCAGACCGGCGAGTTGCAGGCGATCAAGATCGACGAGCGCTATATTGACTCAGTGGAAGACCGGTTGGGCCTGAAGACCAGGGAACAGAAGGATTCCTTTAGAACCTCGATCCGCAAGGTGTACGGCCAGAAGATCTCGGTCGACCCCAATTACGACTTTATGGACAACCTGGAACTCGTGAAAGCGGTCACCGATGTGCGTCTGAAATCCGATATTGCCGGGGCAGGCAGTCTGATTGGCGCGCTGGCCAACCGGACCAACGAGGAGAACCAGAAGCTCTACGACCGGATGATCGACACTATGCTCAATAAGCTCGGTTACTGCGCAACCTGTGCCCAGAAGACCATCGAGTATTTCTGTACCCAGGTTGATGAGAATTAGACGGAGGGACGGCGGATTTCCGCATTGACCATCGGGATTTATGAAAAAGCTACGCGCGCAGTATGAAGAATATAAAAGGAAAGGACTGACGCCTGAGCAGGACGCCATGATGCGCCGGGAGCTGGATATTGCCGAGAAAAAAGGTGGTATCGTCGAGCTGCAGCACAGTATGGCTGACCCAGCCCGGCCAATCTGCCTCTATGGCTATAACGATCAGCAGATGCTCATGGACAATGTCCCGGAGCGCCCGGTACTGGCAACTTCCGTCCATTCTCTTGAATATCTGCTGGAAAAGGATTCGCAACGGGAAAAAGACGGTTTTCCGCGGAAGATCCGGGTCGGCAAGATGGTCAAGCCCGGTCGGGATGGCGATGATAAGGTGGTGGTTGTTCCGACAACTGTCGAGGAAAAGCTGATTCATGATCGGATTGTCCCGCAGGATGAGGAAGAAGGCGAAGGTCAGGGCGATGGCGGGTCTGGCGAAGGTGAGGAAGGTGAGGTTATCGGCGAGCAGCCGGTTCGCCAGGAAAAGGGTAGTGAGGGGACCGGCGCAGGGCAGGGTGATGCTGGCTCCCATGAGATCGAGTCCAACGCTTATGATCTCGGTAAGGTCTTGACCGAACAGTTCAAGCTGCCAAACTTGAGAGACAAAGGCAAGAAACGTTCACTTACCCGTTATACCTATGATCTAACAGACAAAAACCGCGGTTTTGGCCAGGTCCTGGATAAAAAGGCGACCCTCAGACGTATCATCCAGACCAATATCGGTCTGGGGCGGATCCAGGGCAACAGCACCGTTGACACCAAAGACTTGCTGATGTCGCCAAAAGACCGGGTCTATCGCATTCTCTCAAAGGAGAAGGATTACGAGTCCCAGGCGGTGGTTTTTTTCGTTCGCGACTATTCCGGCTCCATGAGCGGCAAGCCTACCGAACTGGTGGTGAATCAGCATGTACTCATCTACTCCTGGCTCATTTACCAGTATGAAAAGCAGGTGGAGACCCGTTTCATCCTCCATGATACCGAGGCCAAGGAGGTGGAGGATTTCAACACCTATTACAACTCCAAGGTGGCTGGCGGCACCCAGGTTTCAGCGGCCTACAAGTTGGTGAACAAGATTGTCGAGGAAGAGAATCTGGCCAAAGATTATAATATCTACATCTTCCACGGCACCGACGGCGACGACTGGGATACCCGCGGCGACGAGGCCATTCCACAGTTAAAGCAGATGCTGAACTATGCCTCACGTATCGGCGTGACCATTGCTGAAAACGGCTATGGCATCTCCGGCCGTAGCGAGGTGGAAACATATTTGCGCAAGTCTGGCCTCTTAGAAGAGTGGCGTAATAATCTGCGGCTCGATGTGCTGAGTAAGGATGCCACCGAGACCCGGCTGATTGACGGCATTAAGAAACTCATCTCCTAATCGCACCTCAGGCGCGTGTTGCGCCTGGATCGGAATAACGTTATGGAATTGATCAGTCAACATGCCAAACGCATCATGGAAGGCTGTAAGGAGCGGGCCAGGGATGCCGGTCTCAGCTTTCAGGATGAGAGCCTTGAATATATCGTGACCAATCGTGACCTGGTGGAGCTCGGGCCCAAGAACATGATCCCGACGCTTTATGACTACTGGGTGCAGGATGTCGAGGTACTGCGGGAGCAGGGGCGTTACGAACTCTATCCCAATAACCCTTACGAAACGGTCATCAACACCCGGCCGCCCATCTCTTTTTATAACGACAACAACCCGGACTGGCTGAACGTGATGATTTTTTATCATGTTATCGGTCACATCGATTTTTTCCAGAATAACATCTATTTTCGCCACACCTGGGACTATGATTTTGCCAGCAAGGCTATTTCCGACAAACGGCTGATCGCCATGCTGCGTTCGGAGAAGGGACGCTGGGTCGATTATATTATCGAGTTTTCGAGGGCGCTGGATAATCTTGTGGGCTATTTCGAGATGTTGGGAGGGTTTAATCGAGGCGACAACCGCGACCTGACACTCCTCGACTACTACTTCGATGTCTTCCTGCAGCGAGAACAGAAAAAATCAATTACCGGCTATGTGAAAGAGATTGAACGTTACAACAGTTTCATTCGCGAGAACCATGAGCAGGGGGAGAGTCTTTTTCTTGAGACGGTGAAAAGCAAATTTACCGAGCTGGAAACTCTTTATAAAAAATACCGGGATGATACTGCCCACCGTGCCCGGATGGACATCCTCCAGTTTCTCATCGAGAACTCTTCGTTTTTGAAAAAAGAGGAGAACCGCTGGATGATTACGGTGATCGAGGTGATTCGCACCACATCGCTCTATTTCCAGCCCCAGATCCGCACGAAAATCTTAAACGAAGGCTGGGCCAGTTACTGGCATGAAGAACTGTTTTTGCGAGATGACAGAATTCGCGGGCATGAGGTGGAGTTTGCCATCGTCAATGCCAAGGTGACTTCCATGCCACGGGTAGGTCTCAACCCTTATGCCCTTGGCATGCGCCTCCTCTATTATCTGGAGGATAAGGCCAATAAAGGGAAGATGGGGCTCGATTATTTCCGCACCCTCGATAGTCACCAGCGTCGCAATTACGATACCGAGGCCATGAAAGGGCGGGAGTATATCTTTCATATCCGCGAAAACTATTCGGATACTATGTTCGTCAACTCCTTTATCGATCAGGATTTTGTCGACTTGCACAAACTGTTTGTAGCCGGCAAGAGACTTAACAAGGAGCGGATGACCTGGCAGTATTATGTGAAGAGCCGGGAGGCCACGGAGTATCGGAAGATGGTGGCCGACCAGCTTTACCACCCGCCGTCGATGAAAATTCATGTGGACGACTCGGGGACGCTGATCCTCAACCATCTGTTCGAAGGCAAGCCGTTGGTACGGGATTTTGTTGACGGGACGCTGATGGGCTTGGAGTTTTTGTGGGGTAAACCGGTTTGTCTCTATACTTCCGAGCCGGTGGTGATCAGGAGCGAAGAGGTGCCGGGGGCGAAAGAGGAGAAACCGCCGCAACAGTATACCTGGAAACGGTTCAGATATACAATGCATGACCGTAGACTCACCAGGGAACTGGTCGAGTAAGATAGCAGTAGAGACTACAGGTGGATACATGGGTGAAATGAGCAAGGCCTTGGAAAGTCTGAAGAAGCACCAGGGAAGCTGGGAGCGGCGGCCGGTCATTTCCTTTGCCGATTTTCTGCAGGAAGTGATCACGTATCCTGAGCGAAATATCCGTAATGTGTACCAGATTTATGTGGACATGATAAACGCCTTCATCTGTGAAGGAGTCGATGAATATATCAATGATGCCGAGTCAATCAACTACCTCGACTACAACTGCAACCGGCTTTTTGTCGAGGGTTCGGATCGCCCGTTTTTCGCTGACCGGCTGTTCGCGAACCGGTTGATGCGTCATGTCGACTCAGTGACTGTCGGTGCTCAGCAGAATAAAATTTATATCTTCGAAGGCCCCCACGGCAGCGGAAAATCCACGTTCTTAAATAACCTGCTCCGAAAGTTCGAGGAGTATACCAACACCACTGAAGGGGCCCGCTATGAGGTGGTGTGGAAATTAAAAGGTGAGAACTCTCACGAAGACAACTCCTTCACCGTACCCTGCCCGAGTCATGATCACCCGCTGTTGATCGTGCCCAAAGACGTGCGCCGTCACTTCTTTGACGACCTGTTTGAGAACGATGAGTTCAAGTGGAAACTGTTTACCGAGAAAAAGTATGACTGGGTTTTCCATGATGAACCGTGCACCATCTGTACCTCGATCTACCAGGGACTTTTGCGGAAATACGGCAACCCCGAGAAGATCATGGAATTTGTCTTTGCCCGGCCCTACGCCATAAGACGGCGGCTGGGAGAGGGTATTTCGGTCTTTAATCCGGGTGACAGGCCTATTCGCAATAATGTTATTCATAATGACGTTATTCAGAAGAATCTTGACCAGCTCTTTGCAGGTTCCCAGCAGGTAACTTACCTCTATTCACGCTACGCCAAAACCAACAACGGCATCTACGCCTTGATGGATATCAAATCCCATAACACCGAGCGATTGATGGAGCTGCACAACATCATCAGCGACGGTGTGCACAAGGTGGAGGACCTGGAAGAGCGGGTGAATTCCCTGCTCTTTGCCCTGATGAACCCGGAAGACCGCAAGGTGCTGACCGACCTGCAGGCTTTCTCCGACAGGATTGAATATATCAAGATCCCCTATGTTCTTGATTTAAAGACTGAAGTAGAGATTTATCGCGAGATTTTCGGTCGCCATATCGACGAGAGCTTTTTGCCCCGCGTGCTGCATAATTTTGCCCGGGTAATTATCGGCACCCGGCTGCGGACCAAATCGGAGGCGATGCTCGAGTGGATCGGCGATCCGGACAAGTATGAGGTGTTCTGTGATCGTAATCTGCAGCTCCTGAAGATGGAGATCTTTACCGGCCACATTCCTAAATGGCTGGAATCTACAGACGTAGAGGGGTTTAACGCCAAGCGCCGCAAACGGATCATCGCTGAATCGGAAAAGGATGGCTGGCAAGGGCTTTCCGGCCGTGATTCGATCAGGATGTTCAATGAGTTCTATACCAGCTTTGCTCGGGACGACAAGCTGATCGACATGTCGATGCTGATCCGGTTTTTTAAAAAATACTGCAAGGAAGACAAGGAAATCCTACCCATGGGGTTTCTCGACTCGCTTCTCAGGATGTACAATTACGCGGTACTGCAGGAGGTAAAAGAGGCGCTCTACTACTACAACGAAGAGCAGATTTCACGAGACGTCCAGAACTATATGTTTGCTGTCAATTTTGACCTTGGTTCCAAGGAAAAATGTACCTACACCGGTGAGAAAATCGAGATTAACGAAGATTTCTTTCGACGGATCGAGACCCGTCTTTTACGAAGCGAGGCGGACGCACCCGCTTTTCGCAATAATGTGCAGCGGGCCTACACCACTGGCGCGCTCACCCAGGACATCCTGCGAGACGGTCTTGACATCACCGAGACGTCTCTCTACACCCACCTCTATGAGCGGTATGTCCATAATCTGAAAGAAAAAGTTCTGGAGCCATTTTTGCGAAATGAAAACTTCCGGATGGCGATAAGGGATTATGATACCGAAAAGTTCAAGACCTATGACCGTAAGATCCGTGAGGACATCAACTTCATGTTCGAGAATCTTGAGCGTAAATATGGGTATTCACGTCAGGGTGCCAAGGAGATCTGTATTTATGTGATTGAAAACAACCTGGCCAAGGCATTTTCCGGGTAGAAGAGAGGAATGCGCATCGTTGTCAGAGACAGGATGTGGAGGGCGGCTGATATTTCAGCCGCCCTCATTCGTATTGGTTTTTCGTTGAATTGGATGGGTAGTTGAGGCAAGCAGAGGATGTAATTGTTAACTCCCGACTTGTGTTTTGTGTGTTACCCGACTCATCCTTGCTGCTTTAGAAGTTTTTCATAAGTGGCAGGACCTCATTGCATACACCTCTGAAAGGTTGTTTGCTTCCGCAGTTTTGCCGAAATGATAGGGATCATTACCGTAAGGTTAAACAGGCACGGAGTAATCAGTAATCTGGTGGGCTACTGCTATGCCTATATAGATCACCCAGAGAATAAGGCCGACATGCAGTACATCATTTTGGGAAAACCAAAGACCTTTTCCTCTTGCCCACAGTTTTTCTGTAAGACCCAGGTTATCATACATACAATACATGATGCTGGTGAGAAGCAGCAGAGCCCAAGTGCCAAGAAGAACGAGATCCATCTGGCTGCCGAACATATAATACCGTGAGCCATTTATAAGAACCGTGAGAAGGTATACCGGGACAGAAACCCAGACCATCACATTGAACGTGAGCCATGATTTAATCGGGACCAGCGCTCCGACAAGGATCATGAGACAATATACCACTGAGCTGAGCAGTGCATAACCCAAGAGTATGTTGAGTACTCTTCCACTGGTGCAGGAATAGGCAACCGCAACGAGCATTGCGTTGACACTCACCTGCTGAAGCATGAGGTAGACCACTTCCCACCAACTCGTCCAGCTGCACTTGGAACGCCCCCGACATTTGATCTCAAAAGCAAATGCCTGGTAGCTGGTGCCGGCAAGAAGCGCACCGATCCCCCATAGTATAAGTGAAATACCCCACCAGAGACGAGAAAGCTCGCTACCTCGAATCAAGAGAAAGTAGATGCCGATACCAGTGGTTAGAACGCCAAGCAGGTAGACAAAAAACGTTGAGGTCGGCTGGGTCAGAATGATTTCCCGCGAAGCGATGTTAACCCTCATGCACGGTTGTTTCTCGCACCAGTTCTCAGGCGTCAGCTCTTGATCGCTATATTCGATCGACTTCAAGCGACTGAAACGAAATAAGACTATCTTACGCATTTTCCCTGATAGCTCCTGTTGCACAATTCAGCATCAGATACACTACCTTTTCAGGCGTAAAGAATCTCAGAGCGTAATGGCAAGCAAACTCTTTTGCTTGTTGTCGGGCGCAGGCGGAATGAGCACGAATTTTCCCACATGCTTCTTCTCTGTAAACTCCCGCTGAGCATCAACAATGCGATCAAGCGGAAAGGTTTTCGCAAGAAGTGGCCGTATCTCGCCTTTTTCAATATATGAAATGAGATGAGGAAAGACGGGTTCATCCCAGGCCGTGCATCCGATCAGGGTCAGGTCTTTGAGGTAAAACGTGCGCATATCAAGGGTCACGAGAGGTCCACCGATAGCACCTGAAGACACAAACTTCCCACCTCGTTTTAAGACTTCCAGCATCTCACCAAAGGCAGTCCCGCCAACGTTGTCGACAACGACATCAACAGATTTTTCGCCAAGACTGGCAACAATGTTTTCACCGCGAGCGATAACCCGATCGGCCCCTATTGACTTTACCTGGGAAAGTTTTTCCTTACCCGCTATGGCTGTTACCGTTGCCCCACGACGTTTGGCAAGCTGCACAACAGCGGACCCGACACCACCGGATGCCCCGGCAACTAATACATGATTACCACGAGACACTTTTGCACGATGGAGCATATTTTCAGCAGTCCCATAGGCACAAGGTATTGTACCAAGTTCAGCATCGCTCCAGTCACAGTTTACTGGAAAAACCTCTTCGGCGGGTACTTTCACAAATTGCGCAAATGCACCATCAAAATCTGAGGCCATCCAGATATTTTCGAGGCTTTCCCAGCCAGAACTTCGCATGCAGGCCCGCACCAGTACACGCTGACCAATCATGCTTTCATCTCCACCCGGAGCGACAGTGACGACTCGCCCGCAACAGTCGGTTCCTTGAATAAAGGGAAATGGCGTTGATTCATTCCATCCACCATCTGCCTGCTCTTTGGCCTTTTCTTTCTCCTCAGCCGTCAGAGCTTCTGTTCCGGCAGTGACCTTGCTGGAGTACCAACCAAGACGGGTATTGATTTCAGTGTTATTTACTCCAGCGGCAAGAACCTGGAGCAGGACCTCACCTGAAGCTAATGTTGGAATCGGAACATCCCTATATTCGAGCTCCTCATATCCCCCATTACCATTGGTGACAACCGCTTTCATTGTTACTTTACACCCTTTGATATCAAACCGATGTTTTTGCGGAATCGCTTCTCGTTGGTCTGTCATGCCATCCTCTGTCTTTTCTAAAAGATCAGCCTGCAATGATTTTTACCTGAACAATGCCAGAAATATTATGCTGCAGCCCGTTCTTCAAGGAGATTATCAAGCCAGTCAGGATCCATCTCTGGCACCGATGAAAGAAGGAGCTGTGTATAATCGTGGTGGGGTGGTTTAAGAATCTCACTTTTTAGTCCTTGCTCAACTATACGCCCTTTGTACATAACAACAATTTCATCAGCGATAGCTTTAACCGTAGCGAGATCATGGGTAATAAAGAGATAGGATATGCCGAGTTCATTTTGCAAACGCTGCAGCAGATTTAAAATCCCCTCCGCTACGAGCTGATCAAGTGCCGATGTTACTTCATCACAGATGATAAGATCGGGGTTAGCGGCAAGAGCCCTGGCAATACATATCCGCTGTTTTTCTCCACCTGAAAGTTCAGCAGGATAGCGATCAATATAGCTTTCTGGAAGCTCTACCATGCCGAGGAGTTCTTTTACTCTGGCAGTGACTTCTTTTCCCTTCATGCCAAAGTAAAAAGAGAGCGGACGGCCAATGATCGTCTTTATTTTTTGGCGGGGGTTGAGCGCCACATCCGGCATCTGGTAAATCATCTGCAGGCGTCGCAGACATTCTCGATCCCGTGACGCGAGATCTGGTGAAAGCCTCTCTCCGCTAAATGAAATCTGGCCTCCCCTGGCAGGAAGCAGGCCCGTGACAATCCTGGCAACGGTCGTCTTGCCACTTCCTGATTCTCCGACAACCGCTACTGTTTTACGACGCTTCACCCTGAGGTTAATATCTTGCACAATATTGACGCCCTTTTGGTATCCAGCTGAAACGCCGTTAATGTCGAGAATTACGTTGGGGTCTTTTTCGTTGCGGATTTTTTCCTCCCCAAGTGACCTGACAGCCAGAAGCCTTCGGGTATAATCTTCTTTAGGATTATCCAGCATCTGCCTTGCATCCCCAGCTTCTATAAGATTGCCATGTCGCAAAACCATTATGCGATCGGCAAGCTGGGCAACCACTGCAAGATCATGAGTGATATAAATAGCCGCGGTATTGAGTTCTTTAATAACATCTTTAATGGCTACCAGTACCTCGATCTGTGTTGTCACATCAAGCGCAGTGGTTGGTTCATCAAAAATAATAATATCAGGATCGGTGGCCATTGCCATTGCCACCATTGCTCTTTGCAACTGCCCCCCTGATACTTGATGGGGGTAGCGAAAGCCAATATTCTCAGGGTCGGGAAGATCCAATCTGCGAAACAGGTCAATGGCCTTTTCGACCGCTTCAGTATAGGACATAATCCCATGCTGAACCGGACCTTCTGCAAACTGGTCAATGAGTTTATGGGCCGGGTTAAATGATGCTGCTGCGCTCTGCGCTACATAGGAAATGCGTGAACCGCGTAGTTCGATTACTGATTGTTCTGGTGCATCAGTCAGGCTTAACCCGTCAAAATGAATTGATCCAGACGCAATCCGACAGCCCGTCTGGGTATACCCCATGGCTGCAAGGCCGAGTGTGGATTTCCCTGCCCCGGATTCACCGATAAGGCCCAGCACCTCACCCCGCATCAATTTCATATCCATATTTTTGACGATGGAACTCCACTTTTCACCGTCAAAACCTTCAATGTTCAGTTGCTTGATATCAAGTAGTGGCTTTTGTTTGTTAATGTCATGAAGTGCTACCATGAGACGTGTCCTCTTTTTCTAATTTACCGATATCGCTACGTTCGTAACAGACTGCTTCGGTTGAGCATCCAGTCAACTACCAGATTGACCCCGATGGTCAGGATGGCAATAGCTGCCGCAGGATACATGGGTGAATAGATGCCAAACGAAATTGCGCCGGCATTCTCTCTGACCATGGATCCCCAGTCTGCTGTGGGTGGTTGAATACCCAGCCCAAGAAAACTCAATGAACTAATGAATAAAAATACAAAGCAGAAGCGAAGACCAAATTCAGCAATCAATGGTGGCAGTGCATTTGGCAGAATCTCATTGCGCATAATCCACCACAACCCTTCACCTCGTAAGCGGGCAACTTCAACAAAATCCATTACCTCAATATCCATGGCCACCGCTCTGGACACGCGAAAAACTCTGGTCGAATCAAGTATGGCAATAACGCCAATCAGCGTGGGAATTGACGTGCCCATAACTGAGAGCACCATGAGTGCAAAGATGAGTGTAGGAAAAGCCATGATAATATCGACTAACCGACCGATCGTCTGATCGACCCAGCCGCCCATCGTAGCTGCCAGCAGGCCACAACTGCAGCCCACGACAAATGAAAGAAAAACGATGGTCAGAGCTATGGAGATGGTGTTCCTGGCTCCATAGACGACGCGGGTTAACATATCCCGCCCTAGCTGGTCGGTGCCTAACATGTGCTCGGAACTCATCGGTGCCCATACGTCACCAACGAGTTCTGTTTCACCGTATGGCGCCATCTGAGGAGCCAAGAGTATGGTGAGCAGGTTAAGTAAAATTATCACCATGCCGATTTTTGCGCTTAAAGGTGCTTGCTGTATTAACGTGAACATTGGGTGGAGCTACTCCTCACCGTGGGTTTCTCAACTTTGGGTTGCTGAGCATTGATAAAACATCCGCAGTCAGATTTAAAAAGACATAGGTGGCCGCAAATATTAAGCCGCTGGCCTGAACAACTGGTAAATCTCTTTTTGAAACTGCATCGACCAGTAACTGACCGAGCCCGGGGTAAACAAACACAACCTCGACAACCACTACTCCCACAACAAGATAGGCCAGATTTAAGACCACGACATTGATAATTGGAGACAGAGCATTTGGTAAGGCGTGCTTGACGATTATCCGTTTACGACCTATGCCTTTCAGTTTTGCCATTTCTATAAATGGGCTGGATAGGACATTGATAATCGCAGCTCTGGTCATTCGCATCATGTGGCCAACGACGACAAAGGCAAGGGTCAGGCAGGGGAGAAAAATGGCGTGCATCTTCTGGAAAACAGACATCTGATCGTTAATGTTGCTGATACTTGGAAAGAGAAAAATCTGAACCGAGAGGAGTGCTATGAGGATGTACGCCACAAAGAATTCCGGCAGAGAAATTGCGCTTAATGTGACCATTGAAATGCATTTATCAAACCAGGAATCGCGGTAAATTGCGGCAAGAAGACCAAGAATGATCGCAAGCGGAATGGCAAACAGTGCCGTTGCCCCAGCCAATAATAAACTGTTGGCGAATCTCCAGCCGATAACCTCCGCGATAGGGCGTCCGTTGGCAAGTGATTTGCCAAGATCGCCATGGACAAAAGCATTTATCCAGGCAAAGTAACGTTCATGTGCAGGGAGATCCAGTTTCAGTTCCGTTCGAAAAGCCTGTATCGTTTCCGGGGTGGCATTTTGTCCTAAAATCGCTTCGGCAAGGTCACCAGGCAAAGCTTCCACTCCGACGAAAATCAACAGGGAAATCGCAAAAAGGGTCAACACACCGAATACGATGCGTTTTGTGATCATTGCAGCAAGTTTATTCATAAAGCAGAGGCTCAGTCTTACTCTAGGGACAGAAACGAACGGAGGAATTCCAGAGTAAGGAATCCCTCTGTTATTTCAGGCTCTAAATTTGACCTCACCTAATAAAAATGAAGGGTCCTGAAGACAATCCTGAAGACCGAAAGCGGGACTAGGATTTAAACCACCATCTCTCAGGAGCCCTGAGCCCATCGAGTTCCCAGTTAGCGGATACCGGGCCATGGGCTATTTTGTCTGATGTTGCTGCAAGATCTGCCGCAAACATTGGTACAACCACACCACCATCATCTCGAACAATGCTTTGCATTTCGACATACATGGCGCGACGTTTAGCTTCATCGAGTTCAGCTCGGGCGGTCACAAGCAATTCGTTAAATCTGTTATTCTTCCAGGATGTATCATTCCAGGCAGCATCGGCCGCATATGCCGTGCTAAACATCATATCTTCAGTTGGGCGTCCACCCCAGAACACTGCACACCATGGCTTTTTCATCCAGACATTGGACCAGTAGCCATCATTTGGCTCCCGGACCACATTGATAGTAATTCCAGCTTTGGCAGCGGTTTCCTTGTAGATGACGCCTGCATCGATCGCCCCGGAAAAAGCGGCTTCGGAAGTGTGAAAATCAAAAGAAGCATCTGTAATTCCAGCCTTCTTTAAATGAAACTTGGCCTTATCCGGATCAAACTGGCGCTGAGGAAGTTCCGATGCGTGATAGCGGTTAGCCGTACTGATCGGGTGATCATTACCGATGGAACCGTAGCCGCGCAGGATGGTCTCGAGCAGTTTTTCTCGATCCACACCGTATTTCAGTGCCAGCCGCACATCATTACTGTTGTAGGGAGCTGTGTCACACTGCATGGCAAAGGTATAATGCTTAAATCCGTTTTGTCGGATTATCTCAATACCTTTCATTTTCTTGAGAAGATGGACCGTTTTCAATTCGCACCGGTTCATAATGTCGATCTGGCCGGTTTTGAGCGCATTGGTCCTGGCATTTACATCATTGATACCGAGAGTTTCCACTTCATCAAAAAATGCTCTATCACTTTTGAAGTAATTGGGATTTTTTGTAGCGAAAGCACGAACACCCGGCTCATATTGCTGGAGAATATAACCTCCACTGAAAATACCGTCTGTAAAATCACTCGTCGCCGGAGCGATAATAAGATGGTAATCGCTCAACAGAAATGGAAAGTCAGCATTGCCACTTTTCAGGACTATCGAGATGGTATACTTGTCTTCTTTTTTAATCTCTTCGATGGAGTCGACAATGACCTTGGCAGCTGATTTTGTGTCCTCTCCCCTGTGGTGATTAAGGGAGTGAATGACATCATCGGCATCCATTGTCTTACCATTATGGAATTCTACTCCTTTCCGGAGTTTGAAATTCCAGATTCTGGCATCGGGTGAGCTCTCCCAGCTTTCGGCAAGCTCTGGGATTGGTTTATTTTCATGATCGATCTCTACCAGACTGTTTCCCAGTTGCCCATTGATCAGGATCTGGTTCATCATATCCGTACTGGCCGCCGGATCGATAGTATCGGTGGTAGACCCGCCGGAAATGCCGATTCGCAGACGGCCACCGCGACGAGGCTCGTCACCGGCGAATGCGTTTGATGCGAATATTGATTGGGAGAATGCTGCTGTTGCACCAAGTGCTGCGGCTTGGGCAATAAACTCTCTTCGTGAAACTTTCCCCTCTGAAAGCAGTCTCTGCAACAGTTCTAATCCAACCATAGATTTTCCTCTTTTTAGGTTTGTGATTTCATTTTCATATCAGGCAATGAGAAATACAATAGATGATGTCCAGTACAGCTACTCTTTAAAATTTCCCACCCAGAGATCCATTTTCAATGGTCTCGGTAAGTATCCCGGTTGACAATATTGGTGCAGCTGTAACGACCGCATCGTCAGTCATGAGTGTGCCAAGCAATTGTAGGGATGACAGGATCATATGTTTTTGCCATTCCTCGAGATTTTCAAACTTATTAAGAAATGTCTCCTGTAAAGGCGATGGAGCTGCATCAAGTAAGCGCTTCCCGGCATCCGTTTCCTTGACTAAGACTTGCCTGCGATCACCCGTGTCCTTCTCACGCTGAACAAGTCCTTTTTTCTCTAAACGGTTCAAAATGTCAGTTACCGTCGCCTGCTTGAGACTTATCTGCTTTGCAACTTTGCTCACAGTTATGGGTTGATTGTCATGTATCTGTTTTAAGATGATGAGTTGCGGTGTGGTAATACCATGCTGCCGTACCAGTTGGCGGGAGTGCAAATCGATCGCCTGAATAATACGCCTCAGGCTTATCAGCACATTATCTGAAACAGTCGTCGGTGTTTCTCTCTCTACTTGTTCATTATCATCCATATTATACATTGGATACTTAGCATATATGCGCACAAAACCAGCATGCTCTTACATATTGGCTATAAATTAATTGATTAAGTTTACGTTGTATATCTAATTTTTCTACGACCAATAGGATACATTGGATACGATGTAGTGTCAAGTTGGCAACCCAAACGCAGCACACATCGCCGGGTGCATGGAAGATTGTAATTTTATGCTCTATCCACGCGTTAAAGAGAGCCTTTCCTGTATGAGCCCCCCCAGCTTGTCGCGTGTGATATTCCTACAGTCTGCGCCCCCATTCTCATGAATTGCCATATCTCCAATTGGGCGGATCGATCGGATGTGGAAGGGTTCACTGCTCAATATCGTAAGTGGATGATCGCAGAATCGGATAAAGATGGTTGATGTCTGGCAGGGGCTTTCGGCTGTGAATGGGAAATGTGCGGTTATCTCAGTCTACTACACGTCTTTGAAAAAAATTACTGTTTCTGAGATAATGGATAATTGTCGAAGATTGCAGTTGCGGTCACGGGAAGAGATTGACGCACCAACTCGTGTTTATGCCTGGACTGAGAATGTTGTTCATGCTGGTATATGCTATGTGATGTCGTAGAATACAATGAAGGATCTGCTCTGCAAAGGTGATGGAGGGCGAACAGTTATAAAGCGAGTCATATCTGGTTTTAGCACCATGGTTCTCTGCTCGTTCAGGAGAGAGTATGTTTAATAAGGCAAGATTAAGCTACACCATTTTTTTCACAGTATGTTCGGCATTTTTTTTACTGTTCTTCCTGGGCAGTTGGATAGCCTATGTTCTGATAGATGGAGTCATCTCCCGGCATCTTGATGAAAATCTCGTCAAAACCGTCAAAGGCATCCGGCAGGTGGTTGAGACTTCTGCTACGCTGTCAAGCCGTGCCTATCTCCGAGCTGTTGCTGAACAGCATCTTTCAACGGTTAACATGCAGTATATGCGGAGCCTTTCCGGGGAGGTCAGTAAAGATGAGGCTCAGCAGGAATCTCGTTCAAGGATACTGGCCAAAACCATAGGCAGCACAGGCTACACCTATATTATCGACTCCAACGGTGTGCTTCTGTCCCATCCGGTAAGTCTGCTTCAGGGCACGGACATAAGCGAGTGGTATTTTGTCAAAGAGCAGATAAACAGGAAAAAGGGATTTCTCGAATATGAATGGCAGAATCCTGGAGAAGCAAAACCAAGGAAAAAAGTCCTCTATATGGACTATTTCGACCCTTGGGATTGGATTATCTCTGTGACCGCGTACCGGGATGAGCTTGGTCTGCTGATCAATCCTACCGATTTTCGGGATGAAATCATGTCAATCAAGATATCAGAGCATGGCTATCCCTTTGTCATTGACCAGAGTGGTCTTGTGTTGGCGCATCCAACCTTGTCCGGCAATGTTCTTGCCAAGGACAATGAGTATCGAGACCTCTTTGATAAAATGTTACGCGCCAGACAGGGAAAGCTTTTTTATGAATGGACTGACCCGCAAATTAATGAGAAGAGAGAAAAAGTCGCCGTATTTGATACAATCGATCAATTCGGCTGGCTCGTCGCTGCCTCAGGCTATGTCCTCGATTTCTACGGGCCATTGCAGAGTCTCAAAAAACTCTTTTGGGCCTTGGTTTGCCTTGGTCTGTTCATTGCGCTTGTAATCTCTTACTATCTGAGCACGTCCATTACTGGCCCGCTGAACGCACTGCTCAAACAGATTTCGGCGGAGCAGGACCTGTCCGTTCGTGAAGAACAGAACGTTTCCGGCAAAAATGAAATCGAAGCGCTTTCAGACCTTTTTTCCCAGTATTTGAAAAAGCTTAACGATCGCAATGAAAAACTCCGTGAACTTCTGGAGGAACAGAGAAAGACAAGCCTTGATCTGAATATTTATAAGGAAATATTCGAGAATACCGTCGAAGGTATTTCTATCTCCGATAGTGAGGGAACTATAGTTCGTACAAACCCCGCCTTTGAAAAGATCACCGGTTATTCGGCGGAAGAAGCGGTGGGACAGAACCCGAGGATATTGAAGTCTGGAAAACATCCACCTGAGTTTTATGCAGAGATGTGGGCGATGCTGAAGGAAAAGGGATTTTGGTCGGGCAAGATCTTGAATAGACGAAAAAATGGTGAGATCTACCCTGAGTGGCTTACGATCAGCACAGTGAAGGATAAGTCAGGTAAGATCAGCAATTATGCGGCCGTGTTCAATGACATTACCGAACTTGTGAGACAGCAGGAAAAAATCCATTATCTTGCTTACCATGATCAGCTGACCGAATTGCCCAACAGGCTCATGGTTCAGGATGGGCTTCGTCAGATGCTTTCCGAGTGCAAGAGAAAAAAAGAAAAGCTGATTTGTCTGATCTGTGATCTGGACAACTTTAAGACGTTTAATGATTCTTTGGGGCATAAGGGGGGAGACCGTTTGCTACAGCTGGTTGTCGAGCGGTTACGGCCTCTCCTCCGGCTTGAGGATACTTTGGGACGTATCGGTGGAGATGAATTCGTTATTCTGGCAAAGACGGGAAAATCTTCCGCAAAATTTGCTCTGTCGATCTCTGAAAGAATTTTTTCCGCCTGTGCAGACCCTCTTCAAGTTGGTGAGCAGCTCATTTACATGACGATGAGTATTGGTATTGCTCTGTCACCAGAAGATGCCGACGAAGCAGAGGAACTCATTAACCGGGCGATGCTGGCGCTCAATAATGCCGAAAAAACAAAGGGTAACAGTCTTTCTTTTTATAATCAGGCAATGGAAGCCGAGGTGCAGAAAAAAATCAACTATTTGGCAAAAATCCGTGAGGGATTGAAGAAGAGTGAATTTATTCCGTTCTACCAACCCAAGGTCAATTTGGCGACCGGCATGGTTTCGGGAATGGAAGCCCTGGCCCGCTGGCTGTCGAACGGGAGTCTGGTATCGCCTGGCGATTTCATCCCTGTAGCTGAGGATTCAGGGTTGATCGTTCAGATGTCGCAGCAATTATATGAAAAGGCCTTCAGCGAAACGGCCGCGCTCATTGAGGATGGGTATGAACTGAAACTCTCAGTTAATCTTTCGCCGATACAATTGCAATCGGTTACGTTTTTAGATGATCTTTTGACCTTGCAACGCAATAGCGGGCTTGCTGCCAAATTTATCGAGTTGGAAATCACCGAGTCTACTCTATTTGAGAATACCGATCACGTACTATCGTTGCTCAGGACCATTGTCGATTCCGGCTTTACCATTTCCATCGATGATTTTGGTACCGGTTATTCCTCACTGCAGTATCTCAAACAGTTGCCGCTGAGCACTCTGAAAGTGGACATGTCATTTGTTTCCGGAATCGGCAAAAACCGGGATGACGAACAGTTGATACGGACTATCGCTTTGCTCGCCAAACAGTTTGATTTGCAGATTGTTGCAGAAGGAGTAGAGGGGAAAGAGCAGGTTGATTTTTTACGGCAGCTTGGCTGTAACGATGGCCAGGGGTATTATTATGCCAAACCTATGAGACTGGAAGATTTCCGTTCATGGCTGCACTCTACTGGGGTGAAAAATGGGTAGTGGTCTCGCTTTTTTGCGCGATAATTGGCTTCATCAATGGAAAAATCTCTTTCTGTCGTGGGGGATCTAGCGTGCTTGAATAGAATTGAAAGACAAAGTTGTTTTTCGCTGGTACCTGTTGACTAAAATATGCGTTATTGCGTGGGAACGGTGGGGCGCAGTGGCCCTCTTTTGGGATCACCTGAGAAAACGAAATCTTATCACCTTCTTTCACCTCACCCACCATAATACAAACCAAATACTGTATGTGTTATGGTGTTGATGAAATATCTGCTGCGTTTATTTCTTATCTGTCAACGCTTTCAAAAAGGCGACAATTTGCCATACCTCATCATCGGTCAGGCCAAGTTCGCCAATGCCCTCCGTCTCGTTTACTGTTCCTGGCACTTCTGGATCTTCCGAATCCCCGGTAGTAATGAAATCGACGACATCCTTGAGTCCCATTTCAACCGGGTGCAGGCAAGCAATCTGGAATAATCGTAAGAAATAGGTTGCCATGCATGCATCAATTAGATAGGATCGTTTTCTTGATCAAGATGAAAAACACGGTATACCGGTTTGTTAAGTCTTTCCTGAAAAACATTTTCTTTTCATTTATCACCGCCATTATCATCCCCATGCAATCTTGGGGTTAGTACGATTGCGTTTCACAGTTTCAAGTTATGCGCGCGTGAGCTGCAACCCGAAAAATGAAAACGGCACAGCCCTGTACGCATGGGTACAGGGGATTTGGCTGCTGTTTTCCAACAAGGAGAACACAATGAAAAGATTAACAGTTGCTCTGGCCCTGATTTCTGTTCTGTGTATTGCTGCAGTCTCTTTTGCGGAGGTAGATGAAGCCGCTATCAGCAAGAATGTCGATACCATTGTCATGGCAATCGAAAGTGGCACAAGCGCTAAAGATTTTGCCCCAAACGCGTATGAGCCTTATGCATTTATCATGGAAGAAAGCGGAACACTGCTTGTGCATCCTTCGCTTGCCGGTGAGAGTTTGGCAGAGAAGGCTCCTCCTGTATACGAGGCACTTGCTGTAGCAACTCCGGAAGGGGTATGGGTTGAGTATGAATGGCAGGGCAAAATTAAGCACACCTACGCTAGAAAAACAAAAGATAACCTGATTGTTGGTAGTGGGTATTAATCACCCAGGCTGCCGCAGCTCGCGATGAATGCGCAAGCAGGACAGCATATGTATTTGCATGGCTTTGCTGTCCTGCTTTTGTATTAACTGCAATTACGAAATATCAGCCTGGCGGGAGAAACTACCCGTCAGGAGGACCATCCTCGACGAGAGACCTTCTCATAGGTGACCCTTTCCCGTTTACTGTTCAAACTTGACCGAACTCGTAGAATCGCAGTGCTGTTTCATCAAACTCCTGCCGGCGAGTAATTGCCTTTGATTTTCAGAAAAGCAAAACAATTTTGACAAGCTGATACCAGGTGTGGACAATGATATTGTTATCTTCACGCTTTGTGTGTTTGGCTGTGCGTTTCCATGGAATCATTACCTAAGAGGCTATTGATGAATATCACACTGAAAATGAAGCTCCTTTTGGCTTTGCTCGGCTCGACTATTTTTCCTATCCTTCTGGTCTGCCTGGTTATCGGATACAACTTTCGGGCTGATTCGCTCGAAATATTTTTTCATTCAACGGGTAATGAGCTCGGCCATATTGATAAGGCAATTTCGATTTTTATCGATGAAACCAAAGCAAACACATCCCTGCTGGCCAGACATCCGGCCGTCATTGCAGCTGACGAGACGGTGAATTCGTTTATCAATCAGACGGAAGATAAAAGCAGCAAAGATCTTGAAGCTGGTGAAGTGGAAGCCGGTATGCTTGATTTGACTCGTTCCCTATTGAAGACACATAAAAGCTTTGTCGATGTTTATGTCGGTACTGAGTATGGCGGCTTCTCCATGGCAAGTGATGCTCCGTTGCCTCCGGGATATGATCCGCGGGCGAGACCATGGTACAAAGAGGCGCTGGCAAATAAAGGGGTGCCGATTATCAGTAAAGCCTATCAGTCAACCACCGGCGACGTTGTCTTTACTGCCACCGAGACTGTTGAGCGGCAGGGCAAGGTCGTAGGAGTTGTGGGCATTGATGTAACACTGGCTGAACTCACTGATTTCATCAAGAAAACCAAGCTTGGAGAAACTGGTTATGTAATCTTGGTCCAGGACGATGGAGTAGTCTTGGCCGACCCTAGGACCCCGGATCATAATTTCAAGAAACTGGACGAACTGGAGCTGGAAGCTTTTTCTCTCTTTGGAAAAACAGACAAAGGTGATCTGCTGGTCGAGATAGACGGGGTGGATTATGCTGCAAAGATTCTCACTTCGCCTGCTCTGGGCTGGAAACTGATAGGCATCATTGAAAAGAGTGAAATAATGGCAGGAGTTTCGCGGATGCTGTTGTTAATTGCAATGATCGGCCTGGCCATCACTGTGATCTTTGCAGTAGTCGGAATTTTACTGGCCAACTCCCTGGCCAGGCCTATTGCACGGACAACGGACATGATCCGTGATATCGCTGAGGGTGAAGGCGATCTGACCAAACGTTTGACGATAGCGACCAAAGACGAACTGGGCACGCTTGCCGTCTGGTTTAATACATTTCTCGACAATCTCCAGAAAATCATCAGTGAAGTGGCCTCTCACGCTGGAGTGGTTGACTCGTCGTCAGGGCGGTTGCTTGGGATTGCAACCGAGCTGGCCGGCAATGCGAAGTCCACTTCTCAGCAGGCGGGAACCGTGGCAAGTGCCTCGGCAGATATGAACGGCAACATGACGAGCATCTCGGTCCGTATGGATGAAACCACCAGTAATACCAGCATGGTGGCAGCTGCGGTGGAGGAGATGGCAGCAACCATCAATGAGATTGCCAAGAACTCAGAAAAGGCACGCAGTATTTCGGAGAAAGCTGTGGCTCAGGCGGCTGCTGCGTCTGTGAAAATGAATAATCTGGGTGAAGCGGCCAGCGCCATCAGTGCCGTTACTGAGACCATTACCGAAATATCGGAGCAGACCAACCTGCTGGCACTGAATGCCACCATCGAAGCTGCGCGGGCTGGTGAAGCCGGCAAGGGTTTTGCCGTTGTCGCCAACGAGATCAAAGAACTGGCCAAGCAGACCGCTGCTGCAACTGCAGAAATCAAAGGCAAAATTGAAGGCGTGCAGACCACCACTGGCGAGACAGTGTCCGAGATTGCGACCATTGGCCAGATCATTAATGAAATAAATGACATTATCGCTGCTATTGCTACGGCGATTGAGGAACAGTCGGTGGCAACCAGCGAAATCTCAAATAACGTGAACCAGGCTTCCCAGGGGATTGAGCATGTGAATGAGAACATTGCGCAAGGGACGTCGATGATATCGGAAATCAGCCGGGAAGTGGCGATGGTCAATGACTCAGCTGGTCAGATTTCCAGCAACAGCAGGTCGATTGAGGAGAACGCACACGAGTTGAAGCAGTTGGCCAATGAGTTGAACAACATTATTAAACGGTTCAGATACTAGTCGTTGCCAATTCCCAACCGGATAACGGTGATACCTGACGGCGCCCGATGACTCTGCTGCGGACGCCGTCGTCTAGCCAGTGTGCGGGGGCAGGTCTTGAATCAAAAGCTAGTGCGTGTTACGTGGAATCATTATGGCAAGACCACTAAGTATATAATACCCATTGAATCGTCATAATAATTGATATCATAATGAAATACGACACTAGGCAATTTCACTCATACTCCCTGCACCAACCTTCAGGGATTCGAAAATGCCGACGAGAGTGACAGTAAAAATAATTGACTCATAATACACTTCATACAATGAGCTGAGATATGGGTTTTCTTCTATCATCTGCTTGGATGCTGCATTTAAGCCATTACGGCCATCCATTTCTATCTGCGAATAAAATTTCTCGATAGTCTCCCAGATCCTGAGAAGTTGTTCATAATTGTCCGATGTATGGACGATCCTGCAATTGTTCCTTGATGAATTCGGTTGATTCATTCCCAGCAAAATATATTTGCCCATATCTTTTTCCTGGATTGAAATTTAATAGATTCCTTTGAGGAACTCTTTTGAGAGGTATTCCGGTTCAGGATATGAATAGAACCCCTTACCGGTCTTTTTACCCAGATCTCCGCGATCCACATATTCTTTGAGAAATGCCGCATTTTTTTGTCCACGCGGATCATTTTTTCGCCCAGCCCAATACGCGGTGACCTTGTAGACCGTTTCGAGGCCGATAGAGTCCATAATCCCAAAGGGGCCGAATCTGGATCTGAAAATACCCATCCAGGCCCGGTCGATATCCTCGACACTTGCCACGCCTTTGGATGCAAGGCTTAAAGCCGCACCCATCCATTCCGACAGCATGGTATTGAAAACATATCCGGGCTGCTCTTTTTTCAGTTCAATGGGGAAATGATTGATGGCCGTGCAAAAGCCACGTACCGCCTCAAGCGCTGCCTCTGAAGTACCGGGATGGGGCATGATATCGACCACATTTGTTGTCTCGCAGTCATGGAAGTGAAGCGCAAGAAAACGGTCAGGCCGGCCGGTCGCCTCGGCAATCATCGAAGGAATGAGGGTCGATGTGTTCGTGGTGAAAATGGTGTGCTCGGGGCATATCTTATGAAACCGGGCAAACACCTCAGCCTTGATTCTGGGATCTTCAGGTACCGATTCATTGATGAAATCGGCATCCTTGCCCGCATCTTCAGGGTCTGAGGAAAACCGTATTCTCTGAAGGGCCCCGGCAACTTTTTCCCTGGCGAACCGGTTGTGGTCGGCAAGCCGATGGGCCAGCTTGCCGACCCTCGCCTCAGCCCGGTTGAGCGCCTCTGGAAATGCATCAAAGATGGTCACTTCAAAGCCGGATGCACCACAGAGCACACCTATCTGGAGCCCCATGGTTCCGGCACCCAGGATGAGCACTTTTTTCATCTCGCAGCTCTCCATACGTTATCTCCTCGATTGCCGGGGCTGCAGCAACAGTCCCGCATAGATCTATTCTTTTCTGTTGAGGAAAAGAGGATTAAATGAACTCTTGTGTCAGGTGGCGAGCCGAACGGCAGGTGCCACTTTTAGATCGTCATGCCTCCGTCACTTATCAGGCAGGCACCGGTAGTAAATGATGAAGCATCTGAGGCCAGATAGAGAATGGAACCGGCCATTTCTTCTGGCTGTGCATAACGTCTCAAGGGAATCTGGGCCAGGGCACGCTTGCAGATTTCATCCGAATTGATGATAGCGGAGGAAAACTTGGTATCGGTCAGGCCAGGCAGCAAGGCATTGACACGGATATTCAGTGGGGCCAACTCTTTGGCAAGCGTTTGGGTCATGCTGACCAGAGCTGCCTTGGTTGCAGAATAAATCCCCTGCATATAGCCAGGACGTACGGCATTGATCGAAGAGACGTTGATGATGGCTCCCCCCTCTTTCATCAGTGGAACTGCATATTTAGTCATGAAAAACGGGCCTTTGATGTTGACATCAAGAGTCTTGTCCCAGATGCCTGCGTCAGCCTTGAGCATTTCCCCGAAATGGGGATTGGTGGCGGCGTTGTTCACCAGGATATCGACGCGGCCGAATTTATCCATGATGCGAGCAAAAAGTGCCTCTATCTGATCGGGGAAACCGGCATGACAGCTCATGGCTACAGCTTTTCCTCCAGCTTCATCAATTTCTTTGGTGGCAGCTTCCAGGGCTTCAAGATTTCGGCTCACCAGGATGCAGACGGCTCCGCAGGCTGCCAGTTTTTTAGCTGCTGCCAGGCCGATCCCCCGGCTTGCTCCTGTAATCACCGCAACTTTTCCGTTCAGGTCATATTCTTTCATCCGTCTCTCCTCTTATATTTTAGACTCGTTTATAGTCCTCAAAGCTGTCTTTTCGAGGGCGTGAACAGCGAAAATCAAGGTGGCAAACCGTTTGTTTTTGGTCAATCCGTGGAAATACCGGTTGTAGATCTGCTGGGCAATCACAGCCAGACGAAAGAGTCCGAAGCAGTAATAGTAGGCAAAATTGGTCACATCCCTGCCGGTCTTCTCCCCGTACCGGGTAACGATCTCCTGCCGGGTAAGCATGCCGGGAAGATGGGTGGGCATAGATCGTATCATCTGCATCTCTTTGGGATCGTGTTCATTAACCCAATAGGCCAGGCTATTGCCCAGGTCCATGAGGGGATCTCCGTAGGTCGCCATTTCCCAGTCCAGAATACCGGTGATCTTCTCTGATCTCTGCGGTTCCAAAACCAGGTTATCCATCTTGTAATCATTGTGGACCATCGTAGGAGTATCCGTATCATCCGGCATATTTTCGGCCAGCCAGGCCATGATTGCCTCGAAGTCAGGGGCATCATCTGTTTTGGCTTTCCTGTATCGTGCCGACCAGCCCTCCACTTGCCTTCTCACATAGCCGCCTGGCTTGCCGAGCGAATCGAGACCTGTGGCTTTCATGTCAATACCATGGATCTCCACCAGGGTGTCGGTAAGGTTTTCGCAAAGCGCTCGCGCCTGTTCAATTGGCAGGGACAGGTCCGGAGGAAGATCTTTTCTCAGGATAATACCGGACATCTTTTCCATGACGAAAAACGGAGCACCGATAAGTTCGGGATCGCCGCAATAGGCGAGGGGTCTGGGACACCTGGGAAAAACAGGATGAAGTGCCGAAAGCACCTTGTATTCCCGTTCCATGTCATGGCCCTTATCCACCTTTGCCCCTATGGGTGGACGGCGGAGCACCATTTCCATGTTTCCGGCCTTCAGCTGGTATGTCAGGTTGGAATATCCAGAAGGGAACTGACTGATTTCAAGGTCACCTGACAACTCAGACACCTTGGCCTTGAGGAAGTCTCCGATACGTCCGGCATGAATTTCCTCACCCTTTCTGACCGTTGTTGCTTGATCAACGATTGACATTTGCCCTATCCTCCAGTGCGTCTCCTCTACGGATTCGCAGTGATTAACTTGCAAAACTCAACAACAGCAATATTTCTCTACCATTTCCATTACCTGCTCTGCATACTGGTCCACAGGCACTTGCTGTTTGGTGTATTTCCAGCGTTTGAGGTACCATTCCTGTTGCAAAGCCTTGATCATCGAAGCGGTGAGGGCGTGGTTCCCGGCCCGAAAGACCCCTTCGGCCTCTCCCTGTTCCAGAATATCGCATAAAATTTTCTGGGTACGTTCTTCCATGGCCTTCACTGCCTCGAACTCGGCGGCCTTCAGGTTTCTGACCTCCATAAAGGCAAAATAGAACCAGGGCCGCATGAGCTCCGAGAGAAAAATATGTGCTTTGATCGTAACCCTCAGCTTTTCCAGGGGGTGAGCATGTTCGCGGGAGAACATCTCCAGGGTTTCGCAAACCATGCTTCTTCCCTGTTCGAGTATTATGGCCAGCAGCTGATCCTTGCTCTCAAAATACGGGTAGAGTGCGCCCAGGCTTATCCCAGATTTCTGGCTTAAATCCCTCATGGTCATGGCATGAAACCCTTTCTTTGAGGAGATGCTGAAAACCGCGGAAAGGATTTTTTCCAGGTTGTCTACAGCCGTTTTTTCCTTCTTGATCCGCATGGTATCCTGGTTGGCCAGGTAGACCTGCTGAGGAATATCCGCGCCGCGGGTGGCGTATTTTTTCTTGAATGTCGTGTAGTCCAAGCTGCTTTCAGGCATACGTTTTCAATATCCTTTTTGCGAGTGCTGTCTTGTGTACTTCATCTGCCCCGTCGTAAATGCGGGCAGCTCTTTCATGGCGATAAAACCAGGCCAGTATGGTGTCGTCGGTCATGCCCAGGCCGCCGTGCACCTGGAGTGCCCGGTCCACGATCCGGCCCATGGTGTTGGCGACGACAAATTTGATCATGGAGATAGAATCACGGGCCGCTGATGCCCCCACGTTATCGATCTGCCAGGCTGAATTTAAGGTGAGCAGGCGGGCCGACTCCAGTTCCGCTGCGGATTCGGCTATCCAGCTCTGGATAATCTGGCGGCTGGCAAGAGTCTCACCGGAAGGAGAAATGACACGGGTATTGGCTCGCCTGCACATCAGGTCAAACGCCCGGCGGCAAACCCCCAGCCATCGCATGCAGTGATGAATGCGGCCCGGCCCCAACCTTTCCTGGGCCATGACAAACCCATGCCCTTCAACACCCAGCAGGTTCTCCTGGGGAACCCGGCAGCCTTCAAAGAGTATTTCACCGTGACTGAAATAATCATCTCCTTCATGGCCCATAACCGGGATATTTCTCACAAGGTTAAACCCTGGGGTGTTTGTGGGCACGATAATCATAGAAGCCCGCTGGTATTTTGGGGCCTCCGGGTTGGTAACGGCCATGGTGATGGCAAATTTGGCCCCGTCTGCGGAAGATGTATACCATTTGTGGCCGTTAATCACATAGTCGGTTCCGTCTTTCACTGCAGTGGTCTCCAGCATGACGGGATTGGAACCTGGCATATCCACCTCAGTCATGGCGAAGCAGGATCTTATCTCTCCCTGGACGAGGGGGAGAAGCCAACGTTTTTTCTGCTCTTCTGTTCCATGGGCGTGGAGGATTTCCACGTTGCCCGCATCCGGCGCCTGGCACCAGAACACATAGTGGCCCAGTGGTGATTTGCCAAGCGCTTCCGAGACAAGGCCATGCTCCAGAAGGGAGATGCCCATTCCTCCACAATCTTTTGGAAAATTTGGTGCCCAGAGCTCCATCCGTTTAACCATTGCCTGCTTTTCCCTGAGCACGGGTAGCATATCCCGGAATGGACGGGTCAAAAACTCCGGTTCCAGGGGAATGAGTTCTTTCTCCACAAATTCGTCGATCATGGAGACAATGGTCTGAATCCGGTTTGATATCTGAAAGTCCACAATGAGTTCCTCTTCATGAAGGTTGATGGCTTAAAACCAGTTCATTTGATGGGATAACTGGATTGGATTCGATAAAAAATCTTCATCCCGATTCCATAAACGCCTCAATAAACGTATTCAGGTCCGCGACGATGGAGAGATCTGCATGGCGGCAGATGGGGGCATCGGGATTTTTATTGATGCTCACCACCCATTTTGATCCGGACATACCCGCGAGGTGCTGGGACGATCCGGAAATTCCGCAGGCGATATAGAGATCAGGGCTAATCGTGGCCCCTGTGATTCCGACCTGGCGGCCATAGGGTACCCAACCCATATCCACCAGCGGGCGGGAAGCACCCATACATGCTCCGGCAAATCGTGCGGTAAACGATTCTATTTTTTTAAGGTTTTCTTTTTTTCCGATGCCCCTGCCTGCTCCCACGACAATTTTTGCCCCCTGTATCTCACCGTTGCCCATTGATTGTCTGGTCATGGACAGTCGCTTTATTGCTGGTTTCAGACAGGATGGTGGTAGTTCCATTTCGACGATGGAACCTTGCCCGGAAACACTCTCCATTTTCCTGCTGGCAAAGGTTCCAGGTGGAAGAGTCAATACGCACAGACCGTGCTGTGCTGGATAAAGGGGAAGGAGGCGCGTGTTGTCCATAACCAGTCGATAAAAGACCAGCCGGTTTTCATGGCGTTGTATATCTGTAACTCCTGAAAGGGTACAACCGTTTAGTTTTGCGCCAAGGTAAGGGGCGACCTCTCTTCCCATGGTTGTCTGGGGTAAGATGACAAAAGCAGGAGATATCTCTTTTACCAGATGAACCAGCCCCTGTTGCAAAGATTCAGGTGTTACCTCACATGGCCACCGCACCGCCAGCGTCACGACTCCGGTGCGGTCATTTACCTCTTGTGCCAAGGTTAGAGGGGATAAACCGGGAACCAGAACCGCTATGTCCATTTCTGTTTTGCCGAATAACTCCCGTATCCTCTCAGCAGCAGCAACGAGCTCAAAAAGGAACGCGGGCATCTTTCCATCAACAGGTTCGGCAATTACCAGGATCTTTTCTCGTATATCCGTTTTCATGCAATATCCATTAACTTGCGGGAAACGATCAGAGATCGTTTGTCGCCATCTGCCGCAGATCCTTGCGCAGCACCTTGCCAACCGTCGATTTCGGTAACTCCTCGCAAAAAGTCACCATGGTCGGCAGCTTGTAAGCAGCCAGCCTCTCCCGGCAGAAGTGGATCATTTCCGCCTCGGTGGCAGTCTCACCAGACTTCAGGACAGCGAAGACTTTGATCTGTTCACCTCTGGTGGGGTGCGGCACGCCTACAGCGCAGGCTTCCGCCACCTTGGGGTGGGTAAAGAAAACCTCATCGATCTCTCGTGGATACACGTTGTACCCTCCCGAGATGATCATGTCTTTCTTGCGGTCGACGATATAGAAATAGCCTTCAGAGTCCATCGTGGCGATGTCGCCGGTGTAGAGCCATCCGTCTCTCAGGGTGGCGGCAGTCTCCTCTGGCCGGTTCCAGTAGCCGGCCATCACCTGCGGACCTTTGACAATGAGTTCGCCGGCTTCACCCAATGGGACGTCCGATACGCCGTCAACCAGGTCCACGAGACGGCACTCTGTGTCTGGCAGAGGCAGACCGATGGAGCCAATCTTGGTTTTTCCACTGTAGGGGTTGATATGGGTTACCGGGCAGGTTTCACTGAGACCGAACCCTTCGGAAATGGTCGTTCCCGTGCGTGATCTGAATTCGTTGATCACCTCGACCGGCAGGGGAGCGCTACCTGAAAAGCAACCCTTGATGCAGGAGAGATCGAGCTCGTCGACTTTAGGGTGTCTGAGGATACCGATGTACATAGTCGGAACCATGGAAACGAAGCCGGGTTTGAATCTCGCAATGGTGTCGATAAGATGATCTGGCTGAGGTTTTGGGATCAGGACGTTGCTCCAGGCCAGATAGAGGGAGTAGTTCATGCTGGTGGTGAGACCCATGACATGGAAGAAGGGCAAAGCTCCGAGCATCACCTCGTCTTGTTCTCGATTAAACACCGGGAACCATGCGTCTACCTGCTGAAGCTGGCGGCTGAGGTTGCCGTGGGTAAGCATGGCTCCTTTGGCGAGCCCGGTAGTGCCGCCTGTGTATTGCAGCATGGCCATGTCGTTCATGCTCAGGGAGGCAATTTCCTTGAGAGGCGTCTGTTTTTCGAGCAAGGTACACCAGGGATAAAGGTCATCAGCAGGGGTGACCTCAGCGGTCGGCACCAGCTTTGCCGTTTTCAGGGCCGATGGAAGGTAGTCGGCAAAACTGGTGTAAACGATCTGGCGTATGGCGGTTCTGGTTCTCAGAGCCACCATGCGGTCGGCCATCAGATCCAGGGTGACCAGACAGATGGCGCCCGAGTCGTTGAGCTGGTGGATCAGCTCACGATCTGTGTAGAGAGGGTTGTTCATCACCACGACAGCACCCAGTTTGAGAGTGGCGTGGTACGCGACCACGCAGGGGATCGTATTGGGTAGCAGGATCGCCACCCGGTCTCCCTTGGTGATGCCAAATCCTGCAAGAGCGGCGGCAAAACGGTCAATCATCTCCCCAAATTCAGTATAGCTCAGCTGAAAGCCCATAAAGTTGAGGGCAGTTCGTTCGGGGTAGTTGCTGATATTTGCTTCCAGTATCTGGGGCAGGGTGATCTGCCGGTAGTCTATTTTGTGAGGAACGCCTTCATCGTAGTGTGCCAGCCAGGGTTGTGCAGCCATCGTTGTCGTAGTCATCGCCACTCCTTTGTTCGTGATCCGATAATTGAGTACGGGGCAACCGGTTCGGCAAACGCCATGATCTATGCCGCCATGACCATTTTCATAAAAGCGCCCGCTCCTGCAAAAAAGATGTGAATATACGAACCTGTTTTTCAATGCTGCCGTTGATCATCTCTCCTGCCCGTGACTTTTGAGGTTCGATAGTATCCAGGAAAATCGCATCCGGTTGCATACCCGCCAGGTCCAGCTCTCGAAGAGTGATGGTTTGGATCTCGGCCGACGCCGCCTTGAGGATATTAGAGAGACTTGGGTAACGGGGAGTGTAGTGCCCCGCTTGAATGGAGACCAGTGCCGGCAAGGGGATCTCAAGGGTTTCTCTTTTCCCTCCTTCCCAATCCCTATGGCAGGCCAAGCTTCCGGATTGATGGTTTAACCGAACCACACCAGTGGCAAATGTGATTTGCATATGGACGGCCAACATGGGTCCGACCTGACCGGCCATGAGATCCTGAGACATGATGCCGGTAAGAATAAGGTCATATTCCGGAGTGAAATCAGTACACGTGAGAGCACGGCTTAGCAACTCTGCCGTTTCAGATGCCGGAACCAGTCCATCCGGTCTCTCATTCTTGTGATCGGTCAGAATGTGAAATGCGTTGTCTGCCCCCATTCCTAACGCTCGATGAAGAATGTTTGCCCACTTTGGCGGGCCGGCAGTGATCACATCAACCAGGCAGCTGCTGTCACTGTCCTTCAGCCTTAATCCGGCTTCAACAGCATGAGCCTCCAAAGGGCCAATCTCCTGGCCAGTGATGTTCGGTTTTATGCATATGAGAATTTTCATAATGCAACCATATAAGGGGCAAAGAGATAAATCAAGAAAAAAGAACAAGCGTTCGTTTTTAATGTTGACTTTAAGTAATCAAAAATACAGTATAATGAAAAATACTATAGATCGGAGGAGGTCAATGGCTGAAAAGAAACCCATCCCAAATAACGGTAGTGTAAAACTCTGGTTTGTCCGACACGGACAGGCTTCATTTGGCAAGGAGGACTACGATTGCCTTTCCCAGGTGGGAATTCAGCAAAGCAAAATTTTAGGAGAGTATTTCAAAAGATCAGGCCTTGACTTTGATGCAGTGTATTCCGGGCAGATGAAGCGCCAGAGAGATACGGCAGACCTGGTTATCGACAAACAGCCTCACCAGTCTCTTCCTGTGTCCACAATCATGAGCGAGTTTGATGAATATGACTTTATGTCTATTATCCATGACCAGTTGCCCTGTGTTATGGATGAGCTTGGTCTGCCGGAAAACATATTTGGCAATATCCAGGCTGATCGGAAAACCTTTCAGAAACTGTTCAATATCATCTATACCCGCTGGGTGGCAGGCACCCACAGCTCAGGAGAGATTGAGTCGTATCGACAATATATCTCCCGTGTACAAAAGGGAGTGCTCAAGGTCGTAGAAAACAGCCAACTAGGACAGAATATCGGCATATTTACTTCCGGAGGTGTGATAAATGTTGTTATGCAGATGGCCCTGGATTTGCCGGATGACGTGGCAACAGAACTAGGGTGGCGGATCAGGAATACATCGGTTTCACTGTTTACCGCTCATAAAGGGAAAACGGCTGACCACGGGTCTCGGTACGATTGTCGCCTGATGACCTTTAATTCCACCGCACATCTCGACCTGTTGGGAAATCCCGATCTGGTTACATATCGGTGAATCATCAGGGACTTGTTCCTGGAATTCACACTGTTATTTTTGAGTTGAAATAGCGAATGTCAGCTTTCTTTAAGATGGGTCGGGGGACTGTACCTGTTTGCGTAAGATGCTTGCGATTTCCTCACTGGCAATCTTGTCCATTGAACGGAAAGATGTAGTCATACCTATATCGTATCGGTTGTCCCCCAGGGACTCAACCCGTACAACCTTGCCTATGAGGAGTACCGGAGGGTTGTCTCCAACAGGCATCCTGACTTTGATGAGCGAGTCAATGGGGAGGGGGTAACTGTTTTCAAACAGCAGCCCACCAACGCAAACATCCTTGCTCAGGGCTGAAAACACTGTGGAATCCTGGAAATCCAATTCTTTCACCAGCACCGGTTCATGGATCTTGACCCTCAGGTAGCGTCTTTTCTCCGCTTTGTAGAAGGCGATATTGTTTTTCCCTGAGCCTTTGGCCAGATAGACGGCGCTGTCTGCCAGATTCAGGAGTTCGGCCGGGTCTGTGGAATGGGTTGGGTAGGTTGCGATACCACCGCTTATCGTCACGGAAAAGGAATCACGACGGTGTTTGATAATTGTCTCTGCGACATGTTTTCGAAGTCTCTCAGCCAGGATATATGCATTGAAGTTATCAGTTCGGCTGAGCAGCAAAACGAATTCCTCGCCGCCATAACGGGCGGCAATGTCACTGTTGCGTTTTTCATGCTGAATAATCTGTGCCACTGTCCGGAGAGCTTCATCGCCCGCTGCGTGACCGTACGTGTCGTTGATATCCTTAAAGTTATCGATATCAATAAAGAGAACAGAGAGGTTGTCACCATGGCGTTCTGCCATGGATATCTGCTGTTGGTAGGTCTGGTCGAAACTTGGTCTGTTGGCGAGGCCGGTCAGGTTATCGTGTACAGTGTCATGAACAATATTCTCAAAGGCTGATGTCTCAACAATGCGGGGGTGCTTGAGGAGGCTGGTGCGGGTTTGCAGGTAATCGCTGATGGCTGTGGTGATATCGACGTCTCTACCGAGAGTGAGGCTGAGCTGCTGTCTGTGATAAACGATGTTCTGCCAAAGCTCCTTTCTCTCATGTTCGGCAATATCAATTCCACCTAAGATTTCCAACAAGGTTTGAAAAACAGCCGTTCCTTCCAGCGCCGCCAATTTGTTGACCTGATCAAGAAAATCTGTATCGCTCTTTGCGGAGGTCAGGAGAGAGATCAGTCTTTTTTTCAGGGAGAGGACCATGACCATTATCGTTCCTTTGCAAATGTGACGAAAATCTGACCAGTTGTTGACATATAGTACTGGAAAGGTGGAAGCCGTGCAATGGTTACTGATGGATGAAAGTGTCAGTAAATATAAAGTTTTTTCTGTTTTAATATGAGATCAATCAAATAGCAAAGGCTGACGCCTTATATTCATGCAAAATAACCGTTACTGAAGAGGCCTGGTTGAAAAGTGGCAATCATTGGTTGAAACGCAGAATACGTGACCATTTGGTGTGGTACAGACGTCTCATTATATGGAATAGGGGGAAGGCATTGCCTCAATAGCAATGATCAGCTAATGTACATCATTACTCAATAAAAATTGGATGAACCCTCTAACTCTCCATCAAGGTTTCACACTCTTTTTTCCATCTGAACCTTGTTGAGTCAACTTGGTTTTATAAGGATTTCCCTTTATGTCCTGGCTCTTTCCGGCAGTTCTTTCAACATTGATTGGGTGCACTCTACTCAGTGTCGCTTATGGTTATCTCTACTATGCCTACCGGAAGAAATTCCTGGCGTTGTGGTTTCTCGCCTGGGCTGTTCATTCCCTGAGATATATCTTTCTTCTCATCATCATTGCCAATGGCAACTCTCCGGCGCTCTCGTTTGCCAGTTTGAGCATGATAGTTATCAGTTTGTATTTCCTGTACACGGGAACCTCTGAGTTTATCGAAGAAAAAATTTCTCCAATTTGGCAAGGGGCATTCGTTCTTGTCCTCGCCTGGACAGCTCTTGCAGTTTTTTTCAATTATTCCTTCCTGATGTTGAATATCCCGCTATTTGGATTTTTTGCCTGCGTTGACATCTGGGTGGGATACAGTTTTTTACGTTCAGACTTCTCCACGGGGGTCGGGAAAAGAGTTGTTGGCATCACATTTATTGTCTGGGGGCTACATCAGGCCGATTATCCGTTCCTTCGACCAGTAGAGTGGTTTGCGCCTTTTGGTTACATGATCGGTACCACCTGTGCGATTATCATCGCCCTTGGCATGCTGATTCTGTTTTTTGAAAGAATGCGTTCAGAACTTGATTTTCAGAAAACTCGGCTTCGCCAAATGTTTGATTCGGCTTCCTACGGCATTGCTCTGGCAGATCCGGCTACGGGTACTGTTATTGATTGCAATACCGTGTTTGCCGAAATGTTGGAAAGAGACATGTCTGAAATCATTGGAACGAAGCAAAAAGACTTCCATCCGGTTGAAGAACATGAGGAGAATTTCACCCATACTTTTAAGCAGCATCTACAGGAAAAAAGTGGGGAAACTCTCGTGAGCAAGCTGGTGACCGCCAGTGGTAAAATTATTGATGTGGAAATCAAGGCAACCCTTGTCGATCTTGAGAACAAACAATTCCTTCAGGGCTTTTTTACGGATATCTCGGAGAAAAGAAAAACGGAATTGGAGCTGGAAAACCTTCAGCATCTTTACAGAGAGACGGAGAAAGTCGGTAAAGTCGGTGGCTGGGAAGTTGATATTGCTTCTTTGAAGATAAAATGGACGGAGGAGGTCTATCGTATTCATGAGGTGGACAGCAGAACATTTCAACCGACTCTTGAGACCACAATTACATTTTATACCCCCACTTCAAGGTCGATTCTGGAAAAAGCCATACAGCGCGCAATTGAGTTTGATGAGCCATATGATCTTGAGCTGGAAATTCAAACGGCTCAAGGCAACTTGAGATGGGTTCACACGATCGGCAAAGTTGATAGAGATCAACATAAGGTAGTTGGCTTCTTCCAGGATATCACGAAACGAAAAATTGCTGAAGATGCATTGCTTGAGAGTGAGATTACGTTCAGAAAGCTGTTTGAGGGTTCTTCTGATCCCATCCTTCTTATCGACGGTTCCGGGGTTTTTGTGGAGTGCAACCAGGCAGCTCTTGATCTTCTGAAAATGACTCGTGAGCAGTTTCTGCTCCTGCCGCCTACCAAAATCTCACCGGAGTTTCAACCCGACGGCCGGCGCTCTGACGAGGCGGCACAGGAAATGATAGCATTAGCCTACAGCAAGGGGCGGCATCGGTTCGACTGGACCTGCGTCAATGCTGCAGGAGACGAGTTCATCGTCGAGGTTTCTCTCATGCCCGTCATGATCAAAGGGCAGAACATGCTCCACACCACATGGCGGGATATCACCGAGCGCAAGCAGGCAGAAGAGGACAAATTAAAACTCGAATCACAACTCCAGCAAGCTCAGAAAATTGAATCGATTGGCCAACTGGCTGGTGGCGTAGCGCATGATTTTAACAATATGCTGGGGGTTATCCTCGGACACACTGAACTGGCTTTGATGGAAGCTGATCCCGCAAGTCCGTTTGTTGATGATTTAGAAGAAATCCGAAGCGCTGCAAAGCGTTCGGCTGACCTTACCAGGCAATTGCTTACTTTTGCCAGGAAGCAGACAATCACCCCTAAAGTGCTCGATCTGAATGATACCGTGACGGGTATGCTGAAAATGCTGCAACGGTTGATCGGTGAAAATATCCAGCTTATCTGGAATCCAGGAGCCCATCTCTGGGCTGTTAATATAGACCCTTCTCAATTGGATCAGATTCTTGCCAATTTATGTGTTAATGCCCGTGATGCGATCTCTGGTATTGGGAAAATAACAATTCAAACGCGGAACTGTTCCTTTACAGAGAGTGACAAGAAAGCTCACCCTGAGGCTCAGCAAGGTGATTTCGTGCAACTTTCCGTCTCAGATGATGGCCATGGAATCAGCAAAGAAAATCTGGATCAGATTTTTGATCCATTCTTTACAACCAAAGATTTCGGGCAGGGAACGGGGCTGGGGTTATCGACTGTTTATGGAGCGGTTAAACAGAACCGCGGCTTTATTGAGGTGACGAGCGAGGTGGGGCATGGAACAACCTTTCATATTTATCTCCCTCGAAAACTCACAATTGTGGAGCCCGTCGAAGAGATAATCGTTAAACCTCTCCGGCAAGGAACAGAAACCGTTCTCCTCGTTGAAGATGATCAGATGTTCTTAAAGCTGATCAAAACCATGCTTGAAAAGGGTGGTTACGCGGTATTGGCAGCATCGACCATTGATGGCGCCATTTCTTTGGCAAAAGAACATCCAGGCCCCATTCATCTGTTGCTTTCAGACCTGGTTATGCCTGAGATGAATGGCAAAGATTTGCGGGACATCTTGCAGGTCATTCGTCCTGAGATGAAGGTCATCTTCATGTCCGGTTATACTGCCGACATTATTGCCCAGCAAGGTGTGCTTGACGAGGGAACCCATTTCCTGCAGAAGCCGGTCTCCTATGAAGCTCTGACGTCAAAAGTGTGGGAAGTGTTAGTGCAAAACTGAATCCCACCCACGCCGTAAAAAGGGCAAAGCATTTCAGCTTTGCCCTATTAATATTATGATATTTTTAGAAAAGAGTACGGCCGTTGAGAGTTATGCTGCCGAATCTGTTTCGCAACTTAAGCCTGCCAGCAGTTCGAGTCGTGCATAGTCTTTATCGATCTGGGTCTGTACCATTGCCAGGGTCGTAGCATCGATACCTGTGAACCGCTTTTGTGGCGTCAGGTATTCCTCTGCGGGTTTGACCTTGTTTACCTTTTTGGTGATGTTGACTTTGCTGCCGTCTACCAGTTCAAAGAGGTTCCAGCATCTAGTGCTTACTGCCAGTTTCGCCAGTTCTACGGTCAGGGCCGGGTCATATCCCCAGCCTGTGGGACATGGAGCATGGATGTGTAAAAAGGCTGGACCTTCAGCTATTGCAGCCTTTGCTTTTACCACTTTTTTGCGAAGGTCGTCGATATAGCCAATGGAGGCGCTGGCCGCATAGGGAATGCCATGAGCGCCAACGATCTGCATGAGATTTTTTCGTTTCACCGGTTTGCCGTAGGGCGTGGTGGTGGTCCAGGCACCCATGGGAGTTGAGCTGCTGCCCTGGATTCCGGTGTTCATATAGGCTTCATTGTCATAGCAGACATAGAGTATCTTGTCCCCGCGCTCCAAGGCACCGGAAAGAGATTGCAAGCCGATATCCGCTGTACCGCCGTCGCCGGCCAGACCAAGTACGTTGATGTCGCCTTTCCCTTGGTACTCGAGGCCCGCACGAACACCGGCAGCGATGGCCGCAGTGTTTTCCAGGTTGCCCTGAACGCCTGGAATTCTCAAAGTGGTTTCATTGCCAAAACCAGAGAAAAGGGCTGAACAACTTGGTGGTATGACAATGATGGTATTTTCGCCCATCACGTCGAGAATCACTCGAATGGCCAGTTCCAGTCCGCATCCTGCACATGTGCTTACGCCATGGGCGACCAACCCTTTGGTGGGATCTTTTATCGTCAGCATATCAGATTGCCTCCCTGTATTGCCTGAGGGTCATTGCATTGTCACTCATATCGAGCCACTGAACGTCCTTGTCGTATTGACCAGCCAGCAGTCGGTCAAAGGCGGAGGTGATCGCTACCGGGCGCACATCGCGCCCTCCAAGTCCTACGACAAAGCCCTGGATTCTGACGTTTAGGCCCTGGTTGGATATTGCCGAGCGTACATCATTACACACTGGCCCCGCCGGGGCTCCCATACTCATGCTGCGATCGAGTACCCCCACCCGCGCACCACGAGGAATAGCTGCGACCAAGTCCTCTTCCGGAAAGGGGCGAAAGGAAACAATTTTCAGATTGCCAACTTTTTTCCCCTGGGCGCGATACTGGTCTACCATCTCTTTCACGCTGCCTGACATGGAACCGAGGGAGATGAGGATAGCCTCGGCGTCATCGCAGCAGTAGGGTTCGATGGGGGAATGACTTCGACCAAATTGGGTTTCAAATTCCTTCATGGCCGTATTCAGGACCGGAAGGGCATTGGAGAAACCAGTGTGCTGCTGATAGCGCATTTCCATGAATTCGGTAGGCGGAATCAGGTTGTTGACGAACATGGGATCTGCGATATCTAACTTCAGATTCTTGGCCTGGTAGGGCGGTAGGAAATCGTCCACATCCTGTTGGGACGGCACATACACTGCCTGACTCATATGCGACAGAAAAAAGCCATCCATACAGACCATGGTGGGTACAAGCACATCGCCGTTTTCCGCCGCTCTGTACGCTATCAGGCACAGGTCCAGCACATCCTGGCAGTCTTCGGCATAGAGCTGCATCCAGCCGGTGTCGCGGGCGGCCATGCTGTCCTGGTGATCACACCACAGGCTCCAGGGACTCACCAGTGCGCGGTTGACTACCGGCATGACAATGGGCAATCGCAGTCCTGCGGCCACACCGAGCATTTCAAACATCAGAGCCAGCCCGACCGATGAGGTGGCGGTTCCTGTACGGACACCGGTTAGTTGCGCGCCAATGGCCACCGACATGGCCGTGTGCTCGGATTCCACGCGAATGTATTTTGCATCAAGACGTCCATCACCGGTGTATTCGCTGAGCACCTCGGCAATAGGGCTCTGGGGAGTTATGGGATAGGCCGACACCACCCCGATGCGGGCCAGGCGCATGGCCTCGGCAGCGGCAAAGTTGCCTTCAAGCATGACTTTTTTCATTTTAGGCCTCTCTTTCATCGATCATGGTTATCGAATCGTGGGGGCAAACGTTGGCGCAAATACCACAGCCCTTGCAATAGGTCATATCAATTTCAACTCTGCCCTCTGCCTTTTTTTTGTCCTCGGTCTTCATCTTTATAGTGTTCACTACTCCGGTAGGACAGTACTTCTCGCAAATACCGCACAATACACACTTTTCACCGTCAATCTGGGGGCGTACTATACGCCAGGTGCCGGTCTTGGTGCTGCAATAGACCAGCGCGCAGGGCCCGTAAATGGTCTTTACCTTTTCTGCCATCTTATTTTTCTCCCGATTGCAACCTCTGGCCGCGCCTGTTGAGATGATTATTTGACAAAGGCGGCGTGGTTTTTTGTGTTGGTGTCGATATCCTTGTTCGGTTCCGCTTTCTCGTCAGCCCTGATCAATCGGCGGGCCTCTTCAGCCGCTTCAACATTCTTTGGGGCGGAGTCACCGAATTTGCTGGTGATCGCCGCTTTGACAGCCTCGATGCCGACGATGCCAGCACCAGCCAAGGCCCCCAGCATTGCCGTGTTCGGAATGTCCCGGCCTAGGGATTTCAGTGCCACGGCCTGGGCATCCACACGGTAGATTTTGTTGCTTTTGAACGGGTATTTATCCTTTAACTTCTGAGTGTTGACAATAAAGACAGTTTGCTCTGAGGTCCCGGCCATCACATCGATCCCCTTATCGATGACCGAATCGTCGAACAGCACCACATAGTCCGGAGCGTAGACAAAACCTTTCATCTTAATCGGGTCGCGACTTATCACCGCATCAGCGTAGACAGGGGCGCCACGACGTTCATGACCATATGCGGGAATCGCCTGGGCATGGGCATCTTCGTGTATGGCCACAGCTTCGCAAAGTACTTTTGCTGCCGTTACCACTCCCTGCCCGCCAAGGCCATAGATCTTGATCTGTATCATAGGGCATTCTCCATACTATGATTTATACGTTATGTACCCCCTACATCATCTGGTCAATCGTCCGCTGCTTGCCAAAGAGTACGTGTTGCATGAGAGCGACAGCTGCACCTTCCGAATCGCCCTTTGAAATAGCGGTGAGAATTTTTTCGTGCTGCATGTTGGAATCGCGGAGCATGAAGGTCTTGGTGGCTTCACGGTGAAGGTAGAGCATCATCCGTTTTTCGATGCCTCGCATCATCTCCAATAAGGTGTCGTTCTTGGTCGCCTTAAACAGTAACTCATGGAAAACCTGATTGTATTTAAAGAACGATAATGGGTCATCTTCGGAAACTGCGCGGACCATCTTCTCATGCAATCCCTTAAGATCGGACAATTGTTTTTCCGTAATGCGCATAGGCAGCAGCCGACCGGCAGAAAACCCCAATCCGGCCATGACATCATAAAGGTCAAGGACGTCCTTCATGGACAACTTTCTGAGAAAGGCACCTCTGTTTGGAATGATCTCAACCAATCCTTCCTGGCGCAGCGCCTGAAGGGCCTCACGTATCGGTCCCCTGCTGACACCCAACTTTTCGGAAAACAGTTTTTCGTTGATGCGGTCACCGGCGGCAAGCGTACCGGTGAACACCATTTTTCGGATGAGAGCCTGGATCTCAATGGCAACTGTAGCCCGGTTGAGCTTTATTCCTTGAGTATCGTCAAATTTCAATGATTTCATTTAAGCCATTCCATGGATAATTACATGGTATTGATTGTCGAACATTCGAGATAAATTGTCAACAATTCTCTAATTTACAAAGACAATATGAGTGAAAATATCATTAAACCAGTTTGTTATGTTGATTGAGGGATTGTGAAAAGAATGAATGGATGCCTACTACATATCGCGCTGTAATACTTTATGGACGGCTTGTCCCAGGCTGAGCAGGCTGTAAGGTTTCTTGATAAACGCACCTGCCCCTTCTCGCAGGGTTGCCTCGACATCTTTGCTGGTCGAGTAACCGGTGGCTATCAACGCCTTCTGCAGCGGATTGTCCTTTTTAATACGCGAATACGTCTCTCTGCCGTTCATGCCGGGGTCCATCTGCATATCCAGCAGGACAAGATCGACAGGGGTGTTGCGGAGAAAGGTCAATGCCTCTTCACCGCTCTTGACTGATGATGTTTTATAGTCCAGTAATCTAAGCATATTGCAGGCAATTTCCCTGAGCGATTCTTCATCGTCAACGACAAGAATGTGCTCGCCGTTGCCTCGAAGATGGGCCGCTTCTTCCGGCTGCTTCTGGGAGACGGAGGCCTCATTTAGTGCGGGTAGCAGGACTGTGAACTGTGTACCTGACGAATTGCTGTTTACAGCAATGGTGCCGCCGTGTTCACGCACACTATTCCAGGCCACGGTAAGTCCGAGCCCTGTGCCGCTGCGGCCTAAACCTTTTTTGGAAAAGAACGGCTCAAAAATTCTCTTCTGGTCCGCCTCTGAGATCCCTTTACCGGTATCCCTGACGGTCATGGCAACATACTTTCCGGGTGGTTGGTTGGCGGCAATATCGGCAAGCTTTTCAGCAGCGATGTTGGCTGTCGTTACTTCGACTCTTCCTTGAGTCTTGATGGCTTCGAAGGCATTCATCACCAGGTTCATAATGGTTTTTTCTATATGAATAGGTGAGCAGTTGCAGAGCCAGATGTCAGGGCATGGAGTGAAGGTCAACTCGATATCAGGATGGGAATCTTGCAGTTTTTGAAATTCAGGGGTGGTGAAGTAGTTGTTTACAAGATGATTGAGGTCGGTGGGTTCATGGACCGCTGCGGAACCCCTGGCAACTGTAAGCAGGTCGGCAACCACCGCTGCCGCTCTTTCACCGGATTTCTGGATGGTTATAAGCGGCCTCCTTAGAGGATTGTCTTTGTCTAAGTCGAGAAGTAGCAACTCGGGATAGTTGATGATTCCCGCAAGAATGTTGTTCAGATCATGGGCGACTCCGCCAGCCATTAAACCGAGCAGCTCCATTTTGTGGGACTGCTGCCTCTTCATCTCAAGCTCTTTTTGCTGCTGCTCGATTTCGTAACGAACTGTAATGTCATGACCGATAATGTTGAGATCGGTGAGTGAACCTTCGTCACTGTAATGAAGGTTGAAAGACAGGAGCAGGTGGCTTGTTTCCCCGTCCTGATTACGTATCCGGCACTCAGCATCATTGCTTTCGATTCTGTCTTCAACCCATGAGCGGATGGATTTCTCAAGAGTAGGCCAGTCGTCTGCAACAATAAATATCCGAAAATACATGCCTATCGCATTGGCTATAGGGGTGCCTGTCAGCCGCTGGATGGTATGGTTGGCGTAGGAAATGATGAAATTTCTATCAAGGCGCAATACCAGGTTGCTGGTGTTCTCAACCAGTTCCCTATAATTGAGTTCCTTGTCACGTAACTCGGCTTCACGCTTTTGTATCGCTGTAGCCATCTGGTTAATGCTGTCGGCGAGTTGTTGTAGCTCGCTGAAGTTGTTAGGGGGCACGGGGTTGGTATAGTCACCTTGAGCGATGATGCTGCTTTTTGCCGTTATCTCTGTCAGGGGGCGGGAAAGCTTTTGGGCCCGCAAGACTGCCAACACCAGTGAAAGACCTACAGCGGCACAAATACCGCTGCCAATAATTAAAAGCGGAATTATCAGAAATGAGGAAAATTTTTCGGTAGGCTCAGCAATAAGAGACACCCAGCCTGTTTGTTCAATAATACTTGTGGAACCGAGAAAGCTTTTTCCCTGAAGGGTGAAATGTCCGACCCTCTCTTCACCTGCCAATGCTGCCGAAACAAGATCAATATCATTGAGCATGATGCTTCTTTTGACCAGGTCCGGGTTGGGATGGAAAATGATTGCGCCGTTACTGTCTATTACCATTGTCACAACCGTGTCGGAGCTGAGGCGATCTATAAATTGTGCCAGAGTGGTAAGGTTGATGTCAGCGGCGAGGACATTTTTTCCTGACGGCACATAGAGGGTAAGGCTGATTTTTCCGCTAACCAGCGACAGAAAGGTGTCGGACCATTGAGGGCGACCCGTTACCCGTACAGCCTGGAATTCTCTTTTATGAACAAGGTTTATTCCAATCAAGTCGGGCCGGGATAGTTCACGTTCAACAGGCAGCCCGGCATTAATGACTTCACCTATCGGATTTAAAAGATAAATAGACTCAAAATAGAGTGACTCACGGATATGGGTATTCAGGATCCTGGTGATATTATCTTCGCTGGCCGATTTTGAATCGGAGAGCATACTGCCGATGGTGTTCAGAGAGGTCAGTGGCTGATCCATGAAGAGCTCGATCTGGCCCCTTATTCCCTTGGATAGAAGGTCGATCCGGACCCTAAAATCCTCATTAGCGTTCCTGATAATGAAAAGAAGAATGAAAAGCGCAATAAAACAGAGTGGTATGAGGCTCACGAGAATGTGAGAAGTGATCAGTGATTGTCGAAGGGTGTGTGTCTTCTTCACCGGTAGTCCTCGAGAATCACAAACTCGCCATTTTGAACAACCCCCATGTAAGTAGGATGGTTTGAGTCCCCATACTTGTTGATGACAATGTCATCCTGAAGACCCTTAAAATGAGAGATACGAAGAATTGCCTGTTTGAGTGTTTCATTTTCATGCTGCTCATTCATAGATTTGAAAACCATCATGGCCGCATTATAGGCATGAAGCGCTCCGAATCCCGGTTCTGTCTTGTACCGGTTCTCGAACTCCTTTTTGAACTCGACATAGGCAGGCTTGGTGCTTTTTCTGTTAAAGAATTGCTGGATGGTTGCGCCTTCCACGGCGCTGCCGCCGAGGTTGATCAGCTGTTCGGTTGCCGCCCAGTCAGCAAGGGCCAATTGAACCTGCCAGCCGGATTTGCGCACCTGTTGGCATAACATGGCCGCGTCAACGGAATTGGCGACAATGGCCAGGGCATCAACTTGACGTTCTTGCATATGCTGAACGAGTGGCAATAACTGGAGGTCGGGTTTGGAGGTGAATGTCAGCGGCTCGACTCTGATTCCTCCTTCTGCAAGGAAGGTTTTTTTGAAGGTTTCAAACCAGATGCCGGTATACGCCTTGTTACCGAGATCATAGATAACTCCTGCGGACCTCGCTCCCTTCACAGTAATGAGGTAACGAGCCAGCATGGCTGCTGCAGCCGTTGAAACGGCGCAGGATCTGATGAAGTTGTCGTCTAGGTCTTGTAACAGAGAGGTCGAAGATGTGGGACCGACAAGCAGGGTTTGGCTACCGTTTACAAGCGGTAATGTGGTCATGGTCATACTGCTGGTGGCATGTCCGATAATGACAGGGACATTTTTCTCCAGCAGCGATTTAACGGCATCCAGAGCCATCTTTTCATTCTGACCGTCATCCATGGCGATCATTTCGATAGGTTTGCCTTTGACTCCGTGAGATTGATTGACTCTGCTAATTGCCATTTCCACGCCACGACGGCAGTCAACGCCAAGATCGGCGAATTTTCCCGACAGGCCGGCAACAAAACCTATGAGTATGGGTTTTTCCGCTCGGTTAGTCCAGAAAACACCTAGGGAGACGAGAATCGCAACTAAAATTGCAGTGAAAAAGATAGCTTTCCTATTCATCGTTGTAGGCTCCGCTAAACAGAGGGTCAATATCCTTTGGTAATACTGGCTGATCGAGAATTGCAGCGATTGCCGAAAGAATAAGTATATCAAATATAATTGTACCTTAAAGAATTGCAGATAAAAAGGAGGGATGAAAAAAGGTGGTTATTCGGCCAGTTCTGTATCTTTTACGAAAAAATTTGATGTTTGAAATCACCTTGTGATAGGCTCATAAGTAGTCCCCCGCAGGGACGGGGGAAATCTGATGAGCAGAGACAGATACCGTATCATGTTATGTCTTAACACCTGGAGGAAACCATGATGAAGAAAGCACTGTTGGTCGTATGTGTTTTGCTGTTTGGCTTTTCTGTATCATATGCTGAGGATGAAAACGCAAGTCCGGAGGATGTGTATAACCTCGTGTTGAAAGCCTATGACGTTGTCAAAGCCCTTGGTGAGGAATCGTTTCCCGCATTTAACGATCCCAAAGGTGAGTTTGTCTACAAGGATACATATGTGTTGGTCCAGCGTTGTCCTAGTGAAATGGTAGCCCATCCATTTGCCCTTGAGAAACTCAGAAGTGTTGACCTCGATAAAACATATGAATGGAACAAAAAGCTTTGTGATGCCGGGGCGCAACCTGGTGGCGGGTGGACTGAATATCCCTGGCCGAAACCGGGAGAGACGGAACCTTCCAGAAAAATAACCTTCTCCATTCTCGTTGAAGGCACCCCATATACAGTGATGGCGGGTGTCTACAGTGACACAGCAAAGGTGGAAGAACTCAATGCTACGCTGAAGTAAGTTGGGCTGGTGCATGGCCGGGCAGAAAGAATTTCTGCCATGAGTCTTCAGAATTCAGGAGGGACAGACTGTGTCATTCAATCTCAATATACGAAATAAATTCCTAATTCCGGCTGTCCTGCTGATTATTGTCGGTATGAGCGTGGCGACGAGTGTTTCCTATATCAAGTCGAAAAATGCGCTGACGGGGGCTCTTCGCCAGAATATAGAGCAGAACGTTGGTTCATTGGCGACAATTCTTGAAAGCTGGCTTCAGGACCGGCGTCTTGATCTAGGTAGCTGGAGTCATGAGGAAATATATGCCAAGTCACTCAAGGATTCTTTTGTCGGCAAAGCAGCCAGGGTGAACGCGAATGAAAAACTCAAAGGGCTGCAGCAGGATTATGGATATTATGAAGATATCGCTCTGGCTGGTGGAGACGGCTCAATAGTTGCTTCTAGCACAGAGGCCATTATCGGCAAGATAAATGTGGGAGATAGGGCATACTTCAAGGCGGCAATGGCAGGGGAGACGTTTGTCTCCGATGTCAGCAGCAGCCGCAACACCGGGAACCCTGTTATCTTTATCGCGGCGCCTGTGCATGAAAACAAGACTGTCAGTGGGGTTCTCTTTGGGGTTGTGAATATTGACACGTTTTCAAGTCGATTTATCGACTCCATTAAAATTGGCGAAACCGGGTATGCATACGCGGTCAGTAAGGATGGCATAGTCCTTGCCCATCCCGTTAAATCGAACATCATGAAGCTGAACTTGAATGATTTCGATTTCGGCAAGGAAATTCTCTCCCAGAAAAACGGTATGATTCAATATACGTTTGAAGGCGTCAGCAAAACTGCAGCCTTCAGAGAAATTTCGGGTCTGGGTTGGATTGTTGCAGTCAATGTGCCGGATGATGAAATCCTGGCATCAGCCAAGAGCCTGGGACGGATCAATACGCTGGTGGCGGCTGTTATTGTTGCCATCGCCATCGTCGTGATCTTTTTTGTTACCTCAACAGTAGTGAAACCGATCAACAGTGTGGTGGCCGGTCTGCGCGACGCGGCTGAAGGTGATGGCGACTTGACCAAGCGGATCATATTGAAAAGCAAGGACGAAGTCGGTGAGCTGGCCCGCTGGTTTAACACCTTTGTAGAAAAAATCCAGACCACTGTCGCGGAGGTGGCCGGTAACGCGTCAGAATTGAATAAATCATCAAGGGAATTGGCCGATATAGCCGAGCATCTTTCGGCCAATGCCGTGCAGACTTCCGGCAAGGCTGCCACTGTTTCCTCATCCAGCCAACAGATGAGCTCCACCATCGGGTCCGCAGCCGGCATCATGGAGGAGACGGTCAGCAACCTTACCATCGTCGCCGCAGCAGCAGAAGAGATGACGGCAACGATCAGCGAAATTGCCGCAAATACCGAAAAAGGCCGTGAGATTGCCGAGGCTGCTGTTGGCCAGACAAGGCGGGCAACTGAGCAGATTGAGGAACTGGGAACCGCCGCAGATCAGATTGGCAAAGTGGTTGAAACGATTTCCGAAATCTCCGAGCAGGTCAACCTGCTGGCGTTAAACGCCACCATTGAGGCTGCCCGGGCCGGTGAGGCGGGAAAGGGATTTGCGGTTGTAGCCAATGAAATCAAGGAGTTGGCAAAGCAGACGGCAACTGCTTCAGGTGAGATCAAGCAGCAGGTGGAAGGTATCCAGAGTTCGACCCAAAATACCGTCTCTGAGATCGGAAATATTGCCAAGGTTGTTGGACAGGTCAACGAACTTGTCGCTACAATTGCTGCGGCAGTTGAAGAACAGTCGGTAACCACCAGGGATATCGCCGGCAATGTGGCCAAGGCAACCGAGGGTGTCAGCGAGGTTAACATGACCATTGCCGATGGGGCTGAGGCCGCAAACTCCATTACGGTTGAAATCGCCGACGTTACCACAGCTTCTGAAGGGATGACCGGCTCGAGTAACCAGGTGAAGGCGAGTTCAAAAGAGTTATCCGATCTGGCCGAAAAACTGAATGTGATGGTCCAGCAGTTCAAGGTTTGATGGCGACCATTAAGCTGCACTGATTTTCGAAAACTATATTTGTCTTTTTATGCGCCCCATGTGGGGCGCATTGTATGTCGTGAGATAGGGAGAATCTCTCAAGATTCAAAAAAAAAGGCGGCCGTTGTATCTGCCGGCCGCTCTCAACACGTCTTGTCTCTATCCTTATGCATCCTCATTTCCGTGGGATTTCTCGTGGATCCGTCATGTTTTCCGGGCGGAGAATGTCATCGAGTTCTTCTTTGGAGAGGAGCGATTTCTCAAGAACCAGATCGTAGACACTGCCACCGGTTTTCAAGGCTTCCTTGGCGATAGCTGCCGAATGCTCGTAGCCGATAACCGGAACGAGGGCCGTGACCAGGCCGATACTTTTCTCGACATAGCCGCGGCAAATGTCACGGTTTGCTTCAATGCCTGCTACACATCGTGAAGTTAGTGCCACACAGCCGTTTTTCAATATCATCATGCCATGAAGCAGGTCGTAGGCGATAATCGGTTCGGCCATGCAAAGTTCAAGTTCGCTGGCCTCCGCAGCCATCGACACCACGTTATCATAGCCCATAACCTGATAGCATATCTGGTTGACCAACTCCGGAATGACCGGATTGACCTTCCCTGGCATGATGGAAGAGCCGGGCTGCATTGGTGGCAGGTTAATCTCATTGAGACCGCAGCGCGGGCCTGAGGACATCCAGCGCAAGTCGTTGCAGATCTTTGAAATTTGTACGGCGGCTCGCTTCAAGGTTGCCGACATCTGGACAAATGTTCCGGCATTCTGGGTGGCCTCGACGAGATTGCGGGCTTTTCGCAACGGGAATCCGCTTACTTCGGCAAGCCTTTTCGTCACCAGGCTGGCATAGCCGGGCGGGCTGTTGATGCCGGTGCCGATGGCTGTGGCACCCATATTGATATCAAGAAATTCATCGGCAGCCCTATCGAGTGCTTTGGTTGCGCTATCTATCATTACCGCATAAGCGTTGAATTCCTGACCAAGCGTCATTGGAACGGCATCCTGATTTTCGGTACGGCCCATTTTCAGGACGTCGCTGAACTCTGCGGCTTTCATCTCTAGAGAATGGCGCAGCTCTTCCATAGCCCGGAGAAGACTGCGGGCTGAGAGCAACACTGCCAGTTTGATCGCTGTGGGGTAAGCGTCGTTGGTGGACTGGGAGCAGTTGACGTGGTCGTTGGGATGGAGGTGCTGGTATTCGCCTTTTGCGTAGCCCATGAGTTCAAGCCCCCTGTTGGCAATGACCTCGTTGGTATTCATGTTTGTCGAAGTGCCTGCTCCGCCCTGGAACATATCGACGGTAAAGTGGTCGTGTAGTTTTCCCTCGAGCAGTTCGTCGCAGGCGCCGCAGATGGCCTGCATTCTTGCTTCATTGATGGCGCCCAGCTCATGATTGGTCAGCGCTGCGGCTTTTTTCACCATGGCCAACCCTTCGATCAGATGCTCAAAATTACGGACAAAGATCCCTGAAATGGCAAAGTTCTCCATGGCCCGGGTGGTCTGCACACCGTAATACGCATCATCTGAGATCTCTCGCATGCCAAGTGAGTCGTGTTCGAGACGAAAACCGCTCATCACCACATCACCGCTTTTGCTGTCATGCAGTTGTCTGGTCAGCATCCGTAAACGGCGGTTGATTCCTACTGCCACCCTGGAGACGATTCGGTAAAACAGTTCGGGTTTAACTTCTCTGAACGCTGCAATTCTCTCAACTGGAATCTGCCAGACGGTCGCGCCGTTACGGGTGAAGGCTCCGCTATTGTGGGCGTCCCCGTCCAGAAAAGCTCCTTCGCTGATCATTGAGCCTGCAATCATTGTGGCGATACGACGAGAGGAACCGTGCAAACCCCGCACCAGTTCGACTTCGCCATCAAGGATAATGCCAGCCCATTGCCTGGGGGTAGACTCCTGAAACAGCCACTCGTTAGGTTGGTATGTCTGTTGTATTCCTTCAGCAAAAAAGATAGCAAGATCTTCCTCGCTGATACCTGATGTTTTTGCGGCATGCCGGATACTGCTTTTTTCAATGATCATGTGATCTCCTTAGTTTTCTCTGCAATGTATGGTGTCATATGGCAGCAGGTCATCCCGAACGGGTGTTTCCACCAACTGTTTTATTTCCTGAAAAGTCTCTGCCTTGGCCATTGCCCACATCAGTTTCGGAACCAGCGCTTCCGTGTTCATGTCCCTGGCGTAGATGATTTTTTCAAGCGGCAGTTTGCGGCCAACTTCGTAGAGTTGTAGATCGACGCCTTCCTTCAGGCACTGGGTGGTAATGGCGACAACGATACCGGCTTCTGCAATGTCTTTTATTTTTCCGGCAAGATCGATGCTGTCTGTTGAGACACCTCCGGTGCCATAGCTTTCGATGATCACAGCTTTGAAGTTGTTGCGGATATATTCGAATATTTTGGGATCCAGGCCGGGAAATATCTTGAGAACTAGCAGTTGTTTTTCAAGGGTTGCAACTAGTTCCGGAGGCTGACAGTTTTCATGTGCTGTAATTGGCATTTGGCGAAAGGTCTGCCGGACCATCGGGCTGTATTCGATCCTATTGTGTTTGATTGTTGCTACCAGCGGGTAATTGATACTTTCAAAGGCGTCGTAGCTGCGGGTTTTGGTCTTGATTCCCCTGGTGCCGTTGATGACTTTACCGTCAAAAACAATAAAGACTCCGGCAATATTCTCTCCGGCCAGAAGGAGAGAATCTTTCAAATTCTGCAGTGCATCGGTTCGACTGTCGGTCATGGAAAATTGGGATCCGGTAAGGATCACCGGTTTATTCAGACCATCGAGCAGGTAGGAGAGGGCGGCCGCGGTATAGGCCATGGTATCCGTGCCGTGGGTGATGATAAAACCGTCAAATTCCCGGTAATGTTCGGTGACTTGCCGGGCAATGGTCAGCCAGCTTTCCGGTGTCATGTTTGAGCTGTCGATATTCATGACGGTTTTGCCGACAATTTTGCAGTAACCTATGGCCGGCTGGATACGGTCCAGCAGGTCATCCACGGTATAATACGGCTGTAAACCTTGCCCTTGGTCAGAGCAGACGATTGTTCCGCCGGTTGCGAGAATGACGATATTTTTCAAAATGCAATTCCTCAGAATACGTGATTTTTTTTGTTCTCGGGCATGCTCAGAAACGCAACGCTTTGTGCCTCGATCGAAATGGTTCCTCTCTTATTTATTTCCTATAATAGGGTTATGTATCCTATAAAAGGAATTATGATACTATAAAAGGAGCTATGTCAAGTGATATTGCATCGTGTGAATGATGAAAAGCACAGTCCGATGAGGGGTTATGCTGAGAGCGATGATCTCGGAGCGCAGGAATGGAGATGGTTTACGGGTAAGGGCAGATTCGGTGGCTGGTGAGCCAGTTGAAGTAATTTGAGTAGATGTACCGTCAAAAGTCTCACCCTCTTTTTGCTCATCTTCAAATCCTTGTTGTAGCTCGACCCTGAATTGTACCGAATTCTGTCATATAGTATCATCAACTGGCACGATTTCCCTGATTGTTGCTATAGATCATGTCTAGGAGTGAAGAAGGTATGAGCAGCATTCTATTCTCAGGCACATATAACACAGTACAGAAGAGCAAGATCCTTCTTGTTGCTTTTGTCGTCGTCATGATCTTGTCAGGGGTAGAATCGAAGATTTATGCGGCAGAAAATGGTAGGAGCGGTGATGGAAAATTGGCGACGGTAACACTCTGTATCGGTGAGAATTGGGAGCCCTATTATAGCGAGACATTGGATAATGGTGGGGTGGTGGTCGAGCTTGTCAGGAGGGCCTTTACCCGAGGCGGTTATTCGCTTGAACTGGAATGGTTTCCATGGACTCGGGCGTTCAATATGGCAAAAACGGGAGATTGTGATGGCGTGCTAGGTGCCTGGTATACCGAGGAACGAAAACAGTTTTTTATCTATTCAGAACCATTTTTGACAACTGAACTTGTCTTTTTCAAACGAAAGGGAGAAAAAATCACCTATACGACACTCCGGGATTTACAGCCATACAGAATCGGTGTTGCAAGAGACTCGGGACCTTACGAGTTATTGAAGCCGGAATTTGAGCAGAATCTCGATGTTGCTACGTCTGCTTACCTCAATATTCAAAAGCTGATGGGGAAGCGGTTCGATCTCCTGGCGGATGAAAAATTGAATGTCCTGTATATTATTAACACGCATCTCCCCGAATGGCGTGGCGCCCTTGAGATCCTCTCTCCACCACTTCAGATAAATAAGCTGCATGTGATCATTTCAAAGAAAATAGAGACCCCTCAAAAGATTGTTGATGCGTTCAATCACGGCTTGAAGGAAATTCAAGAAGACGGAACATTTGATGCCATCCTCAAAGAGTACAATTTTTCCGAGATTAAGTAGTGTCCATCCAGTATAATCCATATATTTAAATACGTTGCAAAAACAGAAAGAAAAGAGACAGGATTTTTTTCGTGACCCTTGGGTGATTATAATTCACCATCACCTCCTGCATGTGCTGGTTCGGAATTGTATGTGATCTTAATGCGCCCCACAATGGGGCGCATTGCATTTTGTGAGAATGCTTTCGCTCGATTTATGAAACACCTGGGAGTGCCTGTTGTGTGGTAACGTATTGTTTTTCTCAGAGGTCCAGTGCAAATATCCATAAATCTATTGACATAGGTGGCGATAGCATTGTGCGAATTGTTATTTCTGGTATTCCCTGCAAGGCCATTCCTGGGTGGCGTGGGTGCCTTTCAGTACAACTCCTGTTTTTGAAATATGCCAAATGATCGAATATTTTTTTGATCACTTACCGTTGATCGAACAAGCTGAATATTCCCCAAAAAAGTCATTAGCTTGGCTTACAATAATAGGATATGCTTCCCACATTTTTTCTCATGTCTTTTGTACGAACAATCATTGGTATAATACAAGGTTAACCTTTGTTGTCTAATGATTTGAATGATCAGGGAAAAACGATAACTTACAGTTGACAGAACTTGCCTTGAGAGAATAATGAGAAGTGTATGGTCAACGATTCTGTTAATGATTCAGGCTCCTAGAGCATATACCTGCCAGTCAGTGACTGGTGTCAAAATGGTTGCTTGCATGGGGGGATGAACCGCCTTCATGCAATTCAGACGTGTTAACAGGGAGAAGAGCAATGGGACAGAGCGCAAAGAAAACAGACCTAAGATGCGGGAGATCCCTTTTAGCTGTTATTGGAAGTTTTTTTATGGTTGGCATCTGTCTCTATGCTTTTCCTATCCAGGCAGCAGGTGACGTGTCACACATCAAAAAATATAAGATATTGCATGTTATGAGCTATCATTCTCCCTGGAAATGGACGGATGATCAGCTGGCGGGATTCAAGGAAGCCCTGAAAGATGTGGATGTTGAATATAAAGTTTTCCAGATGGACACAAAGCGCAACAGTTCCAAAGAGTGGAAAGAAGTCGTTGGCCTGCAGGCTAGAGAGCTCATCGAATCCTGGAAGCCCGACCTGGTCTATACAAACGATGATAATGCTCAGGAGTATGTAGCCAGATATTATGTTAACAGCGACACACCCTTTGTTTTTAGCGGGGTCAATGCTGATCCCGATGAATATGGATTTAATGGGAGTACTAATATTACAGGTGTTCTTGAGCATGAACATTTTGTTGAATCTGTCGAGTTGCTGAAAATGGGTGTGCCGGGTATCAAGAAGATTGCTATCGTTCTTGATGAAGGGCCCACTTGGCCGGGGGTCATTCAGCGAATGAAAGAGAAACTGAATGAATTGGAAGGTATAGAGATTGTCAGCTGGGATGTTATTCATAGTTTTGACGAGTATAAACAAAAGATAAAAAGCTACCAAGGCAATGTCGATGCTATAGGACTCTTGGGTATTTTTACGTTCAAAGATGACGATGGTCAAAACGTACCATATACTGAGGTGCTTAAATGGACGGCAAACAACAGCCAGTTGCCGGACTTCAGCTTCTGGAAAGACAGAATTTCATATGGGACATTGTGTACTGTAACTGTCTCCGGCTATGAGCAGGGACTGGCTGCTGGAAAGATTGCCCATGGTATTCTTGTAGACGGGCGAAGCCCTGCTAGTTTTGACATGGTGCCTACCGTAAAGGGAGAAGCGGTCATTAGTCTTGCCAGAGCCAACCGCCTAGGTATTTCGTTTAAATCGAGCATCTTGCTTTCAGCGGAGATCGTCGAGAGTTTTTCATGGAATGATTAAATGCGTTTAAGTATCAGGGCGAAAATTGTTTGTATTACCGTTGTAATACTGTCTCTGGCCATTGGCGTGAATACGCTGACCAGCGCGTATTTTTTTACAAAAGAATACACCCTGACACTGGAAGCCAGAGGGTTTGCCATTGCCCAGGACCTCAAACTCCAACTGGAAAGATTGCTGAGGCTGAAAATCCCTATCGACAATATTGTCGGCTTTGAGGAGCAATGTCAGGATATTGTCCGAAAACATGAGGATGTTGCTTATGCAACGGTCATTGATCAGAATGGGAAAACGCTCTTTCATAACGACCCGTCAAGGCATGGCAGCATAGAAACTGATCCCGATAGTCTCGGGGCCCTTCGATCAAAGTCTCGAAAAATCCAGATTATCAATTGGATGGGTCAGCCACATTACGATATCATTATTCCCATTTTGGGTAGCTATAAAAATCTGATTGGCGCTGTTCGCATAGGCCTTCCTCAAACGATTATCGCCGAAAAAAGAAAGAATTTGCTCGTCCAGTCAGTCGCCATCGGTGTGTTGCTTCTCGCAGCTGCGATTCTCCTACTGCTTTTCGCTCTATCCGCTCTGGTTACTAATCCCATCAAGGAACTGATGCGAGCGATCCAACAGGTCCGAAAAAAGGGGACAGAGCTTGTCCAGCCTCTGGCAATCAAAAGGCATGATGAGATTGGTCAGCTGGCCCAGACTTTTGACAAGATGATATTCGATCTGCAGAAAACCACAGTATCCAGGGATCTGTTGGTCAAGGAAGTTAAGGAACGCAAGCAGGCCCAGAAAGCTGCACAAAACGCCAATCAGGCCAAGAGCGAATTCTTGGCCAACATGAGTCATGAGATCCGCACGCCGATGAATGGCGTGATGGGCATGACTGGTCTGCTACTGGATACTCCGCTCACCGTTGAACAGCGGGATTATGCAGAAACTGTGAGGAGAAGCGCGGATAATCTGTTGACAATCATCAATGACATTCTCGATTTCTCAAAGATCGAGGCGGGCAGACTGGAGCTCGAAATTCTTGATTTTGAGCTGCGCAGTGCCGTGGATGATGTGATCGACATTCTGGTGATGGCGGCGTATGAGAAAGGACTGGAGTTGGCTTGCCTGGTCGACCACGACGTGCCGAGTCAGGTATGTGGCGATCCTGGTCGGTTGCGGCAGATTCTGCTTAATCTGGTAGGCAATGCTATAAAGTTCACAGAGACAGGGCACGTGCTGGTGCATGTCATGCTGGAGACAATGGGTGAGAAACGGGCGATGGTACGTTTCAGTGTCAAGGATACGGGTATTGGCATCCCCCAGGATAGACGTAAAAACCTTTTTCTCCCGTTTTCGCAGGTAGATAGCTCCACTACGCGCAAATATGGTGGCACCGGCCTGGGACTTGCCATCAGTAAACAGTTGAGCGAACTGATGGGGGGAAGCATAGAGGTCGAGAGCCAACCAGGGATAGGCTCGACCTTTCAGTTTAGGGTTAGGGTGGGCCTGCAGGCTGCAAACAAGGTAACAGAGGACGCACGTATTGCTGAAATCAGGCAGAAAAACGTTCTCCTGGTGGGCGACACTGTTACCATAAAGGTTGTCCTCTATGAAATGTTGAATTCCTGGGATTGTAGAGTTCAGCTGGTAGGAACAGGAACAGAGGCCTTGATTGCGCTTAGGCAGGCCAGAGATTCCGGTAGCCCGTTTAACATAGCTGTAGTCGACTCCCAAATCTCAGAATTTGAGACGGAATTTCTGGGAAAGCAAGTCCAGGCCGACCCAGATCTGCAGAATACCCGTCTCATACTACTCTGCCCTTTTGGTCAGAAAATGGAGGAGGCGACAAGGCGGAACAGTGAGTATGATGTTTGTGTCGCCAAGCCTATCAAGCAACCTGTTCTGTTGAATATTCTTGTATCTACAGATAGCCGCTCTTCGGGGAGCACACAGAAGGCTGCCATATCGCCAGAAGAAAGGGGTGTGACTTCTTCAAGTGCTAAGAACTTCAGGATATTGGTCGCTGAGGACAATGGTATCAATCAGAAATTCGTGTTAGCGTTGCTGGAAAAATTTGGTTTCCAGGCTGATGCTGTGGCCAATGGCGAGGAAGCTGTTAAGGCAATTGAAATGATACCTTATCAGCTCATCCTGATGGATGTGCAAATGCCCGTGATGGACGGATTGACTGCCACTGGGAAAATTCGAAAACTCAATTCACCCCAAAGTGATATCCCTATTATTGCTTTGACGGCCCATGCCTTAAAGGAAGATTATGACCGTTGCCTAGCGGCAGGCATGAACGACTATCTGGCTAAACCGATTGACCCTTACAAATCATTAGAAAAAATAAATGAATTTTCGTTATAAAGCCCATCGTGGAAGCTGCTGAGTATCATTAATAACTTCAAAGGTGTTGAAATAAAAAGTTATTATCAGCTTAAACAATCTCAGAGGGAGTCTCTTTCAAAGCAGATTTTGACATTGGGTGGGGCTGTAAACAGGTGTCTCCTTTATTTGTTCAATTCGGCAATGTTGAAAGCTGAACGGTCACAAGACTTAATTTATGTAGAAGATTTGAATAACTATGTTAATAATGTGCGGGTGCATGGTTTATACATCGTATTTGACTCATAAATGAACACGATCTGCCTGACATGGATTTGCCCCTCTCTGGGGACGGCTGCGCGGCAGGTTTTAAGTATTAGACACGATCAGGAGGCATCATGGAGAGAAGGACGTTTCTGAAACAGGCAGCACTGGGTACCGCCGCGGTTGCGGCATCGGTGACGGTGGGAGCGCCGGCGGTAATTGCATCGACAAAGAAGATTCGCTGGAAAGCCACCTCGTTCTGGAACCCCAAGGTCAAGATCATGTTTGACGGGGTGAAGCAGTTCTGCCAGGACGTCAAGGAGATGTCTGACGGCCAGCTGGACATAAAAATGTATGGCGGCGGGGAGCTTGTCCCCCCATTCGGGGCTTTCGATGCAGTATCCCAGGGGACAATGCAGATGGGAACGGGTTCTCCCTACTTCTGGGCGAGCAATTCCACCGCGTTCAACTGGTTCGGCTCTTTACCTTTTGGGATGAACGCTCAGTCTGTAAATGCATGGTTTTATGAAGGAAACGGCATGAATTTGATGAACGAGCTGTACAGCCAGTTCAACCTCGTGCCGATGGTTGTCGGTAATTCCGGTGTGCAGATGGGTGGCTGGTACCGAAAGAAAATCAACTCAGTTGAAGATCTCAAGGGGTTGAAGATGAGAATCGGCTCCATCGCCGGAAAAGTGCTCTCGGAACTTGGCGTCACCACCGTGATGCTCCCGCCCGCCGAGATCTTCCCGTCGCTTGAAAGGGGTGTCGTTGACGCGGCTGAGTTTGTCGGTCCGGTGCACGACATTCTTCTTGGCTTGTACAAGGTTGCCCCATATTATTACACTCCGGGGTGGCACGAGTTCGGTCCGGTGTTGGATGTTTTCTGCAACAAAGCAGCCTATGACGAGCTTCCAAAGCATCTTCAGAAGATCCTCCATATCGCGGCGGCCAATACAAACATCAGGACCCTTGCGGCTTTTGATGCCCAGTCCGGCGTCGCGCTCGACACACTGGTCAAGGAGCATGGCGTGAAAGTGGAGGTGTATCCGGATGACGTCATTGAAAAAGTGAAGGCGGTCGCCAAAGAGGTCATTGAAGAGGAAGCGAAAAAAGATCCGTTCGCAATGAAGGTGCATGAAGATTACAAAGCATTCCAGGCCAAGACCGCGGTCTGGGGCCAGATGTCGGAAAAGGTGTACTGGAACATAATGACTTGATGGAACCTTGAAAAAATGTTGATGCGGCCAAACTCTTGGTTGCATCCTGGATGGTAAGTGAACGCAACTGAGGTTAGCCACAAGTGCCCCATAGGAATTGCCTGAGGGGCACTTGTGGTGATATTGGGACGCGGCTCGAATGTGAACGACTTCCCTGATTGTTCAAGGACTACCTGCTTTGCATAATCAATCGCAGCATAGCCAATGAAAATTATAAAAAAAATCATCGCATTGTGCGATGCTGTAAATGAGTGGATAGGCAGTTACCTTGTGTCTGCCGCTGTTTTCATCTTCATAGCTGTAATTTTTTCCAATGTGGTGATGAGGTATGTCTTCAACACCAGCTCCGTCTTCATGTCCGAAGTGGAGTGGCATCTCTTCGCCTTTATTTTCCTGATGGGAGCGGGGTACACCCTCCTTCACGACAGACATGTACGGGTTGACATCTTCTATTCGACAATGGGAGAGAAAAAACGGGCTCTGGTGAACCTTCTCGGGGTGCTGTTTTTTCTGCTGCCATCATGCTACCTGGTTTTGACCACCTCCATCCCCTGGGTTATCACGTCCTACACAGTAGGGGAGGTTTCGATTGATCCGGGTGGAATTCCCGCTCGGTTCGCGCTGAAGGCGGTTCTGCCCATTGCCTATTGCCTGATCCTGATGCAGGGACTGTCGCTGGGGTTGAAAAGCTTTCTAGTGTTGTTTGGCAGTGGGGACGGCTCCGGGAAGCCCCCTTTATCACAATCCGGTAATCAAGTGTGAGCTGTATCTTTAAACCGTAAGTGGCAACAGCCCAATCCTCCTAAATCATTTTGACATTTTTCACTATTTTTTCATGCTGATCGATTTTCTTCCGTTCTGGATCGCCGACTATCTTGCTGTCTGGCTGTTCGTGGTGATGACCCTCGCCCTGATGGCCGGATTCCCTGTCACCTTCTCCATGATGGGCGTCTCCTTTCTCTTCGGTCTTATCGGCCTTGATCCGACCCTGTTTAACCTGATGCCGCTTCGCATGTGGGGCATTATGACCAACACCATGCTGATGGCGGTCCCTCTCTTCATATTCATGGGCTTTGTTCTTGAAAAGTCTGGTCTTGCAAAGGATTTGCTGGAGACGATGGAGGAGCTGTTCAGCAACGTTCGCGGCGGCCTTGCCATTTCGGTTATGATCGTGGGGGCATTGCTCGGCGCCTCCACCGGAATAGTTGGGGCGACTGTGGTCACGATGGGGCTCATGTCGTTGCCGACCATGCTCAAACATAAGTATTCGAGTTCTTTCGCCTCCGGGACCGTTGCCGCCTCCGGGACGCTGGGCCAGATCATCCCGCCCTCCCTTGTCCTGCTGCTGCTGGGGCCAGTCATGGAGGTTTCCATAGGCGATATGTTTGTCGGTGCGGTCATACCCGGCATACTTCTTGTCGTGCTCTATTGTGTGTTTATCTGGGTGTGCTCATTTGTCGGAAACAGGCATGTACCCGCCACAAAAGGCGAGCGCGTCAAATTCAGTAAAGATTTTATTATAAAATTATGCAGGGCCCTTCTGCCTCCGCTCTTTCTTATCATCGCAGTTCTCGGGACCATCTTTGCCGGGATTGCCACCCCCACCGAATCGGGCGCCATGGGTGCGGCAGGGGCTGTGTTGCTGACTGTTTTCAACGGCAGGTTCAGTTTGCGCCTGCTCCATGATGTGGCCAAGGGCACCATCAAGATGACCTCCATGGTCTTTATCATCATCATGGGCGCGACCTGTTTCTCCCTGGTTTTCAGGGGGCTTGCCGGGGACGATCTTCTGCGTGAGTTCATTGACTCAATGCACCTCGAGGGCTGGCAGCTGATAGCGATAGTAATGGTTTTCATCTTCCTGCTCGGCTTCTTTCTTGATTTCATTGAAATCACCTATATCCAGATACCGATCATAGCCCCGATTGTAGTCGATTACGGGTATGACCCGCTCTGGTTCGGCATCATGTTCGCGATGAACCTTCAGACATCGTTCATGACCCCGCCATTCGGCCCTTCGCTGTTCTACCTCAAGAGCGTCAGCCCGCCCGGAGTCAAGACAACCGACCTCTACAAGGGCATCATCCCGTTTGTCGTAATTCAGCTACTTTTGCTCTGTATCATCGCGGCCTTTCCCAAGCTGGTTACCTGGCTGCCGAAAGTGGTGTACGGCTGATGCTTGCCCAGATCCGGGGCTCTTGAGGTGATGACTCTTCCAATATATTGAAATACGAGGCAATGGAGTCCTGTGAGGAGTTTCTTGCATCGTCTCATCAGGTGCAGGAGGACCAGCTCAATGCCAGAGGATGCGCCCGTCAGGTTGAGCCTATCATGATACGACGATCTTGGAACGCGGGAAGAGAGATGGTTTACGGGTAAGGGCAGATTCGGCGGTTGGTAAACCAGTTGAAGTAATGCAATATACCTTGAACCTCGGTTCATGAAGGCAGGCTTTTGTTTACGAACTTTGTCGGGATAGTGCCGATCTTGGTATTCTTTGGGGGCGAATAGCGGTATCAGGAGTTCCCTCTTTCCCCTGCTCTTCTGTATTGCTGTTGACGCATTGAGTGCGTTTCAGGGTACAAACGAGTTAGCTCTCGATAAGTTGACGTGCCAGATGGTTGTGCTGAGCCACGTGTTGATTGAGATCGAGTGGTAGCAGTTCGCCGTCGCTGACTACGATCTTGCCGTTTATTATTGAATGAGTAACCCGCTGCGGTGAGCAAAATAGCAGCGCTGCAACCGGGTCGTTCGGTGCGGCGCCAGCGGAATCAATCCCCTGAATGTTGAATGCGACGACGTCGGCACTCATACCGGGTGCCAATGCTCCAATGTCGTTGCGGCCCAGTACCCGTGCACCGCCGAGCGTGGCCAGTTCAAGTGTCTGGCGCCCACTCATGGCTGCCGGGCCGTAACCAACGCGGGCCAGCAGCATGGCTTGACGCGCTTCGGCCATGAGATGCCCTGAGTCGTTCGACGCGCTTCCGTCGACTCCCAGGCCGACCGCAATACCGGCTTCAAGCAGAACCGGTATCGGCGCTATGCCCGAGGCGAGCCGCATGTTTGAACTAGGACAGTGCACAATGCCGGTGCCGGTACGTGAGAACAGGTCGATGCCTGCAGCATCAAGCTTGACGCAGTGAGCATGCCAGACATCAGGACCGACCCAGCCCAGCGATTCGACGTATTCGGTCGGTGTCATACCGAATTTTTCAAGGCTGTAGGCGATGTCATTGTCGTTTTCGGCGAGATGAGTATGCAGCGATACACCATAGCTGCGCGCGAGTGCGGCCGACTCTCGCATCAAATCACGGCTCACCGAGAAAGGGGAACATGGCGCGACGACAATACGCTGCATGGCATGGCGCCCGGGATCGTGCCATGTTTCGATTAGCCGTTGGGTATCCCTGAGGATCGAGTCTTCATTTTCAACCAGCAGATCTGGTGGCAGGCCGCCTTGGCTTTCGCCGACACTCATGCTGCCGCGCGCAGCATGGAAGCGCATGCCCAGCATATCAGCAGCCTCGATCGAGTCTTCCAGGCGGATGCCGTTCGGATAGAGGTAGAGATGGTCGCTCGACGTTGTGCACCCAGAAAGGATCAGTTCTGCCATTGCGGTTACTGTCGAGACGTGGATCATCTTGGGCGTGATCCGGGCCCAGATGGGATAGAGGTGTTTCAGCCAGGTAAAAAGCTCGGCATCCTGCGCACCGGGAATTGCCCGGGTCAGGCTCTGAAACATGTGGTGGTGTGCGTTGATCAAACCGGGCATGACAACGCACCCGGCAAGTGAAATAACCTTGTCGGCAACCTTGGGAAGATCCTTACTCGGTCCCACCGCTTTGATGACACCATCTTGAATGAAAACACCTCCACTCAGTATTTCCCGTCGTTCTTCATCCATCGTCACCAGAACATCGGCATTTTTGAGGAGCAGTGTTGTCATGGCATCAGGTATTAATAAAAATGATTATTATGTTGCAACCATTGTAACAATATCAAGGAGACAATGGTGAATTATCGGGAAACGAAACGTCCATGGGGCCAGGATGGGGTTGATAATGCGGTTCCCAGGTTGTATTTGATAAGTCTGTGTCGCAATTCCAGCAGTTGGTCCACCAAGGCCGGCTCGTCTTCGGCATAGGCCTTTTCATCGGCTATCCGTTTCACCACGACTCCTAAGAGCTCTGTAATAGCATTACCGACGGAGTTCTGGCTTATGGTGACGATGAGTCTTCCATCATCGTCTCGATAGAGCAGTTGCTTGTACGCCGGCTGCCAGCGGATCTCATTGGCCAATTTGGGATCTTCGGTCACCTCCAACCTTAATATTCGTGCGGCTTCATGGAATTGATTGTTGAGCAGCAGAATATCTTCAATCTGGCTTTTATATACAGCGCCGGCAGGAATTCGGGTGTCGCCGGAGGCAACAAGCGCAAAAAAGGTTCGATAAAACTCTAGAAAACCGCTGAGGACCATGTCGTACTCTTTCCAGAACTTGCCTCGATTGAGGGTATCCGCCCCACCAATGACCTCCCAGCTCGGCAATCCCTGCGGATAACCGGTAATAGATAATTTGCCCTCTTCAGGGGGGATTGGCCTTAGCAATTCGAGCCGAAGAACATCAAGAAAGCGGAGGTAGACCTCGCTCAGATAGTACAAAAAAATGCCGTTCTGGCCGCTGTCGGTCAGGTTGGGGTCATCATCGGCCGCAGCGGGAGAGGACGCGAGCAAGGATTTTTCAAAGACAATAAAGTGGTTATGAATCATCCGAATGCTGGGCACGCCAGGCTTGTTGAGCGGCCAGGTCGCGTCGAGACTGGCTTCACCGCAAAAGACCAGATGCTCTTTTGGGTCAGGGTATTTTTCCAGCATGTACTGAAAAACGACATTGGTCATTCGGCTGAAGGTAATGTTTTCCTCGCGGGTCAACTGGTCCCGCCGGACAGGCCGGCCCATGGGGTCCAGCAATTTTGCGGAGGTGTCGAAAATGATCGAGGTATCGAAGAGGTTCGAATGGCCGATCGCTTTACGGTAGAGCAGAAAACCTTCCTTGGTGCGGAGCAGGCCGTTTTCCCGGGCGAGATGACGAAGGTTGCAGGGGCTGTTAAAGAATTCTGTTGGGGCGACACCTTCCGGTATCGCAATTGGTATCGGGCGATGGGGTACGACAACCTCTCTGGGATAGGATGTGTTCATACAACCTCCGCAGGTTTTGGATGTGACCGCTCTTCAGTAGCTCATAAAAGAGGTAACGGCAAATAGGAATTTTGTCTATTTGTTTTACAACCAATAAAGTCCTGATCTGAATTGGTGTGAGCCAGTGTCATTCAGGCCTCGCGCTGATTTCTCATAAAAAAGGACAAGAGCGGGGTGGAGTTTCCGGTACACCGTTCTGTTTTGATATTTACTCGGCTTCCTCTATATGGCGCACTACCAGATCACCTATACCCGGCAGCATGCCAATCCCGTGGTGAATCGCTTCCACTACAAGGCCATGGTTTTCAAGTTTCATCTTCCAGGAATGCTCACTATCTCCAAGCAAATCACGTTCGACATGAAAGCCATGAGAGAGAAAGAATGGGATGAGAAGAACCTTTTCATACCCTTTATCGGCGATTGTTTCAGCCAAAAGGTCTGTTTCCGGATAGTGCTCTACAACTCCGACAAAGACGCGTTCACCGAAACGTTGCCGTAGCAGGTTCTCCAAGGCAAGATAAGCCGTCCAGACAGGGTGACGGGTGCCATGGCCGATCAACAGGACGGCCTGCTGCTGGTTTTTCATGATATGGGGAGCAAGCAGGTCTAAGAGTGTTTGGTAATCTGAGGGAGACGAGAATAGCGGCAGGCCAAGTCGGCAGTCGATTCCTGTTGCCTGCCTGACTTCATGGTGGAGTTCGTGGAACTCGAATCCAGGCAACAGGTGCAGGGACTGAACAATCGCCATTTTATGCCCCTTGGCAGCAACGTCGTGGAGAATATCAAGAGGCAGCCGGATATCCTCCTGCCCTTTATTCTGAGCGTGGGTAACGGTTCGCTTATTATAACCCCAGAAAACAGGTCGATCAGGAAAATGGTTGCGGACGGCGGTTTCGATCTTTTTGCTGGTGGCTGTGGCTGCTGCACTTGTGCTGAAGGCTGTCAGGATAATAGGGGAAATGGCTTGGTTGGTCATGGTGAGCCTTATCGTGAAGTGAACCGTTGTTGACCAGCGGAACCGGGATTTGAAAAAAAATGTCTAGGACGGGGCAAAAGAAAGAACCCATCCTTCGGCCACTCGTTCATGCTGTTGTCTGTTACTTTATTGAAATGACATGCATATTACTGCATCATATGGTTTCAGCAAAGAGATCTTGCATCGTGGGTGCATGAAAATGTTAGACATCTGTCGTACATATTTTGAATTAAAAGGATTTAAAGGATTTAAAGGATTTAAAAAAAGTAGTTTATGACTCCATATATTTGCGGGGCAAGGAAAAACCTGATATGCTGTTGACACATTGTGGCAAAGTGTAGTATGAAGCAATTATGTTAATTAATTATATAATGTAATGCTTCATCTTGTGATGGCAAGCGGGTTTGGGGAACACGCTTGCTGGAAAGCGGGTTTTGGGGCATGTCCAGGCTGTACCGGTGTTACTATGGGGGTACATAAGGTCATCGGTGGAGCGCAACCAGGCAGGAGGATGAGAGAGATGATAAAGAGATTTTCTGTAATGGCCCTTGCGGGCCTGCTGGTGTTTCCTGCGGTATCAATGGCGGGTGGCAGCTCAAACGTTGCCGATCTGGAACGCAAGATCGAGGAATTGAGCCGGCAGCTCAATGATCTGAAGGCGGCGATGGAGGAACAGGCCGAAACCAATGAAGAGCAGGACGTTGCACTCGAAGATTTGGACGAACGCTCTGAGGATTGGGATCTGGCGGCTCGTATCAAGTTCTACGGCGATTACCGCGGCCGGCTTGATTATTACTCTGCTGACCGGAAGTTTGGTTCCGATGTGGATAACGATACCCTTTGGACCAACCGTTTCAGGCTGAATATGCGGGCCAAGGCAACTGAGAATATGGAATTCAAGGCGCGTCTGGCCATGTTTAAAGCGTGGGGTAACCAATCCGGCTTTTATGATGCTTCAGGGGCCATGTGGCCTGTTTTCGACGGCAATGTGACCCGGACTCCTGAAGACAGTGCACTATATGTTGATCGGGTGTTTGTCAACTGGAACAATATTGGCGGAATACCGATGTGGTTCTCCATCGGTCGTCGGCCAACGACCGATGGGCCACCTGCGGAGATGCGCATGGGCACTGACGAGCGGATGGCAACTCCCATGTCGTTTATGGATTGGCCTTTTGACGGTATTTCAGTAGGCTATGCATGGAGCTGGGGTAATGAGACCATGGGCGATAGTAGAATACGCTTCTGCTATGGTCGTGGTTTTGAGGCGGGCTTGCAGGCTGATAACTCTCCACAATCGGCTGACAATATTGACGACATGGATTTTGCTGGTTTGAGCTGGGATGTCATGAAGAAAGATGACCGATTCCTGTATCTCCAGTCTTATGTCGCTTTTAATGTTATTAGATATCCTGATTTTCAGAATCCTGACGATACTGATTATTACAATAGTATTTATGGAGATAATGATAACCTCGGCAAAATATGGCACAGTGCGGCAGTATATGAAGATAAAGTAAGTAATCTTAATTATTTTATCGCAGGTGGTTTGTCATATGCTATGCCGGATGATTCCGGCTGGGGAATGTTCAGCGATTTTGCCCGAATGGGTGCCGGTTTGAAAGGGCCGAATTATGATAACGAGACCGGTTACAGTCTGTATGCTGGTGTCCGCTATGATATCGATGACATTGGTTTGAAGGTCGGCGGCGAGTTTAACTGGGGTTCCCAGTACTGGATTGCCATGGCTCCCGGGCATGATGAGATCTATATGTCAAAGCTAGCGACTCGTGGCCAAGTGTATGAGGCGTACCTCATTTATGATCTGCCCACCGGTGATGTGATTTCGAAATATGCCAAGACTTTTATGCGACTTGGCTATCAGCATTATGAGTATGATTATGCTGGTTCTGGTGACTGGAACATGTATCCGTATGACCTCGGCAGTAGTTCAGATATGATGTACATGAATGGCCTTGTTAATGCGGGGATGGCAAATGATCCCGTCGAGAGAGCAGATCAGGTCTATCTGACATTTGAGGTCTATTTCTAAGATTTCTATCAAAGATCGTCTGTCTTTAAGGGGAGTGCCCGGAATCGGGCCCTCCCCTTTTTTGTTGCCCAGCTTACACCTATGTACTACATTTTCATGTGGAAAAATAAGGCGTTTAGTTACATCTGAATTGTTTGTAATGGAGTATGCATGGAAGATATGAGAGTACAGAGTATCCGTTCGATAGTGAGTCTCGGTAGCTTTGGGAACCTGCAATGTCGTTATGGTCTCTTTGACCGGCATGGCGGAGTAAGTAGTGGTCCTTTTGCTTCGCTCAATATCGGTTTGGCGGTGGGCGACAGCATTGAGGCTGTTGAAGAAAACAGGCAGTTGGTGAAAGAACGAATGGGGGTTGATTGGTGGCTTTCAGGCCGGCAAATTCACGGCGAAGCAGTCTATGTACTGGAACAGGCCCCTGACAGTGATTTGGAAGTGGACGGCTACGATGCTTTGATAACCAACCAGCAAAATGTGGGTCTCGTTATCCAGCATGCCGATTGTCAGGCTGTACTGCTCTATGATCCGGTCAGCCAGGCGATAGGAGCAATTCACAGCGGCTGGCGTGGAAGTGTTGTAAACCTTATTGGTAAGACAGTTCAGGCCATGGCTGATGTTTTTGGCACTGATGCTCGCAATCTGCGGGCTGTTGTAAGCCCGTCACTAGGCCCCTGCTGTGCTGAGTTTGTCAATTATGAGCTGGAGTTGCCGGTCTCTTTTCAGGAGTTCATGGATGACAACAGGCGGTTTAATTTCTGGGAGATCTCAAAGCGTCAGTTGATGGATTGCGGGATTCGGGAAGAGTCCATTACCCTACCCAACATCTGTACCAGCTGCTCGACTGATTATTTCTCCTATCGACGTGCCTGCCGGGAAGGCGACAGCGTTACAGGTCGCAACTGCTCAGTTATCGCTCTGATTGCCGAATAGAACAAGCCGTGGAGGTTGTCATGCGGATTCTCTTGATAGAAGACGACAAAAAAATAGCGGGATTTATCGAGAAGGGGCTGCGGGAATCGGGTTTCGTTGTGGATACCTGTCATGACGGAACAGAGGGGCTTGAGCTGGGCGTGCAGGGCGTTCATGATGCGGCAGTGGTGGATATCATGCTGCCGGGAATGGATGGACTGCAGGTGATCGAGCGAATGCGCAAGGTCGGCGTCGATACGCCGGTGCTCATCCTGAGCGCCCGACAGTCGGTGGATGACCGTATACAGGGGCTGCAGCGGGGTGGTGATGATTATATGATCAAACCGTTTTCGTTTAGCGAACTATTGGCCAGGATTCAGGCGCTGATACGTCGGGACAAAAAAAGTACCCAGCCAACTGTGCTGAAGGTGGCGGACCTGGAGATGGATCTCCTCAAACATGAGGTGGTTCGCGGAATCGAGAAGATCGAATTGCCTGCCAAGGAATATGCCTTGCTGGAACTGATGCTGCGAAACAGCGGGGCAGTGCTCTCCAAAACGACTATTCTTGAGAAGGTCTACGACTATAATTTCGATCCTCAGACCAATGTTGTCGACGTGCTGGTATGTCGATTGCGCAACAAGATCGATAAGGATTATGACCGGAAACTGATCCAGACGGTGCGGGGGATGGGATATGTCCTTCGTGGTGACTAAAGCGGACTTCAGTCCCAATCGGTTGAAGGCGGCGCTGCCGTTTTTTATGGTGCTTCTTGTTGGCTTCAGCCTTTTTCTTGGCCTCTTTCTGCTCGTGGCCCGTCATCAGCTGGTGAAAACGGAGATGGTGGAAACAAACCGCCTGCTCTTGGCTTATCTGCAACGGGGCAGCGCTGCACCTTTGCAGTTTGGCCAAGGGCTTTCCGTGTACGATGAGCAGTTGGGTGGGCTTGACTTTATCCGGATTTCTAAGAGCAACAATCGATTGCTGCTGGCCGGTGATGCTATCTCTGCCTCGCTCTTTCATGAACTGTTGCGGCTTGAGCCGCTGGAGGATGCACCCTGGCTGAGGTTGGCCGGTGAGGATAGGGAGACGATCTGGTCGGTTGTAAGTAAAACACCGGGCAGCGGTGTGGTTATAACAGCCGGAAGAGACAGCAGCTTCTCTTATCGGCAATATCGGCAGTTGTTACTCCTTGTAATGACCGGCTGGTGTGCTGGCCTTGTTCTTTCTCTTACCATTGCCCTTTTCTGTGTGCGGCGGCTTGTATCACCGCTGGTAAAGTTGCGGGTCGAGCTGGAAACGCTCATGGCCGAGGGGCGGGAGCAGTTACTGCCTGAAAAAGGAGGCGACACCGAGCGAGAGCAGCTATACCGTCAGGTGAACCGCCTTATTCGCCAGAATCGACGGCTGGTAAGCGAGATGCAGGCTTCGCTCGATAATGTCGCCCACGATCTCCGTACCCCCATGACCCGACTCCGGTCGGTGGCGGAGTTTGGTCTCAGGGAGGAAAGCGACATTGAAAAATTACGGGAGTCGCTGGCCGACTGCCTGGAAGAGTCAGAGCGGGTACTCTCGATGTTGCGGATCATGATGAGCGTAGCTGAAGCTGAAACAGGTACCATCCAGCTGGAGTATACGAGGCTTGACCTGGCGGAGAGTATTGGAGAGATGGTGTCGCTTTATGAATATGTAGCGGAGGAGCGGCGGGTTACGCTCTCCTGCGAGTGTCGTCCAGGGCTCACAATCCAGGCCGATCGCACACGTATTGCCCAGGTCTGGGCCAATCTTCTTGATAACGGCATTAAATACGGCCGTGAGGGTGGTTTTGTGCAAGTCGAGACCGCTTCGGCTGGCACAATGGTCTGCGTACGTTTTCGCGATAACGGTATGGGCATTTCCGCCTCAGAGCAACCGCGCATCTGGGAGCGACTCTATCGCGGTGATCGCAGCCGGTCCCAGCAGGGGTTGGGTCTCGGTCTGAATTTTGTGAAAGCGATTGTGGAGGCCCATGGCGGTACGGTACAGGTGGAGAGTGTGCTGCATGAGGGAAGCTGTTTTACCGTCATGCTGCCAATGGCCGAAGCTCAGCTTTTAGAAGTTGGCTCGATGGAAAAATCGCAGACCAGTGGCGAGTGGTCTGAAAGCTTCACGTCAGGAATATAGAAGTTGGTGATCCGGATTCCCGGGCTATGAAGGATAAAATCAATCTGCCGGTGCGGGGAATGGCTGGGGTGCGAGGGGAGATTGAGCAGATTTGCACTTTGCAGATTTGCAGCGGCCAGAAAGAGTTTTAATTCGCGACTGCCGAAAAAGGTGTTGAAGTCCCCGGCGACAATCACTTCCTTCTCGGTCCTTTTCACCAGCGTGTGAAGCTGTTCCAGCTGATGCTGGCGATGCCGGTACTTGAGTGACAGATGAACAAGAAATATCACAGCTTCATCTAGCTCGGTTTTGATGATGAGCCGTTTTACGCCCTCTTTGAAATAGTGGAAGCTGTAGCCATGTATCCTCTCACGGGTGAGGAGGGCGTTGGATTGTTTCTTGAGAATCGGCACACGCTGTGCCAGTGAACGAGCACTATATTTCGTTTCCGCCACGTAGTTATAGCCAAGGCATTTGGCAATCTCCTCGGCCTGGCAGCTGTTGCCGGAGCGATAGGAACCGGAGTCCACTTCAACGAGGCCGACGATATCCGGGTCCACTGAGCGGATGAAATTGATGATACGCTGCAGGTTGATCCCGGTCTTCTTGAAAAAACCGAAAAACGGTACGGGCAGATGGTAGCCGTTACGATGTCCGGTGGCGTAGCGTATATTGTACAGCAGCATTCGCATGGGTTCTCTGCCTGGTAAAGAGGAAAAGTTGGAATTTCATAACTGCAGTGTATATGTTAAGTTCTTCTGCAGTCCAGATAAATACTCCCTTTTGAGGATAAACATTTTTGCCTGAAGCAAGGATCGTATAGATGATTGAAATTGCAATAGGAACACGAAAAAGCAAGCTGGCGATGTGGCAGACAAATACTGTTGCCGGAATGCTCGAAGCAGAAGGAATGTCCACCCGTATTAGTAGTATGGAGACCATCGGTGACAAAGTGCTTGATACCTCCATTGCCAAAATCGGCAGCAAGGGGGTGTTTACTGAGGAGCTCGAAGCACAGTTGGCATCAGGAGAGACGGATATCGCCGTTCATAGTGCCAAGGACATGCAATCGAGGCTTCCGGAAGGGTTCGAGCTGATTGCCTTTACCGACCGCGAGAAAGTGAACGACGTGCTGGTAAGTGATGACCCTACCATCAATATCGGAGACAGTTCGAGGAAATTACGGATCGGCACCTCGTCGGTTCGCCGTGTAGCGTTGCTCAACCATTTTTATCCCCATGTGGAGACCGTGGAGATGCGTGGCAATCTCCAGACCCGTATCCGCAAAATGCGTGAAGGTGATTGCGATGCCCTGATGCTGGCGTATGCCGGGGTTAAACGGATGGAATATGAAGATCTGATCGTGAAGATCTTTTCGGAGGAAGAGTTTATCCCGCCGGTGGGCCAGGGCTGTATCGGTATCGAAGCCGCCACAACGCTTGATCCGGAAAAACGAAAGAAAATCAGGAAATGTCTGAACAACGCCGAAAGTGAGGCCTGCCTTTTGGCGGAACGGGCGTATCTCAAGCAGCTGGAGGGCGGTTGTTCGATCCCCGCCTTTGGCCTAGCAAAATTAGATGGCGATACGTTGACTCTGAAGGTGGGGCTGGCGAGCCTTGATGGCAGTAAGATCCTGCAGAAAGTGGTCACTGGTACTGTGGCTGAGGCAGAGACCATGGGAAAAGAAGCCGGGGACTACATTCTGGACAATGGCGGGCGGGAGATGCTTGCTGAGATTCGCCGACAGCAAAAATAGAACAAGGGTGCAGCGCAAAGACGCATTGCACCCCCGATGGTCAATAAAAAGGCTGTGTACCCGGGATTTCTCGGTTATGCAGCCTTTTCTCCTTTCTTAGTACGCACCAAGTCTCTCAGGTAGTCGAGCCAGGCATCAAATCCTGCGCCTGTGGTAGCGGAAAGCTCCATGATTTTGAGGCTCGGATTGGCCTTTAAAGCCTCGCTGCGTGCCTCTTCCAACGGGAAATCGAAATAGGGCAGCAAATCTGTTTTGGTGATCAGAAAAGTCTGGGCGGTGCCGAAGGTTTTGGGGTATTTTGCCGGCTTATCGGGGCCTTCCGGTACGGAGACCAGCACGATACGCTCATGTTCGCCAAGAGCAAAGGTTGCCGGGCAGACAAGGTTACCCACATTTTCGATAAAAAGCAGATCGACACCCGCATAGCCAGGTTCTTTCTCCAGCAAATGAAAACCCTTGTGGGTCATCGCCGCGTCGAGATGGCAGGCGCCGCCGGTGGTCAGCTGGACGACCGGCACCCCTTTAGCGCGAATACGCTGGGCGTCGCGATCGGTCTCCGGATCACCTTCGATAACACCAATTTTCATCTCATCCTTCAGCGCCATGATGGTGTGCTCAAGGAGCGTCGTCTTGCCGGAACCCGGGCTGCTGATCAGGTTTAAGGCCACTGCCCCGATCTGGTCAAAATGGTCCCGGTTGGCCTGGGCCATGGCATTATTGGCGGCGAAAAGACTGGTGCGTACGTCAACGGTCTTGGTTGCAGTGTCGTGGGAGTGATTATGGTCATGGCCGTGCTCATGGTTATGGGCATGACTGTGGCTATGGCCGTCGTGGTCGTGGCTGTGGTCGTGATTATCTGAAGGACTTGGGCAACCGCATGAATCACACATGTTCGTTCTCTCGTATAAAAAAGGGTGAATGATTATGACATTATTCCATTTCCACCTGTTTCAGCAACAGGTCGTCACCGCCGCGGGTAGTGAGTAAGAACTCACCGCAATTGCCGCACTGGTCGGGCCGCTCGCCGGCGGTAACCTGCTCCTGGGAGCATGAAGTGCAGGTGTAGGTGACTTCAGGAACTTCTATGACCAGCTCCGTTTCCTTGAACATTGGTTCCTGGGCAGAGAGGATCTCAAAACCGAACTGGAAAGAGTCGACGACCACCCCGCACAAGGGGCCGATTTCCATGGTGACCTTCACAATCCGGGTGGCGTTATTTTCTGCGGCAAGACTTTTTAACTGCTCGAAAAGGCCTTGCACCAGCGACATCTCATGCATGGTGTTCCCTTAAGCTGTTTCCTTGCGGCGTACGTCAACGCCCAGGTCTTTTACACGCTGTACGATCATCTCGGCTACTTCGACCTTGCGCGCTTCCGCCTTGTCGGAGAGTTCGATACTCTCGGTCAGTTCTTTGGGGATGATGGTGTAGAATTCGACTTCCTCAGGATGCTCGCCACGCAACTTGCAGACCTCAAGAATTTCAAGCAAGCCAAGCTGGTGGGGGGACATCCTGGTCTGGAAGGTGCCTGCCTTCACATCGGCTAATGAGAAGAAGTGGAAGGAACCGGGCTCGCCCTGGATGTCCACCACGTCAATCACCAGTACCGGATCGCAGGTCTCGAGAAATGGTGCCATATAGATGCCGGCGGTACCGACATCCTGGATATCGACGTTGTCAGGAAAATCATAGTTGTTTTGCAGGTATTGTACTACGTGGACACCAAAACCTTCGTCCCGTAACAGCAGGTTGCCGATACCGGCAATGCCGATCTTTTTTACTTCGTTCATGTCACTTCCAATTGTTGATTTCAGCAGATGCGCGGCAGCGGCTCGCCATGGAGCGGGGTTACCACTCTTGAGCCGCCGACAGGGGTGTTAATCACCACCCGGCCGGCTTTGCCTTGGGTCATTGTGCCAATGATCACCGCTTCCGCCCCTTCCGGGGTAGAACGCATGATTTCAAGTGCTTTTGCAGCCATGTCACCTTGGACTACAACAAGGCATTTGCCCTCATTGGCGAGATAGAGCGGTTCAAGCCCCAGCAGTTCGCAGGCGGCTCGTACGGTGGGGCGTACCGGCAGGTCTTCATCTTTTAACTCAATGGCAAGTTCACTGGCTGCAGCAATTTCATTGAGTGAAGTGGCGACGCCACCCCGGGTGGGGTCCCGCATGGTGCGGATTGCCTCAGGCATCTCAGCAAGCAGTTTTGCAACCAACCGGTGCAGGGCCCTGGTATCGCTTTTCAGGTCTCCCTCCATGGAAATTCCGGCCCGGCGAGTCATGATGGTGATGCCGTGATCTCCGAGAGTACCCGAGAGGATGACAGCATCGCCAGCCTTGGCATTTTTCGACGAAATGTTGATACCGTCGGCAACAACGCCGATGCCGGAGGTATTGATAAAGATCTTGTCGCCTTTACCCTTCGGTACAACCTTGGTATCACCGCAGACAATCGGTACCCCGGCCTCCTTGCAGGCTTCTGCTATCGAGATGATGACCCGCTCAAGCTCGTCGAGGGAAAGCCCCTCTTCAAGGATCAGGCCGAGGCTGAGGCATATGGGCTTTGCTCCACGCATCGCAAGATCATTGATGGTGCCATGCACCGCCAATTTACCGATATCGCCGCCGGGAAAGAAAATGGGATCAACTACATAGGAATCGGTGGTGAACGCCAGCCGACCCGGTTGGTTGTCGATAACAGCACTGTCCTCGAGGCTGTGAAGCGTCGGGTTATCAAGATATTTGAGAAACAGGTTGCCGATCAGCTCCTGGCTGGCCAGCCCGCCGCTACCATGATCAAGAAGAATGGTTTTTTCTGTCATGCAATTGCTCGTTTATACACGTAATAATAAACAGACCTGAGAGCGGATGTCGAGTTAACCCCGGTGTGCTCATTTGGAATGAATATCTTGAAATGGGACTAGATATCCTGGCCGTATTTATGGTAAGCGGCACAGGTTCCTTCACTCGATACCATGCACGGGCCGATAGGGCTGGCCGGGGTGCAGCGCTTGGCAAAAAGCGGACAATCCTTCGGGGTGTTGATTCCTTTTAAGATCTGGCCGCACATGCAACCCTTGGCTTCCTGGGACGGTGGCAGCTTGATATCAAGACGGACCTCGGCATCGAAGTCGCTGTATTTGTCACGGATCTTGAGGCCGCTGCCGGGGATGACACCGAGACCGCGCCACTCCATGTCGGCCGGTTCGAAAATTTCATCAACCATTTTCTGGGCGCGGGGGTTGCCTTCCCAGCTGACGACGCGGGGGTAGACATTTTCCACCTTGATGTCACCGGTTGCAACCTGCCGGGCCAGCATGATGAGGCCTTTTACCAGGTCGGCGGTTTCAAAGCCTGCTACCACGCAGGCAAGACCATACTTTTTCGCCAGTGGCTCATAGGCGCCGGCTCCGATGATTGACGAAACATGACCGGGACAGAGCAGACCATCGATCTTCAATTCAGGATCGTCCAAAAGGGCGATGAGAGGTGGCGGCATGGTCTTCTGGGTGGAAAAGACCACAAAATTTTTCACGTTCTGGACCTTGGCAGCCATGATGGTGGCGGCGATACCGGGTGTAGTGGTCTCAAAACCGACCCCGAGGAAGACCATCAGCTGATCGGGATGCTGTTTGGCAATTTCAAGAGCGTCCATTGGCGAATAGACGATGTCGATTTTCGCACCACGGGAGCTGGCGTTGGCTAGAGATCCGTTTGAGCCGGGTACCCGGAACAGGTCGCCGAAGATGGCGACGCGCACGCCGGGCCGGTCGGCCATACCGATAAACGCGTCCATATGTGGCGCGGAGGTCACGCAAACCGGGCACCCCGGGCCTGAGACAAGCTCCATTCCTTGCGGCAGGACGGTGCGCAGCCCATTGCGAAAGATCGCCATGGTATGTGAGCCGCAGACTTCCATGACCCGGAGCGGTTTGGTAACCGCTCGCTGCAACTCCTCAACCAGTGGTTTCACCAGTTCGAGGTCGCGATATTCGTCAAGATGTTTCATTCTTCATTCACGTTGAGCGGTGAGAGCAACTCTTCCGGCATGGTATCAGCAAGCTGTTTCAAGAGCTCGAGGTTCTTTTTGGCTTCTTCTTCCACCAATGAATGGATTGCGAAACCGGCATGGATAATAACGTAATCACCAACCTGGGGCCAGTGGTCGACGATGTCGAGTCTGACTTCTTTCTGGATGCCATCGGCATCGACGGTGGCTATCTGGCTGGTGGTGAAATCGTCGGGATCACCTTCAACCTTTACCACCCGCATGGGTATTGCGAGACACATGTTGCAGACCTCCAATAATTGTCTGGCCAAAAGAGATGGCACCGTCGTTGACCGGCAGTGCCATTCCGGTAAAAATCTGTAGATCTTTTGTTTTGAGAGTGCGGAGCAATCCTTCCTGCAACAGACTGTTCTGCATGGAGCCACCGGCAAGCACCACCTGCCGGATACCTGTCATCCGGGCCAGTCTTGCGACTAACTCGGCGATGGTGGCGATGAGCTGAAAATGAAACAAAAGGGCGGCTTGTCCTGCACTGTTTCCGCCGGCCTGGGCAGCGAGTGCCAATCTAACAAATTCTGTTGAACAAATCTCCATTTTTCCGCCCTTCTCGCACAGTAGTGTCGGGGTCTTCAGTTCGCTGAAGGCCGGAATATCATTGAACCACGTGCTGGTTGCTGCCTGTTTTGCCAGTGCTTCCAACTCGATCGCGGCCTGACCCTCGTAACTGATGTGCTGCCGAATAGAGAGCAGAGAAGCGATGGCATCGAAAAGGCGCCCGCAGCTTGAGGTGAGCGGGGTATTGAAACCATTGGCGAGCATGGTGTTGATCACCGCACGTTTCTCCTGAGGTATAGCAAGGATGCCGGGCGGTAACGTGTTATCCGGCCAGGGTGCCCTGCCATTTGCCAGGTAGAGGGCGGCAAGACCCATCCGCCATGGTTCGGTGGCGGCGGCATCGCCACCGGGTAACTGGAGATGTTCAAGGTGTGCAAGGCGCTGAAAGTCGGTCAGTTGCGCAAGCAAGACTTCGCCGCCCCAGATCGTGCCGTCATCACCAAAGCCGGTACCGTCCAGCACCACTGCTAGCACCGGATCTGTAAGACCATGTTCGGCCATCACTGCCGCGGCATGGGCATGGTGATGTTGCACCCGATAGAGGGGTAGGCCCAGTTCGGCAGCGTAGCGGCTGCTCATGTAATCGGGATGCAGATCGCAGACAGCGATCTCCGGATCAATCTGGAACACCTTTTTCAGGTGTTCGATCGATTCGGTATAAAAATCATAGGATTCGAGATTGAACAGGTCGCCAATATGCTGGCTGGGGTAAACGGAGTTCTCCCGGCCTAGGCTAAAAGTGCTTTTCAATCCAGCCCCACAACCAATCACTTCCGGCAGTTTCCAGACAATTTCAACGGGAGAAGGGACATAACCCCTGGCCCGTCGATATATCTGGGGCTTGTCAGCTACTATCCGTACCACCGAGTCGTCTACGCGCGTTACGATTTCACGGTTGTGCAGCAGGAACGCATCGGCGATGTGGGCAAGGCGTTTAAGCGCATCGTCGTTGGTTGTGCAGATGGGTGCCCCGCTGACGTTACCTGAGGTCATGACCAGAACATCAGGGCAATCGTGCGCCTGGAAAAGCAGGTGTTGAAAAGGGGTGTAGGGCAGCATGACGCCCAGTTCGCTGACATGCGGGGCCAACGCTTCCGGCAGCGCGAACGGTTCGTTCTTCTGCAGCAATACAATAGGGTGCATCGTGGAGAGGAGTAGTTCTTCTTCCTGCTCGCTCACCCGGCAATACTTTCTGATGGATGCAACATCGGGCATCATCACTGCAAGAGGTTTGTCGGGGCGACCCTTGCGGTTGCGTAATAGCGTGATGGCGCTCGCGGAATGGCCGTTCACCGAGAGGTGAAAGCCGCCTAGTCCACGCATCGCCACAACTTTGTCATTGGCTAATGCCTGCGCCGCTTCGGCAAGAGGTGAAACAGTATCGACCTGTGTCTCAGCCCCATTGTGCCAGGAAAGCTGCGGGCCGCATTCGCCGCAGGCGTTAGGCTGGGCATGAAAGCGCCGGTCCCGTGGATCAGCGTACTGGCTGGCACACACTTCACACATGGGAAAGACCTTCATTGAGGTCTTCGGCCGGTCATAGGGAATAGTCTCGACGATGGTAAAACGTGGTCCGCAGTTGGTGCAATTGATAAAGGGGTAATTATAGCGATGATCGCTGGGATCTCTCAGTTCTCTCAGGCAGTCGTCGCAAAGGGCAATATCGGGTGGGATGGCAGTCTTGGCGGAGCTTCCGGCAACGGAGGCGAGAATGGTGAAGCCCTCACCATCAAAGAGTCCGGCAAGCGGATGGTGATCGATTGAAGTGATCCGGGCCAGAACCGGAGCCTCAGTTTTCAACCCTTCCAGAAACAACACAAGCCCATCGTCTTGAGCGTATGCCCGGATAAGCACGCCGTCACTGGTGTTGGTCACCGTGCCGGCAATCCCAAGACGAGAGGCCAGGTTGTAGACAAAGGGCCGAAATCCTACACCCTGGACAGTGCCCCGGATGAGGATTTCGAGCCCGCTCTGCTCTTTATTTATGCAAAAACTTGTCACCGGTAAAAATCGAGGAAATGATTCCCTCCGGCTCTTTCACGTCGTTCCAGATGCACAGATAGACATGAATGAGTGCGAACATCATGAACCACCACATAAGCAGGTGATGGAGGTACCGACCCCACTGCTGATTGCCGAAAACGGCGGTCCCGATGCCTTGCCAGGTGGCAACTTCCGGGAACAGCATGAAGAAGCCGCTGATGATCATGAATATAGCGACGACAAAGGTGAAAAGATAGGTCAGACCGGCCAGTACGTTGTGGCCGAGACGAACCTCATGATTTTCACTGATGTAGGCATAGCGCAGGATGGTGGAGAAGAGATTCTTGATATTCCGCGGGGTAATCGGCAGAATATCCCATACTCTTTCCTGCTTGTTGCCGAAAATGTACAGAAATGTACGGATAATAATTGCACCGGCAAAAACATAACCGGCAGTAAAATAGATGAAGCGCGCGAATGCCATGGGGAAACTCGCGCTACCCTCGATCATTGTGTTGGTCCACGGCCCGTTGATGTAGAAGCCGGTGATACACAGGGTCACAATTGACAGGGCATACATCCAGTGAAAGAGCCGGAACAGTACGCTCCAGCATTTCTTTTTCTCATATGTAGCCATGGTAGTTACCTCCTACGGTATATACCGGAAAAGTAAGGTTGTGGTTGTGTTGAAACTGTTATTACAGAGCCTTCACTTTAACCGTTTCCTTGCCTTCCGGATCAAGCATGTGAACCGCGCAGGCGATACATGGGTCAAATGAGTGGATGGTACGCAGTACCTCAAGCGGACGCTCCGGATCGGCGATCGGGTTGCCCATAAGTGATGCTTCGTACGGTCCGAGCTGGCCCTGTTCGTCGCGTGGGCCGGCGTTCCAGGTTGATGGTACAACACACTGGTAGTTTTTGATCTTGCCGTCCTGGATAACGATCCAGTGAGAGAGCAGACCACGCGGTGCCTCGTGGACACCGACGCCGCGCTGTTCGCCTTTCGGGAAGACCGGCGGATTGAAGATCTCGTAGTCGCCGGTGGCGATGTTGTTGACCAGTTTATCCCAGTGCTCGAGGCAGAGATCGGCCATAATGCCTGCGCGTACTGCGCGGGCGGCGTGACGGCCAACGGTACCGTGGAGGATTTCCGGTCCGACCTGGACGCCGGCAACGGCGCTGACGCGGGACAGGAAGGAGTCAACGGCTTTGATCGTTCTCTCATGACCCTGGGCGTAACCGACAACCATCTGGGCCAGCGGACCTACCTGCATTGGCTTGCCCTGGAAGCGAGGAGCTTTCAGCCAGGTGTACTTGCCTTCGTCTTCGAACTGGGTGAACTTCGGATCAGTGGATTCTTCCCACGGATGCTTGGACCAGTCGCCTTCATACCAGGCTTTGGAGATGGACTCTTCGACATTCTCGATGAAGTACGGGTCGGCGATGGTGGAGATAGGCTTGATGGTGCTGAGGTCGCCGTTCATGACGGTACCACCGGGCAGGTCGGCTTTGATGCCGGCTGCGTCGAGGAACATATCCGGGGCGGCAAGGTAGTTGGTAACACCGGCGCCGTAAGGCAGCCACTCTTTATAGAGGGCACCGACGGCGACAACATCGGTCATATAGACCATCTTGATGAAGTCGCGAACTTCGCTTACCAGCTGCTTGATGTAATAGAGCCGCTCCATGGTGACTGCGGTCTGGTTCTCCGGATTCAGGTTGGTGGTGACACCGCCGACGGAGAGGTTCTGGATATGCGGGTTCTTGCCGCTGATAATAGCGAGTGCCTGGGTGGCTTTACGCTGATAATCAAGTGCTTCCAGGTAGTGGGAAACAGCCATGAGGTTTGCCTCGGGTGGCAGTTTCATCGCAGAGTGGCCCCAGTACGCATTGGCAAACGGTCCGAGCTGGCCGCTGGCCACGAGTGCCTTGACCTTGTCTTTTACGGCTGCGAAACGTTTCGGGCTGTTGCCGTGCCAGTCTGAGAGACTGTCTGCCAGCTTGGCGGTGGCGACAGGATCCGCATCAAGAGCGGAAACCACGTCGACCCAGTCAAGGGCGGAGAGCGCGTAGAAATGAACGATATGGTCGTGCAGACAGTGGATTGACTGGACCATGTTACGGATGAGCTGGGCGTTGAGCGGGATCTGGAGTCCGAGGGCGTTCTCGACGGAACGTACGGAAGCAAGAGCGTGAACGGTAGTACAGACACCGCAGATACGCTGAACAAAGAGCCACGCGTCGCGGGGATCACGGCCCTTGAGGATGTTCTCAAGACCACGGTACATCTGGCCGGAAGACCACGCCTTGGTGACCTGGCCTCCGTCTACTTCGACATCTATTCTTAAGTGACCCTCAATCCGTGTGACCGGATCAATGGTAATTCGCTGAGCCATGTGCAAAACCTCCATGAAATATTGGTATACCGGAGAGGGTGAGAGAAACAGTGTTTCAGGCACCGGGCCGGTAAAAAATCACTGAACTTCAAAACGAGCTACTTATTCGTGGCTGCTTTTCCCTTTGATCAGGCCTTTACCAATGCCGACTGCGGCGTGGACGCCGATGGCGGCCGCGGTTACGCCGAGGACCTTCTTGCCGATATTGTCAGCATCTTCAACAATGCCGGTACCGGGGATCTTGACCTGCGGAAGTCTGTCGTAGAACGGGGTCATGGTATCCCAGAAATTCGGTTCGGTACAGCCGATGCATCCGTGACCGACGGATACCGGCCAGACTTCTACACCGTTAAAACGGACAGCCGGGCAGTTGGAGAAGGTTTCGGGGCCTTTGCAGCCGACTTTATAAAGGCAGTAACCCATCTGGTGGGCTTCGTCACCGAACTGCTCGACAAAGCGGCCTTCATCAAAGTGAGCACGTCTTTCGCAATGGTCATGGATTCTGCGACCATAGGCAAACAGCGGACGGTTCAGCTTGTCCATCAGTGGAAGACGGTTGAAGGTGAGGTAATGGAGGATTGTGCCAAGGAACGAGACCGGGTTCGGCGGACAACCTGGGATATTAACAATTGGTTTGTCTTTGACCAGATCCCAGACACCGACGGCGCCGGTTGGGTTTGGAGCCGCAGCCTGAACACCACCGAAGGTAGCGCAGGTGCCGATGGCGATGATCGCGGAAGCCTTAGGAGCTACTTCAGCCAGTATCTCCATAGCGGTTTTGCCGGCGATCATGCAGTGGATACCGTTATCCTTGGTCGGGATTGCGCCCTCAACCACCAGCAGGAACGGGTGATTGTTGACGGTCTCGTGCAGGTTATGCTCAGCCTGGTGACCCGCGGCTGCCATGACGGTCTCATGGTAATCAAGTGAAATAATGTCGAGAATCAGTCGAGCAAGATCTGGGTGGGAAGAGCGCAGAAGGCTCTCCGTACAGCCTGTGCACTCCTGAAAGTGCAGCCAGATGACCCGAGGGCGTTCGCCTGAGGCCGCAGCCTCCACCATTTTCGGGATCATTGCTTCGGACAGCCCCAAGGCGGCAGCCGCCATTGTGACGCCCTTGAGGAAACCGCGGCGATTCAGCTGCGGATCCAGATGTGTGTTTACCGTGTCTGCCATATCAACCTCCTGTTGCTGTAACAACATTTTTGCGCAAAAAGCGCGAATGCGCCGGCATGAAAAACCGGACAAAAGTAAGACCTGCAGCCTAAGCCGCATCCTCCAGATTTTCAGTGCGCCAGGAAATCCGTGGAGGATTGGGCAAAAAGGGCAATGCTACGTTGAAGCAATCTGAGATGTACTTAGAAATTATTGTGCATAAATGCAAATAAAATGACATTACAGCATATCAAAAATAGTTGCAATAGTTGTTGATGATACTGATGTATTGAAGTTTGTGCAATAAAAACAACACAGTGTGGCAATATTCATCGAAGTGTAACATTGTAGTGATCTTTGCAGGGGATTGGGCGAGATGGTCGGAAGGGCTATTATTTTTTCAAACCAAAGATGCCTTTTTTCGAGCGGGGGGCGAAGGCGGGTTTGTTGCGCTTTGAGGAAGAATCCTTTGAAGATGTTGACTTGGGCGATGTGTGCATATTGGGCACATTGTCAAGATGGACGCTGGAGGTCTCTTTGCCTGAGATGGCTTCCAGATAGCAGTTGTAAAACACAGAGCACTGCTTGAAGTAGCTTTTCCGGCGCAACCATTTCGGCCACGAGTCATTCTGCCGGTTATGGATAAGGGCGCTGAGGTTGGTGAGAAGTGCGGCAATATCCTGGCGAATGGCTCGACTGAGGTTCAGCTGGGTTCCGATTTCGCGGTCGATGTCCGCACGGATTTTTTTGCCGATCTGAAAAAGGACTGGCCCTTTAAACTTCTCGGAAAAGAGACCGTAGCTGGCGTCAGCCCAGGGGATGAGGATCAGCGCCAGCATGAAGTAATCAGGTTGCCGGGAAATGCGGTTCTCCTTGGCCACGCGATTGATCCGGTCTATCATGGTGAAGATGTCGCCAAGGAATTTGCGGCAGGGGGTTCCGTCTGCCATGGTGGCGTAAATCGACTCTCGATAAATCTGGAAAAGGTCGATGAAAATCCCTGATTCAACGGCCAGTTTGTACCAGGGTGCGGCTGCACCACTATATATATCCTTGAAGGTTTCGTCGCGGAGTCTTGATGGGGGACAGAGGCGGAGCTTGGCGTGGTTGTCGCAGATGGCCTGCCAGGATTGTTCCTCGATAGTAAAGCCGTTTCGAGCTGCATGCCGAATCGCCCGCAGCATTCGTACCGGATCCCTGTTGATCCGTTTATCAGGGGTGCCGACGATACGGATGATGGAATGGTCGAGATCTTCGACCCCGTTCACATAATCGATAATAGTGTTGTTCTCGATTTCATAAAACAGGGAGTTGATGGTCAAGTCACGCCGCTGGGCATCCTGATCAAGCGAACCAAAGGTATTGTTTGGCGCGAGCACCGCCTGGGGGCCGTCGAGATCGTGTTCGGAAAGCGAACGAAGGGTGGAAACCTCGACGACATGGCCGTTTCTGAAAAAGACCTGGACGAGTCGAAATCGCCGGCCAATGGTTTTTGAGTGGGGAAAAAGCTTTCGGATCTGGCCGGGACGGGCATCAGTACTAATGTCGAAGTCCTTCGGCTCTTTGTCAAGATAGAGGTCCCGTACTCCGCCGCCAACAAGGTAGGCGGAAAAGCCGGCCTTGTTGAGCTTCTGCATGACATACAGGGCGTCCTGATTAATCATCTCCCGGGTGATCGGATGATCGCCGGGAGAGATGACACGGGCGGTGAGGGGCGGCGCCGAGTTAACGGGCAGTCGGGATTCCTCTTCTGGTTTCATGCGTGTTGGCAGCTATCAGCAGGCGGGAGCGAATCCCTTTCCTTCCTTGTAGACCGATTCCGCCTGTTCCTTGAATAAACGGAAAATTTCGGCAACGGGAAGAATCTCTTTCATCTTATAGGTATTTGCTCCAGCAAAAACCAGCCCTTCCTCGATATTGCCGGCTCGCGAGGCCGTGAGGCGCTCACTGATGCAGTAGTGATGGTCGCATTTTTTCAGGCAGAGGTGGAGACATTTTTTAGTGGAATGATCAACGCCGGCATTTTTTGCAGCAACAAACGGGGTTCTGATGGCCCGGCCCGGCATGCCGACCGGTGAGGAAGTAAGAACGATGTCTTCCTTATTGGCGTTGAGGTAGGCCTGCTTGAATTCATCGGCAACATCACACTCTTCGCTTAACACGAAACGGGACGCGATCTGGATGCCGTCGGCTCCATACTGATCCATCATCTCCGCCATTTCGTAGCCGTTGGTGATGCCACCGGCGGCGATGAGCGGAATATTTTTCACCACGTCACGGATGGGTGGGAAGATCTCTCTAAGTGGTCTGTCGGTACCGAGATGGCCGCCTGCTTCGGTGGCCTCAACGATAACCGCGGCTGCGCCAAGTTTTTCGGCCATTTTGGCAAGCGCCGGCGAGGAGACGATCATCACGATCGGGACGTTGTGTTCTTTGCCGATCTTGAATATATCACGGGAGAAACCGGCACCGGTAATGATCATGTCGACCCCGGCCTCGATTGAGCACATGACGAGATTGTAAAAATTCTTCATGGCATACATGATATTGACGCCGATAACGCCATCGGTCATGCTTTTGGCTTTGCGGATGTCAGCCGCCAGCTCCTCGGTGGGAAGCGCAGATCCGCCAATGACACCGATTCCTCCACAGGAGGCGACCGGAGCGGCCAGGGCAGAGGTGGATACTCGAATTGACATGCCACCCTGAATAAGAGGGAACTTGGCGGTAAACTTTCCAATGGTAAGGGACGGTAGCTTCATGTACTTCAAGACTCCTTATAAAAAAGTAGGTAGAGAGCAGAGACCGATAATGCCCGTCTTAGGTTTATTTGTCAAGCAGTCTAATAGTGCGTCAGAACGTGCAGATGGCCACATTGCAGAGAGAATTGCTCCACCAGGGATCCTATCATGGACTTTTTGCGGGATTTTTTGGCCGTGCTTGACAAAGGAGGAAAATTGCGTTTAATTTTGTTCTTTTTTGGTTAAGCTCTACTGTAATCACTTTTTTGTGCCTGTTGGAGATACTTTCGTGAAAATTACAGCCTTGAATGGCTTTAAAGATATTCTGCCGGGCGATATTGAGCTTTGGCAGCGAGTAGAAAGCACTGCCCGGGAAATTTTTTCGCGCTTTCAGTTTTCTGAATTGCGCCTGCCGATCCTGGAAAAAACCGAGCTTTTTGCCCGGTCCATCGGTGAAGCCACGGACATCGTCGAAAAAGAGATGTACACCTTTGTCGACAAGGGTGTCACCATGCGCCCTGAGACAACCGCCCAGATGATCCGAGCGTACATCGAACATGGTCTTTATGCGCAGCGGCCGATTCAGCGGCTCTTTACTATAGGCCCCATGTTTCGGCATGAACGTCCGCAGCTGGGCCGCCTCAGGCAGTTTCACCAGTTGGATGCCGAGGTACTGGGAACAGATAATCCCCGGATCGATGCCGAGGTTATGGCCATGGGCTCGATGTTGCTTGAGCGGCTTGGCATTTCGGTCAGCCTTGAAATGAATTCGCTCGGTTGCCCCGAATGTCGTCCCGTTTTCCGTCAGCGGCTTCTCGCTTTTCTTGAAGAGCGGATGGACCACCTCTGCGACGATTGCAAGAGAAGAAGCACAACCAATCCGTTGCGGGCACTGGACTGCAAAAATCCGACATGCCGTGAGCAGGTTGCCGATGCGCCGTCGATTCTCGATAACCTCTGCGAAGGGTGTGCCGACCATTTTCAGGTGGTCCGTTCCTGTCTCGACAAGTTAAAAGTACCATATTCTCTGAATAAGTTCATGGTACGCGGGCTCGATTATTATTGCCGTACGACCTTTGAGTTTATCACCGGAGATCTGGGCGCGCAGTCGGCGGTTGGCGGTGGCGGTCGGTATGACGGGCTTGTTGAAAAGCTTGGCGGCCCCAAAAAGACTCCCGGCATCGGGTTCGCCATGGGGCTCGAACGACTGGTCCTGCTTCTGCAACAGCAGGAGAAAGAACAGGAAAAGCGGCAGGAAGAACTGGACATCTTTGTCGCCGGACTGGGGCCGGTTGCCTCAGAGGTCTGTTTTGACCTGGTCCACGAACTGCGCAAGCAGGGGCTGCGGGTCGGTATCGACCATGAGGGCAAAAGCCTCAAGAGCCAGATGAAACAGGCGGACAAGGCTGGAGCTACCCATGTGCTGATCGTCGGCGAAGATGAACTGGCGAGAGGCGAGGGGGTACTCAGGAATATGACCAATCAGGAGCAGCAGGATATCGCTCTTGATCCGCAGGTGATCGGCACGAAGGTTAGCGGCCGTTAATTGGGCTTGCAGCAGGAAACTTAAGCGAACATATTTTTTCGAAAACCCCATCCATATGGTTGCGGGTTTTCGAATTTTCTCACATCTTTTCACCCTTTCGGGTGGAGACAACTCAACCAGACTGACATAATCATGGAATCAATGGGAAGCTTAGTCCGGACGCATTCCTGTAATGCACTCGGCAAGGAAAATATCGGTGAAGAAGTAACACTCATGGGCTGGGTTCTGCGCCGTCGTGACCATGGTGGCGTTATATTTATAGATCTCCGTGACCGGGACGGCCTTACTCAAGTAGTTTTCAATCCGGAGGTCAATCCCGCGCCCCATGCTAAGGCGCATCAGCTGCGCAGTGAATGGGTCCTGGCTGTACGGGGCAAGGTTTCGGCGCGGCCGGGTGATATGGCGAACCCCAAGCTTGCCACCGGTGAGATCGAGATCCTGGTCGACGAGCTCCGCATACTCAACACCAGTGAGACCCCGCCGTTCCCACTTGATGAGGAGGTCGAGGTTGGTGACATGCTGCGCATGCAGTATCGTTATCTCGATCTGCGGCGGCCGGAGATGGCGGCTAATCTGATCATGCGCCACAAAGCGGTCCAGTCCATCCGGAACTATTTGAATGACAGCGGCTTCCTCGATATCGAAACACCGATGTTGACCCGCTCCACTCCGGAAGGCGCCCGCGACTATCTGGTACCCAGCCGGGTCAATGCCGGAAAATTCTATGCGCTGCCCCAGTCCCCGCAGCTCTTCAAGCAGCTGCTCATGATCGCCGGTATGGACCGCTATTACCAGATCGTCAAATGCTTCCGTGACGAAGATCTGCGCGCTGACCGCCAGCCGGAGTTCACCCAGATCGATATGGAGCTCTCCTTTGTTGATGAGGAGCAGATCATCAAGGTGACCGAGGGCATGATCGCAAAGCTGTTCAAGGACACCCTTGGCCTCGACCTGAATCCTCCGTTCAAACGGATGGTCTACGACGAGGCGATTTCCCGCTTTGGCACCGACCGGCCGGACACCCGTTTTGGCCTGGAGCTGGTCAACCTCACCGACATCGCCAAAGCCTGCAGCTTCAAGGTATTCCGGACTATCGCCGACGAGGGCGGTACCGTGCGGGCCATCAACGCCAAGGGTTGCGCGAACTTTTCGCGGAAAGAACTCGATGATCTCACCACCTACGTGGTGCAGTTCGGTGCCAAGGGGCTTGCCTGGGTGAAGATGAAGGCGGACGGCGAGTGGCAGTCACCCATTGCCAAGTTCTTCACCGATGAGGAGAGGGCTGATATCACCAGGGCCATGGATGCGGTGGAAGGCGATGTTCTTTTCTTCGGCGCGGACAAACCGGCTGTGGTTTTCCAGGTGCTCTCAGAGCTGCGGCTTGAGCTTGCTCGTCGCCTTGATCTGTTGAAAAAGGATGTGTTCAACTTCACCTGGGTCACCGACTTTCCGCTCATGGAATATGACGAGAAGGAAAAACGATTCCAGGCGCTCCATCACCCCTTTACCTCACCGAGGGAAGAGGATCTCGACAAGCTTGAATCCGATCCGGGCAAGGTGTACAGCCGGGCTTACGATCTGGTGCTGAACGGCACCGAGATCGGCGGTGGTTCGATCCGTATTCATCAGCGCGACGTCCAGGCGCGGGTTCTCAAGGCACTTGGTATAGACGCCGAGGAAGCCAATGAGAAATTCGGCTTTCTGTTGAGAGCACTCGAGCTCGGCGCTCCGCCCCATGGTGGCCTGGCCTTCGGCCTTGACCGGCTGCTGATGCTGATCTGTGGCTGCAGCTCGATCCGGGACGTTATCGCTTTCCCGAAAACCCAGAAGGCGACCTGTCCCCTGACCGAGGCACCTTCCGGCGTCAGCAGGAAACAGCTGACCGAGCTCTATCTCCGCCCCGACTGGAAAGAATAATAGTATCCTTCCTTGACCCGGGATGGCCTCTGCCGTCCCGGGTTTCCTGCCCAATTTTACTTCTTTCGCTACCAGCCAAATTCCGCCAGCTGGACGAGAAAGAGATAGGTCCCTCCCAGCAGTAGTCCGCTCACCGTCAGTGTTGCCAGACCATAGGATGCCGCATTTCGAAGCGTACCAATCAGTTTCTGCACGCGTTCTTGACGCAGGGTTTTTCGTAGCAGGTGTGAGAAATCAGGGGTCGTGGTGTGGCTGCTGGTTGCGATCTGATTTCTGCCGATAAGTATCTGATTGTTGTGCATGGCGTCTCCTCCGTGATGTTGTTTGTTATTTCGGAGTATAGCCAGGGTGGGTTATCACAGAGTGACTACCCCCTCGTATTTTTTTCAGTTGATAGAGCTTTTTTTGGAGACGATAGCGGACTTGATTCTGTTCAGACGATAACTAGATTGTAGTATAGCGGCAAACATGCCGCAGACCCTTGAACAGGGAGGTTACGTTATGGCATTGAAAGAAGATATATGTAGAAAAATAGAAGAAATTATCCCGGAGGCCGGCAGATGTGGCACGGACTTCAGCGTAGAGTATGATAATCGCAATCATGCCTGGGTGGTCGACCTGCACCAGGGCAGGAGCCATTTGAAAACATTTGTTGAAGATACCGAGGCGGAAAATTGTCTGACTGGTGACAGATGCATTCCCCTTGGCTTGCAGATTGGTCAATTAAAGCGCAATATTGATCTCTATAGAACGTCTTGACATTTGGTTATTGCAGATTGGCGCATTACGGCTCATGGGCTCGCGGCGAAGGTAGAAACTTCGCCGCAATGTATCTCGCTTAAGCATCCATCAGTGCTGCTGTTTACCCATCGCCAGCAACTTTTCCAGGTCCTCACGATTAAAACGATAGCTGTCTCGGCAAAATTCACACTGCACATCAGCGCCGCCTTCGTGTTCCAGGAGGTAGCGTAGTTCCTCGTTGCCAAGTGAGAAAACCGCTTTTTCCATTTTGTCGCGGCTGCAGCTGCATTGGTAGTAGAGTTTGTTGCTGGCAGTGGTGTGGTACGGGATATCGGCGAAGAGATCGGCGAGAATATCCGCAGGTGATCGTCCACTTATAAGCTGTTCGGAAAAACGCGGCAGCGTTTGCACCCGTGTTTCGAGATTAACGAGAATGTTTTCATCCACCGGTGGTAGGGCCTGGATGAGATATCCACCGGCGGCGCTGATGGTGCCGTCAGGCTGTAGATGTACGCTCAAGGCCACGACCGAGGGAGTTTGTTCAGATTCCAGAAGGTAATAGGCAATGTCCTCACCAATCTCGCTGGTATAGAGCTGGATCATGCCTTGGTACTTGTGTTTGACGCCGATATCTTTGGTCACTGTTAAAAAACCCGCTCTGCCAAGCCCTGCGGCAACATCGATACAGCCGTTTTTTAGCTCCACGTCAGCCTGAGGATTGGCCACGTAACCACGAGTCCAGCCATCATAGCCCGCTTCGGTGATAATCTTGCCCAAAGGGCCACTACCTTCGAATTTAAGCTGGAGATGCTGGCCGTCTTTCATTAAGGCGGCAAGAAGAGCCGAGCCGGTGAGGGCCCGACCGAGTGCTGCCGCGGCGGTCGGACCAACGTCGTGTTTTCGGCAGGCCTCCTTGACGAGGTCGGTGGTGTTGCAGGCAAGGCCAAAGAGCCTGCCGTCATCTGCAATGATGCGGTGGAGAATGTCTGTCATGATATATCTTGATATTGAAATTGAGGGTTGGTCGTTTTGCGTTCTACGCTGTTACTATACCCGATAACCATTCAAGATAGGCCTGGCAATTATTGAAGGCCAGTGAAAAATTTCAGAATCAATGTGGGAGTACACGCTGATTCAACATGTTGCCAAACCAGAAAATCACATCTCTTTCTAATTCCGCTGTTTTCCTGGCCGCAAAAGTCTGGTATAAGATATGGTGTGCCACTTTACGTAAGGTGGAAATTGGAGATCAAACATAAGGAGGGTTTATGAAGCGCGCGATACTGATGGTGTTCTGTCTGTTACTGTGGGTTGGGCCGGCCTTTGCGCTAGAGGTTGCTGGGGTTTCCCTGGCCGAGAAGATTCAAGCGGCAGATGGTACGGAATTGACCTTAAATGGAGCGGGTATCCGTTCGAAACTGTTCTTCAAGATCTATGTGGCTGGTCTTTATCTGCAAAATCCTGCGAAAGATACGACAGCAGTGCTGGCTGACTCAGGTCAAAAGCAGATGCTCATGCATTTTCTCTATGACAAGGTGGAAAAAGACAAACTGGTGGCCGCCTGGAATGAGGGGTTTGAAGGTAATCTCAGTAAAGAGGCACTGGAAACCTTGGCAGATCGGATCGGCAAATTCAATGCAATGTTCACCGATGTGAAAAAGGATGACACCATCGTCCTTGAATATATTCCAGAAAAAGGTACCAGTGTCACTGTGGCTGGCGAAATGAAAGGGGTTGTCGAAGGCAAGGATTTCAGCGATGCTCTCTTTTCAATCTGGCTAGGTAAAAAGCCGGTAACTGAGGATTTGAAAAAAGCGCTGCTGAGCCAGAAATCATAGCAAGCGAAATTTTTGCAAGTCTGGCCAACTGGGGGGAGCTTTTCGAAGTGTCCCCCCATGTTGTTTTCCATTGCAGGTAACTCTGGTGAAAAGGAAAATGTCGATGGGAGATGAGTGTGGGAAAAGACCCTTCTCTCAGGCTCACAAGAAGCCTATGGTGCCAATGGAGTTTGTAGCACGTGCCAACCCTTAAATTGAAAAGCACGCATCATCTCTATTACCGCCAGATAGATGGAGAGTCTGGGAAGCCCTGCCTTGTTTTTCTGCATGAGGGGCTGGGGTGTATATCAATGTGGCGCGACTTTCCCGATCGCCTCTGTCAGCTGACAGGTTGTCCTGGCCTGATATATGATCGGCTTGGATATGGAAAGTCTTCTCCCTTGTTGCAATCTCGAAGCTTGCACTACTTGCATGAATATGCACTGGAAGAGTTGCCTGCGGTGCTGCAGGAGTTACTTCCCGGCAAACCCTACATCCTGATTGGTCATTCCGATGGTGGCAGTATCAGCCTTATCCATGCCTCAACACAACCTGTGAGCCTCAAGGCTGTTATCACCGAGGCTGCCCATGTTTTTGTAGAACCCGAAACAATTGCGGGTGTGAGAGGCGTATATGAGGCGTGGGGGAAGGGGCAAATGAAGGGGTTACGAAAATATCATGGCGACAAAACTGAGATGGTTTTTTCGTCCTGGGCAGAGACCTGGCTGTCGAGCTGGTTCACGCCATGGAACATTGAGCATCTGATACATTCTATTAACGTGCCAATGCTGATAATCCAAGGCGAAGATGATCTTTATGGTACCAGCGCACAGGTTGAGGCTATTGCAGCCCAATCAGCAAGTACAACCCGGATAAAGATGATTGCAGATTGTGGTCATTCTCCGCATCAGGAGCAGCCCGAGTTTGTATTGCAACTTATGGATGACTTTTTAGAAAAGTTTGGCAAATGAGCAAAACTTTGATTGTGTGAGACTGAAACAAAGGACAACTTGATCCTTTGTTTTTACAAGCGGAAATGGCATGATCGAAATCCTGTTCTGGTATAGCCTAGCGATGTTAAGGTGTTGCTAGATGTAAATATTCCCCGAAAAACAGCTCGTCGATAAATCGAGAGACAAAGATTCTGAAATAATCTTGAAATCATTATATTTTTCAAGAATAATCATTGATTAATCTTCGAAAGATATTGGTCTATATATCGAAGATTAATCCTCTTTATAGATAGTATCCGTAGTGTTTCTGTTCTAACATGATTTATACCACAACGTGGTGTTGTTTCCCTTTGATGTTTGCCATAGAATAACAGTACAAGATTTATGTAAATTTATTGCGAGATAAAGCCAAACCTGCCGGAAGGCAGGGACGGAAAGCTGCGGGTCTTAGTAGATAGCCGGGCTGCCTTGAAAAGGTAGCTCGGCTTTTTTTTTAAAGATCAATTCTAAACAATATATTCGAAATTCTATGTTCAATTTTTGAATTTTGGTCAAGCAATATGCCAGGCTGCCTGATCGTATTATTCAATACATTTCAAATGGAGGTAATGATAAGGAAAATATATTTTTCAAATTGTTGATGCATAGATCTCGTGGATGATGCTCTTAACAAAAGTACCTGAGTATTTACGTGCAGTGTTTGATTATGGGCAGCCTATTGGTTGTATGGATATGTGTTTTTCATTTGGGATTTTATTTACTTCTAATGGTACCACAACAAACAATATGGAGGTGGATAATGGCACTGAAAGAATATGGTACTTGGTTAAATGTGATCGTTATCATGAGTTTAGTTTCGTTCCTGTCTTCTTGTACAAAGACGAACACAACAGAGCCAGAGGCTTATAAGCAAGGCACTGAATACTTAGAAGATATGGGAGACGGAATTTGTCGCCAACATCCTTCGGGGTTGATCTGGCAAGCTGGTAAAAGTCCTAACTTTTCAAATTGGGAAGATGCTCATCAGTATGTGAATTCACTGGTTTTGGGGGGATTTGATGACTGGCGAATGCCAACGCCCGAGGAATGCCTTCGTCTCTCACGTCTGATCCAGGCGAAAAAGAGTAACTGTCCATTGGAAACTGGGGGAAACCATTGGGTGAGTAAAACCGATACTATTGAGGCTGGTCAATGGGAGAGCAATGTCCTTTGTGATGGCCCGATCTTTCGATGGACGAAAGATAAAAAAGGAACGGTGAAGGCTGTTCGCCCTTGATGAAATTGTTTGTAATTTTTTGTTTACTAGCCTGAGGCCACTGTAGAGCTTGTCGTTGCAGTGGCCGCAGTTCTTTAAGGCAAGGAATGATCCTACCCCTAAACGCCATGAAGGTCTGATAATTGAAACTGTAAAGCCTAGCTCTGCTGCCTGCCATCGGCAACGTTTTCACTGATGGCGCAATTCAATAGGTAAGCAGTGGAGCGGTTCCTGTATATTTCATTTCTCGAAGCTCTGTCATGATAAAATCTGCTACATCTGCTCTTGAGATCCGTGCCGAGGTTACCCCGGTCATATCTGTTATCACCTTGTAATTGCCGGTGCGAGGGCCGTTGGTAAGGCCTGCAGGTCGGGCTATAACCCAGTCGAGCCCGCTCTCCTCAATATATTTTTCCTGTATGTCCTTGTCGGTGTAGATAGTTTTCAAGAAGAGTGGTTTGAAGATTCGGTCATAGAGAAATCCACCATGACCTTTGCTATCGCCAGCGCCGATGCCGGTGACGCAGATGAGTCTCCGGACCTGATGTTCCTCCATGGCTGCAATGACGTTCAAAATTCCTTGTGAGAAAACAGTGACTGGTGAGAAGGTGATGGGGACGCCGATGGTCACGCAGACCGCCTCTTTTCCCTGTACCGCTGAATTGACGGTGTGGGCTTTTAGAATATCGCCTTGGATAACGGTGAGGTTGGGGGCAGCTATCTGAACCTTGTCAGGATGGCGCGCCAGTACCGTTACGGTATGGGCTTCGTCTAGGGCCTGTTTGAGCAACTCGGCTCCGATGCCCCGAGAAGCGCCGATGATAAGAATGTTCATGTTTTATGTCCCTCATTAGACGGTGGATTGGTGGAGGTGTTGATGATGCGAATCCTGTAGCCGCGGTACCGTTTGGCCATGACCTGCGACATGATAACGGTGCCGGCGATGGTCATGAACAGTGTGCCGAGAATGAAAAGCGTGATATTCAGCACGGTCGGGGAGAGAGCATGGAGGATAGAGTTGATCCACGTGCATCCTTTAATCAGTAGCAAACAACAGATACTGGCCACTACTATCCGCCAGGCAAAACACCATAACGACCGAATCGCGAGACTCGCCGGCACGTCTTCTGCCAGCAACTCGTTGAGCATGGGATCGGAAAGTGCTTCGCCTTGCTCCAGGCGTAAAGCCATCTCGTCTTGCAGCTGCTGCAGGCGCTCAGGGTATTTCTGGCTATCGAGATGGGCGAGACAGTAGTGCAGTTCGGCCAGGCTGTAGTCGGAATAGTTGGGTTCGTGCATTTCTCACCATATGATAGTGTGATGCCAACCTGAGTGCGATATCAAAACTATATGATTTTATAAAGAGTATGCAAGATGTTAGGTACGAAAAGTGTGCTATTGGTTGATGGGGAACCGGAGCGGCCAGTAAAAAGGTGATGGCCCCGAGGTGAAAATCCTTTATGTTAGGTTGGCTCATGACGGGTGCTGCTGTCAATGTCATGGGGACGGTTTTTCATTTCACCTTTGGTGGTTTCTCTTTTTTTCTTTTGACTCATGGATTCTCTTATGGATCTCTTTGCCGCTGCTGTCCCTTTTCTCAAAGTGCTTGCTGCTTTTTTCCTGATGCTTGTCGGTATGCGCTATAAAATCGGCCTGGCTCTTTCCATTCTGCTCGGTGGGATCTGTATGGGACTCCTGTTCGGGCTGGGCCCGGTTAAGATTGTCACCACCGGTCTTCTGGCACTTACCGGTGAGAAATTTCTCTTTTTGACCGCTATCGTTGGCCTCATCATGATTCTTTCCGACGCGCTTGAGCGTTCCGGCCAGTCCCGGCGGCTGATGGAGGCGTTATCCGGCTATCTTACCAGTCCGCGGCTGAGGCTGATTTTTTTTCCGGCTCTGATCGGCCTTTTGCCCATGCCTGGCGGAGCGATTTTCTCGGCACCCATGGTTAAGAGTATGGGGGAGGAGATGGCGATGAAGGGTGAAGATCAGGCCCTTGTTAACTATTGGTTCCGGCATGTATGGGAAACGGCCTGGCCGCTCTATCCCGGCATTATTCTTACCGTAGCCCTTGCGGATATTCCCATCTCTACCCTTATCTCAAAGACCTGGCCGGGTACGGTTGCTATGTTTTTCTTCGGCTGGCTGTTTTTGCTGCGAAAAGCTGTTCCGGCAGAGGAGTTGCATTTGAAGTCAGGATTGAGTAGCGGTAGAAATCCGGTTGTGGTTCTTCGCGAAGGGCTGCCGCTTATGGTCGCCATTATCGGGGCGATCGGTTGTGAGACATTACTGGCCCGTTATGCTCACCATATTCCTTTTGAGTGGGGCGTTATCGTGGCGTTGATAGCGGCGGTTGTGGCGATCATGGTGCAGAATAGTTTGGGCGCTCTATTTTTGAGGCAGGTGCTCACCAAGAAAAGTCTCTGGGTCATGTTGCTGGTGGTGGCGGCAATCTTTGTTTTCAAGGATATCATGCAGGAAGCGGGCATTGTCGAGGCGATGGCCGGAGCGGCCGGCAGCACCGTGGCGCTCTTTGCTGCCGCTGTATTTCTCCCTTTTCTGGTTGGGATGATTGCCGGAATCAACGTTGCCTTTGTCGGAGCCACTTTCCCGCTTCTGCTGGGTTTGTTGCACAATCTCGGTCTTGAGGTGCAGATCATTCCTTATCTGGTGCTCGCCACCTTTGCCGGTTTCACCGGGGTGATGATTTCCCCAATTCACATCTGCTTTGTTCTTACCTGCAACTATTTCGGGGCTGATGTTGGCCGTACCTGGCGACAGCTGGTGGCACCATGCAGCGGTTTTCTGGCCACCGGAATTGTGCTTTTCTATCTGTTATCTGCGGTGTGATAACATCTGTTTTTTTGTCCGCGATGTGGCGGTGGCGGTGAAAGGATCTTCCGGCCAGTAATGCTTTGGATAACGGCCCGCCAGTTCTTTGCGCACCTCGGGGTAGGTGGTACTCCAAAAGGAATGGAGGTCGCTGGTGATCTGCATCGGCCGTCCGGCCGGGGAGAGCAGATGCAACAGAATCGGTATCTGGCCGGTACAGATCGTCGGGGTCTCAACAAGACCGAAGAGTTCCTGCAGTCGGACCGCCAGAATCGGCAGTTCGCCCGGCGTGTAGGTGAGCCGGATGCGCGAGCCGCTTGGCACCAGGTAATGGCTGGGGGCGAGCTTTTCAAGCAGTTGCTGCTTTTCCCAGCTTAAGAGTGAGAGCAAGATGGTTTTCAGGTCAAGTTCGCGTAAGCGCTCAACCCTCTTCATGCCCTGACAATAGGGTGCGAGCCAGGAGAGATCCTCCATAAGTGTCGTATCGGCAAGATCTGGCCATTTTCCTGGTTGCCAATGGCGAAGGGCGCAAATCCTTGCCTGGATTTCACGTGCCTCGCGGCTCCAGGGGAGCTGTTCCGAACCGCTCTGCTGCACGCCTTCCAGAAAAGCTCTACCTATCTGTTCCTGGTTCGGGTCAGTCAGTACCTTTCTTTTCAATACAATTGCGCCAAGCTGGGTTTCTTCTTCGGCATTTACTCGTTTTTCCCGGCTATCCCAGCTGATAGACTCCACCTCCCGTATCAGATGGGTATGGTGCGTATAGAGGTCGTCTTCGCTGATAGGTGCGGCCAGGAAGATCCTGCCGTCACCTTGTCGGGCATCAAGTTGGGGGGCGACCAGTAGCTCGGTGCCGCACAAGGGATCTGTCGGCAAAATTACAGCCCCAGTGCCGATGGCAAGCTGGTAGCGGTTTGTGGAACCAGGTCGTAATCGGGCAATCCTGTCCGGATAGCCAAAAGCGAGCAGGTTGCCGATTTCGTTCAGGGCGAGACGCGACTCTTTTGGAGAAGCCAGCTGAGCGAGCCAGCCTTTGGCATCTTCCACCAGCCTTCGACAGTGCCCCTTGTCCAGATGCGGTGGAATATCGGTAGGCTTTTGGGCAAATCGAGCGAGGAGACGCACCCGTTCTTCGAGATCCGCGGAACTGTCCCGACCCTTGATGATATCGCGTTCGGCGAGGATGGCGGCGGTAAGCGATGCGGTCCAGGAAAGGCCGAGCGTTACTCCCTTAACCAGCATGACTCCGAGCCGGGGATGCATAGGCAGGGTGGCAACCCTGCGGCCTAGCGTTGTAATATGTCCTGTTCTGTCAAGCAGGGCGAGGCTTTGCAAGAGTTGCACTGCTGTCTCCCAGGCCGATGAACGTGGGGGATCAAGCCAGCGTAATTGTCCGGAGTCGGTCACGCCCCAGAGGGCTAGTTCGAGCACCAGTGATGAGAGGTCGGCGCCAATTATCTCGGGCGGTGTCTGGGCGAGCAGACTGTGTTCGACCTCTTTACTCCACAAACGAAAACAATGGCCGGGGCCAAGTCGTCCGGCACGACCGGCTCGCTGATCAGCGGAACTTTTGGAAATACGGAACGTGGTGAGCCGGTTCAGGCTGCTGCCATGATCGTAAACTGGACGGCGATAGTAACCGCTGTCGACCACTGCCGTTATATTCTCTATGGTGAGGCTTGTCTCGGCAATCGGTGTGGCCAGGATAATCCGGCGACGGTCATCGTCGCGGCGAAAAATACGATCCTGTTCCTGATGGCTGAGGTTGCCGTATAACGGCAGGATATGTGCTTCCGGTAATTTTTCGTTCAGCAATTGCCGGCATCGGTGGATGTCGCCTGTACCTGGCAGAAACGCGAGGATATCACCCGTAAGATTTTGGTAGGCATGCAATACGCCATAAGTTACCTGACTTGCAAGGGGGCTGTTCTGGTTGCGCGGGGGCAGGTGTTCGATCGTCACCGGATAACTGCGGCCAGAGGCTGTAATGTGCGGAGCACTGCCGAGAAGCTTGCAGATGGGAGCGGCATTGAGGGTGGCCGACATAACCAGAAGCCGCAGGTCATCCCGCAGTTCTGTAAGATCGAGACAAAGTGCGAGGCCAAGATCGGCCTGCAGGGAACGCTCATGGAATTCATCAAAGATGACCAGACCGACTCCGGTCAGTTCAGGATCGTGCTGGAGCCGGCGGATAAGAATGCCTTCCGTTACTACTTCAAGGCGGGTCGAGGCGGAGATGCGTGATTCAACCCGGGTACGGTAACCGACAGTGTTGCCCACGGTCTCGCCCAGCATTTCACTCATCCGGACTGCTGCAGCCCGGGCGGCAATGCGCCTGGGCTCGAGCATGAGAATCCTTTTGCCCAAGAATGTGGGTGAATCGAGCAGGGCTAACGGGGCAAGGGTGGTTTTTCCCGATCCGGTAGGGGCACTCAGCACGGCGTGAGCAGCTGCAAGGCTTTCTTGCAGCTGCTCAATGACTGTCGCAACGGGTAGCTCTGTATACCGCTTACGGATGAAAGCTAACGTATCACTCACAGCGGGCAAGGCTGAGGTCGGGTGAGCATGAGAGTCGTGTCAGATTTCGTCAACACCGCTAGGAATCAGGCAGATAAAGGTGAAATTCTCGGCTCCGCCATTCATGAACTGGTGCTCTTCGTTGCCGGGAATAAAAACGGCGGTACCACTGGTGACGGTCTGCCATTCACCATCCTTGTAAACCTTGCCGACTCCGGAGTGGATGAACACCTCATGTTCCCACTCATGGGAATGGCGGGGAGTAAAGCCTCCTGGAGCAAGGGTGAAGGAGCGCATGCAGAAGTTGTTGGCCTCGTCGTTCTTGCCGATTAACACCCGGCCGGTAACGCCGCTGGCGACTTCATTGTCAAACTTACGGGAAGGGGCATCGGTATAGTTCAGAATCTTCATAGCGTTTATACATAGTGTCGAAAATGAAAATATGGTTGCAGTCCAACGGCTGCAACGGTTGTAACCAAAGAAAACAATACATCCTCCGAAGATAATTTCAACTTCTGGTTAGCGCTTGGTGCCTGTGAGTCCAAGATATATTGCGGCCAGGGTGATAGTAACGCCCAGCCAGTGCACCATGCTTGTGGGACGGGAGAAAAACAGCACATCCCATAAAAACGAGAGCGAAGGCTGGAGCAGAAGGACTAAGCCGGTAAACGAGGCCCGGATTTTCGGCATGGCGGTGGCGATCAGTATCCAGCCAATCGCCTGACTGAATAAACCGAGGGCCAGGAGCGAAAAAGTGGCAGTCACGGTCGGGATAGCAAATGAGGTGCTGGATGCAAGCAACATCAGACCCAGAAAGAGCGCGCTGAAGAGGGAGACAAACATGAGTGGGGTGAAGCGGTGCGTGGCATCCTTGGCCGACTGGATCCGGCGAAGCAGCAACAGAAACACGGTGTAGGAGAGGGCGGTTAAGAGTCCGAAAAGAATGCCTGTTCGATAACTTGGGGGGAGTTCGTTCCAGTTGAAGCCGACGACCAGTAGTAGACCGCAAATCGCTAAAGGAAGCGAGATTATAAAGCGTATGGTCAGCTTCTCCTTGAAAAAAAGCACGCCGCAGAGTGCCATGAGGAAGACCTGGAAGTTGCCCATAATTGTAGCGAGGCCGGGACCGATGAAAAGGATGCTGGCGTGCCAGAAATAGAGATCAAGGGCAAAGGCGAAACCGCAAAACGCATATGGCATGATTTTCAGACGGTGAATCTGGCCAAGTTCACCTTTGACAAGGGCTGCTGCCAGAAGAAAAGCACCTCCGAAGAAGACCCGATAGAAGGCAGAGGTGGTCGGCGGCACATCTGCGAGCGCCACCCAGACCGCGGAAAAACTGATCATGAATGCACCAATAAGCACTTCAATAATCGGCCTGTATGTGAGGAAAAACGATTGGTTTGCTTTATCGCTAAGCATAATAGGCATAATTTGCACTACTTTGTGTGTTGTGTTGAGGTTGCGGTCGTATAAGGTTTAATCACTGTTATACTGAAAAAAATGAAGGTTGGTTTGATTCATGTGGCAGTTCTAATAAAAATGCGCTAGGTAAATGTGTTGTGCGCACTGTGCAGTAGATAAGTTTAATTGAACAATTTGCCAAGAATTATTTTATCTGGGCATTTTTTCGATAAAAATGAGTCTAAACAGTACAATACGAACTGCAAAGGCCTGTTGGGATGGTTGTGGTATTTTTTTCATACCTTGACCAGTCGAAAAAACTGAAGTAGTAAGCAACATCGCGGAGCTACGCTTTTGCCCAGAGAAATTGCAGAGGGGAAGACGTTATGCTCCCCGATTCGCCGGTCTGTGCATGGTTAGGAAACACGATATCGTGAGGGACGGGAGAAAAGCAAGAAGGAGTTTTGGCTATAACTCTTGATTTTCAGGAAAGAGTGGATTGATCAATCGGCAAGAGGTGAGATGCCTGTTCGCCTTGCACTTCGAAATATTATCTGGTAGAAAAGTCGCTCTTATCAGGACTTCCACGAACTATCGGAGAAGTAGCGGCCGACACTCCCAGCAGAACCCGTACTACAGAATCTGCACGAAGAGTTTACGGAAAAAAGGTTGGTTGCCAGGTAAAGGCAATTTGAATCTCCGGATTTCGGTTCGGCAAAAACGTTAAGAACCAGCTGTTTTGTTGTATGACGTTTTGAAATGTTCAGTCGTGATTGACATATTGTAACACCTTGAAAATACAGTGCTCCAATGTTTATGGTGCGCCCTGTATTGAAGAGCTGCCAAAAAAGAAGCCGGCGCATGAACGTGGATGTCGGCCAACGAGAGTATCGAACATCAGAAATCGAGAAAACTATCATGAAAGACCTTTCCACAACATATCTTGGATTGAAACTGAAGAATCCGGTGATAGTCGGGAGCTGCGGGCTGACCAATTCGGTTGAGAAGATTCAGGAATTCGCCGATAACAATGCCGGTGCAGTGGTCCTCAAGTCGCTCTTTGAAGAGCAGATAGAGGCGGAGCTGGCCAGCAATATGGCGAGTTATCAGAGTGATTATCCCGACGCCTATGACTACATTCGCAACTATACCCGTGGCAATGCAGTCGACGACTACCTCACCCTCATAGCCGAGGCGAAAAAGGCTGTAGATATCCCGATCATCGCCAGCGTCAACTGCATCTCCGGCAGTGAGTGGGTGTCGTTTGCTGAATCGGTTCAGAAAGCCGGGGCTGACGCTTTGGAGCTGAATGTTTCCCTTCTGCCGTCTAATCCGCAGAAGAGAAGCGAGGAGACTGAGCAACTCTATTTTGACATCGTCAAAAAAGTAAGCGACCGGATCTCCATTCCCATTGCCTTGAAAATGAGCCGCTACTCCGCAGGGCTTGCCAATCTCGTCACTCGTCTTGCCTGGTCCACCGACCACAAGATTGCTGGATTCGTACTGTTTAACCGCTATTACCGGCCGGATATCAACATCGATTCCATGACCATGTCCACTGCCGAGATCTTCAGTACTCCTGCTGAGATCACCGAATCGCTGCGCTGGATTGGCCTGCTTTCCGGCGCCGTCAAGAAGGATTTTGCCGCGTCTACCGGTGTCCATGACAGTGAGGCTGTAATAAAGCAGCTGCTGGCAGGCGCTGCTGCGGTCCAGGTTGTTTCTGCCCTCTACCAGAACGGCCCTCATCGAATCTCCGAGATTCTTGCCGGAATCGAGAAGTGGATGGAGGAAAAATCATTTACCGCCCTTGCCGATTTCCGGGGCAAGTTGAGCTATAGCAATGCCGAGAATCCGGCGGCGTATGAGCGTATTCAGTTTATGAAACAGTTTGCCGGAATTTCCTGATCCGGCCATCGCTTGTGAACCAGATGCGGGTGTTGTGAGAACGATGTGCGCATCGCAGAAATCAGCTTTGAAGTAACTGCCTACTATGAAATCTTTACTGACGTTTTTAAAAGGCGGTGTCCATCCGCCGGAAGCCAAAGGCCAGACGGCGTCGCTGCCGATCGAAAGGATGCCGGTGCCGAAAGAGCTCGAGATTATTCTCGGCCAGCATATCGGTGCACCCTGTACCCCGACCGTCAACAAACGGGACGAGGTGGTCGAAGGGGCCATGATCGGCGAAGTCAAAAAGGGGCTCGGTGTGCCGCTGCATGCGCCTGTCTCTGGAAAAATTAAGGATATCGGCACATCGGCGCACCCCATGCGGGTCTCCGCCCCGTCGATTACCATCACCGTGGACCATGAGGCGGCTCCGGTCCAGTATGACAAGACAGACTGGACGACCATGTCTGCCCAGGAGTTGCTGGCCAAGGTACAGGAAGGAGGCATCGTCGGTATCGGCGGCGCCGGTTTCCCTACTCACGTCAAGCTCAGCCCGCCCAAGGATGCCAAGATCGATCAGCTGCTCTTAAATGGCGCTGAGTGCGAACCCTATATCACCGCCGACCATCGGCAGATGCTGGAACACGCCGACGAAGTTGTCGAAGGTGCCCGGATCATCATGAAGATCCTTGGCGTTTCCGAGTGCAAGATCGGTATCGAGAGCAACAAACCTGACGCCATTGACGTTATGGGCAAGGCCGCTGCGGCCGTTTCAGGGGCTGGTTGCAATATCGTGGTCCAGCCTCTTGAGGTGAAATATCCCCAAGGGTCGGAGAAGCAACTTATCCAGGCAATAACCGGTCGTAAGGTGCCGGCCATGGCCCTGCCGTCTGCCGTGGGCGTGGTGGTGCAGAACGTTGCCACCGCCAGCGCCATCTATGACGCGGTGGTTTACGGGAAGCCTCTTTATGAAAAGGTGGTCACCATCTCCGGCAAAGGTATCAATAAGCCCGCCAACCTCCTGGTGAAAGTGGGTACTAAGGTCAGCGACATCGTCGACTACCTTGGTGGCGTGAAGCCTGAACTGGCCAAGATTATTATGGGCGGACCGATGATGGGTTTTGCCGTATCGAGCCTTGATATCCCGATCACCAAGACAACCTCTTCGATACTCTTTCTCACCGAGGACGAGATCGATGCCACACCGCATTCCGATTGTATCCGGTGCGGATGGTGCCTTGATGCCTGTCCAATGGGGCTTGAGCCGAAAGAGATTGCCATCCATGTGGAGGCGAACAAGGCTGAAGATACTGCCCAGTTCGGCGTGTTCGACTGTTTTGAATGTGGCAGCTGTGCCTATATCTGCCCGGCCAAGCGGCCGCTGGTACAGTTTGTCCGTCTGGCCAAGATGAAGGCCAAACGCTAGGATCGCACGCAAGGTTGAAAAGAAAATGTCCCATGCACAGCAGTCAGCATGGAAGAAGATAAATTTGTTTAAGGAGAATCGTTAACGACATGCAAGCTCCAGAGAGCCAGTCATTACCGCATCGGGATTGGATAGTTTCCGTATCCCCCCATGTGAAGAGTAATGAGACGGTTGCCAAAATCATGTGGACTGTGGTCGCCTGCCTGATGCCGCCGCTGTTCCTGTCGGTCTTTATTTTCGGGGTCCAGACCCTGATCATTACCGCTGTTTCAGTTATCAGCTGTGTTGCGGTGGAATATGTCAGCCAGAAGGCGCTGAAACGTCCGGTAAGCATTATGGACGGTAGCGCCGTGCTGACCGGTGTGTTGATGGCCTTTGTTATCCCGCCGGGTGTTTCCATTTTTCTGCCGGTTCTCGGCGCAGTGATGGCCATCTATATTGCCAAGCACCTGTTTGGCGGACTTGGCTTCAACATCTTTAACCCTGCCCTGATGGGCCGGGCCTTTCTTCTGGCGACCTTCCCGGTGGCCATGACTTCGGCCTGGCTTGCTCCGGTGGATGGTTTTGCCATCTTCAGCTACTTTGCCTCAGGCGTCGATGCGGTATCCACCGCCACCCCGCTGGCGGTAATGAAAGAGCAGGGTATGGCGAAATTCGTCGAGATGTTCGGTTCGGGTACCAGCCTTTACACATCGTTTTTCCTTGGCTGGCGGCCGGGTTGCATCGGTGAGACCTCGGGTCTTCTGCTCGTGCTTGGCGGCGCCTTCCTTATCTATAAAAAATACATCACCTACCATATCCCGGTTTCAGTTCTTGGCTCCATCGCGGTGTTCACCTGGATCTTTGGTGGTGAAGGCTGGTTCGGCGGTGATCCGATCCTGGCGGTTGTCACCGGCGGCGCTATTCTCGGCGCCTTCTTTATGGCCACCGACTATGTTACCGGGCCGTCCACCAAAACCGGGCAGGTTGTCTACGGCATCGGTATCGGTGCCCTGACGGTGATAATTCGCCTTAAAGGTGGATATCCGGAAGGTATCTGTTACGCCATTCTGCTGATGAATCCGCTTTCCTCCGTCATTGACGGTTTCTTCAAGCCCAAACGGTTTGCAGGACCTGTAGGAGGTGCCAAATGAACCAGATATTGACAATCACATTCAGACTGACGGTATCCTGTCTTCTGGCCGCACTGGTCATGGGCTCGGCTTTCATCATCACCAACAAGGCCAAGAAACACAACGAGCATGTGCGGGAGCAGAAGGTCGTCTATTCGCTCCTTGGCTATAGTGACCAGAATCCGGCGCCTGAGTCGGTACACCTTCATGAGGTCTATCGCTATGTGGTGGCTGAGGCGGGCCAGCAGTTTATCGGCTACCTCGTACCCGCTCCCCATGACGCTGCCGCCCCTTTTACCTTTGTTGCTCTTGATCTTGACGGCAAGATGGCGTTTCAGAATCCAGTCAATGCCGCTGAAGAGAAGATTCGTGAAGCGGAAGACCGAAAGCTGGCAATTCTTGAGGCGATTGGGCCAGGCAAGGAGATCACCTTTGCTGAGCAGACCATCGTGGTGACCGACAACGGCCAGCGCATTGCCTATCTGCTTGGCGGCAAATTTCCGGGTTTCAAAACCTTTATTGCGGTGATGATGGCTCTTGATCCGAAATACACCCTGCTCGGTTTTGAAGTTCTCGAGCATGAGGAGGATCCGGGTCTTGGGGCTGAAATTGAACAGGACTATTTCAAGAACCAGTTCAAGGACAAGCCGTTTGAAGTTTTGAAAGGGCTTGACGTTGTGAAGGCACCTCTGCCTGCCGAGTACCAGAAAGCCCTTGAGGGTGATCTGGACGAGGCGGAGATAGCCAAACTTATGGAAAAGTACAGGGGTAACGACATCTATGCGCTTACCGGTGCAACCATCTCATCAAAGTTCGTTACCGACGGCCTGAAAGGTATCGCCAAGAAATATGCGTACCGGCTCGGTGCCCTTGATTCCGTACTGAAAGAACAGCAGATTGCTGTTTCCTTCTAACCAAACGCAGAGGTAGCAACGTGACAAACGATAAGTCAATTTCAGAACTGCTGAGTCGCGGTATCTTAAGTGAAAACCCGATCTTCAAGCTGGCCTTGTCCATGTGCCCTGCTGTCGGTATATCGACCACTGTGATGAACGGCGTCATGCTCGGGATCGCGGTCTTTTTCGTCCAGGTGTTTTCCAGTGTGACGATTTCACTTTTTAAGAACGTGATTCATCCGCGTATCCGTATTCCTTCCTATACCCTGACCATTGCCACCTGGGTTACGGTTATCGACCTGGTGCTGGCAGCATACATGCCAGGCGCGTATGCCAAGATGGGCATCTTCGTCAAGCTGATCGTGGCCTTTGCCATTATCACTATGCGCCTTGAGATGTTCGCCTGTAAAGAGAAGGTGAGCGATTCCTTCTGGGATGCAGTAGGCATGGGTCTGGGCTTTATGGTCGGCATGGTGGTTATCGGCGCATTCCGTGAGCTCTTTGGCTCTGGCATGATTCTTGGCTATGATGTGCTTGGCTACAAGCCGCTCCTGTTCTTCATTCTGCCGAGTGCCGGTTTCTTCGTGGTCGGTCTGATGATGGCCTTCTTCAACTGGATTGAAGTGGTCTACAAACAAAAGAAAGGAGCAAAGGCATGAATATGAAACGATTACGCCAACTGGTCCTCTTTAGCCTGGCTGTGCTTCTGTTGCCCGGTTGGCTGCAGGCGGCCGACTTTATCACCGGCCAGTCTTTTTCCGGTGATAACGAAATCACGGTGACCTTTGCCGGGCCGGCCAATACTGAGGTGGCTGGGGATATCACCAAATATACCATTTACGAGGAAGCTGATCCTGATATCAGATTGGCCCTGGCAAGTGCGAAAGTGGCTGATGACGCCAAAAGCGTCGCCCTGACCTTCGCCGATCCTCTCAACACCACCCAGACCCATGTGGTGTCGATCGCCGGTTTGACCGGAGAGGCGATCACCACTTTTACGGTGGCAAAACCATATTTCGGCTACCTGCTCTCCATCATGATCTCGGCGCTTCTTATCCAGAACTTTGTTTTCACGAAGTACCTGGGGCTCTGCGTCTTCTTTGGCACGTCGAAGAAAAAGAGCACAGCCAAGGGTATGGGCGTGGTGTTCACCCTTGTTATGGTGATCTCTGCAGCCATGAGCTGGTTCTTCTTCCAGTTTATTCTGGTGCCGTATAACCTGGGCTTTTTGCAGATCGTGGTCTTTATCGGTCTTGTTTCACTCACCGTCCAGGCGGTGGATACCATCTTGCGAAAGGTGAACCCGGTTCTCTTTAACTCGTTTGGTGTTTACCTGGTTCTTGTTATCGCCAACTGTATTGTTATTGCGGTGCCGCTGATTCTCGCAAATAACAATTACAACTTCCTTGAGACCATGATGCTGGCACTCGGTGCCGGCGGCGGCTTCCTGCTGGCGCTCTACCTTATGAGCTCAGTGGCCGAGCGTCTTGAGCTGGCAAAGATTCCACCGTCGTTTAAAGGGCTGCCCATGGCCTTTATCGTCGCGGGGCAGTTCGCCATGGCGTTTCTCGGATTCTCTGGCCTGCAGCTGTTCTAGGCGAAGGGACCAAAACCATTAACGGATAACGAAGAGAGTAGTGAAATGGATCCGGCATTAATAAAAATAGCATTAGGTGGCATGGTGCTGCTAGGTTGTATCGGTTTGTTTTTTGGAATCGGCTTGGCCATTGCAGCCCATAAATTTGCGGTCGAGGTTAACCCGATCATCGAAGAAGTTGTACATTCCCTGCCGCTTGCCCAGTGTGGTGGATGTGGCTATCCTGGTTGTGAGGGATACGCCATAGCGGTGGTCAACGACCCCGACGTTCCGCCCAACCTCTGTTTTCCTGGCAAGGAAGCTGTGGCCAACAGAGTCGCTGAGTTGACCGGCAAAAAGATGACTGCAGTCGAAGACCAGATGGCGGTTGTCCGCTGTTCACGTGTCGAGGGACGGGTCAGCCATAAACACGAATATATCGGTTTTGCCTCCTGCACTGCGGCCAACCTCGGTTTTGGCGGCCCTTCCAAGTGCCAGTATGCCTGTATTGGTCTTGGTGAATGCGCAGATGTCTGCCCGTTTGACGCCATTGAGATGGTGGAGAACTTTCCGGTCGTCAACCCCGATAAGTGTGTGAGCTGTGGCCAGTGTGTCAAGGCCTGCCCGAAAGCGATCATCGAGTTGCAGACCTTGAAGGCCCGGGTGTGGGTACCATGTATGACCAAGGCACTCGGTAAAGAGGTGAAAAATGTTTGCGGGGTTGGCTGCATCGGCTGTAAGATGTGCGTCAAGGCCTGCCCGGCAGGGGCTGTGACCTACGAGGGGAGCCTGGTGAAAATCGATCATAAGGCCTGCATCGCCTATGGTCCTTCCTGTGAGGAAGCCTGCGTCGCGAAGTGTCCTCGCGATATTTTCAGAAATTACGACGGTCGTAAGGTTATCGCCAGAGATGTCGCCAGCGGCCTGAAAATGGCCAGCTAAATAAGAAATGATTGCCGGTCTCGCACCCAATCGGTGTGTAGACCTGGCTGTTCAGTCGAATAACGTATTGAATTGCTGCTGCGACCTCTAAAAAAAATGGGGACTTTCGGCGGCTCCATTAAGGATTGGAAACTGATATGAAAACTGCTACCACAAACTGTGATCAGAAAAGAAGATCGTTTTTGAAACTGTCCGGTCTGCTGGGTCTGGGTGTCGCCTCTGCGACTCTGCTGCCTGTAGAAAAGGCCGAGGCGCTGCTGTTTGGGAAGAATGAGTACAAGGTTACCAAGACCCGTCTGGCCATGGGCACCTTCGTCGCGATGACCGCTATCCATTCCTCACAGGATGAGGCAGAAAATGCCATTGGTCTCGCCTTTGAGGAGATCGAAAGGTTGAACGCGCTTTTGACCCGCTTTGAAACCAGCTCACCGGTAGGTGAACTGAACGCCAGCGGCAAGCTCATTGCCCCACCCCAGGAGGTTCAGGAGCTGGTGGCGCGTTCCCTCTATTACAACCGCGAGACCAACGGCGCTTTCGACATAACCGTCAAGCCGCTGATTGACCTCTACAAGAACTCTTTTGCTACCGGCAGCCAGCCGTCCGAGAAGATGATCAACGACATGCTGCCGCGAATCGGCAGTGACAAGATCCGCTTCCAGGGTGGTGATGTACTTCTGGCTCACAACGAGATGGGTATCACCCTTGACGGTATTGCCAAGGGCTATATCGTTGACCGTGCCTCAGAGATCCTCTCGAAATATGGGGTGGTAAATCACCTTATCAACGCCGGAGGCGATATCCGCACCAGTGGTACCGCAGCCAAGGGCCGTGCCTGGACCGTTGCCATCCAGAATCCAGACAAGTCCAGAGATTTTCCGGATGTGATCACCATGAAGGACGGTGCCATTGCTACCTCCGGAAATTATGAAGTGTACTATGACCGGGAGAAGGTGTTCCACCATATCGTCAACGGTCACACAGGTCACTCTCCGCAGCTCTCCTCCAGTGTTACCATCATAGCACCCACCGTTATGGATGCTGATGCACTGGCAACCGCTGTCTTTGTTATGGAGCCAGGTGCAGGGGTCAGATTTATCGACGGTCAGCCGGAGAGCGAGTGCTTTATCCTCGATCGCAATGGCCAACCAAGTCGTTCAAAAGGCTGGCAGGCATAATTTCCAGCAGACCAAAGGGAGGCCTTCCGTTATACGGAGCGCCTCCCTTTTTGCTTTTAACGAGTCCATATCAATCAAAGTGTCTACTGTTTCGTTCCTGACGGGTACGACCTATTTCCACGTATAATTGTGATCGCCGGGGTGTTTATGAAAAAGCTGCTGTTTCTTTTGGCGTGTTTCTTTGTTGTCGGTTTTGTCGGTCCTATGGTTGTTTCTTTTGCTGAGGAATCTTCAGAGAAGATAGTGGTCGATGATATAACGGTCGAGCCCATGAACTATGCGGATGGTGAGTATACCTGGCTCACAGTGAACTGTACCGTCCAGAACAATACAGAAAAGTCCGGTATGGTTTCTGTCGTAATCGGTACCGTTGACCATTGGGGATTTGACCGGAAATCTTTCAGGTTGAGCGGGTCGGTGAAAGCAGGAGAAAAAACCACAGTCTCCGTCCTTGATTTTATGGATAGTAAGATGTTCAAGACCATAAAAAAGTACGAGGTTAAAAGCTTGGAACTGCATTAAGCAGGAGTTGTCATCATTACAGTCTGAAAAGTTATGGGTATTGAAAAGGCGCGTGCACATCTCAAATCGTGGAACAGAGACCACGAGATTTTGGAATATGCTGCATCAAGTGCGACGGTCGAACTGGCCGCGAGGGCACTGGACGTGGAAGAAGCAAGGATTGCCAAAAGCCTTACGTTTAAAAGAGGTGACCAGGCCGTCTTGATTGTCACAGCGGGCGATGTCCGCATTGATAACAGGAAATATAAAGAGCTTTTTGGCAGCAAAGCCAAAATGCTGCGTCCCGACGAGGTGCGGGAGATGATAGGCCATGAGGTGGGGGGAGTATGCCCTTTTGGCATCAACGAAGATGTTGAAGTCTACCTCGACACTTCACTGAGGCGCTTTGACACCGTTTTTCCAGCCTGTGGCAGCAGTAATTCGGCAATCGAGCTGAGTTGTACTGAGCTTGAAGAAATAGCTGGATCACGCGGCTGGGTTGAAATATCCAGATTAATTTAAAGAATCGCCTGATTCGGTGAACCGACGGAGTTGAATCGTTACGAAATCCATGTCAGTTTTCAAACATTTTGCCGATAAGATTCAGGGTAATAACCACGAAGAAGAAAAAGCAGCCGAATCGAATCAGCTGAATCTTGCGTTCTGGTAGATCCTGCCATGACTTTGGTTTGAATTTTCCTGTCGCCAGCAGGAGAAACAGCAGGGCGAGAATGATGTAGCAGATGACAACAATCATGTAATAAACCTCAGAGCGATATCTTTAACCTGCATTTTGTAAGATTGTCATACTTCGAATTGGCGCTTGAAGAAAGAGGATTTTCGTGTGGGTCTTTTACAAAATGCAAATGCCGGCCCTTCTCATCGAGAAAGGCCGGCATTTTGTGTCTTGGCTTTATGGTATGTTTGCCTCTTACAGAAACAAATAGGTCGCAGCCAGGCCAACCAGTGACATGGTGATAGTGTAGGGGAGGGCCAGGTAGACCATCCTGCCATAGGAGAGGCGGATGACCGGGGCAAGGGCTGAGGTCAGGAGAAAGAGAAATGCCGCCTGACCGTTTGGTGTCGCCACGCTGGGAATGTTGGTGCCGGTGTTGATGGCGACCGCCAATTTATCAAAATGTTCCATGGTGGCTTTCGCCTGTTCGGCTGCTGCCTGCGGTAATCCAACCAGCACATCCTGACGGGCGATATGCGGATCAGTCAGTTTATCCATCAGCTGTGCGCCGGTCATGCCGATATCCGGAATTGCTCCCAGCATACTGATGATGTGCATTTTGGTCTCGGAGATATAGACTGTGGCCACAAAGACGTTATCGGAAATGGCGGAAAGAAGTCCGTTGGCGATGTAATAGGCGGCCAACTGGTGTTGGCCTTCGAGGCTCAGAACATAGTTGATGATCGGTGCAAAGAGATGTTGTTCATGGATCACGGCGACAATGGTGAAAAAGACAACCAACAGCGCGGTGAAGGGCAAAGCTTCCTCAAAGGCATGGCCTATCTGGTGTTCTTCGGTGATGCCGTTAAAGGCGGTGAGAAAGACGATGACTGACAGGCCGATGAGGCCTACTGCCGCCAGGTGAAACGCCAGGGCAATAACCAGCCAGATACCGGCAATAGCCTGGATGATAAGTTGTAGTCTTCCCTTGAAACCGCGTTTTTCTTCCATCTTGATTTCCGTTTCCATGAGATGGGAGCGGATGTTGCCTGGAAGTTGAAATCCATAACTGAACAGGCCAAACCGTTCTACGAGGTAGCAGGTTACCAGACCGGTTACCAAAACCGGCAGGGAGACCGGCGCAACCTCAACGAAAAAGGTGGCGAAATGCCAGCCCATTTCGCTGCCGATCAGGAGGTTCTGCGGTTCCCCTACGAGGGTGCAGACGCCGCCAAGGGCAGTACCAACGGCACCATGCATCATCAGGTTGCGAAGAAAGCCTCGGAACTGTTTCAAATCTATTGTCTCTTTTTCCTTTAAGGCCTGGTCGTCGGCCAGGTCGTGGCTCGAACTGCTGTCTTTACCTGAAATATAGCGGTGGTAGATATCGTAAAAACCATAGGCAACAGCGATAATAACGGCGGTGACCGTGAGGGCGTCAAGAAAGGCGGACAAAAAAGCGCCGGCAAAACAGAACAGCAGGGAGATAATGTATTTTGACTGAACCCGAACGAGAATACGGGTGAAGGTAAATCTGAGGAAATCCTTCATGAAGTAGATGCCGGCTACCATGAAAATCAACAGCAGGATTACCTCGAAGTTATTCAATGCCTCTTCGTAGACGGTTTCAGCTTTAGCCATGCCGATAAATACTGCTTCCATTGCCAGGAGACCGCCGGCAGGCAGAGGGTAACATTTCAGGGCCATGGCCAGGGTGAAGATGAATTCTCCTATTAAAATCCAACCCGCGATAAACGGATCATACAGGATAAACAGAAACGGGTTGACGATCAGGAACAGCAGAATGGTAAATTTGTACCACTGCGGCGCATTCCCGAGGAAATTCCGACCGAAGGCCTGCGGGTAAGACTGGGGCATCGTAACGTCTCCTGAAAAAGGGCTTGAAAAAAGGGACTGCGGTTTTCAGGTGGGGGACAGTCCGTTGACAGACTTGCATTGCGGATATGAATCAAGGGCGGTATCAACGGCAGGGGCTGGAGGCTGTTATGTATTCAGCCGAGAAAACCTGCAGCTTGCTGATAACGGACCATAATTCAGTATACCGTTATTCTGGGATACCATCTTTTTTCTGCTCTTTCAACTAATACCTTGGTGTGGCAGGAGATAGTTTTTCTTATGTGACTCTGGCGAGTTATGTTCTTGAAGTGGGGGTAACGCAAGGTAGTTGCTGAGGGGGATAGTGCTATCGGGATAAGGGAGTGGCCACATCTGGCCAACACGCTGAAGGGATTTGAAAAGACCAAGCGATGGGGTGATGAAATGTGAAAAATACTAACGGTTTTACCACTCTCACAATGGAGCCAATATCACGCTCGGTACACTCCTGACTCAGGTAAATCCGCACGCTGTGGTATTTTGAGTTGACATCATCGTAAATGTGTCAATAATTATTATCAATAAGGAGTGAACATTTTAAGAAAATGATACCGAAATTACAGAAAGGCTCCACAGGGATGCGCCTTGAACAGATGATTGAAAGGCTGAAAGAGAGTGATTGTCGAATCACTCCGCAGCGATACGCCGTTTTGAAAGTGCTCGCCAATAGTTCAGAACATCCATCCGTCGAGAGTATTCACGCCAAGCTCGTAGAGCATTACCCCACGATGAGTCTGGCAACTGTCTACAAAACGATAACTCTTTTAAAACGTGAAGGGGAGATTCTCGAACTGGAGTTCAGTGATCTTGGCAATCGATATGATGGCAGAAAACCGTACCCGCATCCCCATGTGATCTGTACTGAATGTGGAAAAATTATTGATCCTTCACATCTAGACCTTGAAGAAATCACCAGTAAGATGATGGAAGAAACGGGATTCAAGATAATGACGCATCGCCTGGATTTTTACGGACTGTGCCCGAATTGCCAGGGGTGATATTTTTTTGGCGTTATATCGATAATCATTATCTGTAGATAGTGGAAGTTATGATATCTGTGAAGTAGGTCGTATACACATTTTGTTTCTCCAAAAGTAATTGTATTGCGCAATGAATTTGTTAGAAGCTGTGATAGTATGTATACTGAGTTTTGAATGAATACCGAAGTTTTCCCTTCTATATATTGTCACCAGCTGCACATCACATGTAATTAAAATTCATTATCCACGCATCTGTACACGGGGTAATGACAAACAACATGGAGGTAGCATTATGAGCGACAACAGCAAGTGCCCGGTAACAGGAAAAAAACGCAAGCAGTTAGCAGGAACCTCAAATCGGGACTGGTGGCCGAATCAGTTACGCCTCGATATTCTGCGCCAGCATTCATCCACGTTCAATCCGATGGGTACAGATTTTAACTACGCTGAAGAGTTCAAAAGTCTAGATCTTGAGGCGGTAAAAAAGGATCTTCATAAATTGATGACAGATTCGAAGGACTGGTGGCCGGCCGACTGGGGGCATTATGGCGGACTCTTTATCCGTATGGCCTGGCATAGTGCCGGCACATATCGTACGGCAGACGGCCGCGGCGGTGCGGGGACTGGCAACCAGCGCTTTGCGCCGGTCAACAGTTGGCCCGATAACGTGAACCTCGATAAGGCGCGCAGGCTGCTTTGGCCGATCAAACAAAAATACGGCAAAAAAATCTCCTGGGCCGACCTGTTGATTCTCACCGGCAATGTCGCTTTGGAATCGATGGGCTTCAAGACCTTTGGTTTTGCGGGAGGGCGCGAGGACATCTGGGAGCCGGAGAAAGACATTTACTGGGGATCGGAAGAAACCTGGCTGGGTGACGAACGGTATTCGGGTGATCGGGAACTGGAACACACCCTCGCCGCGGTTCAGATGGGGCTCATCTATGTAAATCCGGAAGGTCCGAACGGTAACCCGGATCCAGTAGCCTCAGGTCGTGATGTGCGGGATACCTTTGCCCGTATGGCCATGAATGATGAAGAGACTGTCGCGCTCGTCGCAGGTGGGCACACCTTCGGTAAGTGCCATGGTGCAGGCGATGCCGCACATGTGGGTCCTGAACCGGAAGGTGCCGCTATTGAGGAACAGGGACTCGGCTGGAAGAGCAGCTACAAAAGCGGCAAAGGTGGTGACACCATCAGCAGTGGCATTGAGGGCGCCTGGAAACCTAATCCGACCACATGGGACATGGGCTACCTGAAAGTACTGTTTAAATATGAGTGGGAGCTTGTCAAAAGCCCTGCGGGTGCGAATCAATGGCTGGCCAAAGATGTAGACGATGAGGACATGGTGGTTGATGCTCACGATCCATCAAAGAAAAATCGACCGATGATGACGACAGCCGACCTGTCCCTTCGCTTTGATCCGATCTACGAGCCGATAGCCCGGCGCTATCTTGCCAATCCAAAGGAATTTGCCGATGCTTTTGCCAGGGCCTGGTTCAAGCTGACCCATCGAGACATGGGCCCTCGTGCCCGATATCTCGGGGCAGAGGTTCCGGCCGAAGAGCTGATCTGGCAAGACCCTATTCCTGCAGTTGATCACGAACTGATCAATGATGGAGATATTCATTCCCTAAAAGAGAAAATCCTCGCTTCCGGTCTTTCGGTCTCCGAATTGGTGACAACTGCCTGGGCTTCGGCGTCCACGTTTCGCGGGTCCGACATGCGGGGAGGGGCCAATGGGGCCCGTATTCGCCTTGCACCCCAGAAAGATTGGCAGGTCAACCAGCCGGAGAAACTGGCAAAGGTACTGGAGACCCTTGAAGGTATCCAACGCGGATTCAGCAAAAAGGTCTCAATGGCTGACCTGATCGTGTTGGCGGGTTGTGCTGGCATTGAGAAAGCGGCAAAAAATGGTGGTTATGAGGTGACAGTTCCTTTCACGCCGGGACGTATGGATGCCAAACAGGATCAGACAGATGTCGTGTCGTTTGCTGTTCTTGAGCCAGAGGCGGATGGTTTTCGTAACTACCTCAAAGCAAAATATACCGTTTCGGCTGAAGAAATGCTGGTTGACCGGGCGCAGCTCCTGACCCTGACCCCGTCGGAGATGACGGTTCTTGTCGGCGGTATGCGTGTTCTCAACACCAATTTCGGTCAAACCGCACACGGTGTTTTCACCGATCGTCCAGAATCGCTGACCAATGACTTCTTTGTCAATCTGCTCGACATGAATACGGCCTGGAAGGCGGCCTCGGAGGATGGCGATATTTTTGAGGGGCATGATCGCGCGACAGGCAAGCCCAAATGGACCGGTACCCGCGTCGATCTGATCTTCGGTTCAAACTCCGAGCTCCGCGCCCTCGCAGAAGTCTATGGCAGCATGGACTCCAAGGAGAAGTTCGTTAACGACTTTGTCGCAGCGTGGAATAAAGTCATGAACCTTGACCGTTTCGATCTTGCTTGATCAGAGGCCACACGTTCCGAAGTCGTATTGTAAGAAAACAATGTGGCGTTTCAGCAAATGTTGAAACGCCACATTGTATGCAATGCCTTCTGTTTGACGCTGGGGATGAGGTCAGAATTTGATCTGAAGATGTTCTTCTTTATGGGCCAACGAGCAGGTCAATGGCAGCTTCGGCATGTAGAGTCGTTGTGTCGTAGAGCGGGACGGGAGTGTCCTGTTGGCGAATAAGCATGCCTATTTCCGTACAGCCGAGGATGACTCCTTCGGCTCCCCGCCTGCGCAGATTGTCAATGATCCGTAAATATTCCTGACGTGACGAGTCGTGAAGGATGCCTTTGCAGAGTTCTTCAAATATGATGCGGTGTATAATGTCGATATCATCTGGTGGTGGAATGAGCACTTCAATATTGTGAGGGGAGCGGAGTCGGCTGCGATAAAACTCTTCAACCATGGTGAAGCGGGTGCCAAGCAAGCCGACGGTCTTTACCTGCTGAGACGCAAGCCGGTTAGCTGTCGCATCGGCAAGATGTACAAACGGAATGGTTATAGCGGCTTGAATCTGATCAGCCACTTTATGCATGGTGTTGGTGCAGAGCAGCAGAAAATCGGCGCCGGCGGCCTCAATCCGGCGGGCATCGGCGGCGAGAAGCTCACCGGCCTGTTGCCAGTCGCCGGTAGCCTGCAAGTGTTCAATTTCCTGAAAATCGACCGAGACCATAGCAATTCGTGCTGAATACAGTCCACCCAGTCGATTGCGGACACCTTCATTGATAAGGCGATAATAGAGTGCGGTACTCTCCCAACTCATACCGCCCAAAAGACCAGCTGTTTTCCTTGTGGTATGTGTGTTGCAATTTTTCTGCATGTGTTTCACCTCCCAGGACGTAAGTCCTTCAATCTTTTACCTGGTCCTTGTTGAGGCTGCGGTCTGTACGACCCTTTGTATTGTTTCTTCGGACTCAGCGTCACTCGTGTTCTCATCCTCAGACGGTGTGGCGCGTTTCTTTCGTTGCAGCATCAGCAGATTACCTGAAAGGATCAGGGCAACGCCACAGATGGCTGAACTGCTCCAGTGGTAGTTTTCCCAGACGGTAGAGATGGCGAGTGCCACCAAAGGAAAGAGCAGGGTGGCGTAGGCCGCACGGTCGGCGCCGATTGAGCCGACCAGACTCAGATAGCAGCCAAAGGCGATGATTGAACCGAAGACGGCAAGATAGACCAAGGCTATGAGATAGCTAGGAGAAGAGTCTATCTGAAAACTCTTGCCGGCGAAAAGGGCCAGCATGAGCATCAGTACTGCACCGTACGCCATGCCGTAAGCGTTGGTCTGGACGATGGGCAGGCCACGTTTCTGGTTGCGGGCCGAGATGATGTTGCCAAGTGAGGCCAGAAAGGTGGCAGCCAGACAGAGCAGGACTCCTCGCAGGCCATGGTTTTCAAGGGTAAATGAGGTGATTTCAGGCCTGAAGACCAGACCGATGCCGATGAGCCCCAGCGAGCCGCCGGCTACCACTCTTAGGTCAATGGGGCTGCGCAGAAAAACTGCCCCGTTGACCATGTTCATGAGCAGCATGAGGGAGAAGATTACTGCCGCAAGTCCGCTTGCGACATAGAGTTCAGCCAGATAAAAGAGCAGGTAGTTGATGGCGAAAAGAAACGTCCCCTGCAAAGCGATAAAGGTGTGTTCGGCTGGGGTGAAGCGCATTGGCAGTCGTCTGAGCCTGCACCATAACAGAAGGATGAGAGCAGCAAGGGTAAACCTGTAGCCGACCGAAATCATTGGGTCCACCACTCCAAGCTGGAGTTTGATGCCGATCCAGGTTGAGCCCCAGATGAGGATTGTGGCAGAATAGAAGAGTATGTTTTTCATGGGCCTGACCCGTTAGGTTGAGAAAACAAAGAACGAGAATGAATACGAAAAAGCTGACCAATCGGCTACTGATCTCTACAGTACGGTATTGTCAGGAAAAGAACAGATACACTTTTTTTAATTTTACACCGGTACAGATTGTTCGGTGAAGATATCAATGCTCAGGTTATGTCGGCAGAGGAGATACATGAAGAGCAATGGCCGGTGATTATGAAAAGAGCGTTACTCACTGTTCTTTCTGGTCGGCTGCCAGTTCTTTAGGCCCCAGTAAAGAGCCAGCAGGCCAAGAACAGTGAAGAGGGCGGAAGAGCGACAAACCCCGGCAATGCCCCAGTTTTTCCAAAGATAACCGCCAACCAGCACGCCGCACATCCTGCCGATACCGGCAATGCTGTAAAAACCCGCCAGCATGGTGGCCCGGTTTTCAGGGAGCAGTTCGGTACCAAGGGAAAAGCTGGTGACAATGGTGAACTCAAAAAAGAGAAAGACCAGAAAGAGTCCGGCCATGGCGGAGGTGAGAGAAACGCCGATAAATGGAAGGAGAGAATAGGCAACCGTGACGAGAATCAGTCCGGTGAATATGGACCGTTTTAGGCCAAGCTTGTCCGCCAGCAGGGCCGTACCCGACTCACCAAGCAGTTCGGCGAGTCCGATTGCCACGGTGCTGAAACCAAGGGTTACCAGGTTGACATTGAACTCCTGCTCGAACCAGGCACCATAGATCACAAAAAGGCTATCGTTGGCAACACTGATACAGAAACCAAAGATCAGCATCCCAAGCGCAGGGCGGATGGACAGCAGGCTGCCGAGTGTGGTCAAAAGACCCGAAGGCTGGGTCGATAATGGTCCATGGTGGTTGTCGGCGGGAATGGTCCGGCCGAGCACCAGCCAGCCGATAGCCGCCAATCCGGCGAGCAGGTAGTAGCTGCTGTCAAGCCCCAGATATTCGATGGACAGGCCGAGGAGCGGAATACCGAGGAGCGTCGAACCGGCCCAGGCTGTTTCACTGAATCCAATGGCCCGGCCCCTGCGGGAGAATTCGACCTGATGACCGATATAGGCCTGCAGTGCCGGGTCAAAGAGGGTCTTGCCAAAGCTTGCCAGGATCAGGCCGAGCATTGCCAGCCAGTACCAAGAAAATGCGCCGCAGATGAGCATCCCGGCAATCAGTAACACCAGGCCGCCACGCATTACCAACCGGTAACCGAAACGATCGGCCAGAGGCCCGCTGAAGATGCCGATGACGGAAGAGAACTGGCAGACCGCGATTATGGAGGTGATCGCCGTAAGCGGCACCTCAAGGCTGCGACTGAGCGCTGGCGCAAAAGGATATATAAAGCGCCTGCCGGTATTCAGTAGCAGTTTACAGAGGGTGGCCACCAGTATCTGCTGTGAGAGTTTTATGACTGGTCGATCCGAATGTTGCTCTTTGTTCATGCTCGTTCCAGGCGCAGATGCTGGCAGAAAAAGGAGCGATACTCATCCTGGCGGTGACTCACATAGAGAATGGTGGTTCTGTCGCCACGGCTCACGGTCTCAAGAAAATCGAGGAGTGCACGTCTGGCAGCACTGTCGAGGCCTTGTGTCGGTTCGTCGAGAATGAGGAGCGGCGGTTGCTTGATAAGGGCTCTGGCGATAAGCACCAGCCGCTGGTCGCCATAGGAGAGCCGGCGAAACGGGGTGGAGGCGTGTTCGGCCATATCGATGGCTTCAAGCCATCTGGTTGCCGTCTTTTTCTGGATTGCCGTGAATTTCTGATAGAGGCCGATGGAATCGAAAAGCCCTGAAAGCACCACGTGCAGGGCGGAACCGGGCACACGGTAGCTGCGGTGGATCTCGGGAGAGACAATGCCCATATATTTTTTCAACTCCCAGATCGATTCACCTGTACCCCGCCGTCTGCCGAAGATGGTCAGGTCATTGGCATAACATTTGGGATTGTCACCAGTGATAATATGTAAGAGCGTCGATTTGCCACAACCGTTGGGACCGGTGACGAGTGTGTGTTGACCTTTCCCGATGGTGAGATTGAGGCCGGTGAACACTTCCTTTTCGCCATAACGGGCAAATCCACCTGAGAGCCGGATCAGCTCCCTGGGGATTGGCTGCTGGTCTCTGGTCTTTTCGCTGGCAAGTGGGCTGTCCTTGAAAATAGTGGTGGCCAGGGCAATATGTGCGGCGACCGGCAGGATATCCTCACGTGGTCCCTGGTCGGTCAACACCGAATTTTTAAAGAGTGCCAGATGATCGCACCAGTCGGGGATGTCTTCGGCGTTACGTACCAGTACCAGTAGTCGCATACCCGACCGGTCCAACTGGTTGAAGACGCGGTCCAGTTCCCGGCAAGAGTGCGGATCCAACCCGTCGTAGGGTGAATCGAGGATGATGGTGGAGGCGCCGCTCAGCATCGCTTCTAAGAGCAGCAGTTTGCGGCTTTGGCCGGAACTGAGCTGCCGATAGCCGGTGGCAAGGGTTCCCCGCATGTCAAAGGTGTCAATCAGGTCGCTGTCAAGGGAGCCTGCGGGCAGAAATTCACGGACCAGGGTGCCGGGGTCGGGTTTGTCCATAAAGTCGGTATCGTCGTTTCTCAGCTCTTCCTCGAAAATTTCCTGCTGGGCCGAGAAGGAAATGATAGCCGGGTCTGACGGAAGCTCAAGTGTCTGAGCAGTGGACTCACTGAGAGTCCCTTCCATGAGTGCCAGGAATTCATTGATGCCGGAGCGGCCGCTGCCGTAGAAGCACCAGCATTCGCCGGTTTTGATTGCAAGGTTGTCTATGGAAAGCCGGGGGTGGCTCAATTGGTGAATAATCATCTTTTCTTACTTGTTTTCAACTGACGGTAATGGGCAGAGCGAGGTCTGAATGGGCCTTTTGTTGCCATTTTCATCCAGTGCCACATAGGTGAAGGCTGCCTGGGTCACCTTGAACCGGCCCGGCCGGCTGCTTGCCAGATGCTGTCCTTTTTTGACCCACACTTCGAGATGGATGGTAACAGATGTCGTCCCCACCCGGATCACCTGGCCATAACAGCAGACCACGTCTCCCACATGCACAGGTTTGATGAAATGGATGGAGTCGACGGCGACCGTCACCACCCGAGACTGGGTGACCTCTTTGGCCAGGATGCCGCCGGCCATGTCCATCTGCGACATGATCCAGCCGCCGAAGATATCGCCGCTGGGATTGGTGTCGGCCGGCATGGCCAGAGTTCGCAGCAGCATGTCGCCTGAGGGGTGTGATTGTTCATTTTTCATAAACAGACAGTAACCCTAAGGATACGAAAAGCGCAAAAGAAAAGCCGATTGTCCGCAAAACTCAGCTGCAAAAAAGTTAGACGAGAGTCGTGACAAGCAGAAAAGAGAGATGAGGAGAAATGCCGCTTATACTGATCGGACTGGCACCTATGCAATGAGGGCTTCTCGAATGAGAAGCGAGAGTTGGTGCATATTGATCGGTTTGAGGGCCAGTATTCTTATACCCATGGCCTTGGCTTTCTCCTCAGAGACGAGTTCGCTAAAGCCTGTGCAAAGAATAATGGGTTGGTTTGGGTCGATTTTGAGAATACGTTCGGCCAACTGTGTGCCAGTGAGTCCCGGCATGGTCTGATCGGTGATGACGAGATCGAAGGCGTCGGGCTGTTTTGCATATGCAGAAAAGAGCGATGAGGTGAAATGCCGCTTATACTGATCGGACTGGCACCTATGCAATGAGGGCTTCTCGGATGAGAAGCGAGAGCTGGTGCATATTGATCGGTTTGAGGGCCAGTATTCTTATACCCATGGCCTTGGCTTTCTCCTCAGAGACGAGTTCGCTAAAGCCTGTACAAAGAATAATGGGTTGGTTTGGATGGATTTTGAGGATTCGTTCGGCCAACTGCGTGCCAGTGAGTCCCGGCATGGTCTGATCGGTGATGACGAGATCGAAGGCGTCGGGCTGTTTTGCATATGCAGTAAATGCTGCACTGCTGTCGGTGAATGGGGTCACCGTGTAGCCCAATTGCTCTAGCATGACACGGCTCATGTCGACCAGCATTTTTTCATCGTCGACAAAGAGAATCCGTTCGGTGCCGAGGGCTATCGGCGGAGTTGTTTCGATTTTATCCTCCGGGCCCATTTCCAGTGACGGGAAGTAGATGTCGAAGACTGTCCCCTCCCCAGGTTGGCTGGTAAGGGTTATAAAACCACCGTAACTGGAGACGATGCCGTGGACAATTGCCAACCCCATACCTGTGCCTTTACCGGTTTCCTTGGTGGTGTAGTAGGGTTCAAATATTCTCTCGCGTATTTCCGGTGCGATTCCTGTTCCGCTGTCGCTAATGGTCAATCCGATAAAATCACCAGGCTGGAGGTTTGGGTACTGTGACAGGTCATGGGTAGAGAACGTCTTGCGTTTCAGAGAAATGGAAAGGGTACCGCCTGTCTCCTCCATGGCGTGCAGGGCGTTGGTGCCGAGATTCATGAGTATCTGGTGGATATGGGTAGGATCGGCCAGAATTGGTCCTGCCTGCTCATCAATATCCTGTTCAATGGTAATGGTGGTGGGAAGCGATGCTCTGAGCAACTTGAGGGCTTCTTTGATGAGGGGAGCTGGCTGAAGTGGGACACGTTTGGTCTCAACTTGTCGGCTAAAAACAAGTATCTGTCCGACCAGATGTTTGGCCCGCTCTCCGGCTTTGTTGATCTGATTGAGGTATTCGGCAAGTGTTGATTCGGGTTGACACGTCTGCTCCGCCAGTTCGGCATAGCCAAGCATAGCGCCAAGGATGTTATTGAAGTCGTGGGCAATGCCCCCGGCAAGGGTGCCTATGGCCTCCATTTTCTGGGCCTGGGTCAGCTTTTCCTTTAACTGTTTTTGTTCTGTGATGTCATGGGCGATATGGATGATTCTATCCAGTCCGCCGTCTTTTGAGAGAATAGGAAAAGCTGAGGTCAGAAACGTTTTGCCAAGCTTTTCATGCTCCATTTCAATTGTATGGGGTTGGTAATCGATCAGCGTGGCTTCGAGTGCTTTGTTGTGACCGCACAGGGCGCTGAACGGCATGTCGACGAGGTCTTCCGGCGAGAGTGAATAGAGCCTGGCGGCCGCGTCGTTGGCGCGTAGGATGCGGCCATCTGCGTCAAGCACCATCATGCAGTCTCCGATGGCGTTGAAGGTGTGGATCCATTCATCCCGTGAAAGACTGATTTCCTGCAGTATCCGGTTTCGATCCCGCAGCATCTCGTTAGCCATGTTGCCTATTTCACGGAATTCGCTATAGGCGAAGACATAACTGTCCATGGTAACAGATTCGGTACTGGCCTTTCTAAAAAACCGGGAAAAAAGATCCAGCTGTTTCCAGATATTACGGGCAAAGAGTCTGGTGATGAGCGAATGGATGAGGATCAGCACCAGCAAGACGGTTAGCATGATAGTAATGTGCAGCAACATTTTGTCTTTGAAAAATTGCCGATTTTCCGCAATAGCGCTATCTATTTCATCAAGATATACATCTGCCCCGACATACCATTGCCATTCCGGAACAGCGGTGACATAGCTCAGTTTTGCTTTCTGGGGGGCGTCATTGATCCCCGGCATGACATATCTGATAAAACCGCCACCTTCTTTGGCTTTTTTAATCAATTCACGAACAACGAAGAGGCCGTTGACATCACGGGTTTCCAGAATGTTTTTCCCTTTGGCCGGATAGGTAATGCCGACGCCCTCCCAGGTGCCGATAAAGATATAGTTTTCATTGTTTTTCCCGAAATGGACCTGTTCTACCTGTTTGCGGATTTCTTCTTGGAGTTCGGCGGTGGCGTCGTCGAGATATTCTCCGGTACCGATTATCCAGTCGAGTTCTGGAATATATTTGATGTGGGCCATCTTCGGATAGCGGCTATCCGGTGTATCCGGTTTGTCCCAGTTGTATTGATAAAAGCCTTCACCGCTTGATCGGGCAATGTGCAGCATTTGATCAACAACAGTTTTTTCTGCTCCGTCATCGATGGGACGAAGATCCTGCCCTGCAAACTCGGGATGTGGTGGAGGTAGTTCTGCAACGCCGTTCATATTGATGGCAAAGTAATAGCCACGCCCTTCATTGAAGCGAATACTACCGAGGAAATCTCTGGTGAGTTTTTCGAGAGTTGCCACAGGAAGCGTGGCACTGTTTTTATTGAAAAGAGCGGTAATGATCTGCTGGGCCTCTGTGGTGCGGTTCTGCAATTCCTTCTTGAGGATTTTCTCGGCCATCGATTGCTTTCGCTTGATGTTACCGGCTATGGTGTCAACTTGGAATTTCAGCATATCTTCGTATTCACTTATCTGCTTGGTGCGAAGACGTTCGGATTCGATAGTATATGCCTGGTAATCAAAGAAGAGCCAGAAGCTGCTCAGCACGAACATGGAGATAACAATGGTCGTGATTGAAAGATATTGGAAATCTCGCTTTATGCTTCTTTCCGTTTTCATCTATTGGCATCGTTCTATGAAGATGACTTTGTTTGCAGGCGTAGTGTCGCCTGTTGAGGAGAAGTAACGTTACCACAGCTTGAATAATATACAAAAAAAAAGTGGAAGGAAAGAAATTGTTAGGGTTGTGGGTGGAAATGACGATTTACCGTACCATGATTAGCTTGTTCTATGTGTCAGGTTTTCAGGAGCGAGATGCCAAATCGGGAGATTATGGAGGCTGGGTTCGGAGTTGAACCGACCAAGATCCTATCAAGACCTTCTACGGGTTTGCAGTCCGCGGGGAACACCGGCTCCCTTAACCAGCCCATAAGCCATTTCTTTATAACTTTATCTCTATCGAAGCATCTACACGACTACCGCGAGACAACAGGTTCTGGAGTACCAGGCGCACCCGGCAGCCATACGCTTTTCAGGATGTCACACAGATCCTCTCGTTCATTTTCTCCAAGGACTCCAAGGGATAATGCGAGAATAGTCCAGAGGTTACTGACATAAAAGCCACCATTGAAATGATGGGACAAATCGTGAATTTGTGCATGGCAATTGTGGCAGGGGGTAATGCAGTACCTTGCACCGGTTGCCATTATCTGGTCAAATTTGATTTTCCCATACCTATGGCGTTCTTCATTAAAACCTGATTGCAGATAGCCACCGCCTCCTCCACAACAGTAGTTGTTTGATTTGTTGGGCTGCATATCGACAAAATTATCTGTACCAACACAAGACTTGACGACAAACCGAAGATCGTCTGCATACTCATCCCCATATTCTTTACGTACCTGATTACAGGGATCCTGAACGGTAAACCGAATCTTCAAACTCCTATTCCAATCACTGCTCGGCTGAAGTTTTTTCTCTCTTATCCACTGGGCATAGTAATGAACGACAATTTTGACATCCAGGTTGGTATCAAGATGAAAGCGACGGATACCCTGATTTACCGAAAAGGTTGAATGACCACATTCGGTGTTCAGATAGACCTGACAGCCAAGCTCTTCCGCCTTTTTCACAGTTGCTGCAGTTATTTGTTGCCAACCGGGATCATCAGCAAGGAACATGCAGTAATTTTCTCCCGCCCAGGCTGTACTGCCATACGTCCAATCTGCCCCGGCCAGATGGAGGATCTTCCACAGGGGGATCATTTCGTCGGGCAGCGATACTGGCTCTCGTGAATTCTGGCTGAGAAAAAAGGTTGCACCAGCCTTGTCGATTGGCGCTTGCAGATTTTCCCAACCTGGCTGGGTTTCACGGACTTCCTCCAGCACATCCTCGACGACAAAACGGAAGTCTTCTGGTGGTGTCCCAGTGGCACTGGTTGAAGCGTTGTTGAGTGCCATATCGCAGGAGCGGAGGATGCCGCTCGGACGATTTTCCCTGGGCCAGAGGAGTCTGCGACCTTCCATGATAAGCCCGGCAATATTGATCTCCATCGGGCAGACATACGTACATCGCATACACATGGAGCACATCCACACCCATTTATGGCATTCTAACTCATCGTCCATACCCATGGCAGCCATGCGCAGAAATTTTCTCGGGTCCATATCCAGAAGACCAGTAGCGGGACATCCGGCAGCGCAGGCTCCGCATGTCAGGCACAGGTTGAGATTACCGTTTTTCGGCAATGCCTGTTGCACCTTTTCCAGGAACTCGCCTTTCTTGCCAGCCTTGTAATGCAGAGCTTTGGTCATGTCCTTCACCTCAAGTATGAACGATGGGTCGCGAGAGAGTATGTGAATGTTCTAATGGCAAAATATGTCAGCAGCCGCAGCCACCTGATCCGCATGATCCGGCACTGCAGCCGCCACCGGCACCAGGGAGTGGGGTTGAAGGCCTGATACTGAATCCTGACTGTTTTCCGGCATTGATGTAGTCAACGGTGATGCTGCCACATTGCTGCAGCAGATTTTTTTCAATCAGGAATTGCAGGTCCTGCTGCTCAAAACGTTCATCCTCAGCTTTTGCTTCATCTAAGGCCAGTCCAAGGGTAGGGCCGGAACAGCCTCCATGGTTCAGAAATATTCTCAGCGATGAGGTAAGATTGTTTTCTTTGAAGTATTCAGTCAGTTTATCGTGTGCCTCTGCGGTCACTTCCAACATGATAGTTTCCTTTTGTTGTGATGTTCGTATCTTTATATGAGATACCAGGATGATAACAATGCCAATTGCCCGTTTCCTGGAAACAGAAAGCGAGGTGTTCTAACGGATCTACCCTATCAATATGATAGTGGTTCGTCAAACAGTTCGTTTCGATAAATCCTATCTTATAAATTGGAATTATCTATAACGAGGGGCAGGAAAAGCTCTCGTCACAATTGCGAACGGAAGAGCTATCACTTAGCATGAATTTCAGCTGTGATAACGTCCTCAAATCTCGACATCCTTAGTATCGCTTCGTTTGATAATTGCTTGCGAATCGATTGGTTTTCAGTATTTGACTTTTGAGTTCGGGTCATACAGTATCTAAATAATATCAGAGGACAATTGTTACCGAGTGAAAAGCGAAATAGACCCAAGGAGCAAGGTGTGGATCATCACGTACGTATTGCCAGAAATCTTGAAAAGAATCTCAAAGCCATGCGTCGGGCTGGGAAAAAAGGTGAGTTGGCTGCAACCCAGTGTGAAAGTCTCCTGGATCTTATACGGAGAGAAGGCCTCCTGGCGGACGCTGTATACAGTAAACGTACCAAGAATGGGGAGTATCGAATCAGCAACTGCACCAAGTACAACCTGGGCAATGGCTATCGACTGGTCACTATCAAGGTTGGCCAGAACCTGTTTGTGCCGTTTGCCGGTGGGCATGACGAAACTGACCTTTGGTTGGAGCATCATAGATATGATGAATATTATGCAGATGACCCGGCCTATCTGGATGAGGATAGCTGCACAGATTACCAACCAAAGGCTGAAGAAGCGGAAGACGCAGAATCAGAAGAACTTTTGGAACTGGATTCATACGAAGAGCAGTTGTTGGCCAAAGTGGATACAACAATCTTGAAATCCGTCTTTCAGGGATTATTTCAAAAGCAGCAGGCGTGAAGATCAGCCAATATTGATAACCTTGTCGGCCAACTGCGTGGCGGTGACAATGTCAAGCATATTGGTTGTTTCACCTACCATTTTGGCAGAGGTCAGACCAAAATGCTCCAGGCATGTGCCACAGGCGAGAATAATCACTCCAGCTCTTTCGTACTCCTGTAACACCTGCAATACCGCCGAAGATTCTGTAGTCAGCTTTACCCCGCTATTCACGAATACCAGCTGCCACAGGTCGTTCCCCATTTCCTTGACGGTTTTCAGGTAGTTGATCATCAGCTTTTCACCCAGCGTATCGTCCCCTGAACCCAGTCGGTCACTGGCGACCAGAATCAGTATCTTTTGACTACCATCAGGATTTTCGTTGGTCTGCTGAGCGGTTGCCTTTGTCTCGACAGCATTGGCAGTGGAGGTACGGCGAGCCTCCAGTTGAATGTGATTTCCCTGCCCGGTATCGAGCACTTCAAAATTTTGACTGCCGAGAAAGCGGGTCACATTTTCCCGGCAGGCCTCATCATCCACCAGCACTGTCAACTCCTGCAGACTTTCCTTTTCCAGCGTATCTTTTACCAGCAGGACTGGGGCCGGACAGGAGAGGCCGCGAGCATCAATCAATTTTGCCATTTGTTATTCCTCGTCTATTGTAATTCGATCTTTTCATCTGTTTTCTCATTGGCGTAGCCAATAATTTCAGCGTATTCAACTCCTCCATCCCGCAGTCGATTCCGGAGGACAGTGGCCTCCTTTTCTGCACAACCAATTAAAAGGCCGCCGGAGGTCTGCGGATCAAAAAGGATATCCCGCAAGATCGGGCTGAAATCCTCTGCCATTGTGACCATCGCTTGCCGATGTTGGCGATTCTTGTGGGCACCTGCGGGCACGAAGCCCATGTTGGCAAAATGCAAGGCCTCCGGCAGAACAGGTACCCGTCCGCAGTCAAGTGTTACCCCTAGGCCGGTACAGGCTATCATCTCGGCCAGATGGCCAAGCAGGCCAAAGCCGGTTACATCGGTACAAGCAGAGACTGAAAAACCATGCATGAGTTCCGCTGCCTGCTTATTGAGTGTTGCCATCTGTTCAGTCACCTGCCGGACTGTTTTCTCAGAAGCCAGGCCTCCTTTGACCGCAGTGGCAATAATCCCTGTGCCCAGCGGTTTGGTGAGTACCAGGCAATCTCCCGGCCGCAGGCCCTGATTGGTGAGGATCTTTTGGGGATGAACATAACCGGTAACCGACAGGCCGTACTTTATCTCATCATCTTCAATACTGTGACCACCTAGCAGAACAGCCCCCGCTTCTCTGATTTTCTCTATTCCACCTGACAAAATCTCACGAAGAACCTTTTTCTCAAGCTTGCCCAGGGGGAATGCCACGATATTCATTGCGGTTTTCGGTATTCCCCCCATGGCATACACATCTGAGAGGGAGTTGGCGGCGGCAATTCTCCCAAAATCGTAGGGGTCATCAACGATAGGCGTAAAAAAATCGACAGTTTGAATCAGGGCCAGGTCATCCGATACCCGGTAGACTCCGGCGTCATCGGCTGTGGCTGTACCCACCAGAACATCCTCATTTGTGGGAAAGTCGAGCCCGCATAATACTTGATCCAGGTCCCCTGGAGAAAGTTTTGAGGCTCAACCGCCACCCTTGACCTGTCTGGTCAGATTTACCCTGTTGTCCTTCATTATTGTTTCTTCAACCGCTTATCCTATCGTTTGCAAGGTTCTGCGATAACAAAAAGATGCATTATCTGGACCACTCCGTTGAGGCAATTACTACCTCCAGCGGGCTTGGATTTCTCTCTAAAATTTTCCAAGCATAGTAGCTGTGAACAGTTTTCTCGTCAACACGGCATGTTCTATCGATTTTGCTTTTCCCATAGGTTTCAGCTATGAAAAACGTGTGGTTCTGCAAAGTGGGCGTTATACTCTATTGAAGAGTCTGGGCGACAAAACCTTTTTTACAAGAGGCGCTGGGGAGAGGTCTTTCTGCATTCCATCATGATAGTATCAAGAAGAGGTGTGGGTATGGACGAATCCAGAATCAGGGGAAGCATTGTTGGAATTTTGGCGCGTATCGCCCCCGAGGCAGATCTGGCAGCACTTGAGCCCGATCGTCGCTTCCGTGACCAGTTCGAGTTTGACTCCATCGACTGTCTGAACCTGATGACCGCGATTGAAAAGGAGTTTGGCATAAAGATCCCCGAAGAGGCGTATCCAGGGCTTTCCTCTCTCAACGGTTGTGTCAATTATCTCCGAACTCTGTGACGACTAGAGTTTCAGTTCCAACAGTCGCAGTCCTGCATCGTCGCGTACCGGCCTGCAGGTAAAGCCAAAGGCCGCCGCCAGTCGCAGCATAGGGGTATTGTCCGTTAGTACCTCCCCGAATAGTTTGCCAATGCCGCGATTGCGGGCATAGTCGATGATTCGCCGCATAAGCATTGGCCCAAGACCGCTGCCGGTCATCTCTTTTCGCAAGAGAATGGCAAACTCTGCCTCCTCGTTGTCGGGATCGGCAATAATGCGCACACCGCCGTAGAGGATTGTTTTGTCATCATTTTCATTGATAGGTCCTTCCAATACCAGAGCCATTTCCCGTGCATAATCGATTTGGGTCAATCTCGCCGCCAGTTTGTGGGGCAGGCTGTTCATGGGATGGAGAAAGCGCATGCGGATCTCTTCAGGTGAGAGCGCGGCGAAAATTTCCTGAAAACCGGTCTCGTCTTCCGGGCGGATGGGGCGGAGCAGGAGCCGGCGGCCATCGGCGAGGGTAAGATGTTCTTCCAGTTCCCTCGGGTAGGGCCGGATTGCCAGCCGTTCGGTTGCCTCGCCCTTGGCTGGGCAGATCCTGATCCTGGCATCCAGGGCCATAACGCCATGCTCATCGGCGACCAGCGGATTGATATCGAGTTCGGTGATCTCCGCAATGTCGCAGACTAGCTGGGAGAGCTTGACCAAAGAGAGAGCTACCGCGTCGATATCGGCGGCTGGGGTGTTACGGTACTCCTGCAGCAGTCGGTAAACCCGGGTGCGGGCCATAACTTCCCGTGCAAGATGAATATTCAGTGGCGGCAGGGCGAGGGCCTTATCGCGAATGACTTCCACTGCTGTGCCGCCATGACCAAAGAGCAGCACCGGTCCGAACTGGTCGTCGGTAAAGGCGCCGATGATGAGTTCGCGTCCATGTGGTCGCCGAATCATCTGCTGAACACTAAACCCCGTAAGCTGCGCTGCGGGAAACTCCCTGGTGAGCCGTTGTTGCATATGTGCCGCTGCTTCTCGCACAGCCTCTCCGTTTTCCAGATCGAGGATAACCCCGCCCACGTCCGACTTGTGGTGAATATCGGGGGAGATGATCTTGAGCGCCAGTGGGCCGGAGAATACTGCTGCAGCTGTTCCGGCTTCTTCGGGGGTCGCAGTGAACAGCGCCTGCACGACGGGTATATCGTAGGCCGCAAGCACCAGACGCGCCTCGTCATCACTGAGCCAGTCTCGCTGTTTTGACAGGGCCTGGGCGATAATCCGGCGCACCTTTTCGGTATCCGGGGTGAAGCGGCCGGGAATATTGGGCACGGTTTCCATCAGCATTTCCTGGCTGTGCTGGTAGCGTACCATCTGCATAAAGCCACGAACCGCATCGCTTGGGCTCTGGTAGCAGGGAATCCTGCTTTTACGAAAGAGGTGCCGCGCCTCGAGAGCCGCGCCGTCACCAAGCCAGCCGGCAAGCAACATCGGTCGTCGGAAGATGCTTTTGCGCTGTTCTACTGCTTGAATCACTGCCCGGGCCGAGTCGGTGGAGGAGCTGATGGCGGTGGGGCAGTTCATTACCAAGATGGCATCCACCCCCTTGTCTTCAAGGAGAACAGACATGGCCTTATGGTAGCGTTCACCATCGGCGTCGCCAATGATGTCGATGGGATTGGTACGAGACCATGTTGGCGGCAGTACTTCGTCAAGTCGGGCAATGGTTTCAGGGTCCAGGGTAGCAAGACGTCCCTGTTTTTCGATCAGGGTATCGGTGGCCAATACTCCGACCCCGCCGCCGTTGGTAAGAATGGCCAGCCGATCGCCGCTCAGTGGTCGGGCCATGGAAAGAGTTTCGACGGCGTTGAAGAGTGCTTCCATGTCCATGACACGGAGGATGCCGGCTCTTCGGAATGCGGCATCGAAGACCCCGTCAATACCCGCCAGCGCCCCGGTGTGTGAGGCCGCTGCCTGGGCGCTTTCGGTAAAGCGTCCACCCTTGACTACGATGACAGGTTTGAGTCGTGCCGCTGCCCGGGCGGCGGACATGAACTTACGGGCGTTGGTGATCGACTCGATATAGAGGAGGATGGCTTGAGTGGGCCCGTCGGCTGCCAGATAGTCAAGCATATCGCCAAAGTCCACATCGACCATATCGCCCAGCGAGACGAAGTGGGAAAAGCCGATCTCCCGGCTGGTGGCCCAGTCGAGCACCGAGGTGAGCAGTGCCCCGGACTGGGCAACGAAGGCCAGGTTGCCGGTGAGCGGATTGAGATGACCAAAACTTGCATTCAGACACTGCCCCGGCACCATGATTCCCAGGCAGTTGGGACCGATTACCCGTAAGAGGTTGGGGCGGGAGGCTTCCAGGATGGCCTGTTTCCAGCGTTTACCATTTTCTTTTTCCTTTTCACCGTAGCCGGCAGTAATGACCACCGCTCCCCGTGTGCCATTCGCTGCCAGTTCCGCAATTATTTCCGGAATCTGCCTTGGCGGCGTGGCGATAATGGCGAGGTCGGGTGTGACCGGAAGGCTTTTGATATCCGGATAGCTGCGGTGTTCCCGAATCGACTCGTAACGGGGGTTAACGAGATAGATCTGTCCGGGGAAGCCGGTCTTAAGGAGATTGTCGGTCAATACCGCGCCGATGCTCTTAGGGGTGCGACTGGCACCAATCAGTGCCACCGAAGCCGGTGAAAAGATCGCATCGAGATTACGAATGGTCATCGGTTGCCTCCTTGCCTGGAGTACGTTTTTGGAGATGAGTTGTCAGAACCCATCTTTTTTAATGCAAAAGGTATTCCGCATTGTTTGTGAAAAGGACGCCTTCTGGTCTCTATGCTGGTCGTGAACAGAACGAATTATGTCAATTGTCAGGCTCTCGTTACGGTTCGCTGTTGACAGCAACACGATTTTGTTCGAATAGGTGTGGGATACAAATGTATTATGAGGTTTTCCCTTCTGCTATTGGGTTTGTCCTATCCTGATGGAGAGTCACCATGATGTCAGCGTTTAGCCTCAGGTCGAAAATCACCTGTATTTTTTCCGCTATTGCGGTCATTGTCCTGGCCGGTGGCGGTAGCTTGTTCTGGTACACCTTCCAGACAGACCGCTCCATCGGTATGATGATTGACCGGGAGATATTTTTGTACAAGGCGGTACAGGATATGGAGCTGGCTCTGGCCAACCAGAAAGGTTTTCTTACGTACTATTTTCTCGATGGCGATGAGAAATGGCTGGCGGCCCTTGCCACCTACCGGCAGATGTTTAGTGAATCCCTGGAGCGGGCAACGTCCCTGAACCTCGCCAAGGGAAATCGAGAGGCCATAGAGGATATTGCCGAAAAATATCATGACTATATCGCAGCAAAAGATCAGGTCATCGACAACTATAAACTGGGCATTCACCCGGACACCATCTCTGCCTCCCACCAGAAGCAGCGGGACGCATTTTTTCATCTGCTGACGCTCTGTGAGGAGTTTAGTCGAAAACAGTGGCGGGATATCCTGCAGCGGGAAGAGGCCGGGATCAAACGGTCGAAAAAGATGCGGGCAACCGCATTTACCGGTCTTATCGCCTTTGTTGCCTTGTCCGCACTGTTCCTGATGATCCTCTACCGGCAGATTTTAGTGCCCATCAGGGGGCTCGCCATGGAGACCGGTGGGTTGCCCCAGGAAAACATCAAAAACGAAGTAGACTCGCTTGCCCACTCCCTGCAGGATATGCGGCGCGATTTTGATGAAACAAGCACTCAGCTGGCCCGTAGTCAACGCACCCTGATGCAGGCCGAACGGATGGCAACGGTGGGTGAACTGGCGGCGGGGGTGGCCCATACAATCCGGAACCCCTTTACCTCCATCAAAATGCGGATGTTTTCATTGGGGCGGACCCTTGATCTCAATGACGCCCAGAATGAAGATCTGAAGGTTATCGCCGATGAAATCGCAAGGATTGACAAGATTGTCCAGAATTTCCTGGAGTTTGCCAGGCCTCCGAAGCTGCGTCTTGAAAGTTGTCATCTGCACGATATCATTCATTCGGTGTTGGTGCTGCTCGAGTATCGGATCAAAAAATATGAGGTGGAACTCTGCTATGAGCCACGGCCTGATTTGCCGGTTGTCCGCATCGATCCGGACCGGATCAAAGAGGCGCTGGTCAACCTTATTGTCAACAGTTGCGAAGCCATGGGGCATGGCGGTACGATAACGGTGGCCGAATCCCGCACTGTCGATTCCCAGCTGGGTGAAGTGGCGGTGCTGTCGGTAACGGACACCGGACCGGGAGTCCCGGAGGCGATCCTTGATAAAATCACCACCCCGTTCTTCACCACCAAGGATGAGGGATCCGGGATCGGGCTTTCGATCGTCGTTCGGATTGTGCAGGAGCATGACGGCAGATTCATCGTTTCTTCGGAACCCGGCAAAGGCACTGAATGTATGATATACCTGCCGGTGGCAGGGAGGGCGTATGAACACGATTCTGATAATAGATGACGATCAGCAGTTAGGTCTCAGTTTTGCCAAGATACTCAGGCAGGACGGCTACCGGGCCGAGACTGCTTTCACCGGCCAGGAGGGGATTGAGGCGGTACAGGCACAGTGCCCGGATCTGGTGATTCTCGATATCTGCCTGCCTGATATGAATGGGCTGAAGGTATTTGAGGTGCTGCACAACCTTTTTCCGAAACTGCCGGTCATCATCATCACTGCTCATGGCTCCACCGAAACAGCTATTGGCGCCATCCGCGAAGGAGCCTACGATTATATCTATAAGCCCTTTGATGTGCCGGAGATGCTGCAACTGATCGAAAAGGCCATTGTGGCGGGGCGCTGCATGAGCCAGCCGGTGGAAGTGAATCCCGGCGGGGTCAGTTTTGCCGACAGGGAGGCACTGGTTGGAAGCTCAGCGAAAATGCTGGAGGTGTACAAAGCCATCGGTAGGGTGTCACCCACCGAGGCGACGGTGCTGATCCGCGGCGAGTCGGGTACTGGCAAAGAGCTCGCCGCCCGGGCCATTTACAACCACTCAAAGCGTTCGGAAAAGCCGTTTGTCGTGGTGAATTGCGTGGCGATTCCCGAGACGCTACTCGAGAGCGAACTGTTCGGCTACGAGAAAGGCAGCTTTACCGGTGCGGCCCACCGGCGGGTGGGTAAGGTCGAGCAGGCCAGAGGCGGCACGGTTTTTCTTGATGAGATTGGCGATATGCCGCTGACGATTCAAGCCAAGTTCCTGCGGCTGTTGCAAGAAAATAGCATCGAACGGCTTGGGGGGCGGGAGCCAATTGATGTCGATGTGCGGATCATCGCCGCCACCAACCGGGATCTGGAGGCGGCTGTTGCGGCGGGCACCTTCCGAGAGGACCTCTATTATCGGCTGCGGGTAGTGACCGTGACCATGCCGCCGCTCCGTGAACGCCTGGAAGATCTGGAATCATTGGTCGAGTACCTGCTGGCCCGGCTCTCGTCAGAGCTGCATATGGCCAATCCGGGCATTGATCCTTCAACCGTCAATCGTTTGGGGCTTTATGGCTGGCCGGGCAATATCCGTGAGCTTTCCAATATTTTGAAAAAAGCCCTGATCTTCAATCGCGGCGCCCCATTGCTGCCCGAGGATATCTCAATACCAACCATTACCCCGTCTGATGGATCGGTAGATGATGGGGCGGAAAGCACGACGGAGGTGCGCAGGTGGATTCGCAGGGAGCTGCGGTCTGCGCGGCAGGAGAGGCTGTTTGATACCTGCCTCGATCAGATTGGTGCCATGCTTATTGAAGAGGCACTGGCGCTGACCGGAGGTAATCGTTCCCAGGCCGCGCGGCTCTTGGGGGTATCCAGGCCGACCTTGCATGCGAAAATTGATAAGTATAATCTCAAGCCTTTGCCGGAAAATATTTTGTGATAGTGCTACCGTATGAGGGTTCGGTCGAATTGCGCTCGCCGGCCCGGTTGTCTCAAACCTGCCTAACTGCCTTGTTCAGGCTGGAGTGTAGCGATGGTGTGTTTAATCGCCTGTATGCTTTCGGCGTCTTTGGCGATAAACAGAAGGTTGTCCATACTTTTCGGGATACGGATCAGATCGCTGAAGGCATGGAGTATGATGGTCTTTGCCGGTATGCCATGAACAATTTTGCGTAAGAGATCGAGATGTTCGGGCCCAAATATTTCAGGGTCGAGAATAACCACGTCTAACCGTACGCCGCTCAAGATATGACTGTAGGCGCTGGTGCAACTGCTGACGTTGTAGGTTACATGTCCTTCCCGGTCCAGTTCCCTCACCAGCAGATCGCGCACATGGTGGTTTTTATCGGTGACCAGAATGTGAAGAGGGTGGGCAGGATGCATGGCTTTTTGTCGGGTTATACACTCAGGTGTAAAGGAAATCATTGCCAGGATGTAAATTTTCCTGACAGAGGCTGGCTCGACCCTTTGCTCTGATCGCCAGATTGGCCGTGGTTTGCGGTCGGAGCCGAAGTCCATGTCGTCGTATTCGTTTTAACAGGGAGATAATGGTAAAAGGTTTCACCAGGTATTCGTCTGCCCCACAGTGATATGCGGCCTGAATCCGTTCAGGATCGTTGTATCCACTCATCATGATAATGAGCGCCTGCGGCAAAAGCGATTTAGCTTTCTGGGCGACCTCAAGGCCGCTTGTCCTGCCGAGCTGCAAATCGGTAAGAACCAGATCAAACTTTGTTGTATCAATCTGTTGGATGGCTTTATCGGCATCGATGGCTGTGCTGACAGTACAGAAAAATTTCTCCAGACTGGTTTTCAACACGGTGAGCAGTATTTCATCATCCTCGACCAGCAATATCGCAACAGGTGTCATTGGAAATTCTCCTTTTTCAGATAAGGTTCTGAAAATTGTATTATGGATTCATGATCAACTGTGAAGTGTTTCCCTCCATACATTGCATAAACTGTACCGGGGGCTGTATGGCTTCGTCGGGGGTGTTGGGTTCCGGATGACAGGTTCCGGTGTGTGAGAATCTGCGGAGAAATGGTGGTGAAAAAAAAATGAGGGCACCGGGATTTCCGGTGCCCTTATTTTTTTTTAACAATTATATAGTGGTCGATGCGGGGCTGCGGGATAACGCGCAGCGAGTCCTTCAGGTGCTGAAACTGTTGGTCGCTGGTACAGGCCGGATTTTTAGAAAATCCAGAATTTGTTAATCAGAAATGCGCTGACCGTCAGGACACCTGAGACCACAAAGCCATTCCATAACCCTTCGGCTATGGCCATTACAGTGCTCAAATATTTTTTTCGTCCATCAATACCAATGCTCTTCATCGTGCCACCCTATCAAGAACGTGCGAAATGTGCTAAATGTGCAACAATAAAACCGGCCATGCTGTTTCGCTGGGCTATTTCTTTGTCCTATTTATACATATTTCCGTGATTTTGTCAATGCGGATTGATGGTTGTGAGTGCGGGAATAGCATGAATTGCGCCGCCATTTCTTACGGAATGGAATTAAAACACGTGTCATTACAGAATTTAAAGCCATCAACGGTAAATGTTTGAGCAATTGTGATTTTTTGAAATTTTCCCTGGATTGCCAGGCGAGTTTGGTGATCAAGCACTGGTTTCAAAATCGAAAAGCACGACATCTAGGCACAATATGCATATGTGGCATATTTTTCGGTCGCAGCTTCGATCTGGAGTAAAGGCGACAAAGGCGATAATACCGTGGGTTACCCAAAAGCCCCATTCGTGCTGTGGGGACGTGGTGGAGTTGTCGGATGTGAAGTGATAGAAAAAATATATTGTTGCAGTCTACTCACAGGCCATTTTGCAAGAGGCCTGTGAGAGCAGAGAGTGAGGGGTGACGACTGGAAACCTGCTACGTGTAAAGGTAGTGAGTTTTGTAAAGGAGATTCGTTCGGCGTGTGGACGGCTGGATGGGCGGTGCTGTTTGGTTGGCGAAGGTGTGGTGGCGTCTCCGTAATACGTGTCAGTCGCGTGAAACGGCCACCACAATTCAGTTTTGTCTTCTGCTTGTTATGCCACTGTCAGTCGGTCTACCGTGCTGTCTCTTTTGCCAGGGATATATTGGAAACAGTGGTCGCTTCTTTACGGAAGATGAGGGCAAAAGGTTTCATGATCAACCAGGCGGCCAGAATCCCAAGTGGCAGAACGATCTGGGCAAGAACCGGCAGTAGCCAGACAAAGACGATGTAATCGGAAATATTCGACATGGTGCACCTCCCTGAGAAGCATTTCGCCATCGCAAATTTCAACGTAAGTAGATTCTGATCTACCCTACGCACTTGCTATGTGAATGGCTCCATTGAGCATGTTTAATAGTAGCCGAAGGTGTAACTGAAAACAAGAGTGTTTTTTGTAAGAATGACCTGGTAAGCGCGGTTTCATCTGGCTAAAATGTCGTAAGTCCGTGTTTGTTTTCTGTGTTATAATTACATGAAAAAGTGAAATATATGTATTGGAAGACACGTGTTGATGCGTTAATTGCGACAAATGCCTAACAACTATAAAGTGTGCGCAAGGCGCATTTTAGGGGTGGAAATGTGATAGGTAAATTCGACGCACAGGTGAGTTTGCACATTTTGGGTAAAATCTGATCGTATGTCATGATCATTGCGTGTTGAATAGGCGAAATTGGACATCTGTAGTATGCGATATGTGCCTCCGTCTCTGTCAGAGGCAGCGCACCCCGTCAAAGCACCAGAAGCAGTGGCCGCAGGGCACGGCAGTGCCGAAGCAGTCATTGGTAAACGGAGTGGTTTCACCGGTTATATCCGGGCAGGGGCCAAGTGAACAGCTATGACAGAAAGGATAGTCATAACTCATGGCTGCTTCTCGGAATTCCCTGTATTCCCGATTGTTCCAGAGCGTGATAAGGTCCTGATCCCTGATTGAACCGAAGCTTCGACGCTCAAGCTTTTTGGCCTCCCCATCCATATAGAACGTCTGGGTGTGCCAGAGGGGATGACAGGGCATGACGGAGCCTTCCACATCGATAAAGGTGGCGTTATCCTCAATAAACCTGCAGTTTCTTTTCGTAGAGGCTGAAAGAGGGGGGAGGGAGATTTCAACTCCAAACCTATCTGCGGTTTTTTCGGCTTCGGTAATGTAGTCCTGCCAAACCAAAAATTCCCGGTTGTCCAGCAGCGCAAGCTTTTGCACATTCAGCCAGATATTTTTTTCACCCGCCTCGGCCAGCATTTGCCGGTAGAGTTGCTGTAGTCGATGTTCTTCTTCATAACGAGGCGCGATCCAGGTTTTAGCGGTGAGACCTGCGATGTTGAGCCCTTCTGCAGCGGCAATGGCCTGCCATTTTTGATAAATATTACGGGCCTCGTCAGTTGACGAGATGAAAATCGTTTCTTTTTCTGCCTCCCGGTGATAGGCAAGCAGATGAGATCCTATAATAAAATCAACCCCTTCATTTGCAAGGCGACGGATAAGTTCCGGCAACTGCGGTAAGGTCTGCCTGGTCAGCACAATTTCCGCACCTAGACGAACATCCTCGTACCCTTGGCTGTTGCATATCTGCCGGGCCATTGCAATCCGTGAATGTTGCTGGTGGAACTGATGGAGGAGATGGTTGCCGCATGGGTGTTCAGCCATCTCATTGTCCACTGAAATGCAGAGCCGGGAGAGGCCCGCGGCCAGCAGCTTTTCGGTAATGTCTTTACTCAGCAGCAGGCCGTTGGTCTGAAAGCCAATCCAACAGTTCCGGTCCATGCACTTTGCCGCCACGCTGACCATGTCAAGCAGTTGCGGGTGCAGGAGAGGCTCGCCGATGCCGTTTAACACCAGGGCTTCGAGTTTTGGAAACGAGGGCATAAGGCGCTGGAAAAGTTGAAAATCAAGATGTTTGTCGGAGATGTCGCTGCCGGGAGCCTGTTTGACACACATTCCACACTGCATATTACAGCGGGTTGTGGTTTCGACGTAAAGTTTTCGAGGATGCATGATGAACAGTATAGCGTGTCTGGTAATGGGGCGCCAAGGCAAAGGCAGGCGAGGGGCACATATGAATCGAGCCGTGCCATTGGTGGCAGCACGGCTCGTACCTCACTGGAATACTGTCATTTTAACCGATGTGATCCCGAATAATGTTCAGTACCCTTCTGACCGGCTCAGCGGCACCCCAGAGCAGCTGATCGCCGACGGTAAAGCAGGTCAGGTACTCGGGGCCGATGTTCATCTTGCGCAGACGGCCGACCGGCACGGTGAGGGTGCCGGAGGTCTTTACCGGGGTCAGTTCGCGGGAGGTTATTGCGCGGTCATTCGGCACGACCTTGACCCATTCATTGTGGCTGGCGATGATGTGCTCAATCTCGGCCAGCGGTACATCTTTTTTTAGTTTGATGGTCAGCCCCTGAGAATGGCAGCGCATGGCGCCGACGCGGACGCACTGGCCGTCAATGGGGATGATGTCGTTGCCGGTACGGCCGAGGATCTTGTTGGTTTCGGCGATGCCTTTCCACTCTTCCCTGGTCTGGCCGTTTTCCATGGGACTGTCGATCCATGGGATGAGGCTGGCAGCGAGCGGTACGCCCCAGACATCAGTGGTGAGGGTTCCGTCGTTGAGCTTGGCGGTGATTTTCTGGTCGATGTCGAGAATGGCCGAGGCTGGATCGGCCAGCAGGTCACTTACTTCGCCCTCGATCTCGCCCATCTGGCTGATCAGTTCACGCATGTTCTTGGCGCCGGCACCGCTGGCAGCCTGGTAGGTCATGGAGCTGATCCATTCCACCAGGTCATGCTCGAAGAGGCCGCCAATACCCATCATCATCAGGGATACCGTGCAGTTGCCTCCTATATAATTTTTGATGCCCGAAGCAAGGCCGCGATCGATGACCGAGCGGTTGACCGGGTCGAGGACGATGATGGCGTCATCGCTCATTCTGAGCGCAGAGGCTGCGTCGATCCAATAGCCGTCCCAACGGGCGCGGAGCTCTTCATAAACGGTTTTGGTGTAGCTGCCGCCCTGGCAGGACAGGATGATATCCATTTCCGCAAGTTTGTCGATATTCATGGCGTCTTCGAGCGGCTTCACGCCGCAACCGACATCTGGTCCGTCCTGACCGACCTGTGAGGTGGTAAAGAATACCGGTTCGTAGCCCTGAAAATCATTCTCGGCCCGCATCCTGTCCATGAGAACGGAACCTACCATTCCTCGCCATCCAATAAATCCTACCTTGCGCATTTTCGACTCCGTTGTTTGGGTGTTGTTGGTCAAATGGTACGGCCGGCAGGGCCGGTCGCTGGTTTCTGCCGCGTAGCTGAAAATCTCTCCTGGAATTCCAAATGGGTCACGATCCACCTCTGAATGTGCACTGAACAATTAAGCGGCCGAATGAACCGGCAGGAGGCAAAGGTGTGGAAGTTTGGACAGATGGATCAGGAAAGACGCGCTTGAAATGGTGCGACAGAACGCAGTAAGTCTGTATCGGTAAATTTTACACAAAAGAATGACAATTGCTCGAAAAATTCTCCATAGATTTTAAAAAAAGGTGGGTATCGCCAGAATGTAGCATATCGTTGGCGATTATCGAGTGGTTGTTGCCTTTTTTTTTCGGGCATTCTCTTGCCTTTGAGGGGAAAGCTGTTGATGGTGCCTTTGCTCTGCGATAGGATACGTTGTGGGGAAGAAGAACAGAGGATATTTTGGCAGGAAAACACCTGTATCGAAAAGAGGGGGAATCTATGGCGGCAACGCGTGACCAATATCTCGAAGAGCACAATGGACGGTTTGTCGAGGCCTTGCAGGAGTGGCTGGCGATACCGAGTATCAGCACCTTGAGCGAGCATCAGGAAGATGTCTACATGGCGGCTGAGTGGGTTCGTAACCGGCTCGTGTATATGGGTTTCCCAGAGGTGCGAACCATCCCGACCAATGGTCACCCACTGGTCTATGGCGAGTGGTTGGTTGATCCGCATCAGCCGACGCTGTTGTTTTACGGACATTACGATGTGCAGCCGGTTGATCCTGTTGATGAATGGCAGAGCCCACCTTTTGAACCGGTCATTCGCGATGGTAATATCTACTGCCGGGGGGCCAGCGATGACAAGGCCCAGATCCTCCTGGTGCTGGCCGCCCTTGAATCCTGGATCAGGGTGGATGGCAGACTGCCCGTGAATATCAAGATTCTCCTGGAAGGTGAAGAGGAAGCGGGTGGAGCCGGCGTCGACAGGTTCGTTTCCAAAAATGCGGAACTGCTCGAGGCGGATGCCGTTCTCATTTGTGATACCCATATGGTCGACATCAGTCAGCCATCAATCATTAATGGTCTGCGCGGTATTTTGTATACGGAAATCATTGTTTCCGGTGCTAAAACCGATCTGCACTCCGGCAGCTACGGCGGGGTTGCGCCGAACCCCTTGCACGCCCTGTGTGTTCTGCTCAGCAGGTTGAAAGGCGAAGATGGTGTTATCCATATACCCGAATTACACGAAGCGTTGCCCGAAGTCTCGGCGGCGGAAAAGGAATTCTGGCGCGAAGATCCCTTACGTATAGAAGACGCCCTCTGCCGGGAAATGGGGGTGGAACAGTTGGTGGGCGAGAACGATTTTCCGCCGCTCGAGCGGTTGGGGGTGCGACCGACCCTGGAAGTGCATGGCATTCGCGGCGGTTTTACCGGTCAGGGGGCCAAGACCGTGATTCCGGCTGAGGCGGTTGCCAAAGTGAGCCTCAGGCTGCCCGCAAATCTCGTACCTGATGAGGTGTTTGGCTGGCTAAAGAAAGCGGTGAAACAACATATCCCAGCAGGCTATGCGGTTCGGCTGGTGAATCTGCATGGCGGCAGAGGGGTTGCGGTCAATCCGGACAACAGCTATATCCAGGCTGCCACTGCGGCGCTCTCAGCTATCTATGGACGTGAGCCGGTATTTATGCGTGAGGGCGGTTCGATCCCCATTGCCGCGCTTTTTGATGCTGTGCTGGGGGCGCCGGTGGTGCTGATGGGCTTTGGGCTGCCCGATGACGGGGCCCATGCCCCCAATGAAAAATTCAGCCTTGAGCAGTTTCACCTGGGTATGAGAACGGTTGCCGAGTTTCTCGGGAAAATAGCACGGTAGGAGAACATCATGACAGATGAAAAACGACGATTCAGCCGCATTGTGTTCAAGATGAACGCAGAGCTTGCGGTGCGAGGTAATCTCTTCAAGGTCGAAGAGATTGCCAATTTAAGTGTCGGCGGCTGCCAGCTCGATATCGGCGAAGCGTTTCCTGTAGGGACTGTCTGCAGCCTGCTCATCGTGCTCAATCCGGCGGACCGGACCATGAATGTAGAGGTGGATGGGGAAGTGGTACGCAGCGTGGACGGGGTAGTCGGCATCAGGTTCAACTCCATTGGCCCCGCAGCCCTCGCCCATCTGCAGAATATCATCCGTTACAATGCACCAGATCCTGACCGGATTGAGCAGGAGATTGACGAGCATCCCGGCTTGGTTTAAACAGGGCTTAAAACCATCTTGCGGCAACTCCCAGCTGCAGTTCGGTGAGGTTCCGATCCGATTCGAACCCCAGCCACTCCCTGTATACCTCACGGCCCTGGTTCTGCAGAAGATATCCTGCAGCCAGGGTACTGTTTACCAGATCGGTCCATGCTTCACCGATCCCGGCCATTGGGCCGCGATATTCTGTGGTCAGACAGGAAAAAGGTTCAGTTTCCAAAAAAGAGAAGCGGCCAGTATCGCACCGTTTTGTTACCGGGAAGGCGATGAGAATGTAAAATGGTCTGGCTCCCGTCAGGTCAATGTCGAAATAGTGAAATTCCGGTGGGCCGGTAATATCGACGGCGGCTACGCGCAGATCATGCTGAAGATCGTCCATAACTTCTTCGGCGAAGAAAGGGATGTCAGTGATAGCAAGCTCTTTTTTGGCACAATAATAGAGTTGGGCGGGCAGTTGGTGATATTGCATGGTAACCTCGAGCGGTCATTGCACGAAAAGAGCGAGTAGTCTCGAAAGTGTTACTCTTTTTCAGCTTTTGATTGACACACTTTTGCTCAGCTCTTTCTTGATGGCGCTCGCTAAAGAAAGAACCGTATAGGGTTTTTGTACCAGTGGTCCGGCGCCTATTGCCTGGACCTTGGTGACATTTTCCGCTTCAGAAAAACCGCTGGCGATAACGGCCTTCTGGTCAGGAGAAAGAGTAAGGATCTTCTGGTATGTCGTCAAACCATCCATGCCACCCGGCATGATCATATCGAGAACTATGATGTCGTAGGGCTTTCTCTGGATCATCCCTATCGCTTCTTCGCCGCTTGCCGCCGTATCCACCAGATAGCCGAGCATGGTCAACATTTCAGAGGCAAAACGCCGCTGTTCTTGTATGTCATCTATAACCAGGATCGATTCACCGTGACCCTGAAAGCGACTGAGATCCTGTTGAATGGTCGCGGCAGCTCTTTCGCGGGTCGCAGGAAAATAGAGGGTGAAGGTGGTGCCGACGCCGGGGGTACTGTCGACAGCGATATGACCTTTATGATCTTTGATTGCGTTCCAGACCAACGTCATGCCAAGACCAGTGCCGCTTCTGCCCATCACCTTACTGGTGTAGAACGGTTCAAAAATGTGGCTGATTTTGTCTTGGTCCATCCCCAAGCCGGTATCGGCCACGGAGAGAATGACATATTCACCGGCAACCATGTTCGGATGAGGTAATTCATGCTGTTCAAGGTAGCGGTTGGCAGTGGCAATGGTCAACAACCCACCTCCCGGCATAGCCTCCAAACCATTGGTAAAAAGGTTCATCACGCATTTGGCAAGGCTTACCGGCGTGGCCAGGATGCTCAGCAGTTCTTCGTCAAGCGTTAGTTTCACGTCAATGCCATGGGCAGACTTAAGCAGATTCTTATATTCGGGACTGGTGGCAAACTCCCGTATGATAGTATTGAGGCTGACCGGCTGAAAATTTTCTACTCCGCGACGGGCCAGGGTCAGCAGATCGGAGACAATGGCCGCCGCCCGTTCGCCTGAGCTTCGGATGATCTGCAGTGGCCGGTACATGGGGTCATCCTGGGATCGGTTCACCAGCAACATGTCGGGATAGCTGACCAGGCCGGAAAGAATATTGTTGAGGTCATGGGCCACACCGCCGGCCAGCATGCCGATTGCTTCCATTTTCTGGGCCTGCTTCAGCTGGTTTTCCAGTTCGACTTGCTGGGTTATATCCCTGATGTCCATGGCATAGCCGAGTATATAGTTGTCCGAGACCATGTAGGGGCCCAAATGGATGTTCAGATGCTTGAGCGGTTGTCCCGGCCTGGCATAGGAGGTCGTGATCGCGACCTGTTCACCAGACAGACAGCGGTTGATTGTCCGCATAAGGTGTTGTTCATAAAAGGCCAGACCAATGACTTCCGGCAAGGTTTTTTCCTGTAGTTCATTTCGTTCAACCCTGAAGGTGTTGAGATAGGCGCTGTTGACCAGCAGGTGGTTGTTGTCCCGGTCAAAGAGGGCTACTGCATCGTTTGAGGCCTCCACCACGCGAGCGTATTTCTTCAATTCCTGCATGGTTTTCTGCCGCTTGTGAATCTCTTCTTTTAAGTGACGGTTGGTGGTCGTGAGGGTGCTTGTCTGTCGTGCAACCTGATGTTTTAAGAGAAGGTTCAGGGCGACAAGGACCAGAAAAGCGGCAATCAGTCCCCCGAGCAGATAAGGTAAATAGGCTGGAAAACTACCAGCCTGTTCCGACGCCAGCCAGCGCTGCATGGCCAGGTGGTAGATTGAGCCGGAGTCCTGTTTGTAGGTCCGAAGCCGGTTGTCGATCTGAGAGAGAATATCCTGATATGTGCCCTTTGGTGCAGCAAAGCGCAGCTCGATGGGGTTGAAAATGATGGGCGTTACCTTGACCTGGAAATTCTTCTTGTTTGCCTCGCCATAGAACCTGTTAACTACGCCGATATCGAGATAACCTGCGTCGAGCATCTCAAAAATAGTCTGGTACTCATCAGCTTCGATAAACCGGCAGTTGATATCGAATTTTTTAGCCATCATCCGTAATGCCTGGAAGTGAATGTCATTTTCCTTGACAGCCACTCGCTGGCCCTGCAGGTCCAGCAATGAGGATATCTGCTTTTTGGTGGACGAGTAGACCTCAGCCCAATTCACCAATATCGTCTCATCGGAAAAGGAGAGCCACTCGGCACGTTCGCTGGAAAAGGCGATAGCTGGCAGTAGATCGATCTTCTCCTGACGCAACTGGTCGAGCAACTGGTTCCAGGGTGCTGGCTGATACGAAATTTCCCAACCCTGCTCATTTGCGATCTTTTCGAGAATATCAGGGAACAGACCTGAAACCCGGCCGTCTTCGGCGGTGAAAATAAGCGGCTTATTTTCATAGACGCCAACTTTGAGCACTGTTTTTGCGAAACAAAATGCTGGAGACACAAGGACGAAGAGAACAAGTGCGGTGACAAGGAGCCGCAGCGAACGGTCTAAAGAGGCAATAGTGGGGATGTTGAAGGTGTTTTCCGGCATTTGAGGTAGTAAATGGATTATATGTTTGTTGAATGGTCCATGGAGTAGGAGTTTTGGTCTGGCTTCATAGTCGGCAAATTGAGGCGCAGTCATACTCAGGTATATCGTTAATTGTTCCCAAGGTCAAATTACCGGCTGGAATGTATTGGTGTTTTTTCGAAAAATTGCGGATGGGTACTGTAACAAGGTGACGTTGGCTGGCTTCATAGATAACATTTGAGCGCGTGCATCTCGTGTTTAAATAAGGCCGTGGCAGTAAATCCCATGACCGGGAATATACTGAAAGGATTGCCGTTTGCAGGTTCTTTTGATGATCTGGGATAGTGGCTGACGCTACACGCTAAAAGTAGGAATGATCATGATCAACGATCTTGACCCGGTAGCGCTGTTTGCCGGGGTGGGGGTGTATCATCAGGGGCTTATGTTTCCGGATGACTTTGGCCTTGTACTGTTGCGCTGGGAATGCCAATAGGTCTGAAGCGTGGCCAACAGTGAGATTTATTGGACGGCTTCGAAAATGTATTTTAGCGCAATGGAGACAATTATGGCCGCCAACATCCACTTTATTGCTTGAGCTGGCACGTGTTTTTGGCATCGCGCGCCAAGATACATGCCAGTCATGCCTCCAATTCCGAAAAGAATCCCCAAAGGATAATCCGGTGCGATGGAGAGGTTGGAGTAGAGAGGTGCTATAGCCTGATAAAAAACAACTCCTGCAACGGAGGTGACAAACGTTCCCATCAGTGCTGCTCCGGCAACCGCATGTACCGGTAGTCGCCAAAGGGTTATCAGAAAAGGTGCGATGATTGCCCCCCCGCCGATCCCATAAATACCCCCAACAATACCGACAACCAGGCTGAGGACAAAGATACTTGCGACAGGAGCATCGAACTGTTCACCGTTAAAGGTGAAGGAAAGGGTTTGCAGTGTGAATCTGGTTACTTGAACATGTGGAGCTGCAGCCGTTTTGCCGGTGGAGTTGGTCTTGGTGGCGAGTCGGTTTCCGAGAAGGTCGCGAACCATTTTTGTGCCGATATAGAGTAGGACAACTGCGGCAAAGATTTTGAAGCTTTTGGGGTCAGGCAGGTACCTGATCCGTATGATTGCGCCAACCAGCACCCCGGGGAGCGTCCCTGCTACCACTATCCAGGTAAGGGGCCATGTCATTCTTCCTTCCCGCCAGTAACGGTAAACACCACTTGGAATGGCTACGATGTTGAATAGCTGGTTGGTTGCGCTGACCGATGGGGAAACGTAGCCGAGAAAAGACATTTGAAACGGCAGTAGCAGAAATGCTCCGGATACTCCGCCCATGGAGGTGAAAAACGAGATGACAAAAGCGACGAGTAGGGGAACCCAAGGAGCAATTTCGATCCCTGCAGTTGCAAAAAACATGTTGTTTTCCTTTTGAAAAGGCAACAGGTAATAAAACAGAATGGATTGCCATTCAGGGTAGAAAAAAGAGTGGTTAGATGTCAATGCAATTTTGCATTACTGAAGAACGACCTGCGTTTTTATGCAAGATAATGGACGGTTTGTGGTGTTGTAAGAGGAGCCGGGACAGCTGTCGATAGACAATCGAATCTTCGGTTATGGAGCGTGACGGAGGGGCGGAGGAATAAAAACAAGTCTCTTTCCCTTGATCAAAGCAGCCAGCGGAGGAGTTCAGGCTTTCTGATACTGCTTTGATCAGGGAACAGGAGAGGAGGCGTAGTATCGGACAACCGCGGTCATCAGTTGAACGAAGCCTCATACTGCATGGAGAGATTCCCGGGGGAGGGCAGACTCTCCCCGGGAATCGGCATTCTGGGGCTGAAACCAGAACAGGCGGTGAAGTGTCCGGGCTGAACTCGGACGGCCAGCGAAATTTCGATTGCATTTGGTCTTACTGGGTGCTGGTCTGACCATATATCTATTTAATTGCGGTGCTCTTGTCAAGTCCATTTTTGACTTTCACGTTTTTGTGCTATCTGCTACTGTGCGCGTTGAAAGTTGAATGTAATTGGCCGGATGATTTCCGGCTGGCTGTTTTGGTCAGACCATATCGAATAATTTAGGACGTATATGGATACAGTGTTTAAGGAAGTTCGGGTTGAAAAAGTTTCAGATAAAATCGTCACGCAGTTGATAGATCTCATCACGGAAGGTCAGTTGGCACCTGGAGAAAAATTGCCAAGTGAGCGGCGGTTGACGGAACTGTTTGGTGTGGGGAGATCGTCGCTCCGGGAGGCGCTGAATACCCTGGAGACTCTTGGCTTTATCGAAATCAAGAAACGTAAGGGCAACTACGTCAAAAGCATGGATTCTGCCATGCCGCTCAATCCTCTGAAAAAAATCATGCAGACGGATCAGAAGCGGATTGTCGAACTTTACGAAGTGCGGCGGTCGATCGAGCAGTCGTCGGCCAGGGAGGCGGCTGAGAGAAGGACTGACGAGGATCTCGAAGCAATTTTAGCAGCAATCCAGAAATTTACTCTGCCTTCAGGAGAAACGGTTTTTTCCTGGGACAATGAGATCGGTTTTCATCTCGCTATTGCCAAGGCCTCCCATAATTTCCTGCGGCTCCACACCCTGAAGTCCATCTTCGATTTTGCCCGTGAGTTTTTAGAACCAGTATTGCATGGATTTATCTGCAATGAGGAGCGGATTAACATCGTGCTCAGGCAGCATCAGGATATCTATGAGGTGATCAAGGCTCAGGATGCGGAAGGAGCACGGAAAATGATGCGCGATCACCTGTTTGGCACCAATCAGCGACTCACGGAATTTTTTGCAAAAATCCGTTAACGATTGTCTATTCTCCAGGTCCAGCGGCTGCTGGGTGCCTGTTTTCGTACCTTGCAGATTATTTTCCTGTTTTGTCGCAGGAAAATAATCTGTCCAAGATCTACCTGTCCCCCTGTAGGATTTAGAGCTTCAGTTCCTCGGCAAGTTCCTGTACCAGCGGATGCTTGCCGATTCCTCGCACCTTTCTGAGTGCAGGAATAAAGGTGATTTTTCTCCCGAAACTGCACGGCGTTTTCAACGTGAACCAGACAAGGCGCGGGCTCAGAAACGTTGAGCCATCCACCGATTCGATATCATCCACATCGATTTCCTCAGTCCTGAGAAAATTTGAGATCTGCAGTTTGCGACCCTGCAGCGTTACTTTCTTCACATTGCCGCAGGAAAAGAAGATGAAAATGGAAAGTGCGGCCCAGACGATCATGTACTGGCTCCAGCGGGGATCATCAGGTCCGGCCAGCAGTACCTTGTGGGTGCCTGCACCAAAACCGACAATCCAAAGAGCGAGGAAGATAAATTTGTAGAAAAAGGTCAGTGGTGATGAGAGTTCTTTCATGATTTCCTGAGTTGGGATACGACAAAGTTGAGTAACAGGTGGGGCCTCGAGTCCGCACTTTCTGGCGGGCATCGACAAATGGTACCATAACCGCAACGAAGATTCCCTGCATTTTGTCCGTGTCTCTGTTGTAACGAATTCTTCTGTTATGGCAAAATTTTATAAAAACTGTATCTGTTCGATTTATTTTTGATATGTTTTGGTAACTACAAAGAAAAATATAGCAAAATTCAGTAAAGAAATAGCAACAGGAGCGTCATGAAGAGAGATTTTTTGCGAGGAGTAAGGCAGGCGCTGCCAATCGTGCTCGGCTATATACCGGTCGGTTTCGCCTATGGAGTGCTGGCCCAGAAGAGCGGGCTTGGCCTTATGAATGCGGTTGCCATGTCGGTGATTGTCTTTGCCGGCAGTGCCCAGCTGATTGGGGCGGGGTTGTTTGGAGCCGGTGCCGGTCCGCTGGCGCTTATCGCAACTACCTTTGTGGTCAATCTTCGGCATCTATTGATGTCGGCGGCCCTTGCCCCGAAGCTGCGGGGGTGGAAAAAGTGGCAGATAGCCTTTTTCGGCTATGAACTGACGGACGAAACCTTCGCACTCCATACAATGCGTATGGCCAAGGAGCATCCGCCGATGGCCGAAACGTTCGGTGTCAACGTGACAGCTCAATTTTCATGGATTGTCGGTAGTCTGGCAGGATATCTCGCCGGTGGTCAGATTGCCGATGTTCGCCCGGTTGGTCTCGATTATGCCCTGCCCGCCATGTTTATTGCGCTTCTGGTTCCGCAGATAGTTAAACCGGTCTACCTGATGATGGCCGTGCTGGCCTGCGTGATTTCTGTTTCCCTGAGCCTTCTCGGCTTCAGTCAATCCCATGTTATAGCTGCCACGGTGATAGCTTCCACCGTTGGTCTCGGAGTGGAACAATGGATGAATCGCTCGTCTTCCTGACAATCGTCGGCATGGGGCTGGTTACCTATTTGCCACGGTTATTGCCGATGCTGCTGCTCTCCGGCCGTAATCTTGCGCCGTGGATTTCCCGTTGGCTGGCCTTTGTGCCAGTAACGGTGTTGTCGGCATTGCTTGCGCCGGGGCTGGTTTGTAACGATGGCAAACTCGATCTGGGTTTTGACAACCTCTTTCTCATTGCGGCATTGCCGACCTTTCTTGTTGCTTGGCGGTTTAAGAGTTTCTTCGGGACTGTCGCTACCGGTATGGGAGTTGTGGCTCTGGCCAGGTATTTTCTCTAGCGTTGTGCGGCGAAGGCAGCCGGGAAACCCTTTCTCGTGATGGGTTTCCCGGTCGCTTGTGGAAGGTCAGTCAGCAAGAAGCTTGAACGAGAGTTGTAAACGGGTCCGGTAGCAGAGTCCCTGATCTCCTTCAAGTTTCATATCCAGTTTGATGACCTCTGCGATTCTCAGGTCCCTGATGCTGAGCCCTGCCGATTGCACGGCATTCTGAGCTGCCTGCTCCCATGAGACGGGGCTTGAACCGACCAGTTCAATAATCTTGTAGATGCTTTCGGACATACCAATTCCTCCTTTGCAGGTAGAGAGTTGTGGTGCCTGCTGAACCGGTCTGCTGCCTGAACTGTGAATGGCTGAACGAACCGGCTCCCTCTGTCAGATTTCTGTTGGTGCGGTTGTGCCGGACACGGTGACATACAACTGTCCTACTTCTATTGTAGCGGCGACAAAGGAAAAAAAGAAGATGAAAGAGCGATTGTTTGTCAGGTTGAGCTGTTTTCGGAAAACCGAAATAATATCTGATAACCGGGTGAAGGCATAAAAAAAGCTACCCCTGGAGAATGACTCTTCCGGAGTAGCTTTGGAGGTAGGGCCTGCAGATCACCGACTCTCGTCTTAGGCGTTCAGACTGTCAGGTCATAAATGCAGTTGGATCATGTATCAATTAGAAACAGAGCTCTTTCACCGGGATGCCCGCCAGTACACTTGCCTGGGAGACGCCTTTCGGGAAAAGGGTGTAAAAATATTTCGGTGTACCTTTCTCCGGGCCGAGTTCATTTGCCAGATGGTTTGCCACCAGCCGAACCACCGGGTGCCGTTCCCTGTTTTTATAGGTTGCCCGGATATATTCAAGGGCGGTGAGATGCTCTTCTTTTAACGTGATATCCGCTTTTTCCGCCAGCCACTTGAGAATGTCGGTATCCCAGGCATCCATATCCAGGAGGTGGTTGTCATTGGTGAGTACATACTGCTTGCCATTTACTTCTACGTTCTTGCTCAGGTCTTTCATGTTGGCCTCCTGTTTGCTGAGTACCGCTTCGTAAAGCTTTACTGCAGAAAAAACATACGATGCTGCTGATAAATCCCTCCCTCACGGGGGGCGCCGATACCTGATAGTTCATCGTGCATATTGTCGAGGTCAGAATGGTCTGTAACCATCGTTATTTTCTTATGCACAATACCGGAATATCACGCTGCAGGAGTATTTGCAAGCAAAAATTACATATGCACATTATTATCTAACATATTTTTATTACAGGAAAAAACATCACTACTAAGTGGTATGCTACAAAGTAATAATCGTTCTCGTAAGTGTTAGGATTGGCCGGCAAAACACCTATTGTTGAGTTCGTGTGACGAATTTCGGGGCAAGGCGCAAAGGCAGGGGAGAGGTTGAAAACTGAAGCGGGGTTTCGGTATGTCCTGCCTGCTCTGACCATAACAAATGGAAGTAGTTGCGGCTCTGGAACAGGCGCACTATAGTCCAGCATGTGACATGACTACTGGCAGGAAACAGATACGATAAAATTCGAAAAGAAATGAGGTCAGATTATGTATGCAGTGGCAATAAATGGCAGCCCACGAAAGGGCGGCAACACTGAAATATTATTAAAAAATGTCCTGCAGCCACTGGAGCTGGCAGGCTGGCAGACCGAACTGGTTCAGGTTGGTGGTAAAAATATCCGGGGGTGTTTGGCTTGCGGTAAGTGCCGAGAAAAACAGAACATGCAGTGTGTGGTGGACAATGACATCTTCAACGAGACCATGGCGAAGATGGTCAAGGCTGATGCCATTATTTTAGGATCACCCACCTATTTTGCCGATGTCTCGGCCGAGCTCAAAGCGCTCCTTGATCGCTCAGGTTATGTGGCGTTGTCCAATAACCGGGCTTTCAGAGGGAAGATCGGTTCAGCAGTGGTGGCGATGCGCCGGGCCGGTGCTGTGCACGTTTTTGATACCATCAATCACATGTTCCAGATCAATCAGATGATCATCCCTGGCTCCTCCTACTGGAATCTTGGGATAGGCCGCGATAAGGGTGAGGTGGAAGGGGATGCCGAAGGTTTGCGCAATATGAAAAATCTCGGCGAGACCATCGCCTGGCTGGGTGCAGCCATTGAACCGCATAAAGCTACCTTTCCGGAAGTAGCCCTTTAATAGCCGAGCCAACGCTGTTCAATCCCTAAAGTGCAGGCGGTGTTTTCTATAAAGAACACCGCCTGTAGAACAAGCACATCGTGTTAAGCAGGTCAGGCCGCTGGTGGAATGCGCTTGTAATAGTATACGGTGAACGGTTCTTTTCCTTCTTCGTGCCGTTCATGGTGGGTTTGCTGGAAATCATCGTCCGAGAAATCCGGAAAATAGACGTCACCCTCCACTTCGCGATCGAGCACTGAGAGAATAATTTCATCTGCACTTGGCAGTGCCTCCTCGAAGATCTGGCTTCCCCCGAGAATAAAGGCCTTTTCAGCATCACCTGTCAACTTCAGTGCCTGTTCGAGTGAGGTGACATTATCTGTTCCATTACTCTGGTAATCGGGATTTCTACTGATTACAATATTTTGACGGCCTGGAAGTGGTCCCTTGAGTGATTCATAGGTGAGCCTGCCCATGACGACCGGAAAACCCATGGTGGTTTTCTTGAAAAATCGCAACTCCTCAGGAATATGCCAGGGAATGGTATTGTCGCGGCCAATGACGCGGTTGGTTGCCATAACGGCAATCAGAATAACGTTCATAGTTCCCCGAAGCGGTTGAGAGAAAAGAGAAAATTCTTGTAATTACTATACGTTTTATTAAATAATATAAAAACTATACATGTCGTAACGGTGGTTTGTCAATATACCCCGCCTTTCGGGCGGTCGGCTTTTCCGGAGGTTTGCCATGAAAATTGAGTGTCCCCACTGCGGGGTAAGGGGTACCTTAGATGATGCATATGCGGGCAGAAAAATCAGGTGTCCGAAATGCAAGACCCTGTTTCAGGTGGGCGGGCAGCAGGAGGTGACGCCACCCATCGGCGAACAGGACAGTGTGCCGCCACCCATGCCCCCTGATCCGGAAACTGTTCAGGAGGTGACTGAACAGACTGCTGCTGAAGCCGAAAGCACCACCCCGGCAGCAGAAAAGCCGGAGGCTGTCGAGGAGGCTGCACCGCCGGAACCGGATACGACACAGGTCAAGCAGGATGAAGTTCCGCCCATGCCACCTCCGAAAGCGAGGCCGCATGCGACACGAGAACAAACATATGGTTCCGATGTCCGGTTTACCGTGGGTGGGCTGATCAGCAGGGCATGGGAACTGACGAATGGTGTCAAGGGGCCGCTTCTGGGCGGACTTGCCGTTATGTACGGCGTCTCAATGGTTATCGTTGGAGTCATCACCTTTCTGATCATGGCTCTGAATATTGATGAGAACGGGATACTTGCCAATCTTCTCAATATCGTCAACTCGGCCTTGTCGATGATTTTCACGGCCGGCTTAATGTATATGGGAGTTCTCAGGGCTACCGGCAGGCAGGTGATATGGAAAGATGTGTTCGCCGGATTTCCCATCTCCGGTCAGATCATTGTTGCCAGTCTCCTGCAGATGATCCTGGTGATGATCGGTTTTGCCTTGCTTATCCTGCCAGGGATCTACCTGATGGTCGGGTATCTGATGACCTTTCCCCTGATGCTTGACCGTTCTATGACGCCCTGGCAGGCCATGGAGGCCTCCCGTAAGGCCATCCATAAGGTGTGGTGGAAAATATTTGGACTCTACCTGATAGTGATGCTGATTCTTTGTATCTCGGCTATCCCGTTCGGTATCGGGCTGATCTGGACAGCACCCATGTCGATCGTGCTATGTGGAGTCGTCTACACCATGCTCTTTAAGGAGAACTGAGAGAAAAACAGCTGACGAAAGAAGAGATGCAGAGTACATGAAAGGCGGACCGTGTACTTTATGAGACGGCTGCAATAGAGAAAGATGGAACAGCAAAGGAATCTGTTATGCAACTCAATACACCAAGCTTGCTTTGGTTTCTCACCGGCGTCGTGCTGCTGTTACTTGAACTGTCCATGCCGAGCTTTGTCTTGTTCTTTTTTGCCCTTGGCGCCTGGCTGACGGCGGGAGCTGCCTGGCTCTATGAGATCAGTCTCAATACCCAGATTCTGATTTTTATTGTCGCCTCACTTGTTTCGTTGCTGTTGCTGCGCCGGTTTGTCAAAAAAGCCTTTGGTGGTGGAAAAAGCAGTGACGGGCGCAGCGACCACTCGCTGGCCGAGGCTGGCACCAAGGTTGTGGTGGTGGCGGATATCGTGCCGCCTTCGGAAGGAAAAATCAAATATTCGGGTACAACCTGGCGTGCTACGGCCAGTGAGAAAATAGAGGCCGGGGAAATTGCCGAGATTGTTGAGCAGGATGGGCTTTTGATAACGGTGCAACGTGCCGGTGATGCTGAGCTCTGAGCATCGTTACAACCGTTTCAGACAAACTGATGGGGGATGATATGGAAAATCTTGTTGCGTTAGTCTTCTTGCTTGTTCTGGTAATTGTGGTTCTGATCAAGACCGCTGTCGTGGTGCCGCAGCGCTCGGAATTCGTCGTGGAGCGACTGGGGAAGTATCGGACCACCTTGGAGGCAGGTTTTCATATCCTCATCCCGTTTCTCGACAAAATCGCCTACAAGCGTTCCTTGAAAGAAGAACCTATTGATATCCCGGCCCAGACCTGTATAACCGCGGACAACGTCACCCTGGAGGTGGACGGAATTCTCTACCTGCAGGTAGTGAACTCGATGCAGTCGGCTTACGGTATTGAGGATTATCATTTCGCCGCGGGCCAGCTCGCCCAGACCAGTCTGCGCTCGGCCATCGGCAAGATCACTCTCGACTCGACGTTTGAGGCCCGTGAGACCTTGAACGGCCAGGTGGTTGACGCGCTGGATGAGGCTGCTTCCAACTGGGGTGTGAAGGTGCTTCGCTATGAGATCAAGGATATCCAGCCGCCGAAAACCGTGCTTGATGCCATGGAAAAGCAGATGAAGGCGGAGCGGGAAAAACGGGCGGAGATCGCGCGGTCGGAAGGTCAAAAGCAGGCGATCATGAATAAGGCCGAAGGTGATCGGGCGGAGGCCATCTTTCTTTCCGAGGGCGAGAAGATGAAGCGGATCAACGAAGCCGAAGGTCGGGCCCAGGAGATCCTGCGGGTGGCGGAAGCAACCGCCGAGGGTATCCGTCGGGTGGCCGAAGCGCTTTCCATGCCCGGTGGCAAGGAGGCGGCTAACCTCGAAGTGGCTAAAAAATATCTTGATGAATTCGGTAAGCTCGCCAAAACAAACAACACCATGATCGTTCCCGGCAATCTCACCGATATGAGCGCGATGGTGGCGACGGCTATGGCTACTTTCGAGCAGGTGAAGAGTGGCAGCTACCCCACCTTTCAAGCAGAAACGTCATCTCCACAAAAGTCGGGCTGAGTGCATAAACGGGATCTGGGCGACCGGTGAAGATGCCGGAAATATTCACATCCATTTTGTATCAGGAACCATACCCTATGTCGCCCTTGTTCATCCACTTGCTGATGTTGCTCTGTGCCACCCTGGTCTCCACCTCGTTTACGGTGGGTGCCGCGATCGCCGGAGACCTTGATCCGGCGGTACTTACCCTGGTACGTTTCGTGGTGGCCGGTATTATCCTGGCCCCAATCGTCAAGCTGCGTACCGGGCTGCAGTTCTCCTGGTCTTTTCTCGGGCGCTGCACGATCATCAGTGGCTGCCTGGTGATCTTTTTCTGGTGCATGTTCCTTGCCCTCAGATACACCACTGCTCTGAATACCAGCGTGATCTTTACCCTGGTGCCGCCGATGTCCGGAATCTATGCGATGATCATGGTGCGGGAGCGGCTGCCGGGTGCTCAGCTTGCAGCTCTGGCAGTTGGCATGATCGGCGCAATTTGGGTTATATTTCGGGGGGATTTTGACCTGCTCTTGGCCATGCACTGGAACAAGGGCGATCTGATTTTCCTCGCGGGCTCTGTCTGTATGGGTTTTTACACCCCGCTTGTGAAAATGCTGCATCGAGGTGAATCGATGCTGGCCATGACACTGTGGGTACTTGTTTCAGGTAGTTGCTGGCTTCTGCTGCTCAGCGGTGGAAAACTCTTGACGGTGGACTGGGGAAGTGTGGCCGGCAAGACCTGGGTGGGTATTCTCTATCTTTCAGTTTTCACCACGGTAATCACCTTCTTCATCACCCAGTTCTGTGTCCCTTATATCGGGCCGACCCGGGCCATGGCCTATTCCTATCTCTACCCTGGGCTGGTGCTGATCATCGATCTGCTGCTTGGGCATGGCCTGCCCCCGTTGGCTGTGCTGCCTGGGGTTGCCATCGTGCTGTTGGCCATGGTGGTGCTGCAGTTTTCATCCAAAAGCAATCGAGGCAAAGAGAATGCCGAACCTTCAATTTGAATCTTTTACTCCTCTATTTGTGAATGCGTGAGAGGGAAGGTCGCCAGTACCGTATGGACAGCACCTTTGGCCGAAAGGGAGCTGGAGTAGAGAAGAAACTCACGCACGGTGAAGGTCGGGGTCTCAAAAAGGCTGTTGCCTGCAAGAAACTGAGTCACCCGGTTGAGCGGGCTGTTTTTCAGTCTGGCGAGCGTCACATGGGCGGAGAATTTGCGGTGATCCCGTTCTATGCCGATCTCTGCCAATGCTTTTTCAACTTTGTTACGTAGTGCTGTAACTTCCATTGCCGGGTCGATCCCGGCCCAGAGTACTCGCGGATTGCCGCGGGGAGGGAAGTGGCCGACCCGTTTCAGACAGATTTTGAAGGGGGGGCACTCAATGTTGCCAAGTGCTTCCTTGATATCCGGCAACAGGCCGCTGTCGGTATCGCCCAGAAATTTGAGGGTGAGGTGGAGCTGGTCGGTGGGAACCGCTCTTGCGCCGGGAATCGAGCCGCCCATACCGCACATAAGCGTGCGGATATCTTCCGGGATATCGACGGCGATAAAGAGTCGTAGCATCACTTTTCTCCTTGAAAGACGGGTCCTGTGTCCGAAGAAAGCTGCATTATTGCTTCATTGGCCAGGATGAGGCCGAAAATGCCGGTCACCGTTGGCAGGCTGCCCAGGACGTTTCGTTCCCTTCCTCTTTCAGAATAGGGCGTCTCACCGACCTGTTCCTCATCACTGGCTTGTGAGTAGTCGAAATCGACCTTTTCGTTCGAAAAGACGCATCGAATACCGCGACCGATGTTCCGGCGACGGAGTCGTTTTCTGACAAGCCGGGCGAGCGGACAGTTGTCGGTGTCGAAGATGTCGGCCAGGCGAATCCTGCTCGGATCTGTCCTGAGCGCCGCTCCCATGGACGAGAGGGTAGGAATCTGCCGCTCGTACGCCCCGGCCAGAAGCTGTACCTTCGGGTTGAGCGAATCGATGGCATCAATTAAAAGGTCGGGAGCCGGACTGAGAATATCGTCCAGTGTCTCGTCGGCGGCAAATATCGGCAGCGCCTCCACATTGCACTGGGGATTAATCTGCAGCACCCTTTCCCTGGCCGCGTCCGCCTTCAGTCGTCCCAGAGTGGATTCGAGAGCCAGTATCTGCCGGTTGAGGTTCGTGGGCTGGATGGTGTCGTAATCAATGAGCCGCAGGGTGCTGATTCCGGCCCGTGCCAGTCCCTCAACCACATAGCCGCCTACGGCACCCAGCCCCACCACCGTCACTCGTTTTTCCTGCAGCCGGCGAAATCGTTTGTCGCCGAGAAGGCGGTGTATCCTTGAAAATCGTTCCATAAATATCTGTTTATCCCACAAAATGAAAGCCACGAGAGAGTGGCAGATGGCTCGGTGGATTTCTTCGCCAATTCTATTGGTTGGCTTTTCGGCTCTATGCGGCAAAATGCTCGCCGATCTATTTCAATGGCGAAGATCTGATCATGATAAAGGTGATACGTTTGTTTCGTCAACTCCTTCATCGTGTTCCAGGTCCCAAATTCGTATCCCGATCCTTTTCTTTTTCTTATTGGAGTTTGCTCAAATTCTACCACTGTTTTCTATATCCTCGAGGGAGAAGATGACATTTTTGATCGCGCTGAAGATGAGGTGAAATGACTCGATAAGTATTTTGGCAAGGCGTATATCTGTTAATATATTGAATCGGCATAATAAATAGTCTAAAGTCACATTTTTTGAATTGTGGCAGAAATGCGCAGAACATTGATTTGTTTTGAATCGTGCAAATTGGAGCAGTGATGAAGAGAAAGGAATGTAAGTGTTTGACCAGTCAGAGAAATACTCAGGCAAATTGCACACGTATGGTGCGAAAAAGCATAGGAGTATTAACGCTACTGGGCCTCTCGTTCGCAGCAGGAGGAACGGCATATGGCGCAGGTTTTTCGGTCTTTACCCAAGGGGCTGGGCCCATGGGAGTCGCTAACGCTTCGGTGGCCCATGCCGAGGGCCTTGCCTCGATTTTCTATAACCCGGCACTTCAGCTTGAATTTGAGGGGATAAATAGTGAGGCCGGTCTCACTGTGCTTGGGCCTGAAAAAGAAGTGGATTCTTCCGTTACCGGCCAAAGTTATTCCACAGAAGACCATATCTATACCCCTGTTCATGGGGCAGTCAGCTACAGGTTTTCGGAAAATGGATCTCTGGCCCTGACGATAAACAACAGTTTCGGTCTTGGCAGTGAGTATCCCGAGGATACCCCTTTTCGGTATCTGGCCACGAATTCAGAACTCACCACCTGGGATATCAATCCATCCATCGCCTACCGTTTCCTGGAGAGGCTCGTTGTCTCGGCCGGTCTTCGCGGGGTATCGGCCGACACCACTCTGGAAAAGATGATCCCTTTGCAATCCTATGGACTGGCTGACGGCAGGCAGAAGTTTGAAGCCGACGGTACCGGCTATGGCTGGAACATCGGCGCCACATTGGCGCTAAACGATAAGTGGAGTGTCGGTGCATCTTACCGGAGTGAAGTGGAGATAGACCTGAGTGGTGACGTACGGTTCGATCTTCCTGCTGGAACTCCCGCACCACTTGCTGCTGTCTTCCCTTCCACCTCTGCGGACGCCAAATTCACCCTTCCTGCCCAGTTTTTCGCTGGGGTGGCATTCCGGCCGACCAGCAGATGGGTGGTCGAGGCTGCTGCCAGGTTTGAAGAATACTCAAGTTATGACAATCTGCGTGTTGAGGTCGTACAGCCCATTGCCGGCCAAACGATCATGGTTATCCCGAAAAACTGGTCCAACGTCTGGGGCTATCTGTTTGGCGCCAGTTACCTGACAGATTCTGGTTATCGTTTGTCGGCCGGGTATCTCTATGAGGAAAATCCTGTGCCGGATGAGACTTTTGAGCCGGGAACGAGTGGACTTGACAAGCATACACTTACTGCAGGTGTAGGCGGCGAATTCAGGGATATCGGCTGGCGGATCAGCTATGCTTACGATATCTATGAGGACCGGGACATCGAAAACAGTGGGGCGGATGCAACGATGAACGGGACGCACAGCCAGAAGAATCAATCACTCGCCATTTCTTTCGCCTATCATTTTTAGAGCTGTGATGAGCTGATGAACCTGATGAAAAACAGCCTGGCTCCTGAAGAAGGCAGTCTTGCAATGGTGAAGGCAATGCCGAAGCAGGTATCAAGCCTGAATACCTTGTGGCTGATCCAGTGTCTGCGCAGCAGATATCCTGAGGTTGACACTGAAGACCTTGTCCACGATGTCGCTGTAAGTGGGTCGTTCACAGTAGAGAATCTTCAAACCGGCAGGACAGAACTTGTCGGTGTTCCTCATCTTGAGAGCAGGGATTACTGGTTTTCCAACCTGTTCATGATCTCACTCTATCATGGGATTGAGGAGCGTATCCAGGACCCTGATTTTGCCTATTACTGTGGCAACACCTTCTATAAGAGCCAGCCGTTGCTCAAGACCGCAATCGGGGTACCACTTATTGGTCCGTATCGGCTCATCCGGCGAATTGTCTGCGAGAATGACAAGTTCAACAGAACCAAGAAAGCCATCATTCTCGCCCTCGAGAAGGGTTATGTGGCGGTACGCCTTATTCATCATCCAAATGTCATTATGACGCCTTTTGGCATGGAGTGGCATCGAGGAACATTTGCATCCTACGCACGGCTGGCCGGAGTGACGGATATCGGGGTGACGGTGAAATGTGTTGAACGAGGGCCGGAAAAGTACGGTGATGACGGTCAGGCCATTTATGATTTTGAAATCACATTCAAAGATCCCGGATTTTTACGCAGGATATCCAATTTGCTGCTCTACAGTATACCAGCGGTCAAGGAACTTATTCACAACACCGAGTTGATCCAGGCGGAGCATAATGAACAGATTCTGAACCGTGACAGGATCATAAGGGAAAAGACCGCTCATCTTGTCAATATTCAGAAAAAGCTCATGGAAGCCGAGCGGATGAATATTGAACAAAAGTTGCAGAATCTCTCCGCTGAGTTAGTCACCACCGAAGAGCGGGAGCGGCGGGCCATCGCCGAGGATCTCCATGACAGCGTCACCCAGTTGTTGGCGTTGAGTGTGGCCAATCTCAAGCAGCATAACAAAATCAATCCGGGTGTAGAACGGTTGAAGGATACACAAAGCTATCTCGAAACAGCGCTCAAGGAGACCCGTTCATTGACCTTTCAGATCAGCCCACCGGTCCTGTATGACTTTGGCCTCGAATCGGCATTGGAGTGGCTGGTGGGCGATATTGGTGAGCGTCATACGCTTGAGCTTGATTTTATCAACCTTCTCGACGCCCCGCTTTCCATGAGCGACTACGAGAAAGTGACTGTATACCGGTCAGTTCGGGAGGCTGTGATTAATTGCATAAAACATGCTGAGGCAAATTATGTCTCGGTGGTGCTGACCCAAGAGGATGGCAAACACCGAATTGAGATTGAGGACAACGGGGTCGGTTTTGATCCGTCGACGGTGAAGAAAGGCTTTGGGCTTTCGACACTGGATGACAGATTGCAAAGCATCGGGGCGAAAATTGCCATTTACTCGCGGCCTGGCGAAGGTACGCGGGTTGATATTAGTCTCGGCATTTGAGCTTGCTACTCATTCCATGAGAAGATTCGTGAGGCGATGAGCAGAAAGAGCAGTGTGGTCAGGAGCAGGATGAGACATTCCCACTGGACATCACCAAATGTGGCCCCTTCATTCATGACGCTACGTGCGGCTTTCAATAAATGGGTAAGCGGAAATATCTGTGAAAGTGAGATGACCCATTTAGGCGCCCCCTCCAGCGAGAACCATACTTCGGAGAGCATCATCATCGGTATGGAGATGAAATTGAGCACTCCGCTGGTGAACTCTTCACTTGTCCCCCGGGCTGCGAGAATGAGACCTATGGAGCAGAGGTTGAGACCACCCAGAAAAAAGATAAAGAGCGTCAACAGGTAGGAACCCTGCATCTGGAACTTGAAAACAAGGTCGACACCGAACCAGACAACTATCAAGGTAAACATCAAGTGGAAGATGCGTGAGAGCATTTGGGCTGTGAGATATTCAAACGGCGTGAGAGGTGTTGCCTTCAGTCTTTTCAGCGCACCATTTTTCCGATACCGCACCACAATATACCCGACCCCCCACAGTGAGGCGAACATCATATTCATGGCCAGTATTCCCGGAAACAGCCAGTCGATATAGCGGATCTGCCGCCCTGATATAACTTGCTTCTCTGCTGCTGTTCCTGTTGGGAGAAAGGAGGCGAGAAGGATCTTTTCCGCCAGCGAGCCGTTTGGTGATGAGTCGTTTATCCAGTAGGTATGGGTTGATGATTGGCCATCGACGAGCAGATCAATTTTGTGCAGACTCAGTTTTTCTTCACCGGTCTTTTGGTCGGCTATCGGAATAAAGACGATCTGGTTTTCTTGCTGGAAGGCTATTGGCAGAGTTGTCTCGGCAACGGTTACCGACTCGGTGGTGACCGGAAAAACACCCACCTTGAACTGTTGGTATTCCTTACCGTTGAAAACCATACCCAGGCCGATAATCAGCAGGAAGGGAAAAAGAAAATTCCAGCCGAACGTCGCTTTATCCCTGAAGAATTCATGATTTCTGGCAATAAACATCGCCCATATGCGGTGAGTGTTGGGAAGCTGCATTGTTAACCCGAAAATTTCATGAGTTGAGATGGTTTGCTAGCACAGTATGTATAAAGAAACGTATTTTGAAAGTTCACACGACTCATTTGAAATGCATTGGTATAATTGCCGCTGTAGATATTCATGAAATTTTTGGGTTAGTCTCTCAAGGTTCTGCCGGTAAGGTGGAGGAAGACATCTTCAAGAGTTGGATTGTGAATACTCAGGCCGGTGAGTGAAATATTCCGGGCCGTAAGCTGCTCAATCGTCCTGTCGATACTGTCGGTATGGATTACTGCCCGGTCTTCATGGGGGGTCCATTCGATTTCTGCTGCTATTGGGCGGCTAGCCAGGGTCTCGACCGGCAGGGTGAGAGTTGAGGTTCGGCAGTAGGTGCGAATCAGCTCATTTGGTGTACCCTCGGCGATAATCATTCCCTGGTCCATAATGGCTATCTCGTCGCAAAGGTGTTGCGCTTCTTCCATGGAGTGGGTGGTTAGAATAATGGTTTTTCCCTCCTCCTTGATATTATCAACAATATTCCAGAGGTTGCGGCGGGATTGGGGGTCGAGGCCGGTTGACGGTTCATCGAGAAAGATCAGCTCCGGATTGTTGATAAGGGCCAATGCCAGCATCAAGCGCTGCAGCTGGCCGCCGGAGAGGTTTGTGCTCCTCCTTTTTCGTAAAGATCCGAGCTCACAGCGGGCAATAAGGGCCTCGATGTCCACCGGACGGGCGAAGAGCTTGTGAAAAGAAAGCAGAGTTTCTTCGACTGAAAGAAAATCAAACAGTGACGTATGTTGGAACTGGATGCCGACTTCCTCCCGGAAGGACGCGGAGCGTGGCTTTCCTTTATAAAGCACCGTTCCTGAGGTGGGAGGGATGATATCTTCGATAATCTCTATCGTGGTGGTCTTGCCGGCACCATTGGGGCCAAGAAGTCCGAAACAGATACCTTTTGCAACTGAAAATGATACATCCTTCACAGCCACAGTGTCTTTAAATAGCCGCCTGAGATGTTGAATTTCGAGAAGGGATTGGTTGGTTAAGGGCATACTGTGCTGCTTTCCTTAATGTTGTCCTGTGTATCATATGGCTGTACGGTTGCTCTTTGCGGCAGCAATGCTCACAGCGGCAGCCGGTTACCTCATCGATATAGATTGATATCTCTTACGAATAATCTACTTATCAGGAAAAAAAAGAGATGTCACGCACCTGAATTTTTCTCGAAGTAAAGAGAGTATTGAATTCTCCTTGACTGATTAACGATTATCGTTTACAAATGATAATCGTTATCACAAATGGAGGAGCTATGCAGCTTCGGATGACCAATCAGCGTGAGATGATACTGCGCGAACTGCGGAAGAGTAAACAACATCTCACAGCCGATGAACTGTATGAAAAAGTGAAAAAAATCATGCCACGGATCAGTCTGGCGACGGTATACCGTAACCTTGAGATTCTGTCTGAGGCGGGTATTATCGGCAAACTCGAGGTCAGTGGCCGGCAGAAACGATTTGACTATGAGGTAGAAGAACATGATCATATTTATTGTGTTGTCTGTCACCGCGTCGATAATCTCGAGATTGACCGGGAATCTATCCGGGAGGTTGGCTGGAATTCTGACAAAGGGTATGCTGTACATGGATACCGTTTGGAGGTCGCCGGCATATGCCCGGAGTGTCAACGTAAACGTTCAAAGAAGGAGAAAAAGCAATGAGTTGTGCATGCGGATGTAAAGGTGGTGCTCTTACCGATGAGCAGAAAAAAATTCTTGAGGCTCTGGCCAACATGACAGACCCGTGTGGTACCAAAGAAGTTGTCGCCGCAACCGGCCTTGAGAGCAAGCTGGTCACCAGCCGGATTACTGCAATGAAAAAGCAAGGTCTGATCGGCACCCCTGTTCGATGTAAACACGCTATCACTGACGAGGGCAAAGCCGCACTGAAGTGCTAACACCCCATAAGTATTCAAGCGTTTGTAGAGATATTTCAAAAAGCTCGGGTTTAATCCCCGGGCTTTTTTTTGGGGGAAAAATATGAAGTTTTGGACGGTTATTCGAGTTTAAGGTATTTATCCCCATCAGCAACTGCATCAACAGCGGTATTTTACAGATTTACCTGTTGACCCAGTACAACAGTGTCTCCCCCCACCGGCATATTCAGTCATCCTTTTCCTTCGATCGGTTTTCGCGCGGTTTTGTCAACCTGCTGGCTAATCTGGAGTTGGCGGCGGAGGACCCGCTCTTTTTTCTATTCACGATGCAGTTTCCCCCATCTATACCCATCCCCGGTTTCTGCCGCCGTCAAGGATGCATAAGTGCTCCGTTGGACGTGGCCTGATCGTCGAAGGAACGGTGATGGCGGATGTAGAGGTGCGAGGAGCTGTTATCGGCCTGCGTTCGGTTATTGGCGCTGGCACTACCATAAACGATTCGGTGTTGATGGGTAACGATTATTACGGCACGGAAAATAATGACGGCAAGCGTATTCCTCCAGGTATCGGCCGAAACTGCCATATCGAGAAGGCGATTATCGATAAGAATGTCAGCATTGGTGATAACTGCTATGTCAGCCCCGAGGGCAAAACAGATGGAGATTTTTCCCTCTTTTGTATTCGGGATGGGGTGATTGTTATTCCTAAAGGGACGATAATTGCGGCGGGAACTACGCTCTGAACCGGCAACAGGGCTGATGTAGGGCAAGATAATTTTTTTATTTAATGCTGTGAACTTGAAAAGCAGGACTTGTTTGGTCAGTACTTTCTATACACAGTTTGTCAGCCTTGAAAGGGTTTGGATATTACACTGGTTGTGATGGTTAACATTTCGTAATTATGTTATTAACCATCTCGCATTTGTAATCTGTTGCTTGCCGGGTATACTGATGTTTTGTAGGATCTTTTCCATACTATGGATATCTTGGGCATTTAGGCTTACTATAAATGATTGGTATATCTGGTGGCTTGTCGCTCTGTTGCGCCAGGATGCCGTTACTTGAACGATCAGGGCATATCAGTCTGCCCCTTGGGTGAACTCTTCTTAGGTATAGTATCCAGCAATGCCATCAAGCAAAATTCTTATCACCAAGTTGCAGAGACCGCGAGACGCGGTAGGCACGATAGCCCGACCACGGCTGCATGATCTGCTCAACCGTGGGCAAAAACAATCATGCACCCTGATTTCCGCCCCAGCTGGTTATGGTAAGAGTACGCTGGTCAGCAGCTGGATGGAGTGCTGTCAGTATCCGGGAATATGGGTATCTCTTGATGAAAAGGATAGCGAACTGCATACATTCTTCTG
>NZ_FRFE01000063.1 GCF_900143695.1 Desulfopila aestuarii DSM 18488
TATGAAAGGAAAGAGCGCAATCCACATTGCACGAAACTACCTTGGGCAGAAGAAGAACTACAGTGGGATGCACTTTTGGGCACGGGGTTATTTTGTCTCAACTGTCGGCACCGACGAAGAGGTTGTTCGGGCATATATCCGGGAACAAGAAAAAGAAGACCATCGTGTCGAACAGCTATCGCTCTTTAAATAAGCGACCACCCAATGGTGGTCAGTAAATTTGTTTAACATACCGCTTTGAGCGGTCCAAAATCTAAAGCCACCGGCTTTGCCGGTGGATACTTACTGTTCTGAATCCTGAGCCCTCAAAATGATTGTTGACATAAATGAAAGGTTCGGCCTCAAGTATCTGTAGATGTCACAACCATTTACACATGGTTTTTAATATCCTGCTTCTTCGGCACTACGATCTGGCTCCAGTCGTCACCAGTTATGAAGTGGCTCTTATGAAGCGGTTCTGCGACAAATGTTATGAGCGTAGTACAAATTTGTGTCTATTTCAGTAGTCCGAGGATCCGTTATTAGGTAAACCGTTTGGTTTGCGAGTCTACCTTTCGTTTACCGGAAAGCTTGAGTGGAATTATAAACATTTCGTGCATATGTCCTTGCTTGACATTGACGTTAGGACAACCTGCAGCGACAGTGGCCCTAACATACAAATTGCTTTTGCAAGGTACGAAAATCTGATATCGTATTTTTGGGCAATTAGTTGGTAGTGTTTTTAAGATATTTTGATCGATCATGGTTAAGTGTAGGAGCTGAAACATGTCTGCAACTCTGTCACTTCACAGGTTCAAGCCCTTTGTTCATATTTTTTTTATAACTCAGGTATCCATTTCGTTTTGAGGAATAAATATTTAATTTTAAAAAAACAATTCTGCTAATTCTGAATTTTTGAATCACCGAGTATCATGTCCCGTAGAAAAAAATTTAAATGGAGGCAATCATAATGGGTCCAGTTCAATTAATAAAAAGAAAGATTAGATCGGGATTGATTCGTATGAGTGAACTCCCAGTATTGAATAAAGACATACCAAGCCTTGCTGAACTTCATCAAGCTCAGCTTCAAAAAATGCAGGACGACCTAGAACTTGAAAATCCTATACAGTCTCTTCCAAAATTAGCTTGTCACTATGAAACGATATTTATCAGAGATGATGGAAGCATTCTACCATGTTGTAATACATGGCCAGAAGATCGACTTGTAATAGGAAATATCAAGGACGATAATATTCTGGCGAAACTACGAGACTTTGATCAGCAGTGTAATATTTGTGGAACATGCCAACTAAGGAAAGCTAACCAGGAAGATAACATTAATTTTAGGCATATTATTGTTGAAACATCTAAATATTGTAATGTTAATTGCGCTATGTGCGGTCATTTTTCTCCATATCATACTCGTACAGGTCAATATAACAAGGAAGACTTATCCTACTATTACGATCGATTTCTAGACCTATGCCCTCCTAAGATACTAAGTGTTCTTGGTGGCGAAACACTTGTTCAAGAGCATGGTCTCAAATGGTTTACAGGTGTTAAGAAAAAATATAATGACACATATGTTGAACTGGTGACAAGCGGAAACGTCAAACCCGAAGTGGCCGATGCTATTGATGGTTGTTTTGATTCAATTCTTATATCTTTTTACGGATTTCAGGCAGAAACATATCGTAAAGTAACGAATTTACCTATTGATCGGGTATTTGAATTTTCAGATATTCTGATAAATCAGGCTAGAGAAAAGGTCCATTTAAAGTATTTGACCACACCGATAAATTTTCATGAGTCAGCAATATTTCTAGATTGGGCAATGAAAAATAAACCTGGTTGGGTTGTGAGTCACGACTGTAATACTCCCTATTTTTTGACTATGGATCTTGACGAGCCCTATCGAATCTGCGATTCATACCCTACACATAATAAAATACCAAATAATTATTGGAAAGAAATCCTTCACAGAACTGTTCGAGATATCATTAAAACTCTTAAAGAAAACAAAGAAATTTTGGAAGAGGGTAAAACAAGAGTTGCTTATGCTGATTTCCTATTTAAATGGGGCGGACTCACTCAAGAACTAGTGGATTCACACCAATTGCAAAATGTAACTATCAGCAAAGGTACAGGATGTTGAATCAATTCTTACCATTATTTAAGGTATTTATGCCTGAATCAGTAAAAGAACCACTGATTCAGACATTATTCTCTGGTTATATCGGGCAGGGGGGAAAGGTTGATAAATTCGAAAAAGAATTGTTTGGATATATTGGCAATAGATACATTTTGTCTTTAAATTCAGGAACATCTGGTTTGAGATTGGCGTTAAGGTTGGCTCATGTTGGCCCAGGTGACGAGGTGATTACTACCCCAATGACATGCACTGCGACCAATATGGCAATTATTGATTCAGGTGCCAAGATAATTTGGGCTGATGTGCATCCGGTCAATGGCAATATTGATGCAAATGATATTAAAAGAAAAATTTCAAAGAGAACAAAGGCTATAATGATTGTTCACTGGGGAGGATATCCATGTGATATTGAACCAATAAAGGAAATTGCTACTAAGGCCGGAATAAAAGTAATTGAAGATGCATCCCACGCTATGGGAGCATCTTACAATGGTATAAAAATAGGGAATCATACCGATTATGTTGTGTTTTCTCTTCAGGCTGTAAAACATATAACAACTGTAGATGGAGGTATTTTGTGCTGCCAAAGAGCATCTGATTACGAAAGAGGGAAGCGACTCAGATGGTTTGGGATTGATCGCAAACTGAAGGATGCAAATTTTCGGCATGAATGTGAACAAGACATAATAGAATGTGGTTACAAATTTCATATGAATGATATCTGTGCCACAATAGGAATAGAGCAACTTAAATACGTAGATAAAATTGTCCAACAATCATGCAGTAACGCAGAATTTTACACAAATGAGTTAAAAAAAATTGATAAAATTGCCTTAATACCTCAATTGGAAAACAGGAAAGGAAGTTATTTGTTTTACACATTACACATTTCAGCAAACATAATAGATTTTTCAAACTATATGTTTAGCAAAGGGATTATGGTTTCTCAAGTACATTCAAGAAATGATCGTTTTACATGCTTTAAACCCTTCTGCAATGGACAACTACCTGGGGTTGATGAATTCACACGATCTATGATTTGTATACCGTCTGGGTGGTGGATAACGAATGAAAGTAGAATAAAAATTGTTAATGAAATTAAATCATATTTTGGCCGAAGATAATGTTCTCGCGACAGGACAAGCGATTAGGCATTGGCAACGGTGACTCAAATAGATAACGCTACTAAAATTGACAATTATCATAGACGATCAGGGAAAATGACAGTCGAACGAGTTCTTTGCAAAGATGAGAAAGATGAATTAAACCAAAAGCTCTTGCGGGATAAAAATGAGTTGGAAATCCGTTTGGCTGAGACTTTGAGAGATTATCAAAAATTACAAAATGAGTTTGCTGAGGTTGTAAACTCAAATACTTGGCGCATGACTTATCCTTTACGAACTTTAATTGTAAGGGGTAGGAGGGCAAGTAACTATTTTAATAGACTTACAGAAAAGATAGTTAGTTTTATCGCAGGGTCGCTTGGATATAGGCAATGTGTGCTGTTGAGGGCAAACTTCTTTCAAAACGTTAAAGGCCACATCTCTTGTTTTATTGATAATCATTTCAGAGATGCTCGTATACATAGAAACACAGTTGTTACAAGGCAGATGGCTATCGGGCGACGGGAAAGATTGCAGTGGTATATACGACCATCCCCACCTCCCAACGAACATCCGCTATTGGACATTGGCATAGTTACCTATAACAATAGCAAATGGCTTTCTTTATTTATAAATTCTCTTTTAAACCAGCAATATCCTTTAGACAAGATAACTCTGATTTTTGTTGATCACAGTTCCACCGATGACAGCATGAGTATCTTGACTAAAATGCAAACTAAATACAGCACTATATTTGGAGGATTTACGATACTCCAACAAGAGAATTTAGGATTTGGGAATGGGCAAAACCTAGCATTTAATCACAGTACTGCACCGTATTTCTTAGTTAGCAATGTTGATCTAGAATTTGAACCAGATGCTATTGTTGAGATTGTAAAAGCAGCAATTAAGGAAGGGGGAAACTTAGGATCACTTGAATTTCGTCAGAAACCTTATGAACATCCAAAATATTACGATCCTATTACATTTGATACGATTTGGTCTGCACATTCATGCGTTCTCTTTAGAAGAGAAGCCTTAAAAACAGTAGGTGGTTACGAAAATAAAATATTTATGTATGGTGAGGATACCGAGCTATCCTATCGTTTAAAAGATCATGGTTTTTCGGTCAAATATTGTCCAAAGAGTGTAGTGTGGCATTATTACTATCGTGATAATAGTCCTGAAGAACTTAAGCCATTTCAATTTAAAGGAAATATTATCGCCAACAGTTTTATTCGCCTTCGTTATGGATCCATGGCTGACATTCTACAGATACCAATTATGTATCTGCAATTGATGAAAGATCGATATAGAGATTCCAATCAGTGGCAAGATATTGCTGAATGTTTTTGTATTGTTGTAAAAAATATAGTTTATTTTTTAGGTTCACGAAAAAAAAGTAATGTTATTTTCCCGTTTTATAATTGGGACTTCGAAAGACGACGTTCAGGTGATTTTTATAAGCAACACAAATGTCCGAATAAGAATATTCCACTTGTATCTGTTATCGTAAGGACGTCACCTGGGAGAGGTCATTGGCTTTGTGAAACTCTGATTACAGTTGCAACCCAGACATATTCAAATATTGAACTAATTATCATTGACCAAGAAGGAACCACTATCGAACCAATGGCTAACCAACTGTGCTCAAGCATCAATTTTCCTTTTCCATTCTATTATCACACTGTAAATTTTGAGAAACGATCTTCTGCATGGAATAAAGGCGCATCTCTCTCCAAAGGAGATTATCTTGTTTTTCTTGAAGACACAGATTTGCTATTTGCCGATCATGTAGAAATTTTGGTTAATGGTTTGTTGAATAACAAAAATTACTTAGCGGCATATTCTTCATCAATTGAGGTTAGTTATATATCTAATACTGTCGGAGATTGTCAATATTATGAGATTGAATACAATTTGGATTACAATTATCAAAGGCAATTTGATCGATCTGTTCTTTTGAACAAGAATTATATACATTCTAATACAGTTATAATAAATCGTTCGCTATATTCAAAAAATGGAGGATTCGATGAAAATATGGAAGGTGTTGAAGACTGGGACTTGTGGCTTAGATGCAGTTGTATGGATGATTTTTTATTTATTGATAAGACAACATCATTGAGTCGAACTGCATCTCAAATAGAGATTTGAAATAAACGAAAATTTCTAATATGTAAATCCAGCGAATAAAATATTAATGAAGTATGACTAATAAATTTAAAAAAGCAGTTAAAAATTTTTATTATGCTCTGGGTCTTTATCGAGTATGGCGTCCAATATTGAGAAATATATTTGAAATCAGGGAAAATATTTTTTATGCAAGAATACAACGAGAACGTGCTGTAAATGGAATTTTGCACCAATATTTTAAATTGAAAAACGTTAACTTATATATCGAACATTGTTTATTTTTTTCTAACACAGACAGTGAAGAAGGATATATTTCCTTACGTGGTTGGATAGCTAATAAGAGACGGCCTCTTTTAGGCTTATCTAAAGATCACAAAGATCTACGGATACTATATGATGCCAAAAATCTTACTGTTCAGCTGAATGTGGAACGGCAGGATGTCCTGGAATTATTTCCTAACGTTCAGTTGAGGTGTGGTTTTGACGTTAACCTCCCTGCTCAGAAAGTAGTCAAACATCTTGAAATTCTATTATGTCAAAGATTTAAAGATAAATATATTGCAGATGTAGCTGTTTACAATGTTGATGATTTGAGAAAGACAAATCAATATAGATTGTTACCCAATATCACCAAAATAAAGATTGAAAATCTTATAATGAATGAAAAAGAGCGACTCCACAAACATACTAAATTAAATTCAAATCCACCTCACCTTTATATTGATCCCTCTTTTAATTGTAATTTAAAATGCCCCCATTGCCATGGGCATAAGGCCAGGATGGCTGGATATCATATGCCAATTTTAGATGAGAATGCTCTGGATAAGATTTTAAATGATTTTGGAGAAACCCTTGTTCAGGTGTATTTTGCTAACTGGGGGGAACCATTATTGAATCCAAATTTTCCTAAATTTGTAAAGAAAATCAAATCATTTAATATTTGGGTTCATGCAAGTTCGAATTTAAGTTTAATGATCACTGACGATCATCTGGACGATATAATATTGTCAGGCCTTGATTTCCTTATTATATCAGTTGATGGAATAACTCAGGAAGTATATCAGAAATATAGGAAAAATGGAGACCTGAATTTAGTTCTAAGTAATATAAGACGTTTGATTCAGAGAAAAAAGGAATTAAAGTCTGCTACTCCAACTCTAGAATGGCAAATTCTAAAATTTCCATGGAATCGTCATCAAATTGATGCCTCATATCAAATGGCATTGACATTAGGAGTTGATAAATTCAAATGTACTCCAGGTGACATCCATCAAGAAAAAAGTATATCTCTATCCGACCGAACAGACGAAGGTCCAATGAAAATGTCCTCAGATCGTTTTGCCGAGTTTGAAAGAATTTATAAACAGAAGCAAGATAATTATGAATATTTTGGATGCGATCATCTTTACAGACATTTATGCATTTATCCTGACGGCGCTGCATACTCATGCTATAACGTAATTTCTCCAGAGCATAAATTAGGTAATTTCATAGTGGAGGGTAAGGAAAAAATTATCAATGGGAAGTACCAAATATCAAACAGAAATCTTTTCAGGTTGAGAGGAGACACAAGAAAAACTGGTTACAACCCATGTTTGAATTGTGAATTAATAATTGGAGACGGAGAACATAGAGGCCACTCTTTTAGCGCGCTGGATTTTTCGCTTGCATTTTATGTAATAACAGGGACAAACATCTATGATTTCATACAAAAACACTGAAATGAGTTAGGCTTTTACTTCATGAGGCATTTTTTCAAGCTATAAGTATGGCAGGTTATATTTTATATTCTTGCGCCAAAGCTCTCTCTACTTAGGAATAATCCCAAGCTTACCTAAATATTCTCATTATTGAAAATGTTTCATAAATTGCCGTTGCTTTTATATAGGTATTATTTCATTTGCATAGGACAACACGATTCCTCAATAGCCGACTGTGGGTCTATAATAGACGGGAGGATTCGAAGCTCACGACAGCGTTGTAATGTGTGGTTAATATATTAAATATTAAATATGTGTGATACGTTTGTGATACACGGGTATTTTTACATACAAGAAACTAATAAATGCGCCCTCTATTTTTTCTACTAGGCAAGTAGCTCACCGCATGCCCATCATTCTTAAAGAAGCCTCACGGGGCACCCACTTGGTCGTGCTTTTCATCTCCATCTTGCCACAGTTGATTTGCTTAAAAGTCTAATATATCAGCTTGTGCAAAATCCAAGGGGTAAATGAGCCTTTGCCAGATGGACAATCAAATGGGGGCGAACGGTCTTCAGCGCCCCCATTTGATATCTGATATTTTCCGTAAAAGGTTTTAGAGGAGGAATCTAGCAACCATTTGCATCCACAGGCTTATTTTTTCGACTATTGGGACAGAGATCAAGATAATCAGGTACTCCATCCGCGTCTGAATCGATTGAATTTTTCAGAGCAGTGAGTGCCTCTTCGAGCTGATGATTTTCGGACAACAACTGAGTATTAGCCGAATGCAGTTGGCTGATAGTCGCGTTAAGGTTCTGAGTCTGGCCTTGGCAGGAGTCCAGGTCTGATTGCAGCTGATGATTCGCGGCGTTTAGGTTGTCAATAATCTCATGCTGCACCTGCGTTTCAACGAGGCAGGCGGCATAGTTGTCTGCATCATTTGGGTATACGTCGCATATATCACCAAGTGAATCCTGATCGGTATCAAGCTGATCGGGGTTGGCAGTTTCCGGGCAGTTGTCCATATAATCTTCAATGCCATCACCGTCTTGATCACCGGGTACGGCATCAATAAACATAATCTGATTGCCATTTGCGACTCTGAGTGCAAATTTTTTATGTTGGTAAATTACCAGATCGTCTGTTTTGTCAGATGAAACGGTTGGCAGAGGTATGGAACCTCGCGAAACATAGGTGTCGAGGTCAAACAATTCAATCTTATTTCCAACAAGGAAATAGGCTAGATGCTCGAAGTCATCGATGAGAAGCTCCGAGGCTGTACCAGAAATAGGGTACCTGCCTAATGTTGTCGGCGAAGATCCATTCATGTCGATTGCGACCCCTGTTGTTGAGTAGATGACATTTCCATGGATATGAATATCAACGCCGAATCCTGAAATATACTGTTTCCAGACACTGACTTCATTTACACCCATTGGGTCAACAATGAGTTCACGAAGTCCATATTCTGTTGTTTCGTTATTATACCCGTAAAGCCTTTGAGAGCTTGTGGAGTACTCGATACGGTTTGATCCGGTATGATCTGCAGTGGTTTCTTCTCGTTGAATGCCCTTGTCAAAAATTGCGACTCCGCGGTGCCGGGGGGAAAACCGATCAACCTTTAAGGAAACAGCCACGATATCGGTATTGAAAGGATCAACCGCGATATCCTCAGCGGTGAAGGGGCCGTAGTAATGTAAGCGCTCAACAAACGCCATCTTTTCATATCGTTAACAATCTGTTTCATTGTGGCAAACCAGACCACGGGAGGGCACAATGAAAACAGAGCATAGCAAGAATCGGTCGGCCAAGCAGGAATATTGGCAGGAACACATCCGCTCATGGGAGAGTAGCGGCCTGACGCAATCATCATATTGCCGGGAGAACATGCTCTCTTTGGCGACATTTGGTTACTGGCGTCGAAAGAGCTCATTGAAGGTTTCTCACGAACCGCAACCGCGTTTTTTTCCTCTTGCGGTACAATCCCAGGTCCAGGAAAAGCAGAGTTCAGGTTTCAATACTGTCCGGTTGGTC
>NZ_FRFE01000036.1 GCF_900143695.1 Desulfopila aestuarii DSM 18488
AGTCAGAAAACCCGCAAGCGCGTTGAAGAGATATTCGGCTGGATCAAGGACGTCGCCTGGCTACGAAAATCGAGATACAAGGGTGCCGAAAGAATAGGGTGTTTGTTTACATTCGCAGCGGCGACATACAACATGGTCAGGATGCGCAGCCTGGGGATAGGTGTCTCCGGTTAATGGTAAAATGCCCATTAAGGGTACAAGCAACCGTGATTACGGAGCGAAAATACGCTTACTTCACTGAGGAAGAGCCCCTATAAACAGTGTTAAAGATCAATTTTGAAGCAGGCATAAAAATGATCGTTATAAACCTGCACAATTTTTCAACGTCCTGTTAGAGCGACCTTCTGTTGTCCAATTCTCTTTTTCATAGTGGACTTCTTGCGATAAGGGAAGGTATGCGAAGGTATTTAAAGAAAATTTGCAAATCATGTCAGGAATCTGGAACAACTCATTGTGCTTTGCTAAAACTGCAAGTTGAATATTGTCGTCATCGACGAGTATGTAATCATACAATGCTGGAATATTAGTGATTTCTATTAATACTCTCCAGTTTGATTTCCTGCAAAGACATGACGATTCTTGAAAGAATGCGTCCGTAATCTATCTTGAATGATCACCTATATGCTCATTCTATCGGACATTATATATCTTATCAAATTGATTCTTTGGCAGCTGGCGTGAATTGTATAATATAACAATGCCTTATGCTGTTGCTGTGTTTAAACAGCAATTTTTCTGCTAAAAAAATAACACGTTCGATTGCGGTTTTAATTTCAGTATATTCCTCTCAGCAGTTTCAACGGATTATAGCTTAATTCCCTCCTGTTGGCGTCACCTCATTGGTTGATAACTCTATGAGATTTTCCGATATTACGTACATCTTTCCGTATATGTGTAGTTTTCTCTAATCAAAAGCAGAATTACAGACAGTGGAAAAGGTCTTCTAATTGCCCCAATTCATTTTGATTGTAAAAACTTTTCTGCTCGTTGGTTAGGCAGGTGTAGGTATTGCATTTCTGCCAGCTAGCTGAAAATGTCATTCAAAGGGGTTTCTAGCTTTGCTCGCCAAACGGAGGAAGGAGTCAATGACTAGATCAAGAAGAACATTTCAAGTGGTCAATAACAAGATTAATTTTAAATGCCATTCTTGCAATGCAAAACGCTTGATAGCAATACCCGTGGGTGTAATGAGGAGGTCAATTAAATGTCACAAATGTCAGGAATCTACTCTATGTATTTTAAATCGACGACTTAGACCACGGCAGGCGCAAACAGGAAAAGTCGTTGTAGTTACAGTAAACTATGATCTTATCGAAGTGATGCTTTATGATGTGACAGATGGATCTGTCGGCGCATCATTCGACTTGCCCTATGGGAACCCTCTAACGAAAAAAATTAGATCAGGAAGTAAAATACGTCTGAATTGTAATTGGAATCGCTATTTGTTCGGAAGTAAATACTATATTGTCAAGAGTATTAGAGGTCAGAGAGTAGGAGTTGGAATATCTTGATATGTACAAATTAAGATCGAGTTTCGAATTCAGATGATGATGTCGCTAGGCGCCAGGGCAGACATCATTAAACTGTCTATCAATGGCAACCCTAAGAAAATTTAAAAATACACATCGGACTCAAGCCCGCTACTCACATCTAAAACCCTACCTTTAAACGTTACCGGGAAAGAAATTGGAAGCTCCTGCCCTGAGAGCACGCCTCGATATTGGGATGATGGCTCCCTTTTAGAATGTTGAACGGGCGAAATCATGGGTTAGGCGTCGCAGTCCTTGAAGAATCCGAACTAATCAGCACAGCATGTGCAAATAGATCTCGCGCGACATTAATGCCGTTTAACGCTGCAGGAAAACGAGCATACAGTGCCATTTGCTGAATTATTTCTATAAGTTCCTGGCGAGAGACACCGACGTTAAGCGCAGCACTGAGATGTACCTTCAATTGGGGCTGTGCGTTACCAAGTGCAGTCAATATGGCGACAGTAGCAAGCTCTCTTACACGGCCATCAATGCCTGCACGGGAAATGATATCACCATATGAGAACTCGATGATGAAGCGTGCAAGATCAGGAGCAATATCCTGCAGGCTTTGAATAACTGCCGCACCAGCATCCGCGCTTACCTTTACGGACGTTCTATTGTCATTGGTAATATGTAAAATGGAAAATACGTGTGAGGGTTGTTATGTCCTCACACGTATTTTTTCAAATTATGGGCATAGGCTATTTCTGCCTGGTTGAAGCCTCTGCAGCTTTTTGTTCTTCCTGCTGGATCAGCTCTCCGGTGGCTGCTCCGGCGGCTGAAGCAATGTGCTCTTCAGTGCTCCCAGGTTGTGAGGGGATATCGACGATAACCTTACGGTGAGCATAGTGAATACCTTTGGCTCTGAGCGCTTCGGTTATACGTTTGTAGGCTTCTCGACGGATAAGAAAGTGGGCGCCCGGCTTAGCGGTGAATTTGACCCTAATGGTCATGACCGAGTTGGTGATTTCCCTGACCCCTTGAGATTTGAGCGGCCTGATAAAGTCATTCTTAAACTCTTCATCCTCCTGCATGGCCTGGCCAACCTTCTTAATGATTTTTCGAATCTGATCAATCTCGGCATCGTAGGGGAAATCGAGATTGAACTTCACGATTAAGCCGCCACGCATATAGTTGGTGATGGGCCCGAGGTCGCTATGAGGGACAATCTGCAGCATTCCCCGGTGATGGCGAAGCATGACGTTTCGTAGACTAATGTTTTCCACGGTGCCGGTGATACCACCTGCCTCAATATACTCGCCTACCCGGAAAGCGTCGTCCAGGAGATAAAAAAAACCTGAGAACATATCAGCTACCAGTTTCTGGGCACCAAAACCAACAGCCAGGCCAACCACGCCAGCACCGGCTAGAAGCGGTCCTATATCGACTCCCATTGACGAGAGGATGGTCATGGTCACCATGGTAACAAGGATGGTGCCGATGAATTTACGCAGCATGGGCAGAAGGGTGTAGGAGCGACCGCGATTGGCCGATGCTCCCCAGTCATCCTCATCTTCTTTTTTCTCTTTATCTGCAGGGAGGGATTCCTCGATTTTTTGTTCTATCCAGTTGCTTATGAACTGCCAGAAGATGATGGCTACGGTCAGGATAATGAGTGTGTCAAAGACAACCCCGGACAGGTTAGAGAAGACCGGTATGTAGATGTTCCAGAGTCCGGCTATCCAGATGAGAATCAGGATGACCAGGCCTGTACGGGCAACGGTCATGGTTTTCATGAACGTCTTTTTGCCCTGTTCGCGTTGCAGGATATCGGCTTCGCTGACCTCGCCGCTGTCCTCATACGTTTCAAGATGGATCTTCAGGGTTGCCATGGCATATTTAACCAGCCATTGCAGGAGCTTGTCAGAGACCATCCAGATCGGAACCACGAAAAAACTCAAGAGAAATGCTCCCCGATTCTCTTGGGCTGGGTCGATGATATCGTTAAACAGGAGTATCCAGAGCAGTACCAGGTACGCGAGGGCCAAAAGATGCCAGATCGCGGCAAACTGGTTTCGCCCCCAGGATGCGCATTCGCCATATTCACTGGGACTTTGGATGATGGCATCAGCGACCTGTTTGCGATAGAAAAGGATACAGGCCCCTGTGGCAGACAAGAGGAACGTTGCATTAAATAGAAAATAGAGCCTGAGCGTTGGCGCTGAGAGCCCAAGTTTTTTCAGTACTATTCCGAACATCATCACTGTCAGGATATAGCTGAAAGTGATGAGGAGAGCTCGATAACCGATTCCGGCAAGATGGCAGTTGATCGGTGCAATCCGAAAGAGTGGGGATTGCGGCGACAGAAACATCCTGGTGAGAATGGCAAATGCCCTGATGAGGGTTGAAAGAATGAGGATCGCCAGAAAAAACATCTGGACGTTGGGGGAGTCTGTCCAAATGAACGAAACGAAAATAACGTAGGAGCCGCAAAAATAGATGAGCAGGCGCAGGAAGTTTGGCAGTTCCTGGGTGATTGAAGCAATAAGTTTGTCAACGCCCGTTATAGCTGTCGGGATTGTAAATGAGGCTACGTTGGCAAATATTCGGCGGACGACCAGGTGGACGAAGAGCAGTTCTATAATGATACCGGTAGCCAGGAAAAAAAGAACCCAGAGCAAATTTTCCATGGCTCCGGTGGATGTATTGTAGGGACAGAGTTTCCTGAAAGATGTAGACAGGTCGGCTCCCACCTTTGGCAGGGCCTGGAGGAGCTGGCGGGTGCCCTGTTCGGAGACGTCTGATTTAGTGTCGAGAACATTGAGCAGGCGGGCAAGTGGAGAATTTGAATCAGGGCCGAGCTTTTTCAGTGTTTCATCTTGACTTGCCGTTTTTTCAAGTTCGGAGATGAGCAGCTTGCGTGCTTCTTCATCGCTCAGACCAGCGACGCGAGCGGTGACATCGGTTTGGCTCACGGTTGTCGGAGCCGGCTGGGAAGCAGAGGAATAATCGGAACATCCCAAGACAACGAGGATAACGAGAATAAGTGGTGTCAAGTGTCGTGCAACACGCTGGATCTGCATGTCTTCTTCTTTGCCTCCAGAGGCAGAGGTGGGTGATCGTTCCCGGTTAGTACGCTAATGCAACGTGGTAAAACAACAACGGCCGAGCGGCAGTGTGCCGTTCGACCGCTGGAGTTAGATCATTTTATGATCACATTTACTTCTGGAATCGGTTCTCAAAATAGGGCTTCAGCACGTCAGGTACGGCTACTGAACCATCTGCCTGCTGGTAGGTTTCGAGAATCGCCAGCAGGGTTCTGCCCACCGCAAGACCGGAACCGTTCAGGGTGTGTACCAGCTTGCTTTTCTTCTGGCCTTCCGGGCGGTAGCGGATGGCGCCACGTCTCGCCTGGAAGTCAAGGAAGTTGGAGCAGGAGGAAATTTCGCGATAGGTTTCCTGGCCAGGCAGCCACACCTCGATATCGTAGGTCTTGACCGAAGAAAAACCGAGATCGCCGGAACAGAGCTGCACCACCCGGTAATGAAGGCCGAGCAGCTGCAATACCTCTTCGGCGTCAGCGAGAAGACTTTCCAGTTCTGCCATTGAGGTTTCCGGGGTGGTGAACTTGACCAGCTCGACTTTCTCGAACTGGTGCTGACGAATCAAGCCCCTGGTGTCCCGGCCATGTGAGCCTGCTTCGGAGCGGAAGCAGGGTGTGTAGGCGGTGTAATAAATCGGCAGCTCTTTTTCGTCGATGGTCTCGTCACGGTGGATATTGGTCACCGGCACTTCCGCTGTCGGGATGAGATAGAGGTCCCAGCCATCGATCTTGAAAAGGTCCTCGGCGAACTTCGGCAGCTGACCGGTGGCGGTCATGGTCGGGGTGTTGACCATGAACGGGGGCAGCACCTCGGTATAACCGTGCTTCTGGGTGTGCAGGTCGAGCATGAAGTTGGTCAGCGCCCTGGAAAGGCGGGAGCCAAAGCCGGAGAGCAGGGCGAAACGGGAGCCGGAGAGCTTGGCGGCACGCTCAAAATCAAGGATTTTCAGGTCTTCTCCTACTTCCCAATGGGGTTTCGGGGTGAAGCTGTATTCCGGCTTTTCGCCCCATTTACGGATCTCGAGATTATCGTTGTCATCATGGCCTACCGGTACGCTGTCATCGCACAGGTTGGGGATGGCCATGACGATATCCTGCAGCTGTATTTCAATCTCTGCCAGTTCCGTGTCCAGCTCCTTGATGGTCTGACCGATGTCACGCATCTCGATGATCATCGGTTCTGCCTTCGCTTTGTCTTCCGCAGAGCCCTGCTTGAGCTGGGCAATCTCTTTGGAGGCGACATTACGCCGGTTCTTGAGGCTTTCCACTTCGCCCAGAATTTTCAGACGGCGCTTGTCGATTTCGCTGAAGGTATCAATCAGCTCAGTGGACATATGGCGGCGGGCGGTCTTTTCTTTGACGAGATCTATATTTTCCCGAATGAATCGTAATTCTAGCATGATACTTTTTTGAGTTAGAGATAAGGGGTGAACTACATGCGAATACTCACGAACTAACCTATGGTAACGACGTAATCTTTATCATGGCAAGCCGATGAGCGCAACCTCAATCAAATTGCAATTGGGCGTCCCTTCTGCTATTGTTGGCTGCGTCGACCGCCAGGGGGCGCGGGACACGTTCGTCCAAGATTCTACGGCCTGTATCGCGTTGACAGTGATAGAGTTGTAAAAGACTCCCGAGCCAGATAAGCATGAGGCAACGTCGTTATATTGTCTGGCTCTGGTGATGGTGAACGTTGATTTTCAAAAACCAATTAAACTCTTCCGCATCTTTTTCGAATGGCTGCCCACACTTCAATCATCATCTTTCTTGCTGAACTCCGCCGGTCCATCCGCAGCCTGGGAGTGTCAATTATCCTGACCACCCTTGTTATCTTCTTTATTACACCGGAATTGCTGCATTATGTCCAGGGGCATCTCGCAGAAAAACTGTATTTTTTCTCGGTTGCCGGACCTTTTCTCGCCCATGTGAAACTTGCACTTTTCGGAGCCATGTTTCTGCTCATGCCCTGGATTATGACAGTATTGTGGCGGGCCATGGGTAAGCCATTCAAGGTGTCCGGCTGGGCCTTGTTTTTCTTCATATTCTTTACCTGTCTGTTATTTTACGCTGGTACTATATTTTGCTATTCGATTACCCTGCCCTTTGGCATCAAGTTTCTACTTGGCTTTGGCTCAGAGGAGTTGAAGCCAGTCATTTCCGTTAGCAGGTTCGTCAACTTTATCACACTCTTTATCCTGGCTTTCGGGGCTATTTTCGAGCTGCCGATGTTCATGGTGTTCATGGCCCGGGTGCGGGTATTTTCCCGTAAATTTTATGAGCGGAACAGGCGTTACGCCGTGCTGCTGATCGCTATCGTTGCGGCGCTGTTGACGCCGACTCCCGATATCGTCAATATGCTGTTGATGGGTGGTCCGCTCTACCTGCTTTATGAGGCTGGAATCATCATTTTGATGGTGATGCGGATACCCTAAAGATCTACCATTGGCCAGATACCGATTGCTTTTGGGTAGGCGTCGTCGCGGATCAGTATTCTATCAAGGTATAACCGTGGGTCTTGAGCAGGGCTGCGGTAACCCCTATCTTGCCATGTACAGCGCAGGAAGGTGATCTGGCTTTCAGGATAACGGTGCTGATGTTTTGTAACCGGGCCAGTTGCAACACCATCTCTGCTCCGCGTATGAAGTTTTCAGTCACGTCACGACCCGATCCGGTTATGACCTGTGCCCGCCCGGCCAGGACGTCATGGCCGTTACCACCTGTGAGAACAGCCGCTTCGCGTGGAGTGGCGAGGCCGCCGAGCTGCTCGGGGCAGATTGGAATCCAACAACTTTTGGCAAGGGCGCGGATGCAGTCTTCATGTGGTTTGGTCGCGCCGTCATAACGGGTACAGAATCCCATAAGACAGCTGCTTACCAGGCAGGTTGTGGAAAGTGTACTGTTCATAACTCCGTCGGTTTGGTATAAAGCTGTGAGGAAGAGCCGGTCAGGACAGGGGTGGTTGCCTGTTGGTCCATACTCCTTTTTGTCCGGAAATCTTTTTCGAATCTATAGAGTAAATTATGGCAGGCATGAGACGAAACACCAATCAGAAATTGACACCACTCCAGCAACTCTGGCTGAGAAGAGCCATTGCCCTTCTCGTCATTTTTGCCTTTGCCTGGCTCTTTTTTTTCCCTGGCAGTGGCTTGCTCGCGATCTTCTCCAAACGTGAAGAAGTGCAGGCCTTGCAGGCTGAAACCGCACATCTGGAAAAAGATAATGCCAAATTACAGGAGGGTATCGATAAAATGAAAAACGATCCAACCCATCTGGAAGAGGTTGCCCGGCGTGATTTCGGTTTGCTTAAGCCCAATGAGCGGGTCTATGACTTTGCAAAGCCCACTCCTGATGATAAAAAAGATGAATAAAGGCCCTCACGGGGCCTTCAGTTATCAGCCTCAGCGGAATCGTGAATTGGCGGGACAGCCGGCTCCCGCTGTGGAAAGAGAAGAACCAGAGCTGAGCCGGTGGCTGCCGGCTGAGATAACTTTTTTGATTTTGCTACTACTGCATTTCGGGCAGGTGACGTCGCGGGCAGCATCAGCAATCGGGACGATTTTTTCAAACTGGGAATTGCATTCGAGACATTCAAACTCGTAAAGCGGCATATACTTCTCCTGTTGCTTCATGTTACACTCAAGGCCACTTTGAATAATTCAATATTAACGGAATGTTCAACTATTCAAGGTGTCTTAAAATAATTGCGCCGTGGCGGCAGTGTCATGTGTTTCACATGATATGTACTGGTCGCAAACGGCGCAAGAGAAAAGCAATTCGCAAAAGGAGCGGCTCCGGCGAATGAGTCAGTCAAGAAGCGAGGTGAAAATTTCGCATTCGCGACAGATACTCAGTTTGCTCTTGTTGTCCTTGTCCTGGGTGCACTCGCAGAGGGTGCCGCAGAGAAACCAGCAGAGATGACCGGACTGAAATTCCCATGCCGGACACGCCTCCTTCTGATCGCACTGTTTTTTGTCCCAGCAGGGAGTAAGCGGGTTATTACGTCCGCGCTGCTGGATGAGCAAAAAATAGAGTTGACGTTCGATATGGGTTGGAATGGTACGCCAGCCCTGTTCATAACTGTGGATGGTCTTCAGGGACATTCCAAGGAGTTCGGAGAGTTGCTTTTGTGTTTTGCCGAGTCTTTTCCGTGACTTCCTGAATTCGAGCTTGTCCATTTCAATTTCCTTACACTTTTGTTATTGATGGGGCTGCCAAATAGAATCTAAGAAGCATTATTCCTTGACAGTCATGTACTGCTGGAACCACAATGTGTGATACTACATTAGCATATGCTCAAAACAATTGCATCTCAATTTGTAGTAGTTTTGTAAAAAAATAACGTAAGTATCACCATGTAAGATGGACGTCCGTGGTAGTGTTGTTATCTGGTGCCGGGGTTTTACTCTTGTGGTAATATGGTATCTCTTTGAGAATTCGTGGTATCTGACGAAATTGTATCCTGACAAAATGTATGATTATGGAAAGAACACTCACACCTGATACAGAGATTATTCTTCGGGACCTGCAGGCATTGCTCAACTATCATCGGCTATCCGGTATAGAGAGTTATCCCGCCACGGAGGAAATACGTGGACTATTGCGGATGACAACCGGTATGGATTTGCCACAGGAGGTGCGACGGCAGAGACCACCGACAGCGATCGGTAGTGCAGAGAAGACTGTACGTCCGGTGGAACCGCCAAAGCTCAAGCGCGAATCATCTCAGCGTATTCAGGTGAGCGCACTTCATGATATCCGCGAAGAGGTAATGGCATGTAATGGTTGCGCCTTGTCGGAGAAACGGGTGGTACCAGTACCCGGCGGGGGTGCTGAAAAGGCGAAACTTCTGATCGTCGGAGACTGGCTGGCGTTGGTTGGGGGGCAAAAATCACCGGTCGGCTGTGTTTTCGGCATTGAACAGGACCGGATGCTGGGCAAGATGCTGGAGGCCATCCAGTTGCCGAAAAACAACGTTTTTGTCACCAATGTGATCAAGTGTGGTATTGCCGATAGCTGTCAGCCCAAGGCCGAGCATGTGCGCGCCTGCGTCTCGTTTTTGCACCGTCAAATTGTTTCGATCCAGCCCGAGGTTATCCTCAGTATGGGACTGATAGCCACCCGGGCGCTCTTGAACAGACGGGAGCCATTGTCGAAACTTCGTGGGCAGCTGCATGTCTGCAGTGGTCCCAATGACCGGAAAATTCCGTTGATCGCCACCTACCATCCCACCTTTCTGCTCCAGAACCCTGAGATGAAAAAAGCCACCTGGCTCGATCTGCAGTTGCTCGCCAGGCAGTTAGGGTTAGCGTAGAATTATCAGCCCTCTTTTTCCCAGTTCCCGCAGGAAGGTCGTCACAGACTGCTCTGCCTCCTGGGTTGTGATGGTCGACGAATCTGCAAAAGTGCGGATAATTTCGCCCACGCTGTTGCTGCCGTCGATCAGCACCCAGACCTGACTACCCAGGCTGTCCAGCTGCAGTTTTCTCGTGAGATTTTCGGTTGATTCTCGATTGAAACGGGAAAAAATTGCTTTCAGCAGCGGTTTGACCACCAAAGGATATTCGATCAGGATATCGCCAGATTCCTGGGATTGCCAGGAGACGGCCGGCACGATCTCAGGAACGCAGGCCAGGGCTTCGCTGCGACTGAGAGCAGGAGGGCGTGTTTTACTGGAGCGGAAGAATTTCATACCTGTTGGCGAGGTGATGGGCTTCATCGAGATGAATGAGATGCCTGCTTTCGACGATGAGGGAGAGCAGACGGTTATGGTGTTCATCATGCCATATTCTGCCCCAGCGATACATAGATTTTCTCGTGAGATGCGCCACAAGCCGGCGTGCAAAAGTGGGATTGACCTGCATTTCGCACATCACATTTGAATGATTGAGTATTTCTTCCTGTTCCTGCCTGCCGAGCATGCTTTTCAGCAACTCACTGAGGGACGACTGGGCAAGCCGGGCAGAGGCGGGGGCCAGCCTGCAAAAATCGAGACGAAGATCTTGACCAGAAAAAGCCAGACGGCTCAGGCCAGCCGAAAAGGTGGAGTCTATATAGGTGTAACCGGGAGGCAGAATCAAACGAAAATCCTGAATCGACCAGAGTGCATCTTCTTCGGGCTTCTGATGACAGCGAAGGGATTGCAGGAGTGAGGCGACAGTTGCCGGATTGGTCTGCTGACTGTTCAGATGTAAGAACAGCACCGTTTTGCAGACTGGGCATTGCCAGACCAGGGCGTCCAGGGATTCGTTATCGTGCCAGGTAAGTCCTGAGAGATCGGGAAGATTGAGGTTGCGAAAAGGCTCAGGTGGAACAAGTTTTAATACCGACAGCTTGCTGTCGGCCAGCCGACTGATGGTTGCCTGGATAACTTGATCGACCGAAATTTTTCCGTCTGGTTCCCAGCGGATCTCCAGAAGAGGATTGAGATCGTTTTCGACTAATAGATGACGGGGGCCGGCGACAATTACCTCCCAGTTGACTGGATTGCTGAACTGCAGACCGTTCCAGCCTGTCAGCCTTCGGCTGTCGATAGTAGGGGATAAGACCATCGATTAGCGTGGGATCAGGAACTGCCAATCCGGCTTTTTCAACTGCTCGAGTCGTTCCCGGTCCTTGTCACTCTTTTTCTCTTCACACATCTGGTTGAAGCACTCCCGCTCCTCCTCCATCATATCAGTATAGGATAACTTGACCACATTACCGATAGACTCGTTGGGATTACGGAGATTATGCTGCAGTAAAAGACTGATGGTCCGGTTTGCGCTGTCTTTGAAATACCATTTCCAGATGTGGAGAATGCCAAATGAATCGCCTTTCCACTCGTCCGGGGCACCGAACTGCTTTTTATATTCGCTCAAGAGTTTGAGGAAGTACTCTTTTGTCTGATCCTCGTATTTCAGTTCGATTCTAACGATCTTGTTGGGATATTTACAAATACCGTAGCTGATTACCCCTTTCCGAAAACCATGCCAGTCGGTGATCACCATTTCTTTAAGAAAGTTGGTGTTCATGGCATCTGGATAATCGCCAACATCCGAGCCCAGTACAAAACCACCGACCTCAAGTGGTGCCTTTCCTTTGGCCAGGACAGATGTACTATTTATGAAGCACAGGCAGCAAGCGATGGCAAGGACGATTGTTCTGGTAGGTTTCATGATGTGTGGAAATAAAGGTAAAAATTGAAATTTCTATCAGCCGATGAGCGGGCCGCTGTCTGCGCTCAAGCCCGCTTCCAACAGACGGTCCAGCAGGTTAGCCGTCTGGTTTTCGAAGCGGGAGATCCGAAGTTGGATAACTTTCTCTGTTATCTTATCACGCTTTTCTGGATATTTGCTTAATACTTTCTCGAATCCTTCCCGGCTGATGATCAGAATTTCGGTTTCCTGGGTAGCTCTTGCAGAAAAAAACCAATCAAAACGTGCAAGAAGCGCCAGTTCCCCGAAAAAACTGCCGGGCCGAAGACGCTGTACGACAATTTCCTGATCCCTGTGACGGGTGATAATGTCCACCTCACCGCTGATGATGAGATAACAGTTTTCCGCCTTGTCCCCCTGAAGGAGGATACTTGCACCTGGCTGGTAGGTACGGTGTCGGGATAGATAGGCAAAGAGCTTAACGACCTCCGCCGGTGCACCGGCAAAAACCTGGCTCTGGCGGAGTATATCGAAATCGAGGGTGATTCTGCAATTGCACTCAGGAGTTGTTGACGAGCTCATACAGAATTCCTCTTTCTTTCATAAGTTCAGTATATCCGCCGGATTCTACGACCTTGCCTGCCTTCATAACGAGAATATGATCATAACCGGCGATCATGTCAAGGCGATGCATTACCGCAATAACCGTTGTCGTCTTGCGCAATTGGGTGTTGATGTACTGCTGGATTCTGGCCTGGGAATTGTTGTCCAGGCTGGCTGTAGCTTCGTCGAGTATGAGAATGGGCGCGTTCTTTAACAGGGCCGTGGCGATGGCTATCTTCTGTTTTTGGCCGCCCGAGAGCTTGTCGCCTTTGCTGCCCACATGAAAGTCCAGACCGATCTCGAAAACTTCGTCGAGCAGTCCCTGATCCTTGAAAAGCTGCAGTGCCAGTGGAGCAAGGGTCGACTGCACTACATCCTTTTCAATTACAGTACCAAAGATGATGTTGTCAAGGAGCGAGTGGGAGTAGAGGTATTGGCTGGCACAGAAGGGTGTGAAGAAGATGGCATGTCGTTCGGGTGCCATCTGGGCCATGTCGTAGATGGTGCGCTGCAGAACACCATTGCGGCATTGTTCCAGGTCGATACCGAGCACATTTTGCAGGAATTTTTGGCGCATAGCTACAATCCTGTCTTTATCGGCCCTGCTGATGGTGTAGATCTTGTGCTGGCCCGGGGTAAAGAGCAGGGCCAGGGCCAGAAAGCGATCCTGATCCTGATCCTTTAATTGCTCAATCCCTTTGCTGTCCGCTTTTTTCACGAGAGCAATATAGCTGTCGAGCTGGTCTGGTTCCATCGGGCTGCCCTGGAAGAAGAACTCGTCGTTCTGGAAATCGGCGAGCAGCGTGATGGTGGTTTTGGCAATGGAACGACCGAGTTCTAAAAGCCATGGCAGTAACGCATTGTCCTTTATAAAGGCCCGGAAGGGTTCGTTGCCGATCAACCCTTCCACATGTGGGCTGCCAGGATAACTGCTGAAGGTGAGGTTGATGCCGAGGGTGGAATATTCAAGGAAAAGATTGGCGTCATAGAATTCCACCACGTGGCTAAACTGGCGCCGCAGTTCACTGGAGACGATATCGCGCATACGCAAAAATTTGTCCACCAGTGGATAGGCCTGTCGCGGCGGAATCACGGTTCTGAGGCCCCAACGAATCACATCTTCGGCCAGCCCCACATTTGCGATCATGTTTATGAGGTCCGGGCTGTCCGGAAGCTCATCCAGAACCCCGGACCGCTGCAGAGCTGAGCAGGAGTAGAGCAAATTGTCGCGGACCGTCCCTGTAAAGATAAAGGGATGCTGTGAGACAAAACTGATATTTTTGGCGATATCGAGCTTGGTCATCTCGTTGATTTCGATATTATCTACGCTCAACACCCCTTGCGTGTGGCTGTAGAGCTGGCCAATCAACAGACTTAAGGTCGATTTGCCCGAGCCTGAAAAGCCAATAAGGGCCATATGGCTGCCGGGCGTGAGGTCAAAGGTTACCTCGTCGAGCAGTCGGGTGGTGTTGTCGATAGTATAACCGACATTACGGGCTTCGATATGGCCTTTCAGGGTTAACGGTTTACGGTCCGGCGCTGCCAGCAGATATTCCGGCTCAAGGTCGAAGGCTTCCATGATTTGCCGATAACGGACCTCTGCATCCTGATAATCCTGGTAATATTCGATAATTTCCTTCCATGGATCGTATACCTTTTCATAGGCAGAAAGAAAGGCCACCAGTGCGCCGATGGTGAACTGGCCATTGATAGCAAGGTAACCGCCGATGAGAAAGAGGAGGAAGGGGCCGAGACTCTGGAACAGGTTGTTGCTGAACTTGATACCATATTTCAGGATGGACAGCCGTCGCATGATGATATAGAGCCGTTCCACCAGCCGATCAAGCCGAGTCTTTTCCAGATCGAAACCGGCGTTGGCCTGTACCTCGTGGATGCCGGAACTTGCCTCGTTCACCAGATTGGCCATGGCACGGGTCACCGTCACTCGGGTACGGTTGATGGCATTGTAGCGTTTCTGTAAAAGCGGCACAACCACCAGTTCGAAGGGGTAGACGGTCATGCTGATCAAACCGAGGAAAGGATTAAGGTAGATCATATACCCGGCAAAGGCGAGAAAGGTGAGAAAGGAGGTGACGGGAATGGCCAGCGCTCCGCCTAGGAACATGCCAATGGCGTTGAGTTCGGCGGTGAGTGCCGAGATGATGGTGCCGGTCTGGGTACGGTGGAAGAATTGCAGAGGGAGCCGCAGGATATGATTATACAGTTCCTGACGCATTTCGATCAGGATCTTCTGGCCGATGATCGCCTGATACGAGTTGATGAAATATTTTAGGAGCCCTGCCACCAGCACCGCCGCCATGTAAAGACCACAGTAAAGGAAGAGGAGGTCTATTTCCTTGAGGTTGATTGCCTCGTTGATGATCTTGCGCTGCATCTCCAGCGGATAGACGCGGAAAAAGAGGCTGACGATGATGACACCGAGCAGCATCAGCTGCGGACCCCGGAATCGGTTGATGATCCAGGAGAAAAGCGTGCGCTTAGTGATGGGTGTGGTGTCGAATTTGCTCATCGGTCAGTAGGCCATGTAGCTGAGTGATTTCATAATGAGGGCAAAGCCCATGGCAAACATGCCGGAAAGGCCCATGCCACAGGAGAAACCGGCAAGTAGCACCGGCGCGTACTGACGCCACATGGGGCCAAATTTTTTCATAAAGAAATAGCGGCCGAGAAAAGCGCCAGCCACCTCGAGGATAAGACCATGCGGCGTCGACTGACCGAGCCCTCGCACTACTCCGTAAATGAGCAGCACCGGCAACCCGAAAAGGCTCAGGACAAAATACATAAGCAGTCCGAAACCGAGACCGCTCACTACGGTTGAGCCGTTTAAGGCCTGGTAGAACATCGAGTTTCCTTCCAGGGTCGAGGTCTGCATCAACAGGGTATTCAAGGCCTGGAGATGCCAGAGTTCCTGGGCAAAGGGGTAGCTAGCCGACGGAATTGGGGCCAATCGCCAGATGAACTGCGAGAAGAGCAGGCTAGCAATCATCACGATGGGAAAGACCAGTACCTCGGCCTTGATGATGCCGCGAATAGAGGTGCCGGTCAGTTCTATCTGGCGGAACTGGACCGTGGCTTCGCCATAGTTGTGAATGGGGATCGGCGCGTACCATATCTCGATGCCCTGGTACCCGAAAAATCGGGCGCCGGCGATAAAGCTCGCTTCTCTCACCAATGGCAGGCTGACGAACTGGCCGGCAATACCTTCCATCCTGGCGGTGATGTAGCTGATAATAGGGGTGTAGATGAAGCCATAGGCGAGGAAGAAGACCCAGGGAAAAGACGGCACCAACCAGACGCAGAGCCCCACATAGGCAAGCGTCGAGAAAAAATAGATTGCAATCGATATCCAGAAATTGAAATCACCTCGCCCGGGTGGCGGGGTAAAGAGATCCTGCAAGCTTCCACGGTTACTGGAATCTTTGAGCGATTTGACCACGGACCAGACGCCGATGCAGCCGATTGCAAGGCCGAGGCCGATACCAAAGCTCATGTAAAAATCGAAATTGTTGGCAAAGACCGTGTCCACCGTGGCCATGCCGGGGTGCCAGCGGGTCAGGATGCCCCAGGAGTAGAGCATCGGGTTCAGGATAAAGGTGATGATGAGCCCGATCAGTCCGCCGATTACTGCCCAGAAAGGTAATACCATGCCGACAAAGAGCAGCCCGAGATCAAGTTGAAGACCTGTCGCAACCGCCGGCAGAAAATCCTCGGTGTGGTTGGTCAGCTCAATCCAGGGAATGGGGATAAGGCGGATCTGTTCGGTGAAAATGAGGCCCGACACAATGGGCAGCACCACATATATGCCGCCAAAAATGAGGCCTATCACCCCGCCAATGGAAAAGACCCGCCATTTCCAGCTCTTTTTGCCTTTTTCTTCCGCCGACTCGGCAAGGGCCATCGTGCCCAGGGCTGCTACTGGAGCCATGGGGAAGGGCAGTTTCTCTACATCGGAGGTGATACGGTAGAGGGCATATCCGAGGCCGAAATGGTCGATGCGCTGGATGATCTGCGATCCTACTAGGAGCAAAATTGGGACCAGCCAGTCGCGATGGAGAAAGGTGCGCTCGACCATTGAGGCCGAATCAGGGCCGGGCGCTACCCAGGAGGGAATGAACTCTGTCACCCCCAGCATCCGGGCTGCATCCGACTGCACCAGATACTGGTTCCACAACAGACCGGAAAAAGGCGAGGCCAGTGCTGCGCCGGCCATATAATAGAGGAGGAAGATCTCCTGCTGTTTCAGCTCGGAGTGGGCCCGCTTGGCAATCTCGGCAAAAAGGATAATAGTGACCCAACGCGCGGCTGGGCCTATCCCCTGGCCGATCACGAGCTGCAGGTACATCGAGCCCGGCATCATCAGAAAGCCAATGAAGATGGCGCCGATGATGGTTTTCCAGTCGAATCCCTCTTCGAAGTGGGTCGGCTGCGGGAGCAGGTCCCGATATTCTTTTAGTTCCTTGTCGTCATACATGGTGCAGGTTCAACTCCGCAAAATAATTATGCCAGAAGGTATCTCGCCTTTGGCTGATCAATCAGGCAGAACCTGGTAACTGGTGCCGGTAAAGAGGCCGACGATGGCCCAGCCGCCGCCCATGAGAAAGTCGCCGATAATAAGACCGATAAAAAAATACTGCAGTTTCCGGTATAGGTGGATTCCGCCATACCGCATACACAGTGCATTGCAGGCCCAGCCGATGAAAAAGCTTACCCAGAGTATACGCATGGCCGAACTGTACGCAGTGAGATAGCCAATAGGATGGATCGGCCACCAGTAAAGCCGGTGATAACAGACCACCAGCAACAGCATGACCAAGGCCCCCATCAGGGCGAAAGTATAAACCCAGTTGCCGGATTCTATGGGGGCGGACACCAGTCGCTGGATGTTTTCATATACACCGATTGTCGTCCGGTTGGCCCATTCCAGCTGCAATTCACGGATTCCGAAGCGGTAGCAAAGCACCATCATTGACATCACCGAGGCGATGGTAGCGAGCAATATGGTTGCAACCATGCTGCCGAAAAGGAGACCGGCCGGCAGCTTGTTCTGGTGAATGCGTCGACCATGAACCAGCGAAGGCATAAGTGATTCGCGCAGATCGACAAAAAGCGTTTTCTGGCTCATGCCGGCCAGCAAGCCACTGGTGCCGACGAACATCTTGGTACCGAACAGGGCGATCATGCCGTCGATGGGGGCGGCTGTGAGGGTGAAATAGGCGAGGCCCCCCTGGCAGATGATGCGGGTGGCTACCAGCATGATCATATAGAAGGCGCCGACCAGCAAGATCGCTGTAGTAAAGGCCATTCCCTGCAGGACGTACCAGCCGATGAGAATGGTAAAGCCAGCCAGTGCTCCCCAGAAGGAGATGCGCACGTCGAACCATTCGGAGTGACTTTCCGTTGCCGGCGCCAGAAAAAGGGACTGACGAACCACCATGATGAGATGTTGCCTGGCGAGCCAGACCAGAAAGAGAAAAAAGATGCCGTAGGCCCCGATCATCTGCATCTCTTCGGGCCGGGTGAGGGTCGGGCCGAAGGTTATGCCGAGCTCGGAGGCGGGAATTGCATAGCCAAGGGTGTCGAGAATGCCGTATACCAGGCCGCCTGCCAGGAAAAAGAACCAGAAGGAAAAGGAGATTTGCCTGGACGTCAGAAAGGCAAAGCCGATAAAGGCCGGGTAAAAGTAGAGCTTCAATTTCGCAAAACCGGCAAGAACTCCGCGGTCAGCCACATAGGAACCGGCTAAAAGCAGGGTTGGAATCGACGGAACAGACGGATAGTAGAGACTCAGGCCGTTAATCAGATGGAGAAAGGCCGGTACGGCTATACCTACCAACAGGAAACGGTTGCAGAAGAACGAACCCGCCTCACCGTTATCCACTGCCTTGCTGATCATCTGGGGCACTTTTAATAACGGAAAGTTCATCCGTTCGTTGTGAATCCATTGGCGGGACAGGATGTTGACCAGAAAGATCATTACCAGATAACCGACCAGGATGAAGAATCCCCACATGGCCAACGGTGTCAACCAGGCTGACCATGGGATATTGGTCAGTACCTCGAACCAGCCCATGGTCCTGCCTCCGGCAATGCCCCGATAGAGCATCTCGATGGCTTCGGGATCGGATGGGCTGAGCGATGGGGGGAGCAGGGGTTGGAGTGTTTCGTTCCAGCGGTTACCAACGGTGGCATAGTGAGCCGGGGCGGTGATATTGATAAGGAAGGTTCGGGCGAGACCGGTGTAGGCGATACCGGAACCGATAACCATCTCAATCCACACCACCAGCAGTTCAATACCGGAGAGAAAACCAAGCGGTTTGAAGATCTTGGCGAGGATCGTGATAAGGACAGTCAGAAGAAGAAAGATGACAAATGGTGCTAACGGGAAATGGCCGCCGCCCAATGGAGTGGCCTGCAGGTAGATATTGTTATAGGGTGTGACAACGCAGATGCCGATCGCGAGGATGATCCCGAGAAGCGGGGCCCGGAGCCGGATCAGGGGCGGTTGTTGCTGGCTGGATGTGCTCATTTAGACGCCCTCCGGGTACATTTTTTCGGCAGCAAGGGCCCGAAAGTTTTCTCCAAGCTGTTTATGACTGGTATCATCAAGTGAGCGCCAGACGAGAAGCTGCTTGCGAAGATCGTGGAGAAAGATGGTATTGATTCGTTGCCAGACCACCGACTCACCGGATTTCCGTTGTAAGGTTGCTTTGATGGAGAGATAATTTTTTCCCTCAATGGCCGGGCAGAACTGGATGTCGACGGACTGCATTATTCCAAAGTCAAATGGTGCCAGCCAGACATTCGCCCGAAGATGCAGGCAGTGCAGGTCATGGGGCGAATCGCTCATTTGTATCATTTTGGCAATCTCATCGACAGTGGCGCAACTGAAGACAATATCCACCGGGCCGGTGGAGAATATCCCCTGGGAGATATCCTGGTGGCCGGTGAAATAATCGTGGATAAAGCCGCCGATGGACTCGTGTTCATCGTATTTCATGAGAAAGGGCAGATTGACGGTAATGGTGTCGTTCACCGGCGCAGGCAGGGCGAAGGTCTGGTTGACATCGGGGATGGCAATGCGGGCCGCCACCCGGGCAGGATAAATAACTGAGATCAAAACCACGAGAATAACCAGGACCATGGCAGCAACCCCAGCCATGGAGGAGTAGTTGACGGTGATGCCTTCCCACAGACTGGTCGCAGAAAAAAACGAGGCGGCGACCTGAGCGATGACATACCCGAGCACCACTGATATGACTGCCAGCGCCAAGGCCTCGGCGACAAAAAGAAAGGCAACATGGGAGGGGGCAAGGCCTACCGAGGTGTAGACACCGATCTCGCCTTTTCGTTCATAAACCGAGCTGATCATGGTGTTCAGGACGATAAGGATGGAGATCAGCAAGGGAATGATGATATCCGGCACACCCTGGTAGTTGATGGTGTCACTGACATTATAGAGCCAGACCCCATCAGGAGCACCGGAAAAGATTACCAGGCTGAATCGGTCGGTCAAAAGCGTGGCGATTTCTTTCAAGGTGTCGCTGTTTTCCGGCCGGACGGCGATATTTTTCAGTGTGCCGCCGGCGGCCAGCAGGGTAGATGCCGGCACAATGGCCACTTGCGAGGCGGCTACATGGCGATAGCGGCTCTGGAAGGAGATGATCTCCTCACCCGATTCCTTGGCTTCCTGTTCTTCTTCACTAATATTGCTGCCAGCCTCTTCGGGAAAGGTTACAGGGGTGAGCGGTTCGCCATCCAGGTCCACGGCCTTTTCCAGAAGCTCGGCACTAAAGGTCCCGACCACCTGGTAGACCTCGCCCCAGAGCTGAACTTCGCTATTGTTGCCGACGACCCGAAGGCGCGCTGCCATCTTTTCTTCAAGTAAAATAGCTTGCCTGTCTTCCTTCGTGAACCAACGGCCACTGGTGAGAACCGAATCCAGACCGGTGACATAGGGTTCATCCGGGCTTAAGCCGATCAGTCCTTGCAGCACTGCCTGGTTGTCGCCATTGGCTATCGGGGCCTGGATCGTCTGGGAGGGGTCGACGGCCTCCAACCAGACCCGTGGTGCCGGGTGTTCCAGTGCCTGCATGGAGTTGACAAGGATGTCCGTTGCCTGGGTCGGCAGGCTGGCCCAGTTCAGTTTCTTCAACAGCAAGCCGTGATAGGGGGCGGTATCCTGGAACAGCAGCAGGTTCTGCTGTCGGCTCGACTTGATAGTGGTAAAGCTCATGATGGTGAAGGTGAGGATAATAAGTGTCGAGCAGGTGAGCAAGGTCCGCAGTCTTCGTCGCCTGAGATTGGAGACGCCCAGGAAAAAGGCGGCGACAAAGGCCTTCCAGCGGCTGATCTCCTCTGGCCGTTTATGGGTGGCGCGGCGTTGCAGCAGCGCCATTTCTTCTTCGAAGCGAAAGAAAATTATGAGTGTCACCATCAGTGACAGGCCGATAATGAAAAAGGCCAGGATGACCACCATGGGGCTGTAAGTGAGCTGGAAGGCGGGGTGGACTTGGTAGATGATAGCGATCAGCAGGGCCAGAATCATGGCAAAGCCGATGATGCGCTTGTAAATGGTTGTGAAATTGAAGAGAAAGCGTTCCATGCAAAAGGCAAAAGGCACGAACAGGGCGATATAAAACAACACCCCGAACAGGACATCCTTCTGTGTTTTTTCCACCTGAACATAGACCCGGCTGGCCAGGGCCAGAGATTCAGCGGCAGCCTCACGGGCTTCGGCATAGTTGAGATCCCTGTACCCTTCGTTGCTTTTCTTGAGTGCGGCAAGGCCGCGCTGCTGCAGATTGTCGATCTTTTCGTCGAAAATGCCGTGTGACTGGAGGTTGTTGATCCGCGGGGTGAGCAGAGTCCAGGCATCATTGGCGGCGTGAAAGGCGCTGTGGTAGATGGCGGGTGAATCATCCACCGGATAACCAGTCCCCATTGGATCTTCTGGAGTAGCGTTGGTGAGCAGCATTTTCCGGGTGAGGACGGTATCGGAGAGGGTCATCTTCATCAGTGCACCCGGCTCCATATAGACCGAAGTGATGATGGAGTCCCTGGTGTCTATCCGGCTGTACCAGTAATGCTGGGGTGGGGCGTCGCGGCGGCCGTCGAAGAGATCGAGCTTTGTCATGTAGTTGAAGCTGCGCGGCTCAAGCAGATCGAAAACGGTGGTTTCATGGCAGTTGAACATCACCAGGTCGGTCTTCATCGATTTCCGCAGCATCTTCAACCGGTAGTTATCCTTGCCGGTTTCTTTCTTGTCGATGGCCCAGATGACCTTACCGGTGGTCTCGTCAAAGCGGTAGCCCTCAATAATCAGCTTGTCGAGCACGTTCTTCTTGTCGGCGATTCCGCGGATGGTAAAGGTGCCCCGGTGGTCCACCTTGGCGTAAAAGCGGTTCAGCCCCTGATAAGCGAGAATGGTGGTGCCGGTAGCCGGATAGTCGGCGAATAGCTCCCCCTGCAATAGCAGGTTGGTCCTGGCTGAGGCGGTGGAGAACCCGTCACGGGGGAGATTGTCGGTACTAAGAGCAGACGCCTCGGTGATACCGCGCACCAGGTCACCGACAAGCTGGGCCTGCTGCTGAGCGTTTTCCCAATCCACTTCCTCAACCCGATCCCAGGGGGTACCCCAGAGCGCTCGACTGTCGCTGGTGGTCGCAAGACTGATACCGAGCATACCGGCCAGTGAGCTGATTTCTCCGCCAAGTTGTGGCTGATCGAGAAACCAGGACTCCCAGCTGCGCATTCTGGTGGGGCGGAGGGTGTCCTTATATCGATTGCGCTCAATTGACGATTCGGCGGCTTCGGCCATCACATCGGCAATGGTGCTATAGATGCCTGTCCGGTTGATGGTCGGTTTGAGGTTATAGAGGTAACCACGATGAAAACCGCCCACTCCGTCGCCATGACTGGAAAGATGGAGGCTGACAACTGCGGCGATGTTGTAGTTTCTGGCCGCAAGACGAAAGGAATTGGCACTTTTTAAAGCTTTGAACTGGCGTTCAAGTTCGGCAAGCTGTATCTCGCTTTCCGTCAGAGCTTCCGGGATGAGCTTTTGCAGCAGTTCGACTTCTTCCGCTGGGAGGTTGTGGTAGTTCTCGGCCCAGCTCAGTCGCCTGAGAGCAAATCGCGCTGCCGAGGTCTCTGCGATTTTGGCTTTGATCTCCTCGGTAACACCGGCCATGCGCAGCTGAATAAGTTCTCGGGAGATAGTGTCTATGGCAAATTTCAGTGGTTTACTGATAACTTTTGCAATTGCCCGGTCCTGTTTGATATCAGTAGTCAGAGGAAAGCTCAGGTTACGGAGTATGTTGATGTTTTCCCTTATGTCCTTGATGTCATGCTGCAGATCACGGCGCATATCGCGCAGCTCTTTCGATCGTTCGTTAAGGCTCCAGATCATCTCCCGCATGCCGGCCAGGGTCTGAGCATGGCCACTGGAGGCGACCAGCAGAACGGAGCGTTTGGGTGGGTTCTTGGTGAGTGTTTCGGCGATCTCCAGGAGTGTGGCGACAGATACTGCCGCGTCAGCTCCTGGTGCCAGACCGGCGACAAACTCCTCAGAGTCAAAGAAGGCCTCAAGAATCACCACTTCTTCTTTCAGCTTGTCGTCATTGCCGGGGATGGTGGTGTAAATATTTCTGGCCAGCACTTCATTCCAACTGACTGCAGCCTGCAGCGCTACGTTTTGGGCCAGCAAGGTACCGGGTTTGTCCTTATCTATGGCAAACAGGGTGCTTGATTCAGTTTCGTCTATCCAGAAACAGGGGAATTGCAGCGGCGAGAGTTCGTGCTTTTCTGTAAAGAAATATTTAGAGCGTGAGGTACCACGATCCAGGTAGATAAGGGCTTTGGCCCCGAGGCTGGCAAGCACCTGCCAGTTGCGGCCGGAATCGAATTCCATCACGACGATTGAGCCGGCAATGGGCACACCTTTTAGTTCCGTTAGTGAGCCTGAGCCGACATAATAGAGTGGTCCCTGAAGGACGCCGTTTGTTGTTCCCGGCGTGATGGCGTTATAGAGAAAGGGGCGCAACTGTCTGGTCGCGCCGTTTATGGTGATACTTGCCTCACGGACTTTTCGGACCGGTACGGTATAATAATGACTGGCTGGTTCGAGTCCCAACTGCTCGAATTTCTCTTCGATATATTCTGCTGCTTGTTCGTAGCCCTCGGAACCGGTGGCACGACTATCGTAACTCGCCAGTTCGCGGATGGTGTCCTCAAAGAGTGTCCCATGCTGAGCGTACACATTGCTGTGCTGGCCAACAGCGAAAAAGGTCAGCAGCAGGAGTGCGATGAGGCGGGAAGAAGCGTTCATGCTGTTTTCCGGTTACTGGTTGAGAGAGCAATTGCTATCATGGCTCAGCCTCCACAGTGCCGAGGCCTCCGGTCCTGATCTCAAGTTCCGAGCGTTCCTGAATCTTGTCCACCCGGCCGTCCCGGATCCAGACTACCTGATCGGAGACATTCAGCATTTTGTAGTCATGGGTTGCCGATATGACGGTTACCCCATAGGAGCTGCTCAGGGTTTTGAGCAGTTGGATGATATCCTCACCGGTCTTGAGGTCGAGATTGCCGGTGGGTTCATCGGCCAGGATAATGGCCGGATTGTTGGCCAGCGCCCTTGCAACCGCCACTCGCTGTTGCTGTCCACCGGAAAGCTCAGAAGGGCGGTGAGAGTGACGGCCTTCCAGGCCCACCAGTTGCAGTAACTCCATACCGCGCTCAAGGCTTTCATCGTGGGAGACCCCGGCAAAGGTCATGGGGATGGTCACATTTTCAAGGGCGGTCATGACCGGGATGAGGTTAAAGGTCTGGAAGATATAGCCAATTTTCCGGCACCTGAGCCAGGCGAGTTCATATGCGTCGAGTTGGGCGATGTCCACCTCGTCGATGAAAACTTTGCCGCTTGTGGGTTTATCCAGGCCGCCGATCATGTTGAAAAGGGTTGACTTGCCGGAGCCGGATGGTCCCATGATCGAAATATATTTACCGGTTTCAATCGTCAGATCGATGCCTTTCAGCACTTCGACCACGATTTTGCCAAGATCGAAATGCTTGGTGACATCGGTAACACGAACGATATGTTTTTCCGCCATAGTGGCTCCCTGTTATGGAGTCTGCCCGGGGTGATAAGAATTAGCAGGCAGGGGATTCTGTTGTTTTACTGATCGACCCGCATAGCCTCTACCGGCTGCATTCTGGCAGCCAGAAGCGCGGGGTAGAGAACACCGAGAAGGCTGAGGCCGGTACCGGTCGCGATAGCCCAGGCCGCGGAGATCATGATCTCCTGAAAGGGGTATATCCCGAAAATATCAAGACCGAACCGGATCGTCCCCGAAAATGTCGCTGCCAGAATACCGGCCAGCATCCCGGCAAAAGAGCCGGTCAGCCCCTGCATCGCTGCTTCGAGAACGAAGAGGCGAACGATATAGCGGTCCAGCGCTCCAAGGCATTTGAGAGTACCGATTTCACGAAACCGCTCTGTTACCGACATGAGCTGGGCGTTGATAATACCGACCACACAGACCAGCAGTGAGAGAAAGACGATCCATCGCTGTTTCGCGGTGGCGGCAAGGCTGGTGTCTCCGGGTGCAACGTCATAGCCGGCGGAGATGAGTTTCTGGCCAAGAACCGGATCTCCGGTACTGAGCAATGCCTGGGCCAGATCGTTGCCCACCAGGATGTAGCAGAGAAAGGCCACCGCCAGAACCAGGCTCATGGTGGTGATGAGCGAACGGAAGAAGCGTACCTTGATCGACTGGTATGCCATCTGGACCGATTTGCCCATGGGCAGTGCCACGAGACGCCGCATGTGTCCTCCCTACCTGATGGGTGCTGATCGTTTATTACCTCATAAGTCATTTGGTAGACTGTGAGGGATTTGATGCTCTGAATCTAAAGAAAATATTAGCTAAATCTTAATTTTAGCAGCTATCAATGTCAATGGTGCTGATCGGAAATTGAGAAAAATTCTCCCGGAAGAAGCTTATAAATCCTGTGACAGAAAGGTGGGCGGGGCAGAAACGGTCATCACGCAAAATGTGATGCGATACGGTAACTGTAGAAGATGAGAAGAAAGGTGGGAATTTCGCCTACACTAATTCTTCAAATCTTCGCGGAGCAATCTTTTGCTGGCGGGCCAGGTGGCTCATCAGCAGATCAAGAAACAGAAACGCGTTGTTATTCATGCGCTGGTGGTGGAGCATGATTCCACATCGGCCAGAGGCAATGCTGTTTTCGAGTTCTCGGAGCATGTTCTGCAGGCTCTCTTCCGACGTGAGTTCTTTTCTGGTGTGCAGATCGACATTGACTTGGAAATCAGGCAGAATGTGTGAGAGATCCGGACGGGCACCAATGGAACGTGATATAGCGGCAAAGCCAAGCTCGCCAAGAGCTTCGGCCGTTTCAACGCTGCAGCGATTCCAGGGGGGGGTGAAATAGGGTGAAAGGCTCTCGCCCATGATGTAACGCAACCGCTCCTGGCCTTTCAGAAGTTCACCCTTGACTATAGCCTTCTTCCTGGCAGGGCCGAATTCCTGTTTTTTGCCGGTGGGTTCAAAATTTTTGTGCAGTCGGCCATGCTGGTGCCAGCACCAGAGGGCGTCGTCAGTCCCGGTGATATTGCGGATATCGGCAAATCGTTTTTGGGTGAGCCAGCAGGGTACGACTGCAAGGCAGAGCGGCATCTGGTGGCGCTGAAAGAGCAGAATCAACTGGTGAAAGAGTCTCGACGCCACTCCGATATCATCTGCGCGAAAAAAGAGCTCGATCGGTTCTGTTCCATGGTATGCATCGCAGCCCCGATCGATACTGGCACCCAGTTGTTCGGAAAGGCGAGGGATAGATCGATGGTAGAGTACCGTAGGGCGATAATGCATCAATTATACTCCCTGACACCAGCGTTCAATCTGGAGTCTGCTGCCGACTGCACCATTGAGGTTGATGTCGGCCTGATAGCGGGTTCGACCCAGCATGCTGATTATATGGGTGGCAAGGGTGTGCTCTGTCAGGTCCGTGTCGCCCAGGATGGTGATTGTGGCCTTCCTGGCCAGTCGTCTGGCACGAAAGGCTTGTTCCTGGTTCTGGGCGAAAGGGTAAACCAGAGCAGGAATACCGGCCTGGACGATATTCATACAGGTGTTGTACCCGGCCATGGAAATGGAAAGGTCTGCGGCCTGCAGCCAGTCGGGAAAATGGGCGCTGAAACGGTCGACAGCAGCATTGGGCGGCAGGTTGAGCAAGAGTCGCTGCACGGTGTTTTCCGGACAATATGGCCCACAAAAAAGCTGCATCCGGCAATTCTTGTCGGTATTGAGTTGTTTGAATGCCGCAATCGAGGCGACGAGCAGTTCCTCTCCCACATTTCCCCCGCCGACACTGACCACGATCAGCTTCTCGTTCGCGGCGAGCGAGAGCTGGTGACGCATCTTCTCACGTGACTGTGGTGTGCTTTTCGGGGTGACAAAACCTGTATAATGAATGGGAACATCAATATCCGGGTAACGGTTAAAGGTCTCGCCAAGGGTGATGACGGTGTCATCGGCGTGAACCAGCAAACCGTCAAACAAGCGGTTCAGGGTGGTGATTACCCTTTCTTCGAAACGTTCGCGGTCATTGGGCCGTTCAACAAGAATATCCCGGAGACTGACGAAACATTTGCAGGGGGAAAGTTCACCTTTCCGTATGGCTTTTAAAACTGGGTCGAGCTCAAAACGAAAGGCTTTACGGCCAAAAGGGTAGAGCTCTACCAGGAAAACTTCGGGTCGGAACTTCTCAAAAAACGAGTAAAGGCGAGTGCCTCGCTGTTTTTTGACCTCGTCAAGGGAATAGGCGGAATTGCAGGGGGCAAGATTTTTGAAGTCCGTATCCATCTGCAGTCCAGGTAGCTGGACGAGTGTGATGGTTTTCGGCACATCATCTACCGGCGGACCGCCCACGATGAGCCGTACTTCGTGGTGTTCGGCCAGCTCTTTGCAGATTTCAAGGCTTCTGTGGAAATGACCGATGCCGAGAACATGCTGGCAGTAATAGGCGATTCTCACAAGGCGGCCTCCGGCCTGATATTCAACGGGCCAAGTCGGTACTGGCCTTGTTCGTAGAGGATGTGGTGCAAACAGGCCTTTTCGACGTTGATGTTGTCATCGGGCAGAAAACTGCAACCGGCAACACCGTAGACGAGGCATTTGATAACACCGAGATGGCAGATGACCAGGGTTTTTCCGGCTGGATGTTTGGCACGGTATGCGGCAAGCGCCGCCAAGGTACGATCTCGAACATCTTTTCGACTCTCGCCGTTTGGTGGACAAAAATCCCAGCCTTGTGCTGACATGACAGCCAGCTCGGTGGCAAAGTCCCGGCGTACATCATCAACCTTCAAACCTTCCCAGTCGCCCCAATCCTGCTCGCGCAGCCGCACGTCTTCCGTTATCTGGATTTGCAGGACCTCGTTGATGATCTGGGCAGTTTCCCTTACCCGGCCCAGATCGCTGCAGAGGATGTGTTGCCAGCCGCCATCGGCAAGAAAGGCAGCCCACTTTGCGGTCATCGACCTGCCGTGCTCGGTAAGGGGGGAGTTGCCATGTCCTTGCACCCGCTTTTGACTGTTCCAGACAGTTTCACCATGGCGGAGCAATCCATAAATGTATGGGGTAGTCGTGTTGTGTGTTGTGTCCACGATGAACCTCCGGTTTTTAGCCGATATGGGGTTCGGCACGAAAGATCTCAGCCAGTCGTTCGATCCAGAACCGGTTGTCAAACTGCTCGGCAACCCATGTGTTTCCAGTGTTTATGATGTGTTCGCGCAGTTGCCGATCTTCCAGCAAGGTCATGATGGCCTCTGCCATGGCGTCAGGATCAGACGGTGGTACGGTCAGCCCGGTTTCCCTGTTTTTCAGGATTTCGGGAATGGCCGATACTGTGGTGGAGATGGCCGGTACTCCCATGGCCAGACTCTCCACCAATACATTGGGGATCCCGTCCCTGTCTCCGTTATCAGCAATCTCGCAACCCAACACAAAGAGATCGCTTTCCTTGAAACGGGCCAGCACCTCGTCATGGGTCTTTGTTCCCAGCCAGTGACATTGATCATCGAGGCCCAAAGTGTGGATCAAGCCAAGAATCTTTTCCCGGTCATCGCCATCACCGATCAGGACATGCTGAAAGGATACACCGCGGCTTTTCAGATGTGCAAGGGCACGGTAGATGGTTGGCAGACCTTTTTTCTCGGTGAGGCGGGCAACGGTGAAGAGCCGGTACGGTTCGGTGGGTACAGGCTTTTGCTCTGGATGATTGAAGAGCTCCAGATCGATGCCATGATAGACACAATGGATCGGGGTGGCTGAATCAGGAGCGATGCTGCGCAAGTATTCCGCGTTGTGACGGGTGCAGGTCACAACAAATCGCGCCTCATCCATCTTTTCCCGCAGTTGCTCCGGGTTGGAAGTGTAGATATCCTTGGCATGAGCAGTAAAGCTAAATGGCAATCCGGACAGGATTGCGCCGAACATGGTGACCGAGGTGGGAGAATGGGCGAAATGTCCGTGTAAATGTCGTATTTCCGGTTCATGTAATAGGAAATTGTTTGTCATGTAGCCGGCTTGGAGCAGATGCTTGATGGTGGCAATTTTACCGGTTCGCCTGAACCTGGCTCCAGCAAGCATAAGGGCCTGGCGGTAGCGTCTGGGCTCTTTGCTAGCCAGAAAAATATTTGGGACGAGTAGACGTGGCAGTTCGAGCAGCAATTCCGTTGGTAGATAATCGACCCTGGCCCGGATTTTTTTGACAGAGGCGTGGCTGAAATTTTCCCTTGGCTTTCGCATCGAAAACAGTCGCATGTTAAAACCGAGCTGCTCGAGCATGAGGATCTCATTTGAGATGAAGGTTTCAGAAATGCGCGGATAGCCTTTTAATATATAGGCGATAACGGGTCTGCTGGAGTCGGTCATTGGGATTTTTGTAAGCCAAAAAAGACGGTGATGGTTGGCCGTGATGGCGGATATGGGCAAGGGTGGCGGGTCAGTTGTGTTGTAGATGGTGCAGCTCAGCCAGCATGGTATCTAGCCCGGAAAGCTTGAAGCCACTCATGGCCTCCACGTATCTGTCCTTGTTTTCAATGATCGAGAAGATCTTGTCCCTGAGGAGCTGTGGGTTTACTTCGGTCCAGGGGATGAAATCGAGGAGGCCTCGCTCTTTTAAGCAGGTGGCGCGGATCAGCTGTTCGCGGCGGGGCCATTCGCGGGGAATGATAAGGGCAGGCGTTTTATGGGTGAGAATTTCGCAGATGGTGTTGTACCCTCCCATAGAGATGACCAGGTCCGCCGCCTTCATCATCTCTTCTACTTTGTGGTGGAAGGGTAATGATTTTATCCCATGGAGCTTCGCTCGTCGCTGGACCTCACGTCGCTGGCTTTTCGGCATGAAAGGGCCAGTAATCATGATCGTTTTCAAAGGCAGGGATGTCGGGTAGTAATCATGCATATCAAGATAGTGTTCCAGCATCTCCATGCCGTCACCGCCGCCACCTGTAGTGATCAGGACAAAAATATCATCCTCGAGTATGCGGAATTGCTTGCGGATCCTGCACCTGGTGTTATCTGGTAGGTTCTTGCGGGGAATGTAGCCGGTAAACTTCACCTTGTCCTGGGCTTCTTGAGGTATCTGATACTGGCAGATAGGATCGTATATTTCCTGGTTACCGTATACCCAGATCTGGTCGTAAAGGCTGGTTAGCGAGTTGTAGACGTTTTTTTCCCGCCAATCGTTGATGATGACCTCGCTGTCGTCGAGAATGTCACGCAATCCGAGGATTGAGGTAGTTTGCGGGCACTCTTTTTTGAGCCACTCAAGTGTAGGCAGTACCTCTCTTTTGAGACCGTGTGGTTCCTTATCGACAATAAAAAGATTGGGCTGAAAGGCCTGGGCAGTAGCGAGGATGATGTTGGTACGAATAGATAGCGCGTGTTCCTGCTCAATACGGATGGAAAGCGACTGATAATCGTCGTTGGTTTTCTTAATCATCCCAGGGATCCGGACAAAATCGACTTGTTCAGGGAAGGCGAAACGCCCGGCTATGGGTGAACCGGTCAGAATAAGCACATTGGTGTTCTTGTCACGCAGGTGGTTGGCAATAGCCATGGAGCGGCGAATATGTCCCAGACCGTAGGTGTCGTGGGAGTACATGAGGATGTTGTAGGTGGATGTGCCGCTCATAAATAATACCGGAAAAAAGACGAGGTGATTGCGGAGATGAGGTGCTCCGCATTGCTGAACATATAACGAGCACCTATTCCACTGTATATGACCTGTCAAGTAGGATGGTTTGGCTCTCGCTCTTTATGGGAGTATGGTAATGGCCAAAAAAAAGCCCCTTACCCGATAGGGGAAGGGGCTGTGTAAAAACTACTACGTTCGACTAAAAACTCAATGAGAGTTTATTGCTGATCATGATAATGCTTTCATCGTTGCTGTAGCTGCTACGTTCTCTGAGCAGATTGCCAGCATCCATATAGCCGAAATGCACTTCATAGCTGAGATTATCAAGAAAGCGGTAGATGACACCCAAGTTCGCTTCCCAGGCGGCCTCAGTGTCGAATGCCAAACTTGGCTGCATATTTTGCGTTACGCCTAATACACCTTGCAATGCGATTTCCGGCGTGGCACTGTATTCTGCGGCAATGGCAAAGCCTTTGGCGTTTCTGGCCTGGGCGGTGCCGCGGATGTTGTTTGCTTTGGCAGCATTGACACTCAGAATATCAGCCTTGGTACTAGTGATCATCAGCGGCTCATAATTCTGGAGACTGAGTTTCGACCCACCTTGTTCTCCCAATAAGGCTCCGAGATTGTAGGTCGTTACTTTGTAGACACTATGCGTCTCATTGCCTTCGGCCAAAGCCTGAGTGGCAGTTGTAATCGCGACAAGTGCGATTATGAGAAGCATTAATTGTTTCATTTGTGGTGTCCCTATCCAGTGTCTCACTGTGTATTGGTGTTCTGTGGTACAAAAAATTATACTTAATTCCAATATCGTCCTTTGTTGCTAAAATGTCAAGACGATTTTTACAAAGAAAGTCGACTTAGTTGTTATGTTGGGAACCAAAAGCTTGGGAATAGTTGGTAACTCGTGAAAAACTATGGAAGTTCGCGGATTCAATACTGTACTTGCCACGAAAAAGAAAACGGGATATAGGTACAGCCTGAAAAGCTACCGGGAGTCCGGTGGTGCTGATGATAAGAGATTGAGGAGATACATATGTTGAGCAGGATTGCGGCTGTCATTGTTCTTTGCCTGATGATTACTGGTGTTGTACCTGCAATTGCAGCAGAAAAAGCAGAGCTGTCCCGGGTGATGGTGCTGCCCTTTGACGGGAGTTCCGCCGGCGACTTTCAATATCTGACTGATAGTGTCCGGACCATGATCGCCAGCAGACTGGCGGCCAAACAGAATATAGAAGTTGTGGAATATGCTCTTTCTGCGACAGACCTTGCAGCCTTGCAGGGTGGTGAAGGGGCCGCCGCTGGGGAAACGGTATTCACCAGGTTGAACGCCGACTATTTGATCTCCGGTTCGCTCTATGCCCTGCAGACGGGGCTGAAAATTCAGGCGACCCTCAGCCGTAAAACAACGACACCCGGGGCACGGGAAGGGGGGTTTGCCGTTCTCGCTGAAAATGAAAGCCAAATCATCAGTTCTGTTGAAGAACTGGCTGACGATATCGCCTCTCGGGGAATCGGATCCAGGACAGCAGGAGCGTTATTTGCTGATACCCAGGGCAGCGATAGAGAAGCGATATCCGGATTTGGTACTGAACATCCAGAGAAGATTTTCAAAAAAGGTCTGTATAGTGGGGCAATTGTGGCGGAAGGTGCCATGCAGGTAGAGTCCCTTGGGGTACGAAAAAGTTCGGATTTACCTCTTACCCTTGTCTCCATGGCTACCGGCGATCTGGATGGAGATGGTATCATGGAGATTGTTGCAGCCTCTCGTACCACTCTTGAAATCTATCGTTTTGACGAGACCGTGTTCAAAAAACTTGCAGAATACAAGTTCGATAAATCATACAAGATCCATGCGGTCAATATTGCTGACCTGAATGGGGACGGTGCGCCAGAGATTTATCTCAGTGCAAATAATAAAATTCTTGCGTCGTCAGCAGTTTTTAGCTGGTCGGTTTCTAACGGGTTGAAACCCGTTCTGACTGATATCCGCTATTACATCCGGCCGGTTGAAACACCTGCTGATGGTTGGATTCTTGCGGGCCAGCGAGGCAGCAACGATTATACTCTCGGCTTTGTAGAGAAAAACATCGTAAAACTTGTATTCGATGAAAATACGAAAGGTTATGTTGAAGACAAGGTTCTGCCGTTGCCGGCTAACCTTCACTTGTTCGATTTTGTCTATGCCGAACTTGATGGAAAAGGTGGAAAAGAGCTTGTCGCCGTGGATCGTAACGAAAAAATACTGGTGTATGATGCCTCGAACAGTCTTCTTTGGGTAAGTGAAAACGATTATGGCGGCAGCCGCAATTTTATCGGACCACCGAAAAGTGCGGTAACGTCGGTAGGGGATTTGTTTGGTAAAAACGATAATAAGAAAATAGAACAACTTGTTGTGTTTGTCCCTACGCGACTGCTCGCTGTCGACGTGGATAAAGATGGAATCGACGAAATCATTACCGGTAGCAACAAACGTATTACTCCCAAGTGGTTTGCGAGTTTCAGGGAGTATGACGGAGGTTCTGTTGCCTGTCTGAGTTGGCAGGAAACAGCAATGGCCGAGTTATGGAAAACCAATACTGTTACAGGGTACCTTGCCGATTATATGTACGTGCCTCCTCGTGGAGAAGGGGGCGGAAAAGCAACCAGCGCATTATATATTGCCCAGGTACCGGATACGCAAATGCTGGGATTTGCCTATTCAAGTGACAGTAAGGTTTTGAAATATGAGATGAATGTGTCTATGAAGTAGGCAAGAAGATCATTGCAACACTCATGCGGTGCGGGGGCAGGTATACTTTTTTGGTGTAACGGGTGAGAACAGTACGCGCACCAGTATAAAAAATTAAACCGCAGAGTAAAAAAATCTTGACATGCTATACGTGGCGGGATAAATAACAAGTAACATTTTAAGAAGTAAAAGCCTCTTCTCGTGGATTGGAGCTGCGATGAAGAGATAATAGGGTCCCTTGAGAAGGGGCTACAGTTATTAAGGAGAAAAGAGATGAAAAAAGTAATCCTCGCAGTAGCTGGTCTTGCACTGGTTGGCACCATGGCTACTTCTGCCATGGCAGAGTTTAAGTTTAGTGGTGATGCCCGTGCTCGTATGAACTACAAGAGCAATTTTGATGACACCTGGACTGCTTATCCTGCTGATGATGACAGCGCTGATACGTGGAATAGCCGTACCCGTTTCAAGATTGAAGCAGACACCAAAGGTGGTGCGTATGTGAAGACTCGTGTACGTCTTGCTGAGGGAACTTGGGACGGAACCAGCAATACCCGTAATAAGAACAACAATATTTACACCGACTACGCTTATATCGGCGTACCTATGGGAATGGTGACTGTTGAGGGTGGTCTCATCAATCGTGACGTAACTCCGTTCCTGTATTTTGACGGCCGTGCAGACAGCCTCCAGGTGAAATACAAGAATGACAAGACCGGTTTGGTTGTATTCTTTGATAAAACAGAGGAAAATGAAGCAGACGGTTTTGACTTCAGCGATCAGGATTGGTTCGGTTTCTTGTTGAATCAGGGCTTTGAAGGTGGTTGGGGCTTGACTGTTGGTGGTATTTACCAGGATAACAGTGAAGCCGGATTCGCTGGTACCGTTCAAGTGTCCGGTGCTGTTGCTGACGTAGCTCTGGTTGGTGAGATTGCATATCAGGAGGAAAACTTCCTGTCCGCTACCAATGACGACGGTTGGGGTGGTTACTTACAAGCAACCGTTCCGGTTGGTCCTGTATCACTGCTGGGCATGGTTGGCTTCACAGCTGACGGCTACAACATCGACGAGGCCGATTTCGGACCGTTCATCATGCTGCAGGACTACAGCCAGGTTTCAATTGGTACGGACTTCAGTGAAGTTGGCGAGGCTTTCTGGGCCGCTATTGTTCCGACCTTCCAGGTATCTGAGAAGTTGAGCATCAGCGCTCAGTTCTCATACGTAACTGTTGATCCGTATGCAGCTGGCCTGGATGATCAGGATCTCTTCGAGGTTGGTGGTACTGCAAAGTATGCAATCACCGACGGTGCTTCACTGAGTGCCCAAATTGGTTATGCTGACGTTGACGATCTTGGTGACGAGAATCCTACCGCAGTTGGTCTGTCTCTTGATGTATCCTTCTAATTTAGTAACAAGCTAAGATTAGAAGAGCGTCTTTTAAAGGCGGGTTCCTCCGGGAGCCCGCCTTTTTCTTTGTCTTTTCAAAATGGTTTGAATACCTCATCTTCCACTTGGTCTTCCTGATCGCTTGTGATTCAATATCATTATGGATAAAGCACCACTGACCAAGAGTCGTTTCTATGCATTGCTGATCGCCTGCGGCGTGCTGCTGTCGACCATGGACAGCAGTATGGTCAATGTTGCACTCCCCGAAATAATGCGCAGTTTCGAAGTGGGGATAGGTGAAGTCAAGCTGGTGGTCCTTATTTACCTGATGGTGATCACCTTTTCTCTTGTCTTCTGGGGACGGATTGGCGACGAGTTTGGTAAAGGCAGGGTCTATATCACCGGCATGGTTGTTTTTGCATGCGGGGCTGTTGTCTGTGCTGTAAGCACGCTATTCTCATTATTAATAATTGCCAGGGCGGTGCAGGCAGTTGGTGCTGCCATGATGATGGCCACCGGACCTGCAATCTTAAAGTTTGTCAGTCCGCGTGAACATCTTGGGAAAACACTCGGTTTTGTTGGTGTGGCGACATCGTGTGGCCTCATGACCGGACCACTGATAAGCGGATTTATCCTCTCAGTGACCAGCTGGCGTGGGGTTTTTCTGGTTCCAGTCCCTCTTGCTGCCATGGCGGCTCTTTTAGGAAGTCTCTATCTCCTGCCCGATCTGCGCAAACGCGAGGAATTGCATCACCAGAAATTCGACTGGCAGGGCGGGCTACTGTGGGTTGGGTTTGTCGTGGCGTTTGTCCTGTTGGCCAACGGTACTCTTCCCCATTGGTATTTCAATATCGTGATGATTCTAGCGATCATTTTTTTGCTCTATCTGTTTTTCAAGGTCGAAAAGAGAGCCGAAGCACCGATACTACCGCTGGTGCTGGTACGAAGACGCTATTATTGGACCGGTGTCGCGACAGCGGGCATTTCATTTGGTGCACTTTTTATTGTACTTATTCTGCTACCGTTCTATCTTGATTATATTCTTCAATATTCTCCCAGAAGAATTGGCCTGGTCATGATGGCCCTTCCGGTGAGTCTGGTGGTCATGTCCCCTATGTCTGGTTGGTTGTATGACCGGTTGGGCAGTGCCCGAGTGATTTCTACAGTTGGGTTGCTGATAAGCACAGTTGCGGTTCTATGTCTTCTTCTGCTTGATGGCGATTCTTCGTTTTTTGGTGTCTGCTGGCGGCTGACATTGCTTGGCGCAGGTCAGTCTGTTTTTCTTTCACCAAACAGCGCATCAGTGCTCAGCAAAGTTCAGGACTCCTATGCAGGGATTACTTCAGGTATCCTGGCAACAGCAAGAAATTTCGGGATGCTGAGCGGAACGGCATTGGCGGGGACAACTTTTTCGCTTCTCTATGGTCGCTTGACCAGTGGAAAGAGTGTACTGCACTTCACTCACGACTATGGCGATGCTTTTCTATTCGCACAACGCTCTACCCTGGCCATTGCACTTCTTCTTCTGTTCTGTGGTTGTTTGATCTCCTGGTCACGGGGCCGCTAGACGACTTTTGGGCAGTTTGACGATTGCGGTCATGCCGCCACCTTCATTGTGCTGAAGGGCAAAAGTGGCATCATGCATCTCGGTAATTTTCTGTACAAGGGTGAGACCCATGCCGGTGCCATATGTTTTCGTGGTGAAAAAAGGATCGGCTGCCATCCGGAGGTTGTTATCGCTGATGCCGGAGCCGGTATCGTTGATGCTGATCTCAATAGTATGTTCTTTTTCCTGGCAGCTGACTTTGAGTGTGCCGCCGTTGGGCATAGCCTCAATACCGTTTTTCACTAGGTGGAGAAAGACCTGTCGCATTTTAGTAGCGTCAACATGCATTATCGGACTTTCTCCTGGTAGATCTAGCTGATACGTAATGTTGGCATTTTTCATGGTGGCGTAGAAGATCATCACGCTGCGTCGGATCAACGGGTAGAGTTGATGGTCGGCAGGGCTCAATTCGCTATCTTCCACGAAACTGAACAGATCCTCAAGGGTCGACTCGATCTTTGCCGCCTCCCGGGTGATGATATTCAAAAAGCTGGCGATATAATCGTCGTCTGTTTTCTTGGCAAGTAAGCGGGCTGTCCCCCCGATGGAGGTGATCGGGTTGCGGATAACGTGTACCAATTGAGCCGACATATGGCCGACGGCAGAGTATCGTTCTGAAGCCACCAGCAGATCTTTACTTCTCTCCAGCTCCTGGGTAACAAGCTCCAATTCCCTGATTTTCAGTCGCATATCCTCATAGAGATGACTGTGCTCTATGGCAAGACTCGCCTGACTAGCAAAGATTTCCAGGGTCAGGATATCTTCCTGACTGATTTTCTTTCTCGTGACAAAATTGTCGACGATGATCACTCCCAGTGATTTGCTGGGAGAGTAGAGGGGCACGACGATGAAAGTGTCATGGTCAAGTGTACGCAGCAATTGCTCCGGTACATCATACCCGTACCCGTAACCATCCACGACCATGATGCTCTGTCGCTTACGGCCGGCTGCCACCAGAACATGATTGCTTTCGGTGATGGGGATATTCAGCTGACGGGCAACTCGGTTAATGGCTACGTCTCCTTCAGATTCTGAGGACTGAACATGGGTGATGATGTCCTGAAGGTGCAGGTCTTTCTGCTTAATCGATTCCCAAACTCTACTGGCGTCCTCACGGGTGGCAGGACCGATAGCCAGGCGGCCTTCAAGCATTTGGGTTTCTTCGTTGTAGAGGGCAAGAAAAGCCCGGTTGAATTTCAATCCCTCTTCTGAGGTGATCCCGACTAGAATGGCCTGTAGTATACCTTTCAGCTCTACGGTACTGAGATAAACCGAGTTCATCTTCAGGTTAAGGGCATGAAGAAACTGGGTCCGGTAATTCGTGGATTCGAGTTCGCTTTGAAATTTACGGTTATCAATCGCCAGCCGGCGTTTTTTCAGGGTCGATCTGACGATATGGCTGAACTGTTTGATGGTGACCGGCTTAGTGAGATAGTCATCGGCTCCCAGCCTGAGGCAGTCCAGGGCCGTGGAGAGATCGGTGGTGCCGGTAACCATGATAATTCCGAGATCGGGATATTTCGGTACGATATCATGGAGTACTTCATTACCATCCCTGTCGGGAAGCCCTATGTCGAGAAGAACCAGCGCGATGCGGCTGGTCTCAAGTAAAGTATACAGCTCGGCGGCACTTCCGGCTTGAAAGACGGTGAAACCCTGATTTTCAAGATAGCGATTGAGCAGCAAGACCACTTCGGGGGAGTCATCGACAATAACCACCGCTTCGCCTTTATCGAGCAATTCTGCCGAGGCTAATAACGGTTCATTATCTGAGGCGTTGAGCAATTCAACCATATGCCTGCCTGAGGTGGGCGTGAAAATAGCTGTTTCGGACAAAAAAAATCGAGCTGGTAATAACACGCTTTCCGGTTTTACGGGTAGGATGCAGATGTCCCGGGGGCTGGATCTATTTTGGCAGCCATGAGCATGTTTAACATAATCGTAGTGCCGGTCTTGTGCTGCCTCGGATCAGTTACCGCCGTAACTGCAGTACGGCCGGAGCGCACAAGGGAAGTATTGCCTGTGAAATTGGTCTACTCGTGTATGCATTTCTATTGTATACTCAACTCCAATTTTTTGAAATACAATCCACCCATTGAGGGTATGTAAAATGTTTCTTCCGGGGGAGTAGTTAGTATTTTCTCCATATTGTTTTTTGGGTGGTGATTGTAAGAAAAGCAAAGTGCATCATTTGATATTGTTATGTAGATATATGATGTTACATTCATGTTCAGCTTGTTATACACGCTCACTTACTATCGTAACGGCTCTATCCGCCTTTCGAGTTTACTGTTGATCCAGTTATAAAGAATGTCCAATTTTTTTTCGCCAGAAGGCCCCCTTGCAGGCTATCTTGAGAACTATGAACCGCGCTCCGGTCAACAGACTATGGCTGCCGCTGTTACAGGAGTGATCTCGGGAGACACCGATTCTGTGTCGGCAGAAGGGGCACGATTACTGGTGATTGAGGCAGAAACTGGTATTGGTAAGACGCTTGCTTATCTTGTTCCTGCTGTGCTTTCAGGTCGACGTGTGGTTGTTTCCACTGCCACCCTGAATCTCCAGGACCAGATTATGAACAAGGAGGTTCCGCTGATCAGCCGGGTTCTCGGAAGAGAAATCCCTGTAGTGTGTATTAAAGGTCGCCAAAATTATCTTTGTCTCTATCGCTGGTTTCAGTATCAGGGTTCCGGCCAGTTTCGTGAGGAAGATCATACTGATTGCAGTATGATCGGCAAGTGGCTTGAGCATACTACAAGCGGTGATCGTGCCGAACTTGAATCGTTGCCTGAACGCTCCTCATTGTGGCCGCGAATTTCCGCCCAGTCCAACCAGTGCCTTGGCAGTGATTGCCCAGAGGCGACCAGTTGCTTTGTCAATCAGTTGCGAAAGAGAGCGGGTTCAGCCTCGCTCCTGGTAGTTAATCACCATCTCTTTTTCTCTGACCTGGCTTTGCGACAGGGTGGCTTTGGTGAGGTACTTCCGCGCTATGAAGGAGTAATCTTTGACGAGGCACATCATATCGAAAATGTCGCCACCGCCTTTTTCGGTAAAGGATTTAGCCAGTACCAGCTTATTGACCTGGTGTCAGATATCGAACGGCAGGCCGAGACCGATCTTGATCCGAACCGTTACGACAGGATCGTCGGTTCGGCAAAGGGTCTGAAGCAGCGGACCGATGAGTTTGCTTCCCTTTTTCCTGTACAGACAGGGAAATTCCACCTGCTCGAGTTTGTTCGCCACTATTCGTATAGCCGCTGGCATCAGGAAGTTGATCTGCTCGCCACCGGCATTAAACGCCTTGCTAAAGATCTGGGTGACTGCAGCGGTTTCGGTGAAGGCTGGCGTACTCTGGAAAAGCGGGCTTTAGAACTGGCGGACAATCTTCTTGAGATTGCGCTTACCAACGATGCTGGCGAAACTGATGGGTATGTGCACTGGTATGAACGACGAGAGCGATCAGTTACGTTATCGGCTACTCCGGTGAAGGTGGCGGATCACTTACGGAAAACGCTGTATTCTGGCGTCGACTGGTGTATCATGACATCGGCGACGCTTTCGTCTGGCGGCGATTTCAGCTATTTTCAGCAGCGGCTGGGCCTTGACGAGAGTGTTGAGTTTCTTCGCCTGCCGTCTCCGTTTGATTATCAGCGGCGGACCCTAATCTATATCCCGGAAAAGGGTTTTCCCGAGCCTGCTGATCCGGCATATCAGCATATCTCCTGTCGAAGGGCAGCGGAGTTGTTGCAGCTGAGCCGTGGCAGGGGACTGGTGCTTTGTACGAGTTTTCGCGGGATGGAAAGTATGGCTGCCTATCTCGAGGCTCATCTGGAATATCCGGTCTTTGTCCAGGGAAATGGTTCGAGAAACAGCCTGCTTCAGAAGTTCAGGGCAAATAGCGGCTCGGTACTTGTGGCAGTTGCCAGCTTCTGGGAAGGGGTCGATGTTCAGGGCGAAGCGCTCAGCTGCGTCATAATCGATAAGCTGCCTTTCGAAGTACCCAGCGACCCGGTAATTCAGGCGCGCATCCAGGCTGTGACCGAACAGGGTGGCAATGCCTTTTTTGATTTTCAGGTTCCGCGTGCTATTCTGACTTTGCGGCAGGGCGTTGGTCGGTTGATGCGGGCGGCGGGTGATAGTGGTGTCATTGCCATTCTTGATGTGCGGCTCTTCACCAAAGGCTATGGCCTTAAATTTCGGGCAAGCCTGCCACCGTCACCGGTGGTGCGGTCGTTGCACTCTGTTGGCGATTTTTATGGTACATCTGAAATTGATTGATAAAGCGGCCGTTGGGAATTGATCGGTTACAGCCGAAAAGCTGGTCCTATGGCTTTTACCGAATCCTGCAATAATGTGATGAAAAATGGCGGATAAAGAACAACTCATGGCGGCCGTCAAGGTCGAGGCGGAAAAGATAGATGCAGTGATGCTGGAAGATCTGGCTCGTCTGCGACCTGAATTCGACCCCCTGCTATCCGATGTGCTTGAATACGGCCTCTTTAACGGTGGTAAACGTATCCGCCCATTGTTGGTCGTGCTGTGTGCCCGACTGGCCGGCAGCAATGATGAGAAAGTTTACGAGCTGGCAAAAGCCTTTGAGTATCTGCATGCTGCCACCCTTTTCCATGATGATGTGATCGACAATGCCCTGACCAGACGCGGCAGGCCGGCGGTCAACAGGCAGTTCGGTCTGGTGGCAGCGATTCTGGCCGGTGACTTCCTGCATGCCCGTTCCATGGAGATAGTCGGAGAAATGACCGGCAACGATGGGCTCCGTGTGTTTTGCCAGGCCACTGCTGGAATGGTAGACGGTGAATTCATGCAGCTGAGAAACGCTTCAGAGACAAATCTGTCTAAGGTGGATTATGCCGAAGCAATTATGGGAAAAACTGGGCTGCTCATTGCCGCTTCCTGCGAGATTGGGGGGCTTTTTGGTGGCGCAACCCGAGTGCAGCAACAGGCTTTGCGCACGTATGGGGTGGGGCTTGGCTGTGCTTTCCAGATGATCGACGATCTGCTCGACTATACCGGCGACGAGAAAAAAACCGGAAAAAGGGTCGGCAACGATCTGGCTGAAGGGAAAATGACGTTGCCGTTGATTGAGACACTGGAGCGTGCTGATCAGTCTGATCGTGAACTGCTCGAAAAAATCCTCAAAGATCAGATTTTACGAACCGAACAGTTTCAGGTGGTGAGCGGGCTCATTGACAAATATAACGGCTATGATGCAACTCGCAGAAAAGCTGAAGCCGCCGTACAGGATGCGGTGGCATCACTTGACTGCTTTCCCGGAACCGATACCGATCCGGCCAAACAGACCCTTCTCGCACTGACGAGATATGTGTTGAATAGACACAAATAAGCGCATTGTCGCGACGAAAATTATTGCTAAAGTACGCAGGACGGATAACAGGTTGCCGTATGTGGAAGAGGACGAACGGAAAAAAGACAGCCAGGAAATCACGGGCAGGAAAGGGGCGAGCAAAAAAGCGCAGGATTTCCATGGTGCGACTTTTCGTGGTGATCTCTCTTTTGGGATTTTTTCTTTTTACCGTGGGCACAGTTGGTTACGTGATATTCTTTCGGACGGTACTTGCCTGAAAGACTTTCCAGCTGCCATCCATACTTCTGGGAGTTGCGGATGAAAAGAATTGGACTGATAGGTACCGGTAAGCATGGCAGCCGCTATGCCAATCACATCATAACCGATATTGACACCTTTGCTCTCACCGGCATCAGCCGGCGCTCAGAAGAGGGGTTTAACCAGGCCAAAGAGTGGGAGACCTGCTATTTCCCTGACTGGCGTGACCTTGTTGCCAGTCCTGATGTCGATGCCCTGGTGGCGGTCACGGTACCTTCGCTGAATTTGGATATTGCCAGACTGTGTGCCGAGCATGGCAAACCCTTACTCCTGGAAAAGCCCTTGGCGGGGAACGGCCGGGATGCGGAAGAGATTGTCCGGGTCATGAGGGAGGCAGGCTGTCCGCTCACCGTAGGGCAGACGCTTCGTTATAATCCTGTGATCGGTTCATTGCAAAAGCAGCTGCCACACTTGGGAAGGCTCTACTCCCTGGCGGTCAATCAGCGTATCGAACCATCAACTCTTGCCTGGCATGATGACCCGGAAGTAGCTGGGGCAGGTGTCATCATCCATACCGCCGTCCATGTCTTCGATGCCTTAAAGGTTATCACCGGATTACGGATCAGACGTGTAATGGCGGCGTCACGTTGTGTCCATAGCAGCTGTCTGGAAGACCTGGTTATCGTCTTGCTGGAATTTGAAAATGGGGTTTTAGGGACCCTTGATGTCAGTAAGGTAGGGCACGCCAGGAGTGGCCGGTATGAATTTATCTGCCAGGAGGGACAGCTCCATGGCGATCAGATTCATTGTTTTACCAAGACCATTCGCCATAGCAGCGTCGTTTTCCAGGAGCAACTTGAGCAGGTACCAACCATTCTGCCATTGCTTGAAGATTGGGCCTCATTTCTGGAGACTGGTCAGAACAATCCGGTCACTGGTGAGGATGGCCTCTATGCGGTAAAGGTGTGCGACTGCTGTCTTCAATCGGTAGCAGAAAATCGCTGGATCGATGTGTGATTGCTATATGTCCATGCACTCTAAAGGTCAGCAGAATGCCTGATAGATGGCTGTCAGCCACAGGCCGCCGGCAAGAAACAGGCTGAGGAGCACAGCAGCGCTGCCCATATCTTTGGCCCGCTTCGCAAGAACATGGTAGTCGGGTGAGACCATGTCGACCACTGCCTCCACGGCAGAATTGAGTAACTCTACGATGAGCACCAAAGCGTTGGCAGCCAGAAGGGCAAGTTTGAAGGCCAGGGATACCGGTACGAAATAGATTACCGGCAGTAGCAGTATGAACAGTATGGCCTCCTGGCGGAAAGCTTCTTCATACTTGAAGCCGGAAATGAGGCCGTCGAGGGAATAAAAGAAGGCCGAGAATATCCGGGATATACCACGTTTATTTGATTTCATCTGGTGGTCGTTCTGATCGAGAATTGATATGGATTTAATAACCGCCAATGTTGAGACGGCCAGTGTCTTGTATGACATAGCCACCTTTAATGGCTCGGAGATTATGGCCCAACTCTCAGCGTGTGACAATGAAAATCTGGTTCGGTTTCCTTGTAAATTTGCGAAACTAAGATCATCGTCCACGTGATCCAATGCTCCGTTTCAATAGACAGGGCCACCTTGCGAGGTGGCCCTGTCTGTTATAGAGCTCTGAGAAATGATGAAACACTCAGTGTTTGAAAGAGCGCTGGCCTGTATACATCATGGCAACTTTTGGCTCTGCTTCATTACAGGCTTCGATGGTCTCGAAGTCTCGCATGGAGCCACCTGCTTGGAGAATGGCAGTAATTCCCTCTTTAATTCCTACATCGGCACCATCCCGGAAAGGGAAAAAAGCATCTGAGATCATGGTGCAGCCGGGTAGACCGGCGCGGTCAGCCTGAACCTTGGCATCGATCTCTTCCTTCTCTGCCATTTTCCGCTCACCCTTTGTGATCGCCAGCTCAAGATCGGCATACGGGATGCCGTATTTGTCAAAACAGAGAATGTCGGCATATTTGATATAGGCCTTGTGTACCGCAATTTCTGCAACGCCAACGCGGTCTTGCTCGCCGGTTCCGATGCCGACGGTGCAGCCGTCCTTCACATAGAGTACAGAATTGGAAGTGACTCCATGCTCGATAGCCCAGCCGAAAATCATATCATCGATCTCCTGTTGGGTGGGCTCACGATCACATTGATACTCCTTGCCTTGCCATGAAGCTGTAGCAGGTTTCAGATCTCGTATTGAGCGAATGGAATTTACTGCTGACTGTTGAACAATGATGCCTCCATCGATAAGACTCTTAAAATCAACAAAACGATATTTCTCGAATTCGGCTAGCCGATCGATACGGTTCATCCGAATAATTCGTAAATTTTTGCTCTTTTTCAAGATTTCGAGTGTTCCAGCTTCAAATTCAGGGGCGCACACCACTTCAAGATAATTGCTGGCAAGCATTTCAGCCGTATCCTTATCGCAGGGACGACTCATGACCACTGCACCACCGAAGGCGGCAATACGGTCTGCTCGATTAGCACGATTGAAGGCATCGGCTAGAGTCGATCCATAGGCGGCCCCGCAGGGATTATTATGTTTGAGGATAACCGCGGCGGGTTTATCCATCAGGTACTTGAGGATATTAAGTCCGTTATCTATATCGGTGAGGTTGATCTTGCCCGGATGCTTGCCGACCTGTAGCATATCCTCCACCTCGATGGCCGACACCAGTCCGTTACCTGGCTCGATATAATGGCAGTCGCCGAGAACAAGATTGCCGTTGACCAGTTCAAAGAGAGCTGCCTCCTGATCAGGGTTCTCTCCATAGCGAACACCGCGCTCATCGACACTCCCGTCAGGTTGGGAAATTTTCCAGGTTCGTTTTTTGTAGACGAGTTTCTGCTCACCAAAGGTGATGGTCATTTCCATCGGGAACTGGTCTCCCAGGATGGTGCTGTACATTTTCTTCAAATCACTCATGGCTGACTCCGGATAGGTGTTAATAATCTGAAAAGAGTAGGAAATGTTTCGTAGTAGCTGTTGCTGTAAGTAACAGACCGCGTGTTTCTGGTAGTGACTTTAAGTTTTGTTTGGGTCGTGCTGGAAGCACTCGTTGAAACGATGTCGGGTTACTGAAGAATTCGAGTAATGAAAACGCGCCTGCGCCGCTTAAGCGTATGGTGCATAACGTGGATGGATTAACGAGAATGCCGTGGACAACGAGGCTGCTGTATTGAAAAAACGATGCAATAAATAAATTTACCCGTATTTGACTCGATTGCCAATATTCTTTGGCAATCGAGTGATAAACAGTCGTCTAGAATGTCGTACTGTGAGGGGCAACTATCGTCTTATCAGGCATTGAACAATCGTGAAGAACGGCATACGGGCCAATCTCAACGTTGTCGCCAAGTTTACAATTCGTAAGTATGGCGCCATTGCCAATGACACATTTTTTGCCGACTATTGTTGTGCCATGAATTTGCACGCCACTTTTTATAAGACTATCCCGCCCCACGATCGCTGCAGATGAGATGGAGACTGTTTCTGGTGATTGAATGGTTACGCCCTGCAGCATAACTTCGACATTTCTACGTTGCTGCAACTGGCCGTGGGCCTCGGCAAGTTCAACCCTGGAATTTACACCAAGCACATCTTGTGGTCGCGGACAGACATATTTTTCGACCTTCCGAGCCTCTCGAACAGCAATGGCCACAATATCAGTTAGGTATACTTCACCTTGACTGTTATTGGTGTCTACCTGCGCCAGTGCGGTAAAGAGAAACTGTTTATCGACACAGTAGATACCTGCATTGATTTCCTGGATAGCTTTCTGCTCTATGGAAGCATCCTTTTCTTCAACGATACCCAACACGAGGTTGTTTTTGTCGGTAATGATTCGACCATAATTGGTTGGATTGTCGAGAAGGGTGGTCATCACCGTCAAATCGGCACCGCTATTGCGGTGCGTGGCGTACATTTCCTGTAGTGTTTCCGGTCGAATAAGTGGAGTGTCACCGCAAAGGACCATAACCGTGTCTGTTGTTCCAGGAATTGCATGTTCAGCAATGGCTACGGCGTGGCCGGTTCCGAGTTGTTCTTCCTGGGTCACCGTGATGACTGAATAAGGTGCAACAGACTTTTCAACAGCTTCACGCTGGTGGCCAACGATAACCACCGTTCTCTCAGGGGAAAGAGGAGCGATAGCCTGAAGTACGTGATGGAGCATAGGAGCAAAAAACACCTCATGCAGGACCTTGGCTTTGCCGGATTTCATTCTGGTGCCTTTGCCGGCTGCCAGTACGATAACGGAGAGTTGCGGATTGCTGGTCATCTATGTTCCTCGCTTTGGGTGGTTGAAATGGAATGTTGCTGAGTTTTCAGGGATAGATATATACGAAGAGATACGATTTTCCGCAAGAACTCTTCAGGCATCTTCAATGATATTAGATGGTTTGATCTGTGTAATTTTATCTTCTATTACCGTATGTGCAGAGAGGCAAGTGGTTCTAGGGACATTGAAAATGCTGAGGAATCAAAATGAATGACTAGTGGTACTTCTAGGAAGGCAGGGTTACGGCTAACAAGAAATGACAAATTAAATAATTGTTCGATAACGCTAAACTAAAAAGAGCAGGGTAGATGATACCTATCCCAACGGGAATCCATGAACTTTCAAGGCGAGGTATAGAAGTCTTCACACAAACAATTAGGGTAGGAGATGGAAATGATCTTACGAACCATTGAACAGTATCGTCCCACTGAAGATGAAGAATACATGAATAGTAATCAACTAGAGTATTTCAGAGTTCATCTCATGATGTGGAGGTCCGAGTTGATTGCCTCATCCAGAAATTTTATCCAGACCCTCAAAGAGGTTGATATACGCAAACCTGATCCTATTGATCAAAGTAGCGCCAATACGGAAATGACAGTTGATTTTCAGACGAGAAATCATCAGAACCGCTTGCTAAGGCAGATTGACTATTCACTGAGCCGAATAGCAGAAGGGGAGTATGGCTATTGTGAAATTACCGGTGAAGAGATCGGGCTGAGAAGATTGTTGGCTAGACCGGTCGCAACCATGTGTGTTGAAGTGCAGGAGCGCTATGAGCGATTGCCACATAGAAGCATGCAGGATTTGTATGTTTGAGTGAAGAAGAGGAGAGGTGACAAGGGTAACATTTTAAAATGGCTTGGTAAGGTGGATAAAACTTGACGCTTTGGGCGCAAAGATAGCCCATATCACTTGTTGTCCTTCACGCCTTTGGACTGAAAAACAAAACGCCCCGATCAGATTACTCTGATCGGGGCGTTTGTATAAAGAATCGGCGGTGACCTACTCTCCCACACGGCTTCCCATGCAGTACCATCGGCGCTGAAGAGCTTAACTTCCGTGTTCGGAATGGGAACGGGTGGATCCTCTTCGCTATGACCGCCGAAAAATCTTTCGGCTGTGAGGTGTAAGGGGTGAGGGGGAAGGGGACTTTAGTTTCGCGCCGGAGGCGCCAAACTGTACACTCCTTACTCCTATCACCTAACTCCTCACTATCAATAAAAAAGATAATCGAATAGTAGAGTAATCAGTAGTCAGTGTTAATCAAAAAAATGTGGATAAGCCGCACGGCTTATTAGTATCGGTAAGCTCCACGTGTTACCACGCTTCCACACCCGACCTATCAACGTTGTAGTCTACAACGAGCCTTGAGATGGCTAATGCCATGGGAAATCTCATCTTGGAGTGGGCTTCCCGCTTAGATGCTTTCAGCGGTTATCCCTGCCGAACTTAGCTACCCAGCAATGCCCCTGGCGGAACAACTGGCACACCATAGGTTCGTCCACCCCGGTCCTCT
>NZ_FRFE01000034.1 GCF_900143695.1 Desulfopila aestuarii DSM 18488
CATGCCCAGATGATAGATCCGTTTTCCTTGTACAGCTATATTGCCTACCAGGTCACGCAGACTCTTTCTTCCGGTCAATTGTGCAATCATCATGGCCATGAACTGACTCCAGCGATTGAAGGAGCGAAACTTTTGGCCTTGATGGTACTGAGTTGCCAGTTTTTCAAAATCATGTCTCGGGAAAAATGCGGCAAGTTGACTGAGGATTGTGTTACAATGCGCCATGGCTCGGATCTCCTTGTATTTGAATGACATTTCGCAATTTCATTATAACACAAGAAGCTCTCCGAGCCTTTATTTATTTGGTATTACACATGTATTTGCGAGACAGCAGTGATATTATATGTATTATAAAATATACGAAATTTCAGATTACGAAAATCTTGAACAACTTGGCACTAAGGAAAAATTTTGGTACCAGGATCGCCATTTAAACCAGAAAACTTTATTCAAAATAGGGAGGCCTGGCACCGGAGAGAATTGGGCCGAAAAAGCTACTTCTGAACTAGCAAAACTATTAAGCATTCCTTGCGCCAGTTACTCTTTTGCAAGATGGAATGGGAAATCAGGTGTGGCATCAGGAACTTTCGTCCCTGATGGGGGAACACTGATCCATGGCAATGAACTTTTAGCTTTTGTTGATAATACATATCCAACCGAAACCAACGTATTAAGAATACCAGAATATAAAATCAATAATGTTTTTAAATTATTTGAAGAGCACGGAAAAGCTATCGAATTACCTATCAACTATCAACCTGAACCCTATACTTCAAAAATCGGTGATATGTTTTTAGTATATTTGATGTTTGATTGCTGGATCGCAAATTCTGATAGGCATCATCAAAATTGGGGCTATATCATAGACTACAAATCAAATCATTACCACCTCGCACCGACTTATGACCATGCATCTGGACTTGGATGTCGCACTTCAAAGGATGAAATTGAAGGAAGATTGTCCAGCCGAGACATGCGCTTCACGGTGCAAGCTTTTGCAAATAAGGCCAAAACACCGTTTTACAATGCGACAGGAGCTAGAGTAAAAACTCTCGATGCATTTCTTTTTTTTGCGAAGTCATTACCGAATACAGCAATTCACTGGCTAGAGAAACTTGAGTCATTAAGTAACATTTCAATCGAGGAAATATTTAATCGTATACCTCCTGAACTTATAAGTGATCAATCTATTGCATTCGCATTGAAGTTGTTAGAAGAAAATAAAAAACGCCTACTCGAAACTCGTAAGGTATTAGTATGATGCAAGACTTAGTAGTAGCATGGAAAAACGAGATCACTGGAAAATGGACACCGGTTGGCAAGCTCTCGTACAGAAATAGTAAATACTATTTTGAATACACTGAAGTTGCAATGAGAGCTATTGAATTTGGAGAACTCGAACCATTCTACGGGATGGAAGAAACAAGAATGACGTATGAATCTAAGACTATTTTTCCTGTGTTTGAAAATAGACTCCTTCAAAAATCTCGACCAGAACACGATGACTATTACGACTGGTTATATCTATCAAAGGGATCAGCATCTCCACTAGATGAATTAGCAAGATCTGGAGGAATTAGAGCGACAGATAATTTCCAATTTTTCCTTGTGCCAAAAAACAATCTCGGAAAGTATAGTGTCCTTTTTTTCAGTCACGGAATCAGCCATTTAGCCAACAGCTACGTCGAACGACTAAATTCATTGAAAAAGAAAGACAAATTAATGATCATGGAAGACATCCAAAACCTTTTCGACCCAGATGCTTTGGCATTAAGGACGGAAGATCCACCAGAATTGGTAGGTTATACGCCGCGATTTTTCACACATGACTTTAAAGAGCTAATCAGAATTAACGGTCCAAGGAACATTGAAGTTACGGTTGAGAAAGTCAACATGAAAGCACCAAAGCAATATAAGCTCCTATGTCGATTAACTACAAAATGGCCTGAAAATTTCGTTCCTTTCAAGGGATTAACAAAGTACCTCTAATATTTGAAAAACCGGGAACAAAGCGGGAACAAAAATAGCCGAAACCAATCACGCTCAATGTGAATAATTTCGGCTATTTAAGTGGTGGAGACGGCGACCACTCAACTGGCCTGAACTGCCCGTCTCCTATCCTACCATTTGCAATCAACACAAATAAAATACCGTCAAAGATACCGTCAACTTCTCCCAACACCTTCAGTATATGTAATATGTACCATTTTGTTGAACTTATTCAACTTATATTTCGGTTACATCCGACCATCACGGAGCTCTAGTCGCCAGCATTTAGTCATTTCTCGTATGCTGCATCCCGACAGTATCCATTGATCATCAACAAACGCCATCTAACCAACATGGTCAATGCGCTAACCCTTGGCCCCGCCAAATAGGATCTTGACGACCTCACTGTACCACAGCCTTAGACCGGTTTCTTATTACGTATATACAGTTTGAACCTCAGATTGGAGTGCTTTTGCACTCTTGAGAGGTTCTCTTTGGGTAATCTTTAATCTGCAGTTACTCCCTTTTCGGGCAATTCCATTGAAAAAGAAAACTCTAACTTGTCAGGAAGAAAATCAAACGGATACCCGATTAGGCTTGAGCTGCATGCAACTCAAGCTCTTCCCTCCACTCACACAGCAGGATCGCTGCCACCCTTTCTTTCCAAAACATCGCGAAGGGTCTGGGCAAGCTGGCGTTGAATGACAGGTTTTGTCATGTAGCCATCAATTCCAATCCGTCTGGCCTTTTCTTCGTCAATAATCTCACTGAACCCAGTGCAGAGCACCACCGGCATGGTCGGACTAAGTTGCTTGATTTGCCGGGCCAACTCCGCCCCATTCATCACTGGCATGTTCATGTCAGTGAGTACTATGGCAACGCGCGTCCTCTGCTGTCTGAAAACCTCCAGTGCCTCAGTACTGCTTGAACAGAGCAAAACTTCATAGCCCATATTTTTCAGCATCTTCTTCAGCATCTCACCAAGAACTGGTTCATCATCCACGACCAGAATGGTACCACTCCCTTGCGGGATGTCTCCAGCATTTTCCGTGTCTATTATCTGATTGCTGCTCTGTACCTGAGGTAGATAGACATGAAACTCTGTCCCCTTGCCTTGTTCGCTATATACAGTGATATGACCGCGAAGATTCTTGATAATGCCATGCACCACAGACAGCCCCAGCCCTGTTCCCTCGCCTTGCTTCTTGGTTGTAAAGTAAGGTTCAAAGATCCGTTGCATTAGATCTTTCGACATGCCACAGCCGGTGTCATATACACGTAGTTTTACATGCGGACCAGGCTGTAATTCCAGGCTGTCGAGGTAATCCTGTGGCGTCAGTTCAACAACTTCCAGGCTGACGTTCAACTTGCCACCAGTCTCGCGCATTGCATGATAGGCATTGGTACAGAGGTTCATAATTATCTGGTGGACCTGAGTCGGATCGGCCATGACCAGCCCACAATCAGGCACTTGCTGATGAATGGTAATGGTAGTTGGGATGGAGGAACGTAGCAGCTTGAGGGCCTCCTTAATAATCAGGTGGATCTGCAACGGTTGTCGCTTCTGATCAGACTGGCGACTGAAGGTGAGAATCTGCCTGACCAGTTCCGTTGCTCGAATGCCCGCGGTGTGGATACTCAGCACCATCTCCAATTCCTCGCTGTTCTTAGGTAGTCGATCGGCCACTAATTCACTATAGCCAATAATAGGAGATAGGATATTGTTGAAATCATGAGCGATACCACTGGCCAGGGTTCCGATGGCCTCCATCTTTTGGGCCTGGCGAAGTTGATCCTCTAACTGCTTGAAAACAGTGATGTCCTTGGCAGAATGGACGATGCCGGTGAATTCTCCTTGCTCATTAAGAATAGGCGAAATGGTAATCAAAAAGTCTTTCTGCAATCGCGCATTATAGAGTTCGGTAGTACGGGTCTTACCATCCAAAAGGACCGCTTGTACCTGGCACCCTAAGCAGGGAGTATTGTCATCGCCAAAGAGCTCATAGCAATGGCGGCCAATGAGATCTTCCTTTGTGGACTTAAAAAAGGTAGCAGCGGCACGATTGGCTTGGACGATTCGGAAATTCTTGTCATGCACCGTGATGATTTCTTCGAGTATGGAGTCAAAAGTGCGCTCCCAAAGCGCTTTTGCTTCTTTGATCTGATCCTGATCCAATCTCTGTTGCGTGATGTCCTGGGCCAGTAGAAAACAGCCCTGCACCCCACAGCCGTTATCAAAATGGGGTAGAAGGGTAGCGTGAAACTGGCGCATGCCGTCTTTGTTTATAGGAATAGACGCTTCATACTCCACCACCTTACCAAGCAGGGCTTGACTGACATAATCGGCGATCTCGCTATATCCCTTTTCACCGAGCAATTCATGAATCTTCTTGCCGACAATTTGTTCTGGTTGCAGATAAAACCAGTTTTCAAACTCTTTGTTGACCAGACGATAACACCCATCCTTGTCCACATAGGCAATGAGCACAGGTAGCCCATCGGTCAGCAACTTCAACATCCTCTCATTCTCTCGAATCAGTTTTTCCTCGGCTACCCGTTGCATCAGCATTTCGTCCAGCGAAGCGGAGACAGTGGCCAGCTCATCATTCCCGGCAAGCGCGGAACGGGCAGTATTATCTCCCTGGCCAAATTGTTCCATAGTTTTGACAATCAGCAGCATACGCTTGAAAATGACAAAATGAAGATAGAGCCAGCTCAGTGATGCTATTGATATAAGTATTGCGAATGTTATGATAATATTCCAACTCAAGGTTTGTTTGCCGGCCTGTTTGAGGCCACGCAGGTCATACTCATAGTAGAGCAGTCCCCTCTTGTCCGAGGCCTCGTCAATTATCAAGGGGAATACAGCGAGAATGGTTTGCAGATCTTGGCTAACAACGACAGTCGACAACTGATCCCTCTTCCTGAAAAAGCCTTCCAGCAATGCTTTCCCTTCATCAGATATTCCAGCCTCTTCCAAAGCCTGTCCAAACCATGCTGAATTCGATGCGCTGATAATCTTCAGTTTTTCGTCCAAAACCACGGCTGCCCCATTGCCGGGATCATTTTGAGTCAGAAGATCAATATTCATCTGAAGCCGCTTTATATCCTTGTTTCGCAAGGCAGCATTCAGTCGGTTCTGATTCCGCCCCATAACCTCGGTGACAAAGTGTATCGCCTGTTTCTCGATCAAACCTGTAAAAATATCAATAGAAAATATGTAACTGACTATAATTCCAGAAAATGTAAGAAGTAGAAGCAGTAGCGGGACCACAAATCGTACTGGATAGCGGGAGATGAAATTCATAAAAGACCTCGGGGTAGACTTTAGAATATCACCGGTAGTCTATTGATAAAATGGGGGAAAAGCGTGCATAAAGTCCAGGTCGACAAACTGGGAGGCTGTGCGGGAGGAGGAAAAATGGAATGAGCCAAAAGAGAGGGCATCCCAGCCTGTCCTGACCACGAAGCCCATGCAATAGTCTGCTTGGTTATGAAATTATTTTATCACTTTACTGGGGAATAATGAATAGAAATCACTTTCTCTCCAAAAGAAGATAAGGGGCTAGCAGCTTTGAGCTGAGCTAAGATTTGCGTTCTCGCATCTGGAGTAACTGACCGTTATTTCGTTATGGCGTTCTATGAGGGGGCTCTCTTTCTTTGCTAATAGCAGGGTGCTGTAAGGTGAACGCTGGTAGTGCATACCGATTGACGCTGCAGTTTGGAGAGGATTTGTCCTGATAGGATAAAATTCAGCTGCCAAGAGTTTTAACCTAACAGCCGTCCTGAAAATAATGCGCCTTCTTCAGGAGATCCAGATGCACGATATTGCTTACTTATCTGTCATAAAAGAGTAGGTTAATACTGCCAGAATAAAGCATCTCCCTATGGGGATGTCTTGGCCGATGAGAGATGTCTACTGTCCTGAAAAAAATCAGTCGGTTTCGTAATCCTAACTGCAATAATGCAGTCTCAGGTGAGAGATGGTACATGAACTCATGATCGAATAACTGGTCAATGAGATTGACACGCATGACCTTCTGCCGCTCGTGCATGTCCTTATCTTTGGCGATCTATGATCTGCAGTTACTCCATTTATGAACAATTTTATTAAAGTTTAACTGGACTTGCTGGCTATTTGTATAGTTTTGCCAGGATGTATCTCATGTCAATAGAATGTGAAAAAACTGTCTCAAGATAATCCGAAATAATCTCAGCAAATCCCGTTCCAATGATAAGTAGCTGAAAAAAAGCAATTTGACCAAACGAACATTTCGAATACCTAGCCGACGAAAGCATTTCCTTACCGGCTGAAAAAATGATATGCATTAGTCATATATGATCATTTTTACATGGCAACGGCTGTTGATGAAAAACGTTTTTATCTATTCAATATGCAAGCTTACATAAAATCTGCTATGCGTTCTTCCAAACACTAGTTGAAGCATCACCAAGGTTCCTATCTGGAGCGCAATGGGTATGAAATTTTTCAATATAAATTTTATAAGAAATAAACTAGCCCTGCTCATACTCATTACAGTGTTGCCTTGCCTTGCCATTTTTTTTTATTCCGGCATAGAGCAGAGGCGACATCTTATTGAAATAGCACAATCAAATGTTGTGTTATTGACCCACAGCATTGCTCAAGCTCAGAGGACGGTTACCCAGTCTACCCAGCAAGTGCTCATCACTTTGTCCCAGGCACCTACAATTCAAGCCATGGACCCCAATGCATGCACTGCTCTTCTCAGCAGTGTGTTGAAGAAGAATTCTGACTTCAACAATTTCGTTTTAGTTGACCTCAAGGGGGAAGTTATTGCTTCTGGCAAACCTTTTACGGGCGCAAATCTTGCCGATCGTAAACATTTCAAAGAAGCTATAGAGAACGATGAATTTGCAGCCGGGGAATATATTGTAACCAGGGTCGGGAACGCAAATCCGTCGTTTGGTTTTGCCTATCCGGTCCCCGATAAAAATGGTCGGCCGAAGGGTGTTTTAACCGCAACCCTCAAGCTGGAGAGTTTTTCCAAGTTTTATGACGTTTCACGACTCCCTGAGAAGTCTTTCATATCCATAACCGACTATAAAGGTATCCGGATATTTTATTATCCAACTCAAGTAAATACCAATCCTATTGGACAGATGATTCAAGCAAAGTCCTGGGACATTGCTACGCATGGGGGAGAGGAAGGACTCTTCTTTGGTACTGGTTCAGATGGTCAAGAACGAATGTTTGCGTATGTTAAAATACATCTTTTATCTGGAGATGCCCCATATTTGTATGTGTGGGCGGGTATTCCTAAAAGCCATATTGTCGCGCCAGCCAATGCCGCCTTGTCCAGGAATTTGCTGCTTCTTTTCCTGGTAACTTTGATATCGCTTTATATTTCCTGGGTGATTGGCAACAAGACATTAATTTCACCGATTCAACGTCTTGTTATTTTGACGCAAAAATTTGCCAAAGGAGATCTTGAAGCGAGTAAAGACGCTTCAGTTAACGATGGCGAACTGGGTATGCTCGCCAATGCTTTTTTCGAAATGGCTCAATCCTTAACTACGAGCAGGAAAGCTCTTGAGAAGAGTGAACAACGGTTCAAACTCGCACAACAGTCTGCTGGCATAGGAGTCTGGGATTGGGACATGAGCACGGGGCGACTCGCCTGGTCTCCAGAGCTCTTCAGGTTATTTGGGCTGGATCCTGACAAAAATGAACCCACCTTTAGTCTGTGGGATCAGGTGCTGCATCCCGACGATAAAGTTGATGCTTACCGGCGAATGGAAAGGGCGATCGAAGAGGATAGAATTCTTGATAATGAATATCGAATCCTTTTTCCAGACAAACAGGTGCGGTGGATTAAAGCCCTGGGCAAAACAACATCCGACCAAACCAAAAAGCCAGTCCGCATGGCTGGAATTTGCATTGACATCACAGAACGCAAACTGGCAGAAGAATCCCTGAAAGAAACAGAACGAATTAAAACAGGGCTTCTTGAAAAATTGAATGCCGCCCAACATGTTGCCGGAGTCGGAAGTTGGGAGTGGGACTTGCAAACCGATCACGTCTGGTGGTCGGATGAGACTTACCATATTTTTGGCGTGAAGCCAGAGAATTTCGTTCCAAGTTTTGAAGCAAACGGCAAATTTATTCATCCAGATGATTTTGAAAATTACGTCAATTCATTCGATCATGCTTTTCAAACCGGCGAATCGCTGGATTTGGATATCAGGCTCAATGCTGCAGATGGGCAGATGAAACATTGCAATGCCAAGGGGGAGGTTGTTTGTGACGATTCCGGTAAACAAGTTCGTTTTATTGGAACGATTATGGACATCTCCAATAAAGTACAATCAGAAAACGAAAAGAATAGACTGCAAGCCCAATTGTCCAACGCTATGGAAATGGCCCATCTCGGCCACTGGGAATATGATATTGTCAATGACCTTTTCACCTTCAACGATCATTTTTACAAAATCTATCGAACCACAGTGGGCCAGGTGGGCGGATATACAATGCCGTCTGCTGAATACGCCCGCCTCTTTGTTCATCCTGACGACATGGCTCTTGTTGGCGAAGAGATTCGTCAAGCGATAGAAGCAAAAGATCCCGACTTCAGTCGAAGTGTAGAACATCGGATGCTTTACGCAGATGGAGCTGTGGGTTTCATCAGCGTTCGGTTTTTCATCCTCAAGGATGATCAAGGGAGGACAGTCAAGACCTATGGCGTAAATCAGGACATTACCGAGCGTAAAAAGATTGAGGTCGAAAAAGAGATGTTGCAGACGCAATTGAATCAAGCACAGAAAATGGAATCGGTAGGCCATTTGGCTGGTGGCGTAGCTCATGATTTCAATAACATGCTGAGCATCATCCTCGGTTATGGAAATATAATTCTTGAAAAAACAAAGGGTGATGATCCCCTGCATGAGTATGCTCAGGAAATTATCGATGCCGGTTCTCGTTCAGCCAGTATCACCAGGCAACTTCTGGCCTTTGCCCGCAAACAGACTATAGAGCCCAAAGTCCTTGATCTGAACGAGAGCCTCGAAGGAATGCTCAAAATGCTGAGGCGGCTTATCGGCGAAGACCTTGAGCTGATATGGCATCCCTCCCCCATATGGCAAATTTATATGGACCCTTCACAACTGGATCAGATCCTGGCGAATCTCTGTGTCAACGCCCGGGATGCCATCAAGGGGGTGGGAAGTATTACTATTGAAACAGGGAAGACTACCATCGATGAGAGTTACTGTTCGGGACATCCTGGATTTATCCCTGGGGAGTTTGTGTTGCTGACCGTAAGTGACAACGGGATTGGCATGGACCCTGCCACCATCGCCATGATCTTCGAGCCTTTTTTTACAACCAAAGAAACAGGCAAGGGCACTGGTCTTGGACTGGCCACGGTTTACGGCATTGTTAAACAGAACAACGGATTCATCAACGTCTACAGTGAACTGGATCATGGAACGACATTTAGGGTCTATCTACCTCGGCATGCAGAACCAATCACTTCCGCAGAAAAGAAAAAGGATGCTGTGATTTTACATGGTCGGGGGGAGACCATACTCGTAGTGGAAGATGAAGCCTCTATCCTTAGACTCACGTCGAGAATACTGACGAATCTTGGTTATACCGTTTTCACTGCCAATAGCCCGGGAGAAGCAATTCAGTTTGCCAAGGAAACTGACAAGACAATTAACCTTCTCATAACAGATGTCATTATGCCGGAAATGAATGGGCGAGATCTGGCAAATGTGCTTCTTGCCATGGATCCAAACATCAAGTGCTTATTTATGTCAGGTTATACCTCCACCGTCATTGCCGGAAAGGGTGTGTTGGAAGAGGGAATGCGTTTCATGCAAAAACCCTTTTCGGCAGCAGATTTAAGCAGGAAAGTCGGTGAGATATTGAAAAGCGACAAGGGCACTGTACCGTGATACCTCTATCAATGAGATGGTAAACATAGCCCATGTATTGATGATCTTACTCTGATTTATTGTGCAGAATAGGCTAATAGAAAAGATTTCTCGCTTAACATCACAGCAAATTTTCAAGCGAGGTGGACCTGGTAATAGCCAGAACAGTTATCAATCAACTGGAATGAAGTCAGGTTGTCAGTGTCCCCTCCATTATGTACCAGTTTTGAAAATCGACTTGTGTGCGGAGCCCATTTTCAAAACTGGTACATAACGAGGCTACCTCCGAGGCATAGAATATTAAAGAGTCAGACTTCGGAGGCATGAAGAAGGCAGCCGCTATGAGAGAAGCATCAACTTGTGAGGCTAACCTCGTTCGACACGTCATTTCTTCATTAAAGAGTTACACAGCAACATAACTTCTCAGAATTCTATCGTGCTCTGTTACCGAAAAGATATGGGAAGGATCCATCTGAAGCTATGAAAGGAGGCCTCAACTTGAAAACCTGGGTCTAGGCCTGTCTGAAACTGGCTGAAAGTTGAGAGTCAAACGGTTGTGACCAGTAGCAGACCTAAGATCCCTCTCATCGTGCTGGCTTTGTCAGGATGGAGGTGGTTTTTCTTTGAGATAATAGTCAGGAAAGGTCTTCGCTTAGCTCAGATCGGAAAAATGTGTAGTTTTGCTTGCCCATAGCTTTGGCAGCATACATGGCATCATCTGCGTTCTTGATCAGCACCTGAAGGTTGCTGCCATGCGCAGGGTACATTGAGATACCGATACTGGCCCCGATCGTTATTGTAGCCCCATCCAGTACAAATGGATCGTTGAGTTGCTGAATGATTTTATTGGCAACATGAGCTGCATCTGCATCGTTATAGACCTCGGTCTGAATTACCAGAAATTCATCGCCACCTATACGGCAAACAGTATCGGCTGTTCTGACAATGTTCAATAACCGCTGAGCGACCATCTTGAGAACCATATCACCTATAAGGTGCCCATGAATGTCGTTCACTTCCTTGAATCCATCAAGGTCAATAAACATGATCGCAGCTTTCCAATCCTTTCGTTTGGAAATTGCTAATGTGCTTATAAAACGTTCCTGCAGCATGCGGAGATTGTACAGACCTGTCAGGGGGTCGCTATTAGCCAGCGCCTTCACTTCTTCCAGGGATTTCGCCAGTTGAGTCTGGGTGTTTTTATGCTTTGTTATATCGAAATATGTCAGCATCCTTCCACCGTCAGGCAAAGCAACGCATTGGTACTGGAATACCAAGCCCTCCTTTCGATTGATTTCCTCTGAAACACTTCCACCGCTTCTGACAGCTGCCTCACGCTCATCAATATACTTGTCAAAATCCTCTTCGAGGATATCGTATACGCCATTGTAGCGGTTGAAATTAATCAGATCACGGAATGTGGGTTGTCCAGCAAAAAAATCATCTGTTATGCCCCACATATCCCGAAATGCACGGTTAGCAAGACGAGCTCTGAGGTCAGGGCCCATGAACAGAACCCCATATCCAATGGATTCCATTACCGCGTTGAATTCCTGTACTTTCTCTATGAGTTTTTCCTCGATTACCTTATGCGGAGTAATGTCTTGCAAAATGGCAATAATGAAAAATTCTTCATTATCGGCAATACGCATAAGCTTGAGAATTACCTGGCGCTTACCAACGAGCATGGGTTTATCATAACTTGAGCAAAAAGGAGGCAATGCTTCATAGGGAATCTGAGCAATCCATTGTTCGACGAGATTGAAATCTTGCCCAGCAAGATATTCTGTCAACTGGCTTGAAAGGATAGCTGTCAAGTCAAGGGCCAATATCTCTTGTGCTGCTCTGTTTGCCTGGATTATCTGCCCTGCACTGTTCATCTCGATAACTGCATCAGCGAGATTGTCCATCATCGCATGATAGTGCCGTCGAGATCGCAGTAGTTCAATGGTAACATTTCTTGGATGAAGACCTTCCGTTCCATGAACAACATGCTCTCGTCGCTTTCCACTCCGAAACTGTTCAAGAATGCGGCAGATATGATTTTTTAACGTATCTTTTGGTCCTTTCGCAATATAGAGATCAGCTTCCAGATCAAAAATATGATTTTCATCTTCATATACGATTGCGGAATAGATGACGACAAAAACATCTTTGAATTTTGGAGTATTACGAACAACTCTACACAGCACATCGCCGCTGATCTTCGGCATGATAATATCCGTGACAAGAATGTCAGGAATAAACGACTCCAGCATAGTCAAAGCCAATAAGCCATTTTCCGCTAGACGAATATCACATCCTTCAGCCTGAAAAAAATGGGCTAGGAGCTTAATAATAGACGGATTATTTTCGACAATTAACACCTTGCACATGCCGTTACCATTCTGCATTGCCTGAAAAGGCGTTTTGAAACACTGCCATGGCATTTATTCCATCTGACCTCAATGCTTGAACCTCTACGGGTGAGGTACTATTACCTGGCAGAATTGTCTCATTGTTCATTTACTTTAGCACGCAAAATTCCGGATGGGCTGAAAGTGACAACCCTTCTTGAACTCAGCATGAGCTCGCTTCCGGTCTGAGGGTTGCGCCCTTTTCTCTCTTTTTTGTTTCTTACATTAAATTTCCCAAAACCACTCAGCAGCAGATCGTCACCACTGATCAAGACAGCCTTAGCAAGGTTCAGGAAGGACTCCACGGCGTTGCTAGCCTGAGCCTTGGTTATGTCATCATGGCGCATGTAGACTTCTCGTACGATATCAGCTTTTGTGAGTGTCATAAAATTCTCCGTTATGAGGGTTGATCAGCGACGAACGTCTGTACAAGGCCACCCTAAATGGTTGTCACTATCATATCAATAAAAATGAGCATATTACGCGACATAGCAAAGTATATTTTCAGTGGGCGATTGCACTTTATTGCATCGTGACCCTTGGATAGGCACAGAGAACAAACTGGAGGGTTTCCTTAAGCACCACTTTGCCCTGTGTTTTCTAAACGGAAGGCTCAAAAATAAAGATGTGGAGATGGCGTATTAACCCCTCCCATCAGCAGTACCACCTTCGTTCTTGACATCATTGAAAACCACTCTATCATATGGCGAGACTATTGATTACTTTCAACTCATAGCTTTTTTCTATAAGGAGAGCTCCATGGAGTTTTTCAAAAAGAAAACCCTCACTGGATTAGCCCGCACCTGCGGTTGAGCTGCCAAAATAGGTCCGACGGATCTGTCGGACGCGCTTGCTGGCCTCAAAACACCTTCTGATATAAATCTTCTGGTCGGCATAGAAACATCTGATGATGCTGCCGTCTATCGTCTCTCCGATGAAATCGCCATGATCAACACTGTCGATTTCATTACACCGCCTGTTGATGATCCATATTGGTTTGGGCAGATATCAGCGGCAAACTCAATATCGGATGTGTATTCCATGGGCGGAAAACCACTGACGGCGCTTAATGTCGTTATGTTTCCGTCGAAGCATCTCGACATGGGGGTACTTCGCGAAATTCTAAGAGGCGGGCACGACAAAACAGTTGAAGCCGGAGCCTGCCTTGTTGGCGGTCATACCGTTGATGATGAAGAGCCCAAATATGGTCTTTGTGTGAACGGTGTTGTTCATCCAGACCGCATCATCACCAATGCAGGTGCACGACCTGGCGATGCATTAATTCTTACAAAGCCAGTCGGGTCTGGCGTATTATTCAATGCCGTCCGTTCAGGAAAATTGCCTTACGCTGAGCTGGAAAGGGAGATCCTGCCAATCATTGCTGCATTGAACGGTACTGCAATGGATGCCGGTTTGAAATATAGTCTGCATGCCTGTACAGATGTTACGGGCTTTGGCATACTCGGCCATCTGCTGGAAATGGCGCACGGGTGTGATTCAAGGATCATCATCGATTACAGCAAAATACCGTTCTACCCTCATGCCCTTGAAATGTATAGGAAGGGTGAAACAACGGGTAGCAACAAACCCAACAAGGCAATGGTAGATAAGCATCACCTTGAAATGTGTCTTAACCTCGACAATGCAAGTGAGCAACTGCTGTATGACCCGCAAACCTCTGGTGGCCTGTTGCTTGCCCTGCCCAATTCCCAAGCGGATGACCTAATACAAGCTCTCTATAGCGCAGGTGTTAAGTATGCTGCAAAAATTGGCGAGGTAACCGATGAATCTGTCGGTATAACAGTTCAATAACGACAATGGAACTGTACCTTGTAATTGGCGTCCTCGGACTGGTTACAGGATTTTTATCAGGTCTGCTCGGTATAGGGGGGGGAATCATCATGGCTCCGCTCTTGCTCTATGTCCCTCCTCTTGTCGGCCTGAAACCTTTGACCATGCAATGTGTAGCAGGGCTTACCATTGTTCAGGGGTTGGCAAGCTGCCTGTCCGGAGCTTTCGTTCACAAAAGAATGCGCTTCGTATCCAATCAGCTTTCTATGTGGATGGGCAGCGCCATCTTTTTATTTGCCGTTATTGGCGGGGCTGGCTCAAAGTTTGTTTCTAACACTTTTCTTCTTTTTATCTTTGCCTGTCTTGCGTTTACTGCTTCCATCTGCATGTTGCTCCCAGTTGCTCATGATATTGAGATGCCAAATGTCAGCGTTCTAGAATTCAGCCGTTTCCGAGCACTAACCACCGCATCTGGCGTTGGCCTTCTCGGAGGACTTGTTGGTCAAGGCGGATCTTTTATTTTGATTCCCCTAATGACGTCATATGTGCAAATCCCCACCAGAATAGCTATCGGCACTAACCTCGCTATTGTTCTGTTGTCTTCGATTGCAGGATTTATAGGCAAGTCGCTAACAGGGCAAATTGAGTGGCTGTTGACCATCCCAATCATCTTGACTGTTATGCCAGCTGCCGCTATGGGAGGGCTGGTAAGTTGCAAAGTATCCATAATTCACCTGAGACGACTTCTGGCCATACTCATAGCCATAGCAGCTTTTAGAACGTGGATTTCATTGCTTTGCTGAATGATGTTGGCTGAGGTGGGTCGTCACTACTGGAAGTTAACCCAATAAGGGAGACATACATTAATAATGTGTTAGAAAGGTTAAAAAATGTAGCAACGCTAGATGTTGAATTTATTCCTGACAGGGTAGAACTCGGCATTTTATTGAAATTATGTAAAATTGAGTGACAACAGACTGTAGCTTACCAAAGCATTTCAATCTGCTGGGAATCCTCATTGATTAAAGGTGCTACTATCCATTTTTGATTCTGGGCTGTTAGCCAATCGAAGCTCGAAAACCGGAGTTCAGTGTTGTGTCAAAAGATAAAATTGCCATGACTTCCCGGACTCAGCGGCAAATCCATGCCCAGTAAGGGTTTACGCAATTGGGATGTCAGAACACTCACTCGGCCTACCCGAGCCACATCCGCCAGGGTAATACTTGGAGTGCTTTTCACCTGTAATTCACCATCCAAAAGTGCCAATTGTAGACAATACTCAGGAGAGAACCAATTTGGTAGTGAGAATCACAGGATACCTGCATCACAATGTTCAAGGTTTGCGTGTAAATTCCGGATACAGTCTTTGTGCGCATTCTGGGCATATACCATGAGAAAACAAAGCGTCTGAGTGTTCACTGACATATTTTTCTATTTGTTCATATTCGCCTTTTTCATTTCGTATTTTCTTACATGAAGCACAAATTGGCAGAAAACCTTCTAAGCTTTTAACTTTTTTCTGTAATTTTTGCGTTTGCCATGCAGTTCTCTGAATCAGATAGGCATATAACAGTAAGGAAAACATGATTATGCATGTATTGGTAAATGCAACAACGAATGGTTGAATTTCACTCCAGTGGTAAAGGAACGCAAGTCGTATAAGTGGTAGAAGAACAGACATCGTGTATGCCATGTTTTTTCGTAATTTCCATGCCGCGAGAGCGATAGGAAGTCCATAAAGAATCGGAAAGTCAATTTGTCGGCCAGTGATGAAGTCAATAAAAACAACAATAAAAGCGGAGACTATACCTGTAATATCAGGCCGTTTATCGTAGGTGTCAGCAGCGAATGTATAAAGGCTCTTCATTTGAAGGCTCCTGCATGTAACCTTTTATTGGGATGTCTGCACCAGATCCGTCTCAGGCAAATGGTCTGGTAACGTCAGCCTAAACAGCATTCTCACCATCTATATTCCTCTCTGTATCTTTAGAGATCTCATCATAGATCTGATGAAGTTGCACAGGCGGTAGCTTTTTACGCAAACGGAGATTGAGCATTTCAACTGCGAAGGAAAAGGCCATGGCAAAATATAAATATCCCTTTGGCATTTCATGACCTGTACCCTCTGCGACCAAGGCTATCCCAACAAGAACAAGAAATGCAAGAGCAAGCATCTTGATTGTTGGATGTTGTTCGACAAATTTGCCTATAGGTGCAGCCGCCAACATCATCACGCCGATTGCAATAACGATAGCCGCCACCATGACCGGCACATGGTCAGCCAAACCCACTGCGGTAATGACCGAATCTAAAGAGAAAACAATATCAATCACTGCAATTTGGGCGATTATTACGGGTAGCAGAGAGGCAAAATGTTGAGGTGCCTCTCTCGTATCCCCACCCTCAAGGCTGCCATGTATCTCAACGACTGCTTTATAAATAAGAAAAAGACCTCCGGCCAACAAGACCATATCACGTGCTGAGACCTGATTATCAAGAATTGTAAAAAGTGGTGTTTCCAACCGGGCAAGCCAGGCAATTGACAAAAGGAGCAGAATGCGGGTAACCATGGCTGCCATTAAACCAAACTGCCGAGCTATGCCTCTTTTATTTTCCGGAAGCTTGCCCACCAGGAGTGTAATAAAGACGATATTATCAATACCCAGAACTATCTCCAATACCGTCAGCGTTACAAGGGAACTCCAGACATTTATATCCAGCAACCATTCCATAAAGACCCCGAAATCATATTATACAATGAGCTTTAAGAAGCCTGCATTGGTTGAAAACCGCCATGGAAAGTATCATTCTTTTTTTGCGGTCTTTACTGTGCGGTGACGAAAAAAAGTGTATGCAATCAACAACAAACAACTACCGAAGGACGCCCAAATAATGGCTTGTTTTGAATACAGCATGATTAAATTTTGATTGCGACCTATCGTAAATCCTATCCAGGTTAGAACAGAGCACCAGATAAATGAGCCCAACAGGGTATACAATGAAAAACGAAGAAGCTGCATTCCTGAAAGACCAGCAGGGATTGATATCAGATGCCTGACAACTGGCAACAGCCTGCCGATAAATGTGGAAATTTCACCATGGCGGAGAAAGAACCGTTCAATCCGATGCAGCTTATCTGGGGAGATGAAAAAATATTTTCCATACTTGAATAGCACCGGTCGCCCCAGGTAGCGAGCAACGCAATAGTTGGCATATGCGCCTGCAAGACTCCCGGTTGTACCGGATAAAATTGCGATCCACGGATTCATGAGCCCCTGCTGTGCAAGGTATCCTGCTGGCGACATAACCAATTCGCTTGGAATAGGAACTAAGGAGCTTTCCATAGCCATAAGAATGAAAATGCCCAGATATCCCAATGAACCTATGCCGTCGACCAGCATCAACATCAAATCTTGTATCATTGCTTTGTATATATGCTCTCACTTGAATACGTTTTAGAGGGGAAGGATACGATAAATGACAATGGCGAGGAGCATACATATAGGGATGGTAAAGACCCACGCCATGACGATATTACCGACAATTCCCCATTTCACGGCATGTACCCCTTTCGTGCTGCCGACACCCATGATCGAGGTGGAGATGATATGCGTGGTGCTGACAGGAATGCCAAAATGAGAAGCCCCGAGAATGACAATTGCCGCTGTGGTTTCTGCGGCGAATCCGTGTACCGGTTTCAGTTTGATCATTTTACTGCCCATTGTGCGGATGATCCGCCAGCCGCCGGCCATGGTTCCAAAGCCCATGGTCAGAGCGCATAAAAGGATAACCCATAAAGGTACCTCGAAAGAGGGTAAGACATTGAAACTGACCAGTGCCAGAGTGATAATCCCCATGGTTTTCTGAGCGTCATTGGTGCCGTGACTCAAGGCCATAATTCCTGACGAAACAAGCTGCAGTTTTTTAAAATGACGGTTGACCGCACTTGGATTGGCTTTTGAGAACAGCCAGAGAATTGCTACCATGAAACAAAACCCGATGCCAAATCCAAGGATCGGTGAGGTTATCATCGGGATCAACACCTTCTGACAAACGCCCTGAATTTGAACGACCTCCAGGCCGGATTTTGATATTCCTGCGCCAATTAAGCCGCCAATAAGGGCATGGGACGAACTGGATGGGATGCCGTAGTACCAGGTGATAAGATTCCAGGTGATCGCTGCCAGTAAGGCGCAAAGAATCACCCCCTGGGTTACACTGGCGGTTTCAACAATACCTTTGCCTATTGTGCTAGCTACATGGGTACCGAAAAACGCTCCAGCCATGTTCAATACACCTGCATACAGTATTGCCGCTCTTGCTGTCAGTACCTTTGTGGAAACTACAGTGGCGATCGCGTTGGCAGAATCATGGAAACCGTTTATATATTCGAAAACAAGTGCGGTGAAAATTACAAAGACCAGTGTAATGACCATGTAATATCTTCCTTATTAAGCTGGTTGTTGCTCTATCATCAAATCTTGATTCAGGTTGCAGCCGAAAGTGCATCGCCTGCTGTCAATTGTGTTTCAGGACAACACTCATGATAAGGTCGGAGATTATTGAGCATCGATCGACGGCATTTTCGATTCCTTTGTAAATATCTCGTAATTTCAGAACATAAATCGCATCATATTTTCCCGAAAACAATTCTTCGGTGGCACTGGCGAGAATCTCATCGCCTCTGTTTTCAATCTCCTTGATCCGGCGACTAATCTGGGTGACCTCTTCCAGTGAGGAAGCTTTTCTAAAGGTATTTATGATGTTAAGCAACTCTTCCGTTGATCTGATCAGGATCTCTGCTTGATTTTTCACAATGTCGTTATAGGAATCGATATTGTAGCTGCGTAGGTTACTGCAGGCTTTTAGGATTGACTTGGTACATTTGTAAAGAGAAGTAGAGATAAGCTGGATATCTTCCCTATCAATGGGCGTGATGAACGACGAGTTAAGAAGGGTCAAGCTTCCTTCAAGGGCTTCTACCGCTCTTTTTTTATAGGATCCGGTGTGTATCAGGCAGGTGTCACGCTCCTTAGGATCTGAATGAACTATCTGGTAAAACAACTGGGCAGACAGTTCACATACCTGTGCTGCTTCCTCAAAAAATGTGTAGAATCGGTTTTCCGCGGGCGGAAGTATTTTAGCGAGAAATTGAGAGATCATCGTATTGCTCCTTGAGGCAAAAGAAGCCTGGAAAATGGGGTGTGTTTTGGGAAAAATCGGCCGGGTGGCCACTAAAGGAGTTTTTCACAGAGAAAGGAACGTGCTTCGAGGGTCGAAATTGCTCGGCTCCGAAGAGACAATCAGGCCGGCCATACTCGTCATCATGGCAAGAGACCTGCAATTGACTCCCGAAAAGATCCACATGCAGACAATACTACATTTGCATTTTTTTGCTTATTCAGAGTTCATCCTGTCATGATTATTTCCTTGCTCAGGATACTATTCCATACTTTTAGCAAACAAATACTACCTAAAAGTATGGCTCCTTTCTTTCAACGCCCGCATTCGATTTTCAAAGGCGCCGGTAATGGTGTCCAGAAAGTGATTAAGGTCAATTGGTTTCATAAGGTAATCGAAGGCCCCCAGCTGCATGCAGGCGATAACCATGTCAAAAGAACCATTTCCGGTTACCAGGATTACTTCGATTGTTGAATCAAGGACTTTGATCTGACGAAAGACATCAAGACCACTGATATCCGGCATCTGCAGATCAAGGACCAGGACATCTGGCTGAAATTTCCGGACATACTCCAAAGCCTGAGCAGCGGAGCAGGCACTGTCGGCTTCTATCTTTCGCCGCCTCAGGTGGTTCGTCAGCACAGAGGCAAACCCCTTCTCATTATCCACGACCAGTACCTTCATTTGCCTCTTTTTACTCAATCGCTCCCTCATATGACTTAAATAAACCTTGAAAACTCAAGGTCTGCTTTATAGAGAACAAAGGCGAGAGCAGTAGTGACTGGAAAAATTTCCAGTCACTGCTGTATTGCCGAAAAGCTGTTTATTTTGCCAACATGATCGGCAGCCCCATGAGGGGCCAGACAACTGTTACCATCACCCAGACAACAAACATCAGTACGACGCTAGCCATGATGCCGTAACGGAAGAACTCACCGGCGGTGAATTGCTTCGAGCCATAGGCGATGGCATTCGGCGCAGCCCCGATCAGTAGGAAGAACGGCATACCGGCAGTCGCCAGTGAGGCAAAGAAAATAACCTCGCCAGCTACACCGAGATAGGGAGCAATAACCAAGGCTACCGGCAAGGAGATGGCAATCGCGGCAACGTTCATGATGAAATTGGTCATGACCATGACAAAGAAGGCTATACCGAGAATAAAGACCACGCCTGAGGCTTCTTTGAAAAGCGCCAGCCAGTTGACCGCCAGCCATTCGGCGGCATGGGTCTGCCAAAGACAGAAACCAATGGACATCGCGCCGCCAAAGAGCAGGATGATATTCCAGGGAATATCTTCAAGATCCTCAATCTTCAGGATATTCAAGATGAAGAATAATAGTGTTGAAGACAACAGAATTGCCGTCTTATCAATGGTTTTCAGGGCGGGAACCCAGTTTTTTGCAGCAATTAGGATAATGACTGAGAGAACGATTACAAGAGTCATAATCTCGTTTCTACTCCAGCCGCCCAGTTCGGTATACATTCGCTTGGCCCGTTCCTTCAATCCGGGAATGATTGCCTTTTCCGGTTTGCAGAAGATCATCATCATACCCCATATCAGCATCATCATTATCCAGCCCAGGGGAAGAAGATATAAGGTCAATTCAAAAAAACTGATTTCCTTGCCGGTCATTTCCTTAAAGAATGCGATAGCGACTGCCGCACGTGCTGAACCGAGCAGGGTGATGATACTACCTGCGCCGGCGACATACGCCATACCGATAAAGAGGCCCTTACCGAACTTGGTTGGCTGGTCGCTGTCGGAATACAATGCGTTGATCGCCATCAATAAAGGGAACATGGTGGCCGCTACCGCAGTATGGGCCATCAGATGGGTCAGAGCCACAGTCATGACGAAACAACCCAGGTAGATCATGCTGGTCCGCTCACCGACAATGGAAAGCATCTTATAGGCCATCCGCTTGGTGAGACCGCTCTTGGTAAAAACGAGACCGATGACGATCGAACCGAAAATAAAGAGGACTGAGGGATCCATGAAATCTTTGAAGGCCACCTCAGGCTTTCTGATAAGGAACAGCGCCTGAATGACGCCGATAGCGATACCAGTGACGCCGATTGGTAGAACTTCGAAGATCCACCAGGTGGCAGCAAGGGCAAAGAGCGCGAGGGCGCCCTTACCCTGAACAGAAAGTGTAAAGTGTTTGCCCATCGGATCAATGGCGTCCGGCCAGGGCGGAGCGAAATAAATAATGCTGAACAGGGCGACGCCCAGAAACAGAAAGAAGACTCTTTTCCAGTCAAACGGGGCCTTGACCTCCGCAGTGGCGACATAGGTTGATGACATGTTTCTTCCCTCTATTTGCTGTTCATCGAAATAAGTTTATCCCCAAGGGCCCCGAAGACCTCTGAGAGCTTGATCACACCCACCAGTTTGCCATCCTTCTCGACCGGCAACATCGTCTCCCTGCAGATGACCATGACTGACATGGCATGAATAAGGTCTGCGCCGGCGGGCAAGAGCCGGATTCCCTTCTCGATGACCTTGGTCAGAGGAGAGTTGAGATGATTGACGCCCTCTCTGATCATCACCCCGTTCAACAAGGTTGTCAGGTCACTGTACTCTGCAGTCCTGCCTTCGAAACTTTTGATATCATCGGTATCAAACAACGTGGAAAAAAGGACCTTCAGTATCCCCTGCTGGGTAACCCGGCCGATCAAGCCGCCATTGTCATCCACCACCATCAGTTCATTGAATCCACAAGGACCGCGGCTGCCGATCGGGCAGAATGATCGCAACTGATGAATTGCCTCCTGCACCGTGCCGCTCTCCTTCAGACAGGGAAAGGCGGAAAGGGGGAGCATGATGTCGCCTACAGTCTGATTTTCAATACTCACAAGTCTTCTCCTTCTCGTAATGAGCCACATTGGCCTCTATACTTGTTACATTCAGCTATCAATGAAACCGTCCGAAGGTATAGATTTTTTACCAGCCTTTGGTATGAAGGATCTTCTCGATCTCCTTGACGCTCTTAGACTCCAGAACCAGCATTCGCTTATCCTTGGCCTCGCTGATCTTTTCCAAGAGTTCGGAAATGTTGACCGGTTTCTGCAGGAAGTCCTCCGCCCCAAGTTTCATCGCTTCGATACCGGTCCTGATCGAACCCTGGCCGGTGAGTATGATGATCTCGGCCTCCGGCTGCCTGGTCTTGATTCGCTTCAGGGTCTCCAGCCCGTCGATGCCGGGCATCGACAGATCGAGGACGATAAGGTCATATCCCTCCTTATCGGCAGCGGCCACCGCCTCCTCACCGCTGGTGGCGGTACTGACCTTCAACCCTCGGGCCTCCAGACGTTCCGCCAGTGTCTCCAGGAAATCGACCTCATCATCCACCAGCAGTACCTTGGCCTTCAATTCTTCTGTCATAGTACTTGTCCTCACATTTTGAATTATCTTTTAAAGCCTCCCCACGAGCCATATCATGTTTTCACTCCATGTATCACGGAAGGGGCTCCTCAGGTTTGTCTTGCCAATCATCCGTGCATCAGTTTGAACTGAATTATATAGACCGCGATTCCGGCGAAATAGCCAAGTGCGGCAAGCCCACCGATTCGTCTCGCGTACCAGAAGAAGTGGATTTTTTCGAGACCCATAGCGGCCACACCTGCGGCCGAACCGATAATCAGGATTGAGCCGCCGGTACCGGCGCAGTAGGCCATGAACTCCCAGAGAAAACTGTCAGTCGGGTAGGTGGCCAAATCATACATACCCATGGAAGCGGCAACCAGGGGTACGTTATCAACCACAGCACTGGCCAGACCGATCAGGGTGACGATGATATCCTGACGGCCTACCGTCTTTTCGAGCCACTGGGCGAGTGAGCTAAGGATGTGGGTGTGTTCCAGGGTAGCAACAGCAAGTAGGATACCGATGAAGAAGACGATACAGCTCATATCGATGCGTTTAAGAGCAGCGACCAGGGTCAAGTGTTCTTTAAACTCGTCCGTTTTTTTGCGATGCAGCTTTTCACCGACAAACCAGAGGATGCCGAGACCAAAGAGGATCCCCATGAAAGGAGGAAGATGGGTGATGGACTTGAAAATCGGCACAGCCACCAGACAGCTGAGGCCCAAGACAAACATCAGATTCTGTTCAAAGAGAGTCGTCTTGATATCATTTCCATTATTAATCGCTTTAGGGCTGATGACCTCTTTCCCACGCAAGACAAAGGTTAAAAGAGTCAGCGGGACAATAAGGCAGGCCAGCGAAGGCAGGAAAACCCCCTTCATAATACTAAGGGTCGTGATCTGACCGCCGATCCAAAGCATGGTGGTCGTGACGTCGCCGATCGGCGTCCAGGCTCCCCCGGCATTGGCGGCAATAACGATGATGCCGGCAAAAAACAGGCGGTCTTCATGGCGATCCAGCAACTTCTTCATCAGTGAAATCATGACAATGGTGGTGGTTAGATTATCGAGGATGGAACTGAGAAAGAAACTGACGAAACCAACCAGCCAGAGGAGGGAAGTCAGTTTTTTTGTCTTGATGCGTGAGGTGATGACCCTGAAACCGTTATGGGCATCGACTACCTCAACAATCGTCATCGCACCCATCAGAAAGAAGACGATTTGGGCCGTAGCCGCTACGGATTCTGTCAGGTTTTCAGAAACCAGATGATGATCGCCACTCATGAGGGCATAGATTGTCCATAATAAACCAGCGCCCATAAGCGCCGAAGCCGATTTATTTACCCCTATAGGGTGCTCAAGGGCAATGCAGGCATAGGCGAGAACGAAGATTACTACCAGGGTAATTAACATGATTTCTCCTTTTTTGTTTTACAGGTGCCTATATATTTAAAATTACTTGTTAAAACAGAGCACACTTTTTTGTCTCAGACCAGTACATCCCCTTAATCTTCAAATGGTCGTCCGCCGCCTCTCTCCCCGCTCAGCAACAGGTACCGTGAAGGTAAAGACGCTGCCTTTTCCCTGATCAGACTCAACCCAGATTGTCCCGCCATGGGCCCGAACAATCTCTTTGCAGATGGCCAGCCCGAGACCTGTCCTGCCGATTTCCTGCGTATTAACCCGGACAAATTTCTGAAAAATTCTGGTCTGGTATTCAGGGGGAATTCCCGTCCCATCATCCTGTACTGAGATATGGATATGATTACTGACCCTTTCTGCCGAGAGCCTGATATGGCCACCTTCTTCGACATACCGCAGCGCATTGGAAACAAGATTGGAGAGGACCCAGACAATTTTATTGGTATCGGCTTGGACGAGAGGCAGATTTTCGACATTATCCACGGTCAGGCTGACCTCTTTCATGCTGACCTGTCCTTTGAAAATACCCCGGGCATGCTCAAACAGTGTGGCGACCGGAACATATTCAAATTCCAGCTCTATTCTTCCTGTCTCGATTTTGGAGAGATCCAGGAGATCATGAACCATAATCTTCATGCGATGGACTTCATCATGGGCTGCCTGAAGAAGATCCATTTCTTTCTCAGGCAAAAACTGCGAAGCATGCTCCAGGAGCAGATCAATACTCATGCTGATACTGGTGAGCGGGGTTCGTAATTCATGTGATGCCGCCATGACGAATTCGCTCTTCAATCGTTCCAATTCCCTCAACTGAGTAATATCCTTGAGAAGTAGCACAACACCGGTAATATTATGGTCTCTCCTGCCTATAGCGGTGGCAGAGAAAAGGAAATGGCGGGTTTCATTTCCGCATGGCAATGTAATAATCCGACGGTCATCCGAGATCTCAGGTTGACTCCCTTCCTGTATGGTTTGCGTTACTATTTCACAGACATTACGTACAGGTAGTATTTGTTCACAGTACATGGACTCGGGGTCAGCTGATCCCACATTGAGGATTCGCCGACCGGCCGGATTAATACCTGTCACCTTCCGCTGCGTGTCGAATACGACCAGACCGTCTTCAATACTGGCCAGAATCGCATCTGCCTTGTTTCTCTCCGCCACAATCCGGTCGACGTTCATCAGATGGTAGCGACGGAGCTGAGCAGTCATCTGGTTGAATTCACCGGCGAGTTCTCCCAACTCATCCCGTGTTTCGACGGAAAGCTGAACAGAAAATTCTCCAGCTGAAATCTTTTTGGCGGCCTCAACAAAACGCCGCAGAGGCAGGACGAGTCTTTCGGCAAAAAACAGACTGAAAAAGAAGGCGATAATCGAAGCGAGCGAGGCAACAATTACGGTAGACCATATCGCCCACTTGGCAATTTCCCTCTCGTTTTCACTGACGGAATACATGGTCTCTTCATTCATGGTCCGCAGTTCCAGGCAGGTGGCCTTTACTTTGCTGTATACCGGCAGGATGGATTCCTTATAGGTCTTCAGAGTGAGTGGAAGCACATCTCGATTGATTCTGATCCCATTCGATAACTCTGAGAATATGCTTCTATATTCGCTATAATTGACCTCAATATCGTGAACAACTTCTGACTCCCCCTGAACGGCGATGCTATCCTTCGAGCGACCAAGCCATTCAAGGAAAAGCGTCTCATTTTCACTGTACTGGGCAATGCCTTTGTCAACGTCCCCCATAAGCATGAGCAAGATACCGCTGTCTTGCCGGCCAAGGGCATCAACCATATTCTCAACTGCCAGGATACTTTGATAATAGTCACGGAGAATCTCATCCGTTGTCTTGGCCAGTGACCAAAGATGAAAGATCGCTAACGTCACCACGAGCCCCATCAGGGAAAAGGCCACGCCATAACCGATCAGTATTTTCTTTTTCAGGTTCATACAACAGACCTCGAGCCAGCCACACCTTGAAGGAATTGATTATGCTGCTATTGCAAAAGGAGTGCCACTTGCTAGCACACTGAAAATACTCAATATATTAAAAGCATATCGAATATTAAATTGAAATTTGAAAGTAGAAGTTATGGCAATCTTGCATTCTGCAAGATGATGTGTGATGGGGATTGGCTCAGATTCCGTAGCTTTTTCTTCGTCGCCACAGGGTGGCCTGGTCTATGCCGAGAATGTCGGCGGCCTCCTGAATCGAAGAAGTTTTCTGGAGAATCTTTCTGATATGAGATTCTTCGAGGGTGGAGAGGATGACGGGATAGCCACTCCCTGGAGAACTGATTGAGGGGACAATGCTCTCCGGCAGATCAATACCTAGTATATGCTCAGCATTTCCGAGAATGACAGCCCGTTCAATAGCATTTCGCAGTTCACAGACCTTACCGCGCCAGGAATAGGTGAGAAGAGTCTGTTCAGCTGAAGCATCAAAGCCAATGATGTTTGTATTGTTGGAAAGACAGAAAAACCTGCAAAAAACATCGTCGATTGCCATGATATCTTTCTACCTTACCCGCAGTGGAAGGACATGGACACTTATGAAATTGATCCAATAAAACGATACTCCCGAAACCGTCCTTCGGCCACTCGCTTTAACTCTTTCACCATGCCGATCAAGGGCAGAATCGACATGCTGGCTACCGGCATCCGCACCCCGGTCGGCATCAAGGTCATGGGCCCGGAACTGGCTGAGGTGGAGAGGATCGGCCTGGAACCTGAAAACTATCTCAGGGATATTCCCGGCACCAGAAGCGTCTATGCAGAACGAGTCACCACCGGCTATTTCCTATACTTCTCGGTGCATCACGACGCCATCGCCCGGTATGGCCTCACGGTTGAAAGCGTCAACGAGGTGATCCAGACCTCCACCGCCGTTGGTCAAGGTGCCGCTGGGTGAGTTGGCTGACATCCAGATAGTGAGGGGACCAACGGCGATCAAGAGCGAGGAAGGGCTACTTGCCTCCTAGGTCTTTATCGATTTTTCCGGCCGTGACATCGGTGGCTACGTCAAAGAGGCCAAAGCCAAGGTGGAAGGCATGTCATCAATCCCCCATGGCTACCACCTGGAGTGGAGCGGCGAATATGATTACATGGTGCGGACAGCTGAGCGGCTCAAGCTTGTGATCCCCTTAACCCTGCTCATCATCTTCGTGCTCATCTATCTTAACACCCAGTCGGTGACAAAGACGCTGATCGTGCTGTTGCCGTACCGTTCTCGCTGGTCGGCTCCTTCTGGTTGCTGCATCTGCTCGGCTACAATCTCAGCATCGCGGTATGGGTGGGGATCATCGCTCTGGCCGGGCTTGACGCCGAAACGGGAGTGGCAATGCTCCTCGATATGGCCTATGAGAAATGGCGGCGGGAAGGTAGGCTGCGCTCGATCGCAGACCTCCGGGAAGCCATCATGTTCGGGGCAGTCAAACGGATTCGCCCCAAAATAGTGACCGTCAGCGTCATTCTCGCAGGTCTCATTCCGATCATGTTCAGCACCGGCGCCGGCTCCGACGTGATGAAACGCATCGCCGCGCCGATGATTGGCGGTGTCGTCACCTCCACCCTACTCGAGTTGTTCATTTACCCAGCGATTTTGATTACCTGGAAGTAGCGGTATCTACCAAAAGCAGAATAGTTTAAAACTGCCAGAATAAACCTCTGGATTCCCAACTTTGATCCATTGTTGCAAGAGATACTGCCTAAACGACCCTAAGGGGCATAACTGTATCTGGTCCTATTTCCCCGTTCATACATGATGTTACCCAATTACAGACCGTTTTTGTCTTACACTGGGATTGGAGGGTTTCTAGGGATTGCTCCCTAGAAACCCTCCCCTACTCGAAACCTCATTTCTCAGCTTAAAAATTCGAACATACCATTGAAGGTTCGAAACTGGACTGACCGCTTCAGCCCTGCACAAAAAGGAACCATTGACTACCAAAACAATGGAACAGCAGCTTTCGCACTTAGGGGCTTGTTCAAATTCTTCGCGCCAGCTCTCAATTGCCATAGACCATCCGTGGCAGCATCAATACCAGATCCGGCCAGTAGGTGAGGATCAGCAGGATCGCGGTCTGGATAGCCAAAAACGGCATGACGGCTTTTGTCACATAGATGAGGTTGCGGTCCACTACCGCGCCGGAGATATAGAGGCTCACCCCGAGTGGCGGTGTGCAGTAGCCGATACCGAGATTTATGGTCATCAGCAGACCGAAATGCATGGTGTCTACCCCAAATTTTGCCAGCAGCGGCAGAAATATCGGGGTCAGAATCAGGGTCGCGGAGATGATGTCCATGAACATGCCGATGATCAGCATCAGGATATTCACCGCCAGCAGAAAGACCCAGGGTGAGCTGATATTCTCTACTACCACCGAAGCGATCTTGCTGGGGATTTGCTCAAAGGTAAGGTACTCTCCTAAAACTGAGGCGCCTGCGACAATGGCCAGCAGGGTGGACGAGGTGACCGCCGAGGAGACGACCACCTTCTTGACGTCCCGCAGATTCATGTCCTTATGAATGCAGATCTCAACAAAAAAGGCATAAAAACAGGCTACAACCGAAGCTTCGTTTGCCGTGAACAGCCCGGAATAGATGCCTCCGAAAATAAGTATTGGCAGAAACAGGGCCCAAGCACTGTCCTTGACCACATGCAGAACCTCAGCCCGTGTGGGTATCGGGCGTCTGGCCATTCCCATCTTCCGGCAGAAATAATAGGCGTAAACGCTCATCGCAGCCATGATCATGATGCCGGGGATGAAGCCGGTGAGAAACAGGGCCTCCAACTGGTCATTGGTGACCATCGCATAGAGGATCATCGATATGGAAGGCGGGATGATAATGCCGAGGATAGGGGCGGTGGTCATCAGGCCCACCGAGAATTTCTCGTCATACTTATTTTCAATCAGGGCCGGGATCATGAAGCCGCCGATCGCAACCACGGTGGCCACGGTGGAACCGGAGATAGCACCAAAAAAACCGCAGGCCAGAACGCCGGCCATGGCCAGGCCGCCTGGCAGGAAACCCACCATGATATTGGCAGTATTTATAAGCTTTTTAACGATCGAGCCGGTGGTCATGATGTTGCCGCAAAGCACGAAAAACATCACCACCACCAAGGCAAACTTGTCTATGGAGCGGTACAGCACTTCGATGACGATCTGGGGATCGATGCCGATCCCGTAGATGAGGCCGACCGTACCGGTGAAAAAAAGGGCAATGAACACCGGCATGGTTGAGGCAAGACAGCCAAGCAACAGAGCGAGAATCATAACGTACGAGGTATCCATTTTTATTTCCCTCCTGTTATATCGTTGTTGCCAGTCCATTCTTCATACATGGTGATCAAGGTACGAAAGAACATCATCAACCCCATCAGAGGCAGGACCGCATAAAAGCACCATTCAGGGATCTGTAGTGTCGGGGTTAGGGCGTATTGATCCTGATACATCATGATCGTCATCTGCCCGCCCACATATACCATGCAGGCGGCAAATAGCAGTACCGCAAGGTGGGCAAGCTGGGAGAGCGGTTTCTGCAATACCGGAAACATCTGCGGCAGAGCGTCGATGCGGATCAGTGAGCGGCTCCGGATAGCGGCGACGCAGCCGATATAGGTGGAAAAGTAGATGACCTTGCGCACCACCTCGTCAGACCAGTAGAGGCTGTACTCATTGGTGGTCTTACGCAGGATGACGTTAACCATGGCGGTCAACAGGGCAACGCAGGTCGCGGAAAAAAGCGACCATTCCTCCACGACCAAAAAGATCCGGTCGATCGACTTGAACGTCTTTTTCAACATAGTTCATGTACCATTGTTAGGGAGAAATCAGAGATGCGACCAACCAACCTATAAGGGATCTTTCGCAGCAGGGGGAACTGCGTCGACAAAAAAAGGTTGGTGAGTTTCCTCACCAACCTCGAAAAGTGTGACAACTCCACTCCGTTCGTCGTTCAGCCGAAATGCTGCAGTTCACGAATGCTGGGTGTTGTCGGCCAGCACCTGCCGTCAAAAGTGGTGCTGGCTTGCACCGGGCTGCCATTGCTTCGGCCCGGTGCGGATATATACATGGTTCAGCTCGTAGTTAACACATGTTGCCAGTAACGGGGCAAGGTAATCAGGACCAATCCAATTTTTCCAACTGCTCAGCACCGGCTCCGATTGTTTCTTTATTTCGACGATATCGGTGCCGGTGAGTGGGTAGATCTGCCTGCATTCGTCCAGGGTTTGGCAGGAAGATTCTCATGCTGAACGCAGCTCATGCTAGATGATTATTAACCTTTTTGCCTTATAAAGTATAGAAAATTCACCGGAAAGCAGGAATTAAATAATCAGATTTCCACCTGATTCCCCAGCTCGACAACCCGTTCAGGTGGCAGGCCGAAGAAAGATGTGGCGTTCCATGCGTTGCGGGACATAAACATGAAGAGATGTTTTCGCCACTGGGCCATGGGGGCTGTGCCTGTTGCAAAAGTCGTTTCCCGGCCAAGAAAAAAAGACGTGGTGTAGATATCTATTGTCAATCCTGTCTTGTCGACTTGGTCCAGCACATCCATAATGTTTGGTGTCTCCATGAAACCATAATGAGCTGTTATCCTGTAAAAACCCTGGCCGAGATGCTCGACATTTACCCTATCTGCCAGGCTGACAGTGGGAGTTTCCGCCGAAAGCACCGAGAGAAGCAGAACCCGCTCGTGCAGTGCTTCATTGTGTTTCAGGTGATGCAGCAAGGTGTGGGGGATGCCTTCAGGGGATATAGACATGAAAACAGCAGTGCCGGTAGTACGCTGAGGGCTGTACTCTGCCAGATCCTTGAGGAAAACCTCTGTCGGCATTCGCATCAGGCTGTAATGCTTTGCCAGCAGGGCTCTGCCATCTCGCCAGGTGATCATGCCGGTGGCGATAATGGTGGCGATGCAGATGGTGATCCAGCCCCCGTCGGCCACTTTCAGGATATTTGCCCCGAGAAAGGCGCTGTCGAAAAACAGGAATACCGCCAGCAGAAGACTGCTCTGCCAGAGAGGCCAGTTCCATTTATAGCGAGTTATTTGAAAATAGAGCAGGGAGGTAATGGTCATCGTGCCGGTTACGGCAAAACCGTAGGCAGCGGCAAGTCTGCTGGATTCTTGAAACGCCAGCACCAGAGTCAGGGTGGCGAGCATCACCAGCCAGTTGACGGTCGGCATATATATCTGGCCCCTGGCATGTTCGGAGGTGTGGACGATACGCATGCGAGGGGCGAAACCGAGCTGAATAGCCTGCTGGGTGAGCGAGTAGACACCGGAAATCATGGCCTGGGAGGCGATAATCGTCGAGATGGTGGCCAGACCGACCAGTGGATACAGCAGTGCTTTAGGCGCCAGCGCATAGAAAGGATTGACGTTGGCCATGCCCGGGTCGTGCAGCAGCAGGGCACACTGGCCGAAGTAATTCAGTACCAGTCCCGGGAGAACAACGCCATACCAGGTGAGACGAATGGGAAAGGGGCCGAAATGACCCATATCGGCATAGAGGGCCTCGCAACCGGTGATACAGAGAACCACCGAGGCCAGCGCAACTATGCCATGGCCATGATTTATCGCGAAAAATTCATAGGCGTAGAGTGGATTCAGGGCGGCCAAAATATCCGGCTGCCGGAGAATGGCCCTGAGGCCAAGCATGCCGATCGTTGAGAACCAGACGATCATCACAGGTCCGAACAGCCTCCCGATAAAAGCGGTGCCGTATCGCTGGACCGAAAACAGGGTGATGAGGATCAGACAGGTGATCGGCACCACATAGGGTGCTGCAGCATCGGTGGCCATGTTCAGGCCCTCAATCGCCGACAGAACCGAGATGGCAGGGGTGATAACCCCGTCGCCATAGAGCAGCGAGGCCCCCGAGGCGGTCAGGATGGTGAGGATGGCCCATCGTCGTCTGCTGCTTCTCATCTTGCCTCGGAGAGTGGCGAGAAGGGAGAAGGTGCCGCCTTCACCTCTATTGTCTGCGCGCAAGACAAAGATCACATATTTGATGCTCACCACAAAAATCAGCGACCAGAAGACCATGGACATGATTCCGGTGACGTTGGCCGGAGTTGCCTCCATCCCATGCTTGCCGGAAAAGCATTCTTTGATGGTATACAGGGGGCTAGTGCCGATATCTCCGTAAATTATTCCCAGTGCAGCAAGGGCAAGGCCTGGCGTGGCGAGTGTATTCGCCGGTGAAGAGGGTGAGACGGATGGAATTGGGGCATTCGGGGTGCCATTCCCAAGGGACTGGCGGGCGGTGGACATGGTGCGTCTCCAGAGCAAGACTATGGAAAGCCTCTACACTGGAGAGTGCTTTCCCTTCGGTGCTTACGAGGTTAGCTGACGGGCTCGGGCCGAAGAGTTTGCCCTACGCCGGTATTCCGGCGATACGCCCCTACAAATTGGTTTCCCCGCTCCCGTCCACCCAGACGGAACTCAGCATTCTGCAGCGAACATCGGTATGTTCCTAGTCGGGAACAAATCATCGAGAAGCCTACAGTAAGGGATCATTTACCACATGATCTGTGAAAAAAAAATAGAGAAAATTGGAATTGCACGTATTGCAGCACTCCACCCGTAGCCCTGCCGTCGGTCTTTTCATAACCTGATTTTTAACAAAATCTTTTGTTCTTCAGGTTTATTTTTCTCTATCGGCAATTATCCCAAAAACGTTCTTTCCTTGAGAGAAGGGGTGCTGAAGAAAAGTAATAAGTAATAACAAAGGAGACTTCTTTTTCAATGTCGTACACATGTACTTAAACCATTTAAAAACATAAAATCTATGCCGGCTTTTAAAAAACCGTCGTTTAATCTTTCTACTGTTATGTTGCTCCAAACGGGCGAGGAACGGCCCTCACCCGTTGATGCACGCCTATCAATAAAGTTTCTAGATTCATCGAATGGTTTCCGTGTCATTTACCTTCCCAAGATACCGGTGGGTGGTTGAAGGTTCGCATGCCGCAGAATGACTTTGCTGACGATCTCAATGCGAGTGCCAGATCTGGAAACGGAAACATAAGTCGCTGGATGAGGGCGGAGATCATGTGGACGAAGTTCCATATTAACCAGTGTGCCTGCTTTTCTCACCATCGACCAGGCGTCGACATAGGAAATAGGAAAGATCCGGTCACTGTTGTCGATATCCTTGGCTTTTGTGTAGTCGGTTAACCTTACCAATTTTTTCCGTGAATCATAAACCACCTCACCTGTTCGACCACTTCTAGGGTTCTGGATGGGCAAGCTTCGCTCCTGGATCTCTGACGGTGTCAGAGATTAAGAACTTCGCCGACCCGCATGCCTCCTCTGGCCATTTGTTCCAGCATGATCCGGTTCCGAGGGTTTATGGTTCAGAAAATGATCTCATCGACAGTCTCTTTGTCGACAATATTCCACTGGATGGCTTGAGGGCGTTTGAAGATCTTTCTTATGACAGAACCGTTGCAGGGATTGTTGAGTGAAGGCAGACTCGTGTTGATGATGAAGTTGTAGAAAGATACAAGTACGGAGTATCTGTTCCTCTTCGTGGCTTGCTGGTTGTTTGTTGCTAGAGTTCATAGGAATTTAAGAAATTAACTGACGATCAACTTCGGACAATCGGCTGAATCAGGCTGGTTTTTCGACAATCTAAATGAGTAAAACAGCCGGTTGAATTGACTTCACCCTGCTCGCCATTATCTTAGGTGTTATTGCCTTGACCTGATTTTGATAAATATCTGAAAAGTTTGATTTTCGAGGGAATCGATGTCATGAAAAAAGCGATTTTCCTGACCATTCTGGGTCTCGTAGTACTCGTTGGCACTTTAGCTGGCATCAAGGCCCTACAGATCCGGGCAATGATCGATCAGGGGAAAACGTTTGTGGCCCCGCCGGAAATAGTGACCGCCGCTTCAGTTACCGCCAGGTCCTGGGAGACATTGCTCACCGCGGTTGGTTCTCTGGAGGCGGTGCAGGGTGTCACTATAACTGCCGAGGTTACAGGTAAGGTTGTCGATATCGCTTTTGAATCCGGGGCCTGGGTCACAGTTGGGGACCTGTTGGTCCAGCAGGACATTTCCGTTGAAGAGGCTCAGCTCCGTTCAGCCGAGTCAGTGGCCGATCTCGCCCGTATCGATTTCAAACGATCTCAAAAGCTCTTAGCGAAAAATGTTATTCCCCAGTCTGATATCGACAGCGCCAAAGCCCAGCTGACCCAGGCCCTGGCCCAGGCCGACAATATTCGCGCCGTTATTGCCAAGAAAACCATCCGCGCCCCCTTTTCCGGCCGACTGGGAATTCGTCAGATAAATCTTGGTCAGGTTATAAATGACGGCCAGGCTATCGTCAGCCTTCAGTCGATGGATCCTATCTATGTCAACTTTCTCCTGCCCCAGCAGCTACTGTCCAAGATCAGCACCGGCCTCCTGGTCCGGGTAACCTTTGATGCTCTTCCAGATCAGGTACTTACCTGTACCATTACCGCTATCAGCCCGGAAGTGGATACCGCAACACGCAATGTTCGTGTACAGGCGACTCTTGCTAACCCTGATGAAAAAGTGCGCGCAGGTATGTATGTCAATGTCGCTGTGGTCCTGCCTGCTAAGAAGGAAGTAGTGACAATCCCGGCCACTGCCGTACTCTATGCGCCGTACAGTGACTCGGTTTTTGTTATCGAAGACAAGAAGGATGATAAGGGTTCAGTTGCTGGAAAGGTTGTACGCCAGCAGTTTGTTCGTCTTGGAGAAAAGCGAGGCGATTTTGTTGTAGTTCTCTCAGGGATAAAGACCACAGAGAGCGTGGTAAGCACTGGGGCTTTCAAGCTCCGCAATGGCCAGGAGGTAAAGATTGATAATACCCTTGCTCCTCAATTCGAACTCGCCCCGAAGCCTGACGAGAATTAGCCATGAAATTCACCGATATTTTTATTCGCAAGCCTGTCCTGGCCCTTGTTATCAGCTTTTTGATCATCATTGCCGGCCTGCAGGCCATTCGCTCTCTGAATGTACGTCAGTATCCCCGTAGTGACAATGCGGTAGTGACTGTTACTACAGCCTATGTGGGAGCCAGTGCAGACCTGGTACGTGGGTTCATAACCAGCCCCATGGAGCGTGCCATTGCCGCCGCAGACGGTATTGACTATCTGGAGTCCCAAAGTGTCCAAGGATTATCAACCATCAATGCCCGCCTGAGAATCAACTACGACCCAATCAAGGCTCTCTCCGAGATCAGTTCGAAAGTCGACCAGGTGCGTGGTGACCTTCCACCGGAGGCTGAGGTACCGGTCATCAACGTTGAATCGGCCGACAGCCAGTTTGCCTCGGCCTATCTGAGCTTTACCGCGGATGTCCTCAAGCAGAATGAAATAACCGACTACCTGGTGCGAGTTGTACAGCCACGGCTGTCTGCTCTCGACGGTGTTCAACGGGCTGATATCCTTGGTGCAAGGACTTTTGCTATGCGTGTGTGGCTCAAGCCCGACCGGATGGCGGCTTATAATATCAGTCCTGTACAGATACGTGAGGCCCTCGCCGCAAATAATTTCTTAGCTGCCGTGGGCAGTACCAAAGGTTCGCTGATTCAGGTCAATCTGACCACCAACACCGATCTGCAGTCGGTCGAGGAATTCAAGCGATTGGTGATTCGGGAACAGAAAGGAGCTTTCATACGCCTGGAGGATGTTGCTGATGTGGTGTTGGGTGCCGAAAATTACGACGCGGAGGTGCGTTTTTCCGGTCAAACGGCTGTCTTTATGGGTATCTGGCCATTGCCGAACGCAAATTCCCTTGATGTGATTAAACGTGTGCGGGGTGAGATGGATGCTATATCCAAGCAGCTGCCCAATGGCCTGGAAGGCCGTATCGCCTATGACGGGACTGCCTATATCGACAACGCGATTCAAGAGGTGGTAAAGACGCTGAGCGAAACCCTTATTATTGTTATTATAATTATTTTTATGTTTTTGGGGTCAATGCGGGCGGCCATTATTCCGGTCATCGTCATTCCCATGTCTCTCATCGGAGCGATATTCCTCATGCAGGTATTCGGGTTTACCATTAACCTGCTTACTCTGCTGGCAGTAGTACTCTCTGTAGGTCTGGTGGTCGATGACGCCATCGTCGTTGTGGAAAACGTCGAGCGTCACCTCAGTACAGGACAATCGCCCATGCAGGCAGCCATTCTCGGTGCCCGTGAACTGGTGAGCCCATTGATTTCCATGACCATCACCCTGGCAGCTGTCTATGCACCGATCGGTCTGCAGGGCGGTCTGACAGGCTCACTCTTTCGGGAATTCGCATTTACCCTGGCAGGAGCAGTGACGATTTCCGGTATAGTTGCCCTTACCCTTTCGCCCATGATGGCCTCACGGCTGCTCAAGGCTGGCATGACCGAGCGTGGTTTTGCCGGAAAAATTGAACGTGATTTTAAGAAAATCCGCAATCTGTACAGTAAAATACTCAGTAAAACTCTTAATGCCAGACCCGCTGTCTATCTGGTCTGGCTTTTTGTGAGCCTCTGTACCGTTCCAATGTTTACCATGTCGGCGAAAGAACTGGCACCCGTCGAGGATCAGGGCGTTATCTTTGGAATTCTCGATGCAGCCGCAAACTCCACTCTCGACCAGACAAGTCATTATGCAGCCGCTGTTAATTCAGCTTTTCTGAGTGTGCCGGAAACACAGTTTGTCTTCCAGATAACGTTCCCTTCATCCGGGTTCGGCGGGATGGTGGTCAAACCTTGGCAGCAGCGTGAGCGCAATATTTTTCAGATCATGCCGGAAGTTCAGCAGAAACTGCATGGCATTACCGGAATTCGCATGTTCCCGGTTACGCCGCCAGCCTTGCCGGGAGGCGGGCAGTTCCCGGTGGAGTTCGTTTTGGCGTCTACGGCCGAGCCGGAACAAATTCTCGGTTTTGCCCAACAAATCCAGTTTGCCGCCATGAAAAGCGGGATGTTTGCCTTTCCGCCCATTATCGATGTCAAGATCGATCAGCCCCAATCGGAATTAGTCATTGACCGTGACAAAGTAGCCGACCTGGGGCTTAACCTGCAGCAGGTCGGTGTTGATCTCGCTTCCATGGTTGGTGGCAACTTTGTCAACCGCTTCAACATTGGCGGCCGCAGCTACAAGGTTATCCCACAGATCCAACGTATGGATCGACTCAATGCTGATCAACTGGGCAACATATATGTCACCGGAAGAAATGACCAGCTGGTATCTCTCAGTACTATCGCCACCATTAAGGACAGCACTGTACCACGCTCTTTAAACCGATTTCAGCAACTCAATGCGGTAAAGATCAGCGGGGTAGCCATACGACCTCTGGACGAAGCTTTGCGCTTTCTGGAAGGTGAAGCAAAAAAGATTCTGCCTAAAGGATATGTAATTGACTACACAGGAGAATCGCGGCAGTTGCGTACAGAGGGCAACAAATTTGTTCAGGCCTTCGGTCTGGCGGTGGTTCTAATTTTCCTGGTGCTGGCCGCACAGTTTAACAGTTTCCGCGATCCCTTCGTTATTCTGGCAGGTTCAGTACCGCTGGCAATGTTCGGTGCCATGATTTTTACCTTTCTGAAGATACCTGACCCTAGCGTGCCATTCTGGACCCATGGGTGGACTACCACCATGAATATCTATTCCCAGGTTGGCTTGGTGACTCTGGTTGGTTTAGTCTCAAAAAACGGAATTCTCATCGTTGAGTTTGCGAACAAACTCCAGATGCAGGGAATAGCCAAACAAGAGGCTGTCCACCAAGCTGCCGTAACCAGGCTGCGGCCAATCCTGATGACCACCGGCGCAACCATCGCCGGTCACTTTCCATTAACCCTGGTCACTGGTGCCGGTGCGGCGGCCCGGAACTCGATAGGCCTGGTGCTGGTAGGGGGAATGGCGATTGGCACGCTCTTTACATTGTTTGTGATACCTTCCATCTATATGCTAGTCGCTAAAAATCACGCCAAACACCAACAGATTGTAGAGGAAATCGAAACACCGAACACTGCCAACGCTTGAGCATTGTAATGACATGAAGATCTGAACCCGTCTAACGGGAAGAGAGGCGGGAGAGTGATTCACACGACTTCAAGCCTCATAATTGGCTTTGCTTTTTATACAGTTTGGACTCTGGGGAAAGTGTTTTTGATACCATTAAGGCGGGAATTCGATGTGCCAGGTTGAGCAAAAAAGATAGCACCTTTTCTATTTTAGCGGCTAAATATTTTCCGGAACAGGATGCCTTCTCGCTGAATCAAAATTAGGGCTTCGTGATCGATATCACACTCGCCGGGATCACAGTTGAATCAAAGCTGCGGCCAGCAGCAGATCCACACGATGTCGCCCAAGGCGATGAATAAAATATTATCAAAATCGAGATCCGAAGCTGCTGTAGCAACAATCTGTATCCAGGGTTTCCCGGAAACAATCCCTAATTCTAATCCGTCTGAAATACTGATTAACTAGTGTTTTTTCAGCCTTGCTACATAAATGCTGATGCCGCCAACTGATCTTTCGTCATCGACAATAGATATTCTCATCTCAATATCACCAAACAATCGACTTTAGTCCCACACTAACAGCACTTTACCCGTCTCTCCTGATTGTCCTTGCTCGTGGTGGACTTGAATGGAATCGTATGCCCGACTCACAAATTGTAAGGCAAATCTATTACGGAGAACTTCTTGCGTTATACTTAGAGAGGTTTCATCGTCGTTCGTAACTGCTGACATAGTAAGAAATCCTGTAGTGTGAAGTCTATACTGAACCTCTAATGTACTCACCGAAACTGCTCTGTCGTCAACTGCGATCTTCACATCAGTGGGCCACATCCGCACTACCTATCGTTGGCCGTCGGACTCCCGGATCAAAAACATGTGAGCGACTCCAGTCGCCGTTCTGAAATTCAGGCTGCATTCTATCTTATCCTTCGTGAGAAAAGTGCAATCCTCAATTTTTATCCCACAGTGTCAGGATAGGACTGGCAACGAAAATTGAAGAATAGGTGCCAATGATTATGCCGAGAAGCAAGGCAAAGGAAAAATCATGAATAACCGATCCGCCCAACATAAAAAGAGCAAGTACGCTTAAAAAGGCAGTAAAGGAGGTGACTATTGAACGGGCAAGAACCTGATTGACACTGTCGTTGATAACTGTCAACAGGGACGGGGTTTCGGACTTGTTCATGTTTTCTCGAATCCTGTCAAAGATGACCACCGTATCGTTCAATGAATAGCCTGCCAGCGTCAGTAAAGCTGTGACCATCAATAGTGTAATCTCAATATTCATGATCCAGCAGATACCCAAAACTGCAAAGACATCATGAAAAGTGGCAATAGCCGCCCCGATACCAAAACTGAGATTAAATCGAAAACCGAGATATACAATGACACCCGTCATCGAGAGGGCGATAGCAAGCATCGCCTTATTACGAAGCACTGCGCTGACCGATGAACCAATTTCCGTTTGGCTCTCCAGGGTAAATTTTTTGTCAGGCAATTGGTTGTTGAGCACAGCAGTGACCTGCTCACTAAGCTCTGCAGCAATAACCTTTGACGATTTTTTAATTTTGACCATCAACCTGCCTTCGTTTTCAACCTGCTGCAGGTCAACACCCTCAAGATGACTTCTATCAAAAACCTGGCGCACCTCATTCATGGAAAAATCATGGCTTGACTTGTACTGCAGCAATGAACCACCACTGAAATCAACACCCATGTTGGCATTACCCAGGAGAATTTCTCCGAATGCCACCATTCCCAGTATGACCAGTGAGCCTGAAAGAGCAAAAGCAAATTTACGCAACTTCATGTAGTCAAGGTTTGGTTTTTGAATAAACTGCATGTAGTGGATGCGTTGAATAAGCTTATAGGAGTTGAGACCGTTGAAGACCCAATGAGAGTAATTTATGGAGGTGAAAAGGTTGAAGATTATGCCAAGCGACAGTGTGACCGCAAATCCTTTAACTGGACCTGTACCAAATAAAAACAGCGCAAGGGCTGTAATCAACGTCGTCACATGGGCATCAACAATGGTCAGAAAAGCCTTACTGAATCCACCGTCAATGCTGGATTTGATGGATTTCCCCAGGGCGGATTCCTCCCGCATCCTTTCGAAAATCAGAACGTTTGAATCAACAGCCATGCCGATTGACAGTACAATACCTGCGATACCGGGCATAGTGAGCGTCGCGCTGAGGATGGCGAGACCCGCGAAGAGAAAAAGAATGTTTAGAACCATGGCGGTGTTGGCAATGACTCCGGACAGTCGATAATAAATGAGCATGAAACCTATTACTAGCAGCGAGCCGAGGATGCCGGAAGTTATACCTTGCTGGATGGAGTCCTGTCCAAGACTGGCCCCAACAGTCATATTCTGAATAATATCCACAGGAGCCGGAAGTGCTCCAACCCGCAGGATGATAGCCAGATCAGTTGCCTCTTCATGGGTAAAGCTGCCCGAAATCTGCGCTGAACCTCCAAGTATTTTTTCGCGAATGACCGGCGCGGAGCGAACAATATCGTCCAGAACGATAGCCATACGTCTGCCGACATTTTTCTCGGTAACTGTGCCAAAAACCTTGGAGCCGCTTCCGGTCATGTCGAGACTGACATATGGCTCATTAAAGGTACCGCCGATTCGGACCTGGGCATCCTTGATCATATCCCCAGTCATGATGATTTTGTTTTGCAGCAGCAATGGACGACTAGTTTCTACCTTGGTTGCCGGATCAATTTCCTTTTCAAAGTAGACGGACGTGTCTTTAGGCAACAGGTTTTCAAGTTCCTGGTTGAGTTTTTTTATACCTTCCCCCTGATGCCATTTTCCTGAGCGTACAGCCTCATCGACAAGTTTTACAATATTCAACCCTTCTGGTTCGGCAACCATCTTGAATTCGAGCTGAGCGGTATCTCCAAGAAGTTTCAGTGCCCTCTTGGGATCCTTAACCCCCGGTAGCTGTATAACGATTTCATCATCACCCTGGCGAATGATAACTGGTTCGGCGACGCCAAACTGGTCAATCCTGTTACGGAGGATCTCAAGGGACTGATTGACCGCGTTTGCCCGGATATAGCTATTCTTTTCCTTTGATAACGTGATGAAGATACGAGGGAAACTGCCAGCTTCAGTCTCGATACGAAGATCAACATCAGGATCGTCTTTTGCTAGAGCGTTCACTTGTTCTACCGCATTTGCGTTCGGTAAGGTGAATATAACGGTTCCCGCTTCTAGTGATTTGCTCTGAACCACGCTGATGCTTTCTTCTGCAAGTCGTTCTTTCAGATCAGTGGCAACCAGTTCGAGGGTATTTTGAGCGGCTCGTTCGAGGTCAACCTTGAGAACCAGATGCATGCCACCTTGCAGGTCCAACCCTAAATGCAAACCGCCTGGAGCCATATATTTTTTCCACCAGCTCGGTGTCGCTGTGTAAAACGATGGAAGAATCGTAATGACAGAGAGCAGCACAAGACAAACGACAACACCGAGCTTAAGCCTGAGTGAAGTGGTCATGAAACTCCTTAAACAGTATCAATGGAAGTGAGGGATGGTTGTTTTGGCAGGACTACTCGATTATTCATCCCATATTCAATAACACTCTTTCCTACAGTTACAATATGGTCCGGAAAATAATTCGGGCAAAACGGCTGTAAGCAAATCGGTATTGATGGAGGACTCAGACAGGAATTCAATCTCCGCATCAGTTGGCAGATGCTAGCCCGCATATTTCATGGATGTCCGTTTTCATACCGAAGTGGTCAACAGCGCGCTTTGCCGAGGACCACTTCACTGTTTTGGCGCCCTTCAGACGTACTTTTCCTCATTCAGGGAGCACTTCTCCTATAACCCCCGTTTTTATCTACACGCCGGGCAGCACTCAAGCCTGCGGTCAGCCGGGAGCAAGTTGCCCAGCCACTGCTGCAAGCAGGCCCTGGAATGAATAACTGCTGCCTAGTAATATCTTGATTCTCCTGGTGTTACGAATAACCACAACTGCAACCTTGAGAATTTTCAGACGGATTGTCGAGACCTGGCTCCGGGCATACTCTATGCCCTGCAAACAACAGCGTCGAAGATTCTCCGAAAGGACATAGGCAATGCTGGTAACTGCCATATGCGCGGAGAAATCAGGACGTTTAGCTTATCAAGAATATCGAAGGCAAAGACAACTGGTAAGTCCTTTGCTATTCCAGAACATTTCAGTTTCAAGAAGTTGTCTGGAAGCCACTTCGGGGTGCATTGGACTGGCGGCGAAATTGGTGTCAAGATCCTCTTCAAGAGGAATGTGGCTGACTATGTGAGAGAAAGGACCTGGCACCCTAGTCAAGAACTTGTCGATTGTGATAATGGTGACGTTATCTTATCTCTGACGGTAAACCATCTGCTTGAGTTGAAGCGATGGATATTGTCGTGGGGTGCTGAGGCGGAGGTTTTGGAGCCAGAATCGTTTGCCAAGGAAATCCATACCACCTTGGCTACCGCAGCGGACCTGTACAGGTGACAAGGTGCTTCTCCCGCCATCTCCTCATGTGTTCTCAAAAAAAAAACCGGATGCCGACTCCGTGCCAAATTATGGCTACACATCATACAAAAAAACAAGACCTTTACCGGAAAAAAGTCCAGTAAAGGTCTTTGCCAAGGAATACCTGTTCAGCCGCTGGAAGTTTTCACAGTACAGTTTTTCTACTTCTCTATAGCAGGCCTCTTCGCCGCCACGACTGTTCAAGATTCAATGCTTTCACCAGATGCTGTTCCCAATGAGCCTGGCTTTGCAAAGAGCCACATCGTTCCAGATACTCTTTCTCAATCTGCTCTCTGATTTTCGAACTGGTCACACTCCATTCAATCAAAAGGTCTTCTCGTTGTTCCTCGGTCATGATGTCCTGATAGTAAGTGTTGCCCCATCTCAAGACAGCCATACAAACAGCCAATACTTACAAATATCTTAAAAATGTACCCCTTCGAACTTTTTGAGAGGAAATAATCCTGTTGCCGACAAATCCCTATCAAGCCACCTTGCATCTCTTGATATCGAGCCATGAAGAGCACGTGCTGGGTTCTTGAAAGTCACTGATCGACTGTCCAAGATCAGCTAGAACCGTTTCCAGCTTTTCGAGATTGATAGATTTCCTCGATTGGTTTCTTTGCCTCAGGATGGAGCTGTTGACTTTGATCGTCCCAACCTTTTGCACCACCGCTAATAGATTCTTCTTGAGCGGATCAATTCTAGCTTTCAGTTGCTTTTCTTCAGCCTGCAATTGTTGCAGGTCTTCAACAACGCCCACCAAGTCAGGAGCCTCCTGTGCCGCAAAACGAGGGCAGTTGAGAAGGTAATTGCAATAGCCGCCACAAAGCAGTCCAGGTTCTGTCGCCAACTCAACTTCGTTACCTTGCAACATGGCCTGATACGCGATCCACATGTCCTCGGCTTTGTTTTTAAGATGCTTAAAGATTGTATCGTTAGGCTGGTATCCCTGAAAGAAACCAACTTCTCCTGCAGCCAAGTCCAGGGAAAGCAGAGCACCCTTGATAGTATAATCGGGATACTGTTCTGCGAGGGCGCCCATCTGCGCATACAACTGTGATTCCCACGAGCCATAAGGCGCTGATGGAACTGAGCAGCTCTTGACCTCAAGGATGGACTTCACTTTGCTACTCCATGAAGTGAAGACAAAATCTATATGCACGATGAAAGGCGCGACTTCGCTGGAGGCCATAATCTCAACCTGCCGCTCGAAATTGGTGAAACCGGCAGCTGTGAACACCTTGGCCACAATCTCTTCCGCCATATGGCCTCGTTCAAAACGAAGAAGGGTTGCGAGATCGTGTTCATGTGGATGTATCCTCTCGTGGATAACCTTCCTTGGACACTGACCGATATCTGATGCGCCAAGATAGTCTCGGCGATCTCCAAGTGTTTCCTCGGTATGCTGCCGAGAGAGTTTGAGTAAATTGGTCTGCAAGATATTGATAATATCCATGATATTCCTCCAAAAGAATAAGAGGGAGGACACAACAACCCCCTTGAGGGAGTGTGTCGCTCCCTCGTAGGGTTCGATTGACAAATGCCTGATGTCGCCTGGCATTCTATTTCAGTTGATTCGGTCAAGGCGTTGCAGCTGCGGCATCTTTGAACCAGTTTTTGCTGGTTCCATCCCATTGAAAGCCGGCAGCCTTCAGCATCTCTTTTTTCTCATAAACCTTGCCGGTAGCGATCAAGCGATCATCAACCAGCCTGAATTGCACGCCGGTTATTTGGGGTAGTATTGGCTCTACAGATGTCGGCTTGCCTTGCTGTTGGAGTGTAGCATTTGCTACTGTTGATGTCGCAGGCAAGGATCCTACGGATACAGGTTGCTTGGTTGACGATTTCGAACCTGAGAATCCCTTATACAGTGACTCTAGCAACCCCCTATATGCATCAGTACCGATGGAGAGTAAAGAGAAACACTTCTGGAGCGCATCGGTTATAGCTCCCTTATATGCATCACCAACGTTGTCTTTAACGATGTGCATCTGTCCCATCTGTGACCCCTTACACAGCCATTCACCGGCGATGCGAATGAACAGTTTCACCTCAACAACCGCCTGCTGATTAAAGATCTCTTTGGACATGACTTCGTGTTTCCAGTTTTCAGGTAACAGAATGGCATTCACCGCATCGAACACATATTGCGGGCGATAACCATAGCGAATCTGACCGATGACTTGCCCGTCTTTATTCATCATCTTGATTTCCTGAACGGCCTCTTTTCCGAAAGAACGTAACGTTCTGTTAATCTCGCTTATGATCATGGATAAGCTTTTGTCTTCTGACATTGTGGATACCTCCAAAGAGATTTACCGGAAGAGAAATCAACGAGAGACCCCTTGCGGGAGTTCGTTCCTTCTCGCATTTCCGGTTGTTATTAACAGATGTTGTAATTGTGAAAAAACAGCTGACTACGAAGAACCAGTTAACGAGAGCTAGTCCTCGTCCCGGACTGACACCGTCAGGTTGTTGATTCCCTGAAATCTTCTTCAGGTTTACACTTCTGCCACAAGGTAAACAATCCATACACTGCAAAACCGCTGACGACTAACACACCAATAATCCTATACATGTTTCACCTCCTAACCGAGTTCATAGACCTCAGCCCTTATTTTACCTCTGCACCACTCCAAGGGTTTCCAGCCTCTATCCAGGCTGGAGAACGCCAGCAACCTCGGGTGTTACAGACGACAGAGTCACAATGAACCGCTCTCCCCTTCAGTACCCACACACAGCGCAAATCACCCTAAACTCCTTACCGTTCTTGACGGTAAGATCATTCCCCAGCATGGCTCCGAAGGTGATATGGTGTCCACAGTGCAAGACAAACTTTTTGCCGTACAACTCCCGCTGCAGGATCGCTTGCAATACCTCCGGTCCCTGATACCGAAGTTTCTGTTTATTATTCATTGACAGCCTCCCAAAAGAGAAGCCCGCCTGGATCCACCATGGCAGGCTGGTTAATAGTAGATGACTCTGTTTAGAATTGAGCCTGCAGATATCGTCGCTCATAAAACTCTGCTAAAGCTGATTGCTGCTCGGCATGACTTGCGTCGATATACGTATCCAATATGCAGTTCAGCTCTCTGTTCTTGCCAGGCAATGTCAGCAAATTACTGTCACGCAGCATATCGGTAACGGTCTCATGAAATCCCCAAAGGTTCTGATCATAGACACCTCCGAAGTACAACTCATTGAATCGTACAAACCTGCTGGGTGGAATGATGTTGTTGGTCATGATCTCTACCAGCAGGATCTTCGCGTCCCACTCGGTCAAAGAGAAGTTCTTCAATCCCTCGTGCCAGGCCTGAAATTTGGTCAGGTTCATCACCATTTTCTTCATCGCCCGATAGGCCATAAACTCCAGTTCGTCATAGACCAAGCCTTTGGTGTGCTTTCTGAACTCGACAAACTCGCCGCTAAATGACAGATTCTCGCAGACGAACACCCGGGTGCCGGCGGTGATGCCGAGAGCCATAGATTTATCCATTGAGTTGCGGATACCGATGGACCAGCACAGTTCATCGCTGCCACCACTGAGATCCCAGACTCCGAACATCCGTTTACCATTGTTGGCCAGGACGTACTCTGTGTTGACAATCTCCAACCCAGTTGCCGCAACCCCGGAACGGATGGCGTCAATGATGTGTCGGTGATGGATTGGATGATGAGATTTGGTAAAGGGAACCGCCGGAACCTGGATGACCTCTGCTTCTGTTACTTTGTTGCTGCCGATCAAAATTGACTGGGACATATGCTGCCTCCTGAATGGTTGTAGTTGTGAAAAGAAAAGAGCCCTTCCTGCAGTCATGACAGGAAAGGCTCTGGAAAAAACTTCTGATGATGTATAGCGTTACCAGTTAAGCCACTGACCGGTTTTGTTGCATGCACTGGAAATGCAATGTATTCCTGATCATGGAAATATCCTTTACGGCCTGCGGAATCCAAAATGGATCGTTTACGACTTCATAGATCCCCACCACCTTGATCTCCCGCAATTTGCTCAACTGGAAAAATCCGAACTCGGCGTATTGGCTCCATCCATACAGCAGGACAAAGCCGAAGAACGTATCCTGTCCGTCCCACTCGATGGCCCACCAGTGGCTCTGGTCTATGGTGAAGTGCAGATAAACGATTTTATCCTCTTGAGGGATATGCTCAGTCTCATACAAGCCTGGCAAAAGGCTGAGTTGCTCTCGGGTCGGTGCATTAATCATGGTTGATGTCCTTTTTTGAATAAGGGGAAAAAACAAAGCCGCCATGCCTCGTGACAGAGGCATGGCGGCTTTGGATTCCAATGAATGGTGTTTTAGTTTGTCAGGTGATACTGAATGGTCTTAATAGCACTCTCTTGAGGAAGAGTGACAAGGTCACAAATCTCCGGTTATCCGCATGATGCTTGCTCGCGAAATACCATAGGCCCGTGACAGCGCACTTATCGATGCGCCATTCTCTCGTAAATTCTTGATCTCAACTCGCTGCTTCTCGGTTGTCTTGGGTGGTCGCCCCAGGATCTTTCCTTCACTCTTGGCTCTAGCAAGTCCTGCCTGCGTTCGCTCGATCAAAAGGTCCCGTTCCATTTCGGCAACGGCGGCAAGCATGTTGAGCATCAGCTTACCGGCCGGTGAAGTCAGGTCCAATTTACCAAGTTGCAGGACGATGACCTCGATTTTGCGCTTTGCAAGAGCCTTGATCGTGGCACTGACATCCTGCGCATCCCGACCTAGACGATCGAGCTTGGCAACGACCAATGTCTCACCATCGCGGATTTGATTGAGCAAGGCTGTAAACTGAGGGCGTTGTGATGCGTGGGTCTTGCCGCTAACGTCCTCATCGGCGAACCAGAAATCGATTTTCATCCCAGAGTTCTCGATCTCCAGGCGTTGGTTCTTGCTCGCTTGTTCTTTAGTGCTGACCCGACCGTAAGCAAAGATTGCCATCATGTTCCTCGGTTGATTTTGGACGGAGATATCCCGGAGCATGTTCAAAATCCCTGGGGATCATTTTGAACATGTTCAAATGGATGAAGGCTAATTTACGAACACTGTTGGAGGGGTGGATTAAAGGGTGATCAAAAACGATCGTTTTTGAACAGTGGGATTTGCAGAGAGATGGAGGGAACTACTAGGGGAGTGGAAGGAGTTATGTGCTGGTATCGTTATTGGCAAAGTATGCGTTAGCAGTCCAGCCAATGCTTTCAGTGATGACCATCGCCGTACTTGCTCTAATGAGGCTCCCAAAGCCAGGCAACCAGCCTATCAATACACCTGACAATGCTTTACCTCCATACCCGGCAGGGAATGTAAGTAGTAAATGCTTTGCGTCAGTCTTGGCAAGTTCGCATCCGTATTCATGCCCGATGGCGATGATCATGGCCTGCTGTAAAACGCACAATACTGGCATGTCAGATCCTGGAAGCTTTGCCAATCCAGCACCTACACCACCAGCTGCCACTGTGGCGACATGAATGATTGCATGAATCCTCCGTTGCTTCATTGTCATAGAATATCTCCACAAAAACAAAATAAAGAATCGATTAATCTACATTGATATCATGGAGATGATATATTTTTAAGATTTGCTTGAACAACACATTGAGGGTATCGGTGATTGATGGTCACATCAACGGCTGAGAGATTACAACTCTGAGGAAAACCATAGAGAGAAGAGATCTAACTTGAGGCCAAAAATTTCTAATACAGCAATAATCCAAAATCATCATCGTTGTGCTCTATCGACACACCGTCGCAATCCCATATGATGGATTATGGTCTTTCAGGGAGGAATAAGTTGATATGACTGCAGGCTCTCGTTATAGAAGTCGGAGGCTATTCTTGCCTTCATCAAGCAAAGAATCGCCCTTCTCAATTTCCCTGCTTTGTTCTCTCGCAAAAACAAATCGCATACATTCTCCAGTTTAAGGGCTCATGGAGAGCTAGTCAACATGACTAATATCAGGCAATCTTTTGATATGTTTTGACTTGTTTCTTTTGGCAAGTATATCGTTAATCGCAGCAATGTATTTATTCCAACAAAAGATAGGAGGTTAGCATATGACCGTGACAAAGGCAGATATCGTCAGAGAAATTTACATGCGCTATGATGGGATGACAAAGACACAGTCGGTGGAAGCAGTAGAAGCCATACTGCGCTTGGCTAAGGAGACGTTAATCAGTGGGGAGGATCTTCTGCTGAGTGGTTTTGGGAAATTTAATGTCAGGGACAAACGAGAAAGAAAGGGTCGTAATCCTCAGACTGGAAGTGAACTCATGCTTGCTCCAAGGCGTGTTGTAACCTTTAGTCCATCTGGGATTCTGCGGGACAAGGTTAACGGAGAATAACCAGTTTTCTCTCTGCTGTGTCAGTTAAGGTTAAAATAACTATTTTTTTTCTAACTGAATCCGAACAGACATCAAAAGAACACCGGGTTTACTGATGGTGCATCCTCCGATGTAAGAAGACCCCACCTGAAAACGCGCCAGGCCCTGTCTCCCTGGCGCGTTTTTTATTGGGGATGGTGCGAGACACTCTACTCGAGGCAAGTGGTATGCAACACTGGATGATAAACAACGGGATAGGGTCGAGGGGCACCTTGCAAGCCCGTTTCAGTAATTCAGAAAATATTTTGACCCTTGAGAAAGAGGATTAGTTACGTATATTGGCCGGCAACCTTATCATGGATAATCTCTTCTTCCCACTTCTTGTTTTGCTGTTAGGTTCTGGAGCCAGGAGAATTTTCAAGAGTCAGTAGCAGTGTAAAAATGGAACATGTAGTGATTTTAATGAGATTAATCCTGGAAATCCTTACTAACACACATTGAAAATGGCAATCAATTGGTCTGTTGATTTTACAATTGACTTTTCAATACCTCAGTCACTTTTACGCCCAAATCCCTTGCCGAAAATGGTTTCTGAATGAAATGCGTTCCCTCTTCAAGCACGCCCTTCTCTGCTATAACTGTAGAGGTATAACCTGACATAAACAAACACTTGAGGTTTGGATGTAGGGCAAGAAGTACATCTGCCAGATCTCGGCCGTTCATTTCCGGCATAATGACATCTGTTATGAGAAGATCAATTCTCTTTTCGTTTTCCTTTGCCAGTTTGACAGCCTCTTGCGGGCTATTGGCAGTGAGAGCGACATAACCAAGGCTCGTGAGTATTCTTGATGCAAGTTTGAGAATTGATGCTTCATCTTCCACGACAAGGATGATTTCGCCACGGCCATGCATAATAGCATCTTCTTCTTTCTTCTGGCCGGTAGTGATCTGTTTCGTATGTCGAGGCAAATAGATTTTGAAAGTCGTACCCTGGCCCGGCTCGCTGTAGACATTGATGAAGCCGTTGTTCTGCTTGATTATGCCATAAACCGTGGCCAGCCCAAGCCCTGTTCCCTTACTTAATTCTTTAGTGGTAAAGAAGGGTTCGAAGATCTTGCTGACTGTATGAGCGTCCATGCCGATGCCATTGTCACTCACAGAGAGAAGCGCAAACTCGCCTGGAATTGAGCCGGGGTGCTGTGAGCAATAGATCTCATCAAAGGTCGTTGTTTCTGTTTCAATAATGATTTTACCAACGTCGCCGATGGCGTCTCGAGCATTAACGCATAAATTTGTCAAAATCTGGTCAAGTTGCGACGGATCGATAAAAACTGGCCAAACAGAAGAGGGATGCCAATTAAGTTGAATGTTCTCGCCAATAAGCCGTCTGAGCATCCTGAGCATCTTTTCAATGGTCTCGTTCAGATCAAGAACTTTGGGGGCTATTGTCTGTTTACGAGCAAAAGCCAGAAGTTGTCGAGTGATAGTAGCTGAACGATTACCGGCATCGACGATTTCCTGTGCACATTCATGCAGGGGGTCATCCGCCCTGGTTTTTTCAAGAATAATGTTGCCGTAGCCAAGAATGACGTTCAGCATATTGTTGAAATCGTGGGCAACCCCTCCTGCCAATTGGCCTATTGATTCAATTTTCTGGATCTGATGAAGCTGATTTTCAAGCTTGAATCTCTCCTCCTCGGCTTTAACTATCTCGGTGATGTCACGCCCAACGACTACCGATCCTATAATCTCTCTCTGTGTATTTCGAATGGGAGCAAAGCTATAACTCGCCTTCCAGGTTTCACCCGTATCTTTACGGCGGAGTGTGTAAACGGCATTGGTGGCTGTCTCTCCTCGGAGCGCTCGTGGGACAGCCCACATCTCGAGAGGCGCTCTTTCCCCATTATCCATGAATACCTCCAGGATATCAGGATAGTCATCCAGATTTTTAAGGCACGCTTCCTTACTCTCAAATCTGTGAAACGAAGCAAAAGCATCGTTGAGCTCAATGAATTTGCCTGCGGCATCTGAAATGAACACGGCATCCGTCATGCTGGCCAAGGCAGTTTCCAGCTTCGACTGACTCTCCCGTAATGCAACCTCTGCTTGTTTGATATCATCAATATCGGTGCACGTACCGAACCATTTGAGGATCTTCCCATCTTCTCCACGCAGCGGTACGCCGCGTATCAGCCACCAGCGGTAGGCGCCATCGGCGCGCCGAAGCCGACATTCCAGTGAATAGGTGGCGTTGTGCTGCGTTGCATTTTGCCAGGCATCCCAGGCGCGTTGCCGGTCCTCCGGATGAAAAGGTATGTTCCAGCCATGACCGTAGCTTTCCTCCAGCGTCAGACCTGTGTAATCGACCCATTGTTGGTTGAAATAAATATTCCAGCCGTCTGGTCTTGTTATCCAGACGATCTGTGGCATGGCTTCGGCTAATTGTCGGAACTCTTTTTCACTTGAGGCCAATGCTTCTTCATACTGTTTGCGCTCGGTGATGTCATTGAAAACAACAATCCCCGCCGCAATCTTTCCTTCTTGATTCTTGATGGGTGCAGCGTTTGCCTGGACTATACGATCATTGTTATCGGTTCTACGTATAATTAAATCCCGACTGCTTGTCTCGCCGTAAAGAATCGCACGAGACAATGGCACTTCATCGGTCTTAAGGGGATTGCCCTCAAGATCCAGAAGTTGCCAACTGGCCACATACTTATTAATTCCGACTCCGTTGACTATTGTTTCGCGAGTACCACCTCGTATGAGTAACGCTGCATCATTCACATACCGAAGAATACCATCGGGAGCACCAGCAATGGCAATACCCGCCGGGCTTTTATCCATGGCTGCTTTAAGAATGGCATTAGTTTCAAATATAACCTTCTCAGCCTTCTTACGTTCTGATAAATGTATCCGCTAATTAAACCCCACTTATTGATTGCGGCAAAAGGAGGTCGGCGGCTTTGAGCCTGTTCGGTAGCAGCTCTTCGTAATCGCTCTGCGATTCTGCGAAAGGAAGTTTTTCGAAGATAAAACGAAGATATCTGTACGGTTCCAGGCCATTTGCTTTCGCTGATTCGACGAGACTGTAGAGGCTGGCACTAGCTGCCGCTCCGGCAGGATTACCGGCAAAGAGCCAGTTTTTGCGGCCTATCACAAACGGCCTGATGGCATTTTCAGCTGCATTATTGTCTGGGCCGACTACGCCTTGGTCAAGGTAGACGGTGAGGCGGCTCCTTTGGTTGAGTGTGTAGTTGACT
>NZ_FRFE01000064.1 GCF_900143695.1 Desulfopila aestuarii DSM 18488
GGCCCAAGCCCTGTGAGAATTTCTCTTTCAGGCAAATAGCCATTGCGCACAACCTGCATGTGCCCTTTCTCATTTCTCAGCTCTGCGTAATGCTGGAGCAGGTCTTGCAATTCAGCCTCAACCGCATCAGCAATGAGTTGTCGGGCGCCGATACGTAACAGTTCGGTCAGCGGGTCTTCGACAAACTCTCCTGGCTTTTTCAGTGTGATAACTTTACTGTTGATCATGACGTATCCTTTTTTGTTGGAATTCTGTTTTGGCAAACTGATTCCAACAGGATACGTCATTTCTTTTTTAATTCTCCCTCAAACACCACTTTTGAGCATAACTCGTTATCTCCTCATTCCAATCATACTGAATACCTGTGCCCACCCGAATTTGCCTGTCTAGAGGAAGATCAGGGGTACGATTGTCATCATCTTTGACAGGAGAAGTGTCATACGCTACCCCCACAGACCACAACCATTGTTGGGCAAAACGGTATTGAGCCCCCAGGGCAGCATGCCAAGTATCATCATAGTCCAGGTTTTTGGTAAAGGTCTGGGAATCGGCAGATGCCAATGTCAAATCCTGCTTGCCGAACGCACTCCAGTCCTGCCAGCCAATATTCCCCATAATTGCCCATTGCCTGTTAAGCTGATGATATCCACTCAGCATCACCGCCTGGGGCACTGTCATTTTGAGGTCCACAGTACTTCCGGATAAACCGGTGCCATTGAGCAATGCTCGCAGTACCGGTCCAATATTAGAAAGGCTTGCCACATCCTTGAATTCAACATCTAGCTTTGAACGATAGGTGATACCAAATCGTGTGTCTGTTCTCGGCTCAAAAAGAATTCCGAGATTATAACCATAGGCCACATCGTCATCTTCAAGTTTGAGTTGACCATCACCATCAGGATCAAAAGCATTTTGTATAGCAACTTTCTGTGTCAGCTGAGCATAGAGTATGTCTACTCCAGCACCCACAGACATCCAGTTGTTAACCTTATAGCCAACGGAAGGATTCAAACCAACTGTAACAAATTCTGCTTCAGTCGTGAAATACCTGCCAGCCCAGCTGTCACCATAATCAACTCCGAGACCAAAGTTGGAACCAAAACTCACTCCCAGTTTGAGATCTTCTGAAAGACTATGCACATAATACATACTCCCGGCTGGTACAAACCCACCAGCGTTGCCGCCATCACCACCACCATATGAAGAGGAGTCCAGGTCGAAACGAGAATTTACGTAAATTCCCTCAATCGCCACTAACATCTGCGAGCGATCAAGTCGTGTCATTCCTGCAGGGTTTGAACCTGCCGTGGATGCATCGGTTGCAATTGCCGCCCTGCCAGCTCCTGCTGTTCCCAGATCAGGCGTACCAAGTTCATAAAGCCATAAACCTGCTGACATTGAAATTCCCGGAATAAACAGACACGGTAAAACCAGTAAACTTCCATTAATTCTGCACCCCACCTTGTAATCTCCTCTAGCATTCCTCGTATACGCGTCAGGCCGATCCTGGCAGGATCGGCCTGAAAAGATAAAATCCTCCACCGATAACATCAATCTGTGATCGTTTCGATTGCCGGAGGTTCAATTGCAAATGCTTTGATTTCTGGTGTAAGGTCTTTTGTGCCGGTCCCAGGAAGAATCTCAAAACCCATATCAAACTGAACCAACATTGTTTTAAGTTTATCAAAAGCAGAGCGATCACCAACGAGTTTGGCCTTGCCTGACGTAATCTGATCATCAAAGCTTACCGCGCCCATCATCGTTTTCTCGAGCTCCGCCCGATCAATGGTAATTGTCAGATCAGCATCTGGGGTTTGGAATCCCTTGATATTTGTAAGCGTTGCATTGCTCAGTTCAACAACAAACTGCTCACCGTTATCAGGTGTAACCAGGTTGATGAGAAAACTCGTCCCTTCCGCTTTTTTACTGTCAAGGCGAATCGCCAGGAAATCAAGCCAGAGTTCGGTGGTCATTGCCCGAATCATGTCTGGCCCTGAACTTTTCGGAGAAGCTCCTTGCGGGATGCCGTTACGCAATTCGTACGCTCCGGCTAAAAAACTGTTACGCACACTGGGACTCTCTTTCTGGTAGCCGATCTGTTCATACACGTCTGCCAGTAAGTCTTTAGCCGCCTGATTGTCAGGTTCACCAAAAACCAGTTTATTGAGGATCTCCATGGCATGGCGGTATTTCCCTTCCTCATAGAGTTCCCTGCTTTTTTTCATGATGTTTTCAGACCCACCCATCATCTCAACATAGAGAGGAGCGGAATCCCGTGGCGAGAGCGGTATCAAGGTGGCGGGATTGGCATCCCAATATCCCAGGTATCGATTCACGACTGCTCGGCTGTTATGCTCTTCTGAACCATGATAGCTATGCGCTGACCACTGGTTCTGCAGGCTTTTGGGTGGATGGTACAGATTGTGAATTTCGTTGATGGTGACGCCTTGGTTAGCTAGATGCAGCACCTCATTGTTGAGATTGGCGTAAATATCTCTCTGGGCACGCATCACCTCCTGAATACGCTCGTTTCCCCAGCGTGGCCAGCTATGTGAAGCAAACATAACCTCAGCATCTGTACCAAAATGATAGAGGGCGTCATTGATATTCTTCGACCACTTCAATGCATCGCGCACGAGGGCACCACGCAGGGTGTAGATATTGTGCACCGTGCCTGTGATATTTTCTGCCGCCCAGAAAGCTTTCATGTCTGGGAAGTAGGTATTCATTTCAGCTGGTGCCTCAGTCCCAGGAGTGTTCTGAAAAACCATTTTTACACCGTCAACGGTCATATCCTCGAAATCCCCATCGACAATAACGTTCGGTGGGATAAGACCAAGGTTGCCTGCAGCAGTATTTTTGCCAATTGATTGATCAACATGACCAAAAGGGCTACGTGGCAGAAGTACGCCGTACTGATAAAACATCCGTCTTGTCATGGCGTTGCCTGCATAGACGTTCTCAGACACCGCATGATCCATAAAACCGACGGGAGCAATCACCTTCACCTTGCCGCTTACAACATCGGCTTCGTCAACTACGCCACGAACACCTCCGAAATGATCGGCATGGGAGTGAGAATAGACGACAGCAACCACCGGGCGTTCACCAAGTTTCTCATTAACAAATTTCAAAGCGGCTGCTGCTGTCTCCTTAGCCGTCAATGGATCAAAGATAATCCAACCTGTATCACCTTTGATAAACGTGATATTAGCGAGATCATATCCTCGCACTTGATAAATTTTGTCAGGGAGAACCTCATACAGACCATAGGCCATATTAAGCACCGCCTGGCGCTGTAGTGAAGGGTGGATAGTATCGTATTGTTTATCTGTCAGCAAAAACTCATAGCTCCCCATGTCCCAGGCAACATGACCAGCCTCGGCCATAATCTGCTTGTAATCGGGAGCAGCAATAAAGCCCTTTTGAGCCTCTTCAAAATCGCGCTTATCTTCAAATGGCAAGGTATTGCGCATACCGTTTTGAAATTCGATTGTATATTTAGAAGGCATTTTGCCCTTGGGGTCAAAATGCTTCGTTGGGTCAGAAGTGACTATCTCTCCTCCTCCGGCCGCAAAACTTGATGCAGCCATAGACAACATAACAAGGGACAACCACGTTGTGGTTTTTCTCATCAACATCTGTCTTCTCCTTATAGGATATGTGTTTGTAAGACTATAATTTTCCCAGTTCCATAAATGATAATCGGCAAACATGAAAATCGTAGGGCCATGCATCCAAAAAACAGGTTTTCATTTTACATTTTGACAAATGAGAATTCTGGACTCATGAGAAGGATATTACTCGGTGGATGCATTTATTCTTTATCACAGGCCAAAGCCTAACCAAAAAACATCTCAATCCACCCTAAGCAGCTGGCTTATATAAATCAAGGTTATGGTATCAGGAATCATTATCGCCTAGATAGCCAGCTGTTTCCTGGCCAAAGGGTAAACATCCTTTTGGCACATCGTAGATATTTATTACTCTGTCATTTTCGTAATCTATATATCTTCTAAGTAACTTTTGCTCGGAGAGCCTTCCTCTAAAGATAGGAAATTTTGATAAGAGAGCTACGGCGAACTTTAGCAAGTGGCCGGAAGAGATTTGACATCTCGCAGATACATCTGAATGTAATTTGATGGAAATACCCAGCAAGGCTACAGACTCTGAATTTCCAAAGGGCTGGAGTCCGAGAAGATCAACTTAACATGGCCGTTATGAACGGTCTTACTATTCCTGTAACGATGCAAGTTGATAGAACTACTGTCCTGAAAAAATCAGTCGGGTTCGTAATTCTAACAGCAAAAATGCGATCTCTGATGAGAGATTATCCATGAACTCATGATCGAATAGCAGGTAATGAGATTGACAAGCATGACCTTCTGACGCTCGTATGTCCCTATCTTTGGTAATCTCTTCCTGACAGTTGCTCCATTTTGCCGCAATTCTAAATATTTATCCTGTACGACCCTGTCAGGAAACATGTAAATCCAGCCCCTTTGGTGATAGCGATTACATCGCCAGTGCTCACCTTGATTCAACAAACACACTGGCAAAAAATTGAGCAAATTCTCTACATGTGGGCCGAAAGAATTGGAATCCTGACATGAGGATAATAGAGAACGAAGAAAACATTGTGAGATCGGTATGAAAAGGGTAGTAAGATGTATACAATGCAGCGGTTTCGAGTGGGGAGCCGAATTTTTAGGGACCCTTAGAAAGCGACTACTTATCACCCCATCAGCTCCTATCACAGGGGTTCAATTGAAGAATAGAGCATTAATTATCATCGCCGCAGGATTTCTGACTGCTTTTATCGCCTATTCCGTTCGCTACGCGTACGGCATGCTGTTGCCTGAAATGTTGCCGGACCTTGGGATCACCAAGACAGAGGCCGGTGCCATTTTGACCACCTATTTCCTGGTCTACACTATATGCACGCCGTTTCTGGGCGCTTTGTCCGACAGGTACAGCTACCGAATGCTCGTTACGTTATTTGTCGCCATCCTTGGAACCGGTGCCTTGATGATGTCAACTGCCAACAGCTTTAATGAAGCTGCCTTCTTCTTCGCTATTGCCGGAATCGGACATGCGGCCTGTTGGGCGCCTGTGGTGGTGCTGGTCCAGAAATGGGTCCCCGATAACAAGAGGGGAGCTGCTCTCTCCTTTGTTACCATGGGAGCGGGTACAGGCATATTGATCTGGGGATGGATCGTTCCTGTGATTGTCTCGGCAGCCGGATGGCGTGCCGGATGGCTGGCGATCGGGATCTGCGGCATCGGAATCGCGCTGGCGGATGCCTTTATGCTTAAAGATCCTCATCAGAGATCAGCAGAAAATTCGGCCTCCCGTCAGGGATTAATTAGTTTTATCAAGTCCTACCGGGAAGTACTTCAAACCAAAATCTTTTGGTTCATCGGCCTGGCCTATTCCCTGGTAGGGACAACCGTTATCATCTTGTTCACATTTCTTCCCATCTATGCCCGTGAAACCTTGCATATGTCATACGCCAACTCTACCCGACTTGTTACAATGATTGCCCTGTTTGGTTTCATAGGAATGTACTTTCTGGGATCACTCTCAGACAAAATCGGCAGGCTGAAAATCATGCTGCTCTGCAGTATTGTTATGGGGCTTGCCACACTGGGCCTGACATTTACGAACTCATTCTGGTCTCTGTATGCGTTGACGGCATTATACGGTATCGGATACGGAGCTGTCTGGCCCGTCTATGCGGCGGCGGCCTCGGATTACTTCCCTTCCAACATGGCAGGGGGAATCGTGGGACTCTGGACTCTGATATATGGTATCGGCTCCATCATCGGGCCGATACTGGCCGGTTGGCTGATCGATATGACGGGACAGTTTCGAGAGGTTTTTTTCATGTCCTGCGTCATCTGTATCGTTTCACTTCTTCTGTTGATTCGCGTCCCACCGGCTAGAAAAACCGCCCCCAGTCTTCAGGTGGCTGACTAAACGGAGATATTCTCAAGCCATATTCCGTCACGGAATCGCCAAAAAGGAGACGAATGGCGGAGGGGGAAAGATTTGCATTGTAGGCACCTTTGATAGAAGAAAAACGGTGAACTGAGGACATGCCGTCTGGCAAGGTTCATGGAATACCTCTCGCGTCTGAGGCTTTTCCCTCTCAACTGTTTGAAGTAGAGCCATCTAAGGAATTCTTTGGTAGGCTTCGCTTTGCAGTTACTCCATTTCTCTATATATCTAAGGAAGTAGGGCTGTTTGCCATATCGGGAACAAGAATAATTGCTAGATTGTGCCTTAAATAGAGGCTTGCCAGAGCAAATCTCTATTTAAGGATCATTTCGATGGAAATGATTATTGTTGGCAACCAAAGCAGATAATATCACCTTTTTTCAGGCTGTTTCACCAAACATTGCCATAAGTTTTGCCTGCATTGCCTGAGTGGTTTTCTGGCGGTCGTTTCCTGCCCGAAGGCGTTGTCCTAGCAGATCACCGGCGATCGCGGCAGCTTTCATCAATTCAGGCTGTTTGCTAACATTGGGGATCATTTCTTCGCTGATTTTTACTCCCGCTCCATGAAGCATTACTGGAATACCCACTTGACAGGTTTCACCGTAACCGCAGCTGTAGCAGGAGGCTGCGCCTTGTCCCGACACCTTGGCGATCGTTTCTACAAAGTTATAAAGGAGAAACTTCTCGATTGTATCCGCTGGAGCTTGTCCAGCGGTACCACCAACACCAACAGCGACAGCCACTTTGCCCCAAAGTGTATCCCCAGTTTGATGTCGAAATTGAAACCAGCGTTCAATAAAAGCATGGAACATTGCATTAATTGTTGAATAATAATTCGGAGCTCCAAACACATAGGCATCAGCATCGACTATTTTTTGCCTGAGTTCGGTCAGATCATCATCCACTTTGCAAATATTGTCTTTGACGCAACCCAAGCAAGCTATGCATCCGGAAATTTTCTTGCCCCGCAGTGAAATAAGTTCATATTCACAACCACTATTTTCCAAAACCGTTTCAACCAGTTTGTAAACACCGGACTGAATGTCTTTGCGTGGACTCCCTGATATCCCTAGAATCTTCATATTTCCCTCCAGATTAATTGTTGTTTAGATTTTGCGGCAAAACAGTTACTTGATCGGCTGTTATGGTGCCGACAGTGAAAATCATTGTAACCGGTTAGGTAAATCATGTTGTAGCACCGACTACATAACTGAAAAAAATGGGAAGCCTTTCGAGAATATCCGGAATGAGATTTTGAAAGGAAGTTGGCGGTTACTGAGGAATGCGCGCGATAACAAGTGACTTACCGTCAGCTGCTATCTTGCCGTTGTGTTTTAACGTATTCATAGCCCGTGTTACACTAACTCTGTGGGCACCTATGAGAAATCCGAGTTCTTCATGGGTGATTGTAAAATTAAGGATATAGCCTCGTTCATCTTCTGCTCCATGTTCTTTTGCCACGTTTTGTAAAACACGGTACAAACGATCTTCTATATTGGCGGTAGCAAGATTGCCAACCTGATCTGAGAGCCAGTTAATCCGCTCACTCATATTCCTGATAATTTGCAACCCGATATGTGGATGTTCGAGAATCAGCGCATTAAATTGCTGTCTTGAAAAACCACATACGAGAGTCTCCTCTTGGCACCAAGCGCTGCAGGGATAGGTTCCCGCGTCGGTGAGGACGTTCTCGCCAATAAAATCCCCTGGTTTTCGATAACCAAGAATCAGTTCATTTCCAGATTCGGACAATTTGCTTAGTTTGATTCTGCCGCCTTTAATGAGAAACATAGTTTCCGCCAAATCTCCCTCGAGAAAAATTTGCTCACCTCGCTGTTTTCGGTAGCGAATTGCTGACTGGCTCATTGCTTTAAGCGTTTCATTCGGCAGATCACGAAATAGCCAAAGATGGCCAATGCAAATCGGAGAGAGTTCGGGAAAATCAGCACTAAGCTTTTCGCAGAGGCATTGCATTGAAAGTTCTCCTATTTAATCTGAAAGGAATTACGGCTGTCAGTTCTTACCGGCGGCAAGGGCGGATGCGGGGCTTGTCCGTGCACCTCATGCAAAACAAACCGTTCAGGAACCATTAATGATCGTTGAGAATTCATGAGTGTTCTCGATAATAAAAAGTATTATGGTTACCAAATCATCTAATCGAATTCAATAAATGCCTCAACTTAAGATACAGACTGTTCAGCAAAATAGATGAAGTTCTCAAAGTTTAAGATCAAACAATCAGCTTGAAATCTGTTTTGAATCATGAGCCTGACGTGGAGAGAAAGGCAATGAGATAGTCAGGAATTTCTCCTGTATCCGCTAATTAAACCCCACTTATTGATTGCGGCAAAAGGAGGTCGGCGGCTTTGAGCCTGTTCGGTAGCAGCTCTTCGTAATCGCTCTGCGATTCTGCGAAAGGAAGTTTTTCGAAGATAAAACGAAGATATCTGTACGGTTCCAGGCCATTTGCTTTCGCTGATTCGACGAGACTGTAGAGGCTGGCACTAGCTGCCGCTCCGGCAGGATTACCGGCAAAGAGCCAGTTTTTGCGGCCTATCACAAACGGCCTGATGGCATTTTCAGCTGCATTATTGTCTGGGCCGACTACGCCTTGGTCAAGGTAGACGG
>NZ_FRFE01000032.1 GCF_900143695.1 Desulfopila aestuarii DSM 18488
GTATTAGCACACCTTTCGGTGGGTTATTCCAGATGCCAGGGTAGATTACTTACGCGTTACTCACCCGTGCGCCACTCTACTAAAGTTCCGAAGAACTCGTTCGCGTTCGACTTGCATGTGTTAAGCACGCCGCCAGCGTTCGTTCTGAGCCAGGATCAAACTCTCCAGTTTGATATCCTAGACCATCCGTAAGGATGGTTTCTTATATAGTGCTTAATTATATAAGAGCTCCTTTGAATTTCAAAGTTGCCCTTAGCGAGATGTATCTCGCGTTGGGCCCGTTTGCTGTACGTGTTGTTATTCAGTTTTCAAGGATCGTTCCCAGTTTTGCACGAAGCAAAACCGCGCGGCACAAGGTCCGCGGCGAGCTGTCTATCTTAAACCGTTGCGTTTATGCTGTCAACAGTTTTTTGAATCCCCCAAGCCGGTCCAAAAACCAATTGCCAAGCCGCCAAAAGAAAACGGTGAGAACCGCCTGGCAAAAACGGTTTTATATCTTTTCGCCATCGCCAAGAACCTGAAATTACTGGGCTCTCGGCGGAGCGCCATGTTACCGTTCGAAACGGTAACTGTCAAGCGCATTCTTTCTTTTTTTCGTTGACCGTCATGCTGCCAGTTGGCTGCCCCGATCAAGGAGGCGGCAAAGTACTGGATCGGGATGCGGGTGTCAACAGGAAAAGTCACAAGAAGTAATTATTTTAGTAGCCTGCAATTGTCTTGAATGTGAAGTCAGACAGAAATTCATAGAGATAGTTTTGGTCAATGACTTTTCCCTATGAATAAAACTAGAGGAATAATCGCTTGTAAAGTTGGAAATCCACCAGAAAACAGGTCTGGCTAGTAATCGATTATTTTACTTTGTCAGTAGGGTTAAATAAAAAAAAAGGCTGCCGAACCACAAATGGTGTAGTCCGGCAGCCCAGAAAGCTCGGGGAAAAAAGACCTAGGAGTTATTTCCGCATGCTTCGGATATAGTCCTTGGTCAGTGACGGATGATCTTTAATGACTTTGTCGAGATCGCCGGGAAGGGCTTCGGTAAGGAATTCGTCGAACTGAGCGTAGGTGAGTTCCTTATTAACACCCTCCTGAACCTTGTTGGTAAAAAGGGTGCGTTGCTCTTCGCTAGTGATGTAGGAGAATATACCACCTGACAGTTCTTCGGCAGAGGGTCCCGTCGCTGCTTCTTCAAGTGCTTCCAATCGTCCTGCAAGGTCTGCAATATTGAGGTTGGTTTTACCTACCATTTCCTCAAGCACCTGGATCTGTTTTTTCAATTCAGTATCTGGTTCTTCTTTGACCTTTGCTGAAAGTTCACTGATCAGTTCTTTGATTTTTGTTTCAGACTCTTTTAATTCATCGACCATGGTTGTAAGGCCGTGAATGTCATCCTGAAGCTTTACGTTTTTACTGTTGAGGGCAGAGACATCTGACTGCAATTGCAAATTTGCGTTCTGAAGTGAAGAAATCTTACTTTTCATCTGATCATATTCCTCCTGAGATATACCAGTGTTGACGGGAGCAGCAGTAGCCTCGCATGCTGGAGCATTTGATTTGCATGCAACGGCATCCTGTATAAGCGCAGCCAGTCGTCTTTTTGTTTCGTCAAAAATGTCTTTTGCTTTCTCCGGTGATTGAAGGGCGATTGCTGCAAGGAAGACGCCTACCATCACAGCTATAGCCACAGCAATGGCTAGAAAGAGCGCTATAATGAAAAGGAACAGCTTGAAAATCCCGGAGATGAAGGCTCCGAGAACTGCTCCAACGCCCATGCCATCTCCAGAGGGGATCATAGAGATGATAAAAATGATTGCCACAAGTAAGGCACCCGATTGCATCAATGGCGTGCGAAACTCATTGTTTTTCATGATTTTCTCCTAAAATTCAGATATGTAAGAAGGGGTTAAAAAAATAATGCAAAAACCTAATGATCTATCTGTAAAAATCAACACACAGAGTGGGAAAAAGAGAAATAATTCCCCTACAGTGAACCGTGAATATGCTCTTGTGTCAAGTCCAATATCCTCTGGTTATCACGGAACGTAATATCACAGTTTGCGAATGGCCTCAATACGCTGCAGTACAGGCGGATGGGTGTATTCGAGAAAAACTGTGACCGGATGGGGTGTAAGGTTGCTGAGGTTTGCCTGTGATAAGGATTTTAAACCACTAACCAGGCTTTCTGCATCGCCAGTACTGGCGACGGCATAGGCGTCAGCCTCATATTCATGTTTCCTGGATAAATAATGAAAGAGTATCGACACCACGGTGTTGACAGGCGTATAAAGAAAGCCGAAAAAAAAGAGACTTGCGTATACCGAAACGTGCTCCATACCCAGTGCCGCAAACATTTCACTGTTATTCAGAAGAAGAGATAGCAGGTAAAACATAATACCAGTCTGGAGGATGGAGGCGGCGAGCATTTTCAGAATATGTCGGCATTTGAAATGACCCATTTCATGAGCCAGTACAGCCACGATTTCTTCGGTAGTCAATTTCTCGATGAGGGTATCGTAAAATACAATCTTTCGAAACCGGCCAAAACCTGTAAAAAAGGCGTTGAGTTTGGTGGAACGTTTGGAGCCATCCATAGTGAAGACGCCCTGAATCTGGAAGCGTTCTTTTTCTGCATAAGCCATAATACGCTTTTTTAGCTCGCCTTCTTCAAGGGGAAAGAATTTGTTGAAGAGAGGAAATATAAGGACAGGGGCGAGGAATTGAACCAAAATGGAAAACAGTACCACTGCAAGCCAACAAAAAAGCCAGGCATTGTCACCCGTTTTTTCAAAGAACCAGAGAATGAGGGCGAGAATCGGTCCGCCAAGGATAACTGCAAGAAGCGCTGCCTTGCACATATCGAGCACAAATGTTGAAAGAGTAGTCCGGTTGAAACCGAATCGTTCTTCGATCACAAACGTTGAGTAGATGGAAAAGGGCAGGCCAAGAAGAGATGTCAATAGCATGAGCACACCGGTGAAGATGAGGCCTGTGGTCACCGGCCCAAAGTCAAAACTTCTGACAAAGATATCGACGAAATTAAATCCACCGAGCAGGAGAAAAGCAAGGGTACAGATGGTGGAGGCTGTTGAGGAGACGAGAGAAAATTTGGTTCGAACCCTGGTGTAGGATTGTGAACGGGCGTACTCGGTATCATCGAAGACGCCTCTGAATTCCTGGGGGAGCTCAGGGCTCAGCGCCCGAAGGTTGAGCAATGAAACCAGACAATCAAGCAGGTAACCAGCTACAAGGATCAAGAGTATAAGAACAAGCCAGGGATTCATTTGATATGTGAGATAGAGTGATTGGTTGGAGAGACTGTAAGTAGTTCGACTTAATGGTTGCTGACAGAAACACCAAGACCCGGGAGTTTCCTCCCGGGTCTTGGTGTTTCATGCATAGAGGTGCATAGGATACTACATGATCGATTGTATTGTCGACGCGGCAATATCGAGGAAGCGCTGTGGCGCAACACCCATGATGACAATGGTGATAATCAAGAGGACGGAAACTGCATTGGTCATGAAGCCGACTTCTACAGATCCACGTTCTTCGCTGTCAGTACAAAAAGTGAGTCGTACCACAGAGAGATAATAGAAAATGGCGATTGCGGTGTTGATAGCGGCGAGAATGACCAGAAGAAGATAGTCTTCCCGAAGGGCGCCCAAAAGAAGCATGAATTTGCCGGTAAAACCAACAAACGGAGGGATGCCTGCTAAAGAGAAAAGACCGACCGTGAGAGTAATGGCAAGGAGTGGTGCTCTTTTGTGGAGGCCGCTCAAGTCCTCGATGGCAAGGTTGGCGCCGTTTCCTGCGACTGTGCAGATAACCAGAAAGCAGGCGAGGTTCATCAGCACGTATCCGGTGATGTAATAAAGTGCTGTCGCATATCCTGTCACTTGAAATGTGAGAAGGCCGAGAAGCACAAATCCTGCATGGGCAATACCTGAAAAACCGAGCATTCTCTTCAGGTCTTTCTGTACGAGGGCTGAAAGGTTACCGTAAAACATTGAGAGTATAGCACATACCATCAGCAGGTTGGCAAGTACAGCACCGGTACCACTGGCAAGTGAGACGAATCGAACCAGCATGGCCACGGCTGCAATTTTCGGTACGGCGGCGATGAAAGCAGTGGTTTCGTTGGCTGCTCCTTCATATACATCGGGAACCCAGAAGTGGAAAGGAAACAGGGCAAGTTTATAAAAGAATCCTGCCAGCACAAGAGCGATGGAGATAACCACCGCTGGTTGCGTGTAGATGGTGGCAAGTTTTGTGATGATGACGTCAATACGAGTGGAACCAGTGAGACCGAAAAGGTAGCTCATGCCAAACAGCATGAAGCCTGTGGCAGTAACACCATACAGGAGGTATTTGATGGCGGCCTCCATCTGGGCTTTGGAGCCGTGGGACTCGTCACGCATGGGCACCATGATGTACACGGCAAATGATGAGAGCTCAAGAGCGACGAAAATGGACAGCAATTCGACGCTGGAGACCAACATCATCAGCCCTAGCACAGACATAGCCATGAAGATGTAATATTCAGCCTGGTATTTGCTCTTTATGCCCGGTAGCTTGTTTGCGAAAATGACAACCACCAGTGTGGCCAGGGCCATCAGGATCTTGAATACCTGGGAGAAGAGGTCAATCCTGTACGCTCCGTAGAACAGCTCACCAGAGCTGTTTACTGCGGCAATAGAAGCTGCCAGCGTGATTGCGCATAGGGCGATGGCCGCATTCCTGATCATGTCGCTGGAGTGGGTACCGAGACTGAAAACAAAGAAGATTAAGCCAGCTCCCAGTAATGTCAGTTCAGGTAGAAATAGCATCGGTGTACCTTTGAGGATCGTTGTGGTTATTCACTTAGCGTACAATCAGGTCAGCAGCGGCCATATACTGGCTACTGTAGGCTGTAAAATTATCCAGCAGGTTGGTAACGCTGGTCTGCATCAGGTCAAGAAAATGCTGCGGGCTGAGGCCGATCCAGAAGACAAAGATTAAAAATGGCGTCAAAGTCACAATCTCCCGGACATTCAGATCGGTAAGCCAGGATTGATCAGGATTGTCGGTTCCCCCCCAGACGACTTTCTGCAGCATGCGCAACATGTATGCTGCCGCGAGTACTGCCCCTGGGATGGCGGCAAGGGCCAGTGGGATGCTGTACTCGAAGGTTCCAGCCAGAATCATGAATTCGCCGACAAAGCTGTTTGTGCCGGGAAAACCAAATGACGACAGAGAAAAGAAGCCGAGGAAGGTGACGAAGACCGGCATGTATTGACCAACACCGGTGGCGGAAAGCAGCTCACGACTGTGGGTTCGTTCGTAGATCATACCCACGCAGAGAAAGAGGGCGCCGGTGGTAACACCGTGATTGATCATCTGCAGAATGGCACCCTCAATGCCTTGCTGGTTGAGAACAAAGATGCCGAGAGTGACAAAGCCCATATGGCCGACTGAAGAGTAGGCGATCAGTTTTTTCATGTCACTTTGGGCCAAGGCGGTGAATCCGCCATAGATGATACCTGCAATGGAGAGTCCAAGGACGTATGGCATCATCATTACCGTGGCCTCCGGCGTCATCGGCAAAGCAAACCTGAGGAAACCGTAAGTTCCCATTTTTAATAGAATCGAGGCCAGGATGACCGAGCCTGCGGTAGGTGCTTCAACATGGGCAGCTGGCAACCAGGTGTGGAATGGGAACATGGGCACCTTGATGGCGAATGCCAGAAAGAATGCCAGGAAAAGGAGAACCTGAGCAGTCACCGAATAGTGCTGCCACATCATATCCGGAATGAAGAAACTGTAGTTGTTGGTGATATAGAGCCAGATAATACCCACCAGCAGCAGGACGGAACCGGCGAGGGTATACAGAAAGAACTTGATCGAGGCATAAATCTTCCGTGGACCGCCCCATATACCGATCAAGAGGTACATCGGGATGAGCATCGCTTCCCAGAGGATATAGAACAGGACGAAATCAAGTGCCACAAAGACCCCGACCATGGCCGATTCCATGATGAGAAGGCATATCATGAAAGATTGTACCCTGGTTTTGATATAGGTCCAGGATGCCAAAACGCAAAAGGGCATGATGAAGGTGGTCATGAGCAGCAGCAAGAGAGAGATGCCGTCGACGCCAACCACATAATTGATATTGAGCGTTTCAATCCAGGCGTGTTTTTCGACAAACTGGAACTGGGCACTACCTCTATCGAAACCGGTTAGGATAGGCAAGGACAGCAGGGCTGCAATGCCAGTTACCGCAAGAGTCCAGTAGCGTGCAAAGTTTTCATTATTTACCAATAGCAGGAAAAGAGCCCCTGCAAGTGGTAAAAATATCAATATGCTGAGAAGTGGCGGTCCCGGATTGATAAGTAGCTGATCCATTACCAGTGATCCTTGATGTAGTTTGAATTGCTGGTTTTGTTTAAAATTTTAAAACCAGGCAGTTACGTCGTATGAATGCCTGAATTACAGCCAGGCAAAGGCAAACAGTAAAAGCGCCGCGAACGAAATCGTGATGTACAGGGTCTGTTGAATCTGACCCCGCTGCAGCGTTCTGCTTACCTGGCCACCTAATCTCCTGACAATGCGAGCGGTACCATCCACTACCCCATCAATGCCATGCCAGTCGAACCAAGCCCAAAACTTAGCAGAGGTCATGAGTGAGTTGAGGCCGACAAATTTATAGATTTCACCCCAGGCGGTATCGAACCCCTGAATCGGCTTCTTGGCCAACCACAGGAAGATCAGGCCACCCTTGCGATAAAACCAGTCAAGATCAAAACTGATGGTTGCCCGGGCGCCGATCTTGTCCTTGAAATAATAGAAGCCAAGGGCGGTGAGGGCCAGAATCTGCAATGTCTCGCCAAAGTGATAGGTGGTATACGGGTGATACGTGGTCTCAGCGTTTGGTAGCATATCGTAGAGAAATGGAAGATAGCAGCCGACTACGAGACAGAAGAACGCGGCAATACCCATAGCCATGGTCATATTCCATGGCGGGTCGCAGGCTTTGTCCAGTGTTTCAGATGAGCATCTGCTCTCACCAAAGAAAATGAGATAGGGCAAGCGAAGTCCAGCCACCAGGAAGGTGCCGGCGGAGACCATGGTGAGCAGAAATCCTGCTGGAATGAGATGCTCCTCAAAGCTCGCCGAGATGATCATCGATTTCGAAACAAACCCGGAAAGAAATGGGAAGGCGGAAACCGACATACCTCCGATCACCATGAACAGAAGCGTCAAGGGCATTTTACGGTACAGTCCTCCAAGATCAGTGAATTTTGATTTGCCGGTTGAGTAAAGAACAGAGCCGGCGGCCATGAAGAGCAAACCTTTATAGAGGATGTGGGCAAAGGCATGGGCGGCGGTGCCGTTAATGGCAAGGGCAGTACCGATACCGACACCCGTCACCATGTACCCAACCTGGCTGACAATCTCCCAACCCAGCAGTCTTCGGATATCATTTTCCAGGATAGCGTAGATGATTCCGAGAATCGCCATGATTACGCCGAGTACGATCAAAACTTCAAAGCCGGCACAGGCTCGAGCCAGGGTATAGATCGCGGTCTTGGTGGTAAATGCACACATGAAAACTGCGCCGGTGACCGTTGCTTTACTGTAGGCGTCGGGTAACCATGAGTGAAGAGGCGGTACGGCAGCGTTCAGCATCAGGCCGATCATGATCAACCAGGAGTAGAGCTGCATGTTGTGCTCATCCATATGGACAAACGAAAGGTCGCCTGTAGCCTGATAACGCAGGACGAAGCCCATCAGAAGGATGAGGCCACCAAAGGTGTGCACCAGCAGATATCTGTAGCCAGCGGCCAGCGCGCCCTCTTCCTTGTTAAACCACACAAGGAAGGTGGAGGCGAATGCCATAATCTCCCAGAAGAGAAAGAGTACCAGGTAATCACCGGAGAGGATGACACCAAGTGAGCCGGCAACGTAAAACCACGCGGCCATATGGTGCCATTCGTTGTCGACGTGCAGTCCGTAGATGGTGCCGATGACTGCCATCAAAGCCATGATAAAGGCAAAGACAAAAGAGAGACTGTCGATACGGCCAAAGGTCAGCGTCCAGTTCTCCATAAAGGGGAAGACGCCATAGACACCTTGATGCTGGCCGAGATAGACAACATCGCAGAACGTCAAAAGCGGGATAAGGAACAGGTACGGTTTCCTGAACGGATCCTTGATGAACGGGAGTATCACCGCGCCGATGATAAGAATCAGGGCGGGGTGGATGAAACTAGTTGTCATAATAGTCCTCCCGGGTCTGAATGCCGCTCTTGCCAAGCCACGATGCGACAAAGATGAGAACGACGCAGGAGATCAGACCGAAAATTGACCAAAAGCCGGGGATCTTTTCAACCCAGGTATGCGCATGGTGCGTATCCACGGCAATGGCGCTCCAGAGCACAATGAGCGCAATACCACCATAGCAGGTCTGTTTGACTGCCTGGGGGCGCTCTTTCAGGTAATCGATGAGGTTTACAATCATCCTGTCACCGCCTTTACAAATTGCATCATGATATTGGGGAAAATGCCTATGATCACGGAAATTGTTGCTGCGATAAGAATTGGAATCAACATGGCCAGGGGGGCCTCTTTGATTCCTGTAAATACTTCACCTTCCGGACGACTGCCGAAAAAGGCCCTATAGGTGACTGGTGCGAAATAGGCGGCATTCAACAGGGTACTGGCGAGCAGAATGAGGAGAATGCCAATTTGGTGGGCCTCTATGGAGCCTACCAGCAGATTCCACTTGGTGATAAAGCCAGCCACAGGCGGTGCGCCTATCATGGAGAGTGAGGCAATAGCGAAGGCCCCGAAGGTAAACGGCATGGTTCGGCCGAGCCCTTCCATTTCAGATATATATTTTTTATGTGTGGCGACGTAAATGGCGCCGGCGCAAAAGAACAGGGTGATTTTGGAAAAGGCGTGATTGACGATATGGATCAGGCCGCCTTCCACTCCGGATGGGGTCAGGAGTGCCACACCCAGAATGATGTATGAGAGCTGGCTGACCGTTGAGTAGGCCAGTCGAGATTTCAGGTTGTCTTTCGACAGCGCAATCACCGAGGCCATAATGATGGTGAAACCGACAAAATAGGCGGTTGGGATGCCAAGGTTGAAGGCGTCCATGATATTTACACCAAAGACGTAGAGCATGGTCCTGGTGGTGCAGAAAACACCGACCTTGACAACGGCCACGGCATGGAGCAATGCAGAGACTGGCGTGGGCGCAACCATAGCGCCCGGCAGCCAGTGATGAAACGGCATGATACCGTTCTTGGCAAAGCCGAACAGGCAGAACACATACAGCATGGTGACTACCCAGCGGTTGACATCATCTGGGAAGATACCAGTGTTGATATTGGTGGCAAAATCAAGGGTGCCGGTCAGAACGTATATGAGGATCATTGCCGGCAGCAAAAAGGCCTTGGCGGTAGTGGTCAGATAGACAATGTATTTTTTTGCACCCTCATAGCCCTCTTCATCCTGATGGTGGGCGACGAGTGGATAGGTGCAGACAGAGACAACCTCATAAAAAAGATAGAGAGTAAAGAGGTTGTTGGAAAAGGCAACACCGATGGCGCCGAAAATGGCCAGCGCAAAACAGGCGTTAAACCTGGTCTGGGCATGTTCGTTCAGGCCCCGCATATACCCCATCGAGTAGAAGACCGCGATGGTCCAGAGTGAGGAAGCGACGAGCGCGAATATCATCGACATTCCATCGGCGCGTAACGTCACCGAGACTCCGGGCAGGAGGTTGAACATGTTGAACATCAGTATCTTGCCAGCCAACACCTTGGGGATCATGGTGCAGACGGTGATAAAGAGCAAGATGGAAGAGACCGAGGAAATGCCTTCGCGGACGTTTTCCTCCTTCCCTCTGAACATAACTCCTAAAGTACCGATCAGGGGGATGAGCAGGGCTATGAGCAGCGCCGGTGAGTGTACTGTAGTATGATCCATGCCAGCTGGTTCCTTTCTTAGCCTTTAAGTTTGACAACATCCTGGGCATCAATCGACCTGTAATGCCGGTAAATCGCGATAACTATACTGAGACCGATGGCTGCCTCGGCGGCGGCTATGGCCATGATAAAGAGCGCGAATATTTGCCCGGTTGCTGGGTCTGGAGCGGTAAAGCGGTTGAAGGCCATGAAGTTGAGCGAAGCGCCAACGAGGATCATCTCCCCGGCGATAAGCATGCCGATAAGGGTCCGTCGGGTGATAAGTCCATAAACACCCATCCCGAAAAGAAGGGCACCGACCAGAAGGTATGCTTGAAGACTGTTGTAGAGGGTAAGTATTGACATCAGCTTTTCCTCCCTTCACGTGCGATGACCAGGGCCCCGATAATCGAGATGAGCAGGACGATGGAAACAAGCTCAAAGACCATGGAGTAGTCGGTCAGTAACTGAGTGCCGATAATTTTAACCGAGCCGTCGTTGACCTTTGGCTCGTCGCCCCACATGGTTTTGAGGGCGATGAGGGCAAGGCCGACGGTGAGAAGAGCTGCGGTGATAAAACCGAACGGGCCGGAAAGTGCGTTAATCGGACCATGTTGGGAAGATTGCTCGGGATCAGCGAGCATGATGGCAAAGGAGATGGTCACCGCCACGGCGCCGACATAGATCAGTACCTGCATCATTGCAACGAAGGGTGAGTTGAGGAAATAGTAGAGCGCGCCTACGCCGATGAAGCAGATCATGAGGCCGGCAACGGCGCGAACAAGTCGTTCGGAATTACAGGCGATGATGCCGCCGGCAATGGTGATAGCGATGGTGAGCAGGAAAATCAGCCCGACAAGGCCATCCGCGCTGAAGAGAGACGGGTTCATGAGTTTCGGTCCTCCAAACGTTTCAGAAGATCAAAGTAAAAATCTTCTTTTCTGGTGCTTGCCAGGTTGTATTCCTTGGAAAACGTCAATGCATCGAAGTTGCATGCTTCCACGCAAGAGCCGCAGAGCGAGCATCTGGTAAAGTCCAGCTGGTAGCTGGTGAGCACCTTCTTCTTTGATCCTTCCGGCTTTTCCCCATCAAGGGTGATGCAGTCGGATGGGCAGGCGCGCTGGCAGGCCATGCAGACAATACATTTGGGTTTACCCTCTTCATCTTCGATAAGCTCGACATGACCACGATACCTGGCGGGCATCTCGATTGTCTCGTAGGGGTAGGGCATGGTTACAACGGGCTTGAAGAATTCCTTGAAGGTGATTCCCAGGCCGACGAACAGGCTCCAGAGTCCCTGAAAAATTTCGCTGAAATAGGCACCCATCTTAAAATACCTTCAGTAGTCCTGCGGTAAGCAGCAGGTTGAAAAGAGAGATCGGAATAAGGATTTTCCAGGACAGATTTAAAAGACCGTAGATCGTTGTCCGCGGAAATGTCCAGCGAATCCATATGAATGTGGCAATAAGAATGTAGATCTTAAGCAGGAACCAGACCACGCCTGGGATGAAGCCAAGAAAGGGCAGAGGGGGATGCCAGCCACCAAGGAACAGGATGGTGGTGAGGCAGGAGCCGATGACGATATTGGCGTATTCGGCCATGAAGAACAAGCCAAAGCCCATGGAACCGTATTCGATGTGAAAACCTGCCACAAGTTCACTTTCTGCCTCACCGAGGTCAAAAGGCGCCCGATTGGTTTCGGCAAGAGTGCAGGTGAAAAAGATGAGAAACGAGAAAGGCATCAGGAGGTTATGTGAATTCGTCAGCAACGGGAAGATGTTCCAGTGAAGGATCGACGGACCCTGTTGCCGGACAATCTCCATGAGGTCCATGGTGCCTGTCATGAGAACAATGGTAATCGCCGTAATAAGCATGGGGATCTCATAGGCAACGGCCTGGGAGACTGAGCGTACGGCAGACATCATTGCGTACTTATTACGCGAACTCCAGCCGGCAAAGAGCAGGGCCATGGAACCGCTGGAAGCAAAGGCAAAGATCATCAACAACCCCACGTTCATATTGTGGGCGACAATCATTTCGGAGAAGGGGATGGTGACAAAACTCATGATAGCCGGAAACATTGACAGCACCGGAGCCGCGACAAAAAGGATCTTGTCGGCGCCGCCCGGTATTGTGAGCTGTTTGGCCATCAGTTTCAAACCGTCAAGAGGCGGCTGGAAAAGACCAAATGGGCCATTGATATTTGGGCCGGGGCGGCGTTGGATACGACCCGCTCCCCTCCGCTCTGCCCAGACCAGATAGGCAGCGTTTAGCGCGGCAAAGGCGATGGCCACAACCACCGCGAAGATGACATTTAATAGAGTTAAGCTCATAATTTCATCCTTACCTGTCGATCTCAGGTATAACGAGGTCGAGGCTGCCCATGAAGGCGAGGGCGTCCATGATCATCATACCGGTACACGTTTCATCGAAAAGGTGCATGTTGGAGTAGGTCGGGGAGCGGAGCTTGAGTCGATAGGGCGTTTTGCCGCCATCGCTGACCAATCTGACCCCAAAGCTGCCCCTGGCAGTTTCGACAGCCTGGTAGTAGTCGCCGGCGTTCGGCTTGATAATCTTGGGTGCCTTGGCTGGCATGATGGGGCCATCAGGCAATTTGTCCAGAGCTTGCTCAACAATTCGGAGTGACTGCTCAATTTCGGCCATGCGTACATTGTAACGGGCCAGGGAGTCACACTCATGAAATACCGGGATATCGAAGTTAAACTCGGGATATACAGAATAGGGCTCGTTTTTCCGAACGTCGAAATTGATACCTGAACCCCTGGCGACTGCGCTGGAAGCACCGTACTTTCGACAAACCTCCTTGCTCAGGAAGGCATTGCCCTCAAGACGCTTTCTGAAGATAACGTTGCCGGTAACCAGCTTTTCGTATTTCGCCATCGATTTGCGCATGCGCGGGATGAAGCGGCGTGCGGCGGCGATGAACTCGTCGTCGATATCATTATAGAGGCCGCCGAAGCGGAAATAGCAGTAGGTGAGTCGTGAACCTGTTACCGATTCCATCATGTCGAGGATATATTCACGATCCTGAAGGGCATACATTAGCGGACTGAAACCACCCAGGTCCATGACAAAGGCGCCGAACCAGAAAAGATGCGAGGCGATCCGGTTCAATTCGACCATGATGACACGGATGTACTCGGCACGCTCGGGCACTTCGATGCCGGCTGCTTTTTCCACGCAGAGGACATGACCATGACAGTACCCCATGGCCCCGAGGTAATCCATGCGGCTCAGGTTCATCAGAAACTGTGGGTAGGTCTTGAGTTCCCCCATCTTTTCGTGCATGCGATGGATATAGCCAATGACTGTTTCGGCTTCCACGATATATTCGCCGTCCATGCGCATCTTGACCCGGAGAACGCCATGGGTTGCCGGATGTTGCGGACCTACGTTTACGACAAATGTTTCGTCCGGCCGGAGCTCTATAGGTTTACTCATGGTTTGAAGTCCTTTCGAAGTGGGTGGAAATCTGCATCCTCGGGAAGCAGCAACGGGATCAGATGCGGATGGCCTTCAAATTTGATGCCGAAAAAGTCATGGGTCTCACGCTCATGCCAATTGGCCCCGGCATAAATACCGGTGATGGTTGGTACCTGGGGATTGTCTCTGGGGACGCGGGTGCGAATGACAACCCGGCAGACCTCAAAGTCGTAACGACTGAAATCGTAGATCACTTCGAACTCACCTTCTTTGATCCAGTCGACACCCGTGATAGTCTCGATGAAGAACTCGTTCTGGTCAACGATGTTCACGGCATCAATGAGCTGGTCGACGGCAACCTGGGCATCCAGATGATATCCATGCACAGCGTAGTCTCGCTCGATAACGCCGTTTGGTCTCGGACCAGCTTCTTTTTTTGGGGCCTTGTCGGCTTCTTCAGTCTCTGGCGAGGCAGGGATTTCCTCGACAGCAGCTGCAGGTTCAGGAAACAGTGCCTGCAGGGCCTTCTTGGTAGTTTCTGCAATCATTTGCTGTTGCTCCGAAGGTGCTGATAAATAGAGCGCAGGTCGGCGACCTGGACGCGTTACGATCTGATCGATGCCTCGGGGTCTTTCCAGCGTTTCCAACCGGAGACTTTATGTTCCAACTCAATTATGCCCTGAAGGAGAGCTTCTGGTCGAGGCGGGCAGCCGGGGACGTAAATATCGACCGGCAGAAATTCGTCAGCGCCAAGGACAATGGAGTACTGCCCCTCGAAAGCAAACGGGCCGCCGGAAATGGCGCAGTTGCCCAGGGCCATAACCCACTTGGGTTCAGGCATCTGGTCATACAGCGTTTTGATACCAGGCATCATCTTTTTGGTGATGGTGCCGGCGACAATCATGACATCACTCTGACGGGGCGAGGGGCGAAAAACCTCGGCTCCGAAACGCGACATGTCAAAGCGGGCGCAACCCGTAGCCATCATTTCAATGGCGCAGCAGGCAATGCCGAATGTCAGGGGCCAAAGTGAATTGGCCCGGCAGATGTTAATCAGTTTGTCAGCTGCGGCAAACTGAACTATTGAAGAAGGTACTGGTTCGTTTATCGTAGGTATGTTCTGCGCTCCCACTTAAATACTCCCTTTATCCATGCGTAGACGACCGCCAATGTAAGAATACCGACAAATAGCACAATTTCGATAAAATCCCGGAAAGAAGAGGCAAACAATTCAGAATTGTAGGCTACTGCAACCGGAAAGAGGAAGAGCACGTCAACATCGAAAGCAAGGAATATGAGGGCATAGAGATAAAACACTATACCGTAGCGAATCCAGCTGTCGCCGATAGGATCCATACCACATTCGATATACTGCTCTGCCTTATTGTTGATCTGGCGGGTTTTCAGGGGCATTAAGAGGTAGACAATTGCAATGGGGCCGAGGGCGAAGGCGAGACCTCCGAGGGTAAAAGCAGTGACCCAGAGAACGTTGTCACGATACAAAAAATCGGTGAACTGTGACTCCATGGCAAAAGTCCTTTGGCTTGGGGATAGCTATGTGAATCGATAAAAAATCAATTGAATATCATGCTCAAGCAAATTGAACGTTTAAATGTATAGGAAATTGAAAACACAATGTCAACAACAATTTATCGATCTTTCCCAATACCACGACGTGGCTGTTTTTGGAAACATGGTTTCACCGTGTTACAGTTTGAAAAAACTTGAGAATCCTGTAATTCATGCTATGATGAGCGTGCCTACTAAAAAAAAAAGATGATTATCATCAATCCGACTGAATCCAAAAGAACAGATGTCTATAACATTACGACAATTAGAGATTTTTATCGCGGTGGCTGAGACTGCCCAGGTGACGAAGGCGAGCAAAAAATTGTTCGTGACCCAGTCTGCAGTGAGCATGGCCCTGGCGGAACTGGAAAATCAACTGGGTGGCTCCCTTTTTGACCGACATGGACGGAGTCTTCTGCTGAATGCCCGGGGACGCTATCTCCTCCCGCTGGCGAAGGATATTACGTGTCAGGTATCAAATATAGAATCCATCATGTCCGAGCGCAACGATACGCTTCAGGGACGGATCGATGTGGTGGCCAGTACCACGTTGGGTAATTATATTCTTCCATACCTTATCGGCGCATTCAAGCGGGTGCACCCGCGAGTGCACGTCAATATGCTGGTTCACAACACCAAAAATGCCGAACAGTTGGTGATGGATGGTTCCTGTGATGTGGGATATGTTGAAGGTCTGCTTGGTAAAAACGCGGAGTTGAAGGTTCGACCCTGGTTTCAGGATGAGCTGGTCATTCTCTGTGGGCCGACTGATCCTATGGCTCACAATGAGTATTTTGATCTTGAAACCGATTTGACAGAGAAAAAGTGGATCATGCGTGAACCCGGTTCAGGAACCGATGCCACTTTCCGCGAAAAGATGCGTGATTATCTCGACAAGATCAATGTGGTCATGGAGATGGGGCATCCGGAGGCGATCAAGCGAGCGGTCGAGTCAGGCGCTGGTATTGCCTGTCTTTCCAGTCTCAGCGTGTGCAGGGAAACAGAGCATGGCTGGATAAAGACCTTGAAGATTAAAGGGCTTGATATGAAACGTCAGCTCAAGATTATTCAGCGAAAAGACAAAGAACTGACCGATGAGCTGGCCGAGTTTATGAATTTTTGCGACGTGATGAATGATTGCAAGGAAGACAGGGTATGTCTCTCATCGCCCTGGAAGTTGCAGTCGTTGTTGGCACGGCAATCGGCGCAAAAGCGTTAACGGGGTAATAATCTAGACCGAAACTATCAAACGATGGGTAGCGAGTCAGATATCCATCGTTTACTGCAATTGCTCGGTATCTCCGTAGAGCACCTTCCTGAGTTTAAGGCCGTGGGGTGGCGCAGTGGCGCCCCCCGCATTCCGGTTTTTGGCCAGCAACGCCTCTCTGAATTCCTCAATACTTCTTTTTCCCATTCCCACTTCTAATAGCGTTCCTACGATGTTGCGAACCATGTGTCGCAGAAATCCCTCGCCGATGATCGTGACGATGAGGTGGTCAGGTGTGGTCTCTTCTATCTGCGCAGTGGTGATGGTGCGGATCGCGCCTTTTCGGGATGGTTTGTCTTTTTCCCGTGATCCGGCATTTTCAAAGGTCGAGAAGTCGTGGGTTCCGAGTAGGATCTTCAAGCTCTCATGCATGCTTGGCAGGTCAAGGGGTATGGGGACGTGCAGGCTGTAGAGCCGTGCCAGTGGCGGCATGACCTTGCCGGTATAGAGATGGTATTCGTAGTGCTTGCCTGCGGCAGAGAATCGTGCATGAAAATCAGGTGAAACCTCATCCGCAGCCAGGACACGGATGGCATAGGGAAGCATTGAGTTCAAGCCTTTTAAAAACGCGCTGCAGGTGATCCTTGAGGTGGTGAAAAAATTGGCCACCATCCCCTCTGCGTGAACCCCGGCGTCGGTTCTGCCTGCACCATGCAACATGATTTCATGATTGGTCATCCGGGCGAGACACTTTTCAATCTCGCCCTGGATGGTGATATCATGTTTCTGACGTTGCCAGCCGTTGAAGTCGGTGCCGTCATAGGCGATGATCAGCCTGATATTACGATCTGCTACCATGACGTAAATGAATTTTACAGGCTGGCATCATGGGAAAAACGGTGCGCCTTCCAGGCCTGTTGCTTCCGGAAATCCGCAGACGATATTCATGTTCTGTACCGCCTGGCCGGCAGCACCCTTGACGATATTATCGATCGCCGAGGTTATGACAATTCGGCCGGTTCGACTATCGACGGAAAAGGCTATATCACAGAAGTTCGAGCCTCGCACATATTGCGTGGCTGGCAATGAGCCAGAAGGCAGCACCCTGACGAACTGTTCGTTGTCGTAATGGCTGTGGTAGAGCGCCTGAAGAGCGGCTGCATCGAATCCGGGACGCAAGGTGGCGTAGACGGTGCTCAGGATGCCTCTGGATATTGGAAGCAGGTGCGGGGTAAAGGAAATCTGCAGCGCTTCCCCGGCAAGAACCGAGAGTTCCTGTTCGATTTCAGGAATATGGCGATGAGTTCCACCAACCTTGTAAGGTCTGAAGCCATCGGTTACCTCGCAAAAGAGGGTGCCAACGGCTGCGCCTCTGCCAGCACCGGACGTACCCGATTTGGAGTCGGCAATGATGGTGTGCACATCGATAGCGTTGGCCTTCAAGAGTGGAGCCAGCCCGAGAATAATAGAGGTGGGATAGCAACCAGGGTTGGCCACCAGCCGCGCGCCGCCAATAGCGTCCCGATACAATTCAGGGAGGCCATATACCGCTTCTGCCAAAAATTCGGCTGACGAATGAGCCTGGTACCAGTCTTCATAGACAGCCACATCGCGGAGACGGAAGTCAGCAGAGAGATCGATAACTTTTTTGCCGGCGCCCAGTAACTGAGGAACCAGATCCATTGCCGTTTTATGGGGTACAGCAGCGAATACGACATCGGCCCGATCGCAGATCTCGGAGGTAGTAAGATTTTCGCAAACTAAAGAGACTTTTGATCGCAGATTAGGGAATACTTCAGCCAGGGGCATGCCGGCATATTGCCGGGATGTGACGGCTGTCAGTTCAATGTTTGGATGATTACAGAGAATCCGAGCGAGTTCGACGCCCGTGTAGCCCGAGGCTCCGACAATAGCAACTCTGGTCATGGCAATGTCTCCTGTAAAAGGTGCCGTTGGTAGTGTGGGTGTGTGTCCAACCATGGGAACTGCAGAAACGAAAAAAAGGCAATGACAGCGGACCTGTCATTGCCTTCTCGATCAGTTTACCAGAACCAGCAACAGTTCCCCTCGAAAGGCGAAATAACTGAAGCTGTCGGAAAAAAAGATTAACGTTTGGAGAACTGGAACTTGGCGCGGGCTGCCTTCTGGCCGTATTTCTTACGTTCCTTGACGCGCGGGTCGCGGGTCAGGAGGCCGGATCTTTTCAGCGGCAGACGATTCTCGGGGCTGACCTCGAGGAGAGCACGAGAAATACCATGGGACAAGGCATCAACCTGCGCAGATTTACCGCCGCCTTTGAGGGTGGCCATAACATCGTACTGCTCAGCGGTTTCCGTAATTTTAAACGGCTTCTCGATTTTCTGGGTCTTGAAGGTGCCGCCAAAATAGGCATCGGCTTCCATCTCGTTAACGATGACCTTACCGGTACCCGGGGTAAGCCATACGCGAGCAATAGCATTTTTTCTTTTGCCGGTGGCGTAAAAACGATCTTGAACCATGGTGTATTTTCTCCAGGATTAAATATCTAAAACTTCAGGCTGCTGTGCAGAGTGCGGGTGATTGGCGCCGGCATATACTTTCAGTTTCTTCAGCTGAGCGCGACCCAGTTTATTTTTCGGCAGCATACCTTTTACCGCTATGGCGATCAGATCAGTCGGGTGCTTGACCAGAAGCTCCTTGGCACTTGCTTCCTTGATGCCGCCCATATAGCCGGTGTGACGATAGTATTTCTTGTCATCCAATTTGTTGCCGGTCAACTGTACCTTCTCGGCATTGGTTACAATGATGAAATCACCATTGTCCATGAACGGGGAGAAAGTAGGTTTGTGTTTGCCGCGCAGGCGTGAGGCAATCTCGGATGCCAGGCGCCCAAGTACCTTATTCTCTGCATCGACAACGTACCACTTCTTTTCGATCTCGTTGACTGGAGCAAGATAAGTTTTCATTAAAGTCCCTCAAAATGGCTGTCAATTTAATAAAAAAAGGTTCAGCAGCGCCGAACCTTTTATATTCGCTTCTGGAGCGGGAAACGAGATTCGAACTCGCGACTTCAACCTTGGCAAGGTTGCACTCTACCACTGAGTTATTCCCGCTCGTGCTGTTGAGTAGTGTCAAAACAGCGGCATATATACAAGCTCGGGGTGCAGGTGTCAATAAAAAATTCGGCTGCATTAGAGATTCGATTATATTTTTTTTCCACTCTTCTGTCACGAAAAATAGAGATGGTTTTGGTTGATTAAGGTAAGATATTTGGCCGGTCAGACGATTAGAGCATACATTTCTTGCCTTTAACACGGTTTCAGGCACGTATTATACGTGAAATTAATTATGGAGTGATATCAAATGGCTGATGACATAGGTGTTTCCGCCAGGCAGGCAACTATTACCAGGAAGACGGGCGAAACAGATATTCATCTCGATCTGGTCCTTGATGGCAGTGGGGAATACACCATTGACTCCGGTGTTCCCTTTTTGGATCACATGCTGACCCTCTTTGCCGTGCACGGGTTTTTCAACCTGCGATTGGATGCTGACGGAGATACCGAGGTTGATGATCACCATACCGTCGAGGATATCGGGATTTGTCTCGGTCAGGCCTTTGCCGGGGCCCTGGGCAACAAAAGTGGGATTCGTCGATACGGCAGTTGTTATATGCCGATGGATGAAACACTGGTTCGGGTGGTCGTTGATCTTTCCAATCGACCCTATCTACATTATGATGCACCGGTCGCCGATCAGAAACTGGGAACATTTGACACGTGCCTGGCAAAGGAATTCGCTCGGGCTTTCAGTCAACATGCCGGTGTGACTTTGCATGTGGACCTGTTGCACGGAGAGAATTCCCACCATATAATAGAGGCAGTATTTAAGGGTCTGGGGCGAGCAATGAACGAGGCTACGACCCCCCTTGGCACCGGTAGTATTATGTCAAGTAAGGGGTGTTTGTAAAATAATACAGCTGGTTAAGCTCCTTTCTCTGTGATTGTCTTCACTGCTTAACCTGCCTCAAATTTAAGGAATCTTGCAGCATAACATTGGTTAATGCTGAGTAGTTTGTTTTCTTAGATATTTTATCTGATTGGTATTAGTCCAGAAATATCCGGAAATGTGAGTGCCTGGAGGGAGGTTTATCTCTGCAGGCGCATAAATGCTTGAAGGGCAATCTAACGTAAAAGAGGAATGCTGTGAAAAAATATTTTTCCGCCATTGTGTGCGGCTGTTTGGTTTCGATCCTCGCATCGTGTTCGTCGCAACAGGGCACCACTGATAGTCCCCGGCAGCTGGTTGTCAAACCGGTAAACTGTATCGCTGTTCTACCATCCCGAATGGGTGAGGATGAGGATATCTCCCGGGTGGGAGGAAGAACCGACAACGTTCGACGTGGTGCCGAATATGCGGACACTGTAATCCGACAGGAACTCGCGGGGCAGCCTAAGATCCAGATGGTGTCGGGAGAGGGTATGGAGAGTCTTGGTGGCATCATTGTCGAGGCTGCAGCGAATACAGGATGCGAAGGAGTCATGGTAGCTACTGTTTACAAGTTCCGGCAGCGGGCTGGCTCGACAATGGCGGCAGACGAACCGGCCTCGACCTCGTTTGATATTCGCATCTATGATGCGGTAACCAAGAATGTTCTCTGGGCAGCTGATTTCAGTGAAACCCAGGAGTCGCTGTTCAGTAATATATTTTCTTTTGGTAAGGCGCAGAGCCGCGGTTTTCAATGGATAACTGTCGAAGAGCTTATGGCTCAAGGGCTCAAAGAGCGGCTGAGTCAATGTCCATATCTGAAAACTGAGTGAAAATACATGACGAATGGCGCTGAAGTTGGTAAAGCTGCTTCGGCAGTATGGCTTTTGGTATGAGTTAAGCAAGACGGCTTTATCTGTATCAGGTTTTCTGTCTTGCAGCATCGGATAGCCCAGGGGAACAAACTCGACGCCCGCGGTACTGCCAATAAGGCAGGCTGCGGGCGTTTTTATTTTTAGAGAGATAGAAGGTGGTTAAGAACAAACAGTATCCGTCATTGCCTGGTACGGTGAATAAGCGCATCGGGCAGGCCATGCACGATTATGCTATGCTGGCGGAAGGCGATCGGGTGTTGCTGGCAATTTCCGGCGGAGTCGACAGCCTGGTGCTCGCCTGGATTCTGAAAAGCTGGCAGCGGAAGGCTCCGATACGGTACACACTTTCGGCGATAACTGTGGATCATGAGTTCTGGAGGGCGCATGATGGCGCAGTTAGCCCTTCTGTTTCCATCGGCAGTCAGCTTGATAAGATGGGTATTGAGCACACCGTCGAACGGGCCTGGGACCTGAGCGAAGAAGATCGTACATGCTACCAGTGCGCGCGCAACCGGCGCAGTCAGTTATTTGACCTGGCCCGCCAGCGCGGCTATAACAAAGTTGCACTCGGTCATCACAAGGATGATCTGGTGGAGACCTTTTTTCTCAATATCCTCTATAGTGGCAATATCTCTACCATGATACCACGGCAGGATCTGTTTGAAGGAAGGCTGGCCTTGATTCGCCCAATGGCGTATCTGGAGAAAAGCGAGGTCGTAGCCATCGCCGAAATGCTGGGTCTCGCACCTGTTGTCAATCTCTGTCCGTTAGCCAACGATACCAGGCGCGAACGGGTACGAGAGATTCTTGCCGGGATATACGAGCGTGAGCCGGGGGCAAAACAGTCCATGTTTGCTGCGCTTGCCAATGTTCGTAAAGGATATATGCTATGAGAACTGCGCCTGATTGTCTTCCCTGTTTTTTGCAGCAGGCTTTACGCGTGGCTCGCCTTAATGGTTGCGGTCAGAAACAGGAAATAGAGGTGATGCGTGCTGTCGCTGCACTGTTGCCTGAATGTGATTTTTTAGAAAGTCCACCAGTTAATGCCATCCAGGTTTATGGCACCATCGCAGAAATCACGGGCTGCCGTGATCCGTATTTGAACGTCAAGCAGATCGAGAACGATAGAGCGCTTCAGGCCCTGCCTGTGCTGAAGGAAGAAATAGTTGCGGCCCCTCAGCCGCTGATGGCAGCTATCGGTTTTGCTATTGCCGCTAATATAATAGATTATGGCGCTGCTTCCCGGTTTGATGTTGCCGGTACATTTGCGAAATGTCGTGAAATGCAGTTTGCCATCGACCACCGCCAACGGTTGTTGGCCGCTGTTGAAGGGCTTAGGCCAGGTGCATCCGTGCTCTATCTGGCCGACAACTGCGGCGAAATCATATATGATTCGTTAGTGGTCGAATTACTGAATCGCGCCGGTCTTGATGTGACCGTAGTGGTACGGGGGGCTCCGATCATTAACGATGCTTTGTTGGCCGATGCGGAACAGGCGGGAATTGGTACGTATGCCCGGATCATTACAAACGGCACGGCCTGCCCAGGGACACCTCTTATGCTCTGCTCCGGAGACTTTCGTCGCAGGTTTCGTGAGGCTGATCTGGTCATCTCCAAAGGACAGGGAAATTTTGAGACACTTTCAGAAGCTGAGCGGGAAATATTTTTTCTGCTGACAGTTAAGTGTAAGGTGGTGGCAGCACATGTAAGCGAACTGGTGGGGGGGGCAGAGAAACTTGCCGGTAATGGCGAACTGGTTGTCTATCATCAACCGGGTGGTAGTGGAGAGAAGCGTTACTCTTGATCTCTATATATTTAAAAAAAATCACGAAGGTGAATCGTCGGATTCAGTGTTCGTGCAAACAACCGACAAAAACATATTTTATTGGGGAATGAAATGAAACAGCGGATCAATGTCGTATTACGTGAGGAACCTCAGGAGCAACGTGTCATCGTGGCAGGCTGGGTGCGGACCCGAAGGGATACAGGCACATTTTCGTTTCTCGAGGTGAATGACGGTTCCTGCCTCGCAAATCTTCAGGTCATTGCCGACAGTTCGCTTGCCAATTACGAAGAGGAGATCAAGCGTCTTAATACCGGCTGCAGCGTTATTGTCACCGGCGTGGCGAAAAAGTCGCCGGCCAAGGGACAGAATGTCGAGGTTCATGCCGACACTATTGAAGTTGTCGGCTGGGCAGATCCGGAAAATTATCCGCTGCAGAAAAAACGCCATTCCTTTGAATTTCTAAGAGAAATAAGTCATCTTCGACCGCGTACCAATGCCCTCGGAGCTGTGGCGCGAGTCCGCTCGCGACTGGCTTGGGCCATCAACAGCTTTTTCCAGGAGCGCGGATTCTTCCAGGTACATACTCCAATTATTACGACCAGCGACTGTGAGGGCGCCGGGGAGATGTTTCAGGTGACAACGGCCAGAGAGGCGGGCGCTGCCAAAGGCACGCATGAGGAATTCTTCGGTCGCAAAGCCGGTTTGACGGTAAGCGGTCAGCTGCAGGCGGAGGTCTACGCCCTCGCTCTAGGCAATGTCTATACTTTCGGGCCGACCTTCAGGGCAGAAAATTCGAATACCAGCAGGCATCTGGCCGAGTTTTGGATGATCGAGCCTGAGATGGCTTTCTGCGATCTTGCCTGTAACATGGAACTTGCAACGGATATGCTGAAATATGTTTTGAGCGATGTGGTAGAAAACTGCAGTGAGGATATGGCACTCTTTGATTCTTTTATCGAAAAAGGACTACTGGCCAAACTGCGTTCAGTCATCGAGAAAGATTTTGCTCATCTCACCTACACTGAAGCGGTGGATAAACTGATCGCTTCGAAAAAGAAATTCGAATTCCCTGTGAAATGGGGGATTGATCTCCAGTCAGAACACGAGCGCTACCTTTGCGAGGAGTTGTTTGGCTGTCCGCTGATCGTGACCGATTATCCGGCGACCATAAAACCCTTTTATATGCGCGTCAATGACGACGGCAAGACCGTGGCCGCCATGGACATTCTGGTGCCGGGTATTGGGGAAATCGTTGGCGGCAGCCAGCGTGAGGAGCGTTATGAGGTGCTGGAGCGGAGGATGCTGGAGGCGGGTATTGAGCTTGAGGAGTACCGATGGTATCTCGATCTGCGCAAATACGGTTCAGTTCCTCATGCCGGGTATGGTCTCGGTTTTGAGCGATTGGTCCAGTTTGTGACCGGCATGGCTAATATCCGTGAGGTTATCCCGTTCCCGAGAACCCCGGGGTTTGCTCCCTGTTGATGTGAATAAAAGCTATAAGGCTGGTGCATTTACCGTTGGTGACAGGCACCATGACGTTGTGGTAATGATGGTGTGGCGGGGGGAAGATCCAGCAGTGGATGATCAGGGTAAGGTGTTGGCAATGGAGGCGGTAGGTTGAGTAAGGGACCGGGTGTACAAAAGATGTTCGATGCCATTGCTGGCCGGTATGACCTGATGAATCGGGTGATGACCATGGGGCAGGACCAGAAATGGCGCAGGTTTGTAGTGGAAAAAGCCGGTAATCCTGCCGGTGGCTGGATGCTTGATCTGGCCACCGGGACGGGAGATATCGCTGCTCTCAGTTGCGCTTCTTATCATGAAGCCCGGGTGATTGGTGCAGATTTTTCCCAGAATATGTTGCGCGAGGCGCAAAAGCGCTTTGCCGACCAACCGATCCACTGGCAAGCCTGCGATGCCAACAGGCTTCCCTATGACGATAATGTGTTTGAGTCTGTAACTTTTGGGTATCTGCTCAGAAATGTTGACGATGCGGTGAGAGTGCTGAGGGAAGTGCATAGAGTGCTGAAGCCCGGTGGGCGTGTAGTCTGTCTAGACACCACACCGCCGGCCAAAAACCTGCTTTATCCCTTTATTCGGCTCTACTTCGCTTATGGGATTCCGCTCATGGGGCGGATGATCGCTGACGATGAGGCGGCATATGCCTACCTCACCGGTTCCACTATGGATTTTCATTCGGCAGAAGCTTTGGCCGATGCCTTTCGCGAAGCTGGTTTGATTGATGTAGGCTACCGAAAGTTCATGCTTGGCACAATTGGTATTCATTGGGGGAGAAAATGAGTGAAGTGTGCACTGACCTGATTTCCGTTCCTGAACATTGGGACAAAGCTCCTACCCTCAGCACAATTTTCCAGATGCTGCTCTCTTCCTGTTCCCGCTATAAGGAGAATATTGCCTATATTTATCGCTCCGGTGAGGAGGAGCATCAGGTCAGCTATGCGAAGCTGTTTGAAGATGTACTGCTGCTGTCGAGGGCCTTCAGGCGTCGTGGGGTGACGAAGGGCGACAAGGTAATGGTGCTTTCCGACAACAGGTATGCCTGGATTGTAACCGATCTGGCCATCATGAGCCTGGGCGCCATTAATGTGCCACGTGGTGCAGATACTCCATCGCTGGAACTGGAATTTATCATCACCCATTCCGATGCCCTCTATCTGGTGGTTGAGAACGCCGAGCTGCTTGAGTATCACAATGAGTGCTTAAAAGGACTCAAGCAGCTTAAATCAATCTTCGTGATGAGTGGTCCGTCGCTGCACACCCTGTTCAGCAGTACATATTCCTATCTCGATTTGCTCGATGATCGGAGATATACCCAGAAAGATATCGAGAAGTTCATCCAGCAGGGTGAGTCGATCAGTGAGCAAGATCTTTTAACCCTTATTTACACTTCGGGAACCACGGGCATGCCGAAAGGCGTCCAGCTGACGCATGCCAATGTCATGCACAATGTGCGGGTTATTCCTGATATTATCGGCCTCACTTCAAACGACAGCTGGCTTTCCATCCTGCCCTCCTGGCACATCTTCGAACGCACCGCCGAATATGTGGCTCTGGCTGCCGGCACAACGCTGGTCTATTCGTCGGTAAAGACGTTCGCCGCTGATCTGGAGCGATACCGGCCGACGCTGGTGGCCACTGTGCCGAGGGTGTGGGAATCGCTCTATTCAAGGGTCCAGGGAACAATTCGCAAAAAAGGTGCGATGGCAATGCGTCTTTTTCGGACCATGATCTGGGCATCGTCAGTCTATCGTTACAACAGGCGGAAAGTGATGAACCGGCTGCCTTGCTATAGCGAAGGGTGGATTGGTCAGAGGGTTTTCGAGAAAGGATTTGCCGGCTTGAAAATGATGTTGCTGGCGCCTCTCTATCTTCTTGCCAGGAGCAAGCTCTCTGTTGTGCAAAAGCGTTTTGGCGGACGATTACGGCTCGCTATCAGTGGCGGCGGCACGCTGGCCACCCATCTCGAGGAGTGGATTGACGCGGTAGGAATTCGCATCGTCAATGCCTACGGAATGACCGAGTGCTCACCCGCGATCGCCGGTCGCGGCGTGAATTGCCGGGTATATGGCACTCTTGGCCCGCCAGTGCCCCATACCCAACTGCGGATTGTTTCGGAAAACGGTGCGGTGCTTCCTCCCGGTGAGGAGGGGCTGATTGAGGTCAAGGGACCACAAGTGACCCAAGGCTATTATAAGAATGAGGAAGAGAACCAGAAATCCTTTTCTGAGGATGGTTTTTTCAAGACGGGCGATCTCGGTAAGTTGACTATAGGCGGCGAGTTGGTCATTACCGGCAGGGCCAAGGAAATCATCGTATTGGCAAGTGGTGAAAATATTGATCCAACCCGGATCGAAAATACCATCTCCATGTTCCCCTTTGTCCAGGATGCCATCCTGGTAGGGCAGGACAAGAAAGGTCTTGGTGCTCTTGTGGTACCGAATATGGAAGAGTTGCTCGAATATGTTGGCCAGAAATTCAGCGACCTGAAAAAAGAAAAGGCTGAACTCCTCGAAGACCGTAATGTGATTGATCACATCAAAAAAGAAATGAACCGGTTGCTGATGCCGAAGCAGGGATTCAAGCCTTACGAAAAACTCCAGAATATCGCCTTTCTTGAAAAAGAGTTTAAGCTCGGCGAAGAGTTGACCAACACCTTAAAAAAGAAGCGGCACGTTATCGAAAAGAAATATCGTGAACTGATCAACGAGTTGCTCCACTGAGTTTGAAGCGGCAATCATCACACCCATGAGCTTGAAAACATCAAACCGTTTTTCTACGGCAAATATCAAAAAGCGAAGGGTCTCATCCGGTCTTTCTGAACTTGACACACTGCTGGGGGACCTCTATATCGGCGACAACGTCCTCTGGTATGATGACATGGGGAGCTTTTCCGCTGCGTTCTCCCACTGTTTTATCCGAGAGACGTTGGCACGGAAGAAACCCCTTATTTATGTTACCTTTGATCGTTCTCCGAAAAATGTCGTTTCCTTCCTCGGTACTCTTGCCGAAAGCCAGAATCTGACCATCCTTGACTGCTTTACGAACGGCAAAGGTGATAGTTCTGAGGTTTTTAATAAATTTTATGAAAAGGATGGGGCGCTCTGGCCTTACAAGGTCATCAAGGTCAATAATCCGACAAGTGCTGCTCATGTGGCCGAGGCGATGTACGGTGTGCACAGTAACCTCGCTGGAGACGTCCATTTTATAATCGATAGTCTTACCGGTATGCAGTCTTTGTGGGGCGGAGAGGAACAGGTTATTGAGTTTTACGTAAAGACCTGTCCGCGGCTCTATGAACTCGATACTATTGCCTATTGGCTCGTGGAAAAAGGTGCACACTCAAGCAGGCTGAAAGCCAATATCAACAAGATTGCCCAAGTTGTTATCGATCTCTCTGTGCGGCGGGGCAATGCAGTATTGAAAATTCTCAAAGCGGAGAAACGGAGCTCGCAGTATATCAATGAGCATCATTGCTATAGTTGCGAAGGTTCCACTATCATCTTTGAAAATCAGCGATCGGAAAAAAACAGGTTTGATCTCGGTGCGCGAATCAAATCGACCAGGCTGATGCGTGGTCTTTCCCAGAAAGAACTGGCTGCATTGACTGGGGTGACACCAAGTACTATCTCTCAGGTTGAGAAAAACCTCATCTATCCATCGCTCCCTGCCTTATTTCGTATTGGCGAGAGTCTTTCAGTGGAAGTTGCCACACTACTGAAAGATACTGACAGAGATAGGGATTCTTGTGTCTATGCCTCTGCATCCCGTTCTTCCATATCGTTGGCTAAATCCTTGAAGGGGTATGTAAGCGGTGAACTGCTGCTACCGCCTGACCTTGAGGCTCCTGCTGATGTAACGATGCTCAGGTTACTGCCTGGGAAAAAAATTGCAGGCCATTTCTTCGCTCATAAAGGAAGAGAGATGGGCTACCTCATCACCGGACAGGTGGAATTGATCATGGGCAATCAAACATATCAGATGAATGCCGGTGATATGGTTTATCTGGAAAAGGATATGCCGATTGGATGGCAGAACCTCTCTGAGCAGAGTGCTGAGCTACTCTGGCTGACATTCAAACAGTAGAAGGTGCGGACCTTTGGTTGTTATGTATGAGGGCTGTACCGGAAGCTGCCGGTACAGCCCTCATACGTTCAGAAGAGCTTTTGAGAATGATACGTTATCATTTGAGCAGGATGTTCATTGCACTTTCGTGATTGGCGTCGGTGATGTGGGTGATGCCTGTTTCCCGGGCTGTTTCCCGGTTGGCGGCAAATATGTCGTTTCTCGATATCTGGTTAACCTGGAACTTACGTGCACCTGCCAACAGTTGCTGAATGCCGCAACCTAGTTTGTCAGCCATGGTGTACATGGCGATTGCTCCGTATGGTATTTTCCGCATTTCATCCTTGCCCACTTTTTTCTGGACTTCAAAGTAACAGGCGAAGAGTTCTTCCGGTGAATTGCCAAGGCTGCTGACCGATTTAGGAAGAGTTTCCCAGTTGCCATGGACCGCTGACCTGCGTTCAGGGTTCAGTGCTCCCTCGATGTTGGCCCCAAGGAAGCCCGGGATCATGATTCCGCGACCCATGCAGATCAGTTTGACAAAGGGGGCCCCGAGGGCCAGGCCTTTGAAGACAGAATCCTCAAGAGCGAAGCCGCCGGCAAAGGAGAGGTCGACAACCTTTGTGCCGTTAGCCGCAAGTATGGCTGCATACTCGTAGGCTTTGGCGTGGAGGTTGATTGAGGGTACGCCCCAACTTTGCATCATGTTCCATGGACTCATGCCAGTGCCGCCGCCGGAGCCATCTATTGTCAGGAGGTCGAGGTTGGCATCCGAAGCAAAGCGGATAGCCATTGCCAGTTCTTCCATGCCGTAGCTTCCGGTTTTAAGTGAGATGCGCGAAAATCCAAGGCTTCTGAGATAGTCGACCGACTTCATGAAGTCTTCGCGAACCAGATCAACCGAATCGAAATGGGTACCACCAAGTCTGCTGTGACGGGCAAAGGATTTTATTGAACCCTTGGCGAAGGCTTCCTGGACCTCTGGTAGCGCTGGATTTGGGTCAACGACGTAGCCGCGCTCTTTGAGGAAAATGGCGTAGTCAAGGCTGGTAACCTGTATCTCACCGCCTATGTTTTTGGCGCCTTGCCCCCATTTTAATTCGATGATGCATTTGTCGCCATACTTGTCAGCGACATACTCGGCAACACCGTTTCTGGTGTCTTCGACATTGAGCTGGACTATGATGGCTCCGTAGCCATCATAGTAACGGAGGTAGGTGTTGATGCGACGATCAAGCTCTGGGGATATCTCGATTTTGCCACCACTGATAGCCGACTCTTTGTCGACACCAACGACATTCTCACCTATGACGATCGGAATGCCGGTGAGGGCACAACCCACGGCAAATCCATCCCAATATTTGGCGGCGATGAAGGTCGATCCGAGGGCACCGGTCATCAACGGCAGGCGGGTCTTGGTTTTGATAGTCGCGCCAAACTCCGTCGACAGGTCGACATTGGGGAAGATGCAATGGTCGGCATCTTTAGTCAGTCCTTCGGCAAGGCCGATGGAGCCGTAGGCGTATCCTTGAATTCGCAGAGAATTGTAGGAGACGCCAACATGGGTAGTATTGTTGGCGCCCGCGGTGACGAGGCCGAAGTCGCGCGGGTAGAGCAACTTTCGACCTGTAAGGCTCGATTTCCAGATTTCGCATTTGCCTGTGCAGTCTGCCCGGCATAATGTGCAGAGCCCCGACTCTGCAGGATTTCCTCTGTTGGTGGTACCCAGAACATCATTGTTTTTTTCTAAACGCATCATACAGTAGCCTCCCGTGGATGAGAATGATTCCCTGAGGGGGCCTGTGTCCGGCAGTGAAGCGGAAACAAAAAAAGGCGCCCGCCCTCAGGAGAGGAACCAGACACCTTTGTCTTGATCGAAATAGCCTTGTTGTACGCCATTGTACAACAAAGGTTAATTTAATTCACATTAATTAGCTGTACTTCATATTTATGTCAAGAGAATTGCGACATTCGCTGTATAATCGTCAACGACACTGTGAAGATAGAGATTTAAATACAGGGAGCAAGTCTGTTTACGCTGCTGAGAGATCTCTGCTGCCGGAAAAATCATTCTGACCATTACTTTGGTGCAGTGCAAAGATTTTGTCGGTAAGTGCTTCAATTTTTACAGCTCGTCGGAAAGGATGAGCGCTTCTGAGATTTCGAGCATCGATTTACGGGTATCCATGCTGCGTTTCTGGATCCAGCGATACGCTTCCTCCCCACTCATTTTCCTGTGCATCATCAGGATTTCCTTGGCTCGTTCTATCTGCTTTCTTGTCTGAAGTTCCCGTTCAATAACCCTGGTTCTGATGATTAACTCGGTATTGTGGATTGCCACGGCAGCCTGGCTGGCAACCGCAGTTAGCAGATTGATGTCTGTTTCTGAAAAGACATGGGGGGTGGAGGTGAAGCAGTTGAGTACACCTATGACCTTGTCTTCCTTTCCGTGCAGCGGGATGCTGACCATGGAGACAAGGCCAAGCTTTTTGGCCATTTCTTTTTCCTTGAATCTGTCATCGGCCAATACATCTGCAATTACGTAGGGGCGCTGGGTTGACACCACATAACCGACGACCCCCTCATGTAGACGCAAAGCCCTGTCTTTAACATACTCCGGCTCAAACGACTGGGTCGCTTTCAGACGAACAAGAGGTGGGGATTCGCTGTCATCCACGAGCCAGAGCGAGCAGATCTCTGCGCCGGTAACCTTGGCGGTTACCATCACGATCAGTTTGAATAGATCTTCGAGAAATAGATCGGAAGTGATGGCCTGACTGATGTTCATCAATGCTTTGATATAGTGGTCATATGTATGCTGCGTTGATCTGTTCATGAGACTCTGCTGGGAAAGAGTGTATCTGCGATAACCGCATAGAGAGACCTATTATCATTTGAGCCACTTGTAAAATGGTCTTTTCGTCCGAGCTCGTCGTTGTGTTCAAAAAAATAACATCGGAATATTATGTATATACCGCAGTAAAATTTTCCGCATACCTCAGTGTCTACTCTTTCCTTATTTTTAGGGAAAGACCACATTTTGCAGCAGACTCATTGAACTGCCGGTTTCCCGATCTGAACATAAAAAGAAACTCGTGAGAGGTCGAACTTGCGAAGTTCCTTTCTGGTGTTAATGAACACGTGTCTCCAAATTGAGATATTGGAGACCCTGCTTGGTAATAAGGTTGTGCCGCAGGTCCGGGTCTGTCTGTATAATGCCTAGTCCATCCATGATTTTCAGGATGTTATGCAGTTCCATAACTGACATGTTGAGCTTTCCGGCGATAGCAGCTGTTGGAACAGGTTGAGGATGGGGGTTGTTCAGGTTATCAGAGAGAATGGCAAGAACCTGCATCTTCTGCTGTTTGAGTAGCATCGTGGCAACCTCCGCAGGAAGTGGAGAATTATCAGACTGAAATACTCTTGTGCCATTATTGCCTGATTTTCTCAGGCGTATTGTATAAAAATGAAATACAGGGCACTGCTTCTGGCTATGAGTTCAGGGTGAAAATGCACAGCGATAATGCTTTATTCTTATAGTACTTCCAGACGTGCTGCAACGGGAAAGTTATTTAAAATGAATTATATTTGAACAAATATAGTGAAGCTGAATTCTGTTATGGAGAATAGTGCCGATATTGTGGGGTAACGGCTACCGAAGAGACCATGTGAAGAAAGATGATGTTCTGATGATGACATCTTAGAGAAAACGACGTCGTGGGGAGAATGGTTGCTGCTGATTCTGGTCCAAAAACAATTACAACCAGAATATGAGGGACCGGAGGATGATCACATCATCCCCCGGTTTGACGGAATATTTAAATGGTTTCAATATCATCAAGAGTTTTGCAGTAGTGTAAAATCACAGGTCCGTTCTCTGATTTTCCAGCAAAGGCGAGTGCGTGTTTTCCTGATGTATCAAAGAGTATGACTCGATCAACCTTCTGGGTGTTAATGAGATCGTCAAGAATCGTGTGCAGATTATCTTCCTTTGGTTTGAGGCGATCGAAGCGAATAAAGCCGGGGTGCCATTTGTGATTGACGAGTTCGCAGAGTTGCTCGCCATAATCTTTTTCGCTTTCAGCAGTTCCGATGATGGCCACTGATGATGACCGCGCTTCCAGCACTTCAATTTCATCGCCCACCGCAATTTTGCCGCCTTTGATGACCACACCGAAAATGCCCTCTCTTGGCATGACGCAATCGCCGGCCTGGTGATAGATGGCACAGGGGTGATGGCAGACCTTGCCCAGCTGAGAGATGATAAGTTCAGTTATTCCGATCCGAAGGTGAGTGCCGACCGTGAGGCTGCAGAGATCGATGCCTTCGGTGGTGATGTTTTCTGCGAAATTGCCGGCGACGACATCGAGCCCTTTTTTTCGCATGAATTCTATGGATTCCTCAGCAAGCAGGCTGACCTGGCGGTGCCACTTTCCACCATGGGCGTCGTTTTCGAGGCCAAAATTTTCCACGAGCGTGACCGCGTCGATATTTTTCTTGCGCATACCTTTTCGGTCACTGATTGAAATTGCTTTGACCCGCTTCATGAAACTCCTCCTCAAATTAAATACCATGTAGGTGCATTGTTACGTGATCATCGAAACAATAGCCTCTGAAAACAGATTTTCAAGGCCAAACGCATAGAGGGCTGTTATTGCCTGACGTTGTCGCATCGATATGACCGTATTGGGAGGATTCCCTTGATTATTCGATTTCACTGTGAAAAAATGAAGGTAGGAACAGCTTGACCAATGAGCTGTCGCAGTATTGGCGGGCAGATTTGCTCAGCATAGAAGTAATAGGTGGGCGCGATCTGCCATAGATATATATCCGGGACCTAAACGGAGGATCGTATGGAGAGATGGCTCAATGTGCGGCGTGTTTTGACCCCAATAGATTTCTCGGACAACTCTCGGCTTATTGCTGAATCAGCTGCCTATATGGCCGGTAAGTTCGGGGCTGCGATGTATCTCATCTTCGTTGTGCAGAATTTTGAGGATTATTCAGGATTCTTTGTGCCGCAGATGAGCATGCCCAACCTGGAAACTGAGCTGGTTGAAGGGGCGGAAGATAAGATGGAGAACTTCTGCAAGGAGATGCAACCCATCTGTGATAAGTTTGGTGTGTCAGAGCTGCAGAGCCGGGTCTTTATGGGTGATGTAGCGGAGCAGATTGTCGATTTCGCGACCGAGATCGAAAGCGATATGATCATTATGGGAACCCACGGCTACAAGGGGCTGGAAAAGATTATGTTCGGCAGTGTGGCTGACAAGATTGTGCGCGGTGCACAATGCCCGGTTATGACCATCAACCCCTATACCTGCTGCAAGGACAGCAAGAAGGAATAGGGGTGTAAGATAACGACATTACCGGGGTGCATACAATCGCGACATCCCGGTAATGCTCTTTACTCTCTTCAGGATCTAACGGACAACTCCAAGCAGTTGACCCGAATCATTGGTTTTGCCAAGCAAACTACTGCATCCGGTCGATGGCAGCTGGTAGATGACAAGGGTGGTGCGACCGTACTGTTCACTGGGGAAGGCTGCATCTACTGCCTGCGACCAGCGATGACACAGGTCATGCAAGATGTCCTCGTTCGGTTTGCTGAGTGCGGCCGATATCTCTGTTCGCAGTTCTGCAGAGGTCTTTCTGAAGTTGAGCATGCTTTCCACCGCATCTTCGCGTGACCAGCCGATATTGGCCGGTAGCTCCAGTTCGGCTATACCTTTAGCCGGTAACTTGGTGGCGTTTTCATATTTTTCCAGCAAAATGTCAGCAGCTTCTTCCAGGTGGGTCAGCCACAGCCGGCACTCGGGTTCTACGGCTGCGCGATAGAGTTTACTCCAACCGTTCAGCCTGTTCTTGACCGTAGTGGCAGTGGGGCGGGCGATCCTGTCCTGTACCTGCCGGAGTTCGTCCAGCAGGGATTCATCTTCCTCATCGTCCAGCTCACCTTGCAGCTCTTTGAACAGGTCCTGTTCCTGGTCTTCAAGCATTGCCATCTGTACGGCGACTTCTTCTTCTTCCTGATCGAGAATTTCTGCAATCTTCAAGACCAGCCTGGCTTGCCAGAGTTGGTCATCCTGTTCCACCTCCGGAGACGTCGCCACGCCGTGGCTACCGAGTAGTGAAGAGATGATTCCCCGGGTCGTATCGTCAATCGAGGATTTTTTCGCCGACAGGGAGGCGATGGTAAGGGCACTCAGCTGGGCGGCGTAATCGTCTTTTCGTTCGCGGATGTCTTTGATCAGACGGAGGAAGCGATCTCTGTTATCGCCTAGAGGGCAGGGCGTATATTCTTGACAGAGACCTGATGTTATGAATATATCTGGGCTGTCGCCGGGTGTGTCCGGCAGTTCCACCGGGCGCAGCAGATGGGCTTTTTCCAGGAGGAGAAAAACCGGAAACTGACGGGCGGAGTAGATTGCCGTTCCGGGAAAATATATCGCTTCAAGAGAGTTCATATGTCCGAATTAAAAGAAAAGGTTACGTTTTATCTGTCTGCAGCTTTATATCTGCTGTTTAATCTCAGACCGGTGCCGGGTAATCTCCTGGCGACGATGCGAGAGACCGGTCTGCAGATCCTCTATACAGCCCCATATGTGGCAGGTTTCACAGTCTTTATCGTTGCCTTGCTGCAGTATGCCGCTGGCAATAAAAAGATGCCCTGGGATCGCCGTTTACGCATATTTTTCGCCCTGGGCATTATGAGTGGTCTGGTTTACGCCATCTATGAATATGCCGGTCAGGGCGTTGTGCCGAAATAATACTCGTCAGCACCCATGCTGTAAACGATGAACTGTATTTGTTCTGGCCATCCAGCGAGTTGGCTGCTTTGTCAAAAAGTAGCTGCCAGCCTTTTCAACGTTAAACTTCCGGGCTGATTCATGTTGTATCTTCACGTCTCCAACCGCACTGAAAACCTGCTGCGTCACCTTGTGGAAGTGTTGCGGGTGGGTGGTCGGCGAAATCTCTTTGCCAAAGAGATCCTGCTCATACAGAGTCAGGGGATGGAGCGGATGGTCTCCCAGACGCTTGCGGCAAATTTTGTCAGCTGGTGCAATTTTGAGTATTTCCTGCCGCTCGGTTTTCTCACGTATAGCGCCAGGTTGCTGGGCATGGAAGTGACACCGGACGGCTACGAGCGTAAAACCATGACCTGGCGGCTCGAGGAGCTGTTGCGTGATATTGAGGGAGAAGAGTATCAGCCTGTCAGAAAGTATCTGCAGGGCGAGAACCTTGCATTAAAGCGCTACCAGCTGGCTGATCAACTGGCAAATATCTTCGATCAATACCAGCTGATGCGACCGGATATGCTGGCAGCCTGGGAGAAAAAACGGCTGGTCACCCGTGATGTTCATGAGCGCTGGCAGTGTTCTCTTTGGCGCAGGCTGCAGGCAGAGGGCGGCCAGCATCGTGGAGCTGTACTCCAGAGCATAGTCAGCCGACTGCAGCAAAGCGACGATCTTTCGGCCATATTGCCGGAACGGGTTTCCGTTTTCGGACTCTCTATTATGCCACCGCTTTTCCTCGATTATCTGCAGGGACTTGGTCGCTATGTGGATGTGCATCTCTATGTCCTGTCGCCATGCCGCGAGTATTGGGGCGATCTGGAACTGCGCAGGGGCCGATTGCTGGCCCCTGCCGAGAGTGTTGCAGCCAATCCGCAGGCACTTGATGTCGCCCCGGAAAACCATCCTTTACTGGTCTCCTTTGGTCGACAGGGCCGTGATTTCCAAAGGATGCTTTTTGGTGATCAGATCAGCTTCAAAATGGAGTTTTCCAGTTATCACGATCCCTGTGAAGACGGGAAGACAACCTTGTTGCATAGATTGCAGTCTGATCTGCTGGCTGGGGATGTGACCTGTGAAGGCAACAACTGGGACGAGCAGGACCGCTCTATTCATGTGGTTTCGTGTCACTCAAAACTGCGCGAGATAACAGTATTAAAAGAGCACATTCTCCATTGGCTCTATACCGACCCGAAGCTGCAACTCCGCGATATTGTCGTAATGGCGCCTGATATCCAGGAATATGCTGCGCTGATTCCTGCCGTTTTCGATTCCATTCAACATTCCATCTCCGATCGCAGTCTTCGCAGGCGAAACAGTGTCTTAGCCGCTTTTGCCGATTTTCTCGGCTTGTTTCAGGGGCGGTTCTCCTGGGATGAGATGCTTGAGCTGGTCAAAGAGCCGACCATTGCCGAAAATCTGGAGTTGAGCCGGAGTGATCTGGACAACCTGCAGCGCTGGGTGACTGAAGCAGGTATTCGCTGGGGACTTTCCGGCAGGCAGCGTGCCGAGAGTGGCCTGCCTGATTTCGACGAGGGCAGCTGGCAGGCGGGACTTGCACGGCTGTTGATGGGGTACGCCATTGATAGTGACGACTTCGTTGCCGATATCCTGCCCTATGGAGATATAGAGGGTGGTGGAGCGGCGGCTCTTGGTGGACTCTGCCATTTTGTCAGTCTGGTGGAGGAGGCGCGGAAGATGTTTGCCACGCCCCAGAGTTTGTCAGAATGGTCGGCACTATTGATTGATTATGCTGGCAGGCTGTTCAGGGGGCAGTTTGATGGAGGTATCTCCAAAGACTTTCTTGAACTTCAGGAACTCCTGGTGGAACTTGGAGAGACTGCTGGAGCCTTTCATCAGGGTGTTGTAGATTTCAAGGTGATTACTGCCTGGATCGAGAACACAGCTCGTGAGACCCGGTCGAGTTCCGGTTTTCTACGGGGGCAGCTGACCTTCTGCTCGATGCTGCCTATGCGTTCGATTCCCTTTACAAAGGTCTGTCTGCTTGGCCTCAATGACAATGCCTTCCCACGCGATGACCGGCATGCCACCTTTGACCTGATGGGTTTGGCCCACCGGCCGGGAGACCGGTCGAAGCGAATGGATGACCGCTACCAGTTCCTGGAGGCGATCATGGCGGCCCGCGAGCAGTTGTATCTCAGCTACATCGGGCAGTCCATAAAAAATAACGAATCCCTGCCACCTTCAGTGGTGGTGACCGAACTGCTGGAAGTACTTGAAGGATGTTACCAGGCGAAGCACCTGCAGGTCAAACATCCGCTCCATCCATTCAGCGGCCGCTATTTCAACGGCGAAGAGCCCGGTCTTTTCAGCTATGACCAGAAATATTGTCAGGTTGCTCAAGCGCTTCGCGAATTGGATCATAAACCTGGACGCTGGTGGAGTGGCAGAAGGGCAATCGTGAGAGAAGAGATTGCCGTTCGCGATCTTTTTGCCTTCTATCGCAACCCCCAGCGCTGGTTCGTGCGAGACTGTCTGGGGATCAGGCTTGATGCGGACGAGGGTGTGGTGGCGGACAGCGAACCTTTTGCCCAGAACGGGCTGGAAGATTATCTCATCAACCAGGAGCTGGTTACCCGATTGATCACCGGGGATAATCCGTCAACCATGTGTCGCAAGCTGCAGGCCGAGGCCCGCTGGCCGCTCGGCGAGCCGGGCCGGCTTAGTTTCTCGAAGCGAGTAGTGGATCTGCGGCGATTTGTTAAGAGGATAGAATCGCTTGGGTTTGGCGAGAGGGTTGACGATCTGGAGGTTGACCTTGAGGTCGGTGGTTATCGCCTTACTGGCAGGTTGGCCAATCTCCAGGAATGTGGCATTCTGCTCTTCCGGTATGGCAAACTTGCAGGCCGTGAACTGCTTTCTGGCTGGCTTCACTACCTTCTTTATGAACGGCTGACTGGCAGGGCAGTAGATGTGGTGATGCTTGGCAAAGAGGGTGAGTTCAGGTTTACGGCAGGTTGCGGGAGTACTCCTGATCTTGAAACAATGGTTGAGGTCTTTGTTAATGGTTGCCGGGAGCCGAGCCCTCTCTATATCGAACCGGGAATTGCCTGGCTCAAAAAACAGGCTGAGCCGGAAGCGGCCCTAGTTGCGGCCGGTGCTGCTCTCGATCGGATTCTTGAAGCCGGATATGACCGGGAGACATCATTGCTGCTCCGTGAGTGTGATACGGCAACACTCTTGAACGAGCCTTTTTTTGAGCTGGCCAAGATCGTGCTTGAGCCGATCATCAGGAGGGCGGAATGATCGCGGAAGCCATTCTCGATTGCGCCCGGACACCGCTCACACGCGGAATTAATCTGGTGGAGGCCAGCGCCGGTACCGGCAAGACCTATGCCATCGGTATGCTGGTGTTGCGTGCCGTGACTGAACTTGGCATTCCCATCGACCAGATTCTGGTGGTCACCTTCACGAAAGCGGCTACGGAAGAACTGCGCAGTCGTATCCGCCAGCGGCTGGCGGAAGCGCGAAACCTGTTGACCGGCGGATCTTCCGACGATGCAACCATCAACGCCTGGCTGGCAACTGTTACCGACCGACAAACCGCGCTGGAGCGATTGCGCCAGGCTCTGGGACTGATTGATCGCGCCGGGATTTTCACCATCCATTCCTTCTGTCTCCAGATGTTGACCGAGCAGGCACTGGAAAGCGGTCAGCTCTTTGATGTGGAGCTCCTTGCTGATGTGGGGCAGGTGCGGACCCAGTTGGTGGAAGATTTCTGGCGCAGTCATCTCTACCCCTTGGGACCTAGGGTCTGCGGTATTGTTGCCGACAAATATCCAACCCCGGCTGAACTGGCTGCCAGCATCATGGTGCCTGGTTTAGCGTATGGTCGGATCTTGCCGGACAGTGTATCTTTTGATGAGGCAACCACCCGGTTTGAAAAATGTTTTTTGCGTCTTGCCAGCTGGTGGCAACAGTCCTCTGCAGTTCTTTATGGCTATTTCCAGAAAGCCCAGGAAGAGGGGCAGCTCAAAAAAGCTCTCAGCGAGGAGCTCAGTTTCTGGTGGGATTCCCTGAGTGCCTGGTTTGATGGAGAAGGGGGATTACCAAAACACCTCGACTATCTGACCCGTGAAGGTTTACTAGAAGGGCTGAACGGCAACAAGTTTCGCAAAAGATCAAAAGATGATTTCCTGGCTGAATGGCCGTTGCCCGAGCAGCTGGCTATGGACGTGCAGGAGATGACCGGCAGCATCCTGCTTGCCTTGCGCTTAGAGCTGGCAAAGACCCTCAGAGCGGAGCTGCAGCATCGACTTCAGGAACAGGGACACATGTCGTTTGACGATCTGATCGTTCGTCTGGACCTGGCGCTGGCCAATGAGGGTGAAGGACTCAAACGTATTCTCGGTGAGCGGTTTGCAGCGGCCCTGATCGATGAGTTTCAGGATACGGATTCTGCACAGTGGCGGATCTTCTCCACCCTTTTTGGCGGCGGCAGCCACTACCTCTACCTGATTGGTGATCCCAAACAGGCGATTTACCGCTTTCGCGGTGCAGATATCTTTTCCTACTTTACCGCAAGAAATGCTGCTCACCATCAGGCAACGCTGGCCCATAACTATCGTTCGCACCCGCTCCTCGTTAACGAGGTAAATAACATCTTTTCCGGGCGAGTCGCGCCGTTTTGTTTCCCCGATGATGCATTGCCGTTTCACCCTGTTTTGCCGGCAAAAAGTGAGAAGGATGGTGAACTGTTGCAAAATGGTGAGCGGCTGCCGGTCATGGTCTACTGCCAGCTGGCGGAGAGCGACAAAGACAAGGGGCGCTGGTCCTCCGGTAAGGCCGCCGAGTCCATCCGGGAATATGTGGTCGCTGAGGTCTGCCGTTTGCTTGATCATGCCAACCCGGTAACCTGCCGAAAAGAAAAGGACGGCGCTGTCAGTGCCACGGTACTGGCCGCCCGGGATATTGCGGTGTTGGTGCGCAGCAATCACCATGCCGATGAATATTTGCTGGCTTTCGCGCGGGCTGGTATCCCGGCGGTAGTTGGCAGTAAAAAAAGTGTGTTTGAAACCGAAGAGGCCAAGGAGCTGCTGACGCTCCTTGCTGCACTGGCAACTCCCGGTGATATGTTTTCCGTCAAACGGGCCATGACCATTTCATGGTTCGGTCTTACAGGCAACGATTTGCTCGCCATCTGGGAGGATGAATCCGCCTTTGACGATCGTTTCAACCGGTTCCTCTCGTACCATCAAAGCTGGCAGGAGAAGGGCTTCCTTGCCATGATGAACCGGCTTTTGGCCGATGAGGATGTGTATCTCAATCTGGCCCGAGCAGAGATGGCGGAACGGCGCATTGCCAATATCCATCATCTACTGGAGCTGGTGCAGGAGACGGAAACAGCGGAGAAATTCGGGCCTGACGAGACACTTGTTTGGCTAAGGGCCATGATTGCCGGCAAATCCGGTGATGAGGATCGGGAGCTGCGCCTGGAAAGTGACGAGCAGGCTGTGCGCATTGTCACCATGCATTCCGCCAAAGGATTGCAGTACCCCATTGTCTTTTGCCCCTTCCTCTGGTATCGCTCCGACCGGGAGCAACGGGCGGAGCTGGTGAGCTGTCATGAAGAGGATGGCCTGGTTATAGATCTGGGTTCAGCCGAAATAGCGAAGCGCCGGCTGAAGGCGGCCGAAGAGACGCTCGCTGAGGATCTGCGCCTGGCCTATGTGGCGCTTACCCGTGCCGAACTCTGCTGTTACACTATGTGGGCCGATGTTAAGCCTGTGAAAGGGAGGGTGGCATCGTCTCATGAATCCGCCCTGGGATACTTGATTTTTCCTGACGGCGCTGGTGGTTTTCCCGAACAACAGCAAAAACTGCAGGCCTTTTCGGCCCATCCAGGTGTCGAGTACCGGTTGCTGCTGTCTGTGAGTGAATCTTCGGCCCATCACCTGAAGCCACCGGCCAATGAGTTGGCTATGCGATCCTTGTCGCCGGGCGAGAGGACGCTTGTTACGAATTATCAGATGTCTAGCTACTCGGCTATGGCTTCGTTGAGCGAGCAGGAAGATCATGGCGCAGAGCCACCGGGAGATTCGGTGGCTGAACCAGGGCCGGAGATCCTGCATCCTGGGTTGCCGGCCGGGGCCAGCTTCGGTAATCTGATCCATGACGCCCTGGAGTTGTTCCCCTTTCATTCTCTTGCTTCCGGGACGGCTCATGGGGAGGAACTGGCACGTCTTTGCCGACGCTATGGTATGGCTATTGAGACACCAACTGTGCAGGCATTTCTTGCGACGATTGTTACTACGCCGCTCCTCCACGGTGAAGGCGGTTTTGCCTTGGCCCAGCTTGATGAGGACCGCATTGTTAGTGAGATGCCCTTTTATTTTCATATGGAGCGGCTCGATACCAGGAAGATAAACGATGCCCTGAGCGGTGAAACCACTGTTACGCCGCTTTCACCGAAGGTGATGCAGGGGTATCTCACAGGTTTTGTCGATCTGTTTTGCGAGCATGATGGAAAATTTTATATCCTCGACTACAAGACCAATTTTCTGGGTGGCAACATGGGTGATTATCGGCCTGATAGGCTCATCTCTGCCATGGCTTCCCATAACTACGGCCTGCAATACTGGATATACACTCTGGTGTTGCACCGGTATTTAGCCAATGTGTTGCCGGGATATAGCTATAAGAAACATTTCGGTGGTGTTCTCTATCTCTTTGTCCGTGGTCTGTCGCCAGCTATGCCCGGTAACGGGGTCTATGCGGCCCTGCCCTCGCAGGAGATCCTGACGCGACTTGATACGGCGGTTGGAGGTGGGCGATGAGCGCTGATAACCGTGAGTACCAGCCGCGGCTGCTCGATATCCATTTTGCCAGGTTCCTGGCCGAGCGCTCGGGGCTGAACGGTCGAGAAAAATCGCGTTTTGAAGAACTGGTACGTTTGCTTTCCATGGATATGGCCGGCGGGCATAGCTGTCTGCCGGTTTCACCGGAAGACCGGGAGCTGCTTTCATGTTGTGCACTGATCTCATCTGGAGATGAGACCCCGCTGATCCTTGCCCATGATCGTCTGTATCTGCACCGTTATTTTCGTTATGAATCCCGTCTGGCTGATCAGCTCGCACGATTGGCCGGGATCAGTCACGCTCTTCCCAATTGTCATGAGTTGCTGGATTATTGCTTCGGGCCCGATGGAAAAGAACCGGATTATCAGAAAAGGGCAGCACGGGTTGCCTTGCAGCAATCACTCGCCATCATTTCGGGCGGGCCTGGTACTGGCAAAACTACCACAGTGGTCAAGATTATCGGTCTGCTCATTGAGGCGCTGGGTGGCGAATTGCGTATTGCCCTGGCAGCGCCTACCGGCAAGGCGGCGATGCGGCTGCAGGAATCCATAGCCAACAGTCTGGCTGGGCTTACATTTCCACAAGAGATTATCGATAGAATCCCCACCACCGCCTCCACGCTTCACCGGTTGCTCGGCGTCCAACGCAATCGCCCCGGCTTTCGTCATACCCATGACAATCCCTTGCCATGGGATGTGGTGGTGGTGGACGAGGCGTCGATGGTGGATCTGGCAATGATGAGTAAGCTCGTTGATGCACTCATGCCACGTGCGCGGCTCATTCTGCTGGGTGATAAGGACCAGCTTGCCTCAGTGGAATCCGGATCAGTACTGGCAGACTGTATCCGGAGCCTGGCAGAGAATACTGTGGAATTGCAAAAAAGTTATCGCTTCGATACCGGTATTAAGGCGCTGGCTCAGGCCATCAATACGGGGGATGGCGAGCTGGCCTGGCAGTTATTGAACGGTGGTGAACATGACAATGTGACCCTGCTGCGGAATCCGTATTTCGGGGTGGTCGCAGAGCGATATAACGCTTATATGGAAGTGGCTGTTCACCATCGGGATCGTGGCATGAATGCGGTGTTTCAGGCCTTTGGCGCCTTCCGGGTCCTTTGTGCCATGCGGCATGGAGCACGAGGCGTTGCCGGGGTGAACGCTTCTGTTGAAAATCACTTGAAAATAGCGGGTTACGATGTCACATCCGACCCCTGGTACCTGGGGCGGCCCGTAATGGTGACGGCCAATGATTATTCTCTCGAGCTCTTTAACGGCGATATCGGCATCTGTCTACCCGATCCAACGGACGGGCGGATGAAGGTGTGGTTCGAACGTGGTGATGGTGGCTATAGAAGCTGCCTTCCCTACAGGATTCCCAGCTGTGAGACGGTCTACGGTATGACGATCCACAAGAGTCAGGGGTCGGAATTTCGTGAGGTGGTGGTGATGCTTCCCGAAGAAGAGAGCCGGCTGCTAAATCGGCAGTTGGTCTACACCGCCGTAACCCGTGCAAAAGAATGTGTACAGATAGTAGCATCGAAAAAGATTTTAGTGTATGCTCTCCAGTCCGATTACCCACGCTCCAGCGGACTTGCTGAAATGCTGCATCACGCGGGAGAGGGCAGACGGTTGTGATTGAATGGAGTCTATTTGTTTTCTTCTGCGCCCCATCTGTTTGCTGCTAGTGCAGCGAATATCCGGAATAAAATCCTGGTCGCACAGCTCCTCGTCTCAATGAATGTACGCCGTTGATTGGCAGGTTTTCCGTTTGTTCCGGGTGTTTTTTGTCCCGGTTTCGAGCGGTGATGCAGTGGTGTCATCAGTGGTTTTGAAACTGCGGAATCCGTAAAGTGGTGGCAGTAATGATGCTTTTATCGACTGCTTTGTCGTGGGAAACGCAGCAGATGTGGCTTGAAATTACGAAAAACGTAGAATGGCCGAAGGTGGTGCGGCTTACAACGCTAAGGGCGGGTGAGACGATCAGGCCCATCCGGCAGGCATCCCGATGCCCTGAAAATAAATGAATGTATACTATTGACCCCATACGTCTCGGTGCTGATTGACGAACCGACAGGGATTGCACAAAAAGGTGGAACGAAGATGCAGAAGAAGGACTATCGAGAGATTCCCTATAACTTTACCTCGGCAGATGATCGGCTGATCATTAATCAGCTCTTTGGGCAGGAGGTATGGGATGATTTGCAGGAACTGCGCAATCTGCGGATTACCGGGCGCTCAGCCCGGCTGGTCATGCGTTTTATGGGCGATCTGTTCATCCTGCATCGCAACCCCTTCCTTTATCAGGAACTGATTGAATCCCAGCGGAGGCGGCAGCAGTTTTTCAAGACTGCGGAAGAAGACCTTTCGATTATCGAGAAGGCGGCAACCATCGGCCGGACAGGTAGTGAGCAATCGACCAAGGTCTTGAACCTCGTCAACATCTGTCGGGATCGTCTGGCAAAACTCAAGACGGAAATCAGCAATGTTCAGGGACGACGTTCGCAGATCCTGAAAAAACTCACGCCCATTGTCGGCAAAGAGAACGTCTGGTTCGATCCATTCACCCTGATCAGCCATGCCACCGATGCTACTGACTGGCGGTTGTTTCTGCCGGTGGCTGTGGTAAGGCCGGCAACCGAAGATCAGGTCTCTCCGGTGATGGCGGCAATCGATGAACTGGGTCTCCATGTTATCCCGAGGGGCGGCGGTACCGGTCTTACCGGTGGCTGTGTACCGGTGGCGGCGGACTGTGTCATCATCAACACCGAGAAGCTGACCACAATTTACCCCATTGAATACCGTGAATTTTCCCACCTGACCAATGGCGACAGGATGGTGCCGGTGATGAAGGTAGAGGCTGGTGTTGTTACTTCCGACGCCATGGCCTGTGCCACCAGAGACAAACTGGTTTTCGCCACCGATCCCACCAGCGCCTGGGCTTCCACCATCGGTGGCAATATCGCCGAGAATGCCGGCGGCAAGACGGCAGTGCTCTGGGGAACTGCCATCGACAACCTGCTGTCGTTTAACATCGCTATGCCCGGCAAGGGTTTGGTCAACGTCCGGCGCATCGAGCATCCCATGCGTAAGATCCTGCCTGGGGATACTGTTAGCTACGAGGTTACCGACCAGACTGATACTTTGAAAAAGCGTATTGATTTGGGCAGTGAAGATATCCGCAAGAAAGGGTTGTGGAAGGATATCACCAATAAGGCGTTAAAAGGTCTGCCCGGTCTGCAGAAAGAAGGTGTCGACGGTGTAATAACCTCAGCCGAGTTTGTCCTCTACAAAGCCTACGAGCGTAAGATCACCTTCTGCCTTGAATTCTATGGTGAGGATATGGACGAGGCGAGTAAGGTTATCGTCGAGATATCCGAGGAATTCACCAATGAAGGTGAAGAGGCGTTGATCGCACTCGAGCATTTCGACGAGGAGTATATCAAGGCCATCCAATACAAGTTCAAAGCGGCCCGCAGCGAGCATCCCAAGGCGGTGTTGCTCATTGATATGGTCGGCCATAACAGCGACCAGATCAACCGAGGTAGAAAGCGCCTTGAGACGCTTCTTGCCAACTACGCCAATACCGAGATATTTACCGCGCAGGACGCTGATGAGGCCGCCCGTTTCTGGCGTGACCGAAAGCGGTTGGGAGCCATTTCCGCCCGCACCAACGCCTTTAAGCTGAATGAGGATATCGTGCTGCCCTTGTCGGCGTTGGCGGAGTTTACCCGCTTTGTCGACAACTACAATATTGAGGAGGACATCTATAATAAAGAGCAGGTGATCCACTCCATTATTGGCTATCTCCGGACAGCAGAGCCGATCGAGGATCCGGACTGGCTCGAAGCCAAGATTCCGAAGGCAATGGACCTCTGTCAGGATACTCTGTCAAAGCTTGCCCTGCGCACTAAGGAGTCGGTACGGCATGAGGCGTATATTAAAAAGCTGATGGCTGATCTGCTTGAGCTCTTCTCCGGTTACCAGAAAGTACTGGCCTCCATCGAGGAGATCTATCGTCAGGTACGGTCCAAGCGTATTGTCATTGCCACCCACATGCATGCTGGTGACGGCAACAACCATGTCAACATCCCGGTATTTTCCAATGACCGTGAAATGATGCGTCGAGCCGAGAAAACCGCTGAAGATGTGATGGCCAAGGCGGTTGAGCTGGATGGTGTGGTAAGCGGTGAGCACGGCATCGGCATCACGAAGATGAAATTCTTAGAGGAGAGTCGTCGGCAGGAACTGGCTGCCTACCGGAAAGCGATTGATCCGCGCGGCTTGATGAGCCCCGGTATGCTCAGTGATCCGGAAATTATCAATAAGGTGTTTACCCCCTCGTTCAATCTGCTGGAGCTGGAAGCACGGATTTTACAACACGGGTCCCTGGAAACACTTGCTGCCAAGATTTCCAAATGCGTGCGCTGCGGCAAATGCATGGCTGGCTGTTGCGTTTACTATCCCGGGTCCAACATCTTTATGCATCCGCGAAACAAGAACATGGTGATTGGCTCACTGATCGAGGCACTGCTCTATGATATCCAGCGTTCGCACCAGCCACGGTTCAACCAGATGAAGAACCTGGAAGAGATTGCAGACCATTGCACCATGTGCGGCAAATGCCTCACACCCTGTCCTGTCAATATCGATACGGCTGAGGTGAGCGTGCTTGAGCGTTCCATCCTGAGTGATCTCGGTTACAAGCATACCGCACCGGCCACCCAACTTTCGCTCACCTATCTGAAGAACCGTAACAAGGTCTTCAATTCGGTGTTCAGGAAGGGCGTGCTGGAGTGGGGAAGCGAATTGCAGCAGCTTGGAACCCGCCTGTTGCAGAAAGTCCCGGAGAAGTTGAAAGAAAAAGACTGGCAGTATGTCACCATGCTCAAGTCGCCGATGATGCCGGCTCCGACCAAGACACTGTGGGCATGGCTGCCGGAATGTCTGGCAAACGAGGCGTTGATGCTCAAACCGGCCGGTGAACCGGTGAAGACCGTATTTTACTTCCCCGGTTGCGGCTCGGAGCGGCTCTATTCAAACATCAGCATGGCGGCCATCTACATTCTGTTAAAGAATAATGTGCGCGTCGTTTTGCCACCGCCGTTTCTCTGCTGCGGGTTCCCGTCGAAGGTGAACGCCAAGAAAAAGATGCATGATGAGATTACTCTCAGAAACACCATTATCCTGAGTCAGATCAGAGAGATGCTCGGGTATCTGGTGTTTGATAAGTTCGTTATCAGTTGCGGTACTTGTCGTGAGGCCATTCATGATGCCGGTGCCGAGGAGATTTTTGATTGCGAGGTTCAGGACGTTTCCCGCTTTGTCCTGGAAAACAGCAGCCGGAATTTTGAAGGCCAGAAAAACAGTGCGGTTCTCTATCACGCTCCCTGCCACGATTCGTTGGAAGGTGAGGGTGTTTCTTTGGTGCGCCAGATCGCAGGTGAAGTGAAACATGCAGCTAACTGCTGTTCCGAAGCGGGGACGCTGGCCATTTCCCGGCCGGATATCAGCTATAAGATGATGCAGCGTAAGCGCGAGTCGATCGAGGCAGCGAAAGCCGGAATAAACGGTGAGCCGACCATCGTTACGAACTGTCCTTCCTGTATTTCTGGATTAGGACGTAATCGTGATCTCGGGGTAAAACCCGAGCATCTTGCGGTGATGTTGGCAAAAGCGTTGGGCGGTGACAGCTGGGAAAGCGAATTTACCGAACTGCTTGGTAATCGGGTGGAAAAAGTCACCTTCTGATCAGGATAGTATTTGCTGCCACAAAAAAACGAAAGCAGAAGTTCCGGTGACTCGGAGCTTCTGCTTTTTTTTTGAAGCTAAATCCTCAAGCTGCACTGGTAAGCAGGAGGATGTGCAGGCGTTAGGCCGATCTTCTTGGATGCGAACTGTGTGGTTCAGGAGGGCCGAGTCGGATGTTACTTGATTTTTTGAGGATGGAGCCGTTTGCGAGGGTAAGGGTGCCGTCGTCCTCGCTACGAAAAACCTCTTCTCCATCCACAGAGTTGAGGTTCAGGTGTTTGCTGGTTGCTATCAGTGTTCCGGTTTTATCGAGAGTGATTTCCTGGCTAATGACAACCGTCTGCTGCCGCAATGTTTTATCGGTTACGGCAAATGAGCCGATGACTTCTTTCATAAACGAAAACAACCTCAAGAATAAAGCTATAAGCTAAAGACCCAGTGGACATTCAGCTCCGTGTAGCAAAAATCGTATGGCCTCAGCAGTATTTTCCGAGACTTCACCTGCAATACGTGGATTGCGATCTGAGGAACGCAAAAAATGTGTTGTCGTAACCGGTATGGGTGGTTGGGTAGGATTGTTACGGGACAAACACAATAGGCGCCTATTATGCACGGAAGCAAAAAATGATGCCATATAAAATGAATGCACATTGCAAAAATAACGGATTATCGAGGTTATGTGCGTTGGGGTGCTTGTGAATGCCACAAGGTGGCTGTGATTTTGTTAAATGCTAGAGCGTGTTAGGTGCGGAAGAGGCTGTTTTTCTATCATTATCCCATTTTGTCGTATTCTTGATTGGCAATAGTGTAATGGCTTTGAAGCCGTATATCTGTATTCTGCTTGAGCCTGTTGCCCTCTATTTCTGAAGAGTAGTGGCAATCGATGCATCTGCTCCATTCAACGATGAATTTTGAAGGTAGGTTGATTTATGTGTCTGTTTTAATTTGCATATCATTGGCAACTTCCTGTAAGTCCTGACTTGACAAGTTCTCCGTGTGACCACATTGTGGTAGTTGTGACTGCCAATGTACTGAATATTGTTCCTGGCGCATTGGAAGCGTCACACAGCTGAAGTATCCCACTTTCTTATCTGGAGGATGATATGAGTCATAAATTACCAGATTTACCATATGGTTATGATGCACTTGAGCCCTATTTCGATGCGAAGACCATGGAAATTCACCATACCAAGCATCATCAAACCTATGTAGATAAACTCAATGGAGCCCTGCAAGGTCATGAGCAGTTTGGCGGTCACACCGCAGAACAGCTCGTCTCCAACCTGAACGAGGTGCCGGAAACCATCCGGACCGCCGTTCGGAATCATGGCGGCGGACATGCCAATCACTCATTTTTCTGGCCGATGCTGAAAAAAAATGTTGTACCGGCAGGGCCAGCATTTGATGCTATCGTTAAGCAGTTTGGCAGTTTTGAGGGATTTAAGGAGAAGTTTTCCACCAGTGCCGCACTTCTCTTCGGTAGTGGCTGGGCCTGGCTGGTTCGAGAGGAGAGTGGTCTTGCCATTGTGACCACTGCGAATCAGGACAACCCTTTAACCCTCGGCAAAAAGCCGGTTCTCGGCATCGACGTCTGGGAGCATGCCTATTACCTCAAATACCAGAATCGCAGGCCGGAATATATCGAGGCGTTCTTTCAGGTCATCAACTGGGAGAAGGTGAACGAGTACTACGAGGCTGCCGGTTAAAAGCAATTTTTCAAAAAAGACATAACATCTCCTTCTCCACGACTGCCCTCCAGGTTTTCCGACTTGAGGGCAGTTTTCTTTTGCATAACAGCTCATGGGAGCCTGTGGATTGTTTCACAGCTCTGTACTTTGCTGTCAATAACGATTGCCTGCCGGTTGTGCTCTGGGAAGGTTGCATTGACAGGGACCTTGGTAAAGCATACATTGAGATTGAGCAAGCCTGACTGGTTGATGGAGATGGCTGGCAGCATCTCTCATTTCCCGCTCTATCCATGATGCCCTTATCGTTTCTTGCCCATTCTGACAGGAGGAGTGTACATGACAGTACAGCATTCGTTTTCAAAAATTGAAAAGGAACTCTTGCCCGCTTTCAGGCAACAGATCGGCAGTGCTGAATCAACTGAGGATGTGAAGAAGTTCTTTGTGCACACCATTCAGGATCTGGTGAACAAAGCAAGTGAAGGGGAGGTGAAGCCACGGTATGAGGATATCCGGCTGAATCACCTCATGGAAAGTGATGTCGAACCGCGGTTTGTTTTACATGATAACCTGGTGTCCAACCCACAATTCGCCTCGATATGGGGCGAATCCGACCTGCCGCATATTGTCGGCAGATTTGCGACTTCTGCCTGCAACAGATACAAGCACCTTGAGAAGAATCCGGAGAAGACCGAGGCCAAAATTCGGATGTAACCATTCTCTCTGAAGGAAAATGGAGCGGGGAATCGGCCCTGCAACGAAGCGATTCGGGCTATGCCTTCACCAGCCGCAGGTGATGATTGGCCCGAATCTTCCTCCACAGTTCTTTGATGATCACCATTGCGGGATCTTCAAAGCTGTCATACTCTCGTCCGAGATACGAACGGCAGGATTCGATGAGGTGATCGTTGCCGTTGTAGAGCCCGAATTCCTTTCGAATAGACTTGGCAAGAGCCAGATAAACCGAAGAGTCGAGCTCTTCTTCGGAGAGCGTGGCCATGATTACGCGGTCTCGCAAGAGTAGATCGGAGAAGAGGATGTCGACGACTTCTTCGACAGTACGGGGCAGTTGTTTGGGCTGTGGGGAGTCAAGTGGTTGAAACATGATGGTTACATCTACATCTGTGCAATAAAACCGGGTGCTGCCTAAAGGTATTGCGTTATCGTATACGGTGACTTCGCGGTCGTCTATCTATGGAAAAGCCTGTCCGTCCCTTGCTGTGTAAGTCCAGCATCTACCGTATATTTTAAGACATTTGCCGGGGCTGTCACGTAAAATATTGTCCGGACAGGGCTGCGGGACCGGGCCTGTGGCCCGGTGGTCGCGAAAAAATACTGCTGAATCCTACTGTTCACTTTCCGATGGAGCATGCCATTTTCTACCGGCAAAGATGTAGAAAATTACAGATGTCAGGATCAGATAACCGAACATTTCGGCGTTTTTGGTTTTGAAGACATACGCAAGGGCGACGATAATGGTGGCGCTGGTCAGAAAAAATAAGGGGCGCGGCATCTCTTTTAGAATCACGCGGCCGAAATGCGCAAAGCGGATATGGCTCACCATCAACGCCACCGAGATCATGGCGACCCCTAATAGGATGTTGGGCGGAAAGATCAGAGCAGCCCCGAGTACGATCAGTGCCCCGGCTGGGCTGGGCAGACCGTTGAAGATGCCGGGCGGCAGATCGGTACGGTCTTTGTCGGTGGTGACGAAGCGAATGAGTCTGAAAGCTACGCCGCCAATGAAGATCAGACCAAAGATCCAGGCGAATGAGCCGCCGGCCTTTACCATCACATACGCGGGTGCCAGGCCGAAGCTGACGAAATCGGCAATGTCATCGAGATACGGCCCGTATTTGGTGCCACCGTGTTTTTCCGCCATCCGGCCGTCGAACAGGTCAAAGAGCTGGCCCATAATAATAATGCAGATGGCCCAGGCGAACCGCCCCTGACTGGTGAGTACCAGGCTGGTAACGCCGCAAATAAAGTTCAGGGTTGAGAGAATATCGGCATAGAGCCGATTGGGAATGAATTTAAATACCACCGAGGCGGTGGAGAGGATGATGCAGGCAGTCAACACCTCGTCGCCCAGATTGATGATCGTTCGGTTCTCGTCTAAGAGGGCGCAGAAGATCACCAGGGCAAAGCAGATAATGGCCTTGATTTTCCCGAAATTATTGGCCGCGCCTGAGACATTGAGCAATTTGAGGATGTGCCGGGCGAAAAACTGGCCGGCAAATTCAATCGCCACCAGGATCCAGATGAGATTGATCCCTAGAATGCCCTTGTAGGCAAAGCCGATGAGCGGCGGCAGATAGGTCAACTTGTCGCACATGGGGTCAAGCCATTCCCCCCATTTTGTCCCGAGTCCGCAGCCTCTTGCTACGATGCCGTCAACGCCGTCGAGAATAGCGGCAAAGGTAAAAATAAAAATGGCGGCAGCCTGAAAGCCGGTGAAAAAGTACAATACCAGGCCAACGAATGCCATGCCGGTTCGCCAGTAACAGATGGCGTTGGGGTGCAGCAGCCACTGATGGGCGTAGATATAGTCGTGCATCGACTGTTTTTTCATCATCTGGCTGAACCAGATATAAAAAGCAGTGCCGATAGCGCCGGCAGCAGCAATTACAATGAATCGTTCCATGGTCTACTCTGGGTGAGGTGCGTTTGGGATGCTGCCCGGGCTGGCCGGATCAACGGTCACATTTCTATCGGTGGACTGTTTACCATTTTACCGGCAAATAGTCCATTGATGAGAAAAAAGTTGCGGCAGTTCCTGTGGTGTCGAGACAAAAAAGTGGCAACGAGGGTGAGAGAACTTTGATTTTTTCTGCCAAACAGGATAGGAAAGACGACCACAATCGCGCCATCTTTTCAGCGCTACCCGATGAAACCGAGGAGAAGTAACGATGGGGATGACCCTGCTCATAGCGGAAAAACCGAGTGTCGGCAAAGACCTGGCCACCTTTCTGGGAATTACCGGTAAAGGCAGGGGGTATTTTGTCTGCCAGGGGGATGTTGTCTGTACCTGGTGCATCGGCCATATCCTGGAGCAGGCTGAACCGCACGTCTACAACCCGCGCTATAAGCAGTGGCGGGCTGCTGATCTACCCATCATCCCTGAGAAATGGATACTTGAGCCGATTCCCAGAACCATGGAACAGCTCGGTATTATCAAGGGGTTCCTGCAGAAGGCCGAGAAGGTTATCAATGCAGGCGATCCGGAACGTGAAGGCCAGCTGATCATCGACGAGGTGCTCGATTATCTTGGCTATACCGGCCCGGCCCAACGATTATGGATATCGGCCCTTGATGTGCGGACAATAAAAAAGGGTTTTGCAAATCTTCGCGACAACAAAGAGTTTAAAAATATTCGTGACGCGGCCACCTGCCGCTCCAATGCCGATTGGCTGGTGGGGATAAACGTTACCCGGGCGCTCACCATTGCCGCCGGGCAATCCAATACCCTGCTTTCTGCCGGGCGAGTGCAGACCCCGACACTTTCCCTGGTTGTGGATCGCGATCGCGAGATTGAGCAGTTTGTGAAAAAGCCCTACTGGGTCATGCGGGCCACGGTGGAACATGCCGAAGGCCCATTTGTTGCCACCTGGATGCCCGATGAACTCGCCTTGGGGCTCGACCCCGAAGGGCGGCTGGTTAATGAAGCAGCTGCCGATCAGCTGCGGGAGAAGGTGCTGGGGAAAACCGGTGTTGTGACTGCCAGGGAACAAGCCCTGAAGCGAAAAAAACCACCGTTGCCCTTTCTCTTATCCGATCTGCAGAAAAAGGCCGAGGACAAGTTCGGTTACTCGCCAAAGCAGACGCTGGATATCGGCCAGGGGCTCTATGAACGGCACAAGGTGCTTACCTATATGCGTACCGAATGTCGCTATCTGCCCAACGAGATGTTCGAAGACGCGCCCTCTGTGCTGCAGACCCTGCGGGCCCAGAATATCGAAGGCGCGCACGACGCCGACCCCACCATCCAGTCTCCGGCCTGGGATACCAGCAAGCAGGGGGCCGAGGCCCACCATGGTATTATCCCCACCGAGGTCATGCCGAAAAACCTCACGGAAGAGGAGTGCAATATCTATCTGCTTGTGGCTCGGCGGTTTTTGAAACAGTTTTATCCCGACTATGAATACTATTCGAGCAACGTCGTGGTAAAGGTTGAGGATGAGCTTTGGAAGGGCACCGGCATTTCCATTAAGGAATTGGGATGGATGGTCTTAAACGATCAGCAGACCAAGGAAAAGATTTTGCCCGTGGTGGCGAAAGGTGATGAAGTGAATATCACCGATGTGGAAAAAGAGCAGAAGTTCACCAAACCGCCCAGTCGGTTTACCGAAGCATCGCTGCAGGTGGCTATGACCGAGGTACACAAGTTTGTTGAGGATCCGGTCATTAAGGCGCGGCTCAAAGAGAACTCCGGCATCGGTACCTCCGCCACCAGAACCAATATTATTGGCGAGCTGCAAAATCGCAACTACCTTGAGAAGCAGGGCAAGGTGCTCGTTTCCACGCCATTGGGCCGCGAGCTGATCGACAAAATCCATCCGACGCTCAAGAATCCCGGTATGACGGCAATCTGGGAAGATGCGCTGGATCGGATCTGTGAAGGGCAGCTGGGTCGAGAGGAATTTATCGCCGAGCTGACCCGGCGGATGGCCAATATGGTGCGGTATGCGCTTGCCACCCGCTTTTCTGAAAAGGTTACCGGCAAGGTCTACCGCTGCCTCTGCGGTGGACGGCTATCACGACTGGAGTCAAAGAACAAAAAGGGGAAATATTTCTGGGTTTGCTCCGAAGGGCGCGAAAAGGGGTGCCCGCCGCGGTCCGACTATAATGGTGCACCTGGCGCCGCCTTTATGGAGCGGCCGGACAGCGGTCCTCCCTGCCCAACCTGTGGCAAAGGATATCTGATCCGTTATGAGAGCAACCGACGGATGGGCAGCTATTTCTGGGGCTGTTCCACTGGTCGGGAAGGAAAATGCCCTTTGCGGCGTGATGAAAACGGGAAACCAGGCGCGGAACTGGTCTTTCAGAACAACCAGAGCCGACCGGAAGCGGATAACGACAAAGCAACTTCACCGCAGGCGTAACTTGGATGAGAAACATATGAAAAAAACACGACAGGGACTGGTCTATTCGACAGAGACGGGAAAACTCTGCCCAGGTTGCGGACAGCCGCCCAAACAGTGCAGCTGCAAAAAAGCACAGGTTGTACCGAATGACGGGGTGGTGCGGATCAGCCGGCAGACCAAAGGACGTAAAGGGGCGGGTGTGTCACTTATTTCCGGGGTGCCACTGGCCGAGGCGGAACTGAAGGTTCTTGCCAAAAACCTGAAACAGAAATGCGGCACCGGCGGCACCATTAAAAATGGGGTGATCGAGATTCAGGGTGACCATCGGGAATTGTTGCGCGAACTTCTTCAACAGGCCGGCTATACGGTAAAACTTGCGGGCGGTTGAGTCGTTGCTGTTTCCTTCCAGGTTCACGGCAGCGTAGCGTCATGCCTGCATAGCATGCAGCTTAACGACTATACTGTAATATCCGGCCCTGAAAAGGCCGGCTGAGCAGTCCTACATCCACTGTTTCTCCTCCTCCCTCCTCATAACCCAACTCCACCATTTGCCGTCCGAAACGGTTGCTGTGTCCCCGACCGGGATCGACGATGATCACTTCACATCTTGGCAGCGCGTGCTGATTTATAAAGGTAGCCAGCAATGTTGCGTGATCGGCTTCGTAAAGCAGGTCACTGCCGATAATGAGGTCGAACTCGCCCAGGTCGCTCTCTTCATCCGTCCAGCCGGTTCTGACAAAAGGTATGGCCGGACCGTTGTTTAGCTTTGTGTTTTCGGAAAGAAAGGCTCCTGCTTCTGGATGATGATCAGTTGCAGTGATATCGGCAAGGCGATGGTTCAGGACCAGGCTGGCCAGGCCGATGCCGCAGCCGACCTCGAGAATCCGTTTGCCGGCGATGCTGAACCGGGACATCAGATGAGCGAGCACCTCTCCTGAGACCCAGACCACACCGAACATGGGCCAGGCTGCCGAGCAGATCCCAAGATTGGCGGCAATATCATCATTGTCTGAGAATTGCTGATTGTCACGGAGCGTGCGGAGGTGAATATCGGTATCTCCGAATTCTATAGTCTGGTAGCGAAACCGCAAAGGGGCCATGAAATACCGGGTCGTGGAGGTTTACAGTGCCCTGGCTGGGATCGAAGCGAAAACGCTGAGATTGCTGACCACTGAGAGTGGTGCATAACGAAAGTGCACTTTCACAGCATAAGCAGCGGTGGCCAAATAGCAAATTCTATTTGTCAGGAGATGGCTTGGGTAAATGGAAGACGATGATGCTGAGATCGTATTGCAATAAGGCCAGCCGAGGGGTATTCGAACTCTCGGCCGGTCCTGACGTTAAGGTGGCCTTAAAGGGTGGCCTGGTACTTAACCACATAGCTGGAAGGCTTGTAGCTGTGCTTTGCCTGCCGTAAACCCGGGTCGCCAAGATCCTGCTCGCGGTTGATAGTCTGATAGAAGTCAGGCAAAATCGAGGCGAAGGTTTGGTTGATGAACTGGTAAATACCTTTGTACTCTATAACGGCCTTCTCAAAATGGATAACAAAACTGGTTGAATTGGCCAGCTCTTCCCCGAGGGTGTAGCCAGCGGGACGATCATCCACAAAGTAGATGCCGCCGCAGAGTTGCAGTTCCCACGACTTTTCCAGGGCTTCACGGGCAGCTGTATAATCACCTGGTGCGCCATTTTCATCCCGCCATCTCTCAAGAATTTCAAGAGCTGCCGGGATATGTTCATCCAAAAGCGGTTTTGCCGTATAGTCATGATTGTTGATGAACCCTTTTATCAGGTTGCGTTTCTTGTGAAATTTTCGGCCAGGCAGTTCAGCCAGGTCTGTGCGCAGGTAGAGGTAGTCGAAATTATCTCTATCCTCAATCAATGTGTATCCCAACTGTTCCAGAATCGCCTTTTGACTGTCGGTAACACATTTCATTCGCTGGTGATCATGAAAGAGCTGAGCCAGCGTAACAGGCTCCGGTAGACCAAAGGGTAGCAGGAAAAATGGCCTGCCATCGTCATTACCTAAAATAATGAATAATCCTTCCGGCAAGCGGGAAAGGCGATAATTATGCCGCTCGCGAAAGAGATAGAGATTGGCAAAGGTGAATTCAGAGACTCCATCCGGCAGCAACCGTAACAGCTCATGCAATACAGGGCGCAGGTCGAGGGTGAGTGGGCAGGTGGCCGGGTATTGGGGAATGTCGTTCATGGAACGCTCGTTTAGAGTTGAATTGGGTGGGTGAATATCTGTCTGGCCAGGGTGAGGGTTAAAACCTCCATCCAGCCAAATACAACGATGTTTATCTTTTCATGTACACCTGTATCAGAAATATATTCAGGACACGATGGCTTATATGATGCAACACCAAGGACGCAAGCGCCAGTCTAAATTATGGAAAAAAATGATTTTTGTAAAATACTGCAGGATTTACTGAAAGTCAGATCCAGGTCATGGCGTATTTGAGACAACGAACCCCACGGTTAGGTGTCCAAGAGGTCAAGAGGTCAAGGGGGCTAGTGGTTGGGTTGCGCATGTCTTTTATGACATGGGTGTAGATCATAGTCGTTTCGATACGTGAATGACCAAGATGCTCTTGAATCTGTCGAAGGTCGATGCCGTTGAGAAGCAGGTGGGTGGCAAATGAATGGCGCAAGGTGTGTACAGATGCATGTTTGTGAATACCGGACATCGTGATTGCGGTTTTCATCGCTTTTTGTATCGCTGATGAAGAAATATGGTGGCGGCGAATAACGCCATTTTCAGGGTCTGCTGAAAGGTTTTGTGAAGGGAACAGCCACTGCCATCCCTTTTTTGTTGAAGCCTGCGGATATTTGGCATCGAGTGCACTGGGCAGCCACACTGAGCCATATCCTTCAGCGAGATCGACTGAATGGAGATCGAGGACGTGGGTTCGATGTTGCTGCAGTGGTTCAATAAGGGTCGTGGGTAATAAGGTGGTCCTGTCTTTTCCTCCTTTGCCATCCCGGACATAGACAAGTTGCTGACTGAAATCGATATCCTGAATACGTAACCGACAACATTCATTCACTCTGAGACCGGCCCCATAGATTAGCTTAAGTGTGAGTCCTGTTGTTCCAGAGACATGAGCAAACAACTTTCGTATTTCATCTACAGAAAATACAATGGGAAGTTTGCGACCGGTTTTTGCCCTGACATGTTCTTTCATGTCAGAGAGGTCTAGCTGAAGAACGAGACGATAAAAGTTAAGTAAAGCACTAAAGGCAATATTCTGGGTAGATGCAGATACGTTTTTATTCAGAGCTAAATGGGCGAGAAAATCTTTCGCGTGTTGAGGTGTGATTTCCGCTGTGCTTTTAGGATTTGTTTGATGCCTGCAGCAATATGCAAGGAAGGAATTGATCCAGGCAACATAAGATTTCTCAGTGGAACGTGCATATCGCTTGATGCGAAGGAGTTCTCTGTAGCTAATGGAGGCTTCTGCCATAGGATATTTCTTGATATGCAGTGATTTATCAGAATCAAACTCAGGGGAGTGGGATGCGGAAATTGCACTGAGATAATTTGTAAAATATACGCGGACAGCTTGATCGGCCTGTCGTATTTGCCATGGTTGAATTGGTATCGATGCCTCAAGGTGAGAGAGGAAAAGAGGCAATTGTTCATGCCAACGCATTTCAGGAACCTGATTACGATACTGGAAGAATTTTTTTACCCAGTGCATCAGAAAAATTTCTTTACCGGGAGGGACGATGTGACTGCATAACAGAAAATCCCCAAAATGTGCACTGTCTAATGACTTGATATGATATATGAATCAGGTGGAATAGTTGTTATTTGCAGTTATTACGGAGCTGGATAACAAGAGATATTTCGCATTATACGGAATGTTTGAGAAGGAAAACATAGAGAATAAGTAGTATTCCTGGCCAACGGTATAATGCTTTTGCGTATTATGTGGATTCCATATAATACGTAAATAACCTGCAAATGCAGCTGTGCCGTACTGCGGTGTTTTTGCTTGCCTCGACGAAAGTGTTGAGCTATCATCTCACATTGTTCTTACATTTCTATTACATGGACGTTGGCGAGAACGATGCCGTATCGAATATTTCAGTTTGGCTACCTTAGATCAGGTACAGTCTGAATTTGTGATTTGGGTGGAATTCATCCCAAAAAGTGGATTCCACATATTAAACGTTGTGCTCTTGGAAGAAGGAGTTATAGTCAAGTCTGGTGTTTGAAGAATCATTCTTAGATATTGACCACCCTGTTCAGCTCACCTTCTTTTACTGGTTCAACCCTCTCGCCATCCTTGAATCTCACCCCTCGAATGACCTCAGCAAGCAGCTTGAATCCCCTTAGCCGACGCCATTTCTTCTGAGCGCTCTGGCCGAG
>NZ_FRFE01000065.1 GCF_900143695.1 Desulfopila aestuarii DSM 18488
TCGCAGAGCGATTACGAAGAGCTGCTACCGAACAGGCTCAAAGCCGCCGACCTCCTTTTGCCGCAATCAATAAGTGGGGTTTAATTAGCGGATACGTATTTGTCAACGATCTTGCCTATCTACTATATCGATCAAGAGGAAGGTTACTCGGATTACTATAGTCCTCAGAGTAAATTTATAAAAGATCAGTTCTCTGAGATGGTAAGATTGATTTTTAATTTGCCTGTGAAGAACTCATTTGATGCCGGGCAAGCAAAGAGAGATTCAAAAGAAAAATTGGATTTCCTAGATAGGCAAGTTGAAGAGTACTCACGGCAAGTCAATTTAGCAAAAGAAGCTGTAATTGCTATTGAATTGTCTGAAGATGAAATTGAAAAACAAATATCAAATCTTAAAAGTGAGCTGGAGGTTATCCTTGATTCTGGAGCTAATTATAACGATGCGTTAAATGCTCTTGATGTCTTAGTAATTAACATTAGAAAGAGAATATCTGGTTTGGATGATGAAATCGATAGTATTGAGAAATCGATCTTTTCCTTTGACCAAATAATTGGAGAGATTAATACTGAGATCGACACGTTAAATTTGAATGAGGCTGCCAGGAGGGTTTTTCTGTCTTTTAATGAAATTTGCGGCTCAAACGATTGCAAGCTTTTCTCCTCTAGCTCTAAATCCTATGCTAAAAATCTATTATATCTTAAAGATCAGATTAAAGATTTAATTAGAAACCAAGAGTCTGATAAGATAAAAATTGAACAATTGAAGCAACGTAGAGATGAGGAAATTGAATATTTACATTCAGTAATTGAAGAAAGGGGTGAGTCACGGGAAAACAATGAAATAGAAATGTTGGTTCATGCCGTTTCGCAAATTAAAGATGACATATTTGAGTTGCAAGATAAAAAAAGAAAGATTGTCGAATACCGCCTTTGTCAAAACAAGTATTATGAAAAATATAACGAAAGAGACAAGGTGTTAAAAGAACACGAGTCGTTCACAGCTGATAGACGATCTAACCCCGATTTGATAAAAGTCAGAACAGGAATACGACAAAAGTTTTTAGATTGGCTTGATATTATTAATACGCAAAACATAGTACGGGATATAACATTTACAAATGATTTTGGTCCTATCTTAGGAGCAGAAACTATCAAACAGCTTAGAGGCAGCACGAAGGTTAGAGCTGTCTTGTCGTTTCACGCTGCTCTGATAGACCTAGCAGTAACAAATAGTAAATGTTCGTTAAACCTCTTTATTATGGATGCGCCGAAACAGCATGAATTGCCAAACAAAGAGCTAGATGATTTCATAAAAGCGTTAAAAAACATTTCACAAGATAAACACACGCAGGTCATATTTTCTGCTACAGAATATAAGTACGAAGGCGATGATAATGATCAAGTATGGGTACCTCTTTATCCAGGGGAAAAGCAGAATATGTTTATGAAATCCAACGATAAAAATGGAGACGGAGCCCGATTATAAAAAATATAAGAAAAAGAGGACAGATCTAATCGCCCTGACCAAATAAATGCCTGGATCATCCGGTTGTCATCTAGTTTCTCGGTGACGGTCAGAGAGACTGGGGATAGGTCTTGGCTTTTTGGTATCTAAGTCAATACATTGATATTGTTTTGTGTTTCACGGCCTGCCTAATTGTTATCCAACTGACAATAGCCCTGATGTATGAATTTATCAGGAGTTTACTATTAAACATTCTCAACAAGACTGTCACATTATCCACAGCATGAATAATACGAGGATTCAAAGTGAAAGATTTAATAAAGATCATATGCGCAATCATCTTTCCACCAGTCGCAGCCTTCCTGCAAGTTGGGTTAGGAAAACATTTTTGGATTAACATTGTGCTAACAATTCTTGGTGTTATTCCTGGTATGGTTCATGCTGTTTGGATAATTGCTAAAAACAAAAAATAGTCCTCATCAAGCTGAAGCGTATTTTTTACTGTTGTAAGAAACAGAGGACAGACCACAATTACAGCTAGCGCAAACAGGGTAATGCACCGGCAAAACCGGTGGTCATCATGTTAGCGATCAAAAATTAACATAATCAAGAAGATATTATGGAAGAAAACGTAATATTTGCCTTTTCTCTTACATTATTTGCCGGTTTATCTACAGGTGTGGGTAGTCTTATCGGTTTGCTGTCAAAAAAATTTAATCCTAAACTTCTCACAATATCATTGGGATTTTCAGCAGGGGTAATGCTTTATGTCTCTATGATTGAAATATTTGTTAAAGCCAAGGATTCACTATCATTATCTTTGGGTGAAAAAGTCGGTTATACCTGGACTGTTGTTGCCTTTTTCTGTGGCATTTTCCTAATTGCATTGATTGACAAATTGGTACCTGCTTATGAAAATCCACATGAAATGAATACTAAAAAAATTATCGAGGAATCATCTGATAAAGATAAAGCAAGATTGTTACGAATGGGCATGTTTTCTGCTCTAGCAATCGGTATTCATAATTTCCCCGAAGGCCTTGCTACATTTATGAGTGGGTTAACCGATCCAACCCTCGGAATAAGCATTGCCATTGCAATTGCAATTCATAACATCCCAGAAGGGCTCGCTGTTTCTGCTCCCATTTACTATGCGACAAAAAGCAGAAGAAAAGCATTTATTTATTCATTTCTTTCAGGTCTTGCTGAGCCTATTGGAGCATTAATAGGTTACTTCCTGCTGAGACAATTTTTCAATGACCTCACTTTTGGTTTTGTTTTTGCGAGTGTAGCTGGGATCATGGTGTATATATCTCTCGATGAGCTACTACCTACAGCCGAAGAGTATGGTGAACATCATTTAGCCATAGGTGGTCTAGTTGCTGGTATGTTAATTATGGCTATAAGTCTACTACTTTTTCTATAAATCATATCAGTTCAGTCACTTATCGACACTTTTGGAAAAATAGTAGAATGCGACCCAAGCGTTTCACATGGACACCCGTGATCGCACGCCAGTGAACTTACCGTTAGTTGGCAGCATATTCTCTTAGAGGTACATGTGACCAAAAAATTATTCTGGGATGACCCGTACGCAAGGTCGCATCACACCGTGGTGTCTTCGGTTGATGGGTGTGAGGTCGAGTTAGAGTCCACAATATTCTTTGCCTTCTCTGGCGGGCAAGAGAGTGATCAAGGATCCATAGCTGGAATCCCCGTTGTTTCGGCAAGAAAAGATGACTTGCGGATCAAGTACACCCTTCCTCCAGATCACGGACTCCTCGTTGGCCAACCTGTGAAAGTGGATATCAACTGGGAGAGGCGCTATCTTTTGATGCGACTTCATTTCGCGGCCGAGTTAGTTCTTGAGTTATTCTACCAAGAACTTAATGGGGTGGTTAAGGTAGGAGCCCACATCGCGCAAGACAAGGCTCGGATCGACTTTGCGTGGCCACAAAGCATTTCTCCACTCCTTCCCACCTTTTCTGAAAAGGCAAACCAGATCATCTCTTCAAACATTGATATCCGAACTGGTTTCGATGATGTTGATAGTGAACGGAGATATTGGGAGGTTAAGGGTTTTTCTCGCGTTCCATGCGGGGGCACTCATGTCCGTTCAACCGGGGAGATCGGCCAAATCAGGCTCAAGAGAAACAACATTGGCAAAGGTAAGGAGCGCGTCGAAATCTTTCTGTGTGAACATGAAAATACATGAAATAAACGGGGACAGATTTAACTCCAACAACACAATATTGCACCTGGTAAACCGGTGATCATCACGTTCGGTGATAAGAAATGAGAATTGCCTCCGATAAAGATTTGGAAACTATTGTCGCCATCTATAACTCTACCATCCCATCCAGACAATCAACCGCAGATACTTTGGAAGTGACTGTTGATTCAAAACTGGAATGGTTTAGACAACACGATCCCAAAAAGACACCGTTATATGTTCATGAAGAGAATGGCGAAGTAGTTGCTTGGGTCAGTTTTCAGTCATTCTATGGCCGTCCCGCTTATGATCATACTGCTGAAATTAGTATTTACATAGCTCCTGAAAGTAGAGGAAAAGGACTAGGCAAATCCCTTCTTAAAGAATCATTGGAACTGACAAAGCAACTAGATATAAAAACTGTGGTTTGTTTTATCTTTTCTCATAACACACCAAGCATCAAACTATTTAAATCTTTTGGTTTTGACGAATGGGGCATGCTTCCAAATGTAGCTGAAATGGATGGGAAAGAATACAGTCTGTCCATTATTGGCAAGCGAGTGAATAAATAATGCGCCAAAATAAAAAATGGGACTGATTTAATTCCCACAAACAAATAATGCACCAGGTAAACCGGTGATCATCTGTTTTTATTAGGAGGCTCATATACCATGAAAATACATTTAACCAAAAACGAATATAGATCCTTACTGGAAATGTTATCAATGGCAGAATGGGTGATGCATTCTCACCCAACTGATAGCAATGAAAATTGCCAACAATATGATTCGGTTATACAAAAACTGCTTTCTTTTTATCAAAACTTTAAATGCGAAGATCTGGTAGAGCATGATAAGTCTCATAATAAATATTACCAAACGAGTATTGAGGACGATGAGTCACCTGTTAATATTTTAATTAAGGAATATGAAACAGAAGTCTTTTGGGAAGAGTTAACGCATCGTTTGGCAAAACGAGATCTCATCGAAAAGCATGGTAGAAAAGAAGTTGCAGAGATGGAGCAAATGGAAAGATATGAAGCAATTCTCAAAGAAACAGAAAAGTACTATGAAGAATTTGAAAAAGCAGGAATCGACAATTTAAAGATAGATAAGTGAAATAACAAGTCCATCAACACAGGCCTGCAAACAGCACGCTACCGCTTTTGCATACATTCGGCATAGGAAAAACATCAAATCGACCAATAAAACAAACTAAGATTAAGGAAGTATGACAAAAAATATTTTTCTCCTTATACTGATACTATTGTCTATGAGTTCTTGGAGTTATTGCACAGACAAAGTAGTAACAGTTGCCACCTTAGGAGATTATGCTCCGTTTTGTTTTTCCACAAACGAACAAAAGACGATTGAGTTCTTACCACCAGGAACAGATTCCGAAGTACTCAAAGGGTATAGTTGGGATGTGTTAAGGGAAAGTTACCATGAAATGGGATATACCATCAAACTGTCTGTGACCCCATGGAAAAGAGCATTAGAGTATGTAAAACATGGAGATATCGATGTACTTTTCCCTGCTGGAAAAAATACAGAAAGGCAAAACATTTTTTATTTTTCAGAAGAACCCGTGAATCAGGCTAATTTCTTAATTTATGTCAGATCAGATAATCCAATTATCTGGAAAGGCCTGGAAACCTTCAAAGGCCAAACTATTGGCGTAAAACGTGGATTTAATTATGGAGACAAATGGGAAGCAGTAACAGATGTCAACAAATTTGAAATCGATAGAATTTTACAAGGTTTCCAAATGCTTTATATAAAACGGCTCGATGGCCTACTTGGATATGAAACAAATTGGGACTATATTCTAAAACAAATAGGCTGGGAAGACAAATTCAAGAAACTTCCCATTTTCGATTCAACGCCAGAATATTTAGTTGCTCTTAAAAATAACCCCAATGCAATAGAAATTTTGAAAGCATATGATATTGGCAAAAAACAACTCATAAAGAATGGTCAATTTAATAAACTTGAGGAAAAATGGTTGAAACAATAACAAGCGAAATCAAAATATGTAAGAATAAAGGACAGGATTAATTTCGACAACATATACAGAAAAAAAAACTGATGGCCATCCCCTCTTTTAGGCAAAACTCTTAGGAAAGTATTTTTAATATGATTATCAGAAACGAAAAAGAAGATGATCACAGGATCGTCGAAGAACTAACCAAAAGAGCCTTCTGGAACTTGCACGTCCCTGGGTGTAATGAGCATTACTTGGTCCACCAAATGAGAAGTCACCCCGACTTCTTGCCCGAGTTAGCTTTTGTCCTTGAAATTGAGGGCAAAATTATCGGGAACATAATGTATACCAAATCAAAACTGCTCAATAACCAGAACCATGAAGCAATCATTCTGACTTTTGGCCCCGTGAGCATAGAACCTCAGTATCAAAGAAAAGGATACGGGAAAAAGCTCATCGAACATAGCTTCGAAAAGGCAAAACGCATGGGATACAACTATATCGTAATCTATGGTAACCCTTGCAACTATGTCGGCTTAGGCTTCAAAAGCTGTAAAAGGTTTAATATCTATGTGGGAGATGAGATTTACCCAAGCGCTCTGCTGGTCAAGCAAATCGGAGACAATAGCTTAAGCAACGAAAAATGGAGATTTGTAGAAAGTGGCATCTACGCTGTTGATAACAATGAAGCTGAACTATTTGATAAGGGTTTTGAAGCGATGCCAAAAGAGGTAAACGATTATCAAGAAGAATTTTACATAATGAGCAATTCAAGAGTAACAGCCTAGCAGCTAACAGCTGTCTTAACTGATAAAATAAAATAAGAGACTAATCGGGAGTTACCCTCGAAGTACCCAGGCGATCAGCAGCTCAAGGATTTACGTAATCCGTCAATATCTGAGCGTCTGAAGCAATCCCGATTCTGTTCAGGTGGCTGTCAAGCTTGCTGATGCATTCGTAGTAATGATCCACTATTCGTTTTTTTTCTTCACGGGATAATGCCATTGCCCATAAAACTCTATCCTTTAGCGGGAGTTCATAGGCTGGCAGCATTGGACAATTTGCATCGTCACAGATGCGCTCGAAGAGAAGGCCGTTTATGATTACATCTTCATGAAGCAACATGGTCACCCAGTACACAGTTAGTATTAGAAATTTTTTCAATGCGTACCAGGGAAATACAATTTTCACAATAGGTATATATACCTATTTGTTTGTTTTTTTTATAAATAGCCTGTCATTTATCCTTCTACCCTGTTTCTCATGGTTTGTTTACAGCCGTCACAATCATATTGGACAGACTAAGCTTTCGACCAGAAAGTGATACTAACGCCCTGTTTTAAAACTTATTTACCACACAACACGAATCAACCTAATCAACCAACACACACAGGAGATCCCATGCGACGATCAGATAGAGAGGAGAAAGATCAAACAGTTATTAATGATATTATAAATAGATCTACTGTTTGTCGGTTAGGCATGGTCGATGGGGATAAACCATATGTTGTACCGGTCTGCTTTGGTTATGATGGCAAATGCATTTACATCCATGGCGCAATCAAGGGGCGCAAGATCGATGTACTGCAAAAAAATTCTAACGTCTGCTTCGAAATCGACCTAATAGCTGATCCCATAGCAGCAGAGAACGCTTGCGACTGGGGCATGAGATACCAGAGCATCATTGGCTTTGGAAAAGCTACCTTTATCGAAAGCCCTGATGACAAACGTGAGGCCCTGGACGTTATCATGGCCCAGTACTCAGACAAGAGGTATCAGTTTCCCGACAATATGCTGAAGGCTACAGCGGTGATGAAGATTGAGATCGAAAACATGACCTGCAAGCAGTGTGGTCTGTAGGCAAATAACACAGGGGACGGATATATAACCAAGCCAACCCGTCCCCTGCCATTACCCGTTGATTCTGCTATGTGCAAATGCGAACTCTGATCTCATTTGCATCCATCTTTACCCCTCTGAAGAGCTGCCGCCAATCTATCAGTTTCTCACTGAAACTTTAGACCAAACGTCAACATCACGACTCTGGGGTTCATTCTTCATGACAAACTCAGTCCAACCAGGAGGAACGTTCAGAATCTCTACTCCGATTCCGATGGACTTGCCTTGAACCTTTTCTGAATACCATTTTGGCTTAGTGGTCATCTTGAAATTTTTACCACCAGCTGACATTACGACAGTCAGCCTGCCGGATCGAACATTGATCTTCTTTGAAACATCTACCAACCGCATGCCATTGAGTGAAATATCTCTTACAACCCCGGTGAAAAAACCATTGCCATCAGATAGATCGACCGCGAGGCAGTCACCCATCATGATTCTATTGTGTCTTCGCTTTTCCATTTTTCCCTTTCCCCTTTCCCCTTTCTATTGCCTGACAACACACAATGAATTTCAGCAAGGAACCAGAATAGTTTTTCCCTTTTTTCCCTTTTTTCCCTTTTTTCCCTTTTTTCCCTTTCAAAATCAACACAAATATTGACAGATGGCTACAGAATTGTCCGGAAAAACAAATGGATTTCACTCCAACAACAAAACATTTTCCCGCTACTACAGTGTATCCGCTAATTAAACCCCACTTATTGATTGCGGCAAAAGGAGGTCGGCGGCTTTGAGCCTGTTCGGTAGCAGCTCTTCGTAATCGCTCTG
>NZ_FRFE01000088.1 GCF_900143695.1 Desulfopila aestuarii DSM 18488
CAGAAGGAACAATGCCCAGCATGGGAGTTTCAGAGCGGAAATATGTGCTGGTTTATGTATGGTACCCTTTGCAATGGCACTTGCGACTCTACCTACACTGAGAAGATAGAAAACTGTCGATCATGTATCATTTTCAATTCACTTATTCAGCAAGACAACTAGTCACAACCAATCGTCAGCAAACAGCAATCGGTGATGTGGAGATTGTGATTAAGATACTGACTACTGTAATTGTAGGGAGATACTTTCCACAACAACCAAGAATTGCCGCCGTATTGGGTATTGTGGTGCGTTTTATTCACCAAAGCTATGCTCCGCCAACCTAATCCTGCGTTTACGGTATTAAACCTGACCTTCTTACTGATATGGTGGGATCGGCCAACAACCTATAATTGCACCACAATGGAGCAACTGTAAGGAAGAGATAACCAAAGAGACTTCCTCAGGCTGCCCTGCTCTAAACTATGGTGAAAAAAAAGCCTCAGACGCGCAGGACACTCCGTTGACCTTACCAGTACATCTTTTTGCCGAGTGCGTACCTGCCTCTACTTGATAGATCTACTATCTCACAGATTTTGGGTTCTGGGGTCGGAGCCACCGAAATTCCTCCTCACAATCTATAAGAGCATTCAGGAACAAGATAAAATCCGAGCGAGTAGAGAACTTGTTGATATTTGAGGTGGCAAGGTTGATGATAACAATTTAACCTTACAACGAAATTTGACAAAAACCTACCCGCCTTGGCCGTGGGACTTTGCTTTCAATAGGTCGTGAATTTTCCACCTCCGCGCTCCTGTCACCATCTCCTTGCGTCTTCCGTTCCCGCCCCGTATTCTCCCAGCACTCGAGTTTTGCCCGCTTAGTCGTGTGATGACCCCCTTGAACGATTTTGGTAAATCTACCGGAAGCGATTTGCCCGACTCCATTCGCTCCCGTGCCGCCAGTAAACAAAAAGGGCAGGTAGAAGCGGCTCTATGAGGTGAAGATGATGTCATTGATTGTCAGATATTGTTAGTCTAATGCAACAAATTGACTCGGTGGTTGGATACCTATATACAGACTTGATAGTAGACACGGCATTGATCCTGAAATATAAAATCTATCAGAAGGAGAAGTTAATGAGCAGAAAAATCATTTTCTCAATTTTGTTGTTAGCGATAGTTGCTTTCGTATCGGCTGCAAAGGCCGAAGACCAATATGCCGCTGTTTACGGCAACGGGAAAAATGCCTTTTCTCTGGCTACCGGCAGCCCAGGTGAATTGGGTTTGCTCAAAGTGCTTGGAGAAGCATTCGCTGAACAGGAAGATGCCCAACTCAAGTGGAAAAAAGCGGGGTCTGGAGAGTCGCTTAAACTTCTAAAGGAAAAGCAGGTAGATATGATTATGGTGCATGCCCCTGCCGCCGAAAAAAAAGCAGTCTCTGATGGTTGGGCAATTAAACGTACTCTCATAGGGTCCAACGAATTTTTTGTTGTGGGCCCGGCGACCGACCCGGCCGCTATTGCAAAAGCCACCAGCGTGGCTGATGCATATTCCCGGATTGCCACTGCCAGTGCCAAATTTTTCTCGCGTGGTGACAATTCCGGCACCCATAAAAAAGAAATGGATATCTGGAAAAAAGCAGGTATTGAACCGGCAGGTGATTGGTATATAGTCACCAAAGATTTTATGACCGCAACTCTCAAACGTGCCAACGATGAAGGTGGCTATTTCATGACCGACAGCAGCACCTGGATTGCTGAAAAAAATAACATGCCGAAACTCAAAATCCTTTTTAGAGGAGACAAGTTCATTATAAATACCTATCATGCCCTCTGCCAGCCGGAGAAAGCTACTCCGGGTGCTGATACTGCTGCCAAATTTATCAATTTTGTTGCTTCGGAAAAGGGCCAGGACATCATTCGCGAATTTGGCAAAGCTGAATATGGGGAAGGACTTTACAACGATGCCACCTATGCGGAGCAGTTTAACGATTGACGAAAAGCAAGATCTTGAAATGAAAAAGGGTGGCACGAAATCATCCTAATGATGCGTGACTGGGGGAGGGTACATTTAGGATTGTAGCATGTCACGGAGGTTTCTTATCTGATGAGCTACAGTTTCAATGAATTGAAATGGAAAATCCACACACTGGTTTGGATTCCCAGATTATAATGGGAAGCATTGAAGATTTCAGCTGCCCACCTAAAATGGTTTTCAGCGAGGACAGTTGAGAAGATATCCTGATATGTTGGGATCGGCCAACGGCCTATAATAGCGCCATAATGGAGCAACTGTAAGGAAGAGATAACCAAAGTTATGTTGCGAGTTGAGTTATCCAGTTGAAATAATATGGAATCCATGACTTCACCTTTGGTGTCGTGTTTTTGCCGTCATTTCATAAGGTTCCGCCCTTTTTAAGAAGAATTCTCTTTTTTCTTTGCAACATAACTTCTTGAGCTATTTCTTACCTTATCGTTGTCTCTTGCAAGGAAGAAAAAGAAGAAAATCCAAAGAAAAAGGAGAAAGAAGAGATAAATAAATACAACTGCAAAAAGAGGGAAGAAAGGCAAACAGAGACGAAAAGACACAACAAAACTCAACTCGCAACATAACCAAAGATAAGGACATGCGAGTATCAGAAGGCCATGCTTGTCAATCTCATTACCAGTTAATCGATCATGAGCTCATGGATTATCTACAGTCAGAGACTGTATTTTGCTGTTAGGAATTTGAAAAAGCGCAATTCTCTGGATACGGTAGATCATTAAGCTTGGCACCTGGTAAGAAAACAGTACATTTAATGTGGTAATATTAATGGTTTGTCCCTATGGCTACAAAACTTGACGGTGGAGATAGTGTTGCATTAAACTAAATTATTTACTTCATTCAGCACTTTCCTTATAAGGGTGGCAAGATCCTTTTTCGCCAGTGGCTTCATCGCAAAACCCTTTATTCCAAATAA
>NZ_FRFE01000031.1 GCF_900143695.1 Desulfopila aestuarii DSM 18488
ACCCGAAATCGACCATTGGCTGCGACGCAGGGTGCGCATGTGCTACTGGAAGCAGTGGCGTTTCTGCCGCACCAAGGTGCGTGAGCTGACCATGCTCGGAACCTTTCTCCGTACTGCTATATCTGTCGGTCTGAGTAGGAAAGGTCCATGGAGACTGTCGCGTACACTTGCGACACACTCGGGCATGACCAATCAATGGCTCAAGGTTCAAGGTTTGCTTTCTGTCAAAGATCTATGGGTAAACATCCATTACCCGGCTACGGCTCGGTAGCTCTTGGGAACCGCCTAGTGCGGACCCGCATGCTAGGTGGTGTGGGGGCTGGGGGAGAGATTCCCCCGGCTACCCGATTCGCTCCTATTAGTTTGCCGTTCTCACGCATCTGACATAGTTGAACACATATCGCAAATCGCCTTGCGGGCCGAAATATTGCGGATAATCACTTGCACTTCCAGATTTTGGATCGCTGCGTTGCGAACCAGCACCATGCACATCCATAAGGCGGTTACGCATCTTGCCTTGAGCAGCTCCAAAAGCGATATAGACTGCCGAGCTATAGGGATTTCGCCCTTCGAGATGGGTTGTGCTTGTCCAGAAGTAAGGATACTGTTTATCCCCCTCCGGATCTTTGATTGTGCTTGTTTCAAAAATAGGGTCGATAGCAGCCGTACCGTTTGTCTGAGGTGTTCTTGAATAGTCCACAATGCTTTGCAGTTCTTTCGCATTAGGCAACCGCCAATCACCATATCCTCCGAAACTCAGGTTTTCCGCATAGCTTAACGCTTCTTTCCAATTCATGCCCTGCCCGTTATCGGATTTTTGCCACATCAGACCGGTTGCGAAATCTGTTATGGTGCCGTCCTTGTTGTCTATATACTGATTGATTCCATAGAGTTTGTTTCCGCGCACGAAACGAAAATACATTTTATTAGATAGACGACTGCGGGGGTTGTATTTGGGGTATCCTTTAATTCGTCCGTCAACAAAATTAACGCCAAATACGGTTTCATCGTTTTTCATGGTTCTACCTGCATACTCGGTGCTGCTCCAGGTCTGTGCATCAATCTCTCGCTCTCCCAAGCTAACGTTCCCAAGCGGTTGGACAAAATATTGAGTGTCAATAAATGGTCTAATAGCTTTCTGGCCATTCATTCTTCCCGTAAATTGTATAAGCGAATATAGTTCTTTAATCGTAGGAACACGCCAATCACTACTACCACCCAATTCCAAATCCTTGGCTTTCTTGAACGCTTCAGCAAAAGTCATTTTTTCACACATCATTTTCTGCCAGATTAGACCAGTCACATTATCTATAATAGTTCCATCTCCGTTATCTGTGTAAGAAGGTGAGTTGATTTGGTATTGTGCGTCTTGTCCAAAAAAATGAGAGCCTTGAATCGCCCGTTGGATTAACGATGAGTTATCATAAAATTCAGAAACTCCCGTGTCTGCAATCACAAAAGTCCTGTTTTTTTCTGCACACCTTCCTCAGCGTATGCATAAAAAGAAAGAAATAATATGAGCATCATTGTCGACAAAGCTTTTCTCATTATGGAAACTCCATCTCTTAAGCGAACGAGTCTTTAGAAAAAGGCAGTTCTTAAGTCCAAAATCCGCCTTTACCAATTGTCTAACATTGAGCTTTACTGGGTATTGGGTCTTGTGTTCATTGCTCCGTCAGATATCCAACTGGAGACTGTTTCCCTGTTATCTGTGGAAGCGCAGAACCTGGCCGGCTTTGCGCTTTGCATGTGTCCCTTGAGAGTTTTTCGTGAGAGCAAAGATTGCGTTACACCTGCTCTCTTCGTTCATTATTTTCTTTTCTTTCTTAACCGCGGGACATACTGGTGTTTTACCCTCTCATTATACAGACGCTCGAACTCTATCAGCATCTCATCTTCCTCGACAAATCGCTGTTGTTTTTTTGGTTGTCCTTTGGTTCCGATCCTGCCCCAGTGACGTATAATGATGTAGCCAAAGAGATCCTGGCCAATAGTAATTTCGTAAAAGGCCCGTCTGTTCTCCTCCGGGATAATGCACTCGAAATATGTTCTCTTTTTGAAAATCATATCCCCTGCCCTTTTATCTCATTTGGCCAATGATTCAGCTATCAGCGTAGTTATTACCAAGCAGCATAGTCCCCTGTTCATCTTTAAAGAAGAAGTTGAACCTTGTGTACCGCAATTGCACGCGAAAAAAGCATATAATGAAAGGTGGAAAACATTAAATCATGAAAAAAGTATATCATGAATAGTAGCAACGTTTAGTTGCTGCTATGATTTTGCTTGTATTCCTCAAACATGAGTTTGAACAGGTCTACCATTTTCAACCCTCTGACTGCTGCGAAGGTCTTGAACTCACGATGCAGGCTTGGGGTGATCTTAAACTGAAGCGGCTTGGATTCCTCTTCAATAATGACAGATTTTTTGGGCTCATCATAGGTTTTATCAGCTAACTCCTGGGCCAGTCGCTCTGCGGCTTCAGGGTCGACTTTCTTCTCTGTTTTAGGTTTTTTAAATGAGGTCGCCATTATTGAATTATCCTAAGAATTTCATCGATAAATTGATTCATCTCCGCTTTGGCCTGGACGTTATCGCTCTCAAGGACAGATAGTCCCTGGGGAATCACGTCGCGGTATACCTTTCGGTAGAAGTTCATCGATTGCATCTGTTTGAGTTGTGGAAACTCTGCGGCGTAGTTGATGAACTCTTCCCTTTCGTTCTCTTTGACGCTTGCGTTAGTGTGGGCCATGGAGTGGTAGATGTAGGCCTCAAGGTCGGGGTTGAGGTCCTTGATCCGGATGAGCTGCTCGTGTAATTCGTTCAGTGTATCGAGGTCAAGCTGTGATGCCTGGTGGGGTGCTATCAGTAAATCAGCAACGGTAGCGCCGGTAATGAGCTCGCGGGAGTTTCTGCCGGCGACATCGACGATAACAAACTCATACTTTTCATTCAGTTTGGAGAGGTCAACTGCGATGTTGTCCTCTTTCGCGACGACCAGCATATCGGGTTTATGATTTTCCTCGATTCGATACTGATGCCATTTTGATGCGCTTCGCTGGCGGTCTGCGTCGACAAGAACAATATCCTTGCCGCGTAGCGTCAGGCCAACAGCCAAATTGGTGGCAAGGGTACTCTTCCCTGCCCCGCCCTTGTTACAACCAATAATAATAATCATGAAAACATCCTATAATGAAATAGTGAAATACATTATTCATGAACATATGAAATCATTAAATGTGGAATTACTCAAATAAATAAAACATGAATGATGTGGGAGAGCAATAATTAAAATAGTAAATCATGAAAGCATGATGTGGGTTGGTGTTGTGCTGCGAGATATTTAAGGGGTGGCCAGATCACCCAGATCGCTCTGTACCCGTCTAATGGGAGAGGGTTTTTCCACATGGTTTTTGCGAATATGGCTCCTTTAGTTTCTTATTTAATCAGACCTGCTGGCAGTGTGAAAGAATAGCGTAGGGGGGTGCTATTGCATGGGCAGATAGATGTGTGAGAGCCATCGGAAAGGCTTGAAAAAGCAGCCTCGTTTGTGGGAAACAAAACCAAAGGGAGCAAGGGGCGTTGTCGGCTAGATCTTTGCTATTAACCTATGAGATATTCTTTGAATAATAGTCTGGTTGTGATAGGTTAGCAGCATTGCAAACTTTGATCGCTTGATTCTGGCCTTCAGTCTGCTCAACAACTCAGAAGGGATTTCCTCAGCATATGAATAAAATTATCTCAGTAATCAACCAGAAAGGTGGTGTTGGCAAAACGACCACTGCCATTAATCTCTCTTGTGGCCTGGCAGTTGAAGGTCGTAAGGTGTTACTCGTTGACCTTGATCCACAAGGGCATTCGACTATCGGCATGGGAATGGTTGAGGCGTGTGAGTTTACCATCCGTGACGTTCTCCAATACGGTAAATCGATTGAAGATGTTATCTATGCAACGGGCGTAGAGGGGATGGACTTGATTGGGGCGAATATACACCTCAACAAGGCATCTAACCTGCTCATCAATGAGCATTTCAGAGAGGCAAAGCTGAAAAACGCTCTGGATAAGGTGGCAGACAAATATGACTTCATCATTATCGATTGTCATCCATCATTGGGGATCCTGGAGATCAATGCGCTTTACGCCTGCAACTTCATCCTCGTCCCAACAGATACCGGAAGATATTCGCTGGAAGGGTTTGCTGATCTGATCGATACCGTTCGGAGTGTTAAGGGCGAAGAAAACAATATCAGGGAGTATCTGAGAATCCTGGTGACCATGTACGACTCGAGAGAGAAAGGTATCAACGATTGGCTTGAGGAGCAATTAGAAGAGTTTAAGGATGTCGTGTTGGCGGCCAAAATCCGGAAAATAACAGCCATCAAACAGGCGCAGATTGCCGAGGTTCCTATCATGATCTATGACCCCAAAAGTGAAGGGACCAAAGATTATCAAGCATTAACAGATGAGTTACTTCAACTATGGCGGTAAATTTCAAGAAACGTGTAGCCGGCAAGACAACCAAGCTGGCAGGTAAGTCCCTCGATGCTGAGCCGCAAGTCGCTGCTGAGAGTGAGACCCCTCTCGTTGAGGCATATCTCGAGGGTAATCTCTATAAGATCCCTCTTTCAGCGATCTCCGCTGATCCGAATCAGCCTCGGAAAACGTTTGACGAAGCCACCTTAAATGAGCTTGCGACCTCCATCGCGAAGCAGGGTGTTCTTCAGCCGATCATTATCAGGAAGAACGACAGCGGGGAGCTCGACACGGAGTTTATCCTCATCGCGGGTGAACGTCGTTTCCGGGCTTCGAAGATTGCTGGGTTGGAACAGATTCCTGCGTTGTTTTCAAAAGGGGATCCGGAGGAGATCGCGCTGATTGAAAATCTTCAGCGTGATGATCTTAAACCAATTGAAGAAGCGGAAGCATACCAGCGGGTCATCGAAAGCCATAAGTATACCCATGAGCAGCTGAGTGAGGTTGTCGGCAAATCCCGAACAACGATAAGTGAGCTCCTGACCCTCATCGCTTTACCAGACTCGGTAAAAGAGCAGTGCCGGACCCTGGATACCCCGAAGAGTGTTCTCCTGGAAATCGCCAAGAGAAAAGACCCTGAGGAGATGATCTACCTCTACGAGAAGGTCAAAAATGAGAACCTGACGGTATCGAAGATCAGGCAGCTGACCAGACCTCGTCCGACAAGAAGGGTGCGAGAGGCTGACCAGCGTGCTCTCGAGAAAATCATTGAGAGTAAAAGGTTGGTACATAAGCTGAGAAAAGCAAACCTCTCTGCAGAAGCAAAAGAACGGCTAAGGGTGGAGGTTGAGGGGCTCATGGAGACCGTGAAGGCTTTGCTTGCAGGATAACCTCTTTTTCTCGAATAATTGTTCAGGCAATGTCGGACGTCCGACATTGCCTTTTTTTATTAGTGAAAACAGAATCGTATTGACATAGAGCCTTGTGCTGTGACGAGTACAGCCTCTTGTCTCATGGGTTGTCTTGTGTCGGACATCCGACAAGAGACTATTTCGTTGTGAGTTAGTATAGTTATAGGGTTAGTCCACTTCCGGAACAGCTGTGATAGCTTAGCCCCTTGTGGGGCTGACAGTCTGCCTTTTACGCTCTTTCTTCGCAGGATCGTTTTCCCCGGTCTTTTTGTGGTTAGAAAATGGTGGTACCTTTGTCGTGCTTTGTGAGTGTACTTAAAATTGAGCCGCCGTGTGGTTGACATCCCGTTCGGGCTGCAGGCCGGAGAGGATGTCAAAGATTCGGTCACACATATCTTTTCAATTTTATACGAAGAGCCACTTATCAGATGGCTTGCCATAGCGAATCCTCTATAGCAACTTGTTACACCTGTACTCGTGATGGTTCATTGTCGTTTTTAAAATGAGGAAATCGGAGTTTTTGCACAAAGATTTTCTGGAATTGAATATCGCAGGTCAGATCAATAGTCACGACCTGTGAAGCCATTTCGATGGCTTTTTGTAGATAAGTATTGTCGCAGAGCGCCATAACTGCTCCGGCACCTGCGGAATTGCCAACTATTTCTATTTGCTCTGTGGCAATGGTAGGGATCATGCCGAGGGTGACCATGTCCTCCATCTCCATGAAGGTGCCAAAGGCTCCGGCGATGATAATTTTATTCGGATGATCGTAACCGGCGGCCTTTAAGAGAAACTCAATACCGGTGATAATGGCAGCTTTACCAAGCTGCACGGAACGGACATCTTGCTGGCTGATAGATATGGCTCTCTCGTCATGCGTTTCATCTTCCGGCAGGAGGATGTATTTCAATCTATTGTCATTATCTTGGACGAGGGGGCGAATGGTATCTTTTTTTGTGAAGGCACCGCTTGGTTCGATAATCCCATGGCGGCAGAGTTCGGCGACACTGCTTATGACCCCGGTACCGCAGACACCACAGGGTTTTATATTTTTTGAGCCGCTAAAGTTGACCGTGGTATACTCTGGAAAGTCGACGTCGTTGATGATGGAGGCTTTATTGATGGCGCCCGGGATAGCCTGTATACCGCACGAGAGCGTAGCTCCTTCAAAGGCCGGCCCGGTAGCGCATGATGCCGCAAAGAGCGTTTTCTTGTCTTTGAAAAGAAGTTCCCCGTTTGTGCCAAGATCAATCAGCAAGGTCCCTTCGGGTTGATGCTCCATATCCACCGCGAGGGCAGCACTGAGGATGTCTCCGCCGATAAATCCTGAGATTTGTGGAAAGGTCTGCAAGACAACGCGGTCGAGAGAGAAACCGATATCGGCCGCACTGAGAATTTTTGCCTCATGAAAAGCAGGGATATATGGATATCTGCCGAGGGGGCTTGGATTCTCCCCTATGAGGATGTGTATCATGGTCGGGTTGCCAACCACGACCATATTTCCAAGTGCATTCTTATCCAGTCCTGCTTTTTCAAGAAGCAGGGTAATTCACCATTCGATGGCGTTGATCACGATTTTCTGTAGATGGTCAAGCGAATCACGCTTCATGTCGATGGCACCGATACGGCTCACGACATCGTCCCCATAGATTGACTGTGGATTTTTTACCGCTACGGAGGAAACCACTTCCTTGTTATCCGTATGACAAAGATAGACGGCAATGGTGAGGTTACTTTTGATCTGTTGCGTGCATGCAGAGGTCTCTTTTTTTGTGCCGTCCGACTGTATCAGCTGCACCAGGCACTTGCCGCATGTTCCTCGTCCACAGCAGTCGGATCGTAAGAAAATTGAATGGTCGACGAGAGCCTCGATAAGGCTTGTGCCCGAGTTGACAGCAAGGGTTCTGTGAGCGGGGAGGATGGTGAGAGCATGCGAAGATGACATGAAAACTAGACTCCTTGTGTTGGTTGCTGCATTTCGCAACGTGCATTTCGTGAACATACCTGACAAGTAGTACCGACTTGTGACGAACTGTAGCCGGTTCCTATACCTATCATGCAGGATAAAGATTTGAAGGGGATGAGGATGCCATTACTGCTAAGAGCAACGCCGATACTCTGCAGTGGCAGAAGTGAACAAAGTGTAAATTGTTCCTCAAGTTCCCAGCCATGGACAGAACCAGGGCTGAGAAATGGGCTTACTTTCCGACCGGATTCCTCTGCTGTTTTTTCTGCTATCTCTTTGATGATGTGGCCTGTTCTTCCAACACCAGGAGGCGATGAGGTCGAGGACATAGGCGGTGAGAAATTCCTGATGGTCGGTGGCATTCATGGCCTCCTGTTCGATTTCGATGCCCGCGGTATAAGAAGTGACGAGGGCATAGTCAGCCCTCCCTGCATAAAACAACTTGAGTGGCCAAGATGAAGAGATGCCGCTGCATCTGCACCTGCCAAATCGGTCAGCAGAACAGTTTGCTGAGCATTATCTTCGTTAACCGAAACACCCAGCCAACGATAGACCAAAACTGGTTTCCAGATACCGTCAACCTTTTTTAAGGCCGTTGTTGCTGTAGCCAGAACGGCAGGACGCACGGTGGAGGTGCGGATCTTTTGAACGAGTTCGGCTATATTGACCGTGATATCCAGCTCTGTAATTGTTTTGGCTATTGCTTGTAACTGTTCCATGAAGTACCTAATAACTCGGTTTGACTTTGTTGCAGCAGTTGCCTGGGATTTCCCTTTGAGCGAAATTAAATGGTCGTTGGCTACCATTAGAGGTCGCTCAATGCCCAAACCGAGTTCAACCCAGGGTTTAATTTTCTTCCGGGTAATTTCAATGATACATAGGTACAGGGCCATTATTGCGAGCCCAGTGAAAGGGGATTTGCTTGTGTTGGTTCCTCATTTTCGCAGTCAGTAAATAAAGAAATAATGAAATGTATAATTAATGCTTTTCACATGAACCCTGCAGATGCGACAAGGAGAAATAGGGAATCTATATGATTGTGATTGATAATGTCTCTAGCACCGAACTTTACGTCTACCGGTGATTTTGGAAGGAATTGTATTTGTGTCCTGTAAAGTCCTACATTGTCAACTAGCTACTTCCCTGATAGTTTTCTCACGATCAATAGGATCCCCAGGTGTTCGTCGTCCTTGAAAATGTTTTTTGTTTGAAAGTTATATCCAATCCCGTCGATATTTATCTTAAAATCGATCTCCTTCTTGTTCTCGTAAGCCCTTTTCAACTCGGTTAGCTTTTCCAGGCTGTCGCCTGTCTTCTCTCCCACGTCGAGCAGGAGTTGATCGACAGTGAGCCGGGTGTTTGGGAAGTCATAGCCGTCAAGAAAGCCAAACTTGTTGGAGGCGAGCACGAGTTCGCGCTGGTTGTTGAAGAAACCAAACCCGTGGTCGAGCTGTTTGAACACTTCGCGGTATATCTCCATGTGGCCTTTGTCGGCCTGCATCTCGCTGGGCTGTTGTTCAATGATGTGCTCTACTATCCTTTGTATCTGGCTCCCCTTGTAGGTGATGGAAAACTGGACGTTGTAGGGTTTGCCCTCGTGTTTGATCGTCAGATTTTCAAAGGCACCTGCTGATACCCTTTCAATAATCGATTGCTTATCAAGGCCTTTATCCCAGAACAGGAGGTACTTTTGGCCGGTAAGGTTGCCGAAATGTTTTCGATGGAAAGGGTTCTGGTACCGAACCGTCAGGTGAGAATCGACCACGCAGATGCCAGTTTTCAGGTCGTTAAGGATGGTTAAGAGGTCGTCCCTCTCTTTTTCAAGCTCAATGGCATGGTTGTAATTTTCTCTCATGCCGATTGCTATGGCGTTCATCTGATCGATCAGCTTGAGAGGATTGCGCGGAAGGTGTTCGTGGTGATGAGGATTCCTGCCGGCAAGGTACGTAGACGGAGGTTCCTGTGTCTCGAGAATTTCCTCGCTTTGCTGCTTATAAAGCCTTTTGGCCTCTTCAATCATCTCTTCGTAGGTGAGGCCGAAGTATTTGGCGATGCCTTCCTGGATGTTGATGGCACAGTTTTTCGGTGGATTCACGTAGAGTCGGCTGAGATATGAGCGACTGATCTGAACATGCTCTGAGCGGGCCAGGTCTATTTGTTTGACGCCGGAGTCAATTTTGTAGCGTAGAAAAAAATAAAAATATTCAAGGTTGCTCATTTTCATCTCCGCCCTTTTCTGGGCTGTCCTGAGTTTGTTTTTCTTCTCTGCCTGGGCCAGGATGTCGTGGAAGCGTCTGTTCACATGAGTGGACGAAACACATTTGATAATTCCTGGAATCCTAAGACAGGAATATTCTAAGGCCCCTATAAAATCAAATAGTTTCTTTTTTTTCCTTATCTTCCTGACGAAGCCTGTTCGGCATATCTTATTAACAATGCACCATAATAGTGTCATTGAGACTCCATCGTTGTCATTTCTGGCAATAAGGTGGACGTGGCAAATTTAAATGTTGACAACATAAGATATTAGTATATTAATGCCAAATATAGTGGATGTTGTGTCGGACAACAGTGTTGTCCATCAATATATCATGGAGGCGTTCAGGGGTGGTTATGATGTTAGGCAACAGGTCTATGTGGCAACTTGCAATTGCTTGGACGAAATCCAATCGGGTGCTCATTAGATGCGTTGCTGCTCAATATCTGCCGTACATGGGGTGTAGCCTTCAGGACCTAGAGAGCGAAGCCCTCTTGACCGCCTATCAAACACTTGCCGGCTTGCTGCAAAATGAAAAGGACCTCACCCTTATGGGTCGCTATTTTCGAGTTGTCTTCCGTTCCCGGTGTATTGAATTGACCATGGGTGTCAATGTTGTTGCTGATTGTGATATGGCTCGTATCTACGTCACGCAGGATAAAAATGTGGCCGATGAGGAATTGGATCCGGGCGTTATTGAGGCAGCATTATCAGCATTGACCGGACGGCAGCGCCAGGTGGCACAATGGATTCTCAATCAACCCACTCCGGTAAATGCGGACATGGTTGGTCAGCAGTTTGGAATCACCGCCAGGGGCGTGAGGCGACTTATCAACTGTGCGATATCTCGGATCGAAAATGGACATCGAAGAGTTTGCCAGAACGTCTCGGCTCACCCGTAAGATCTTACGCTGGATGGTGAGAAAGAAAGTGGTCGAAAATCCCCTTACTGAGGAGGATCTTGCTGGCCTCAGATTGCTTGAGAAAATCTGGGGGAAAAGCGAGATGATCAGATTGCAACTGGCCAAATATTCTAAAGCACGCAGATTGCAATTACTCACATCGCCTGACTTTGAAACGAAGTGGGAAAGGTATGCGTATACACGATTTTCCAATCTAGAGAGTGGGGTCCGACTGCCTATGAAGCAACTCATCAACGAGCTTGAATTGACCTTTGGCTTCATCTTTACACGACCACATATCAAGCGCCTCTACAAGGTCAAGCAAAAGGTTTACAACAAGAGAAAAGCGATAGCAAAAAGCGACATGTTAGGTGTCTGAGAATTTAGTAAATCGCGCAGATAAATAAAAAGAAACGTAGTTTCTTTGATTGGTGGAAACGAGGGGTAAATGTTGAGTGAAAAATTGGCACTATTACAAGCGATTTTTGTCTCCATCAGCATGATCTTGCCGATCATATCCCAGGGAGCGACTTTGGAGATCAGCAAGGAGGAATATGTTTACCAGATGGAGCTGACTCAAAATGTCTCTGTAGAGACATTTGTCATTTCTCACGTCGCAAAACAGAAAGCATCCCTGGAAGAAGGGCCATTTTTTGAGCGTAGCTCAGCATCCTCGTTTGCGCGCTTTACTAAGCCAATCATTGTCTATTTTCAGATCGACAACCCGGTAATTTCATCTCTTGAGTTTCAGAAAATCCGCTCTGGGTTGCTGACGCAAAACATATCACGGAAAACCCCCTTGGTGGTGACTGGATACACCTGCCAGAAGGGGCCAGCTCGATTCAACGAATGGCTGTCCATCGAGCGTGCAAAAGCCGTAGGCGCAGTGCTGCGAAAAGAGGGATACACTGTAGCCAGAGTTGAAGGCAGAGGAGCAGCCAATCTGGTGAGCAAAAACTATTACCCCATCAACCGGCGAGTCGAGATAACGGCTCTTGATCAATGATCCTGCCCATGGAGGACAGACATTTTCATCATCTCTGCAATGGAGGAAAAAATGAGCAATGAAAACCATCCCAAAACAATCACCGTTACCGCCTTGACCATTGCTTGCCTCGTTATCGCAAGTAACGCTCTGGCAATGACCACCCCGGCAGCGGGGTCGTTTGCCTACGACCTCTATGATGTGGGGGTTAATCAGATTTTGCTTGGGCCTATTGGCTTTGTTGGCGGGTGTAGTGTCATGGTCCTGGCAGGGATCCTGGCAATTCGTCAGATGCTGCTTCCTGCTGCAGGGGCAGTTCTGGGTGGAGCCTTTATGTTGAAAGCTGATTCGGTCGTTCAGTCTGTCGGGGCTGTCATCAGCTAATCCATATTGATTAGTCATCCAGGCTCCAGGTCACCTCGCCTGGATGACTTCAGAGGGCGCAATGAATACGTACAAAAACCAGAAACCATTTCCTCAATACCTGAGCAAGCCGATTCAGGTGCTCTGGTTTGAGTTGGATGAGCTGATCATCTTCATTTTTACCCTCACTTTCGCGCTGATCTACGGCGGATTCATGTGGGTAATCTTTATCGCTATGCAATGGTCTTACACACGTACTAAGCGTAAGCATGCCAGAGGATTTTTGAAACACATCCTCTATATGCTCGGCCTGATAGAGATGAAGGGCTACCCAGAATATTTCGAGAAGGAGTTTCACGAATGAAGATTAGCGATTATCTGCAAAAATCCAGTGCCCTTTTCGATGAGAATCGGCTCTTGAAGTTCGTGTTTGTCGTCATGTCCGGAGCGCTATGCTTCAACTCGCTGATGACGTACAGGGCGGTCACGTATCAACGGACGATTTTGATACCGCCAAAAATGACCGGTGAAGTGGAGTTCGTCCAAGGGAAACCAACGGAAAAGTACATTCGGGACATAAGTCGAACCATCGCCAATCTGGTTGGCACCTACTCTCCGTCAACAGCCCGGGAGAACTTCGAGGCACTGCTCTATTATTACGCCCCTGAATCATTTCCTGAGGCTTCGAAAAACTGGTACTCGCTCGCCAGCCGGGCGGAAGAAGGCTTGGTCAGCTCCACCTTTTACCTCCAAAATCTCCATTTTGACGAGAAAACCATCGAATTGCTCGGCCAGCTTGTGCAGTACACCGGCAACACGCCTTTAGAAAACACCACCAGATCCTATCTGGTCGACTACCGAATAGAAGATGGCCGGTTTTATCTCCTCGCCGTCAAGGAAAAAGGTCAGAAGGGCTTGGCCGAGGTGGATACGAAACAGGAGGCGAGATGAAAAATATCTGGGCAGTTGTGGTCATGCTTTCTCTGGTGAGTACCGGAGCCTGGGCTGAGCAGTCCGTTGCTCCGGATGTGCGGACAATGGTCAAGGTCTCCAATCGTGATGTGAACCGTTTTGTCTGTCCAGGCGTCATGCAGGACATGATCTACAGTAAGGAAAAGGATATCAGTGGCCATTTTTCTAAAAAGGACGCCTTCGTCAAGTTCAAGATAAAGAAGCTTGGCAGTAGTACACAGTATGCCACAGCCGATAATGAGCTGTTTCTGGTATGTGATGGCAATGTCTACAACGTCATCGCGCAGCCAGCCAGCATACCCTCGACAACGGTGCGACTGACCCCACCCGAAGGGGACAGCTTCAAGAAAAATCTTGCCCTGTTCAAGAACATGCCACTGGAGAAACAGGCCCTGCACATCATTCGAGAGGCATACAGCGAACAGTACCCATCCAGTTACAAGATCACGGAGAAAAAGCAGAAGGTGGCAGTCCGGCCAGATCTTGAGGTCCATCTCAATCAGTATGTGGATGTCGAGGGCGTTGGCCTGCGTTTGAGACGCTATGATGTACAGTCGGTGGCATCCGCCAGCATCAAGGTGACAGAGACAGATTTCCTCAGGTCCACAATCAGCCCGGCCTTGCTGGCAGTTGCCGTCGAGGATCACACCTTGCGTCCTCGCCAGACGACCCGGGTGTTTGTCGTGGAGAAGAGGGAGGGCATGAAATGAAGCACTTTGACAAGCTTGAGCCCAGACAAAAAAAGCAGGTCGTCTGGGCGGTTATCGGTATCATCCTGTTTATACTCATTATGGCTGGTTACAACCTGCGATCCCAACGTACCTTAGAGCTTGCGGGACAGCCAAACGTAAAGGCGGTTGAGCTTGAGCCTGATCTGATCGAAAAGACCATGCTGCGGGAGGCAAGGCGGGAACTGGAGAGTCTTCGGGTAGAGATCGAGAAGCTCAAAAATGAGCAGGAGCTGCACAAGAGAAAACAGCCGGAGAAGGCAGAGCAGTCGATTCTCCCGAGTGCCGATGAGATCGCAAAAAGTCCTCCACCGGCCACGGTTGCTGAAAAAACCAAATGGCCTATGCCCATGGGTGAGGAGGTGGCTCCTCGCGCGCGAGCCCGCACTGTCCCACCAGCGGCGATACCCGACCCTGAACCACTTGTGATCGGTGAAATTGAGGTGCTTTCCAATCCGGAAGCTGAGGTGATTGAGGAGCCGAAAAAAAAAGGACGAGCGGTCTATTTACCACCGTCCTTCATGGAGGCCAGCCTGTTGACCGGTTTCGACGCCTCCACCAGCAGAAAGGGCAAGGGTGATCCGGAACCGATGCTCCTTCGTATCCAGACTCCGGCGGTGCTGCCCAATGACGTGAAAGGGGACGTGGAAGGGTGCTTTGTGGTGGCCGAAGCTGTCGGGAGGTTGGATAAGGAGCGGGCGGATGTCCGCCTGGTGTCGCTTTCCTGTCTCTCCAAAAATGGTCAGGCCGTCATCGATGAGCAGGTGAAAGGGTTTGTGACGGACTCCGACTCCAAGGTCGGGCTTTCTGGCCGCGTTGTCTCCCGCATGGGAGCGGCTACCGCCAGGGCTGTTGTTGCCGGGCTGTTTGGTGGGGCAGGGGATTGGCTAAAAGCGGCCTCTACCACCACATCTGTTTCCGCCCTTGGTTCAACCCAGACTGTAGAATCTGGAGACATTGTGCCATATGCGGTTGGTGGTGGTCTTGCTGAAGGGGCTGATACCTTGCGGGATTTTTATGTGGATCTGGTCAAGCAGACCACACCGGTGATCGAGGTTGGTGCCACCAAGAAAATCACGGTGGTGATTTCAGAGGGTAAGGAACTGGTGATCAGGGAGATTGACAGTGGAACGATTTAAGCGGTTGGTGGGCGTACTGCTCCTGACAGGGCTTTCAGCCTGTGCTCCTCTTGAGCAGGTGGTCAATCCGTATGAAGAGGATTTCAAGTGCAAGGCCGGTGAGGACACAGGTAAGTGTGTTGACACCTCCACCGCCTACAAAGCGGCGAGGTTTCCCGGCATCGAGCCGGGTATGACCAGCGAAGGTCTAAACGAACACGATCAGCGCTACCAGATGGTTGCCGGACTCTTGGAAGAGCCCCGAAAGCCTCTCCTGCAACCGCCGAAAATTCTCAGGGTTCTGCTGCTGCCTTATGAAGGGGAAGGGCAAGAGCTGTTTATGACGAGATATGCCTATGTGAAGGTTGAGGATTCCAATTGGATACTCAGCGAGATTCACGAAACTTCAAGATAAACGTTATGTTACTCACGCTCTTACAGCGTCTCGGCGTAGGCGGGCGAGACCATATCAGGCAATCAGATCTCGACAAAATGACAAAACGGACGCCGTTTTCGTCCTTTCTGAACTATGTGGCCTATGACGAGAAGACAGAAGTCTATCTTAATCAGGATGACAGCTTTGGGCTCTTATGGGAAGGCTATCCGGTCGTCTATGCCGGCCCGAAGACCATCAATGCCCTGGAGGGCCTCTTTCGGGCTGGTATCCCAAAAGACAGTGTTATCCAGCTCACCTGTCACGCCGACTCCCATATTGAGCCGATACTTGATCGCTACAGAGCCAGCAGGACCAGGTGTGACAAGATTATCGAGTCCAATACCGACAAGGTCGTGGACTTTATAACCCTTGGCAAGGAGGGGCTCAGGTCCTGCAGCAATATTCCGGTCAGAAATTTCCGGCTCTATGTGGCCCTGACAGTCCCCGAAAACAGTAAAGGAATGCCAAGGCCTGAAGATTTGGCCGATCCGGCCAAGGCCGCACCGCTCATGGAGATCAAACGACAGATCAATGAAACGCTGAAAGCCGCTCTGCTCTCTCCACGTCATATGCGACCCGAGGAACTGTTGGAATGGCTGCGGCGGCTGATAAACGCCTATCCAACCCATTACCCAGAACAGAATTTCAACGCCTACAGTGATCAGGTCCCTCTGCGCAAGCAGATTATTACAGCTGACACGGTGATCCGTGAGGAAAAGGATCACATGGTGGTTGGTGAAAACTATTTTTGCTGCACGACCCCCAAGGTTATTCCCAAGCAGGTTGACTCCCTGCAGACCAACGCCTTGTTCGGGGGCATCTGGGGGGTGATCTCCGATGCCGATCAGATCAAGACCGGCTTTCTCTACACCTTCAATATCATTTTTGAGAAAGGTTTGGAGATGCAGATCCACGGCAAGTGCAACTTGCTTTTGAACCAGCAGGCCGTCGGTTCCCTCTCGTCGAGCCTCAGGAGAAGGCAAGGGGAGTTCCTTGAGGCTGCAGATCGACTTGAGCATGGGGAAAAATTCGTCAAGGTGATCCCTCTCGTCTGGGTATGGAGTGATAACCTTGAAAAAACAAGGGACTCCCTGACCAGGGTGCGAAGGTTGTGGGAGAATCAGGGGTATGTGATGCAGAAGGACAACATGATCCTCAAGATCCTGTTTCTCTCGTCTTTGCCGTTCTGCATGTACACCAGCGGCAAGAATATCGATAATCTTGAGCGGGATTTTGTGGCTCCGGTCACCTCGGTCACGCAAATCCTGCCAGTCCAGGGGGATTTCTCCGGGTCCGGCGGAGAACCTCGGCTGATCTTTACCGGTCGCAAAGGGCAGATCGTCTCTTTAGACTTCTTTGCCAAAGGGGCTGCCAACCATAACGTGCTCTGCTGCGCTACCTCAGGATCCGGCAAATCCTTTCTCATCAATTATATCGCGTTCAATTACTACTCGTGCAATGCGATGGTGCGGATTATCGACATCGGTGGCTCATACAAAAAGATCGCACGGATGCTCGGAGCCAAATATCTTGACTTCCAGGCCGACACCAATGTGTGCCTCAATCCGTTTACCCACATCATTGAACCAGGCGAGGAGTTGAAGTCCGTGGCTGCGGTCTTTGCTCAGATGGCCTACTCCAACTCGGATACAGACAAATGTAATGATACCGAAATGAACCTGATCCGGAATGCGGTGAGATGGGCATGGCAGGAGCGGGGGAGGGATGCCGATGCGGATACGGTCTACGAATTTCTGATGAAATTCCCAGCGGTGCCAAACGCCGATCTTGAGGAGTTGGCGGACAACCAGACGCTGGTTGAATCCGCCAGAAAGCTGGCCTTCAATATCCGTGAGTTCACCAGCCATGGATTTCACGGGAAGTTCTTTGTCGGGCCATCCTCTTTTGATATCCGCAGGGACGAGTTCGTGGTTCTGGAGCTGGAAAATCTTAAGGTACAGCCCGATCTCTATCGGGTTGTGACCCTGCTCATTATCAACGCGGTCACCCAGGACCTCTATCTCTCCGACCGGTCCCGGCCAAGATTGGTGATCTTTGAGGAGGCGTGGCAGTTCCTGGACAAAGCAGCCATGCTTGCCCCGGTGATCAATGAAGGCTATCGCCGGGCCAGAAAATATAACGGCTCCTTCATGGTCGTTACCCAGTCCCTGCTCGATATGGGAAACTTTGGTGAGGTGGGCAATGTGATCAACGGCAACTCGGCTTTCAAGATCCTCCTGGAATCATCTGATTTCGGTCAGGCCAGGAATCTCGGGATTATCGATTATGACGGCTTCACCATGGAGCTGCTCAAAAGCCTCAAGTCCAGCCCTCCGTACTATTCAGAAATCTTTTTCGATACGCCGTTCGGCCTCGGTGTCTCCCGTTTGGTGGTGAACGATTATGCCTACTTTATCTACACCTCGAAGGCTGCTGAGATCGCGATGATCGGGAAGATGGTGGATGAGGGCAGCACCCACCATGAAGCTATTGAGCAGATGGTTGCACTGAGAGAGCAGGGTGAGATCTGAGGCCATCTGCATAGTGGTCATGCTGATGATCCCGACATGGGTTGCGGCGATGACAGATCTTGGCACGGTGGGTGACGTGTATCCGGTGGCCGAGGCGGATGTTCGGGAAGAGCTGAAGCTGAGGGTACAGGACGGGTGGGAGCAGGACGGGTGGGAGCAGAAGAAAGACGAATACCAGAAGACGGTTGATACCTATCAACCTGTTGACCTGTATCAGTTGCCCAGGGCAAAGCAGGATCGAACATTTCTGGTCGATATGAGCTACACCCTTGATCGTGACCTGCGCGACCGGGAGGGGAGGGTGCTCTATCCCCGAGGCTATACCTTCAATCCTCTGGATTACATGCGCTTGTCAATCGGGCTGGTGGTGATTGACGGCAGTGATCCGGCCCAGGTCAAGTGGTTCAGGGAGTCGCCATACAGCGAAGATCACAGGGTAAAACTTCTCATCTCTGGCGGATACGCCCATGAGCTCATCACTGCACTGAAGCGGGCGGTGTTCTATCTGGGAAAAGATGTAGCTGAACGGCTGCAACTGGCAGCGGTCCCTTGTGTCGCTATCCAGCGGGGCGGGCAGATGCAGGTGACGGAATTTCTGATAGGAGAGGGGAGATGAAGACCAAATCGTTCCTGCTTGCCTGGTTACTGGCGGTAACTATCAGCACTAGCGGCTGGAGCAAGGGAGGGGTGCCGTTCAATCCGCTGACAGATATTTATTATGACGAGATTGAGCTGACGTTTCTCGGCTTCTGTGTGTGTAAAAGAGGTCCCTTTACGGTCATTGGTCTGATATGGACCTATTGGGAACCCTTTGTGGCGATCGATTCTGTTACCACACCCTTCTATTCGCCATTTCTGGGGATGCCGGTCGGCAGCGCACTCATTGATGAGCTGGGTGGTAAGAATGCGAGTCAGGACGCGGTCAGCATTGCCAATGAGTCCACGTATGCCCAGGCGCATGTGTTCCCTATTCCCCTTTTGAATTGGCTTTTCTGTAATCGTTACGATTACCCGTTCTGGATGACCGAGTTTGATCCGCAATGGCAGTTTGATGAACTCTCCATGCTCATCCACCCGGAGGCCGCGCTGTACGCCAACCCGATTATGCAGATGGCGTGCATGGCTGACGCGGCTGCAACGAATGTGGGTGCTCCGATGGATTCCATGCCCTGGTGTATCGGCAGTGGGGGATCATCTTACCCCATGACCGGTCACGTCGATAATGACAACATTGTCCAGGCCAACAACACGGCCACCGCTCGAATGATCTACAAGCTCAACCGAATAATGATGATCTGCGATCCTGCGATGAGCCTCTGTGGCTGCCGGAACACGCCGGTCTGGGTCAAAAGCCATTACAAAATGCACGTTGTTCGGCCCGGCGTTCGATCTCCAGCGTGGCCGATGGGGGTGAACGCCGCGTATTACAACATTGGGCTCAACCGGCCGATGGCTGGTTCACTGGGGCCAAACGATGAATTTCTTTGGACTGTCTATCGGAGGCAACTGTGCTGCACGTGCTGCGATTGATACCCTTGTTGTTCTGGCTGTGGCTAATCCCGGTGCAAGCCGACGAGCTGGGTGATGTGGTGAGCCGCGTTATGGCGCAGGCGAGAAAGGATGGCGCCACGATGGCTCTGCCCGTGAACAGTCACAACGAAGAAGGTCGTATGGCAGCAGAGGAGACAGCCCGGAAGTTCTCTTCATCAGGGTTTCAGGAGAAGCTTGAGTGCGAACAGAGGCGAATAACGGAGGAAGTCTTTCCTGAAGCTCCTGGTGAATTGGCGGAGCTGGAGCAGGCCCAAGGAAGGCTGGCCAGGGAAGAAAAAGTTTACCTGTTCGTTTCATCTTCCATGCCGGATGAAACCGTTCATGTCTACCTCGAGGTCCTGGACGGTGCTGATGAGCCCAATCTGATCATGCTGATGAGAGGCTTTGTGCCGGGTGAACGGGAGAACTACCTGATTCGCATTGCCAAAAAGGATTTGGGCTGCAGTGATCAGCTGCAGCTGGGAGATCCGGATGTGTGTGAGCGCTATGAGGTCCCCATCGTGCTCAAGCCGTCACTGTTTGACAAGTACGAGATTACCCAGGTGCCGGCACTGGTCTACGAAAAAGGGGAGGAGGCCTGGAAGGTTACTGGTGATGCTACACTCGAATACCTGCTGGGACGGATCAGCCGGGATACCAAGAGTAGCGGGCTTGAAGGGTTGATCACGACGTTGAGAGGACATTGAGAGATGAGCGAGAGTCAAGGAGGCAGAGCCCAGCACAACGGCAGGTTGATACCCAGTTATATCGAGGTTGTTTTCATTGTCCTGATCATCGTCGGTGGAGCCATATACGGCTATGACAGGTTTTTTGCCCAGAAGATCCGGGTGGTGGATATGGGAGGATATCTCCGGGAACAAAAAGAGCGGATGGCCGCAGGAGAGGTCACAGTTGAGGATTTCAAGACCGGGCTCAGACGGGTGGATCAGCTCGTGAGCGAGGAAGCAAAGCTGTACAAAAACCAGCTATTTATCCTGAAAGAAGTGGTTTTGAAAAACGGCGATGAAATCAATATCAGATAACAGGACGCCTCCCTGGCAACTCAGACGTCGTGAGTGGCGAGTTGCCTTGGTTCTGCTCGCAGCGCTCATTGTCGGAGTCTCACTGCCGCAACGGATTATTGTGGCGACCAGCGACTCGTTGGACCACCGGATATTTTTCAAGGTACCGGTTCCAGACAAGATTGATACCGGCGATTACCTGCTGTTCAGGTTGCAGGGGGCGGAGCACAAACAGTATATCCGCCAAGGGCTCAAACCAAACGATGTGTTGATCAAGAAAGTTGGTTGTGTTCCCGGCAATATCCTGACCAGAGACGGGGGAGGAACCTTTTACTGTGATCAGAACACGCTCGGTAGGGCTCTGGCGAAGGACAGCAAAGGGAATGAAATGCCAGTGTTCAGCTTCATTGGCGCCATCCCGGAGGGACGCTATTTTATGATGGGGACCAGCCCCCGGAGTTTTGACTCACGTTATTTCGGGTTCATACATGCAGATGAATTTCTCTCAAAGGCTCTGCCTCTCTGGTAGCATTTTCTTGTTCACCGTCGGGCTTGTCTGCACTCCGGTGAGTGTCCTTGCCCTCGACGAGGGGAAAGATGCGGCCTTCTACCAGAAACACAAGGAAGGCTGGTTCTGGTACAAAGACCCGGACCCGGAGCAGGAACAACCCGACGTAATCTCCACAAACCCGGAAGCGGCACCGATAGAAAACCGGTACCGGAACAGCTCGCTTACCGAAGTCGACATTGATGCCTTGTGGACGATGTACCCCGATGACTTTCAGGAATTGCTCAACCACGTGCAGAATCTGGCGGTACAAGATCCTTCAGAGTCAAATGTGCTGCGCTACCTGGTTATGCAGGACGTCGCCAGACGCAAGGCCCTGGCCTATACCAACGCTTCCATGTACGTGACCCAGAAGTACGGCGACCTCTTCAACGTCAATCAGGTGTACCCTGCGGCCAAACCGGGGGTAACCGCCAGGGTACAGATGGAGCAACACGAGATCGGGGAAACCATCGCCAGCGGCAGGAGCAGTCATGCGCTGATCTATTTTACCAGCCCAACATGCGGGTTCTGTGAAAAGCAGAACGGCGTTCTAAACTATTTCGTCGAAAAGTACGGCTGGACGATCAAGCCGGTGGATATCAACCGACAATCAGCAATCGCTGCCAGGTTTGGGATCGAAACCACTCCGACCCTGTTGCTCATCAAAAAAGGGATGGAAGAGTACATGACGGTGGCGGTGGGGGTAGTGACGCTCACTGAGCTTGAGCGCAAGCTGTATCGGGCGATCCGGTATCTGGGTGGAGAAACCAGGGATGACAGCTTCTTATTGTACGACTTTCAGAAAGGGTCAGCCTTGGATCCGACCTCAATCCTCAAGAAAAAAGGGGGGCAGTCGCCATGACAAAACTGATCACCATCGTAACCGGCGTATACCTGCTTTGCGGGACCGTTGTCCAGGCGGAATGGGTCGATGACTGGCTGCAGCAGCGCAGCGTCGGCGGTCCCAACTACTTCAATGGCCAGGAGAGGGGCTATTACCAGGGAGGCAGCTTTTCCACCCGGTGGTCAAACACCAACGACTACCCACTGACCGTGGAGACTCCCAGGGTGAAGGCCGGTTGCGGCGGGATCGATGTGTTTCTAGGGGGCATGAGCTTTATGAATACCGATTATCTGGTGAACAAACTCCAGGGTATTTTGACCAATGCCGCCGCGGTAGCCTTTGATCTGGGCCTAAAGACCATGTGTGAACAGTGTTCCAACACCATTAAAAACTTCGAGGCCATTGCCGACAAGCTCAACTCCATGCAGCTTGAAGAGTGTGCCGCCGCCCAGGGCGTGGTCGGTGTGGTGATGGATGAAAACGGGTTCCACTCCTCTGAGGTCATGCGGGAGAAGCTCGGGACCGCGATCAAGGAGAACAAGCTGGTCCAGGGCATTTCCGAGATGTGGGATATCGCCACCAAGGAAGATCAGGCCAACAACAATGTCCCGAAGACAGCGGATGTCACCCGCATCAACAGCGGCTGCAACAGTGATATAACCGCGACATTTCTCTCCGGGGGCTCCCTGCTCGAGAACCTCGGGGGCAGTATGGGGCTGCCAACCGGCCATACCGACCTGATCAGGGGGCTTGTAGGTGATGTGGTCCTTGAGGGGCCGGCCAGTGCCTACAAGGTGTCGCATGAAGGTCCGTGCCCCCAGAACAACCCTGATGATATTCAAGGGATTGCCGAGGGGGTGCTGTATGCCAAAGCTGCAGGAGGTTCCTGCAGCCAGATTGCCGATACCAACCGGGATCTGGTGCAGTATGTGACAGACACCCTGGATGGTATTGCCACGAAGATTGAAACCAGGGCAGCTCTCAACACCACCCAGCAGGATTTTCTGACATCAACGCCGCTTTCACCTCTGCCCATCCTGAAAACCGCCATTGGCACCAACATGCGGGAGAGCATGATCACCAGCCTTGCCGACCTTACGGCCAAGGCCTATAGCCTCCAGATGCTCTCGGATCTGTATAACCGGGCAGAAACTATCGCGGTAAAAGCCAAAGAGATGTTGGAGAAGGAGGCGGGGGCAGCAAGCGGTCAACCTTTTGAGAACTGCAACCCGGCGGTGTTTGCTGGTCACATCGACCAGGACCTGAGCATCATGCTCAAGAAGATCAGGTTGCTGCAGCAATCCTCCAGGGAGGCCTATATCGCATCGGCCAAGGAGATTACCACGATCATGAATTACATGGAGCAGATGCAGCGGATAGAACAGCAGATGGTCAGCGAGATTACCCGCAGATACGGTCAAGACTTGGCCTCAAGACTGAAACTGTAAAGGTGCATTCTATGAAAAAGAAGATCCCTGTTCTCATAGCTTTTTTTGTCTTGTTAACGGTTGCTCCCGCGATGGCCCTGGATATGGAGTTTTATACCTATGGTGGCTTTAACCCCGTTGTTCAGGCCTTCAACAAGGTTGCACTGATTTTCAGTGACAATGCCTACAAAGGTTTGATTTTTGTGGTCACCATTCTTGGAGTGGTCGCGGCGGCGGTGGGAATGATCGCGAGGACAGCGGTCGGGGGGCGATTCAGCCTGACCTGGCCGGTACCGGTGCTGGTGGGGGCGGTACTCTACCTCGCGCTTTTCATTCCTACCGGCAACATCACCGTCTATGACCCAACCCTCAACAGGTTCCAGATCGTCCCCAATGTCCCTGATGCGATCGTAGTGACGGCCGGCTTCCTCAACAAGATGGAGAAGGGCCTGGTTGACATCATCGACACGGCTGCGGCTCCCAATGCGTCCTACCTCGATAAAGCTGGCGGCATTGGCTTCAAGGCCCTGGAAGCAATCAGAGGTTCGAGCCCAAAGGATAACCATGTACGAACCTCCATGATCCGCTATATCAAGGATTGTGTGACCTTTGAGCTGCTGAGGCCAGGGAGCACCATGTCCCTTGACACGCTGCGCAACTCAACCACCAACTTCCTTACCGAGCTCGCGAACGCACAGAATCCGGCCATCTACACGGTCTATTATGACAGCACGAGGCCTGAAGGAACCAGCAAGACCTGCACTGAGGCCTGGAACAGTTTGCAGGCCATTTACGCGAACCCTGCCAACTATGATGAGGCGATAAAGCGGGTCTGCAGCAAGGCCCATTTTGATCCGGCCAGTATGGTGGAGATGAACACCTGCGAGGCGTTGATTTCCAGCACCGTGCTGCATCTTACCGGGACAAGCCAGACACCGGCAAGGTTGATTCAACAGCGGCAGATTGCTGAGATCCTTTACAACTTTTATTACACCGATGACTATGAGACATCCGTGCTCATGGAGTCGGACCGCAAGATAACCTCGACCGGCCTTGGTATCGGAATCACCATGAACGAGTGGATTCCGATTATTCGGGCCATTATGACGGCGATTGCCATTGGCACCTTACCCTTTCTCGCCCTGTTTCTCCCTACCCCGGTCATTGGTCGCGCTGTGTCTGTCATGTTCGGGTTCTTTGTGTTTCTGACAACCTGGGGGATTACTGATGCCGTGATCCATGGGGCTGCTATGGATTATGCCTCATACGCTTTTGAGGATGTACGGCAATCCAGCCTGGGTGTTTACGCGATGGCCTCGTTTCCCAATATGTCGATGAAGATGGTGGCCATGTTTGGTGTGATCCGTTCCGCCGGGATTATGCTGGCCAGCATCTTTTCCATGATGCTGGTCAAGTTTGGTGGTTCGGTTCTTGCCCATTTCGCCACCAACCTGAACAGTATCGCCAGAGGAGCGGGAGCGGAAGCAGGTCGGCTAATGACCCCGGAGGGGAATGCCTCCATGATGGCCGAGCAAGCCAGGATAGCAGGGCTGCTCGATGGGATGCAGGAACACCGGTTTACCAATATGGCTACAGCTGAGGCGTATAGGATGCACAAGAATGTTGGTGGGTATCACGCCGCCATGAATGCCAGGAGTGGTTTGCAGGATTCCGGGCAGATACCCCAGGGAACAACTGCTGCTGAATTTGCTCAGATGGGAGCAGCTGCGCGCATGGCAGTCGGCACTGGTTCCGGCCCAGTGGAGATCTCCACGGCTCCTGGCGGTGATACCACCCGGATAAAAGGGGATTTTGTCAACCCGGATGGCTCCACAACAGTTATCACCACCGGTGCAGACGGGACAGGCCAAGCCGTCGACAGCCTGGCTGCAGGGACCGCCAAATATAGCGTGGATGGTGATGGCAACCGAAGCCTGAACTCTGCTGATGTAAACGGCGTCAATCCTATCAATATAGGCCAGTCACTGCACCATCAGCTGATTGGCTCTGCTTCAACAAGTCTTGGCGGCAGCAGCAATTGGAATCTGCTGACCTCGCAGATGCAGAAAGACAGCCTGACCAGCTCAACCGCCAAAAGCTACAGTGAGCGGCTTGATAATGCCATGAGAGAAAACTGGCAAAGGTCGTTTAAGGATTCATCGAGTTTTGTTCATGCAATGGGAGAAGCTATGAGAACACAATTCATGACATCGATTGGTGCAGGTTTAAAAGGAATAAAATTAGGGGGGAGCGGGCAAATTACCATAGTTGGTAACGATAATGAAGAGGTGGATTTTTCTGTTTCTGAAGCAACAGCCCAAGCATTCTCTCGAGATCAGGCAAGAGTTAGAGCTGAGGCTGTTCAGGAAACTTTCAGCGATTCTCAAGGGCTGGATTACCTGACCAACATATCAAAACAGTTGGGAGCCTCTGAAGCTTATTCACTCTTAAATGATGCGAAGCGAGTCCAGTCCGCTTCCGAGTCGTACGGAGCAGATGTCGAGACAGCATTGGTAAGGGATTACACCTTGAATCAGTATGGTGACGAATCACCAGAGAATATCAGAATGAGTATGATTTATTTGAATCATCTAGCAGTGAATGATCCAAGTCGTCTGAATAAAATGATCGATGGCTTTGTCAGTGGAAGGGGGTATGGGTGGGGGTGTACAGCTGGTGCAGTAAACAGCGCAATAAATGTGACAAAGAACCGAATACATGATGATGCGATATTAAAAGGTGGAGTAGGGCACACAGCTCATACGGCTTCACAAAAGGCTTCCATGGTTACATCAGCAAATCTGTTTCCCCCTGACCCAAAAGGACTGCAAGACCCGGAGTCATCCAGTGTCGATCGAAAAGCTGATCATCTTCGTGAACGAAATCGTTATGAAGAGACTGGCCAGGGAAACGTTAGAACATCTGCCCCGGGAATGGCAAGTGAAGGGATCGGAAAGGTTGTTCAGGGTGTTGTTGACAGCCAAGGCATGCGCCCGACAGAAGAGGATGCTTTTGGGCACGTTCATCCAGTTGAAAACCCCCTAAGGGTTGACCTGGGCGAGGCGAAACCAATCCCTAAGGATGCTTCATCCACTGTCAGATGGTAAGATAACTAACTATTTCTGCGATGATATATGTTCGATGAAAGAAATGACCATGTGGGATCAAATTCTGGCTCCTCTTTCAACATTTCATCATCATGTTCAATTCCTTGAAGTTTGAATTTTTCAGCTTGAGAGCGCAGACCACCCTCCAGAAACCCCATGATAGAGACGTCTTGTTCAGGAGTTTCATCATGGAACGGCCTTGCGCAAGCGGCACAGTATTCATCATCCTCACAGCGACAGCCACAATGAGGACAAGTTGCGTAATCGAGAGTCATGTTTTTACCTTTACTGTAAAACGGCATCAAAAAGATAGGCAGATCTCCATAAATCCTTACAACTCTGTGCTATAAAGTCAAGTCTAACAGGATGAGGGTATAATGAAAATAGTTTCAACCTTCGTATTAGTATTGGTCGTGACAATAGGTAATGCTCAGGCTGGGGTTGATCTGTACCTGCAGAAATACCAGGGTGTCAGGGCGTCACAGTCACAGCAGGATCGACTATTGCAATATGATCATTTAATCGAGTATTTCTGTTCTCTTCCTTTCTTTTCAAACGGTATTGAGATTCACCCTGATTTTCTGAGAGCGCTCATCTTGGTTGAGTCGAATGGCGACCCGCTAGCGATATCCTCCAAAAACGCCAGGGGCCTAACCCAGATTATCTACTCCACGGGAAAGGAGGTGGCGGCGGAAATCACAAGAAATTCGGCTGTCGACGTCGAGCAGATGGGGTACGTCACCAAAGCCCAACTAGAGTATCTCAGCCCTGAAGCCCTCCATGATCCTGCTGTGAACATCGTATTGGCCTGCTACCTTATCGCGAAATATAATCAAGCTTACCAGGGGCACCTCGACCTGGTTGTCTCAGCATGGAACGCGGGGCCCGGGGCAATTGTCAACAATCAACCTCCCGAATACGAGGAGACCTTGGACCTCATTGGCAAAGTCAACGGGTTGTTCCGGTACTTCATTGAGAGAAGCATGTAATGACAAGCTCAGTTCATTTTCTGCGTATGCTGATCGAGTATAATGTTCATTATAGTTGACATAAACAACTTATATATAAATAATGTTAAATATGATAGACATTAACGAGAAACAAAAGGAAATTCTGAGACAATTAGCAACTCGCTTGAGAGAAGCACGTTTGCAACGGAACGAAACTCAAGAAATATTTGCTGCAAGGCTCGGCATTTCACGTCAGTCCTATGGAAAAATGGAGAGCGGTTCCCCAACTACTCCTATTGGGCACTGGATTACCGCATCTGTCTTGCTGCAGAGACTTGAGACCTGGGAAGGCGTTCTGGGTACACCAGAAAATCTGTTTGAACGTTTTGAAAAGCAAAAGTCTAGGCGGGAAAGGGCAAGCAGACGACGAAAGGATAACTTATGATCAAGTTAAACGTCTGGCTGGTTATCGACCCACATGATGCAATCAGAGCTGGTGAACTGATTGTCTCAGACCCAGACGCGCAGGGTCGTCTGCTCGGTCAGTTCAAGTATACACCAGAGTATCTTGCCAGCCCAAATGCTTTTGCCCTCGATCCTGTTAATCTCCCTCTTCAGCAGGATGTTTTTGACGCCAATCGTCCACACAGCGGAGTGCATGGTGTGTTTGAGGACAGTCTTCCTGATGACTGGGGGCGCCGCATACTGGTCAGGCAATATAACCTTGGGAGAAACCAACAGCGTGTTCCTCACCTGTTGCGGGTACTTGGTGGTAACGCCATGGGCGCGCTCCGGTACAGTGAAGGTTCTGCCACTCCACAGGCACTTCCGCTCATAGAAAGCAGGCAACTTGAAAAAATTGAGCTGCTTTCAAGAAAATTTGAGACGGATCCGCTCGCAGTCGATGAGGATATGGCCCTTCTTTTCCAAGCTGCCAGTTCTCCAGGTGGGGCCAGACCTAAAGCTCTTGTCCATGATGAATGCCGCGCATATCTGGCAAAATTTGCCAGTGTGAAAGACACATTCGACGTGGTATCGCTTGAAGTTGCGACAATGCATCTCGCACGACGTGCAGGCATCGTCGCAGCGGAGGTACGTTGTCTGCCATGCGGTAGTAGAAAAATCCTGCTTGTAGACCGATTCGACTTGGGTCCGATAACGCAAAAGCGTCATCATTGTATCAGTATGCAATCTCTTTTGCGCGCAGATGGATACTACAACCTCGCCTATGCGGATATAGCAGGCATTCTAAGAATGATTTCAGCTAATCCTGTTGAAGATCAGCGCAATCTCTTCAAGCAGATGATCTTCAATATTCTAATAGGAAATACCGACGATCACCTGAAGAACTTCAGTATGCTTAATGACGGTGAGGGTTGGAAACTTAGCCCGGCCTATGATCTTGTGCCAAATATCGGATTAAACAGTGAGCATGTACTTCGCATTGGTCTTGATAACAGGGTACCAGACCGGCAAACGCTCATAAAAGAAGCAAAACGATTTGGATTGAAACAGGCAAGGGCTGTTGAAGATGAGCTTGATGCTCTTGTCGATGCTGTCTCCACCTGGCATGAAGTCTTCAATTTGTTCGACGTCCCGGAAGAGGATATCCTTGTAATTGGTAGAGATATCGAACATCGGTTAGCTAAGATAAAAAGATGACACAAAAGACATGAGTCATTACCGTGATAACCGACAGAACGAATTATCGACTCTAAAATATATATAATAATAGGGATATACAATGACACTTACAAAGGCGGACCTAGTTCTGGAAGTTTACAAGAACCATGAAGGGATGACAAAAGCACAAGCATCAGAAGCGATTGAGGCGATCCTCCGAATTGGAAAGGATTGTCTGATAGGAGGTTCAGATCTGCTGCTCAGTGGATTCGGGAAATTCAATATCAAAGACAAAAGTGAGCGGAAAGGACGCAACCCACAAACCGGCGAAACGCTGATATTGAATTCCAGGCGAGTGGTGACATTCTCCCCCTCGAAGATTTTGAGGAATCGTGTTAATGGTGGATAATGAGGGAGGACCTCATAACTTATGAGCTGAGGTATGGAACCAACGGTAAAAAACCGGATGTTTGGTACTTTCTTCTTTATTTTGCTTCAACCACCCACCATGCTTTGGCGTCGGACAGTGTAACGTGGCTCCCGTCAGTAAACACTATTAAATTGCCGCAATGTGGGCGTTGCTCGCGATGGGAGACCTTGTAGCCCTTCTTTCGCCCAGGTCGCTTGATTGTGGAGTCTGGGCGCATTCTTATGCCCTTCTCAGCTTGGGATGCTTTGGTAAATTTGACCCATGCCACGAGAGTCACACCGCAAAAGAGATAGCTTCAAAATCGCCCAGATTGATGTTAGATCCTGCACCAAAAGGATCAAGATATGCTCCCTTGATGAGGGCTCCAGGATGTGGAGTATTGTGTTGTTGGATCTCCATAATGACCTCTATGGGGAATAATTCTCATAGTTGGCTAAATACGCGTGTCCATCACTACACTCAAAAGCAACACGCAAATTTCCGCTTCTAGGTAACTTAAATGAAAGTCGTTGATTTTATGTAGTTGCTGTTTCAGGTTGTGTCTTGGCGATATCAATGAGTTGATAGCCAAATTCCTGGGCCTTTCGTTTCAATTTTTGTACGACACGGCTCCGATACCGTTCTTCGTAGTAATCCTGACCGATATCGACGTACGCAGTACCGTGCTTCAACATGGAGTAAACTAATCGAGCCAGTTTATGCGCGGTGGCAGTGATTGCTTTGGGTGCTCCAAGGCGGGAGCGTTGTCTGCGCAAATAAGCGCCAAGGGCACTTTTAGAGTTGAAAAGGCTAAAAGCCGCCATCCTCAGAGTTGCAGCAGCGCGGTTGGCTACCTGTTTGCTCCTGCCACTGAGGATCTTGCCGCCACTGACCTTGGTGCCGGGGCACAATCCCAACCAAGAAGCAAAATGTTTCGCTGATTTCCAGCGGCTCATATCAAGGCCGATCTCGGCAATAATTTTGAGGGCACTGTTAGTGTCGATGCCGTCAATTTCTGTCAGGTCTACACAGGTCATCTGCTGCAGCGCCTCTTCAAGACTGCCAGGAGGCCTCTTGTCGGTGTCTGACGTAGAATCGAACGTGGCTAATTGGGCAAGAATTTCTCGATCACATTCGACAATCTGGCCCTGGTAGAAATCGTACAAATCAACGGCCTGTTTGAGACTGAACAGATGCTCAGGCCGATAATTGCCGTGCAGGGAGCGGGCGATTGTCTCCTCGCTGTTCTTGCAGCGCTGATCACGCAGACCGGCAAGGATGAGTGGATCGCGCTCACCAGCCAGAATGGCTTTGATGATCTGCATTCCGGTCTTTCCGGTGATGTTAGAAACCACATTGGCAAGCTGCAGATTCATCTGAGCCAGAGCCTTCTGCATGTGCTGGACATGAGAGGCAGCATAGCGAACCAAATTCATTCGCTGCCGAACGTAGCCGCGTAGAGTGCATATCTGTTCGGGCGGGCGAAAGGCACCTTCCAAAAGACCGTAGGTGTGGAGTCGCTGCAACCACTGGCAATCGAGTATATCGCTTTTACGACCGGGTACGTTTTTGACATGACGGGCATTGACCAGTTTTACCTCAAGCCCCTTGCTCTCGAGGATCTCAAAAACGGGAATCCAATGGATGCCGGTCGACTCCACAGCAACCGTGGTGACGCTGCAGGCGATAAGCCAATCTGCCATTTGCTGCAAATCGTCGGTGAAGCTTGCAAATTCGCGAACTGCCTGTTCGCTCGAGCCTTCCGGTACTGACACAAAATGGCTCTTGGAACCAATATCTATACCGGCCGCGTGGGCATGTATATGTTGCAGATGTTGGGGAAGATTCATATCCTTGCTCTTTGATTTCTTGCGCATTGCTCATCCTCTGTCATGGTTGATCGGCATGACCGAAAGGGGAGCTGTCGATATGGCTCTCTTCCAAACGGGATAGCAGATGCTTCACCAGTGACAAAGTCGCCAGCTCCCGAACCACGCTAACATACGGGCACAGTGCACCAATGGCGATGCGGCTTCCTCGTTTAGGCTGCCGCTTTTAATATTAGTCAACTTGGACGGATCAACCAAGTTCCTTTATGATAAACCCCGGCCGTAGGCTGGGTGAAACGCTAACATGAAGGCACAGCATGATTACTACAAGGCTATGGATAAAGTGATGAAAAGTGAATTTTTTAAATGATATAAGGATCAAATCCGCCCCGCCAGTTGCAAGATGCTCCGACGAGCATGCAGTAGCGGCCCATTCTCGCACTGCCAACTAGCGGGGCTACCATCGGAGTTGAACTTGACTTTTAACTTTAAAACATGAGAAAATGAAACATGTAACAAGCTAACAATAATAGAAAAAACAGAGTTTATTGCGTGAAGTCTTTGGTTATGATGCAGATTCTCCATTTCTGATCAACTTCAACCAAATCGTCAGGTCTACCAGCTCAGGAAAACCTCAAGAAGGAAAAGCCGAAAACTGGCCATGACTACCATTGGCAATGTTAACCATGAATGTTCTTTTCAAGAGTATTCTGAACTTCCTGAAGGTTTAACATCAGAGTCATGGGCTCTATTGGTGATTCTATAAAACCGTGACGAAGATAAAATGCTTTAGCGTCTTCCGATAATGCATGAGCCAGCAAAGCACGTACACCTACCTGCAAAGAAACATTATATGTTCTTAAGATTGCGTCCTTAAGCAATCCCCCTCCAAGTCCGCCTCCTTGTGTGCCCAAGGCAACAGCCAACCTCCCCAGTACCATTACTGGTATGGGATCAGGCATTGCACGTCTGATTTTTCCCGGTGCTTTCTGGCGTATTATGCTTCCGGTTGCCAGCGCATAATAGGCCACAACTTCATTTTCCTGGCAAACGACAAAAGTCCGCGATGCTCCTGATGCTTCGTTTTTCAGTGCTTGGTGTCGGATCCAAAGATTAAGAGAAGTAATGCCACAATCAAAATTGCCCACACAGTGTGCCGGAGAGAGCGGTTCGGGTGGTATCAATCTTCCCATGGGGCTCTTTTTTCTAATAGCTTACGAAGCTGTTTGTTCTCACTGACAGGGGCTTTCAGCGCTGTCAAGAATGCATCGTAATCTGAATCGGATAACTGGAATAACCTCTGATCCAGCAGCACATTTTCTGCTTCATGACAGGCAGCTTCAAGCATAAAATCAGACCGGGTTTTATTCCGCATAGCTGCGGCTTTGTCGATGAGATCCCTTTGCGTACGTAGGGCTCGAATATTGATTGAAGCTTCTCGGGTTTCCATATTTTTCACAACATCACCTCTCGTGTATGTACAATTAATATACAGTTGCGTGTATCCATTGTCAACACAGGGAGCTGTAAAAAGGATCAGGAGGTGAAAAGTTAGGTCTGGGTAATGTTAATAGGAATTTCTACAAACTAAGCGATTGATCATTTTTCAACCCAGATTCGCTTGAGTCAGCAGAAACTACTGGTCGATGTTCTGTTGTAATTTTAGTAGATTATCAATTATCTTTAACAGAAGGCTGTCTTTGGTAATCTCTTCCTTACAGTTGCTCCATTTTGGCGCAATTATAGGTTGTTGGTCGATCCCACCATGTCAGGAAGCATCTTTACTATGCCATTCCGAAAGGTGGTTTGGTATTGCCAGTTCATACCTCAGTTTTTCCAATTTCTGTTTACTATAAGAAGAAATCTATTATCGTCGTTTCGCTACCAGACGTCAAGCAACACAGGAGATCACGGGGTAAATAGAAATCGTCTATAATCGCTAAAGGCGTCAGAGTCGATTGGGTTAGCTAGCACCCTGCGGTTTATGAACAACAATTTCTCAAGGAGCAAAATACAGCCTAAGGTTTTGGTTTCCACTATTGACGACCGACCCCAAACAGAAACACTACAAAAACAAGCGTATGGTTTTCGCGATCTCGATTTCTTCAAGCTGAAAATCTATGCCTTGCATGAGTCGAAGTACGCTTTTGGCGGATGAACCATAAATATTCTTGTCTCCTTGATTTTCTCATTTATATTAACCCTTGGTAGATATTTTGAGACATTCATCTCATTTCACTCCGTGGGAGGCACTATGTTTCGTGATTTTAAGCCTGTATGGAAAGCGTTTTTGATGAGCACGGTGGTGTGCATGTTCTTTTTTGGTTTCAGGGTTATTGCTGCCGGCCCGGACGCGCTCGAAGGTACAGAGAAAATTCCCGCCAACGACGCAATGTCGGCCCTGGAAGGGACTGCAGGACATGCTGCCGCCGCCGCACAGCCCTTTGAGGACGGGGTCGTCTGCCAGCCTCCCGGCCCCTGTATGGAGGCTGCAACGCAGCTGCCCCTGCGGGTGCTGCCACGACCTTTTTCCCATCTCTATCGTGAGATGCGGGCCGCCGAAGAGGCAATTGTGATGGCCAATATCGCGGCGTTCAAACCATTATATGTCTTTGATCGGCAGGGACTTGACCAGAGCAATCCCGCCGAACCCGCCGGCTGGTATCAGGTGGGTCGTTCCCGGACAACACCTGAAGGATGGATGCAGGCTAAAGACCTTCTGGAATGGCGCCAGGCCCTGCTTGTCAGCTACACCCACCCCGGCAATCCCCTGGAAGGGCGAAGCCCCGTGCTGATGTTTCGTGATCGCACCTCACTTGAGGCCATTGTCGACGACCTCGATATGGCGGGCAAGGCGAAGACCATCTACGACGGGATTGGCAGCGGCGCCATCCCCGAGAGCGTGGTCAGCATGGAGCCCCAGCGTTTTGTCGATATCACCCGGCAGTTCTATGTACTGCCCATTCTCCAGTGGTCCCAGACCCAGATTAACGGCGACGATGTCCGACTGCTGCAGCTGGCGGCCGCGGTGCCGCGCAGCCGGGGGGCCGATACCTTGGAAAGCACCGAATACCGTAATCAGGCCCAGGTTGGACGGACAGTGGCCAGCGGGCTGCTCAAGGATGCCAAAACCGACATTGTCTTTGTCATCGACACCACCAGGAGCATGCAGCCCTTCATCGACATGACCCGGAGCGCGGTGGCCGAGATGACTAAAAAGTTCAGTGCGGAAACCGCCGACCGGTTCCGCTTCGGCCTGGTGGTGTTCCGCGATTCTCTCGAAGCTGCACCCCAGCTCGAATATCTCACCCGCAATCTCACCCCTGAGCTGGTCAGCGGCGAAAAACTGGTCGAGCTTTTAGATACTGAAGGTAAGGCCACTGCGGTCGGCAGCGTCGACTATACCGAGGAGGGGTTTGCCGGCGTCGAGGCGGCCCTGCAGTCCAAGTGGCGCGAGGGTGCCTTGCGGTTCGTCATTTTCATCGGCGACGCCAGCTCGCACCCCAAAGGCCACGCCCAGAACACCACCGGCAAGGATGAGACCGACCTGCGCCGGGAATATGATGATGCCCAGGTGCATCTCTTTGCCATACACCTCCAGGACCCCCGTGCCGCCGAAGATCATCCGGCCGCGCTGGCGCAGTTTACCCACCTCGCTCGCGTTCGCGGTGATGACAACAGCGCGGCGATCAAGCAGATCAACGCATTTGAGCAGGAGCAGTATCGGGCCCTGGTCGACCACCTGACCTCGCGGATCAACGACCAGCTGACCCTGGCCACCGGCGGCAAGCCGGGGGGGGAATCCGCCCCGCTCGCCGAATTCGATAAGCTCTGGGAATCGGCACTGATCGAGTATATCGGCAAGGAAGCCACCCCCCCTAAGGATATCGTGGCCTGGGCGCTTGACCGCGACCTGGTCAACCCGGCCGACAAGTCCCTTGATGTGCGGGTGCTGGTGACCCGTGAGCAGTTGTCGTCGCTGGCCCAGTCCCTTGACCAGGTGGTGCAGGCGCTGATGCGGGCCGAGGTGACCCAGGGCCAGTTTTTCGAGGCCTTGCAGGGCGTGGCGGGGCAGGCGATGAAGCGGCCCGAGGATCTTGGCGGCCCAACTCGACTGGCCGACACCGGTCTGCTGCCGGCCTTCATCCAGAGCTTGCCCTATAAGAGCGACATCCTGTCGCTGACCGACGACATGTTCGCCAGCATGACGGCCGAGCAGCGGTCGCAGCTCGAATGGTCGATTCTGGCCAAGCTCGACCAGTACCGGACGATCAATGAGCAGGTTGATGCCTGGTTCCGGGTCAACGACACGGATCCCGACCAGGATCTGGTCTACCCGCTGCACCTCGATTACCTGCCGTAGATGGCTTCCGTGGTGTCAGAAACGGCTTTTGCGCCCATGGTCTGTCTGGAGGGGCTGGTCAAGACGCGCAGCCAGAGCGAGAGTGTTTTCGAACTGGAGGTGCCAGGATTTACCGTGCAGCCAGGTCAGATGGTGGCAGTGATCGGTGAGAGCGGCTGCGGCAAGAGTACGCTGCTCGATATCATCGCCCTGGTCATGACACCATCCGCCGTGGCACGCTTTGAGATCGCCAATGGTGCGGCGGGCATGGTGAGCGATGTCGCGGCGCTGTGGGCAAACGATGATGAGGACGCACTGACCGCCCTGCGCCGGGACGCCTTCGGCTACGTCCTGCAGACCGGCGGTCTGCTGCCATTTCTCAGCGTACGCCAGAATATCTGCCTGCCGGCCAGGATCAAGGGGCGCCGTCTCTCCCAGGCCCGGGTAGAGGGTCTAGCGAAAAGCCTGGGGCTTGCCGGCTGCCTCGACCGGATGCCGGTGTCATTGTCCATCGGCCAGCGGCAGCGGGCGGCGATTGCCCGGGCCTTGGCTCATCAGCCCCGGCTGCTGCTGGCCGATGAACCTACGGCGGCCGTCGACAAGGCCCGGGCCAGATCGATCATGGACGACATGCAGCGGCTTGCCCGTGAGGAATCGGTGGCGGTGGTGGTGGTGACCCACGATGTGGAGCTGATCGTCGATCGGGCAGATGCCGCCTACACCTTCGAGACGGTGCAGCTCTCCGAGCAGCACAGCCGTTCCATCTGTCGACCGGCAGAGGGTCTCTGCCCATGAGCTGCGCCAACCCCCTCAAACATATCCCCGCCTTGGCGGCATCCCATCTCAAGCATGAGTGGATCCTGACGTTTTGCCTGGTCATCGCCCTGGCGGCGGTCATCGCTCCGCTGCTCGTACTCCTTGGCTTGAAATACGGCACAATCCAGACCCTGCGCGAGCGGCTGGTGGAGGATCCCATCTTTCGTGAGATCAGGCCATCCCAGACCCGTGAGTTTTCCCCTCAATGGTTCGACGAGCTGCAGTCATGGCCGGGTATCGGCTTTGTCACCCCCACCATTCTGCCGCTGTCATCGGTGATCTCGGTGGTGGCGAGCGGTGGCAGGAACAGTGAACTCTTTGATCTGATCCCGACCGCCGCCGGTGACCCGCTGCTGCTGGAAAATGGCGGCGTCGTGCCGACTGACGGTGAGGTGGTGCTCTCGGCGGAGGCGGCCAGGCGCAGCGCGGTGGCCCCAGGCGATGAGATCACAGTGAAGGTGACCCGCTCTCGTGGCGGCCGCCCTGAACATGTCGAGGAGAGGCTTCGCGTGGTCTCCATACTCAGCCCTCGCGCCGGATCCCTGGCGCGGGTCTATGCGCCACTGGCCTTCGTGCTGGATGTGGAAGGGTACAAGGAAGGCTATGCGGCCCCGTCCCGAGGCTGGCCGGGGGACACGCCGCAGCCCTACCCGAGCTTCGACGGCGCCCTCTTGCTGATGCCAAAACCCATGCTGCCCATCGCCCGTTCGGGACTGATTATCAACACCGGCTTCGGCCGGATCGTCGATGGCTCGGCAAAGGATGCCGCGGAATTGCTCGGCTTTCCGGTACCCGAGGAGTTGACCGTCTACAATCTGCTTGCACCGGGTGCACCGGTGACGATAACCAACCTGCGCGCCATCGAGCAGAAACTGCGCGGGCAGACCGGCGTGCTTCTCCCCTATGTCCGTGGGCTCGATATGGCGGTGGACGGCAGCCGGACTGCGCCCATCGGCCTCTCTATCGACGAGAGGCAGGCCGAACTGCTCGGCATTCACTCGACCCCCTGGGGACGATTTGGCGGAACATTGCCGGAAAACGGTCAGCTTGTCCATGTCCTCTGGCCCGCGGCCACGCCAACTACGGCGACAGAGATTGCGGTTCGGGCAGTCGGGGTCGCTGAGCTCGATTTTCCGCTGCGCGTCGCTGGTTCGACCTCCCTGTCCCGGCCAGTGGTGCCTGTCGAGCTCCTGGGGGTGTTGCGGACCGCAACCCAGCGACCGATTGTTTTCAACCCCGCAACAGATCATTTCGAGATGGCGCGCGGCGGATACCGGGGATTTCGATTGTACGCCCGGTCCATTGACGATGTGCCCGCGCTCTACCACAGGCTGAAAAGCGAGGGCATCGAAGTGATCGCCGAAGTGGAGGCCATCGAACGGATCCAGGTGCTGGATCGCGGGCTGAGCCGGCTCTTCTGGCTTATCGCGCTGCTTGGCCTTTTTGGCTCCACAGCCGTACTGGTATCAAGCCTCTATGCCGCGGTGGAGCGGAGGCGACGGGATCTCGGGGTGTTGCGGTTGCTGGGCTTTGCCCGGCGCCATGTCTTTTTCTTCCCCATCGCCCAGGGCATCATGATTGCCGCTCTGGGACTAATGCTCGGCTTTGGCGGCTATGCTGCCCTGGCGCAGGTGATCAATCATGCCTTTGCCAGTGAACTCGCCCCTGGCGAGGCGTTCTGCACCCTGCCGGCACAGTATCTCCCCATTTTCTGTCTGGCTACCCTGGTGCTGGCCACCCTGGCCTCGCTGGTGGCGGCCTGGCGGGCAACCGGCATCGACCCTGCGGAGGTTATTCGTGAACAGTGATGGAATTTCAGGCTGGAATCTTTGGGTTGTGCGCGTGGCGGTCATCGTCGCACTGACCCTGCCCTGTCCGCTCCTTTTGCCCGTTCGTGCCTGGGCCGAGCCGCCACCGCAGACGGTGTACAACCCGAAACCGGCGGAAGGCGACCTGATCCTGCCCATGCCTGGCGAGGCGGAGATGGTCTTTCGCCGGGTGCAGGTACCGGGCAGTGGTTTCTGGGGGGATAGAAGCCGCATCATCCAGATCGGCGATGGCGCCGGGTCCATCTTCGAGGGGCTGCAGCGGACCCAGATAAGCGGCTCGTTTCCAACTGCTGACGGCAAGGTCTGGGAGATTGTTCTGGGCAAATACGAGGTGACCTGCGGCCAGTATATAGCGGTCATGGGGATGGATGCCCTGCTCGCCGCCAGTGGCGATCCGGAGGTGCAGAAGCTGCCAACCTTGGAGGGCCGTGCGCAGCGCGACGCCTTGATGCGGCCGCTTGCCTATGTCAGCCATGGCGATCTGCTGGAATTTGTCCGGCGCTATAACCAGTGGCTGTTCGATGCCGCCCACCCCGAGCGGCTCGAGGCCATGCCGCGGATCGACGGCGCCCCCGGTTTTCTACGTCTGCCGGCAGAAGATGAATGGGAATATGTGGCTCGAGGAGGACTGCCGGCCATCGAAGGCGGAACTTTCGACAACGGGCTGCCGTTTCCCGCCGCCGAAGCCAGCGAATACGCCTGGCATCTCGGCAACGCCAAGCACCAGTTGCGGCCCGTGGGCCTTCGTAAGCCCGATGGGCTGGGTTTTCACGATCTATTTGGCAATGTCCAGGAAATGACCTCCGGTCTCTTCAGGCCTGAAATCTGGCAGGGCAAGCCCGGTGGGGTGGCGGTACGGGGAGGCAGCGTGTCGAGCCCGCCAGCTGAGCTGCGCAGCGCGTTCAGGGCCGAGCTCGATGTCTATGCCTGGAATGTGGATGAGAAAACGGTCGAGGAGCGGCGCTCGTTCAATACCGGGGCCAGGCTGGCCATCGGTGCCAACGTGGTGGTCACCTCGGCCCAGCGCGCCGAGATAGAAAAGGAATACGAGGCCTACCGTCAGGAGCTGCGCCGCACCACCCCGGTCGGCCGGACTCTTGACAACCTGGTGGCCCAGGCCTCGGTCCAGCTGGGCGATGTCGACCCGATACTCGCCCGGCTGATCCAGGAGAATGAAAACCTCAGGGAGCCGTTGACGGCGGTGCAGGCCTCTCTTGAAAAAGCCAGGGAGCGGCTGGAGCTGGCCCAGCGTGAGAGTGCCCGCAGCCTGGCCCAGGACGCCGCCCGCAACGGGGTAAACCTCTCCGTTTATCTGTCGCGGCTGCAGCGGCTGGAAGCCACCTTGAAAACCGCGCAGGAGCTGGCGGCGGTATCCGCCCGCTACCAGGAGCAGGTCACAGCGGTGGAGAAGTCGGTAGCCGAGCTGACAACCGCGCTCAAGGCGCAGCTGGAGGGCTATCGTGACAAGGTGGCGAGTCTGGGAGACTACGAAAAAGGGTATATCGAGTATGCCTTCGCGCAGCTCGGGGGTCGGGAGATGACCGCCCGGGAGCGGGCTGTCATGGAGTTATTGCAGCTGCATGTCCAGGACTTCGCCGAGAAGCGTCATGCTGAGGCAGAGGTCTGGCTTGAGGCGTTCAGGAAGCGGTTTGACGGGTTTTCGGACTCGTCGACATGATGAAATCACGGGAGGGAAAAAGAGTATGAAAATCACGAGAACGATTATTTTGCTGGTGCTGGTCTGTGCGCTGGTCCCCGGATGCGCCGGAATGTCCGATCAGAATCGCACGAAGACCGAAGGTACGGCCATTGGCGCGGTTGCCGGAGGCCTGCTGGGTCTGGTTGTCGGCGGTGAGAAGGGGGCGGCCATCGGCGCCCTGGCCGGCGCCGGCGTCGGTTTTCTGGTCGGTAATGAGGTTGCCAAGCGCAAGCAGGCCTACGCCAGCAGCGAGGATTTCCTTGATGCCGAGATTGCCAGCACCCAGGAGTTCAACGCCACCACCCTGGCCTACAATAAGAAAATGGCCAAGGACATTGCCGCTCTTGAAAAGGAGTCGAAAAGCCTGCGGTCGAAATATGACAAGGGCAAGGTGGAGAAGAGTTCACTGGTTGCAAAAAGCGAGGCGCTGCAGAAACGGATTGACGAAAACGCCAAACTGGAAAAGACCCTGGCCGAGGAGCTTGAGGTCCAGACCGCGATTCTTGCCCAGGAGCGCAAAGGACGTCCTGCTGATGACCAGTATATCGCCCGCCTGGAGAAAGAGGTGAAAACCCTGCAGAAAAACCTGGAAACCCTGCGCGAGGGCAGCACCCAGCTCGCCAGCATCGATCAGAGGCTTTCGGTATGAACAGGCAGACTGTGGTGCTGATGATGCTGGTTGCCGGTCTGCTTGGCGGCTGCGCCTCTGGAGATCAGGACCCCCGGAGTGGCGGGCTGCTTGGCGGCATTTCCGGGTTGAGCAGCGGGGCCTACGAGAATCGGGTCAAGGAGCGTGAGGCCCGCCTGCAGCAGCTGCGGGCCACCCAGAGTCAGCTGGATGCCGAGAAGGGACAGCTGGAGGCCCAGAAGTCGACGGCTCAGGCCCAGCTCGACAAGGATCAGGCGCGGGTGAAGGCCATGCAGTCGGAGATAGCTGCCCTGGACAAGAAGACCAAAAGCCTCGCTGCCATGGAAGGCACTGACAAGCAGGCCGTTGCCGACCTGCAGAAACGGGTCAGCGACCTCAAGGGCAAGATGAACCGGCAGGCGTCTTCCCTGGATGATCTGGAAGGCAGCGGCCTGGGCGATGAGGATCTGGATCTGCGCCGTACTCAGCTCGAAAAGCAGCGCGATGCCCTGCGCAAGGAATACGAACTGCTCATGAAGATGCAGATGGAGCTGGCTCAGTGAGAATTGCGGTCGTCTTGTGGATTTTTGCGGTGATGGCAGCCTTGCCGTTTCCCGCAGAGGCCAAGGCCGCACCACTGGAGGAGATCCGCAGGATTCTGCTGAGCGAGGCTCTGGAGCCGCCGCCCCCTGCGGTCCTGGAGTCACTGGAAGAGGCAGGGTTGCAGGCGTTTCTTAAGCAGTTCGACCCCTATGCGCGCTATTTCCCGGCCCGAGACTACCAGTCTCCCGTGTCCGGGCGCGAGGCCTGGATCGGCATCGGTGCGGAACTGGTCGAGCGCGATGGCGAAATCCACCTCTCGGTCTACCGGGGCGGCGCGGCGGACATGGCGGGCATACCCGACCGATCGAAGCTGCTTGAAGTCGACGGCCGCAGCGTGGCCGGGCTGGGTGCCCAGGCCGTGGCGTCCCTGCTCAGGGGTGAAGAGGACACCGTCGTGCGTCTAGTCCTGACCCGGCCCGGCGGTGAGCGGCTTGACGTCGGGATCGTGCGCGAGGCCTTCAAGCCTCTCGACGTGGAGCCCGTTCCGCCGGGGGACCGGCAGATCCTGCGCATCCGCGAATTCGTGGCCGGGATGACCAGGCCCGCACTGCAGGCCACCATCGATTTTCTGGCCCGCAGAGGCGCGGCAAAGGACGGGCCGCTCATCATCGATCTGCGCGACGCCATGGGCGGCGATCTGTACGAGGCCTTTGACATGGCGGGCATGTTTCTGCCTGCGGGCACGCTTCTGGGAACTATCCAGGGGCGCGGCGAGGAGGTTCGCGAAGTGCGGACCTCTTCCGGGGAGAAATACCGCATGCCCCTGGCTCTCATCGTCGGCCCGGACACGGCCAGTTCCGCCGAAATCTTCGCCGGGGCCCTGCACCAGCAGGGCCGGGCCACGCTGGTGGGCCGGCGCACCTACGGCAAATGCAGCTCCCAGACCGACGCCCGCCTGTCCGACGGCTCGGTGCTGCGCTACACCAACCGCGACGTGCTGCTTCCGGGTGGGGGATCCTGTTCGGGAGCGGGGCTCGTGCCGGACAGAGAAGTTTCTGACGCGGAGCTGCTTGATCTGGCAAGGCTGGTGAGAGTGGTGGACGACATCCTAGCCGGCAAGTGATCAGGCAGGAAAAAGAGGCTCGCGGGACGACTCTAACGTCACGATGTGCCTAAAACAGGCCCTGTCGTTTTCGCTGAGAACCTGGCGCTTTGAACACGGAGGCATAATGAACCGTTGGCTCTCCATAGTGACATTTTTCCTGATTTTTGCATTCCCCGCACTTGCCTCCGAACCGGCCCACGACACGTTGCCGCCGGAACTCGTCCGCCTGCGGGACGAAGGCGGGCTTACGGTCCGTGCCCTGTGGGCCTGGAAGCTGGTACCCGAATCCACCGCGGGGGTGGCCATGGAATTCCGTGTCCTGGGCCTTGATCTCATTTCCGCCGACAGGGCGCAGCTCGCCGCCTGGCTGGGGCAGGCGGACGCGGGGCAGCTTGCCCTGAGCGGAACGCAGCGCGATGTTCTCGGACAGCTGATCAGCCGCATGGATGAAGGCTTGCCCTCGGGTGAACAGACCGTTTCCGATCTGTCCGTTGCCCCCGAACCTGCCGCTGCCGACGACAAAGGCGAGGCCAAGGATCTCGGCGAAATGATCAGGGAGCTTGGCGCTCAGGCTGAAGGCGGCGATCCCAGGGCCAAGGTCAGCCTGGCTCTTGCGGTCCGGGTCGGTGTTGACGGACCGCCTGATCCGGCCCGGTCCGTGGCCCTGCTCGAGGACGCCGCCGCAGCGGGGGATGCCGATGCCATGGCACTTTTGGCCGATGAATACGAATCGGGCATTCTGGTTCCGTACGACCCGCAGAAGGCAAGAACCTTGCGTGAACAGGCCGCCAAGGCCGGATCGCAACTGGCGCGATGGGCTCTGGAGGAGAAATGACAACGCAAAAGACAATAAGGCCATTTCTGCTGCTCGGAATCTGCCTGCTGCTGGTCTTTCCAGGCGAACTTTCGGCCAATCAGCTCAAACAGCCCAGCCTGGTGGACGCCACGGTGGAGACGACCATAACGGAAGTCGAAAAGCTGTTTATCAAATATCCGGAACTTGTAATCCAGATCAGAACCAACATGGTCAGCGTTGCTCACAATCCCAAGGTCTTTGACGGCATGGTCAAGAGACTCAAAGACTTGAGCCGTACGCCGATCTTTCTCGACAGCGCGTACACGCTGAAGGCTCTCCACGATATCATCAAGCTGACTGAGCCAGAAGAGAAGGCCGCCAGCGCGGCCGGTACGGCCGTGGGCTATCTTGGCAATGTGGTTGGCAATGTGGCGGTGGCCACGAAGATGGCGGGCAGTTCGGGCATCCTGACGCTGGGGGGCGGTTTTCTGCCCGGATTGGTGGTCAGCTTGTCGGCGAAAGCGGTGACAGAGATGACCACCGAGGCGGTCATGCTCTACTATGACCGGCAGAATGCAGCATTCAAGGAACGCTGGGCCGAGATCGAACTGCGGGAGAACGCCATTCGCGGCCTGCTCAGAGTCAACGATTTGCTCAAAGCCGGCAAGCTCAACGAGGCCCAGATGTATCTGACCAGGGTCCAAATATATCTCATCAAAAATTCTTTCCCAAAAGATGGCATCTACGAACAGATTGACCGCCTCACGGGCCTGATCAAAAAGGCCGAGGACAAGGCCTGGGCCAACCGGATCATAGCGGAAGCCCGGGTCTCGTTTCAGCAGGCCTACCGCTGGGCCGTGCTGGGTCGCAATCTTAATGCCGCCAAGGGTCTGGTTCAGGAGGCCGTCACGGTCCTCCAGAGCGGTGTGTCGCGCGTTCCGGAATTGCAGGCCAACATCGACAAGTGTGAACGACTGCAAGCGTATATCGACGGCCTCATTGCCGAGGCTCCCCCTTTGGAAGCTGTAAGCGTCAGCGGTCCCGACAAGGTTGTCGCGGGAGAATCCTGCGAGTTTGAGCTTCGCGTCACCGGCGGCCTTCCGGACTATCACCCCATCGAGATGAACGGTTACGCCCATGCCACTGGAGCGACCGTTTACTGGGAGGCACCCGCTGATCCGGGTGAAAAAAACCTGACTTTCCGCATCAGGGACGACAAGGGACAGACCGCCGAAGCCGTCAAAAGCGTGGAAGTACTGGCGGTCAACGAGCCGCCGGAGGCTTCCGCGCCCCTGAACGAGGAAGATGCGAAGTTTCTGCATCTTGGCCAGGCAGGTCGAACGGATAATTTTGAGATAACGTTAACGGCTGTCGCAAAAGCATCATACTGGACAAAAGACAAGAAGGAAGACGAAGAATATGTCGTTGTCGCCATTCGAGTGGTGAATATCTCGAATGAGGAAAAAAGCATTGGCGCAAACGATTTTCAGTGGGTTGACAGCCAAGGATATCGGAACGGAATAGAAAATTATTCAGGTGTAAAGACTGAAGAGTCTATGCCTGATACTTTTGGGGCGCAAACACTGTCCCCTGGAGATTCATTCGAAGGAAGTATGGTGTATTTGATTCCTAAAAGTATGAGCCGTGTTGAGTTTCACTATTTGAAGGGGTACTCGCTAAAGCCTGATTTGCAATTCTTGGTTCATAAATAAATGGATTTTTTATGATAATTATGAAAAATGAAGGCTGCGAGCTGGTCTTTGGGGAGGAAGGATGAGACGGATTCTCATGACGCAGTTGCTGGCGACATCGTTGTGTTTGATGATGGTGGCTATTTTCAGTGGTTTTGGCTTTGCCTCTCCCGTGGAGATCGCCACCGGCCCCGACGGGCTGTTGCAGATGGAGCAGCAGGGCAAGGTCACGGTCCGCGCCCTGCGGGGCTGGGGCCGGCTGCCCGACGAGTACGTGAAACTGGCGCAGCGGATGAGGCAGGAGGCCGGGCTGGACCTTCTGGGGGCGAACCTTGATCAGATCAGGCAGTGGAGCGCCGACCCAGCCATGGCACAGTTCGGAGCCGACCTATCGAAGCTGGCCGCCTTGATGGAGGGGGGCGAGCATCTCGACTGGGCGCAACACCCCCCGGACGCCTCCTTGTCCGCCGGCACCCTCCTACGTAGCGGGGGTACGCGCTGGGCGCAGGCGGCGGACGGTCCCGTCGAAGTCCCGGGCGCGATAAAGGCCGAGTCCGCTTCGACCGAGCCTGCCCAGGCTGCGTCCGAACAGGCGGCCCTGCCTCCCGCAGCCCCGAGCGACGCTGGTCCGGCGGACGGGCTGGAATTTCCCGTCAACGACCAGGTGCCAGGCACATACAGGGTCAAGCTGCGCGCGGAAGGTCTCACGCCGGCCAAGGCCGAGGACGTCCCCTACTTCCAGCGCCGCCTCCAGAGCATGATCCCCGGGAACCCGGCAGTTTTCGAGGGCGAGAAGCGCTATTTCGACAAGCTTGGCGAGTACATGACCGTCCGGCCCGTGCTTGAAGGCGACAATCCCTATGACCTCGTTCTCGGGTTCGTCGCCCTGGACACCCCCGTGGTCATCCGCGTCGACGCCCCAGAGAACCCCGAGATAGCTTTGAGCGACCAGGAGATCCGGGACAAGGTCTCCTACCGGGTGGTCGGCAAGACGGTACTTGTCTACCGCCATGACGAGGCCACGGGAGAGGCGGATATCAACTTCGAGGAGAGCCGTGACGGCATGGTGCGCTGGACCCCGCGCGCTGATCCCGGTTCCGGTCGCCCCGTAGGCCCCCGGGTGCTGGGAATATACATGTCCTACAAGATCAGAAAGTATGTCGGGGACAATGAACTGGGCACCCTGAGCACCAGCCAACACCGCATCGGCTGGGTTGTAGCGGCCATGCCGGGCGATGTGTACGAGCATGAAGGGGCACTCTACGCTGTGGGTCAGGACGAGTCTCTTTCGGCAGGAGGGACGGCAGGTGCAACCGCGGCGGCCGAGAACTTCGATTTCGAGGTGTCACAGTACGCCCTCGATGAAGGGGCTATCAAACTGTCCGATGACCTGCGTCACGTTGCCTGGGTCGAAGGGGAGAAGAAGGGGCAGAAGCGTGTCATCGTCAACGGTGTGGCCGGTAAATGGTACGACGATGTCAAAGGCTATGGTATGCGTTTTACGCCAGGGGGGGAAACGTTCTGTTTCCAGGCAGAACTTGGCGAGAAGGAGGTGCTCGTCTGCAATGGGGTTGACGGTCCGGTCTTCGACGACATCGATTTCATGGAAATGAGCATCGACGGGGCCCATGTATTGGTCGGAGGCAATGCGGGCGGTACGAATCTGGTCTATCTCGACGGCAAGAAGGTTCGGCAGACCGCCAACCGCGTTCGTGAAGGAATGGTGGCCTGGAACGGCAAGGCTGCCTGGGTCGAGCGGGGCCGCAACGATCAGACCGGCGGCGAGTTCGCCATGGTCGTGACCGCAGAGGGTGTCGAGGGACAGAAATATCCGGCAATTCACAGCAATCTTCATTTCACGAAGAACCGCGCCGAGCTCTATTATATCGCCGAGAAGGAGGATAAAATGCGCTTCCTGGTGCGTGATAGCGAAGAGCTCAAGCCCACCATGGGCTATGGTTACAAATTCACCGTCACGGAGGATGGCGCGTACTACTCGTACGTGGGCTATCTGGAAGACAAGGTGCGGTCCATGGTGGTGAACGGTACGATCGGTGATGAATTCAATGACATATGGAACCCGGCAACCTTCAGCGCCGATGGCTCGCGGCATATCTATTCAGGCAAGAGGGGCGAGGAGGCTTTTCTGATTGTCGACGGGCAGGTCGTGACCCATGGGTACGGGGCGCTAAAGAGTGTGATTGGGGAAACTTTCAGCCCCGACGGCAGCCGCTGGGCGGCTGGCTTACAGTTGAGCGAGGAGGAGTACGCGGTGGTGGTGGACGGCAATGAGGTCGGTCGCGGCCAGGGTTCGCCCCGGAAGATCGTTTTCAGCCCTGACGGGGCTCGGGTTGGATGGCTGGAAAAGCAGAAGAAATCATGGAAGGCATATGTCGACGGCCAGGCTGGGCCGGAGTTCCGGGAAATCTATGACGACGAGCCGCCGCAGTTCAGTCCAGACGGTAAATCCTTTGTCTATTTTGCCAGGGACACGGAGAAAAAGATGCACATCGTGGTGTTCGGGGGCGAGGACAGGGTGCATGACATCATCCCCCCCAGGGCAGTCTTCACTCCCTCTGGCGTGGAGTATCTGGCCATCGACGGCACCCGGTTCCGGAAACACGCCATCGAATTGCCCTGAGCATAATGTCCCGCCTTGGAACATCGGAGCGGGACGCTCTTTTCTGACGAGAATACGGCAAATCAAACGGCAGTAGCCTAACCCCGAATATTGTGTCTGCTGGTTCCATAGTCGAGGTATCAAGGGTGTAGTTGTAGTGTTCTACCGTAAGCCTTTGATAGCGAGGGGTATTGGACCAGAAGATACGCCCGAAGGGGTGGAAAAGTATTTTTTGTTTTCGGATACAGATTGTAACTGACGTATTATATTTCCATTTGTTGATAATGATCTGAAATGAAATGATATATAATCAATTCAGGCAGATTTTCATGCACTGTCCGGGCTAAAGATTGTCGAAGAGAACGTGCGATCGGTTGTGAGGATGAAGCCTCACAACCGATCGCGCGTTGCGCTGTCAGGTTTTTCCCGGCGGTGAAAATACCTGACTCAGGGGGGTGTCAGGACTTGCCGAACTTGATCAGCGACTCAAGGAAGTTGCGAAGGTCATGGGTCACCTCCAGTGAGCTCTTGCCGCCCGACAGCAGGCGGATGCGGCGGTCGGCCTCCAGCGGGTTGATGCGGCCCGAGCCCATGCCCTCCAGAACTTCGTTCATCTTCTCCCAGTAGTTTTTGTGTTTCATGAATGCCTCGTAGTTGGCCTTGTCCGTCTTGGGCGGGAGCTTTTCCTCCAGGAGGGGCTTGAGGCGCCTGTGGTACTCCTTGGCCGTGCTGCGGGAGATTTCCACGTGCTTCTCGATGCGGGTGAACGGCTGGTCCTTTCTCCGCAGGTGGTCGCCCTTGAACTGGTTGACATCGGCGGTCTGTCCGGCCCAGGCCTTGTTGGCCCTCAGGATGCCGTTCCTCTCGATGATGGCCAGATCCTTGTAGGCTTCGGAGTGCCCGCCCGTGGTAACGGTCTCCCAGGAGCGCTGGGGATTCTGGCCAGTGACTTCTTTGTAAGATTCTTCCCATTTTTTTTGGGCCTCGGCCTGCCACAGGCTCTCGGGCACGGGGCGGGCGTTCTTTTTCGGCGCGATGGGCAGGCCGTTGGCGTCGAATTTGACCTGTCTGGCTATGTCAAAATCCGTATTCACGGTCTTGCCTTGTCCGGCATTGCGGATCGACGTGAGGTCCTCGGGGTTCCATTCGGCGCTCATTTTCTGGTGGAAGGTCTTTTCCACGCGATTGTGGACGCGGTCCATGCTGTTCACGAAGCGCTTGACCATCTCTCTATTCTTGGGATTGCGTTGATGGCTCTTCATGATCATCTTGGCCTGGGGCGAGGAGTGGATCATGATCGAGCGTTCGTCCAGTTCGCGCAGGATCTTCTTGATCTCCGAGGGTGGTGCCTTTTCCTTGCGAGCCGTCTGCAACTTCTTGAAGGTGCTCTTGTACGAATTGACGCGCTTGCGGCCTTCGACAATCCCGGCCTTGTAGCCCTTAAACTCCACCTCGGTCAGGGGCCGGTTGAAGCCGTCGTCGGGGATGCCCGAGGGCTTGATCTTGCCCAGACTCGGCGTGTTCTGTCCGTCCGGGGCCTCGACCTTGCCCGACGCCTTGGGGGCGTCCGGCGCGTCGGCGCGAGCGCCCCCACGGCCCTTCACGGCGCCATAGCCCCGTGACACTCCCCTGGCCACGAAGCCCATGGCCTTGTCCATGGCGATGCCCTTGGCAACTTCCCAGCCCGCGCCCTTGAAGCCTTGCTCCCAGCCGCCGCCGCTCTCCACGGCGGCCTCGAAGCCCCGGTAGGCGTCCACCGCCACGCCCGTGAGCTGGTTGTAGGAACCGCCCACGCGCAGGAAGGCCTCCTTGGGTCCGCCCTCGATGTAGCCGAGCGTGCCCTGGTAGACCCGGTTCACGGCCGGACCGCCGATGAAGGACAGGCCCATGAGAGTCTTGTCGGCGAAGCTTTTGGTCGTCTCGGCCGTTTGCAGGCAGGTGTCGGCCCACTCGGCGTCGGCGTCGGCCTTTTTCTTTTCGTCTTCCCAGTGGCCCGTGGCCACCCCGTAAACCTCCTTGATGACCTCCGAAGCCTTGGCCGTGTCCGTGGCCGTCATGACCTCGGGGCTGAATCCCTTGGAGACGATCTCGCGGACTTTGGCGGCCTTGTCGTAGGGCAGGGTGTCGGCCATGGACAGGGCTTTCTTCATGGCCCGGTCGACCTTCTCCATCTTGCGCTGGTCGGCCGCGATGTTCTGGATGAACTGGCTGCGCGCGTAGTCGTCCCAGGCCGAGCGGGTGTGCACGATGACGCCGGTCTTGAGGCTCTCGATGCGATCCTGCTCGGCCTGGATGTTGGCCCTGGCATGCAGGACGCGCATCTCCAGGTCGTGGCGGCGGACGGGGTCCGTCTCCTTTGCGATCTCGGCGACATCCTTTTCCATGTTGCGCTGGATGCTCTCCACGTTGGCCGAGTGGAATTCGATGGCCTCCTGGTCGATGACGCGCCGCTCTTCGGCGGGCTGGTCGTCGACGATGTGCAGGGGGGTGTCCTCGGGGCCGATCTCGGCCACGGGTTCCTGCGCTTCCACGGGCTTTTCCTCTTCCCTATTTTCTTGCTGGGGGGGCTGCTTGGGCACAGGGGCCTCGGCGACCTGTTGCGGCGCGCCGCCGGCCACCAGGGCGTCGAACTGACGCAGGCGGGCCTCTTCGGAGTCGGCCAGCTTGTCGCCCATGGCGGCCCATTTCATGGCGGCGGCGTGGAAGGCTTCCTGGGTGCGATAATGAGCCAGGGTGTCCTTGATGGTCGAGTCATTCATTTCGTGGCCGATGCCCGCGCCGATGGTCTCCTTCAGCTGCGCCTCGGGGTTTTCGATAAGCTTGGCCGCTTCCAGACGTTCCGCAAGGATGCGGTCGTTCTTGATGCGCGCCTCTTCGAACAGGTCAGGCGATATTTCGGAAAATTCCGGGAAGGGCCCACCCGTATACCGCTGGGCATGAAGAACCCAGGGCTCCCCGTCTTCGTCCGTGTATGTGAAGTTGATCGTATCGCTCTCGAGGCCGGACAGGATGTCGATGCTGTTCAGATCGACGGGCTCGACGTACCCGTACTCCTTCTCATCGTAGGTTCCAGTGTCCAGAGCGATGCAGTAATAGGTTTCGGATTTTCCATAAGAGTAAATAAGGAAATGGTATGGCTGGTGCATGATGGAGCCGCCGCTCTCCCCCACGTAGTTATTGGGATGGATGATGTACCCGACCCACTCGCCCTCGGGTCCCGGCTGCTCCACCAGAGCTTTCAGGAAATCCTTGGCGCCCTTGTACCGCTGCTGGCCCTCGGTCATGAGAGTTCTGCCGTCGGGCGGGTTGCCCAGAGCGACCAGTTCGGCCACGACTTCGTCCAGGCGCTTCTGGCAGGACAGGATGGTGTTGCGGTGCTGCCGGGCCAGAGTCACGCCCTCCATAGCCAGGGCCGGGTCGTCGGCCTCGGACGCCCAGGCGATCTGCTCCATAGCTTCTTCGAGACGGGCGCCGGCCTCGGCCACAGCGCCGCGCAGGGACAGGAACTCACCCAGCAGCGGGTTGAACCTGTTCAGGTAGTCCACGGCCTCGGGGGAGGGGTACTGGCGCAGCACGCCCCAGGTCCTGCGGAAGGACTGCTCCTCGGCCTCGGACATGGGGCCGTAGACCATGCGCATGCCCTCCATGGCCGCGGCCACGGCCCCGTCCCACTGGGTCGGGGTCAGAGCGTTGATGTCCAGGAATGGAGCGGATTTCATGGGCGGCAGGGCGGTCGGTTCGACGTTCGAGGCGGCGAAAGGGACGCCGGCCGTCTGGACGGTGGGGCTTTCCGGGTCGGCAGCGGAATCCTCTTCCGGGGCCGGGATCCCTTCAGCGAGAATCGCGGCCAGCTCCGCCTCCAGGGCCGCATCATCGGCCGGGAAGCTTTCCATGACGTTGGTGGCCGCCTCCTGCGGTGCGCTGTCCGCAGATCCTTCGGCCGTTCCGGCCTCACGCATGGCCTCGGCGACCAGACCCAGGCTCTCACGCTCTGCAGGCGAGAGCGTCGCACCATGCTCCTGTAATATGGCGCCGAGTTGCTCAGGCGTGGCACCGAGCACATCGATGCCTTTGGCGCGCAACCCGGCCAGGGGGGCCATGGCGGCGGCCGGGATGCGACCATAGCCGACCAGGGCCCGGACTGTCAGGGCGTTCTTTTCGGCCAGGCCGCGCAGGGTCTCGTCGGCTCCGGCCCGCTGTGAAACCGTGGCGGAACTGCCGGCTGAAACCGTGTTGGGGCCTGCTCCGGTCTGGGCCAGGGCAGCGGCTGCACCAAAAAGGCACACAAAGCATAGAAGCAGCGCGACAAAGGGCAAGGTGTGAACTGGAACGCGATTGGGCGGGATCATATCGTGTCTACTCCATATAACTGATTTTAATTGCGCAACATATATGGGTTCGAGCGAAATTGCAATCGCACAAATCTTGCATAAGGCCTTGCGACCGGCCCTCTGCTTGGCCGATATCTTTCCTGCGGGTAACTTCAGGTTCGACCGCAGTTTGATATGCACATGGATGCCCGGATTCGCCCCCACAAATTTCACGGATGTCTCTTCTTCATCCTGTAGGGCTCAGAACGCACTTTTACCGTAGCCCCGGTCTTCTCTGCATACCAGGGCAATGCGCAATCCTCCAATCAGCCAGAAACACGTTCCGCCGCAACTGCCGCAAATGCGCGTTGGAATGTGCCGGCGGCAAACATTGCCGGCCACTGGTGGCATCGTCTTTTTTCATCGGAATCGCAAAAACGGTCGTTTGCGCCGCGCTGGCAGGCGGCATGGTCAAGAATGGGTGCTGCACCTGTTGCCAGCGTGCGTTCAACCCTTGCCTTGAGCACCTCTTTACGGGTACGGTTATGAAAAAACTCGGCGTGAGCATATGAAGATTGCGCCGAAAGCCGTTGCTTTTGGATGCCAGGAGGGGTTGGAATGGGTCGCTTTATTACCGTGATTTCGCTATGCGTGATGCTGGCCGTGTGCGGCGGGCCAGCTGTCAATGGCACCCAGACCTCCACGGATGCCATGCTAGAGAAGGCTTCAGGCCCCGCCGCTCTGGTGGAAATTGAGCAAAAAGGCAATGTCACCGTGCGGGCCATCAGGGGTTGGGGGCGTCTGCCGGAGAGGTTTATCCGGCTGGGCCAGGAGTTGCGACGGGACTCGGGATTCGACCTGCTGGCCGCGGATCGGGCTCTGCTCTGGGAGTGGATCAGCCTGGCAGATACCGGCGATGGTAAACTGGCGGCGGCGAGGGAAGGGCTTGTCGAGCTGCTCGGCTTTATGGAACGGGGAGACTATCTCGACTGGCAGCCTATCGCCACAGTGGTCGAGGCCGAAACAGGATCACCGCTCCGACAGGGTGGAAAGCGCTGGATACACGGCCAGCCTTCTCTGGATGATCCGGCCGCCGTACATCCGGCCGAGAACAGCGAGGCGGTCACGCTCTTTGCTGGTGAGATGATGCCGGAGTGGCTGCCCTATCAGGCAGATGGCGGCAAATTCGAAGGTTTTGCTACCATCGGCAACGGCCTCATGAGCATCAAGGTGGAGGCGGGCCACTCCTGGGGCCGTACCGGCATCCGCTCAGAATCGGCAATGGTGGAGTATCCTCGTGGACGGCAGGAAGCAATCCGACTGACTGCCCTGTTCGAGCCGCAGGCAACCTCAGATGCCATTATCTCCCTGGTACCGTCATCGGCGAAAACCGATGACGAGTGGCGGTATCACCATGTCCGGGTGGGGATGCATCTGGATAAGGACGAAGGCCCCACTACCCTGACCCTGTGGATTGCACGTAAAACGGTGATGACCAGGGAGATCTCCGGGCCGCTGGAGCGTTTCGATCTTCTCCTGCGTCCCGATGATGTGGTTCTCGTGACCGATGGTAAGGGGAAAACCCTGCTGCAGGGTGTCCTGCCTGAAGAAGATACTCCCCCAGAGGGTTACCGGCTTTATGCCCTGACGGGTTCCACCTCCGTCCGCCGGGGAAAGCCGCTACGCATGGCACTTCGTTCCATCCAACGTGTTCAGGAGCCATTTACTGCCCAATTTGCCCCAGATTCTCTGCCGGACGGCAACCAGCAGATCACTCTCTTTGAGCAGGGAGTACTCGGTCATCTGTGGGTACCGACTGCCGGGCGGGGCAGTGTTTTTGCAACCAATGCCAGCCTCGATGACGGTGAGCTGATGGTCGATGTGCCCGCCGGTGGCCACTGGGGAAAGGTCGGGATCTATTCGCCTGGCGCCCTGGTCTGGCTCGATAGGTTCAGCTCGGGTGGCGAGGCCGCGGTGACCTTCGAGTTCGATTCTGCCCGCACAACGGGTTTCGTGGTGGCCTTGTCCCCGCTTTACAACCTGGTGGGCAACGACCCTAGCAGGCCCCACCTTTGGGCCCAATGGCATGCCAACGAGGATGGCTCGGCTGGCAGGAGCATGCTCTTCATTAAGCCGGATTTCCCCAAGACCGCCTGGGAGGGTGAAACCTCGGCCGCCGCGCCGGATAGCGTAACGTTGAGGATTTCGCCAGAAGGCGTCCTTGTCGAGGGGCTGGGAGCGCCCCAGGAGCGTTTTCCCTGGCAGGTGGCCATGCCGAACATGGGATTTCGGGTCTACGTCTTCAGCCATGCCGAAAAAGCGGGTTCCCCGGTACGTATGGTTCTTCGCAGAATCCAACTTGACCGCCAGATGGGGGTTGAGCCACCGACCCCCGAAACGGCCGAGAAGGTTGAGCCTCTTGAGGTTACCCCCCTGTTTGCAGGTCAGCTGGGCGAACTGTGGGAGCCCTACGCGGTCAGGGGGGCGAGTTTTGAGGAGCACGGTCGTTTTGCGAATTCCCGGCTGGTAGCAGAGGTGCCGGAGGGAAAACACTCATGGAGAAAAGTCGGAATTGTCTCGAAAACGCCCGTTTTCGAATTCAACGAACGAATCCTGCGCACCTCGTATGCGGTTCGCCTCAAATGCGATCCTGCCGGTACCAGCGGTGTGCAGGCGGTGTTCAGGTCGTCAAAATCGGCCGATATGGAAAAGGGTGCCGATGTACTCGCAAGCTTTGTCCGGCATGATACGGGCCGCCATGCCGGGCGATACGTCCTGTCGCTTAGCGGCGAAAATGCAATTTACCGGAACTGGCAGCGGACGGTCGACGCCACCTGGGTGGAACAGCACTGGGACGGTGAACTTGAGATCTTGTTCGGCAATGGTTGGGTGGAGACCGGTATTGCAGGCGGGCCGAGGGTGCGAGGCACGGAGCTGCGCACAGGAAAAGGCTGGAGCTACCATATGTCTGTGACCACCTTACCGGCAACACCGCTCGGAACAGCACGTCTGACGCTCGCGAACATCACCGGCCAATGGATAGCACCAGACGGCATGACCGCAGGGGAGCGCTGGCAGCTGGTCGACGATGAGGACTTTGATGCCGGGGCCTTTCTCGATGAACTGGCCGGGGAACTACCGGGAGAGTGATGAACCGTGGCTTTATTGCCGAGTACGCTGCAACAAGGAGTGAACAATGAAAAAACGTTTGAACTGCCATACATCCCGTCTACTCTGCTGTCTCCTTGCGGGATTGGTGATTTCCGCCGGTGCTCATCGAAGCAGCTGGGCCGCGGATCCGGCATCAAAGACCCTGCAAAAATTTGCCCATGACGCCATTGTCGGCGGCGAGGGCGCGGATACTCTGATTCGCTATGGAAACTGGTTTGGGCCAGGTTGGTGGGGCGGCAGCACTCTTGACGACAGGTCGGGGGTGTTGCCGCCCGTCGATTCTCTGGACGAGGTGGCCCAGAAACATGATTTCGGCTATATGCTGGCTGAAAAACTCGGTAAAGGCAGGCCTGATGTGGAAGCGTATTACAAGGGGGTAGCCGACGAGATTGCTGCCCGCGAGGCCAAGGCGCTGTCCGACGACCCTGCCCAGTGGGCCCGGCCCGCACCAGATCCTGCCGCCGCCAAGGTCTATCTCGAGCGGATCCGACTTGGCTTCCCATACGGTCAGCAGCGGTTGAATGAACTCAAGGCCTTGATTCCCCATCGAGCCGATATCACTGATCTCGATACCCTCAACCAGATGCTGGACGGCTATCCAGATGAGAAGCAATACGAGGCACTGATGAGCGCCGAAGTCAAAGGGTGGTGGAAGAAATATGAAAACCACCCGAAAGTGGTGGCGGAAAGGGAGCGGCAGCGCAGGGAACTTGATAAAAACGTCAAGGACCTTACCACGTCCAAAGACTACATGCAGCGCATTCGGGAGCTGAATAATACCAAAATGCAGGCGGTGTTCAAGAAACTGGGGATCTACCCGAGCCTTGACTTCTTCCACTGTCTCTGCCGTTCGGCGGGTTATGGCAGCCCGGGAACATCTCAGCTCTACCATCCCGACACCATAGGTGAGTACAATCCCAAGTACAGCTGCAATCATCCCGGAGACCCCTGCGTGGTCGCCGGCGCCGGCTGTACCCGCCACCCTCTCCCCACAGAATCGAAGATCTGGGATTCGTGCATGTCGATCCACAGGGTGGGGATGGATCGCGATGCAAAGGACAAGCCCATTCCCGGCACCGGAGTTCGGCTGGACAAGGTTATCGTCGATGCGCTGCGGGAAAAGCGTCGGTAGAGTTAGAGTTCGTGTTCTTGCTTGGTTCGGCGCTAATTGTTATCGGGGGAGGGTTATTTGGCTGAAAACCTGAGGAATAATATTTAGAATACATCGGCTAGCTAAGAAGTGGGATCTAGATGAAAGGCAATCCTGCAACCTTTGCAAACTACGTGTGCAATAGCACGGATGTGAATTATGAAGGAGATCTTTGGTAAGCTCTTCCTTCAATTTGCTCCATTTTGGCGCAATTATGGATTGTTGTCCCGACCCCATCATATTAGGAATAAGGTCAAGTTTAATATCGTAAACGCTAGGATAGTTTGGCAGAGCATAGCCTTGGTGAATAAAACGCACCACAAGGACAAATACGGCGGTATTTTTTGATTGTTGGGGAAATTATCTCCCTTCGATTAAAGTATTCACGAATTTAATTGCAGTTTCCACATCACCAATTTTTGTTTACTGACGATTGTCTGTTACTAGTTGTAGTGCTAGATAATTCAATTGAAAATGATATCTGATCAACAGTTTGCTATCTTCTCAGCGTAAGTGGAGTCGTAAGTCCTATCTCAGGAAATAGTTTCCCTCTTCACCTATCTGTTATAAAAGATGATTTATCCTTAACTTGCAGAGTTCAGCCAGGAGCGAAAATCTTCCAGTTTCATCGGTTTGGCAAAATAATAACCTTGCCCATCGTTACATCCAAGTTGTCTTAAAAATTCAGCCTGTGCTTTCTCTTCGACTCCTTCGGCGACAATCTGTAAACCAAACTGTTTGGCAAGCAGGGCGATGGTTCGTACCAATTGCTCGTCATCTTGGTTTTGTCCAATTCCAGTAACAAATGACATGTCTATTTTCAGAGTATTGAGTGGCAGCTGCTTGAGATACTGAAGTGAGGAATAGCCTGTTCCGAAATCATCGATGGAAATAGTGAAGCCTGCATCAACAATGTCACGGAGCAATAACAGTACCTGATCAGTATTTTCGAAAAGAGTTGACTCTGTAATTTCCAGCTCAATATATTCAGTTGCGAGCCCGCTTTTCTGCTGCTGTGCCAAGAGATCCTCCAGAAACGAATCAGATTGCAGCTGTATCGGTGAAAGATTAACTGAAAGTTTAAGATTATACCCCTCCTCAATGAGCGCGGCGGTTTCGCTGAAGGCTTTTTCATAAATTTGCTGTGACATTTGAATAATCAATCCGGAATCCTCGGCTACAGGAATGAAATCGCCTGGCGATACCAGGTGCCCGTCTGATATCCAACGGGCCAAGGCCTCCATACCCGAAACCTTGCCAGTCACCAAATTAACCTTGGGCTGGTAGAAAGGAATAAACTCGTTGTTTCTTAGTCCCTCACGGATTTTTACCAAATAGCTGATTTTTTTCTGAACCTCTATCTCCATTGCTGGATTATAGAAACAAAAGCTGCTTCCTTTTGTTTTTTCAGCACTATTTAGCGCTAGCATTGCCCGTTTGATAAGTTCATCTGGTTCATCAGCATCTTCAGGGAAAAGAGCAATTCCGATACTCATTGCCATGTAGATTCGTTGTTCGCCAAGCTGGATAGACTCTATACAGGCGGAAAAAACTCTCTCTGAGATAGATCGCGCGTATTCTTCGGACGCTCCTCTGGTCTTTGCTAAAATGACAAATTCATCTCCGCCTATACGACCCAACACATCCTCTAAACGGAGAAGAGGTCGCAGCCTATCGACAACCAGGCGGAGCAACCTGTCTCCCTCTTCATGACCCAGAGAATCATTAAATGTCTTGAAGTTATCTAGATCACAAACCAGGCAGATCAGCTTTTCATTCTTTCTCGTGCATTCTGAGATCATCTTCCTCAGTTGTTCCAGCGCCATGAGCCTGTTGGGCAGTCCTGTCAGGTCATCGTGATAAGCAAGATATTGAATCCTTTCCTGATGCTCAACGAGTTCGGTGATATCATTAAACACCGCTGCGTAATTGCTTACTTTACCCAATTTATCCCTCACGGCACTGATGGTAAGCCACTCGGGATAAACCTCTCCGTTCTTCCGCTTGTTCCAGATCTTGCCAGACCAATATCCTTTTGTCTCTATCATCGACCACATCTCTGTATAAAATTCAGGTGGATGCCGGTCAGATTTCAATATTCTCGGGTTGTGCCCGATAGCCTCTTCGGCAGAATAGCCTGTGATCTTTTCAAAGGCCGGGTTTGCTCGAACGATAGTTCCCTGATTATCGGTGATGGCTATACCTTCGACTATGTTCTCAAATATTTCTTTGTATATGTTGAGATCAAGGCTTGACTTTTTTTGTTCCTCCAGAAGTTGACGAAGTTTTTCGTTGTTATCGCCAAGTTGACTCATATATAAAGAAAAATGATCTGAAAGCTCTTCAATCTCATTTTTATCAGAGTCGCTCCCCTTTCCCATATGATGCAAGTCCTGCTCTGCTGAAATCCGCTTAAGAAGTGAATTCAGTGGGGCAGTTATGTAGGTGCTGAGATAGTAAGAGATAATAAATGCAAGCAGGAGGCCAACGCAGACCAAGACAATAAAGAGCTTCTTTAAACTTTGTAATGGTCCATAGAAATCAGAGACATAGCCTGAAGCAGCAACGACCCAGCCTAGTTGGTCGATCGTCTCAAAAACCGCGACCTTTTTTTTCTTCTCTTTGGTCTCTGGATCTGGCCAATCATAGAAAACTTTCCCTTGCTTGGCGTTGATCATTTTACTAAAAAGCTCGCGGTATTCATTGTCCCACGCAAGAACATTGCCAGACATTGTCGGATGAGCAAGAACCAAACCCTTCTCGTCAATGACAAAAGGATAACCACGCTCTGCTATCTTAATTGACATGATTTCATTACGAAAATCTCCAGCATTGATCAGCTGAACAAGTTCATCTCTGTAGGCGGTCACCGAGATAATCCAATCCCAAGGATCGAAATAGTCCATATACAAGACTTTTTCCCTTGGTTTTACCTCTCCCGGATTCTGCCATTCATATTCGAGAAAGCCCTTTTTTCTATTTATCTGCTCTTTAACAAACTGCCACTCACTTATGTCCTTACCCTGAAGAAGGCTCACCGGATGGGACTGAAGAACACCGTGGGAGTTAAGAATATAAGTGTAACCTGAACTACCTATGGCTTTAACTAGTATTCTTGAACGAGATTCCTGCTGGGCATCATTTGTACTAATCTCACCAGAAAGACTCCGCAGATACTGCATGTTAATAGTAGCCAAATGCTGCTCAGCAACGGCCCGGAGATAGCTCCGGCTTGACAGCGTGGCGGAGGTCTCAACTATCTGTCGGATGCCTTTGACGGTCTTGACGAGATTTTCATCAAGATGTCTAGCGATGACTCCTTCTATCAGAACATAAGCGATCCAACTGCCCAGGAAGAACAGTGAAAAAAATGAGGTGCTTACTGTAAAAAAAATAGTGTAGCTTAATCTCGCTTTGTTAAACATACTGTCTCCTGGTTAAATGATGGGGACTGTGGCAATGACAAGCAAATACAACATATCTTTAAACAATTCCCCTTCATTCACCTTGTAGAGCGAGTTCTGAGTTTGATTCTACCGCATTAGAATATCACAAACCCACATGAAGAACAGCTTCCGCCCACGCATGAGCACGAATTGATGCTTCCATCACCGCCCGTGGTTCAATATCAAGAATTCGGCAACTATCTATGATTTCAGAAATTATGTTTTTTTCAAAAGCATACAACAGCTGTAGATAGCGACCCATGACAGAATCAGGTACAAGATACCCCGCCTGAAAGTCAGCAGAAAGCGGTAGATCATGAAAGATTTCCGGAAAAGGCATGTCCAGCATGATGTCCAGCAACGATAGTAATCCGAAAAGAAATAATTTGTCCCCACTTGGCTTGGCAATCAAGCCTTCCAGTGATAATTCCTCTAAAATTTTCCCCCTGCTTAGAGCGAGATGTAAGAGTTCTTGAGGATGCTGCTTACTGGCAATATCAGAAAGAATGATCATCTGCAGCCAGTGTCGAATACGAACGTTGCCTAATAGTACAACTGCATGCTGAATTGATTCAATTTTCATTGAAAAGCCGAAGGCTGCAGAATTAAGCAGGCGAAGCAGGCGGTAGGCTATACCAGGATCTGAGGTAATTGCCTCGACTATCTGCCCCGTCTCCAGCTGATCCTGCTGCAAAACAGCAAGAACACGAATTCTTACCGCATGTGAGGAACCAATTTTCCGTCCTTCGAGGTTTTCTGGTCTTGCAAAAAAATAGCCTTGAAAAAGATCGAAACCAAGGCTCTGGAGCGATCGAAAAGTGGCACCATCGTCTACCTTTTCAGCCAGTTTTAGTGCCTTACGATTTTTCAAGGATTCAACAATATCAGTGATCTCTACCTTATCATGATTAAGAATGTCAATTTTAACAATATCGGCAATATCAAGAAAGGCATACGGCGTCGCTTTTAACGAGTAGTCATCAACAGCAAGGAGATAGCCTTCCTGCTTGTACTGAAGCAGTTTATCAAATAGTCTTTCAGAAAACTGGGTAGTTTCCAAGATCTCTATAACTGTGACGGCAGGAGGAAGTGCCCGTGGGGCACCATCGAGCAGCAGTTTTTCAGTGAAGTTTATAAAAACTCTTTTATTTTGCGTCAGTTCCTCCTGTGATTTAATGAAACCAGATGTTACTACGCTGATAGTCGCCATATCTGGATCATCAATTATCGCCCTATCATCCTCGAGGGCAGAGCGAAAGAGAAGCTCATAACCATAGGTCGCAAGATTCCGATCGAGGATTGGCTGCTTAGCCACAAAATAGGATTCGTAGTTTTTCACATTCCCCTCATGCTGTGTTTAAGCTCACTCTTTCGAAAAAGGAAACTAAACTTTTCCGAGCAAAAAGCGATGACCATAAGAAATGGCCACATAAGATTGTCCTATAAAATCGTACATTGCAAACTACTGTATTACTTTTAGAGATCTTATCCATTGCACACCAGTGTGTAAGCGCTCAACAAACGCCATCTTTTCATATCGTTAACAATCTGTTTCATTGTGGCAAACCAGACCACGGGAGGGCACAATGAAAACAGAGCATAGCAAGAATCGGTCGGCCAAGCAGGAATATTGGCAGGAACACATCCGCTCATGGGAGAGTAGCGGCCTGACGCAATCATCATATTGCCGGGAGAACATGCTCTCTTTGGCGACATTTGGTTACTGGCGTCGAAAGAGCTCATTGAAGGTTTCTCACGAACCGCAACCGCGTTTTTTTCCTCTTGCGGTACAATCCCAGGTCCAGGAAAAGCAGAGTTCAGGTTTCAATACTGTCC
>NZ_FRFE01000083.1 GCF_900143695.1 Desulfopila aestuarii DSM 18488
GGAGGGGGAATTGATCCCCCACATCTTTATCTAAAAATGGCAAAGGCATTAGGAGCGAGCGCTGTTTTTGTAAAACCTTTCGATAGCAAAGAGTTCCTTCGGACGGTTGCTACTCTTTTAGATAAATAGGCACACTATTGTAGGCAATTGCAAAAAAATATGGTTCATCCCCTAAACGCGTACCTGAAGTAGAGATGTTGCAAAGAGAAATAAAATGAGACAAATTTGTTTGGTGTCCAATCAAACAAATACGGAGGTCTCAGGCATTCAGAGACTTTACCTGCAGAATGTTAAAAAATCGGAGTTTTCAATGAAATTCTCAAAAATCATGTTGGCACTCGTATTGAGCATGATTTCTTGTTCTTTCTTTGCCATGCCAACACATTTGTGGAGTGATGAGCTTAAAGAATTCAAGAAAGAGTATGTTTTTGCAGTAATCCCACAAGGGCCACCTGAGACCATGTACAGAAACTGGAAACCGTTCATCGATCGATTATCACATGACACGCATCTGGCATTAAAACTTAAACTGTATGAAAGAATGGAAGACTTCGATGAAGATCTGAGAGAAGGAGAGGTCGATTTTGCATATTTGAACCCCATCCAAGAAATCAAGGCATGGCATGCAAGTGGTTACATACCTCTAGTGAGGAATAAAGAAATCATAAGAGGTGTCATTTTTGTTAAAAAAAATTCTGGCATTAAAAATCTTCAAGATTTGAATGGCAAAGAAATTGCTCTTGTGGGCTCTGGCAATGTTTGCAGCATAGCGTTGCGACATGACATACAGGCATTGGACATAAAATCGCACTATGTCGGCAGTTCAAGCAATGTGTATAAAAATGTTGAGATCGATGAGAGTAGTGCGGGAGGTACTCTAGACGTAGTGTTTGAGAAGGATATTCCTACACTGGCTCAAGAGTTTCGAACGATTTATACGACAGATTCTCTGAGTTCTCACCCTATAGCAGCGCATCCATCGGTCTCATTAAACGATCGTTTTTTAGTACAAGAAAATGTTATGAAATACGCAAAAGACAAAAAATCACAGGATCTGCTCAAAGCTATAGGTATGCAAGATCCTGTAATGGCGAATTACCAAAAGGACTACCAACCTCTTGAGGCGAGATTGGTGAAAAGCTCAGACACTGCACATTAGGATGGGTATGAAAAAGTTTTATCCCCAGAGGCTTTACTACCAGATAGCTTCTCTACTATTGGTCATAATCATTACGTCCTTTTTCGCTTTCGGTTTCATTACTGCCTCAAAGCAGACAGAATTGCTGCACAGTATTATGACGGAAAGTGCAGCGAAAATGACAAAAGGGTTGGCGGACAGCTGTATCCGCTATTTCCTTATCTCAGATTATGCCGGGCTCGATGAGTTGCTTGCGAAGTTTATTGTCATGTCGGGAGCTGAACAAATCCAGGTGTATCGAGAGGACGGAAGGATTTTGAGTGAAGTAACCAGGGATGCTTCATCACCTCAAGGTTTAAAGTTTTCACTGAATAGGCATATTGAGGTTTCTGATGGTGAAGAAGATATCAGAATTGAAGATGACCTCATGATTATTTCCCAACCGATCGCTTCCATCAACGTTCTAGGTTGGGCTCGCATTACTTTCAGTCTCAAATATATTGATAAAATGCGTCATGACATATGGGTAAATACAGGACTGTCGGTTTTATTTTGGTCCATGCTCAGTGTCGCCATTTTCATGTTAATTTTTAAACGGTTCACTGGTTTAATTGAGCAGATCTCTGCTTTTTCTCGAAATCTCGGAAACCTCAAAGGGGAATTAATTGACGTTCGGCATGGCCCATACGAGATCCAACAACTTTGCGAGTCCCTCAACTATGCATCAACTGATCTTTTTAAAAAAGAAAAAGAACTGAAGGCATATAGAGAGGGACTGGAAAAGCTGGTCACGACACGTACAACAGAACTTGAGAAAGAAATTGACGAACGAATGAGGGCAGAGAGGGTGATCAAAGAAAGCGAAGAACGTTATCGCCTGCTTGCCGAGAATGCGACGGATATCATCTGGACACTTGGAATCGACATGCAGATGACCTATGTCAGTCCCTCTGTGACTCATTTACTTGGATTTACCCCGGAAGAAGTAATGGCACGAACAGTAGAACAAATATACACCCCTTCTTCCTTAGAACGTGTCCGGGCAATTTTTACTCATGCATTTGACAAGGATTGGCACAAGGATTCCATACAATCCAATGTATTGGAACTCTCGCTGATTTGTAAGGATGGGAATTACCTCCCGGTTGAAGGAAATTTCAGTATCTTATACAGTGCAGCAGGCCACCCCCAAGGTCTCCTCTCGATTAATCGTAATATTTCTGAACGTAAAATAGCTGAACAAAACTACCAGACACTGTTTCAGGAAATGCTTGACGGTTTTGTCCTGCACGAGATTATTTGCGACAATGCCGGAACTCCTGTTGATTATCGTTTCCTGGCCGTTAACAGGGCATTCGAACGAATGACCAACTTAAAGGCAACCGATGTCATAGGCCGAACAGTCATGGATGTTTTGCCCGGCACTGAGCGGCACTGGATTGATACATACGGCAGAGTGGCACTCACAGGTGAACCGGCATATTTTGAAAACACTAGTGAGGATTTGCACAAACATTTCATCGTTACAGCCTTCCGTCCTGCTCAAGGTCAGTTTGCCTGTATCTTTACAGATATTACCGACCAGAAAAAAGCAGAAGTTGAAAGAGAATATCTGCAATCTCAGTTGAGTTATGCTCAAAAAATGGAGGCAATCGGCACCCTTGCAGGAGGTATCGCCCATGATTTCAACAATATACTTAGTGCAATGTTGGGGTATGCAGAAATGGTTAGGGAAGATAGTCCTGAAGGGACAATGGCAGCAAGAGATCTTGATCAGGTTCTAATTGCTGGCCACCGGGCAAAAGAGCTTGTAAAGCAAATACTCGCCTTCAGCAGACAAGCAGAGACTGAGAGAATCCCCCTTCAACCTGCAATAATAGTCAATGAAGTGATCAAATTGCTCCGAGCCTCAATTCCGACCACAATCGCCATCGAACAGGATATAGACTTGCAATGTGACCTTATCCTGGCTGATCCCGTTCAGGTTCATCAGATCCTCATGAATCTCTGTACTAATGCCTTCCATGCCATGGAGGTCGATGGTGGTACCCTCTCCATTTCTCTGAAGATGAAAACGCTCAGTCAGCAGGAGCTTATCCATGAGTCACAATTATTGCCCGGGAATTACATACAGTTATCCGTAAGGGATACCGGCACGGGGATTGAACCGGGCATTCAGAAAAAGATCTTTGATCCCTATTTTACCACCAAGGAACTGGGCAAGGGAACCGGTATGGGCTTAGCCATTACCCATGGCATAATAAAAAGTTATGGTGGATTCATTACCTGTGAGAGCCAACTCGGAGAGGGAACTGTTTTTACTATTAACCTTCCTGTCTCTGAGGAAAGTATCTTGTCTCAATCCAATTTTGTTGATTCGATTGTGGCCGGAACCGAACGGATTCTTTTTATTGACGATGAGCAGATGCTGGCCGACATGGGTAAAACAATGTTGGAAAGACTTGGCTATAAGGTAACAGTGCGAATGAGCAGTATAGAAGCACTTGCCACTTTCAAAAATCAACCGGATGCTTTCGATCTGGTTATCACAGATCAGACCATGCCGGGTATGACTGGAAGTGACCTGGCACGGCGCATACTCCAGATAAGGCCGGAAATGCCGATCATTCTCTGTACAGGTTTCAGCAATCAAATTTCAGAAGAAAAGGCAAGATTATTTGGAATAAAGGGTTTTGCGATGAAGCCACTGGCGAAAAAGGATCTTGCCACCCTTATAAGGAAAGTGCTGAATGAAGTAAA
>NZ_FRFE01000055.1 GCF_900143695.1 Desulfopila aestuarii DSM 18488
GAAATGCTGGCGTTTTATGATTTCCCCGCCGCCCATTGGCAACATATTCGTACATCAAACCCTATCGAGTCAACGTTTGCCACCGTACGACTTCGGACAGCAAAAACAAGGGGATGTGTCGCAAGACATACTATCTTGTCGATGGTTTACAAACTCGGCCAGAGCGCCCAGAAGAAATGGCGTCGGCTAAGGGGATTCAAGCTGCTTGCTGAGGTCATTCGAGGGGTGAGATTCAAGGATGGCGAGAGGGTTGAACCAGTAAAAGAAGGTGAGCTGAACAGGGTGGTCAATATCTAAGAATGATTCTTCAAACACCAGACTTGACTATAACTCTAGTTGTTCTCCCCATCATCCGTTTCCCTTCCGTCAGTATGAGTTTTTTTTGCCAACCTTTTCTCTTTAGCCATCCCTCTCATACATGTTTATAGAATATCCACATTCGATCGAGTTTCAATAATGATATAAAGACAGTATATTGATAGTTTATACTATTATCTTTGGTCAACAGCCTCAACCAATCACATCTCGCCCGCCTTACTCAACACTGCTACCGATAAAGCCGCCCTCTCCCCTTACTCATGAAATTTCCTGTTTTTTTGATTCCTAATCTGGAATAATTCAGGTTAACAAGAGATGGGAAAGAAAGGATATTCTCCGATACAGGAACTGCCCTGTTTGACCCGCCCCGATGTACCTCGTCCGAAGCCTATTTGTCATCTACTCGCAGGAATCATAATGATACCGGAAAACCTCACCGCCACCCTCTACAGCATTGTTACCTATCACCCTCTCCTCACTCTGGGGGTTGCTTTTGTTTTGGCCATCTTTCTCTGGAAAAAACCTATGGACTTCCTCAAGTTTGCGTTAATGGCAGCAATCCTTTTTGGCGGCATATACGCTGCTATGCAGTTCGGACAGTCAGCAAAATCCGTCACACACAATAAACATATCATGGCTACTGAGACTGAGAAAAAGATGTCCGAGCAATAAACAGATATCAGCAAAAGCAAGCTAACAGAGCTGCAAGCCTATTTCCCAATTAGTATTTTCAGCCCTGTCGATACAGTTGAACAGACTTCTCATGTTTCTACCTCGACACCCTTTTTCTTCTCCTCTACTTGGAAAAATTCTGTTGAATACCGTAAAATAGGTGAATGATCCCGTTCCCTATGAAAACTTGGTGAGTAACGCTTTCCGGCAAACTTGGGATAACCTTTCATATTTCGTCCTGTGCGCTCTGAGGAGAAACATGGATATGGTCTTGTTTCAAAAAATATCAGTGATCCTGATGATGCTTGTCATCTTTGTCTTCCCCGATCAGGTTCAGGCCGACAAACGAGACAGCGTGGCCCTGGTGATGAAATCTCTCGCAAGTCCCTTCTTCTCAACAATGGCAGAAGGGGCGCAAAACTATGCCAAAGAGCATGGTATTGCCCTCGACATGTTCGGCGTCGAACAAGAAACCGATGTCGATCACCAGATCAATATTATCGCCAATCTTATTTCTCTTCGTTACGGTGCCATAATTTTAGCCCCCACCCACTCGGAAAAGCTCATTCCCATCTGCAAAAAAGCACTTGACGCCGGCATCGCCGTTATAACCCTGGACACTCACCTTGATTCAGCCACCATGGCCAAAGCTGGCATTTCCATTCCTTTTATTGGCACGGACAATCGCATCGGTGGCCAGATGGTCGGCAATTATCTTAAAAATCGACTCAACGGAAAAGGCAGAATTCTTGCCATCGGTGGCTATCCTGGTGTCGAAAATGGGATTGCCAGAATAGAGGGCTTTATCGATGCCATAACCCAAAACAGTGAAATCGAAATTGTTGCATCAGAAAATGCCAACTGGCGGACAGATGAAGCTCTGGCCGTGGTTTCCCGCCTGATTACCAAACACGGTAAGATTGACGCAATTTTCTGTGCCAATGATTTCATGGCGCTCGGTGCATTGCAGGCGGTCGACCTGCTTGGCTTATCCTCGGAAATATTTATTACCGGTTATGACAACTTGGAATCGGTTCGCACCGAAATGCGCAATGGACGGATCGTCGCCACTATTGAGCAACATCCAGAATTGATGGGCCAATATGGTGTTGAAGCAGCATTGAACAGCATGCACGGAGAACCTGTTGCACTGGAGCGATCAACTCCTGTCGATCTGATCACCTATGAGTCGTTTGGAAAAAAGGTGACACTTTCTGTCTCTAACCTGTCAAACGCATTTTTTGCGACTCTGAGTCAACACGCGTCTAAGACTGCAACGCTATTTGGCATTGAGCTCGCCATAAAAGATGCTCAAGACCAGGACTCACGCCAGTTACTGGATATCACCAGTTCTTCTGACGAAAGCAGTAACCTTTTGATCATCAATCCAACTAATGCCGAAACCATTGGCCCAGGCATCGCCTACGCCGTCTCTTTAGGCATCCCTGTCATTACCGTCGACAGGAAAGTTGCCGTTGCAACCGTCTTGAGCCATATCGCTTCTGATAACACTGAAGGCGGAAAAATAGCAGCACGGTACATGGCTGAACTGCTCATCGGTGAAGGCAATGTATTCGAAATTGAAGGCATTCCAGGAACTTCCGCCGCACATGAACGGGGCGCAGGGTTCAACTCTGAGCTGGGAAAGTACAGTACTATTGAGGTAGTACACCGGGAATCCGCTGATTTTAACAGAGAAACAGCAAAGGCGGTCATGCTCAGGTCATTACCCAAATATCCCAACCTGAATGGTATATTTGCCCACAACGACGCCATGCTGCTTGGAGCAGTCGATGCATACCAGGAGGCCGGCAAGAGACCACCGCGTGTGCTGATAGGGTTTGATGCCAGCTCCGAGGCGAGAGAGGCTGTCAAAAAAGGAATTATTTCCGGTACCATTGCCCAGCAACCGGACACCATGGGCAAACTGGCCATCGAAACGGCAGTCAAATTTTTCAGGGGTGAAGATATACCTCGAGAAATCACGGTCGATCTTACATTGATAACTCATTAGCTCATTGTTGAAATTGCTTTTCACTACAACCAGGCCATCATTGAAAAATGTCAACCTGGTACAGTGGCAACCTACCATTTTTCTATTCCACATCGGGGCAGAGTGTGTTTCGTTCAATTAACAGTAAATTTTACCTGATCGCTTTCCTGCTCACCCTTTCATTTGGTTTTGGCTACGCTATTCTTGCCTATTTCCAACTGCAACAACAATTGAGCTCACGACTTGCCCAGGAAGCCATTGTGCTTGAGCGGGATATCAGCACTCTTACCGAACTGTTTTCCGAAATCAGATTCTGGGAAAAGGTGCTTTTGACCCAGAACGACGCCGATGCCGATATACGATTTGGCAAGCTCACGGAAGACATCAGCCACCGGCTTAAGCTCTTGCAGCAAAACAATTCAGATCCGGTTACAGACCTCACGTTAAAGCAAATCGCCAGCCACATGGAAAATTACGGTTCGGCGGTTAGCCATCTCATTCAGCTGAAAACGCAGCAACGCCTGCAAGCCGCCCAAATGGAGACAAGTTATCGCTCTATGGTCTCTGTCATTCTTGCAACCAATAATATCGATCTGTATAAACCACTCTTCAACTTCACCCATTTTTTCCTTAACTACCAGACAGCCAAGGATTTTCCTAAATACCAGGCACTGAAACTTGTCGGGAATGCTCTGGGTTCAGCTGCTTCTTCTCCTGCAAGCGACTCGCGGCTCGGCAACTACATGAAAACATTTGACAACCTGCTGAATGAAAATTTCCAGACGGAACTTGATATAACCGAAAGAAACCATAAGGTCGAGGAGCTGAATCAGGTCATCAGAGCATCTTTCGGCCAAATTTCAATCAGCTCGGAGCAACGACTTGCTGGAATCATGCAGGAATCGGAAAAAATTCGCCTTAACCTGCAACATCTGTTCACTCTTTCCAGCTTCCTCGGAATTCTGGTCCTGTTGATCATTCTCGCCATAATTTCCAGGAACATTATCCTGCCGATCAGGTCTATCGCCCGCGTCATGCAGCAGGTGAAAAGCGGGGAGCTGCAGGCACGGTTCGCATCCAGCAAAGAGAGCAAAGACGAAATCCATCAATTTGGGCGTGCCTTTAATGAGATGCTCGACACCTTAGAGGACAACAACCTGACCCTGATTCAATACCAACAACAACTCGAACAAAAGATAAACGAGCTCTCCGAGCGCGAACAGGAAAGCAGGCAACTTGCGGCACAGCTGCAACGCGTCGAAAAAATGGAAGCCATCGGCACTCTGGCGGGCGGCGTAGCGCATGATCTCAACAACATCTTAAGCGGTATCGTCAGCTATCCTGAGCTCCTTCTTCTCGACATGCCCAAAGAAAGTCCCTATCGAAAATCCATTGAAATCATTCAGCAGTCTGGCCAAAAGGCCGCCAGTATAGTCCAGGATCTGCTTACACTCGCCCGCAGGGGAGTTCCAGTCTGGGAAGTCACCAACCTCAACCGGCTGGTGGAAGAGTATCTAGCGAGTCCAGTGTATACAAAGCTGACAGACCACAATCCCGAGATCAGCATTGATCTCCATCTGCAAAGCGACCTTTTCAATATCAAAGGATCACCGGTTCATCTTGCCAAGACTATCATGAACCTCATCTCCAACGCCGTGGAATCGATCAAAGGCCCAGGCAAGGTAATTATCCGTACGGAAAATAGGTACATTTCCCTTCCCATCGTTGGTTATGACAATGTCAAACAGGGCGACTACGCTGTACTCAGCGTCGCCGACACCGGTAGTGGCATAGGTGCTGCTGACATGGATAAGATTTTTGAACCATTTTTCACCAGAAAGGTAATGGGCACCAGCGGCTCTGGTCTCGGCCTCGCCGTGGTCTGGGGAACCGTCAAGGATCATCAGGGCTATATCGACGTCCAGAGCTCTGCTGGAAAGGGGACCACCTTTACCCTCTACTTTCCCATCACCCGCGAAGAGTTCGAGGTGTCAGAGGATGCTCCACCGCTGGAAACCTATATGGGGCACGGCGAGTCGGTGCTGGTGGTTGATGATGTGGAAAGCCAGCGAAAAATCGCGTCTGCCATGTTGACCAAACTGGGTTATCGGGTGACAACCGTCGCAAGTGGTGAAGAAGCGATACTTCAACTGCAGCGTGAGCCAGCCGATATTCTTATTCTCGACATGCTGATGCCGCCTGGAATAGACGGTCTGGAAACCTACAGGCAGGCACTTGAACTTTATCCCGGCCAACCGGCCATTATCGCCAGTGGCTATTCGGAAACGGAGCGGGTCAGGAAAACCCAGAAGCTCGGGGCGGCGATGTATATCAAAAAGCCATACAGCATCGAACAGATCGGGCTGGCCGTCCAGGCAGGATTACAACAAAAAAACAATTAACCACCATCGGTTCCCGCCTGCTCAACAGACATTGCCCCAATGGTTGAGTGATGCCTGGATACCGTTTTCAGTAGCAGGAGTTCTCTCGAAATTTTGTCAAACCATTCCTGCTGGGCCACCGGATCAAAATAGAGTGATGTATCCTCATCAAATGAGGTATGAACGGCGATATCCTCCGTCATTGCCTCTCGTGACACCTCTTTCACTTTCTCCTGCAGCTGAACTCCGACCTCCTTCGGATCGGAACCGATGGCCATAAATTGCAAAATTTCCAAACTCTTGTCGCGATTGAGACGACGAGCCGTGATTTCCGTTAAAGCAAAATGAATCTGTTCATGCTGGAGAACATAGCCAACCCTCTCACTGCGCACCTCCGGACTCCACCAGGAGCAGAAAGGATTAAACTCGGCCTCGAAGGTTATCTGACTGAACCGGCCGATATAGACCACATTCCCATCGATCTGACCACGACTTATCCGGGCTGCAGTGTTTGCCGATGAACGTAGGGTTATACAGGAACGAGCCTGAATACGATGATCATACTGGACATAGGGGTCGGGTAGCGAGGTCGCCTGGAAATCACTGACCGTCAGGGGCCGATAACTAAAACCCTGCCCAGCGCCCGCCCGCTCTGAAGAATCGGAAAACTGAGGCCGAGCATACTCAGGGAGCCGAGCACAGCCTGCCAGCTGGATAACGACAACCAGAACTGTCATATACACCAACTGACCAACTCTCTTCAGCATCGTCTCTCCCATAGAGGCATTATTTATAACAGCCACGCCCATTTCTCACCAGTCTCGACAGGTACACATTAAGCAATGTGCTTCCAAAGGTAAATTTCATGCATAGCAATGAAATCGGGCCAATAGTCCGTATCTATGATATAATACAACAACATTTTTCGGATAGGTCGTTTTCAATTAGCTGACACCATTCCATAGACCCTTTTTTTGCTGAACCGGATTATTGTGCTTTTTATTCAGCATCTTATTCGCCTATTGGCCCAGAAGAGAAACCTGACCCTGCTCACCCTGGGTGTACTGGCAATCATACTTTTTTTCGGCCTCAGACCAAAAACCTGGCCCAATATCAATCATGCCGAGTGGTCCCCAGACACTCAGGGCTTGATGTTCCATGCTCCGGGATTCGCCTATGTGGACGACCTCCACACCCTTCACGATAGGGCATCGGATCAGAGTTTTTCTATTTGTCTGGCTGTTTCTTCGGCCAAACAGCTACCTGGATTCAGGCCGATCCTGATGTTCCACAACGGTTCAGACGAGAGCCAGTTGACCATCGCCCAGTGGGAAACAAGCATCATTGTCATGAACGGTAACGATTACAGCTATCGACTTAAATTGCCGAGAATTTCTTCCGGCGATATTCTTTTAGACGGAAAGCCACGATACCTTGGGATAACCACCGGAGATGTAGGTACACAACTATTTGACAATGGTACCCTTATTGCTGAAAAAAAAGGCCTTCGTCTGGATATCCCGACAAATGAGAAAAAATTACGTTTGATACTTGGAAACTCACCATATGGAAATCACAGCTGGGAGGGCACGCTCCACTACCTGGCTATCTACGACAAGCAACTTGCACCTGAGGAAATGGCGGCAAGCTGTCAACTCAATGACGGGATAGATCGGAAGAATCCGCTACTGCTATTCACATTCCTGGAAGGAAAAGGCACAGAGGTTCAGGATCAGTCCGGCAACGACCAGCCGCTGCTACTGCCCTCAAGACCTATGGCACTCAAACAGACTTTTCTCGCACCACCGTGGCCGAATTTCACACTCAGCAAAACGCTCCTTGCTGATATTATCATCAACTTTCTCGGCTTCATCCCCCTGGGAGCAGCTCTCTATGCACGATTGCGCCTGTCTGAGGCCTTTTCCAGATGGTATCCGGCCCGGGCGACCATGATCATTTCATTCTGGATCAGTCTCTCAATTGAGATGGCTCAGGGCTGGTTGCCCAACAGATCATCGACTCTGCTCGATCTTGTGCTCAATACCCTCGGTGCAATTCTCGGAGTTCTGGTGATCAAGATGAGCTGGAACACCATGGAAAACATGTTGTCTCATGCCAACAGCGCCACAGATCTGGCAAAATAGCTGATAACATTAGGAAATGCTCAAAACTCAGCCGCCGAGATTCACTGCCACCTCAAATTTTTGCAGCTGGATGGAGCTGTTTGCTCCCTCACCTACCAGGTGAAACGAGAAGGATTTACGTGCCTCAGGGTTGGCAAAGCTGAAGTGGATGTTGCACTCTTCTCCCTGTTTTAATAGCGGGAACGGCGGATGTTCGATGCCACCTACCTCATGCTCGAACTGGCGCATAACCAGCTTCAGCTGAATGCCCTCTGGTGCCGCTGCCACCGCTCTTATGCGAATATCAACATCCACATTTGAGTCCTTTGGAAAATCAAGATACTGGGCTCCGACCAGATTGTCGGCCCATTCATTGCGAATTTTCGCGGGCAACTCACGGATTTCACCGTGACCAAACTGCAGCCGTTGGCTTTTCATACCTTCGATGAGTTTGTGATCAAGAAGAGAGGCCAGACCGAAAATCCTGGTAGCGCGTTGTTCTTCGTCGCGGTGGGCAGCCGCCCTGTTCGGTGCCAGGATTTTTGCATTCTCCGCTACATGGCAGACACCATCAACACTGCATTCGAACAAACGATTATTCGTAGTCTGCCATCGTACCTTGCCAGAGGTATACGAAACCATCTCCCTTGGAGTTGCATAGTCGCGGAAAAATGACCGGCCGATGATCGATGCCGGCATCGGCTGCCCGAGATAATCAAGAACCGAGGCCTCAATGTCCACAAGGCCAAAGGTCCCCTCTTTCAGGCGAGGCAATGCCTCTTCACCGGGTGCGAGCACCATCATCGAGCCCCAGCTGCTGTACCAGTCAGCACCCACATAGCCGTGCGATTCATCGGAAGTAACCAGCACCAGGGTGGTATCGAGAATCCCGTCTTTTCGCAGCCCTTCCAGGAAACCTGCAACGGCCTCATCCAGCTGCGCCACTGCGGCAATCTTGCGATCGCCATACTTTTTCACCATCGCTTCCGGAGCATCAAACGGCTGGTGGGTGGCCACCGTCAGAAGCGACAGCAACCAGGGTTTGTCCTGTTGCTGTAACTGACGCACATATCGCCCGGCACCTTCAAAAAAATCGGGATCGGTTGTTCCCCAGACAAAGTTCTTATCGCGCCTATCGCCAAACCACTCCAGGCCGTGCACATCCTGAAAGCCCATGGCCGGCATGACCCTATCCTTATTCATGAACTGGAGTGGAGCACCCTGCAGGTAATGGGTAGCCCAGCCGCCATTGGCCAGTTGTGCCGGTAGACACTCTGCAGCCCGGGCTGGGTTCAGCTGCAGCTCCATCCCTTTTGGTGTGTCATAGGAGAACTTACTCATATCACCGCAATGAATAGCGTAAAGCCCACGGATGGTCTGGTGACTATGGGTGACGAAATCAGGAATCAGCATCGCGTCCCGGGTAGCTTCCTCCAGCTTCATCATCTGGAATGGCCCATCGGCAACACCCATCTTTGTTCTGATTTCCGGGTTATAGATACCGACAACCCCCTCAAGGACAACGATGAGTACATTTTTTACCCTATGGTCTCCAAGGAGATTTTTGCCGCTAAGGTCGAGCGTTCGGAGACTCTCCGGCAGATCATTCACCGTAAGCGATCCATCCTGTGCGAATTCCTTACGAAAGAGCGCGTCAGCCATAAACCAGTGGAGCGGGTTGTATCGTGCTGCCACACTCTGGTTCACATACGACGCGCTGTAATTTGCCTGAATCAGCAGACCGGCACCAACCAGAATCACAACCATCGTCTGTCGCCAACCGGAACGCCGGAGTGGAATGATGATCGCCAGCAGAGTTGAACCAATGAGCAGCAGAACATACAACGGTTCGGCTAAATGCATCCCCGATGCACTGCTCTCCACAAATTTCGGGTCAACGAGATACTGCAGATCCTGCCAGGAGGGAAAACGCCCCACAGCCGCCAAGAGCTCTGCGGACATGGCCTGAAAGAGCGCCCAGATGATAAGAAGCACAGCCCGCATCCAACGCGGTCCGAACCACACCAGGGCAAAAAGGGCAACCCCCATACCGAGATCGGAAGAAAGCCCGACAGGCTCACTCAATCCTTTCGTGAACAGTCGCCAGCAGGCTGGAAAAAAACAGGGGATTCCTAGAACAATTGGCCACAATCGAGATTTCACAATATACAACCTACCCGGCAATCACTGCTCGTAAGACATCATCGTCCACCACCGCGCCGAGCTGTATCAATGCAGTCGGTATCGCGAGACCTTTACTCATTTTCTGTTTTTGGCCTGTCGGCCAACGGCGAAGTGATACTCTCGACCAGCTTCTCCGGCAACTGGGCGCAGGCCCCGATAAACGACATAGCCACCGCCGCAACATAGGGCGTGGACTGCACCAGGAGAACAATCATCCATACCAACTGATCCGATGACGACGCACCATGCTGCTGGTAGAGACACCAGGCCGCCAGCAAAAGCGCAATACCCACCAATGCTTCTTCCCGCGCAGACTGGAGTGCATACCAGAACTCACTGGAGTCAGCAGCTTTTTTCGGGGTTCGGAAAAACGGCAGATTCTTTGTTATCACCCCATAGAGCATGGCCTTGGCGATAGTATGGGTCAGCGCCAGCCCGGCGACGGCCGAGGCCATTGTCTGAACCACCGAGGAATCAACCCGTCGATGGTAGAGATAGATCATCTTCGCCACTTTAAAGATGAAGAAGGTCAAAGGCACAACAGAGAGAATCAGCATCGGCGCATCCACCGTCAACGGCAGATAGATCATATAGGTCGACCAGAGCAGAGCCGAAGCCGTAAATATAAGATTGATACTATCCGCCATCCAGGGCAACCAACCAGCAACGAAATGATAGCGCTGCCCCCAGGTCAACTTGGTCTCACCCTTTCGCAGCAACTCGCCGAGATGATAGCGCATAATCTGCACCGAGCCATAAGCCCAGCGAAAACGCTGTTTCTTGAAATCGACGAAGTTATCAGGCATCAGCCCTTTGCCATAACTTTTTGACGTGTAATAGGCTTCACAGCCCTGCTCGAAGATGCGTAAACCCAGCTCAGCATCCTCGGTGATACACCATTCGGCCCAGGCCCCCACCTCTTCCAGCACTGAGCGACGCACCATGGTCATGGTACCGTGCTGAATGATGGCGTTGCGCTCGTTACGAACCACCATGCCAATGCTGAAAAAGGCCCGATATTCGGCATAGCACATGGCTTTGAACAGGTTTTCCTTGTCGTCCCGATAATCCTGAGGCGCCTGGACAATGGCCACATTTTCCTTCAAAAACTGTGGCGTCAGATCACGAAGCCAGTAGGGATCGACCTGATAGTCGCTGTCAATAACGGCTACCACCGTAGCCTCGTCCGCAGTACGGGCAAGAGCATAGTTGAGGGCCCCGGCCTTGAAACCGGCAAGTTGGCCTTCATGGAAGAACTTGAAATGTGGTCCGAGGGTTCGACAATGGGCTTCCACCGGTCGCCATACCTCAGGATCCTTGGTATTATTATCCATAACGATCACTTCAAATCGCGGATAATCGAGTCTGGCGAGGGCATTGAGTGTCTCAATCATCATCTCCGGCGGCTCGTTATAGGCCGGCACATGAACCGACACCATGGGCAACTCATCGTCGGGGACCTCCTGTTTCACAAATGCCCTGCGCTGCATGGAACCCCAGATGGCTTCGGCCCATTCATGGGCCTCTGCCAGCACCACGATCACCACCCCGAGCAGACCGATGCTCATAAGGATACCAACCAGAATTGTCGAAAAAGTGAGATACTGTCGCGAATAGCTGTAAAAAATCCACACCACTCCTGTTGCAGCAATAAAGGCAATCGAGGCGAGAAAGCCCCTCCCCCGTAATTTGAGGGTTTTGCTGTCAACCACCAGCAGCATGAAACAGATAATGGCAATCGCCACCGACACTGCTGCCAGCGTCTGCCATTCAGGAATAGAGACAATGGGTGAGGTAAAAGGAAATTTCGGCTGCCGATTGGCGTCGTACACGCCCCAATAGGCACCTACCGCGCCCTCGGTGTTTTTTTGTTTCCAAATCTGGTCGAAGGCCTCCATGACATAATAGACATATTCAAGCTCTTCGGCTTTTGCCAGAAAACGCCTTAAAAAGGTCGCCTGGTTAGCAGGTGAAGCCACAGCTCCGCCTCGTTTCCGACCGTTGCTGGGCCAGCCCACCTCGCCAATAACCACCAGTTTGTCGGGGAAATTGCGTGCCAGGGTATTGTAGCGATCGATGATATAGTCGACCGCGTTGTCAAGGGGTACCCCTTCCCAATACGGCAGCATATGGGTCGCGATAAAGTCGACATGATCGGCAAGATCAGGATGCTGGATCCAGACGTGCCAAGGCTCGGCAGTGCTGACCGGAATAGTCAATTCGCGTTGGGCCCGTTCAAGATAGCTGTCGAGTTCCTTGACAGTGATCTCGCCCCGTAGAATAGACTCGTTGCCAATAATGACCCGGATAACGTTCTGGTAATTCTCTCTGGCAATGCGGATCACCTCGGTCACCTGCCGCTCATTTTCTACAGGATCAGGTCCAATCCAGGCACCAAGCGTCACATTCAAGCCAACCTTGGCCGCCAGCTCAGGAATCTTCGCCTGCACACCTTCAACTGAATAGACTCGCACCGCATTGGTTCTTCCTGACAGCAGTTTGAGATCAGCCTCTACCTCGCTCTCAGTAGGCAAGATATGTTTTACCGGGTCATTTCCCGGGCGCATAGGCGAAAAAGAAAACCCTTGGATCCGTTTGGGCCAGGGAGGCTCATTCTCGGGTTTATTCAGCATTGCCCAACAACTTATAAAAATAGCCGCAACGGCTATACAAATCAGAATATTGGATTTTCTCATCGGTATGTAACGGGGAAAGAGACCACACAACCCTCAGCAACAAGGGTCAAGGTAATGGCAGGCAAGAATTCATTCCAGAAAAATAGGTAAGACCGGGCACAAATGAAGGAATTCCATGCCGCCTTTACAGCTGGCCGGCAGATGGCAGACTGCACCGATCTTCCATCAAATTCCACAGCGCACATTGTGCCACAAAATAAGCAAAATGAAAAGAATTTTCAGCTGACACCAGCAGAACAACGTCTTGATTATTTCAATCTCACGCCCCCTGCTCGGGATCATTCACATTCTTCACTGGAGCAGTAATACGTACCCGTCCTTTTTGGTAATCATCATCCTCATAGTCCGGACACACACTGGACCAGCTGGAAATACGAACGCAATCGGCTCGGCGTTCCACATTTGAGCGCTGCTCATTGCGCTTTCGTCGGTCTGGATTGCCTGCCTGGAAATATTCAAGGGAATAGACCTTGCGCCGATCTTCGCCGGAGCGCCGGTCCATAAACGGATCACGTTTTCGCATCTCCCGGAAGGTTCTGACGATTTTCCCTTCATTATTCATAATAGAAATCTCCATTGCAGGTTTTGAGCGTCGTTCCACTAGCGATGTCGCGTAACCAACAACCAAAAAACAGGTTGTATTCGACCATTCATCACGGCATCACCCACCAATCACTTCACGTCCCTCATCCTTAATTTTTAGATTATAATGCATATCATCGCACGGCATCACCCACCAATCACTTCACGTCCCTCATCCTTAATTTCCTTTAGGTAAACCCCCGGCTTTGCCGGGGGACTACAAAAGTTTGACGGTTCCTGCAAAATGAAGAAGCCTCCGCTCTCGTGGACCGCTCAAAGTCACGAGAAGGAGGCTTCATGAACAACACACAATGTTTAAGCCACTCGAAGTGGGATTGCAAGTACCACGTCGTGTGGATACCGAAGTGTCGAAAGAAAACGCTTTATGGGCAGCTGAGAAAACACCTTGGTGAGGTGTTGCATGATTTGGCTCGGCAGAAGGAGAGCAAAGTGCTGGAAGGGCATCTGC
>NZ_FRFE01000025.1 GCF_900143695.1 Desulfopila aestuarii DSM 18488
GACCAACCGGACAGTATTGAAACCTGAACTCTGCTTTTCCTGGACCTGGGATTGTACCGCAAGAGGAAAAAAACGCGGTTGCGGTTCGTGAGAAACCTTCAATGAGCTCTTTCGACGCCAGTAACCAAATGTCGCCAAAGAGAGCATGTTCTCCCGGCAATATGATGATTGCGTCAGGCCGCTACTCTCCCATGAGCGGATGTGTTCCTGCCAATATTCCTGCTTGGCCGACCGATTCTTGCTATGCTCTGTTTTCATTGTGCCCTCCCGTGGTCTGGTTTGCCACAATGAAACAGATTGTTAACGATATGAAAAGATGGCGTTTGTTGAGCGCTTACATTTTACGCGATTTGACTAGAAAGTACCATCGGGCATCAACACCATCCACAATGGAGCAGCTTTCAGTAGTCACCATGCCCAAAGCGGCACGAGGGAAACTCCTGGGCTCACAGTGGACACCTCATATTATGATGGATTTCCGAAACACAGAAGTGTCTCCTGTAATTATTAGATAAATTTACTCTAACCCTAAATAACTCTGGCGAGCTTATATATATAATGCGAGGAAATAGCATAACTGATGGCAAGCAATCTGTTTTAAATTTGCTTCCAATTTCTAAAAAAGTATCACACTATATTTGCTCAAAATATGATTTAAGATCGTCTATCTGAGCACCGATTATTATAATAATATTAATTATACAAAATAATATAAATTGTTTATATATCGTACAGAAAATCGGCCTGAATATACTCCATAATATCCACATCTAACATGTTTTCAGCTAATTTGTAATTTCCACTTAAATGAAGTTCAATGTTGGGAATATCAAATAGCTCATAAGGAATTGATAAAAGCTCACAGCAATAATCAAGGTTTAGCAATTTCAACATTTTTAATTTTAATACATCTATTGGTAAAGTCACCAAATTGCTTCCTGCCAAATATAGTTCCTCAATATCATGTAATGTATAAATCTCTTTTGGCAATTCTGCGAATCGGGCATACGTTAAATCTAATACTTTAAGATTTCTTAATTTTACAATATCTTGCGATAAATAATTAAGATGCATCAGGCTTAGATTTTCTAGGTTTGAAAGATTGTAAATATCACTTGGAATGTTTCCATTTCTCGAGGTGATAGTCATTTTTTTCAAATTCGAAAGGTTTCTTATCTCTGTTGGGATAATATCGCAATTGAAGATGCTAAGATCTTCTAAATTTTCAAGTTTGCCTATAGAATAAGGGATGTAAGAAATTGCTTGCGAAGGATCTAGTTCTAGTTTCCTTAATTTTGTTAAGGTATGAATTGTTTTGGGTAATATTATGTCATTATCAAAAGGCGGCTGGTTAATTATAAATAATTCTTCTAAATTCTTTACTCTGCATATTTTCTCGGGAATTTTTATTGCAGCCCAGTTGATAATCGATAAATGTTTAAGTTTTGTTAAGTTGCTGATCTCGCCAGGCAGATCGTCAGATACATATGATTGTATTTGCAAACGCTCCAAGTGTATAAATTTCTTAAATATATTCCTCAAAATTTCCTCGGAACAATTGTCAGCATAGATAGTTTTTACATTTCTGGCGATAGCATTATTTAGCATATAATTACAAGTGGTAATATTGTCTCCATATATTGATATTTTTGTAATTATATTTGAATCGGAATCATCTTTTTCAACAAATCCCCTACCATTTGGCGATCTCACGATCGCTTTTCCAGGATTGTTTTTAGCCCATTCTGTTGCTTCTTTAAATGTAGTAAAATATAGCTGCTGCTTTACTGCTTCTTTTGATATTTGTTCTTTATCTCCCGGGAAATATCCATCTCTGACCGCGTGGTGTATACCAGCTGCTATTTCATCCTCAGTGAAAGCCTCATTGGGGAATCCTTTATAATTTTTTCTCATATTAGATAAGTAAAAACCAGGTTGTCAATTGATATATTATCAAATAGCCACAGCGATTTGCGCATAATTTGGACTTTTTATGTTGTGGGCAGTGCAAGTGAGCATCAAAAAATCAGCATTTCTTTGAAGTATCACTCGGTAATGTTCATCGTATTAATCCGATGGTCTAATGCCTATACTCAATTTCCGGCCATCGTTGTTTTTAATATCTATCACGTTGTTTTTTGTGAATTGTCTGAGTGATTTATTGATTGTGCCAAAATCAGAAAACCTAAATGCCTGCCGGATTAATAAGATATTGCCAAATAAGGAGTCCTTTTCATTTCCTATTCATAACTAAGAGTTATACTAATTGATAGTCACAAAGAATGATTACACGACATTTGGTCCATGGGAGGCTACTAACACCACGAAAGAAAAATGTCAATAAATGTAGTTAGGCAACCTGCACGATTACACAACACAATCAATCACATCGAGACCATGAAGAACTGCACCACTTGATAGCAGATAGCGCATTGGATAGCAAATCTCAATTCAGATTATTAACTTTACATGGAGATGATGAGCTCAAGCGAAAAGGTCAGCTGAACGGCTCAACCATCGAACAGGCGGAATGTTGAGTCTCCTACTATCAAGCCCGACAGGAAACGATCCACGATTGATCAGGTTGTTCCACAAGATCCACGGAATATTTTGATCGCGTTATGCTGTAACGATAAACTCCCCGGTGGAGAGTCAGTGCGTGTATGCTTGAACTAATCCCTATATAAACCTTTCCAGGAATTGAATAACCTTGCATCTCCTCTTCTCCTCAACCAGAACATTCTCGGATGCAATATCGGTTGGTGGGTGGTCTTCAGAATCTGGTATCTTTGTGGGTGGTACACTGATGAATGTCTGATAAAAGGGGCATTAGCTACGATTATATTTACCGCTGAAACTGAGCTTCAAAATGCGCTGGGGCTATGTTTTGTATGGGTTGATCGCCTGGCCAGATTCGGTACCATCGCCTCTCTAACGAATCGGTTTTTGAAAAGGAAGAAACTCGGCCAATTAGCCAGGCAAGTGCTTAGAGCTAACCGGGGTGGTGTGTCTTCTATGAATCGCATTCTTGACGTTGCCGAGCATGGTATTGAACCAGCGGAAGCTCTTGTTCTGAGAGTCATCATAGATTCGAGATTCTTTAAACTGACCATAAATCGCCACCAATTTGCAAAGGCACTCAAAAGGATTATATATATCTGAATTTAGTCAAATATCGCAAGGCTCATGAAAATTCAGTTCTCATACCCGTACCAGCCGACACCTATATATGTCCAGTAATCTGGCCAAGTGATCATTATGTAGTTCTTTTCTGCTTCACTGGCCGTAAAATAATGACTATCTCCGGCATAAGAATAGAACTGGTATATAGGCTTCGTTCCAGGCTCCTGAGTTGAATTGCCATACCATGCGACACCTATATACTGCCAATGCTGAGGCCATGTGGATATAATGTAATTCTTTTCCTCCTCATTTTTAGTGAAATAATGACTTTCGGTAGAAGGCGCATAAAAATGATAAATTGGAATAGTTCCAGGTTGCGGATTAGCATAACCATACCAGCCGATGCCAATATATTTCCAGTAGTCTAACCAATTAGCAAATATTTTATCTTTATCTGCTTCGTCTGCGGTGAAATAATGGCTCTCGCCAACTTGTGAATAAAATTGATAAATTGGGACTCGACTATTATCATATATCAACCATGCAGAACGGCCAGTTATTTGGACATCTCCCGACACATAAGATATATCGTCATAAATCTCATTAGCAGAAGAACTTGATGCAGCACCGCAAAAAGTTGGCCCTAAACATGAATATAACCGTGTGACGTTTATTGGCATGTATGGATTTGTTAGAGTATATCCAGTGGTAGAAAAAGACTGCTTGTACCAACTTGTAACCCCAATGGCCTCAATCTCCGCATAAGTATAATATGCTTCTGCACTGCTTGAATCGACAGGGATAGCACTAACACCTGGAAACCAAAAATATTCAACATTTCCGAGAGGAAGTACTGCTAGTACTAAGTCATTGACATCTTTTTCCGTAGCAAACCTAAAACCATTATCTTTTGCCCATGCTTTTATCTCATTATATGACTTCCCCAATATGTTTGGGTTGTCCAAGTCAAGCCAAATCCTTGGATCACCTTCAATCTGAAAACAATCTAGATCATTAATCGTTGCCTCAACAATTGGTGAAACTAATCGGACTCGCTCAACTTTATCAAATCGAATGAAACTGGTAACTGATCCTACAGAACCTACAATATATCCATAATCATTTCTGCTCTCATCCGTATATTTTTGGAGTTCTAAATAGCTATATTCATCAGCTCTTTGGTAAATATCACCGCCAATGGCAACTCCACTGTAGTACCAGTTATAGTAAGTGGTTGTCCCATTAGGAGTCACACAGTACGTGTCGAGAAAATTAACCAGAAAAGGCGCAAGGACATATTCGGCATCGGCACCAATGTCAAAATTGTAATGAATACTATCTCGTGTGCTCTCTAAAGAGCCATCTGTGTTATATACGTGCATAACGGTACTAGAATCATCATATGTGACCGTGAACAATTCGTAGCGTCTACCAACCTCATAACCCTCGCCCACATTTTCTGATTTCTCTGACAACGTTCCGTATACTGTCTCAGTGACTATTTTCGCTTCAGCATCTCCGTAAAGAATAAAGAAAAGTGAAATAATCAATAATAACATCTGAGGTCCTTTCATGTTTGTGCGTCCTTTTCCTAGTCTTTTTTTTTTTTCGGATTAAAATCGCCATAAACCATGTGGTGAGAGGCAGTTTTGATGACGCAAAATTCGTTCCGCTAGTCAGCGAGGTCTGGTGTCGGCTATTCCGGCATTATTACAGACTTCTCGTTTTAACCTCATGGTACTGATTATGACTACTTTCGGACAAATAAAGCCTGTTAGCCATCGGTAAAAAACAGTTTTTGTTGGCACTTCTCTTCTGTCCCGAAAGCCGCATGAAACTGTGGCACACTATAGCCATTCTGGGAATGAAAGGATTCTTTGGCATGTCGACACCTCCTTAGGGAAAGATTTATGAGTATCTTGACATACCTGATGGATCATATAGTGACCCACCCCTGTAATCTTAGCTCTTGCTGAGTTTCAGGGGTAATCAGTTCTTTTTATCTAACACTAACGAAGTAATAAATAAATATTATTTGTTAGGCAAGATCAATCGCACAACACAGTCAGTCTTTGGTGATCTGGGCATCCATCCATCATGGTTTGGTTATATCTCCAGATACAATCATGATTCTTATGTCAGCCCCCTTGCCATCAGAGACAGTTCCAGGGTCAATTGTAGGACAAGGAACACCTCTCAAGGTTCCTGTTGTCAGTGAGAGATGGCTCACCAGTCTGTACCTTTGCCTGCTTCACAATGTACGTCAAAATCCCATCCAACGATGTGAATGAAGGGTTTGCCGAAAAATTAGACCTAGGAGAAATGAACACTTTCCCTCCTAAGGTCAGTAGCATTATTCAACATTGGAAAGCATGAGGCGGCAAAACGCTCCTTGTGGTATAAAAGCATCGTAAACTGGTCCAATATTCTTTGCCAATGCTATGTCCATTGTCCCTGCAATTGCACGTTCAAGTTTTTCACTCACACTCTGTCTCTCTAGTAAATCGGATCGTCTTTTCGATTGAAGCACCTGTTTTAGGAGTTCGGCAAAAGGCCATCTAGACTTAGGCTCGAGCAGAATAGAATTTACTATACTGGCTTCGTTATCTTTCCCTATTCTAGTGTTAACACATAGTTTGCCAGTCGATACAGTGGCAAGTACCCCCAAAGATTTCTCGGCATCCCAAGAGTCTCCCGGCAATTGCTCCCATAGCATGCCACCTACGTATGACTGAGTCTTGTTCCATAAAGCACCGGCCTCTTGGCCGTTTCCTTCGGCCAATGCACTAAAAAATGACGAACGCATTTTCTTTATAGTCTCATTTTCATCTCCTCTCCACTCAACCAATTTGTCGTATGAACGATTTTTGCTTCGTGGAAGGCTTCCTGGCTTACCCCAATCAATTTTATCTGCAGGTATGATTTTGTTCCTGAATTCAGGTTGGAATCCCTTCTGCGGTTCTCCAGGGATTAGCCGAAATATTCTAAAGAATGAAGCTCTGTTTTTTCGTGCCTCTTGAAGTACCTCCTCGTCCACACCAAAAATTTGACCATCATTACGCATGTATATATCTCGGAATGCGCGTCGTAAGAGTTGCGTTTGCTCCACGTCAGTTATCCACATATAGCGAATCCCGCCTCTCTTATAGAATGCTTCTCGGCGTATTATGTTTGGAATCTGTGTGGTCGAGAGTTGTATATCAAAGGCTAATGGTGTCCCTAGCCAATTTTCCACGTAGACATCCGGCCTGGCGAACGTTCCGTCATCGAGGCTTATGTGTCGCTCTTGGATGATACCTTCAGCAGTCTTCGAAAATGAAAGAATTTCGCAGAGGAGATCTTTTAATTCTTTGTGTCGTGGTCCCTCTTGGATGCCACCAAACTTTTCAGCGTCAATTTGTCGTGGGTCTCTACCTTCATCTCCACTATAGAAACAAGTCCTTGGGAAGCCCTTTCTATGCTGGAAGAATCTACGTCTTCCTCCTACATCTGGCGAGTAGACAGGCCATTCGCATTCCGCACATACAATCTTTGAAGCCTCGTTGTTTTGCTGTGCGGTAGAGGCTCTCAACTCGGAGTAACCAACCTCAGAGAGGCTATTGAGCCATAGCTCAGCATCGACCAACTGAAGACCACTTGGTCGGCGTCTATCAAGCACACTTTTTACTGTCAATCTTTCGAGCTTAGACTCTACAAGGCTCATCGGTCCTCCGGTGGCTGAGACAGACTAGATCCTATGCACCATCACCTTAATATTCTGATACTAGAGTTGATCGTTATGCACATTATTTTTTTAATTATAATCCTCTGGCTCTCCAAGACTGTTCTAAATTCAATTCCTTGACAAGGAATGCCTCCCATTGGTCCCGCCCCGCTTGATTGCCATGGAGTCGATGATATTTCGAATGTACCAGGTGCTTCACCTTTGTGCTAGTCAGTCGCCATTCCAGTAACAAGTCTTCTCGCTGCTCGATCGTCATAATACCCCCATACTAATTTATAAAAAAACGTGTAGATATATACCACTACTACCTAACAAAAACCTTACAGGCAGCAGAGGGATGCTGGTTAGGCCATGAACTTGAAAATATCTACGTCTGAAGGCATTAAGATAATTTGCCAGTATGGAGATAGCCCCGCTCTCATAATTCAGATGAGAGTGGAGCTATTTTTTAATGTGTTGAGTGGCCTAGATCATCTGGCCCAGTTTCAAAAGTAGCTTGATTACTCGGGCATCGTTCCCGGCGCTGCCTTGCAGCAGAGGCATCAGCTCACCACCGAGCCGACTGTCAAGCCTAGTAGCTATCCTTTGCGCTCGGGCAATGTTTTCTTGATATCCGGTAGCACCCCACTCTTTGGTAAGCTGGCGCTCGGTTTCACGACGCATATCAATGACCGACTGCATTTCCCTCTGCTGGTGCCACGCAACCAGTTCCTGCGCCTGCGCCGGTGCGATACCCATTTTTTTGAACGCTCGTTGAACCTCCTGAGCCTCCACAAAGGGCATAGGGAGGTCGTAAACTGTCGGTTGGTCGGCAGGCTGATCGTCAGGATGCGTGGCCTCAAGATTAAGGTCGGTCTGATCGCTGAATTGCAGCTGGTCAACACCATCAGCCTCGGCCACCATTTGGCTGATCTTGGCAGCAAACTGAGGACTACCCGGCAGTGCCACCGGAGCAGTATCGGTATCGTCAAATCCACCTGTGTTACCAAAACTCACGCCAAAGTCAGCCGGTTCTGATGAAACCGGTTCACTGGGAGCCGGTCCTGGGGTGCCAAACATTTCGTCAAATCCACGAAAATTTTCACTCATGAGAAAGCCTCCTCTTTTTCCGTAATTTCAAGCTGAAGGTCGCCCTCTGCAGTTTCGCCCGTCCAGTACCCTCCGCTGATAACAGCAGACTCACGAGGGAAATGTGCTGCGGTCAAAACGTTGCCAAAGCTCGGCGTATTGACAACACGCAGTCTTTCCGACGGTGACAGATACTCACGTGCCGCCTTCCCGATCACAAGACATGCTGTGACCTCATGACCCAGCATACTGCCCATATCGAGCAGTTCAGTATATCTGCTTTTGAGTTTTTCCAACTCGTTCGCCAATTCATCAGCTTGTCCATGGATCTCTTTAAGGCGCAGCATGACTGCCTTGTCAACAGCTTTGGCCACGGCTTTGTGGTCAGCAGATTCCCGGGCGTATGATGCCGGGTCAGGGAAAACCTGCAGGAACTTTTCCAAACGCTTTTGGGCCAGGGTGAGTCGCAGCTGTGCTCCCTCATAAACCTTGATGTCCTCGTCGGAGAGGTCCACAGAGGGGTCGAGGCTATCCTCAAAACTGTTACAAGACTCCTGGGCTGTCTTCACTGCCGTTTTCAGACTGCCCAACTGATCATTGTAAGCCGACCCTGAACTTGAAAGCATAGTCAAAACCGACTCGGTGTTGTCGCGGGATATGGTGATGTCATTCATCTCTTTTCTCCTTTTTGAGGGTAATGTTCGTCCAACATCTTTCTGACCGCTGGCGGCATCGGGCGCTCAACAATGTGCTGCTGGTACTTACTATATGTGCCGAACTGCTTTTGCATCTGGGTTGCCTCGGCCATCAAGGTGTCGTCTGTTTTCTTACCTCTATCGAGCACCCGTAACAGGACATCGTCCATGACACGCAGATGGTCCTTGAAATTTAAAATCTCAGCTGTCAGATCGATGCCGCCGGTCTCCAGCTTCGACAGTCTGTTTAATAGCTGTGCTTTTGTGGGACTCATGTTCCACCTCGCTGTTTCTGTTCTACGGCATCAAGTCGGGCCGCGATAGCCTGAAGATCCTGCTCTTTCAGGATGCTCACCAATATCCCGGCCAGATAGCCTTGCTTCGCCGCAACCTGCGGGTCCAGGGTGCCTGATTTCACTTCATTACAAAGTCCAGCCACAAAGCGCCGGACATCTTCAAGGCTCTTGAGACGCACAGCCCTTGGTTTTTTAGCGCTGGGGGAGGTAGGGGGTTCTCTCGTTGTTTTCATTTTTTCTCCTAAATACATGTTGTTAAATGTTCGAGTCGCATGCGCAGACCCTAAGTCCTATAAGGCCTGCACATGCATAAAGAGCTAGTTTTTCTGTCGATTTCCCTCCTTAATGTTGAGATTTTCGTATCCTCCACCCGACTTCAATATTTGCGTAACCTGCTCCGTCGTCAGGAATAACTGACCGCACACCCGGCATCGACGCTTTCTACGGACCTGATCGATCCGCTGATCTCGATATGCCAGGTTTTTCAAAACCAGCGTCGCACCTGAGCAGCGTGGGCAATACATGCTTGGCCTCCTGCATTTGCGCACTATGTTTGCTATCGGGCATATGTGTTTGCCCTCTCTTTATTCCCGAACCGATTTCCCAATTTCCCACTCAGCCCCCTTATAGGGGGGGCTGTGGGAATGGGAAACTTCAGTCCCAGTTTTTCCCACTCAATGGGAAACAAAAACCATAGTGAATATGACCACATAAGGGATCAATTCCCATTTGGTTCCCACTGAAACAAGAAAGTGGGAAAAATGGAGTGGGAAACGAGTGGGAAACTTTTTGACCTGGTTGTAAATGCGTTTGCTCATCAAATCGCTTGAGCAAACGCGTTTGCTCCATGCTGCAAATGCGTTTGCGTTTTTGCTCTTCATATCCATTCGATTTCCCTCCTTCCTGCTTTGGTGGGTTTATGGTCGGTATCGATCAGGCCGTCAGCCACCAACTCAGACGCCAGCCTGTATGCCGTGGTCTTGGTCAGTCCCTCGATTTCCTGGGAAGCCGCCAGTACGGTCATGCCGTCTGCCAATGCGCGGAGAAGTGCCGATTTCTTGTCAGCCTTCACGGCTGGTCTGCCCGGCTGGCGGTGGGGGGCATATCGCAGTGCCAGTGAGGTGATGGGCTGCTCATCCTCGCCGAAACCAACGACCATACTCTCGGCTGTGAAGTGCGCGTCGGCGGGTGGGGTGCCGTCTTTCATCTTGAGGGGGCGGTGAAGGGTGACGGTCATATCCTGCCGGGTCACCCGGAAGATGGCATCGACTCCACCGGCCAGGGCTGAACTGCCACGAAAGCGGCTCTTGTCGGCCAGACCGCTATGATGGATGAGCAAGACTGCACAGCCAATTTCCTCTCTGATCCGGCGTAGGTTGGTGAGCAGAGCGCCAGTATCTTTACTGCTATTCTCATCTCCAGACATGGATGCCGCCATGGTATCCGCTACCAGCAAGACAGGATCGCTGGGGCATGCCTCACGGATCTCCGCGATAAGACCCTCAACGGCAGTAGGATCATCGAGCATGACCGGGGTGGTGCTGACGAGGAGGGGAATGTCAGCGTCAGCGGGTATGCCCTTTGACTTACAAGTCGCTTCGATCCGCCGGGCCAGACCACCGAACCCTTCACCGGCTTGATAGATGACGGGGCCTTGATCGGTTGGCTTCCCGGCAAAATCGAGGCCGGCAGCTATGGAGACGCTCAGATCCAGCGCCAGGAACGACTTGAAGCTCGCAGGATCACCGAACATAACGGTTATGGTGCCAGCCTCGATGGCATGGGCCAGATAGCGTGGTTGTGGCGGGTTCTGGCGCAAATCCTGAGCCGTGCGGAACAGCTTTCCCTTTTCGATGGGCGCTGTTTGCCTGGGTGTATCAGCTGCACCGACCAGGGTTTTGGCGGCAGCAGAGTGGTTGCCAGCAGCGAATAGCCGGGTGTAGACCTCAAAGGGTGGGTAGGATTGCTCCTGCCCGAACTCCAACACGCTGCTCGAGAAGACATGGAACAGCCCATTCTCCCGGCGGATCGTTGCGCTATATCCTTCCTGAACGCTTTTTCCGGGCCTGGTCACATAGTAAAAGCCATCGTCGGCGTGGTGGAGTTGCCAGCCGACCATGACGAGCCAGGCCAGGGCGGTTTCGGCAGTTGCCTCACGGTTGAGCCGGTCGCCAGGCCGGTTGGTCATTGGCGGCTCCCACTTGTCGCTGGCAGCCTGTTTGGGTACATCCTGGGCGGTGAGCTTGCCACTCTCATCAAAGGACCTTGCGAGGTCGAGCATGAAATCGCGTTCCTCGGCGCTGACCTCTGCCATCTTGGTCAAGCTGCCTTGAATGACCGTGTAGCCGGGGGTCGGTGACACGACGAAATAGCCACGGTCTCCACGGCTCTCCAGGGTACAGAAGGACCCATACCATTTACCATCTGAGCCTTGCCGGGCTTCCTGGGAGTGAGGACCGCTGCCCTCAATTGTCCGTCCGTCATTCCCATGAACATATCTGCCTGGGCCGCTAACCTCGATCACCTTGAAAGCGAGCTTCTGGCTGCCGGGGATCTTGACGCTGGGGCATCTGTATACCAGATGACCACCGCCGTTAACGGTTGCCTGAACTGTCAGACGGCTGGCAAGCTCTGGCATCTTCTCCCGTAGCGCGTCCAGGAAAGGCTCACCGACAGACCTGGCATCGATGTCGAGGACCTCAACATGGTTGAACCCGGTGATGACCGCCAGGGCTTCGGCACCGTTGAATGACGACTCGACTTGATCCTCTGGCATAGGGTCGGTCTGGTACTGCTTCCAGGCGATCCTGGCCTTTTTTGAGGGCATCTCGACCGGGATTACGGACAGACCAGCCCGGAGGTATTTCTTCGCTGTACCGTGCAGGTCGGTCATGGCGCAGCTCTCCAGTGCCGACACCCCATAGGCTCCTGGCCCAAAGGTTTGGCTGGGTGGTCCGCTGTACAGACAGCTGTGCCATCGTCCTCGGTGGCGCAAAAAAAGCAATCTTCACACCGACCAACCTCGTCGATGGTAAAGCCTTCTTCATACCGGGGGCAGCTGTGTTCATTCGAAACCTCACACCTGTCCCATGGGGACTTGATGAACAAACTGCAAATGCTGGTTTTCTGGCAGACCTTGTGGGGCTTTGAGTGGGTGCAGGAACCACACTGTCCGAGAAAGGGCTTTACTGTCATGCTCAGCCCTCCCTCAGCTTATACGCCGACGTTCAATGAATGCAGCGATATCAGGGCCGAAATAACGTACGCTTCGACCGATCTTGATCCAGGGAAGGTCTGTGTTGTGTTCAAAACGCCATTTCTCAAGAGACTTTTCTGACATGCACAAAATGCTGGCAGTCTCTTTCTGGCTGTAGTTCCGTTCCTCGATCAAAGAGATGAACTGTTGTGATGATGAACTGTTTTGTGGCTTCGGTGTTGGGGGGCTGTGCTTCTTTGTTTCTGTGGGCATGAAAACCTCCAAATAAAAAACCCCCACTGGATAATGTTTGAAATTATCCAGTGGGGGTTTAAATTTTGGGCGCACTAAGGCTGGAAAATTTCGTTTTCCAGTTTATCCTCGGCGCATTCGTCCTTGGCCCACTATCGTGGAAGGGCGTAGGTCGTGACAGTTACTCTCCCGAATCTCTCAACCGCGCGGGCTCGGTTCCTACTACCTCTTGACTGACTATTAATAGGCTCTTTTGAGCCTTTATGTGAAAGATCTGGTACTACTCAATGACCACTATATACCACAGTATACGGCAGGTCGAAACAAAAAATTACAATATATGGTATTGATCTCGAAATAATTATGCCGTTTTCGCCCCCTCCATATCATCGTCGGGCTGGGGTCACGACGCTTCATTATGGGCCGTTTTGAGCGTTTCTCTAGCCCTAGGTTGGGAATAAGGTTGGGGAAAAAAGAACAGCCACCTACCAAAACCTTGGCAAGTGGCTGTTATTATTGGTACGCCCTGCAGGATTCGAACCTGCGACCTACGGCTTAGAAGGCCGTTGCTCTATCCAGCTGAGCTAAGAGCGCATATATGCGGATTGGTTTCGGCTATGGTTTTTATCATAGCACAATTACGGACGACATAATACCCAAACAGAATCAAAAAGCAACTGGTTCTTACGCTTATTCGATACCGCGGATTCTTTTCCAGACAGTGCCGCTTTCGGTGTCGATGACCGAAATACCCTTCCTGGCGAGCTCCTCTCGAGCAGCATCCGCAGCCTGCCAATCTTTCTTCAACCGGGCCTCTTCACGCTTTTGGATAAGCGCATTGACCTCAGGCTTTAAAGGGCAGCCTTGCAGCCGGAAGATGTTCAGCACTTCATCAAGTTTTTTGAGGCTCTCAAGGATGTACTCTTTCTGATCGCGATCCAGGTTATTGACCTGCAGAATCGGGTTGGCCCGCTTGATAAAATTATAGATCGCCGCCATCGCTTTGGATACGTTGAGGTCATCATCAAGAGCCTCATAAAACTGCTCTTCCATAGCGGAAACAAAGGCCGCAACTTCGGGATGTGGCTTACCTGGCGGCAGGCAAAGCAATTTACAGGTAAATTCATCAATTCGCCGCAGGGTCGTCCGTACACTCTCCAGCCGTTTATAGCTGAAATTGATCGGCTTGCGATAGTGGACGGCCAACAGCATCATGCGCACTTCTCGGGCAGTAAAACCGCGGCTGACAGCATCTCCCAGGGTGACGATATTCCCATTTTCATGGGACATCTTCTTACCATCGACCAGCACCATTTCTGAATGGAGCCAGTATTTCGCGAGCTGTTTGCCTGTCAACGCCTCGGAAATGGCAATCTCATTTTCGTGGTGCGGAAAGATGAGATTTCTGCTGGATGTATGGATATCCATGGTCTCGCCGAGATTACGAATAGCCATCGCCGAACATTCAACATGCCAGCTCGGCCTCACGTTTCCCCAGTCTGACTCAAAGAAGATGCCCTTTTTGAGTTCTGCCAACGTCGAGCGTTTCAGCAGCGTGAAATCACGAGGGTTGTCCTTCTCGTAATCATCAAGATCGACGGTCTTTCCCACCTGGATTTTACTCAAGTCGATACCGCTCAGTTTACCGTAGTTGCTGAACTTAGAAATATCAAAATAGATCGAACCGTTTTTCTCATAGGCATAGCCCTTATGCAGCAACTGATGAGCCATCTCAATCATGTCCTGAATATGCTCACTTGCCTTGGGATACCCGGTCGCCCTCTTAACTCCTAGCGCATCGATATCGGCCATGAAACCTTCGATATACTCTCCCGTAAACTCATTCAACGGCTTTCCTGCTATCTCAGCTCCGGCAATGGTGTTGTCGTCGATATCCGTAAAATTCATATAGGCATCGACTGAAAACCCTTTTGTCTCGAGATAGCGGGTAATAAGATCAGAAAAAATGAAGCGTCGGCAGAGCAGCAGATTGGCAGGCTCATAGGCAGTTGGCCCGCAGCTGTAAAGAGTGACACGACCATCCTTCTGCGGTGTAAAAACTTCCTTTTTCTTGCCCAGGGTATTGAAGAAGCGAAGTTGACGGCTTTTTTCCTCAACTTTTTTCGGTGGAGTAAAAAGCGGCGTGCTGAGATACCTCTCGCCACCATCGGGCAAGATAACCACTATCAGCCCCTGGTCGATAGTCTTGGCATAGTCGATGGCGGCAGACATAGCCGCACCACTACTCATCCCTACCAGAATGCCTTCGTGACGCGCCAACCTGCGCACCATGTTGAAGGCGTCTTCGTCTTCTATTGGCAGGATCGTATCGGGTTTTGACTTATCGAAAATGCCAGGCCGATACGATTCCTTCATATTCTTGAGGCCCTGAATTTTATGGCCTCTGTTCGGCTCGACCGCCAGCACCTTAACGTGGGGCTGGTGCTCCTTGAACCATTTGCAGAGCCCCATCACCGTGCCGGAGGTACCGAGCGTCGCCACAACATGGGTGACCCGACCTTCAGACTGTTCCCAGATTTCAGGTGCGGTATGTCGATAATGGGCCAGCCAGTTCGCTTCGTTATTGAACTGGTCGGTCAGGAAGTAGCGATCCGGAAATTCCCTGGCCATGGCATAGCCTTTCTCGATGGCGCCATCTGTCGCACGCTTGGCAGGGGTCAGCAGAATCTCGGCACCATAGGCCTGCATGATCTTACGGCGCTCAATCGACGCAGACTCAGGCATGACCAGAACACAGCGATACCCCTTGGCGGCGCAGACCATCGCCAGACCAATACCGGTATTGCCGCTGGTAGCTTCCAGGACGATTTTGTCTTTTGTCAGCTCGCCACTGGCTTCACCAGCTTCTATCATGGAAAGGGAGATCCTCTCCTTCACCGAACCGCCAGGATTGCGTGACTCGATCTTACCGTAAATCTGCACCCCTTCACGATTCAGCAGCCTGTTGATACGAACCAGAGGTGTATTGCCTATGACATCAAGAATAGTATCAAATAACATGGGAAACCATCGGTCGGATACTCCGGCCACTTTTCGTGTATATGATTATTAATCTTTAGTATTATATGGAAAATTTCGATCACTTTACGGAAAATACAGCCTATCGCACGAGGGTCAAGTCATTTTTTCCATGCCGCATCCGAAGATTACTCTTCACGAATACAGGCCTTGGAGAGATACCAGAAGCGGACCAGCGCATTGCGGGTAGCTTCATCTTCAATAGAGGCAGCCTGCTCCTCGAACCGCTTCAGTTCCTCTGGCGGTGGAGCAGCAAAACGCACTTTGTGCTCTTTTGGTGGCTCCTGCCCTGAAAGTTGCGGCAGTACAAAGCGAATATCGCTGATTTTCTTTTCCTGAAAAAAGTCATTGATGCTTTTTAACACCGACACTTTTTGGTATTGCAGCTGCTGCAGCCAGGCAGAGTTTTCCACCTCGACCCACAACGTTCCTTTGACAATCTTCAGGGGTTGGGCATGCGCACTGACCGTCTCATCGACGACTTTTGCCCATTGCAGGAATATTGAGTGTAATTCCATCTGCGCCTGCCAGCCCCGGTCGCGCAATACTCCCGGCAAGATAGCGGCCATTCTCTTCTGCTTATTTTCCCGCACTTCGTCTCTCATTATCGCTCCACTCGTGAACATTCTCGCTTACTGATACATGGTAATGCGAAAATCAGCAAGCAGGAGCAAGCAGCACAAAAAAAGCCCGCATGCCTCTGATGAGACATACGGGCTATAAAAGACTGCTTTCGAGCTACTAATCAGTACGACGAAGCTTAGTAAATAGTCAGGTATTTCTCAAGCTCCCAATCGGTAACACAGGTCCGGAAACTATCCCACTCCTTCTCTTTTGCAACGATATACTTCTCATAGATGTGCGGTCCGAGAGCGGTTTTACTCAATTCGGCAGCCTTGAACTCTTCAATAGCTTCCTTGAGGTTGGCCGGCAGGGTAGTGATATTTTCTGCAGCCATTTCAGCGCCGGTCATCTCGAAGATGTCATGTTTTACTTCCGGAGGCGGAGTGAGATTGTTCTTCACGCCGTCAAGGCCTGCAGAAAGCATCATGGCAAAAGCGAGATATGGGTTACATGCTGGATCCGGGCAACGAAGCTCGGTACGGGTACCCATGCCGCGTGAAGCCGGGATACGGATCAGGGCAGAACGGTTGGAAGCAGACCATGCGGAATATACCGGCGCCTCGTAGCCGGGAACAAGACGCTTGTAGGAGTTAACAAGCGGATTGGTTACCGCAGCGAATGCACGGGCATTCTTCAACAGACCAGCAATATACGAGTAACAGGTCTTGGAAAGCTTCAACGGACCGCTCTCATCAAAGAAGGCGTTGGTGCCGTCAAGATTGAACAGTGACTGGTTGGTGTGCATACCGGAACCGTTGATACCGAAAATCGGCTTCGGCATGAAGGTGGCGTGCAGACCGTACTTGGCAGCAACAGACTTCACAACCCACTTGAAGGTCACTGTGTTGTCAGCAGCAGCCAGGGCATCGGCATATTTGAAGTTAATCTCATGCTGGCCTTCGGCAACCTCATGGTGAGAGGCTTCGATCTCATAGCCCATCTTCTCCAGGGTCTCAATGATCTCACGACGGCAGTCATTGGCCATATCATCAGGATCAAGAGAGAAGTAACCTGCAGTGTCGTTGGTGATGGTGGTCGGCAGACCATCCTCGTCACGCTCAAACAGGAAGAACTCCGCCTCGGTACCGACATTCATGGTGTAGCCAAGCTCTTTGGCCTCGGCAAGGACGCGCTTAAGATTGTTACGCGGACAACCAGAGAACGGGGTTCCGTCCGGCTTATATACATCACAGATAATACGCGCTGCAGCTATTCCATCTTTATTCCGCCATGGCAGAACGGTGAAGGTGCTGTAATCCGGTTTCAGGTACATATCGGACTCGTTGATACGTACGAATCCGTCAATAGAAGAACCGTCAAACATCATGTCGCCATCAAGAGCCTTGCCAATCTGGCTCTTCGGAATAGCAACGTTTTTCATAAAACCCAGAATATCGACGAACTGCAGACGAAAAAACTGAATATTTTTATCCTCGATAATCTGCAAAATTTCTTCCCTGGTCATTTCAGGCGTCTCCTTTTCTACTAGAGTTAATTTTCACATGACTGGTATTTTTCACGTACAACCGATCAATTGGCAAAAAAATAACATTTCTGGCACATTTTGCAAGAGCAAAATGTCTATTTGTTACACAAATGTTATTTTTCAAACAAAGAAACTCCACCTCCGAGAAAGAAGTGGAGTCTTTTCTTACCTTTCCGAACGCCCCAGGGAATAGAGCAGCCCCTGGGTTATTTCTTTCCTGAAGTCACTGTCGACAATTTTCCGCCCGTGGGTGTCGAGCACATAGAACACATCAATAAGCTGCTCAACCTCGGTGGCGATTAATGCCTTATGGATATTCATGCCAAAGTCGGCAAGAGTCTGGGTGATATGATAGAGCAGACCAGGCTGGTCTGTGGCGTGAATCTCAATAACAGAATAGACGTCTGAGCTGTCATTATCAATGATGACGGTCGGCTCCACCTTGCCAAGCAGTTCAGACCTGCGCCCATAAGAGGAGCTCAGCTTCTGATACAGCCTGTGGCCAAGGCCGAGACGATGGGCGAGGGCTCGATCAAGATCGCCATTGACCGCCTGCCAATCCTTTTCATGAAACTGCAGGCCATCGGTAGGGCGCACCTCGAGGATGTCGACCACCGTCCCATCGTTCCAGGTGAAGATTTGCGCCCGAACCACGTTCAGGTTGTGCAAGGTCATCACCCCGCAGATCTTCGCAAGCAGCCCCGGACGATCGGAGGACATTACCAGTACCGACCAGCTGTCCTCACGCTCTCGAACCTTGACCAGCGATTTCTGCCTCAGGAGCCTGTAAGAATCACGGTGAATACATACGTGTTCGCTCACCGTCTCAGGGGCAAAAGTCAGGATATAATCGGTTGGCAGCTCGTCAAGACTGACCCGCAGCCCCTGCTCGTCTTTCAACAGCTCGGCTATCTGGTCACGCAGCCAGTCAGCATTCTGCTCAACATGACTGTCAAGACCAATCCCTCGCGCCGTCCCAGCAGCCTCCAGGGAAGACCTAACCTTGAAAAAGAGTTCCAGCATGAGCGCCGCCTTCCAGTCGCTCCAGGCGGAAGGCCCAGTCGCCCTGGAGTCCGCCACACTCATGAGATAGAGCATAGCAAGACGACTCACGTCGCCGATCGTCTCGGCACAGCGCTGGATAAAGGCAACATCGTTCAGGTCACGGCGAAGAGCGTTTTCCGGCACATAGAGATGGTAGCGGATAAGAAAGGCGAGAGTCTCAACCTCTTCCTCGGAAAAACACATGCGACGGGCAATTTCCGCCGCCACCCCTGCGCCTTCTTCTGAGTGGTCTCGCCCGGAACCCTTACCGATATCATGGAGCAGGGTCGCCAAAAAGAGCATCTGGGGCTCGGGCACCAGCTCAAAGATGTGAGGCTCATCCTTAATTACCCGATGCAGCTCAGCCATAGCCTGAAGCGAATGGCGGTCAACAGTATAGATATGATAGATATCGTGCTGAGCCAGCGTCTCGATTTTGCCAAATTCTGGAATATAGGCAGAGAGCAGACCCGTCTCGAGCATAACCTCCAGCACCCCAAAAATATCTACCGCATGCTCAAGGATACCAAGCAACACTTTGGACATGCGCGGCGAGGTCCGCATCTTATCGTCAACCAGGCCGAGCGATGACGATATCAGCTTTCTCGTCCTATGATGCAGGGGCACCCCATTTCTGGCAGAGGCAAGAAACGCCCGCATGAGGAGCTGCGGCTTTGCCGCTATCTGTTGTGGCAAGGCTGTCAAATGGACCCGGTTGCGGCGAATCTCCACGCCTTTCTCGACCTCGCGGTCCGAGACAGTGATGGCCCCTTTGCGTACGAGCCCCAGCACCTCATCAACGTGATCGAAGAACAGGTCAGTTGCTACAGCAATATTTTCCATATGCGCATAGGTGTCGCGCATAAACTGCTCAACCCCCAGCACGCCGTTTTTCAACTTATAGCCTAATGATTCGGCAACTTCTTCCTGCAGTTCAAAATGGAGCTGGTCGTTCTTTCGACGACTGAAATAGTGCAGCCTGTTGCGAAGCTGAACGAGCGAGTCCCAGGATTTCAAGAAATCCTCACGCTCTTCATGGATCATCAAGCCGGCATCGCCAAAGTCATCGAGACTGCGCAGCCCGAAAACCACCTGGGCAACCCAGAACATCGACTGGATGTCCCTCATGCCGCCCTTGCCTTCTTTGATATGCGGTTCCAGTAAAAAGCTATGACTGCCGAAACGGACCCTGCGTCGCTGCCGGTGCTCCCGCATCTCTTCAACAAATTCGTCGCGCCGCCCACTAATGAGCTTTTTCCGGTAGGCACCATCAAGCTCATCAAAGAGCGATTGTGACCCGTGAATCAACCGGGCATCCAGCATCGCGACGCGGAAAAAGAAATCCTCCTCAGCCTGTTGCAACGAGCGGGCCACGGTACGGACGCCATGACCTACCTCAAGCCCGGTATCCCATAGCGGGTAGAGGATAGCATCGACAACTGTACCCACTCGATCTTCGAAATCCTGATGATAGAGAATCATCAGGTCGATGTCGGAAAATGGAAACAGCTCCCTTCGCCCATATCCGCCAAGAGCCAGCAGCGCCACCTGCCCCACTGCATCCCCAAGATCGGCACTCTCAAACGACTCTATAATAAACTCATCGACCAATCGACTGTGATGCCACAACAGTTCCTTGCCGACCAGACCCTGCTCCCAGAGCTTCTCAAGCGCAGCCCTATCCGCGCGCAGCTGCACACTCATCAATTACACCGCATCCTGCCCTTCTTCACCGGTACGGACCCGGATCACTCTTTCAACCGGGATGACGAAGATTTTGCCGTCACCGATCTTATTAGTATTGGCGGCATTACGAATTTTTTCCACCACTGTTTCAACCTGGTCAACAGGAACCACCACCTCAACCTTCACCTTGGGTATAAAGTCAACGACATACTCCGCCCCGCGGTAGATCTCGGTGTGTCCTTTCTGGCGGCCGTAGCCTTTTACCTCAGAGATCGTCATCCCCTTGATACCAATCTCATTGAGCGCCTCTTTCACATCATCGAGCTTAAACGGCTTGATGATCGCTTCAATCTTTCTCATATCGTTCCCCTATCGCGTTGCGGTTTCGCCTTGTATCCAAAAACCGATGGTTGATGTTGACCATGAAGATGTTCGCCTCTAAACCTGCGACGACTTCCCTACACGTTACGCCTTTCACCCAAGCTCATATACAGTACAACAGCGAGGCTCTCTGGCAAATCTTTCAAGGGCGAGCGACCCGATCTTCGCCTCGTTCACCCCAAAGATACAACATACTATCCTACAACTCCACCAATCTCAACAAGTTGAAAGATACCCATGCGAAATCAATTGAGTCTTGTGCAAAATGAGGATTTTCGTTCAGAATTTTGAGCATAACAAAGAGTCTGGACGAAAAGGCAATTGCGCAAGAGACTCAACCATCAATTATTATAGGCAGTCTCGGAATGTTCGCTCGAATCCATGCCCTGAACCTCTGCTTCCTCATCAAGCCGAAGACCGAGCGCAGCATGAATAACTTTAAACAATACCCAGCTGACCACAAACGCATACACCCCAACCACCAGAATGCCGACAACCTGCTTTACCAGTTGCGCTCCGCTACCGTACAGAAGCCCGTCAGGCCCTGCCGGATTGACCGCAGACGAAGCAAAGATGCCAAGGCAAAGCGTACCAATCAGGCCGCCGACACCATGAATACCGACCACGTCAAGAGAGTCGTCCAGCTTCAGTTTTCCTTTGGAATTCACAGCTATAAAACAGACCACACCACCGATAAAACCAATAAGAATGGCAGCATTCGGGCCAACAAAACCTGCCGTAGGTGTAATAGTAGCCAGGCCTGCGATTGCGCCTGACGCAGCACCAAGTGTCGTCGCCCTTTTCTGGGTGAACCACTCCATGACAACCCACATGAACATGCCGGCCATGCCGGCCAGATGGGTTGCGACAAAAGCGGTTGCCGCTATACCATCGGCAGCAAGAGCCGAACCGCCGTTAAAACCGAACCAGCCAAACCACAAAAGACCGGTCCCCATCATCGTCATCGGCAAATTATGCGGCATAAAGCTGGTGCGGCCATACCCCTTTCTATTGCCAATAACAAGTACACCGGCTAGCGCCGCCGCTCCACAGGTCAAATGAACAACCAGGCCGCCGGCAAAATCGAGAACGCCATAGGCTCCGAGCCAGCCGCCCTTGCCCCAGATCCAGTGACAAACGGGGTTATAGACCAGCACAGACCACAGCACAGAAAAAAGTAGAAACGGTACGAACCTGACACGCTCAGCAAAGGCACCAGTGATGAGCGCGGGGGTGATCACCGCAAACATGCATTGATAGATCATAAAAACAATCTGCGGAATAGTGGTCGCATAATCAGCGCTCGGCTCAGCGGTGACACCATTTAGCGCAAACCACGACAGATCACCAACAATCCCTCCGACATCCGGCCCAAACGACATCGAGTATCCGATATACACCCATTCGATCGAAATGAGCGCTATGAGAAACAGACTCTGCATAATAGTACCAAGCACATTCTTGCCACGTACCATTCCACCATAAAACAACGCCAAGCCAGGCGTCATTAACATTACCAACCCAGCTGCCGCCAGAATAAACGCAGTATCCGCACTATTCATCTTCCCCCTCCACAAGAGTTTTTCAACGCCGGGCTCGCTTACTATCCCAAGCACCCAGACACCTATATTACGTTTTTGTAAACTTTATCTCTTTTAACATGGAGACAGTAACATAAATGAATCTCTTTTCAATATGGTTTTTTGATCAATACCAACATCGAAAACATACGGATCTACCTTTTTTAATTTATTTATCAAACCATTAGAGGCTAAATACCACCACTTCAAAAACCAACAATTACATTTTTGTACACTTTCATGTTTTACAAACATGCCACACAATCCCGTCACAAAAAACGAGGCCAAGCTGACCAAAGCGCTATCACCATCAAACATAGTAGAGATCGAGTTTTACTTTTTCGACCCGTCACAGTATGCTGACAACCACAACTATCCCTCTAAATACATCACACGATACTTCCTTTTACTCAGACCCTTATAATGAAAGTCAACGGCACCCAATACCGCACCATCTGGCCAGAAACCAACTCACCGGAAATAATTAATATTATCGACCAACGCCAGCTTCCTTTTGCGTTTGTCATCGAACAGCTCACCACCGTAAGCCAGGTAGTGGACGCTATACGAGACATGCATGTCCGGGGAGCCGGGCTGATTGGTGCCACCGCCGGATTCGGCATGCACATCGCCGCATGCTGCGCTCCAGATAACCGGTTTATGGAGCACATGCAGAACGCTGCCAAGGCGCTTGGAGAAAGTCGACCTACCGCCCGAAACCTGAAATGGGCGATCGAACGGGTAATGAAAGAAGTTTCGACACAAACAAGCGTCAGCGACAAACGTCGCGCAGCCTTTTCTACAGCCTGTGCAATAGCTGATGAAGATGCGGAATTTTGTAAAAAAATTGGAGAGCACGGCAGGAAGCTGATCGAGGAAATCAGCAGGAGAAAGAACGGGCAACCGGTAAACATCCTGACCCACTGCAACGCAGGCTGGTTGGCTTTTGTCGATTACGGCAGCGCCACCGCACCCATCTATGGCGCCCGTGACGCCGGCATCCCGCTGCACGTATGGGTCGACGAAACCCGTCCCTGGAATCAGGGTGCAAAACTCACTGCCTGGGAGTTACAGCAGGAAGGAATCGACAATACCCTCATAACAGACAATGCCGGCGGCCACCTGATGCAGATTGGCATGGTGGATCTGGTTATCGTCGGTACCGACAGAACCACCCGGACTGGCGACGTAGCTAACAAAATCGGCACGTACCTCAAAGCCCTTGCCGCGCGAGATAACAATATCCCCTTTTACGTTGCACTCCCCTCTTCAACTTTCGACTGGAACCTTGACAATGGGCAGGAAATTCCGATAGAAATAAGATCAGGGGGTGAAATAACAGAGGTCACCGGAACAGACGCATCAGGCTCGCTACAGACTGTTACCCTCGCCGCGCCTGGCACGCGTGCTGCAAACTACAGCTTCGATATCACTCCGGCCCGACTCGTCACCGGACTCATTACCGAACGTGGCATAACAGCAGCAACCCCGGCGGCGATAGCGCAACTTTTTCCTGAATATACATAACTTCAGTTCTTCCATATCACGACGGAGCAAGCAAATGCATGATAAGAGAAAGTACATCCGCCACGATGCCATCCACCTGCTTGATTATCTCCTCCTTGATCAAGGCAATGAAGACACAGGCAGGTATTCAATGGGCCGCACCCTTGACGTCAGCAACAACGGACTCAAGCTTGAAACCGCTCAACCCTTTCCGCAAGGCGCACGACTCAAAATCACCCTCGGCCTGGCCAATGAGTTACTCAGCCTCGCCGGCACCGTAATCTACTGCCGTGCGAAAAAGGGAAACTACATATCCGGCATCACCTTTGAGAGCCCAATGAACAGTAATAAAAACATTCACGACATCTACATGAAAGCTTTCCATAGGAGACGTATGCTACATTAACCTCTCAGGAGGTTACCGCCTTGCAGAACCGGAAACTTTTCCGTCGGAAGCACCTCACCTTGAAACCCATCCAACGGTATAAGCACCGCTTTTTCCTATTTGATATTTGCACGTTATTGGCTATACTGTTGGATTACCTTTTCGGGCATTGAAAAACAATCGCCCACACTTAAGGCCCACCATTCACTATCCACACCATAGAGCAACATGAAAGGCATAATCCTGGCCGGCGGTTCCGGCACCAGACTCTATCCACTCACTAGGGCCGTCAGCAAACAGCTACTCCCAGTGTATGACAAACCAATGATCTACTATCCACTTTCGGTGCTGATGCTTGCCGGAATCCGGGACATCCTGATCATTTCCACTCCCCACGACCTACCAGGTTTCCAGGAACTCTTTGGCGATGGCTCCCATCTTGGTTTGAAGATCAGCTACGCCGCTCAACCCCGACCCGAAGGACTCGCCCAGGCCTTTCTGATCGGCAAAAAGTTTATCGGCAACGATTCAGTCTGTCTCATTCTTGGTGACAACATTTTCTTTGGCCCAGGATTTTCAAGTATCGTCAAGAAAGCGGCCACACTTACCGAAGGAGGCCTGATCTTTGGCTACCTTGTGAGAGACCCAGAACGCTACGGTGTTGTCGAATTTGACAAGGACAACCAGGTTGTCGGCATTGAAGAAAAACCGACAAAACCAAAGTCCAGATACGCAGTCCCCGGTTTGTATTTTTATGATAATGAGGTGGTTACGATAGCCGAAAATATTAGACCATCGGCCCGAGGCGAGTTGGAGATAACCGACATCAACAATGAGTATCTACGGCGCAAGAAACTTTCTGTTCAACCGCTGGGCCGAGGCTTCTGCTGGCTTGACACCGGCACCCACGAATCGCTGATGCAGGCCTCGAGCTATGTACAGACGGTCCAGGATAGACAGGGTTTAAAAATTGCTTGCATAGAAGAAATCGCCTTCCAACTCGGCTACATCAATCTCGATCAACTGAAAGAACTGGCCGGTGACATGTTAAAAAACCAGTATGGCAACTATATTGTTGACTGCGTATCAGAATACAGAGGAAATAATTCATGAAAATTGCCATCATTGGCTGCCGAGGCCAGCTCGGAACAGACTGCAGCAACATTCTTGGAAACGCACATGATCTCACCTGCTGCGATATTCCGCAGATTGATATTGGCGACCAGGAAAGTGTTGACGCGCTTGTCAAAGAAATACGCCCTGATGTCATTATCAATTGCGCTGCCTATACCGCCGTGGATGCGTGCGAAAAAGAGACAAAACTCTGCCAGCGCATAAACGCCGAAGGACCAAAACATCTGGCACAGGCTGCCACCAGGCACAATTGCCGCCTTATCCATATTTCAACCGATTACGTCTTTGATGGAAAACGGCTACCACCGGAAGGATACACCGAGAAAGACCACACCAATCCGCTATCCGAATATGGCAGGACCAAATTGGCCGGCGAAGAGGCCGTATTGGACTATGCAAAAAACCACGTTATCTTGCGAACCGCCTGGCTCTATTCAGCATATGGGAACAATTTTCTTAAGACGATGTTGCGACTCGCCCTTCAGGATCCGAAACGACCGATCAAAGTCGTGAACGATCAGTACGGCTCCCTCACCTGGTCACATACCCTGGCGTTGCAAATTGAGAAACTGCTTGATGATAAAATCCATGGCATAGTGCACGCCACTTCAGAGGGGCACTCCACCTGGTTCGAAGGTGCCTGCTATTTTCTGGACGCAATGAACGTGCCCCACAATCTCCAGCCATGCTCCACAGCAGAATATCCAACGCCAGCCGTGAGACCCGCGAACTCAATTCTACATAATTCCAGGCTTAATCATGCAGGCCTATCTACTTTTGGCGGTTGGCAGAAAGAGATTGAAACATTTGTCAAAATGTACGGAGAAAAACTACTCAACGAACAGCTCAAGAGCTGAAACGTTCACACCGGATCATTAAAACTGAAATCCTCAATGAGGCACGTGATATACTTCTCGATATCCGGGGTTAAATCATAAATCTGAAACCCTGTTATATAAAAGTCGGGATTGTCATCTTGCTTGCACCAGCGACTGGTGGCCTGAATGATGATTTCGTCCTTATCGACAATCTCGGCGGGAAGCCGCATCCGCAACCGGTAGTTTTCGTTCACAGGCACCGGATTATCACTAATTAGCATCAACCCCTGCGATGAGATATCGACAATGTGTCCGATAACCTTACTCCCCACGCCGTCAAATACCCGAAGGTAAAAGACCAGGTGCCTGCGCTCAACTCTGCGTAAATCACTGCCTCGTCCACTTCCTTGCTGCCCGCTCATCCCTCACTTCCTCCCTTACAGCCTTCTGATCCAGCAAAAAGTCATCTAAGCCACACGGATGTACTCTGGAATAAGATTGATAAACGAGGTGCAGCATCTAAGGTGGCGACTTGGCAGTACATATGGTACAGCAAATCGCCACTTCAGATCTGCAACTACGTAGATCGAGCTTTTTACGAGTCCATCACAGCTTGACAAGTTCAATATCTCCCACAGCCCCCATGATCTCGTTACAGATCACCACAACCCCGCGAATGGCCGGAAATCTCCCGGCACACTCAAGCGCACGGCTTACACCCTCTTTACCGCCTCGCCCTCTGCCCACCTCGTTACCCAATCTGGTCGCAACGGCATCGGCAACCGAAGTCGAGTCCGCTACGACTGTCACAGAATCAGCATCGCCAAAACTCAAGGAATGCCCGATCGTCCCGGAAGAGGTGCAGACACCGCAAGGCATCTTATCACTGCCAAGACGGATACCCACATTATAACTCAGGGGTGACTGCCCGGCAAAGATAGAAACCGTACAATCTTTATGTCGATGAAGGAATATATCACCACCGTTCTCGACAATTATTTCTCTTGCGCCTTCGGCCACTAACCCCATCCCCACATAACGCGCCACGGCACCGGCAACCGCTGCCATCGGTCCGACGCCTGCATCAATGCCAGCCTGCAACATCTCGCGAATAATTGGCGGAGCAACGTGTATCAGTGGTAATGGCTCAAGACTAGACAGAAAAAGTGGATTCTTGGCGATATGTGTTTCAAGCTGCAGCCGGTATCGAACAACTAACTCCTGAGCCACCTTCTCGACATCCCGGTCCGCAAAGATGTGCAGATCAGTCTCATCTACGCACACCCGTGTCGCTACAAGACCATCCCCGGAAACCACATGCCGATAATCACGCGTCACATACGATTCGGGTTTTCTCGGGCGAATCCCCATTCTCCGACCTTCCCTTCCCAATTGACACCTCAACTACAACTATATGACGAACAGACAGCCAAGTGCAAGACATGCGCTTCACTTTTCCTTTTTGGCCTTATCATCTGTGTTTTTGGGAGATTCACTCGAACCACCACCTCCAAGAATAGTAGACGAGATAGGCGCAAGGGCGTCCTTTACAGCATCAAGTGAAATAGCAGGCTCACGCTGCTTGAAAGCCTTACGCACGTCCTCACTCTTTATGAACTGACGAGTCACCTCCACCGCTTCATCGAGCGGTTTACAGGTTTGACATGTGCGGATCAATTTACTCTCCGGCGGCAATATTACCCCAAGCAGCATATGCAGCAGCACGACAACAATGAGCGCCTTGGCACAGCCGAGCACACCACCGAGAATCCGTTCGAACCAGCCTACTATTGAAATCTGCACGGCATGGGCAAGGAATTTGCCCACCAACGTAATGACAATAAACGTAGCAATAAACATCAATCCATAACTTGCCAGAAAGACCACTTCAGGGTTATCCGAGAGTTCTCGCAAAAAAGGAAAGATTTTGTCATGATACTGGCCAGCGGCAATATAGCCAAGGTACAAGGCCACCAGCCCGGTGATCTGCCGCAAAAAACCGAGCCAGATCCCGCGCCCGATGAGAATGGCAAACAAGCTGATGACGACTATATCATATACTGTGATGCTTCCACCGCCATCCATGGTTATCCTCTATTTACTAATTGGTATTAAATTACAAAGAGTGCGGAACCTCTTGCACAATCAGACCATTTGCAAATGTATTAGTTACTAGGACACTATGAAATTGCAAGTCTTTTTTCAAACCTTAGCATCAGCCTAATTCTTCAATGTTTATAAACATTTTTCCCAAAATCCTCCTTGGCATGATAAAGCGGACGTTTCCTCGCCACCGTGTGCAGCCGGTCATGCTAACCATAATCTCCCCACAGAAGTATCTGCATCAGGCAGGCCTCACACCAATAGAACGCCAGGTGCTCAACGACAAAGAAATTGCCACGGCGGAAAGTTTTTCTCTTGAAAAACGACAGAACGAATGGCTCACCACACGAGTCTGTGCAAAAATGGCCGCCCTGCAATACCATGCAACCATTACCGGCAGCCCAATTTCTTTATCTCCACGGGAAATTTATATCTCAAACAACCAAACAGGACGGCCAGAACTTGACGGAACACTTACCCAGGAATTGCAAAGTACTGATCTCTCAATTTCCCACGGAGCCGGCTTTGGCCTAGCACTCATTGCCGATTCACGGTGCGGCATCGATATTCAGGAACCGAGAGACTCAATCATCAGAGTTCGTGACAAGTTCTGCACTCCCGAGGAAGAGGAATTGCTACATCACACCTTGGGAGAATTGCCTGAACGTCATTATCTGACATTGCTCTGGACAGCAAAAGAGGCAGGCAAAAAAGCTCTGAGTCACATGCGGATGCCGGGGTTTGGCGAGCTGATCCTGACCGATCTTGAACCGCATACTGGTGGCTGGGCCATTCATTTCCTTGTCAGCACGCGCCAGTTCCAAGGCTACCCAGCGACGCTCACCGTCGCGGCCGAACTGTACGATGGATACAGTATCTCCATTTGCCTTTCCGGAGAACTAATCAATGCCTGAATTACCGGAAGTTGAAACCATCTGCAGAGGAATTCGCCCGCACATTATCGATAGGGCCATTGAAAAAATCAGCTATAGCGGCAAGAAATTGCGAATCGCAGTCCCGATTGATGAAATACGAGATACGCTCATTGGCAGGAGAATCACGGGAGTACGTAGACGAGCGAAATTTATTCTCGTTGAGATGGAAGATAAGAGCCTCCTGGCCATCCATCTTGGCATGACCGGCAACCTTGGCATCTTCTCCCCAGAGAGAAAAATTGCCAAACATTGCCACCTGCAATTCCTATTAAGCGATGGCATGGAGTTGCGCTACGCAGATGCGAGACGCTTTGGCTCAATCCAAGCGCTGAGTAGCGAAGAAGCAAGAGAAATTGAAAATTCGCTTTTCCGGACAACCGGACCAGAACCGTTCAGCGATGAATTTACTGCAGACTACCTTTTCCAGATTTCTCGAGGAAGAAACGTTCCGGTGAAAAGCTTTATCATGACCAACCAGGTTGTGGCTGGGGTAGGGAATATATACGCCAACGAGAGCCTCTTTCAAGCCGGTATCGATCCTAACCGGAGTGCATCCAGCATCACCTTTGAACATTGCGCAATGCTTATCACACGCATCCGAGAAGTCTTAAGTAATGCCATTGCTTGTGGCGGTTCGACCATCAGCGATTATGTCAATGCCAACCAGGAAGGTGGGTATTTCCAGATAAACTTTCAGGTTTATGGCAGAGGTGGAGAAATTTGCAAAAGTTGCAATTCGACGATCGTCAAAGTACAAATTAGGGGGAGAACAAGTTATTACTGCCCAAAATGTCAGAGATGAACAACTGAATAGCAAAGAAAAACTCAAACAATAGATGCGTCACCTTTTCCTTTTCAACTACAACAAGCCACCTCCTGTCCACAAAAGTCCGCAAACAGGAACACATTATCCGTGTTTTCGGAATGCCGGAATGTCATGCCACCTCGGTTACTGCTATCACATTCAGCAATCATCCAGCACTAATCATAATCAGTGAAACATTAAACACCTAAAAAGTTAATACTTTTAGATATCTAAACCACAAGGCTAATACTCTAAAGCCTTCCGATACATAACAGACTCTCTTCAATTCACATCTGGCATAACCTATGCATATGAAGTGTTCACATATCGCAGATTCGACCTGGAATCTGGAAGAAATTCTAAAAATATATGGGAGGGAAATATGAAAAAGACAATTTTAAAAGGATTAGCGTTTGCTTGTACGGCGACATTGCTGCTTGCTGGTACTTCATTTGCTTTACCAATAGAAGGTGGTCTTGGAATGATTGGTACGTGGGCACCGACCGGGGGAACTTCCGTAGCTGACGCTACTGGTATTGATTTTGGACCATGGTACGTAGGTTATTTTGATGATAACACTTTTTTTGTAAACTCTGGAGATGGAAGTTTTTCAACACTCATTGGACAGGTGGGAACAATCAACAATTTCACTTTTGATCCAGTAGATGCAGATACCCCTTTTGAACTCTGGACTATCGGTGGATTTGCATTCGAAATGACGTCACTTGAAGTCACTACTCATTCGAATGTTGCAATTGTCATCGAAGGCCAGGGTGACATGTCCTCAGCATCTTTTGACACTACACCAGGAACTTGGATATTTTCGGCCAATGCAGCCGGGACCCAATTTAATTGGTCAGCAAGCACAGTTCCCGAACCTGCAACCATGCTCCTGTTCGGCACAGGCTTGGTTGGACTTGCCGGAATTGGTGCTCGCAGAAAGAAAGACTAAAAAGTTCATCCTACTCAGATCAGCGCATATGAAAAGTCACAACATCTGATCTGTTTCTTAAAGGAGTAACCCTTGAAGGCCATGATCATGAAAAATGATCATGGCCTTTGTTTTGCCATACAAAAAAGTAAAGGGGCCGAATCCCTTTTCTAATCCCACGAAGAACTGTCTTAGTCCTGTCGAAAAGCATAGCCAGCCCCAAAGCTGTTGAGATGTTCTTAGCATAGTCAAGATAGCACTCGACCTTCCACGGAACATCCTACCTCACTCAATGCCCAGTGGGACCCCATACCTTTGCCAAACCGGTCACACGTGGCTTTAACTCCCTATCGAATATCATTACAGGCTACAACCCTTCACCATCTCCCCCCTGCTCACCTGACCGTGGCCCAGCCAGGGACATTTTCGCCGTCAACACTTTCCTGAGCTGTGGCAGCTCTGCAATCGAAGTTTAAGGACACTTCGAATCACCCGTGCTATATCTTTTTGAATCTTCCCTTCCCAACGCGTCTTGTGTAGCCTCTCACCTCACTTTTTAACAACAGCTCTCATCTCCCTGTTTATTCCAGTTAATTCTGATACATCAAACTCAACACAACAAGCATCCAATTTACCTGAACCATTAACAAGCCCTTTTGACTGACAGAAAATTACGCCATCATCCTTGATTAGGTCGTAAAAAAATGCGATCATTAAACCAGATATTATTGTGACAAAGCATCCTCCATCCTTCGGCACACGATTTGCAAGCATTGCCATTCAGAGAGCAATAAATGCGCCATGAAATTACGAGACTGCCAAATGGAAACGCCATGAACCAGATGAGCCAAGTGCAGCAAGATGTGCAGATGCACGCCACAAATTCATTCAAACGACATTGATCGAAAAATGGGCAAGCGAACCGAAAGATCGATTGACGATAATTGTCACCTAAAGACAAAGAGCGCAAAACTTGTCCCTCCTATAGAATCATTTCATTACGCTGATCAGTTTTTTTTAAAGATCGTCAACTCAACACATCGACACATTGAATTACCAAGAAGACCAGTGATCCTTGCAACTTCTGTTAAGTTTTCAAAGACATTTTACGCCGGAAAACCATCCAACATACCATCCTCTTCTGACCGGAGGCTCCACAATGACAAATAAACCAATGCTTGGCGAACTGCTCGTTAGCAACAACATCGTTTCAAAAGAGGTCATCAACCAAGCCTTGAAGCTCCAAGTTGGCGGAAATCGCCGGCTTGGAAGCATTCTGGTGCGAATGAAGGTTATCACCGATGATCAGCTTGCAGAAACACTGGCAAGTCAACTTGGCATCGCCATAACCGATCTTCAGCAAAGCTTCTCACCTGAGGTGAAAAAAATACTCCCCCGCTACCTCTGCAACATGTACGGCGTTTTACCGTTAAAGTTCAAACCGAATAACGTTCTCCAATTGGCAATGACCAATCCTTCCGATAACGAGGCAATCAACGACCTTGAAAATTATACAGGAAGGGTTGTGGAACCATGCCTCGCCCGCCATTCAGACATTGACCGCCAGATCCCACTCTGCATCCCCCTTAGCCTGAAAGATTTCTTTTCACCAAAGGTCAATACTATGGCCAACAGGGTAGTGGCAACAATAGCCCTGATGTGCGTTATCGGGCTCGGCATCTACACCTTCGACTATATTCAAAAAGTGCGTCAGGGAACAATATCGGTCACAGCGGATTACACATTGTACCATCATCACGACCTCACATTCGCTGTCGCAAAGAAAGGAGGTTATTCGCTCCAGGGCCATGCAGCATTTGCTGACGGTCTCTACAAAGCAGAATTTTCTGACCTGAAAAACATCGAAGCCTTTATTCAAAAACGAGAAAAGGATTTTTCAGGCGTACAGAAAGACTGGTTAAAATGGGTATTGCAACAGGCTGGCAAAGGACAATCAAAGCAACTTGTCGCACAGAAATAGCGTCAAACTAAACGACATTTGCCAAAGCAGGAAAATTAGTTGCCCGGGGCAGCCTCATATCCACTTTCGTCTGGTAGCCAGCAATACAAGCCTGCAAGAACTCTTCCTTACGTGTATCTATGGACTCACCTAAAATACAAAGCAAAGTGTTCAATATAGCCATTACGCTTTTCATTATTGCGATGGCACTCTGTTCGCTTCCACCGTTAGTTTTTGCCGGCCAACTTCGAGTTCTTGAAGTAAACATCTCTTTTGATATTTCAGCTCTGACAAACAGTACATTATCCGGTTACAATCTCTATGAAGATTCTGTCCTGGTTTGCGAGACAAACGACCCGGTCGCAACAACACTGTCGTGTGGTTTCGTTACCGAAAACGGCACACATTCCTATGCACTTACAGCACGATATTCAGACGGAACAGAAAGCCCAAAATCCGAGCCATTTCAATTTACCATTAGTGACCCTGAACAACTTCGCACCCTGGAGATCGCTTTAACGTTCGAATCCTCTTCAATATCCGATAGCACTCAAGTTGGCTACAGACTTTATGAAGATTCCCAAATGGTTTGCGAAACAAGCGATCCAGGAGCAACCACCATCTCCTGTAGCTTTGCAACGACTGACGGCACCCATTCATATCAACTCGCGGCATATTTTGCCGATGGCACTGAAAGCCAGAAATCGCCGCCTTTCGAATTTAGTATTGGGGAAACAAACCAGCTCAACTCAATTTCTTTGGCGATCCCCAGCAATATCGAAATATTAGATCAAAAAACCCTGGTGGGGTACGTACTCTTTATAGATTCCGCACTTATCTGCCAAACCACGGATCCAGCCGCCACCTCTATTTCCTGCCTGTCTGACATTACCGATGGTATCCATACTTACGAAGTCTCTGCATATTATACTGACGGCACTGTGGGGCAGACATCCCCACCCATTCAGTTTACTATGGGCGAAACGACCATTGGCGACATTAGCCAATTGCGCACCCTGGAAATTGCCCTCACTTTTGATGCTGCCGCAATAACTGATACCAGCCTCGCAGGTTACAGGCTCTTTGAAGACTCCCAAATGGTTTGCGAAACAAGTGATCCAGGAGCAACCACCATCTCCTGTAGCTTTGCAACGACTGACGGCACTCATTCATATCAACTCGCGGCATATTTTGCCGATGGTACTGAAAGCCCGAAATCGCCGCCTTTCGAATTTAGTATTGGGGAAACAAACCAGCTCAACTCTATTGATTTGGCTATCCCTAGCGAGATCGAAATAATAGATGGAAAAACACTGGCAGGATATAAGCTTTTCATAGACTCTTCATTTGTCTGCCAAACCACGGACCCAGCCGCCACCTCTATTTCTTGCCTGTCTGACATTACCGATGGTATCCATACTTACGAAGTCTCTGCATATTATACTGACGGCACTGTGGGGCAGACATCCCCACCCATTCAGTTCACTATTGGCGAAACGATCATTGGCGACACTAGCCAATTGCGCACCCTGGAAATTGCCCTCACTTTCGATGCTGCCGCAATAACTGATACCAGCCTCGCAGGTTACAGGCTCTTTGAAGACTCCCAGATGGTTTGCGAAACAAATGATCCAGGGGCAACTACCATCTCCTGTAGCTTTGCAACGACTGACGGTACCCATTCATATCAACTTGCGGCATACTATGTTGATGGCACTGAAAGCCCGAAATCGCCGCCTTTTGAATTTAGTATTGGGGAAACAAACCAGCTCAACTCTATTGAGTTGGCTATCCCCAGCGATATCGAAATAATAGATGGAAAAACCCTGGCGGGATACAAGCTTTTCATAGACTCTTCATTTGTCTGCCAAACCACTACCCCTACGGCTACGACTATCTCCTGTCTTTCTGCCATTACTGATGGTACCCATATCTACCAAGTATCTGCCTATTATACTGACGGCACTGAAGGCCAGACATCATCGGCCATCCAGTTCACCATTGGTGAAACGAGCAAATTAAGGTCCCTCGATATCGCCCTTTCTTTTGACCCGACTGCTGCTCCTGAGAAAACTCTGGCAGGCTACAAACTTTTTGAAGATTCCCTGCAGGTGTGCATTACCAGCGATCCGACAGCAACATCGATAACATGTCAATTCATAACCGCAAACGGCACTCACACCTACGAGCTGGCTGCACATTATACTGATGGCACCGACAGCCTAAAATCACCACCTTTCGAGTTTACCATCAGCGACAGCCCGTCTCCCACAGGAGATACAACCGAAAACTTAGTTGCAAACATTGCCGCCACCCCGATCTCGGGAACAGCCCCGCTTACAGTCTCATTCAATGCAGCAAATTCAACAGGCAACATCATCACATACAGTTGGGATTTTGGTGATGGTGATACCGGGACAGGAACAACCCCAACACACACGTATTCTATCCCCGGCACCTATACCGCAAGTATCCTCGTGCATGACACCACCGGCAATGTAGAAACAACCTCAACGATTATACAGGTCAATGAGGTTATCAGCCAGTCAGTACCACCAGCAGCAACCATTACCTCATCGGTGGCTGCAGGCGAAGCTCCACTTGCCGTTACGTTTGATGGGTCTGCCTCTACCGCCATCAATTCTACCATAGTCAGCTATGAGTGGGATTTCGGAGATGGTAGCACAGGTTCTGGAGACATAACATCGCATGTCTATACTGCCGCAGGAACATATAGTGCCGCGCTTCTTGTGACAGACAGCCAAGGTTTAACCGACAATGAAAGTACACCGATTGTAGTTACACCGACAACCATTATCAACCAGCCCCCCAGTGCATCATTCACTGCTTCACCATCCCAAGGCGCCTCACCGTTGACCGCAATTTTTGATGCATCATCTTCACAAGATCCTGATGGAACTATTACAAGTTATAGCTGGAATTTCGGTGACGGCACCACAGGATCCGGAAAATCAGTTCAGCACATATACACCAACGCTGCAACCTACACAGCCACACTCCAGGTCACTGACGATGGCGGAGCAAGCAGCCCATTGGCAAGCAAAAGTATCCTTGTAGAAGAAGCGCAACCTACAATCATTCTGAATTATGAAATAGGTGAACTCAACATCACAAACGATTGGGTAAGAGTGATTTTTGAAAACAGTTTCACAAATCCTGCTGTTTTTATCAGCCCTCCGACAAATAATGACAAGGATGCAACGGTAACAAGGGTTCGAAATCTCGATAAGACCGGTTTCGAAATACGACTGCAGGAATGGGACTACCTGGATGGCAAGCATCTTCAGGAAACAGTGAGCTTCATAGCCCTCGAGCAAGGCCAGGCTACCTTACCAGATGGTACCGCAATAGAAATTGGCAGCTTTAATGGCACCACCAGAAAACAGACAATCAGCTTCAGGGCACCATTCACAACACCGCCTGTGGTATTGACGACAATAGTATCTGAAAATGAGACGGATGCCGTGACCGGACGGATAAACGTTGTCACAAAAGATACCTTTTCCTACCTGCTACAGGAACAGGAATCGAAAAGAAGCAAACACGTTGCAGAATCTGTTTCTTACCTCGCCTGGAGCACAGGCTCAGGCTCGGTGGACAACATTTACTTCTCTGCTCAATTGCCGACGACACCTGTGACTGATAAATTGACAAGCATTACATTCCTCGATTCTTTTAATGACACCCCTTTCCTTTTCATTGAAGCACAGACAATGAATAGCAGTGATACCGGCGCACTGAGAATTCAGGACCTCAGCACCACGAAAGTAGATCTTTTCTTCCAGGAAGAACAAGCCGCAGACAGTGAAACAAATCATTCAGAAGAATCAGTTGGTTTTATTACAATTTTACCAACAACGATACCATAAGGGGCAACACGACATCCGTAACTCTGCAAGCTCATCAACCCATTTAAGAATAGAGAATTGAGGGTTCGCGACAGAGAAAAATCCTTTGCTGAAATCGAGTTAACAACTAACCCGAACAGCAAAGGATTTTTCAAATCATTAGGTTAAAATGAATTGCCAATATTATTGTAAATCAGACCCTTGTAAAGAATTGACAGATTCTTGAAAAACATTACTCCTCATCACTTTCTGCCTATACCGCCATGAAGAAAGTCACCCACGATAACCTTTCTGCTTAATACTACAAAACATAGCCAAAACATTTATTCTTGCCGATTGGAGAAAATCTTGATATCGTTAATGTTTGTAGATATTTATTTAAAAATCAAGGATAGGGTAAATTCTGGTAGCTACCCAACTCCCTTGCTTACTAAACAAGCTAACTGAAATTACATATCAGCTACCATCATTTTTTCCATAAAGGTTATTCGTGAAACTTCTATCAGTCGCTGGAGCGCGTCCCAATTTCATGAAACTCGCAGCAATAGCTTGGGCTGTAGACAATTTTAACAACACAATCTCTCCAGACAACTGCGCTATTCAACATGTGATTGTTCATACCGGACAACATTATGATAAAAAGATGTCACAAACCTTTTTTGACGATTTAGCAATCCCAAAACCGGACATCAATCTTGAAGTTGGCTCCGGCTCACATGCTGTCCAGACTGCCGAGATAATGAAAAAGTTTGAACCTGTTCTGCTAGCCGAACAGCCTGATGTTCTTCTTGTGGTTGGCGATGTCAACTCAACCATTGCCTGCAGTCTGGTCGCTGCAAAAATTGAATATCCAGCGAACAGCAACCGAAGACGACCACTCATTGTCCACGTTGAAGCGGGCTTGCGTTCATTCGATCCGGATATGCCAGAAGAAATCAACCGAATCTTAACCGACTCAATAAGTGACCTTCTCTTTGTCACCGAGGAAAGTGGCATAAACAATCTCCGACACTCGGGTGTGCCGGACGAAAAAATACATATGGTGGGCAATGTCATGATAGACACGTTGCAACGCCATTTAAAGAAAGCGAGATTGTCAGACATTCGTGAGCAACTCGCCCTGCCAGAACGTTACGGAATAGTTACGCTCCATCGTCCATCCAATGTTGATACTCAAGAAACATTGGAGCCATTACTTTCTGCAATCCATACGATATCCCAAGACATCCCTCTCATCTTTCCCATACATCCCCGAACATTAAAGCATATTGAATTGTTTGGCTTAACATCTCTCGTCAATTGGAGCACCTACCCGGATGACGAGCTACAACATGACCATTCTTCAGCTGGTTCAAACTCTGGCGTGTTTATCATGCCGCCACTTGGATACCTCGATTTCCTGAGCCTCGTTGAAAAAGCGTCCCTTGTCATCACCGATTCTGGAGGCATCCAGGAAGAAACCACATATTTGCAGATACCCTGCATGACGTTACGGCATAATACCGAAAGGCCAATAACCGTTACTATCGGCAGCAACTATCTCCTGGGAACATCCCCAGAAAAAATCCTTGAAACGGCATCATCAATCCTCAAAGGGAGTGCCAAAACCGGCTCCATTCCAGATAAATGGGACGGCATGGCAGGCACACGCGTTGTTGATATCATTTACCACGAGTACCTAGCCCAAAAAAACAACAACAGCATCGAACAAGTGAGAGTTTGAAAAGATGTTTGATGAAAGATCACGGGACACGCAACGCCTTTTGAGTCTCTTGGATATTTTCTTTACTGTCCTGAGCTTTGCCTCCGCCCTCTGGATATTCGAGCAGATTCATTCCGATGAACAGGTGGATTTTTTTTCACATATAGCAATATTACCATTGATTCTGGCCTTGCTCATCTTTTCACTTTCTTATTTCAATGTTTATCGCAACCCACGTTCCGCATCAAGCGTCTTCTATGTTGCCGCCATTATCCAAGCGATGGCTACCGTTCTAGGCATTCTTTTCTTTCTACTTTTTATCCTCAATATCCATTACGTCAGCCGAATTATCATAATTGGTTTCGCGGCAACCGATGTCACGTTAATGATTGGTTCTCGCCTAATCGTGCGTCGCAATTTTCTCCGAGCAATCAACCAAGGTAAGGGGCTTCTGAATGTACTCATAATAGGGTCAGGCGAACGTGCTTTACTCCTCACCCGAGCACTGAAAAAAAAGGCAGATTGGGGCATTAACATCATCGGCTACCTTGACACCGATCCGGAACTGACTGGCCGGAAAGTTTCAGGGGGAACTATTCTCGGAACTGTTGATGACATTCATTCAATCCTTAAGTCTCATGTACTGGACGAAGTTATTGTTGCCATCCCCCGCTCCATGATCACCGATGTCGACAGCATTGCTCTTGCCTGCGAGGAAGAGGGGGTAAAGTTCCGATTCATGGCGGACATTTTCAACATTGTCGCAGCCCGGGTCAGCCTGACCAACCTGGCAGACATTCCTATACTGACCCTTGAACCTGTCGCCCTGAATGAGACAAAACTCATGATCAAACGGTTTATTGATCTTCTACTTTCAGCTGTGGCACTACCTATTCTCTTGCCAATCATGGCACTTATCGCCATAGCGATTAAGATTGATGATGGCGGCCCGATCTTTTTCATTCAGCACCGTGTTGGTTTAAAAAAACGATTGTTTCCAATGTTCAAGTTCCGGACCATGCATGTCAACGCAGAGGAAATGCTCAAAGATATAGAACATCTCAATGAAATGGAGGGCCCAAACTTTAAAATTGCCAATGACCCACGTATCACGAGAATCGGACGTTTTTTACGCCATACAAGCCTTGACGAGTTGCCACAACTCATCAATGTCATTCGCGGCGAGATGAGCCTTGTCGGTCCTCGACCCATGTCAATTCGTGATGTAGAGCTTTTTGATAAAGGAATCCAGAGAAAACGATTCAGCGTCAAACCTGGCATCACCTGCATCTGGCAGGTCTCTGGGCGCAACAATCTGCCTTTTCACAAATGGCTTGAACTCGATCTGCAGTATATTGATAATTGGTCACTCAGCCTGGATATATGGCTTCTCTTAAAAACCATTCCGGTTGTCCTGCTTCGAAAAGGGGCGATGTGAAAACGCAAATACTTCTCAGCCTCGACTATGAACTTTTTTTCGGCAAGCAGACCGGCTCGGTCGAATGTTGCCTTATACAGCCAACTCAGGCTCTCGCTGAAATAGTTCAACGATATGGTGTACAGCTTTCGTTTTTTGTAGACGCACTTTATCTTCAGCGCCTTGCAGAAGAATCTATCAAATATCCCCATTTGCAGCGCGATTACGATTCGATCAGGCAACAGCTCGTAACCCTCAAAGAGACTGGGCATGACATCCAACTTCACCTCCACCCACATTGGCTAGACAGCTCATACGACGGCAGCCAGTGGCAAATAAATACAAACCGTTACAAACTTCACGATTTCCCTACAGTTGAAATAACAAAAATCGTCTCTTCCGGTAAAAAAATCCTTACAGACCTTGTAGGCGACACTGTTTTTGCTTTTCGTGCAGGCGGCTGGTGCCTTCAGCCCTTCACGGAAATATCAACGGCTTTGAAACAAAACAGCATCTGGCTCGACAGCACCGTCTATCGTGGCGGCCTCTCCGATGATGATGAGCGTTGGTTTGATTTTTCCGTTGCCCCTTTAAAAAGTTACTGGCGCTTCAGCACTGACCCAAATAAAGAAGACAAAGACGGCACCTTTATCGAAATACCCATAAGTGCCATGCAGCTTACTCCACTTTTTTTCTGGCGCATGGCCTTGCGCCGCAAACTCATGTCACAAACAGCCCACAAGACCTATGGTGACGGAACGCCTCTTTCATACGGTGCCCGCTATTACCTGCAGCGCCTTACCCGCTCAACCGTCAGCGTCGCCTCAATGGATGGCTTGAAAGCTGGCCTGCTGAACAAAGCCTTTCATGATGAACAAGCTTCAGGCAAACAACTTTTCCATGCGATTGGCCACCCTAAGGCGATGACCGATTATTCACTTACCCAACTTGAAAACTTTCTTCACAAAAGAAAAAATATTACTAGTGTAACATTTCAGGATTTTGGTCATCTTCGACCATCGCAAAAAAACTCCTCCACGTTGACATAAATACTACTACTCAAATGACTGTAAATGATACCATCCAGATAGAGGCCGACCGCTACCCAACAGTGCAACTGTTCGACATTCCCATCAAGGCAATGACGATGAAACAGGCACTCGATCTCATCGATACGGCAATTGCCATCTCGTCCCCTCTGCAAATCGGGGTAGTCAATGCGGCAAAGGTCGTTAACATGCATCGAAACCCAGACCTGGGTGCTGACGTACTCTCCTCAGATGTAATATTTGCGGACGGTGCTTCAGTAGTCTGGGCGAGCCGACTCCTCGGCAACCCCTTGCCAGAAAGGGTTGCTGGTATCGACTTGATGATGGGTATGCTTGAACGTGGCAACCATAAGGGGTATCGGGTATATTTACTTGGAGCAACAGAAGAAATTAACAGCACTGTTGCTGAAAGAATAACAACAGACTTCCCAGGTGTTATTGTATCCGGGCGTCGCAACGGCTACTATTTACCGGAAGAAGAAGAATCCATAGCCAACGATATTGCCCAGTCTGAACCGGACATTCTTTTCGTGGCAATAACTTCGCCCAAAAAAGAACAATTTCTCTCCAAATGGAGTGATACCATTCATGTTCCCATCTGCCATGGAGTCGGCGGCTCTTTTGATGTCTATGCTGGAAAAGTGAAACGCGCCCCACTTGCATGGCAACGCTGTGGCATGGAATGGCTTTATCGTCTTGTTCAGGAACCTAGAAGAATGTGGAAACGGTACCTGGTCACAAATTCGTTATTTTTCTGGTTGACGATAATAGAAGTTGCTAAGAGATATTTACACTAAAAACCCAAAGGTTAAGCAACGTGATTCGACAAACATTGCTATGGTTAGTCATTTTTTACCTAAGCACAACTGCCTTTAGTAATTGGTATAGATCTCTTTGTGGTCTAATTATTCTTACAGCTTTTATCGAGCACCCGGATATGCCCAAAACCATTATGGGAGTCCAGGGGCTTAACCCATGGAATATATTACTATTTATAATATTAATATCCTGGTTATCCCAACGTAAACAGGAAAATTTATCTCTTGATATTCCCAGAAATATCAAATATTTGCTTAAACTATATTTGCTAATCACTCTCGTCTCTTCTTTTCGGATGCTAGGCGATATTACTAACTTTAATCAGAATCTTATCTCAATTGGTCGAGAATCTGTCTCACTCGGGAGCCTAGTAAGTGAGCATTTTATTAACAGTTTCAAATGGGTGTTACCAGGCTTACTACTATTTGACGGTTGTCGTGATCGGAAGCGTCTCTACATGGGCATTCTTTCTATATCATTAGTATATTTTCTTTTAGCCTTGCAGGTTATAAAATATATGCCTATTGAAACAATCAGCGGTGGAGGTGATCTCTCCAGAAGAGGCCTTAAGATATTGACTAATGAAATAGGATTTCATCGAGTCAATCTATCTATGATGTTTGCTGGTGCCTCATGGGCTATTTTTTCTTGTCGTCAATTTATTGGCAGGCGTTACAATATCTTCGTGCTTACAGCATGTCTCTTAATTATCTTCGCTCAAGCACTAACCGGTGGCAGAATGGGCTATTTAACTTGGGCAGTTATCGGTTGCGTGCTCCTTTGGTATCGTTGGCGACGCTATCTCCTTCTCGCCCCTATAGTTGCGGCTTCAATTTTAATTTTTGTACCTGGTACATTGGATCGCATAAATCAAGGATTTGGAAATGACGCCAAAGCGAGGGACTACAGTATTTATGAAGAGGCATATACACTTAACAATGGATCAGACTTATATACCATAACATCAGGTCGCAACATTGCTTGGCCTTTAGTAATTGATAAAATAAAAGAGGCACCTATTTTTGGTTATGGAAAAGAAGCAATGATTAGAACCGGGTTAACAGGGTTCCTACTACACACTTACTCCGAAACATTTCCCCACCCTCACAATGCATACCTGCAGCTATTGCTCGACACTGGATTTGTTGGTGCTTTATTTATATTGCCTTTCTATCTTGTAGTTTTGAAATACAGCGTTTCTCTTTTCCGTGATAACAGACAACTAGAGTTCATCGCATCAGGAGGTTTCTGTTTAGCGTTGACACTTGCATTATTAGTAGCCTCCTTAGGCAGTCAAACTTTCTATCCTCGTGAAGGTGCGGTAGGAATGTGGTGCGCGATCGGACTTATGTTACGTATATACGTACAACGTCTTCAGCTTCCTCCCCATAATAATATCACAGTCGAAAACTCATATGATGATCTGCTGTGGAGGTAATGTAATGTTTAAAAGTTTACATCACAAGCACAAGTTCCAAGATAGCAAAATTCGTCTCGTTTACATTTTAGCCCCAAGTCACTCTGGTTCTACTCTATTAGCAATGCTCCTTAATTCTCACCCTGAAATCTGCACCGTCGGTGAATTGAAAATTACAACTTTAGGAGACCCAAGCTTATATAGGTGCTCTTGCCGTAAAATGATTAGAGATTGTGAGTTTTGGAATGGAATAAGCGATGATATGTTACAAAGAGGATTTGTTTTTGATATCGCAGATGCTGGAACAGACATCCGTACAAATATGGACCCTTATGTGTCAAAATTATTAAAGCCACTACACCGCGGTCCTTTCTTGGAGAATATAAGAGATTTAGCTCTTAATCTTTCACCTACTTGGAGAAATAACCTAGACAAAGTACTTCTTAAAAATAGTGTTCTCATAGAATGCGTAGCACTCAGGTTGAAGAAAAAAATTGTTGTTGATTCATCGAAGATAGGAATCCGACTTAAATATTTACTTCGTAATCCCGAACTCGATATCTCTGTTATACGTTTAATTCGCGATGGTCGCGGTGTTGCTCTTGCATATTTAAACCCAGCCATTTTTGCTGACTGCCAAAATGCTTCTCTTCGCAATGGTGGTGCGGGAGGTTTTTTATCTAATGAACACTCTTCGTTTGCTGATGCTTCTTTGGAATGGAGACGTAGCAATGAAGAGGCAGATCATCTTCGCGAATGCCTCCCTAAAGAAAAATGGTTTGAACTTCGCTATGAAACATTATGCAATCATCCTCAAGAAACACTAAAACAAATTGCAATTTTTCTTGGTGTTTCATCGACAACATTTTCAAGCGATTTCCGATATAAAGAACATCATGTGATTGGCAATGGTATGAGGCTTGATGACACAAGCAATATCACTTTAGATGAACGCTGGAGAACGCATCTTACGACAGAACAACTTAATATATTTGAGAATGTTGCAGGTAATATGAACAGAAAGCTAGGATATTTTTAAACTTTTGAAATGTTAATATAACAAACAATTAACAGAAATCACAGAACTTACCAATAAGTCAAATACAATACTTCCAATTTGATATGAAAACAAAGAGATCCTCACTAAAAATAAATGCTATTAGCAATTGGGCATCTTTGTTCGTACAAGTTTTAATTGGTTTCTTCTTGACCCCTTATATCATTTCACACCTAGGGAAAAATGGCTATGGTATTTGGGTATTAGTAAGCAATTTTATAGGATATTATGGTTTATTAAATATGGGAGTTGGTTCCGCTATTACTCGTTACATGGCCCGCAGTATTGCAATGAATGACAACTATGGCCTTAATAGTGTGGCCAATACTGCAATCACCATGTTCAGTACTACAGGCCTTATTGCAATCATTTTATCTATTATTTTCTCCACTCCTCTTACTACTTTTTTTCAAATTGATCCTAGTCAATCATCGAATTTCCAAAATATAATTATATTATTAGGCATTGCGACTGGTTTGAGCTTCCCAAGTGGAGTATTTTCAGCCATGATCACCGCTAAGGAATGTTATTTAACTGTAAATATAGTGAATATTTTCATAAGTATCCTACGTGCTGTGCTGACAATTTTAATACTGGAATCTGGTCTAGGACTATCTGGAATAGCTTATCCAAGCCTGATTGCAACAATTATCTCACTATTGGCTTTTTCGATTATTTCGAAAAAGGTGGTGCCCGAATTTGTTTTAATGAAACAATTTATTCGCTCCAAAACTCTAAAAATGTTATTACTTTATGGCGGTTACTCAACAATAATATCAATATCAGATCTCATCAGACTACAAATTGACAGCCTTGTAATTGGTAAATTCATTGGTACGGACCAAGTTGGTATATATGCAATTGCTGCACTAATAGTTCAATACTTTTTGAAGATAATTGTTTCTGGGATGGGGGTTTTGAAACCACGGTTTGCAGCATTAGAAGGTTCTAACGAATTATCTGAGTTACAAGAGACATTTCTTAAATCATTATCCGTTTCTAGCTTCATATCCTGTGGCGCAGGGATGTTATTACTAATCTTCGGTGATTTTTTTATAAATTTCTGGGTTGGACCTGAATTCGAAGGAGCCATCCCAGTTTTATATATTCTTACAATCGCATATATTTTTGCATTAGCTCAAACTCCCGGGATAGCGCTCATGTTTGCTTTAAACAAACACCGATATTACGCCTTTGTCACCACAATCGAAGCTCTTGTTAATGTTTGTCTGAGCATTTATTTAGCATCAACCCTTGGCATTATTGGTGTTGCCCTAGGTACTGCTATACCAATGATGATTGTGAAAATATTTATTCAACCATTTTATACATCTCGCATAGCTGCTATCTCTGCATTTCAATATACTAAAGCAATCATGCCAAATATCATTGTTGCTTTACTTCTTATAATAACCTTCAAATCATTTAACATTTTCTCACTGTTTTCCTTTACAACTAAAAATATTTATACTGTTGCAATTATGTCCGCAATTCTAAGCTTAGCATATCTATTTATTATTTCATCAATTTCAATTAGAATAAAAATTATATTATTATCTTTATTACACAAATAATAAATATTTAACATATGGCCTCATTCGATGCACCATTTCCCTAATTAATATTCATCTGATCAATGAGTGTATTAATCTATAAGCATTTACTACAGTTAACAGGCCATAATATATAGTTTTATGATTAACAGCATTAATATAAAAAAGGATCATTAAACTCTTTACAATCTTTACAGGATAGACAAATGATCAATATCTCTAACAAAGAGATCTGTTGCGGCTGTCACTCTTGTTTCTCCACCTGCCCACAAGACGCCATTAAAATGGTCTCTGACTATGAAGGCTTTCTTTATCCTGAAGTAGATGGTCAACTTTGCATTAATTGTAAAAAATGTGAACGATCGTGCCCTATGCTGGTCTCATTGAACAAAGAAAATAGATTCACAAGATCCTATGCCGCTTGGCATAATGATGACACAATACGTACAGCAAGTTCATCTGGTGGAATCTTTAGCGCGTTGATGAAATATATATCTAAAAGAAATGGTATTGTAATAGGTGCTGCTTTTGATGATAATATGACGCTTCGACATCAGCATTCTGAATCCCCCTCAGATACAGCTAAATTTAGAGGGTCAAAATATTTACAAAGCACTATTGATAATACATATTTTGGAACTAAGTTATATTTAAAGAGCGGTAGGTTAACTCTTTTCTCAGGAATCCCTTGTCAAATAACAGGCCTCTATACTTATTTAGGTAAAGACTATCCTAATTTATAAACCTGCGATCTAATTTGCCATGGCGTTCCATCACCAAAAGTCTTCTCATCCTATTTTAATGTACTTGAACACAAACATAGTGCAAAGGTTTATAAAATAGATTTTAGGCGCAAAGATTCTGGTTGGAAAAGATTTTCTATTGCATTATCGTTTAACAATAATACTGAATATTTAAAAGAATTTTATGATGACCCTTTCATGATTGGATTTCTCAAAAATCTCTATCTTCGACCTCCTTGTCACGCATATCTGTTTTCATCTTTACCACGTGTAGCAGATTTTTCGCTAGGTGATTTTTGGGGAATATCTTCTACTCATCCTGAATGGGACAACGACAAAGGCACTTCTTTAGTTATTCTTTCAACTATTAAAGCACAAGAAGTTATTAATTTTTGCCGGGCCGATCTACTCTTCCATGATGTCGACCTAGACCTAGCTATTAAATACAATCCTTGCATTTGCGGATCAGTCAAAACCAGATAAAGATCGATCGATTTTTTTCATGACCTTAACAATATGCCTTTTGAAAATGTTCAAACAAATACATGAAACCTCCTTCAACCATTGACAAAATTAAGAGAAGTTTTAAGCGAATAAAAAAACAAACTAGACAATCATTGAAAATATTTAGGTTGATAATCTAATTAATTATTAGATTATCACATGTGAATAATAACTTAATTTAGCAAACTCTAATGGCTATTTTATAAATTGCGAGGATTTGCCTTGGAATTTTGATGCAATTTCGGCTCAAATCAGATATAAATCACCATTACATATTCGGTATTTCATTACTCATCTATTTTCAAATTTAAATTAATCTAAATAAATGGATACGATTAGACGTCGAGTATTCCGAGCACTCTGCCTAACAAAAACATTGAAAATCTGGAAACGATAATATCAAGTAACATAATTACGATACATAATAAATACGCACAGGTTTAAAATTCTTTTAAACATTCTTCAACTCATGATTATGCACAAACCTATGTTACCGCGAGATTATTATTTCCATCATTTATTTTCCTGCAAACTTAATAACCATTTTTTTCTAAAGAAATAATATGCGAATTGGGATTCTTACACAACCACTACACACTAACTATGGTGGCCTACTTCAAGCCTATGCCCTCCAAAGGACACTTATAGAATTAGGACACGATGTGCTAACAATAGACATTTCGACCGAGAAATCATTTGCCAAGAAAACTATTGATATTCTCTCAGAAATTAAAAATGAATTTCCAACAACTTGTAAGATTAGGCTAAAACAACTAGTCGATCACTATTCAAATAACCATAAAAAAATCATTTCACAAAATACCAATGCATTTATTGACAACTATATAAATAAGACAACCAAACTTACTTCAATTAAAAAAATAAAATGTTTACAAAAATATAATTTTGATGCATACATTGTAGGTAGCGATCAGGTCTGGAGACCAAAATATTCCCCCGATATTCTTACTTTTTATTTGAATTTCCTTGGTAATGACAACAGAATTTTACGGATTGCCTATGCAGCATCATTTGGAGTTGACCACTGGGAATACACAACTGAACTAACATCTAAATGCAAAATGTTAGCCCAATTATTTGATTCGATTTCTGTTAGAGAAGATTCCGCAGTTAATCTATGTAAATCATTTCTCAACGTTGAAGCAATACATGTACTAGACCCGACCATGCTATTGCAACCATCGCACTATCAAGCTATCGCTACAAGCTTTGATAAAAGTGAGAATACAAAACCATTTATAGCCACATATATTTTAGATGATTCAATTGAAAAGCAATCTATTATTCGAAAAACTACTAATTTTTTTAATTTAGAATCAATTCCACTTATGCCCAAAAGCATTTTAGAATATGAATCTTCAGACATTAATACGAATTACATATATCCTTCTGTCGAATATTGGCTGAAAAATATCATCAATTGCGATTTTGTCATCTCTGATTCTTACCACGGTGCCGTATTCTCAATCATTTTTAATAAACAGTTTATCATTGTTGGCAACCCTAAAAGAGGCCTTGCAAGAATTACCTCCCTATTAAGAATGTTTAATTTGGAAACAAGGTTAGTTTACGATAACATTGAAAATCTTGAAGATTTATTCACCAATCCAATAGACTACAAGCATGCCAATGAAATACTTTCAAACAATAGAGATAAATCAATTAACTTCATATGCAATAGTTTAGCTATCAAATCGATATAATATCGACTTTTTTTAGTATTATAATATTTGACTATCAAAACGGTCTCTAATAGACGTTAATTTAGGGCTTAGATTTTATTTTAGCTTTGCAAAAGACCATTAATTATATATAGGGATCATTCTATAGAGTTACGAAAATTCAATACTACTCTTGGATTATTATATGAACAACATAAAGATAGAATTTGACTAAAAATATTTATTTATCTTTAAAGCACAAGTAATCATTTAAGACATTGAACACCGCATATGAGAATATAATTAAGAGCGGCTAGGTTTATCGATGATTTTCAAACGTGGGTGCATGCATCCGAAACTTGAAGGTTGGTCAAAAGGAATCTCGGAAGATATTTTCATTACCAACACCTGTAGGCTCTCCGCTATCCTATGCAACATTACTATATAAACAATTATTTACACAATAACCCAATCACTATTTAGTCAAATCACGATAGGTTTTGCCTCATCAACTAAATTACAGATAAGGAGAGGTACTGTTTGCCTTCTTTTTATTTATCGTTTTTATAATATGAATAGGACACTAACTATCTAATAATGCAATAGCCCCTAAGCACTAAATAAAGGCTCTTAGCGGTTAAGATACAAACATTATTTCTGTTATACTTCAATTAATATTGTTAATCATTTTTATAAAACTTTCTATTATAGGAATATTGAATTTGATCACGAAACCTTTTTATTAATTATAAGCATACAGTATCTTAAATTTCTACTATGTTTCTTTTTACCATATCATGAAGGTATCAACTATAATACCAACCTATAATTCGGCCCACACTCTAGACAGGGCTATACAGAGTGTAATTAATCAAAATTACTATTCATCTGAAATAATCATTGTTGATGACGGATCTACTGATAACACTGAGCAGGTCTGCAAGAAATATTTTGATAACATAAAGTATATAAAGCAGGAAAATTCTGGTGTAGCCGCTGCACGTAACCGAGGAATAATATCCTCCTCAGGAGAACTCATTGCCTTTCTAGACTCAGATGACCAATGGCTACCAGACAAGTTATCCTCTCAGATAAATATACTATATAAATACAATAAATTGAAATGGTGCGCTGGGTACGTAGTGCGTGTTAATAATAATCTTGCAAACAATCTAATCCCTTCAAGCAATACTTTATACAGATCCGCCACTTCTGAAATTCTAAATTTCTTCAAGGTAAGTTTATATTCTGACATCTTTCAAACTAGTGCTTTTTTAATATATCGAACTATATTTACAGAAATAGGATTATTTAATCCTATATTAAAAGTGTCGGAAGACCGCGACCTATGGTGGAGAATAGCTAGAATCTATCCTAGTATCGGATATGTAAATACACCCTGTACTTTTTACTTTGTCGACACACCTAACAGCCTTACAAAGTCAAACCTGAACAGAAACGACAGTCTGCGTGTCGTCTGTGATCACATGATGAATGCTAAACTAAACCGCTACTCATATGATACTTATTATAATAAATATCTAAATAAACTATTATATATATATCTTTTAAGATGCTACAACAATGAAATAGACATTTCTCACAACCTACTAAATAGAGCGCATCGATTAATCAAATTAAATTTTTCAAAACGACTTATCATCATCATAACTAAATTTTTTCCCAGGAAAATTAATTCGATACTAATACGTTTCATACTCTTCACCTATAGTAAATTTAAATAATTTATTATACTTATCACTACTTAAAATCTACCAAGCAAACCAAGATTCAATGATTGCTGACTCATTTTATTTATTATATGATTGACCAGTTATCCAAAATGATGATTATATTTTTTCACTCTACATCCTCAATCTAACCGTTTATAATATAACCAGTTTCCTCCTATTCCTCACAACACTTCAGACCACCGTGAGGTCTAGGTTTTTGCTACTTTATTGCTTTACAAATTTGGTAATTCCGATAGCGGTCCAGACACTTTCCAAACTGTATCATTTCAGAAATTAAACTGGGCTGATCGGTATCATACCCTATTTATTTTAAACCTAAGACTATTGCGACACACAAAGGCCATAATATAGTGACCATCCCAATGTTTTTAGGTACTAAGCTTCAGTAGCATTCATATAGCGAAATAAAAACCTATTGGAATGAGCCACGGCTTATCTTGCTAGCGGATATTTCAAATTGAAAATATACAACATGCCCTTGAAGATATTTTTTTTTAGTGGATTGACCCTTATCAACCAATATAGCCAAGAACAATTCTAATACTGATACCTAAGAAATTGAAAATTTCGTCCAGGAAGTCAAATAAAATTTTCTGCGAAATGTTACCAAATATTCACAGGATCAATATATCAAAATCAGATTTTCAAATAAACTCAGATTTTTATATAAATCATGAAAATATCAACCAGAAATATACCTTATCCTTACTCAGCAATGATTGCGATTTGTAGCGACCTTGATGAAACACCGGATCGTCACACTTACTTTGAAATAATGCGTTTTTTAAATACTAAACAATCTACCTCGATTGGTCCAGGCGCAGGACTAGAGATTGGCAATACTATCTATTTTGACATGCCAAATGATCAATTCGCGTATTGGAATACTGACGACATAGGTCGACAAATGGTTCAGGCGTTAATTAAATCTGGACATATAGACTGTTTACATTCTTACGGGGACCTGGCAACTACTCGATCACAAGCTTATAGGAATCTTACCGAATTAAATAGAAATAATTGCTTCCTTAAAGTTTGGGTTGATCATGGTACTGCAATAACAAATTTTGACAGTCAGATCATGAAAGGGAAAGGAGACGTTCCAGGTACTCCTTCATATCATTCAGATCTTACCATGGATTATGGTATAAAATTTGTTTGGCGTGGTCGCGTCACCAGCATAATAGGCCAGAATGCACCCAGAAGCTTAACAGGCATAGGGCGCAGACAGCACTTATATCCGTCAAGCAAAACGCTTCTCAAGGAATTAATCAAAGGATTATTAGGTAGATGTGGCAGTAACAAATATAAAATGCATTCCCAAAATAACCTGCTGACTAGAACAAATCTAAGAGACGGCCAGAACACTATCGAATTTATGAGATGCAACCCACACTGGGGTGGTGTAAGCTCTTATGATACTTCTTTCGGGTTTTGGGATGTTCTTACAAGTGGAGTAATTGAACGCCTCATTGAACGAAACGCATTCTGCATCTTATATACACATCTCGGAAAAACTAATAATGAACCTAAAATATTTTCGAACAAAACTATAGAATCATTTTACAATCTCGCAAAATATGCAGAAGAAAAGAAAATATTAATAACAACAACCAAACGTCTTCTAGAATATTGTTTCATGAAAGATCAAATATCTTATACAGCAAATCATAACGGGAATGAAATATCGATCCATATTTCTTATGCAGGGGATATTCTTGATCTTCAAGGATTGACAATATACACACCATTTACTAATGGAATTAAATTATTTTTTAACAAAATTCAAATTAATAATTATCAACATAATCCTTTTGACGAAACTGGCTTGACTAGCATTTCTATCCCTTGGCCTAAATTAGATTACCCAATATAACTTAATTATATTTATCATGATTTACCAATTAATTATTCGATTGCTCCTTACTTTTTATCATTTGGCTTTGCGCATTACTATTAAAATAAAAAAAGGATGTAAAAAAAAATCTGGTGAGAGATATGACATTCTCATAACAGGAACATTTTACTCTGGCAATTGGTTACATCCTCACCTTCAGCCATTAGCTATTTCTAAAAAAGTCAGTCGTGTGAGAATGGTTGCCACCTCTCCTGTACCTGAAATGAGCAGTGTATACCCTGTTTATCCTCCAGATATACTTATCTATCTAATTGGAGCTGTACCGGCTAGACTTCTAACCTTCATCTGGTATGCATTAAAAGATAGACCTGATGTTATTGGTGGTTTTCATCTTCTTTTAAATGGTTTGTTAGCGATTTTTCTAGCTCGTCTCATAGGATCTCATTCTTTATATTTCTGCGGAGGAGGTCCACGAGAGGTAATTGGTGGTGGTATTTACACTGAAAATAGAATTTTTCGTCGACTATATAAACCTAATCAATCAATTGAAAAGCAACTTATCAAATCGATAAAACATTGCAACATAATAGTAGTAATGGGAAGTGGGGCCGCCACTTTTTTCAAAGAGAATGGCGTCAACCAAAAATCTATACATATTATTCCAGGCGGTTTCTCATCAAAAATATATTTTCCCTCAACAGACACACCTATATTTGATTTGATAACTGTCGGAAGGATCTCATCAGTGAAAAGGATAGATACGCTCATCGAATCCGTCTCATTATTAAAATATTATTTTCCAAACATAAAAACTTTAATTGTTGGAGATGGCCCTCTAAAAAAATCACTTCAGGATTTAACAATATCAATGGGTTTACGCGACAATGTCACATTTGTTGGCCATCAGGACAATGTCGCACATTGGCTACGGCAAGCAAAAATATTTGTTATGACATCGGACTCAGAAGGAGTTTCTCAGGCAATGATTCAAGCAATGCTATGTGGACTACCTCCTGTTGTTTCAGACGTCGGAGATCTAAGAGATTTAGTTATACATGAATCGAATGGCTATTTAATTAAAAATCGACTAGCAATTAATTTTTCTGACCGAATTAGACACTTATTGATAAATGAAGACATACGAATAGAGTTGTCAAAGGCTGCATATTATACTGCTCTTCAACATAGTACTACACAAACCGCATCCAATTGGGATTTTATTCTCTAATTTCATTTTACTTAAACATGCAATCTGCTAAAAAAATACTACTTTCAATACTTGTCCCAATTTGGCAAATTCTCACTAGACGTAATTTATCAATCCTAATGATACATGGGGTGATGGATAGAAACTCTGCTAAATCGTCATGGATACCAATGCGATTTCAATTATCGCCTTATATTCTTGATAAAGGACTTAATATACTCTCCAAGAAATATAGCTTCATCTCAATAACTGAAGCAATTGACATGTTAACAGGTGTAATACCAATTAAGCCATACAGTATGGTCCTTACGTTCGATGATGGTTATCGAAATAATCTCAGCCACGCTCTCCCCATTTTATCTAAATACAACGCGCCTGCTGCAATCTTTTTATCTACGGGTCACATCTACACCAATGAACCATATTGGTATGATCGCATGGACTATGCATTACAACATTTAAAATGTAATATTCAATTTGAGTTCGAATCTAATTTATATAATTTCCCCCCTAATAACCCATTTGAGCTTTCACAGTCCTTCCATAACCTTCGGTACGCATTAAAAAGTAGTCCGTCTAACTACCTATCAACCTTATCGAAAATAAATGAAATCTTATCGTTACTAGAGAATAATAGCCATGGATCACTTTACGACATCTTCGAGAATGACCCTTGGACATCGCTCTTAAATTGGGATGAAATCAAGATTGCATCTAAAAAAGGAATATATTTCGGTTCACACACTGTAGACCATTTATTGCTGGGCAAAGTAAACAGCCAAGTAGTACTAAATCAACTATCAATATCCAAACAACACATTGAAAACAACACTGGACAATCGTGTCAAATTCTTTGTTATCCTGACGGGGATTATACTCCTGAAGTGATCAAACTCGCCCAGAACTGCGGCTATAAAGCCGGTTTATCAATAAGAGGCGGTATTAATCACCCTGGTCAAAAGAATATTTTTCTATTAAGCAGAAACTCTTTCCCTAATAGAGATAACTATTTATCGATACATGCTGGAGCGTCTGGACTGACAGCTTTTTTCCAAAGGATTAGGTTAAATGTCAACAAACACACATAAATCTCAAGAGGCTTTAATTAACCATAACTTATCGAAAAGTATCTGTATTGTTGCTCATTTCGCATATGGTTCATTAGTGGGCGATCTGTCAGGTCATATCGGCGGCGTAGAAAGGCAAACCTCTTCATTAGCGCTTTGGCTTGCTAAAAATGGATATAAAGTTAGAATATTAACATGGGATGAAGGGCAGAGAGAAATTGAAGATGTAAATGGAGTTACTGTTATTAAAATGTGTCCCCAAAACTCAGGCTTACCCATTTTACGATTTTTTCACCCAAGATGGACATCTTTATGCCAAGCATTGAAAAAAGCGAACGCTGACATATATTATCAGAATTGCGCTGAGTATGTTACCGGCCAAGTTTCCCTATGGTGCAAATTAAATAATAGAAAATTTGTTTATTCTGTAGCAAGCGATCCTGATTGCCTACTAGACTTACCTAAAATGAAATCCTATCGAGAGAAGGTGTTATATCGTTATGGTTTGCATAATGCGAACAAAATCATTGTTCAAACTAAAAAGCAACAAAAGATGATTTTAGAAAACTTCGGTAGAAACTCCGAAATAATAAACATGCCTTGCCAAGGATTATCTATATCAACATCTCCTTCTAAATTTGAAGAGAGGTATGCCAATCGCATTTTATGGGTAGGAAGAATTGCTCCAGTGAAACGATTAGAATGGTTATTAGATATTGCTGACATGGCTCCAGATTTATTTTTCGAGATAATAGGCCCCCTTGATAACAGTGAATATTCTCTATCTCTGACTCAACGTATTTCTAAAATGCCAAACGTTTATTTTCGAGGAGCAAAAGGCAGATCAGAACTATCTGCATATTACTCCAATTGCGCTTTACTTTGTTGCACTTCATCATACGAGGGATTCCCAAACACCTTTTTAGAAGCGTGGAGTTACGGTATGCCAGTCGTTTCCACAATTGATCCAGATAATTTAATCAAATCTAAACACCTTGGTGATACCGGCGCATCGCCTAAAGAATTATTGTCTTCAATCCTTCTTCTATTAAATGATCCCTCTAGATGGAAATCGGCATCTCTCAGTGCTCGAAATTACTACTTACAAAATCATAATGAGGACAATATTTTGCCACTATTAGTCAATACAATATTCAATCATAAAAATTAATGCTTCCTCATCAATTATTATCGAAATTCCAACATATTGATAACATAAAATATTGCCAAACGATCTTTCGTAAATTTTTACCATTCAGGAGTTGCCCATTCAACTGAAAAGGAAACATTATTAATTTCGCTTAGCGTCATTTTTTCTTAACAAAAGCGATCGGAAAAATACGCTCCTCCTTATATGCAATATCAACATATTACATAGGAGATGCCATGATATCGATCAAACGTTATAGAATCACCGCGGGCAAACCTTCGCATTCGGCCAACTAACGCAATATGAGAAAACATATGAATGCTGACAATCTGCTTGCAGTTATCCGGGATGATTTTCGTAAGAACCCTAACCCCCAGTGTCAGGGAAGTTGCCGCATGAACTGAAACCCATTATAAAAGGGGGCAGGAGGTTCATGCATGAAGTACTCACAAGAACGAAAAGAGGCGGTCTTGCGGAAGATGATGCCACCGCACAACCGATCGATCAGCCAGTTGGCCAAAGAAGAAGGCATCAGCGATCCGACCTTATACAACTGGCGTAATGAAGCGCGCCGAAAAGGCATCCTGCTACCCGACAGCGATGCCAGCCCTGAGGGTTGGACTGCCCGGGACAAGTTTGCGGCTGTCATTGAGACAGCGGCCCTGAATGAAGAGCAAACCGCCGAATACTGTCGGCGCAAAGGTATTTATCCGGAACAACTAAAACTTTGGCGTGGTGCCTGTGAAGCCGCAAACGATTGGGATAAGCAGGCTGGTATCAAGTTGAATTTGGAACAGAAAACTAACCGCAAGCGTATCAAGCATCTGGAAAAAGAGCTGCAGCGCAAGGAGAAGGCTCTTGCCGAAGCAGCAGCGCTGCTGGTGTTACAAAAAAAGGTGCAGGCGATCTAGGAAGAGGACCCCGAGGACGAATGATTAGCACCCCTGATCGCCGTAGAACTGTTGGGCTAATAAATACTGCTCGCCAAAATGGTGCCCGCCTGGCACCGGCGTGCCAGGCGGCAAGCATCGACCCGCGCACCTACCAGCGCTGGATCAAGAATGGCAGAGTGCAGTCTGACAAACGCCCACTGGTTGCGCGGCCGGAACCGGCAAACAAATTGACACCGGAAGAACGGCAAAGCGTTCTGGATACCTGCCATAAGCCGGCATACGCCAGTATGGCACCAGGGCAGATAGTTCCTCGTCTCGCTGATGAGGGGTTTTATCTTGCCTCAGAGTCAAGCTTTTACCGCATTCTTCACGAGGCAGATGAACAGCATCACCGTGGTCGGAATGCAAAGCCACGGCGCCATCATCCGCCACAAGGCTATTGTGCGACAGGCCCCAACCAGGCGTGGAGTTGGGACATCACCTGGCTATCGTCTCCGATCCGAGGCATGTTTTACTATCTGTATATGATCGTAGACATATTCAGCCGCAAAATAGTTGGCTGGGAAGTCCATCCGGTTGAGAGTGCAGAGTTTGGAGCAAAGCTCTTACACAATGCGATCCTTGCCGAGGGTTGCCTGCTGGAGCCGCCGGTGCTGCATGCGGACAACGGAGGCCCGCAAAAAGGTTTTACCATGAAGGCCAAACTGGAGGCCCTCGGCGTCACGCCATCCTACAGCCGGCCGCGGGTCAGAAATGACAATCCGTATTCGGAGTCGTTGTTTCGCACCTGCAAATACCGTCCTGAATATCCGACCCACGGCTTTGACAGCATTGAAACTGCGAGGAAATGGGTCAGGACGTTCGTGAGGTGGTACAACGAGCAGCATCTCCACAGTGCAATTCGTTTTGTGACCCCAGGTCAGCGGCATCGTGGTGAAGATGAAAACATCCTGGCGAACCGCCACAGAGTGTATCGGCAGGCACAGCAGAAGCAGCCCAATCGATGGAGCGGTAAAAGTCGCAACTGGCAACAGGTCCACGCGGTGTGGCTCAACTGCCCTTACGAGGCTGAAACTAACGTGGCTCAAGTTCTGAAGACCGCGTGATTATGCGATCGTTGTCAAAGAACAGATGAAAATCAAGATGATTTTCTTTGAAAAATCAACGCATAACGACTCTACAGCCGAAAGCATTGGTGACGTCAAGGGCGCGAAGCAGAGCGGAGCGTTTATCTTGACCCTTGACTTCACCAATGCTGGAGGCTACTTCACGGCCACATTACAGGAATAGCATCACCAGATTAGAGTTTGCAGGTAGGTAAAATGCAGCAACTATCCTGAAAAATAGCGTTTTCCAGGCAGCGTTAGAAAAGAAGGGGGATAAAAAGTATCTCTGGGAAGATATTCGAGGCTTCTTTCATCACTATCAAATCGATATAATTGAAATCATTTTATGTGCGATAGCGTTTGGTTATGAACGGCACAAGTTGAAATATGACTGCTCGACGTAGAGCCTAAATGAGCAGTAATTTTGTCTAAGATCATGCCTTGAAATGATGCATTTCCAAGGTTATTTTGGGGGGTTGCTTTAATGATGGTGAAAATAACTCACGTGCCTCTATTTTGGATGTTTTATAGCCATAGGTTGATTTTAAGCGAACGTTCTGTCGACATCCCTGGTTCTTGGTTCCCCTGTTCGACGTTTTTTTTTGATCTAAATGGCTAAAACGGGAATAGCTAAACCCTTAGCCATTTATTTATGCACCAAGCTAACCACTTCTTTTATTTATTAACCTGGCGACAAAATTAGTGAATTATGTTAAATTGTTGGAATGAAATAAACAGATACAAGATCACTCTCAAGTGAAATCCAACAACACAATAGGAATCTTGCGATAAGCCTTTTCAAAAAAGGCGTAGAGCGCAAAGAAATAGCCAAAATCATCGGCATCCATTATGGCGTAGCATGCCGATGGCATAAGAGCCTGGGATAAGGGAGATCGCAAGGCCAAAGCGATACAGCTTGAGAAGCGGGGGCTGAGTAAGGGTGCTAATTGCATACTTACCGTTGATCAGGAGCGATGCCTGAAAAGATTGCTGGTCGAGAAAAATCCACAACAACTTAAATTGCTATTTGCGCTATGGACCCGCAAGGCAATTCAGTCTGTTGTTTATCAGATGTGGCGCGTGCGAATGGCTATCCGCACTATAGGTGACTATCGGAAAAGATGGGGTTTTACACCTCAGAAACCTTTCCGAAAAGCCTATGAGCAAAGCCCTAAAGCTGTCCAGGAATGGCTTGATGTTACCTATCCAAAGATTAAAAGCCGTGCAGCAGCAGAGAAGGCTGAAATCTACTGGGGGGAGATGAGACCGGAGTTCGCAATGATTGTCAGCAGAGTCGAGATTACGCGCCCCGTGGCAAGACCCCTGTTGTTGCAATCAATGCGAAACGTTTTTCACTCAATATGATTTCTGCTATCAACAATAAAGGCCTGTTGCGATTCATGATGTACGAGTCAACCATGACAGCAGGTGTTTTGCTCAAATTCATGAAACGTCTGATAAAAGATGCAGACAGAAAGCTGTTTGCTGGACACTTTGAAAGTGCACCATGCAATTTTGGTGCGGCGATGGCTCGAAAAAGATAAAAATAAAGAGGAGATAGAGGTATTTTATCTACCCTCATTTTCTCCAGAACTTAATCCAGATGAGTACCTCAATTGCGACCTGAAGTCAGGTATTCGGCGTGCTGCTCCGAGCAGAAGCAGTGAAGATCTGAAGAAGACAGTATCGAACCACATGCGGATGTTGCAAAAGAAATCTGCAAGGGTTGCGAAGTATTTTGAACATCCGTCAATCAAATATGCAGCGTGAACCTATATCGCCGCCGAGTTAATAAACTAAACCAATAAATTATCCATTAATGCCATGAGTCGCAAACGTGTTTTAATAGTTATTAGTAATCTAGAATATGGCGGCGCACAACGTCAAGCAATTGAACTTCTAAATAATTTGGATTCATCCGAGTACGAGCCGTATATCTGCTCATTATCTGATTATGCGCCACTTAAAAATACTATTATTGATGCAGACAGACGTTTAATCATTATCCAAAAACAATGGAAATTTGATATTTCTGTTGTCTTCAAATTAATCAAACTTATAAAGCAATTAAGAATAGACATTATACATAGCTTTCTATTCGATTCAGAAATTGCCTCTCGATTGGCTGGCAGATTATGTTCAGTACGAGCTATCATTGGATCTGAACGAAATTCAAATTATTCTCTAAAATGGCGCCAATTAATTGCTTATCGTCTGACTAGGAATTCAGTTGGAATTATTATTGCCAACTCTTGGGCAGGCGCCAAATTTAACTCCAAAATGCAGGGATTACCTGTTGATCGTTATCGAGTCATACATAATGGCATAGATACAAATAGATTCTTCCCAAGACCCAATTTGAACGAGTATAAAACAAGTCTTGGGTTTGACATTAGTGATCGCCTTGTAGGAATGTTTGCAAGTTTCAAAACACAAAAGAATCACATGTTGGCACTGAAAGCTATGAAAAGAGTTTTCAACCAAATTCCAAACACAAAATTCCTTATGGTTGGCGAAAAGTTACATGCGGGCATGCATGGTTCAGATGCTTATTATAACAAAATATGGACATTAGTTGATCAAATCGGCATCAGAGAGCACTGCTTTTTTCTTGGGAATAGAGATGATGTTGAAAAACTCTATTGTGCGTGTGATCTTACTATTCTTCCTTCTTTATTTGAAGGGACACCCAATGCACTACTGGAATCGATGGCATGTGGGACACCCGTGATTGCAACTGACGTCTCGGACAATTCTATAATCATACAAGATGGTATCTCTGGACTGATTGTACCTTTAGGTGATGATCAACTTTTATCAGAAAAAATAATAGGGCTGCTCAGAAACAAAACACTACTCCAGCAATACGGAGAAAACGCATCCCGCCGAATTATAAAAGAATATACGAGTAAAAAATTGGCTGAAAAAACAGCCTTTGTCTATGAAGAGGCGTTAGCACGCAACAACAAAAAATCTCTTCGCCCTAGACTTATAGAAAAAAAGAGGGCAAAATGAAAGTGGTAGTTGCTACACACTATCCAACTCAACTTGACTCCCCCAGAGGTGGTGTCGAAGCAGTTAGCGTTGTCCTAGCTGATGCATTGGCTTCATTGCCAGATCTGGAGGTTAATGTCGTTGCCTTAGATACTACAGTCAAAAACAATCGTGTTTTTAAACTGAAAAATGGTGTCATAATTCATAGGATAGCAGCACCAGCAGGTAGCATGTTAATCAGCTCCATTAGTACATGGAAAAAGATATTACAAAAATTCATCATCGAACTATCGCCAGATATCGTCCACGCTCATGATACTTACGGATTAATGACCACAAACCTTGATATACCGCGCGTTTTCACAATGCACGGCTTTATACACAGAGACGTAATGTTCTCTAAACAATACTTCCCTTTTATCAGATCACATATATGGCGTTTTTTCGAAACTGCTTCCTGGGCATCCCACCCCAACATTATCGCTATTAACAAATATGTTCATAATCGTATTTCACCACATACCAAAGGAAATATTTACGATATCGAAAATCCCATAGACAAATGCTTTTTCAATACTAATGAAGGCGTCAAAAAAGATCAAACTATATTTTCGTCAGCAGTCATTGCTCCGAGAAAGAATATTCTTTCCTTAATTAACGCTTTCGAAATGCTTCTTCACGATTTTCCAGAATTTTCATTGCAGCTGGCCGGACCAATTACCAATCACAAATACGGTGAAATTATTAAAAAGAGGATAAACAGCAACAAACTCGCTGGCAAAGTAATTCTTCTAGGCCAACTCAACAGATCTCATATTGTTGAGAAACTATCTAGTGCAAGTATTTTTGCACTCACTTCACTTGAAGAGAGTGCTCCTTTAGGTATATCCGAAGCATTAGCAGTCGGCACCCCAGTTGTTACATCTGATAGATGCGGAATGCCATATATGATTGATCACGGACAAACAGGATTTCTTGTTGACCCACTTAATGTTTATGATATCTATCATAAATTCAGAAAATTGCTCAACAACAAACAACTACGTAAACACATGGGAACCCGAGCTAAAAATATTGCACACAAGATATATGAGCCAACAGTTGTAGCCGAGAAAACTAGAAATGTTTATCTTAAAATATTGCAGTCTAACGTATCCCGGTAATACATTATACTCACCGGAAACTATTAGTGGATGCCACAAGGAGGTTTATCATGTTTACAAAATTCTATACTATCTCAATTTCTATCGCAATCTATCTTATATCATTCTCAAGCGCGTATTCATACTCTCCACCTACAGCCATACCGAGTCCTGGCCTTTGGGGAACCACAAATCCTATAGATACTCCAGCGCCAGATCCTCAAAATAGATGTCCTTCTTGGCCAAGCAACTCAAATGTTGATTGTTATTATATAGATGCATCCCATTCAAACTCGACTGACTCATCTAATCCATTAGGATATCCCGACAAGCCCCGTATCTCTATCCCTGAAATTGCCTACAATGCTGGATCATATGTTTCCATCAATAATTCCTCATATACTGGAGGCTCTCAAATTATAACCACTTTTAATGGTACAGCATCAAGTCCTGTATGGGTTGTTGGAAAAAATATGACTGCCATTCGTGAGTGGATCGTTAAAGGATCATATGTGATATTCGACAACATAGATTTTTCTACCAACTATGGAATCCTGCAATTAAGACCTCACAATGGTAGTAATATTCATCATTTTTCCCTTCGAAATTCAAATTTAGAAGGCTCTGGCACCTATGGTGGAAATGGTTCAGCAATTTCTATATATGGCGATTCAACCAATAGAGTTACAGATATTATCATCTACAATAATACTATTCAGAGTTTTGGCGATAACAATTATATATCTGAAAACGACTTCCATGGCATTCTCCCAACTGCATATAGCAACAATATTTGGATATTAAACAACAATATTTTTAACAATGGTGGAGATTCTATACAAGTTGGTTCAGCTACTTTGAATGATGTAGCTCGTCCTCATCACATTTTTATTGCAAACAACACTCTTCACGATGATAGAGAAAATGCCATTGACATAAAAAGATCTCAAAATGTTATTGTCTACAACAATACATGCTACAATTACTCGTCCAGAGATTCCTCTGCCGGTGAAGGTATTGTTGTCCACGACAGTCCAGATAATGTGTGGGTAATTAACAATATTGTCCATAATAGTACTATTGGCATAACTTCAACTGGAAGTACCAATACATTTTTTATTGGGAACGTAGTCTATTCAACCGACACAGCATTCCACATTAGAGGAGCAACAACTGGCGGAATTTTCAATAATTCACTTTCTTTATATAAACGTGGCATAACCGTTAGTTCAAATAATATTTCAATACTAAATAATATTTTGTCTAACCGAGAAGATGTTAATGAGGCAGACCTTTCCTTTGGTGACACATTAGATGCTAGCACATCGAGCGTAGACTACACATTATTTAGTAGCTCCTACTCCCCAACAATCCAAGTTGGAAGCACTCAAATGAGTATCGGTGATTTTAAAGCCAGCTTCGGGAAATGCAATATACTATGTGAGGAAGTCGCTAATATCGGATTTTTAACTTCTCAAAGCAATGATTTTCGATTATCAAGTACATCAATTGCTATTGACAAAGGTTTTCTTATTTCTCCGCTTTCTCTTTTCAGTCAACAGTACGCTCTCGATCTCAATATGGACTACATGGGAAATCATCGCCCATCTGGCTCTACTCTCGATATAGGAGCGTTCGAATACCCTATTGATTCACCTGTTGGATCTATCCCACCTACACCGCAAACTATTGCTCCGGTCATTAAATCCATCATACAACAATGACACACGTATCAAATATTAGACTTCGAACCTTGGCCAGTATCTTATCATTGATACTGGCCATAATGGTATTGTATTGGGATAATTCACAATGGCTCTATTCTCAATGGATAACCGACAAAGCCTATTCCCATGGCTTTTTCATTCCATTCGTTAGTCTTTACCTCATCTGGTGCAAAAAAGACTTCTTTGAAATTATTCCTGCAAAACCAAACCGGTTTATTGGCTATCTTTGTATAGGTTGTTGTTTGTTCCTGCTTTTAATTGGCCGCGTTGGTGCAATCATTCAGCTGGAAGCCTTTTCCTTTTTTTTAATTATTCCCAGTATCATTCTTCTGTTATACGGATGGAATTATCTCAGAATATCACTCTTTCCAATACTTTACCTGCAGCTCATGATACCATGGATGGATCCTATTCTTGAAAGGATGCATAGGCCATTTCAAATTGTTACTGCCAAAATAGGTTCTGCTCTTCTTCAATTGAAATACCCCGTTTACACTGATGATTTACACATCAATCTCCCCAGCATCTCGATGGTTGTTGCCCGTGAATGTAGCGGTATCAGTTTTCTGATTTCGGTAATAGCTGTCGGGCTGCCACTCGTTTACCTTACCCAAAAGAATTGGATCAGGGCAGTCTCTGTTGTTTTCATAGGCTGCATTTTGACAGTTTTGTCGAACGGCTTACGCGTTGCTGTAGCAGGATACTTTGGCGAGAACTTTGGTCCGGAAATGCTTCATGGCCCAGCGCATATTTTTCAAGGATGGTCTGTTGCCTGGTTTGGCTGGATAGGACTTTTTATAGTCAACTGGATTTTTTCAAACCTACCGTACCCACACGGAGAACCGAAGTATTGTCTTTTCGAAAAATGGCGTAATGTTCGTTGCGAACCGCTTGCGACCACACGTATATATTCATCTCAAACATCCGCTTTTGCCTCCCTATTGGCAGTTCTTCTAGGGGCAGCTCTTTATCTCAACCTGGTCGCAATGCCTCAACCTGTCTCTCTTGTCTCACCTTTAGCAGCAATACCCTCAAACATCTCAACATTCAGCAGCCAACAATGCGAAGACCCAACACTAGCGACGTTCTTCCCCAATCTCGACGAGAGTCTCTGCAGAATTTACAGGGATTCTTCTCAGCAACAAGAGGTTATTTTATTCATTGGTTACTACAAAAATCAGGACAACAACAAGCGTTTGACGAGCTTTCTATCGAAACCATTGCACGATGGAGGAGAAGTTCTACCTCTCCCTCTTAAGGGCAATACCTTCAATGTGACTTCCTCCAGCTTACTCCTGAATGACACGCGATACCGAACACTTTTTTGGTATCAATTTCCTGGAACAGCAAAAATTGCTGATCGACTCCATGCAAAATTACAGATATTACAATCCGGCATACTTCACCGACATAATAATGGGGCTATCGTCTTTCTCGCTTCACCCCAACGAAGTGATAGTCAAAGAGATAATGAAACCGTTGGCACATTGCAATCTTTTGCAGCGGAGGTTAGTCCCATAGTTGACGGGCTATTACCATAAGCAAGGTCAGTCTATCAGCACTCACTGATGAACACTTTTTCTCTATCCTGCAAACACCTCCACTTCTAACTCAATGCAATCCTTCTCTTGGTATTTCCAACGTCTCAAAACAATGTCGCCCAGAGAAGTTTTCTGGCGCCTGGGTAACAAATGCACTGACCTGAAGGATGCATATGCTATTCGTCATGGAAAATTTCCAACAGTACAAGACGCTATTGGCAGCGAAAATGGCCAATCTTTTACGCCGCAATTTCGTCTGTCGCTCCATTCGCCAGATGAAGATCGTCACAATTGTTCCCAGTTCAATTGGTCATGGGCAGAACATCTTCTGACCAAGGCCAATCTCATCCTCGAAAATAAGCTCACCTATTTTCATCTTCAAGAACATGATCATGGTGACCCGATTCAATGGAATAGGGATCATGGCAGCGATATTGCCGCCCCACTCGATCTATCCATGAAAATCGATTACCGCGATGTTCAGGAAGCGGGAGACTGTAAGCTTGTCTGGGAGCCCAATAGACATCAACATCTTGTTGTACTTGGTAGAGCGTATCGTGTAAGCGGTCAGAGAAAATACGCAGAGGCCGTTCAGGAACATTTTGAGTCATGGCTCGATCAATGTCCTTACGGTTATGGTATGAACTGGCGAAGTCCCATGGAGTTGAGCATTCGCCTTGTAAACTGGGTATGGGCACTAGACCTGACGTTGGAGTCTGGCATTTTCAATGGGGAATTCCGCGACCGGATACTGCATAGTGTTTACTTGCACTTGCACGATGTGACACGGAAATACTCCAAGGGTTCTTCCGCCAATAATCACCTCATTGGCGAAGCCGCAGGTGTCTTCATTGCCACCAGTTATTTCTCACAATTGAAAAATGTAAAAGAATGGCAGAAGCAGAGCTACGAAATTCTGTGCCGCGAGATTGAATTGCAGACTTTTGCCGATGGCTGCAATAAGGAATTGGCCCTTGAGTACCAATTTTTTGTCCTTCAGTTTTTTCTTATCTGCGGAATTGTCGGCAAGTGGTGTGGCAAAGACTTTCCCCAGCGATATTGGGATAACCTTGAAAAACAATTGCTTTTTATTGGTCGATTACAAGAAGGTGGAGGATCGCCGATTTTTTATGGTGATGCAGACGATGGATATGTTTTAAATCTTGGTGATTCCCACACAGACCCGCGCCCTTTGTTAGGTATCGGAGCATTACTTTTTCATAATAGTCAACTCAAAGCCTGGGCTCCGGAATACTCAGAGACCCTTTATTGGCTTTTTGGTGCTTCGGGATACGAGAGGTTTAAAGCTATTGATACATTTAGTGTAAATAAACGTATCTTTTCACATCAGTTTCCAGATAGTGGTTTCTATATGCTGCAGAGCGGAAATAGGGACTGTGATGATCATATTAGCGTGCTATTTGACTGCGGGCCACTGGGCTTTGGTGCCATTGCAGCCCACGGCCACGCCGATGCTTTAAGCTTTACTCTTAAAGCGTTTAATGAAGATATTCTGGTCGATCCTGGCACATATGACTATTTCACCTATCCGGAATTGCGCCGCTACTTCAAAAGTACTATTGCCCATAACACCATTGAAGTGGATGGAGTAGACCAATCTGTCGTTCTTGGACTTTTTCTTTGGGGCAAACGAGCAGAATCAGAATGCCTATCGTGGCAACCGGAACAGAATGGTGGTCTCGTTAAGGGGCAACAGAATGGATACATGCGCCTAAAAGATCCGGTACTGCATTACAGGACCCTCCATCTTGATGGCGACAATCGAATCCTCCGTATCACTGATGAAATAATCTGCAAAAGTAAGCATACACTTCGCTTGCCTTTTCACTTTGCCCCAAACTGCATACTAGAACAAATTGACTCAACCCGATACCATTTTTCTGGCCTCAACGGCAGCGGTTCTATTTGCCTTGACCCAAGAGTCAGCATTGAGATCTACAAAGGAAACCTCAATCCGCCACTCGGGTGGTGCAGCAACGGGTATCATCGCAAACAGCCGAGCCCTACGCTTCTAGCAAGGGTTGAAATAAACGGCAATATCAAACTCTCGACATCAATTATTCTCAATGATCCATTGTCTTGAAGCAAACCGCCCCATGCAGCTCAATGCGAAACATTATACTTCTCTCGATGATCTCTTTTGCTATGCTGAACGTTGGAATGATCTTGTCCGTCTCTCAGAGGGCAACAGTATTTTTTTGACTTGGGAATGGCTTTCGTCATGGTGTGCACATGTCGCTCACGACGTGAAGCTTTTCATTATCCTGGTCTTGGATGAACAAAAACAAATTCACGCTATTCTCCCCCTCTATCAGAGCAATTTTCTTCTTTTCAATGCCATTCCCTACAATTGCCTCCGCCCCATGGGCGATTGCCATTGTGGCGGAGAATACCCCGATCTTATCATTTCATCTGAAAGAGCGCTCAGCGACGTGACTGATTGCATTAGCTCCTATCTCGCAAAACAAAATAAACTGTGGGATTGCCTCTATTTCCCTTATATTTCAGGTTGGACCAATGCAATAAACCGACTGAGCCTGATCAAGAGAAAAAGCATTGCCTTCTCAAGGCAGAGAGAGTGTGTCTTCAGCTCCATTTCCCTCCCGGACACTATGCAGGAGTTAAATCGTGATACCTTAGGGTCTTTTTCCTCAATCATTCGCAGACAGAAAAAAAAGCTATCACAATTGGGAAGAATTACCATTGACCTTTGTGACAAAGAAGATGATTTGCCTCAATATCTTGAAAGTCTCTTCATACTTCATAAAAAGCGCTGGGAGTCCATCGGCCAAGAAGGAAGCTTCGTCAGGAGACCTTTGATGCAGGACTTTTATACTGGTTTTGCCTCCAAGGCATTTCGTAAAGGCTGGTTAAAAATTTTTTCTCTGAAGCTGGATGGCAGTATTTTGGCTGTTCAGATCGGTTACCTCTACCATGGTGTTTTCTATCAAATGCAGGAAGGTTTTGATCCGAATGGGCCTGGCGGACTCGGCAACATCCTGCGGCATTCTGTCATCGATTGGTGTATCGCAAATAACGTAAGAGAATATGATTATCTTGGTGGAGATGAGGAGCACAAACTGAAATGGGGAGCGAAGCAGCGCACCGGTGCTCATCTCTTTGTCGGCAGGAAATCATTCAAAAACATGCTTCTTGCCATGGCCGACATCTGGCCCTCCGGGAAGTTCATAAACGAAGGTCCTCCAGCAAACCTCGGCCACTCGCACGATTAATTCGTCGAGCACCCCTTTGTTTTTCACCTTATCTGCATATCTGCTTTTTCAAGGCTGACGGTATCAAGATAAAGTGACCTAAGCTCCGTAATATTGTCCACGTAAAACCCAATTCCTGTCATTCGGGCAAGATCGACTCCTCTGCTATTTGCGATGTTGTGTATTTCCTCTAGCGGAACCTGAACAGCTGTCCAACTACCAGGATACACTGAAACATTCCATGCGCATAGGTCGTTGAATCTTTTATCACCCTTTTGCCCATTGAGTGCGTCTTGAATGAGTATCTCTATAGAAATCGTTTTGTTACCGGGATTAAAAAGATAAAATTTCAGGTATTTATATCCGCGCCAGTCTTTTGGAAAGTATTCCAACCTGACACCGGACCATGGCCCCGGATAAAAGTAAGCGCTCAACAAACGCCATCTTTTCATATCGTTAACAATCTGTTTCATTGTGGCAAACCAGACCACGGGAGGGCACAATGAAAACAGAGCAT
>NZ_FRFE01000024.1 GCF_900143695.1 Desulfopila aestuarii DSM 18488
CAAGCCCTGTGAGAATTTCTCTTTCAGGCAAATAGCCATTGCGCACAACCTGCATGTGCCCTTTCTCATTTCTCAGCTCTGCGTAATGCTGGAGCAGGTCTTGCAATTCAGCCTCAACCGCATCAGCAATGAGTTGTCGGGCGCCGATACGTAACAGTTCGGTCAGCGGGTCTTCGACAAACTCTCCTGGCTTTTTCAGTGTGATAACTTTACTGTTGATCATGACGTATCCTTTTTTGTTGGAATTCTGTTTTGGCAAACTGATTCCAACAGGATACGTCATTTCTTTTTTAATTCTCCCTCAAACACCACTTTTGAGCATAACTCCAAAGAGCTCATGCAAACCCTTACTTCTATCGTCAAGGAGGTCAGGAAAAAGAAGGGTTTTTTGCGAGCAGGTATCTACCAGGATGTCGAGGACGAGATCAGTATCCTACTGTATCAGGAATGGGTGAATCACCAAAGTGCAGAGGCTTTGTTTGCTTCAGAGCTTTTCACTGTTTTACGAGGAGCCGGGAGCTTGATGTGTACGCCCCCGGAATTCATGACCCTGGTTGTTGGCCCAATGTCAGTGACGAAGGTCGAACAATTGGAAATTCTGCATCAACAAGAGGAGCAAAATGATGAGACGAACATCTGCTAAAATTGCCATCTTTGGGGTCATCGCCTTTTCCATGGCGCTGATCTTGTTCACAGTGTCGGCAAACGCTGCCGACACCAAGCCGAATATCCTGTTTATTGTCTCGGATGATACCGGCTATGGTGACCTTGGCCCGTATGGTGGCGGTGAAGGACGAGGTATGCCTACACCCAATATAGACCACATGGCTGCCAACGGTATGACCTTTTTCTCCTTCTATGCCCAGCCGAGCTGTACGCCGGGCCGCGCAGCCATGCAGACCGGCCGCATTCCCAACCGTAGCGGCATGACCACCGTGGCCTTCCAGGGACAGGGAGGCGGTTTACCGGCAGCGGAGTGGACTCTGGCCTCTGTTCTCAAACAGGCCAACTACCAGACCTATTTCACCGGAAAGTGGCATCTGGGTGAAGATGATTATGCCTTACCCAACGCCCAGGGCTATGATGAGATGAAATATGTGGTTCTGTATCACCTGAACGCCTACACCTATGCTGATCCGACCTTGTTCCCTGACATGGACCCTGAATTGCGGGCTATGTTCCAGAAAGTGACAAAAGGCTCATTGTCGGGCAAGGCCGGTGAGAAACCCAAGGAAGACTTCAAGATCAACGGCCAGTATGTGGACACTCCAGACAAAGGAGTCGTTGGAATACCTTTCTTTGATGGTTATGTCGAAAAAGCTGCGATCGAATTTCTCGAAACAGCTGCTAAAGATCCGAGCAAGCCGTTTTTTATCAACGTCAACTTCATGAAGGTCCACCAGCCGAACATGCCGGCTCCGGAGTATGAGCACAAGTCGCTTTCAAAGAGTAAATATGCCGATTCCGTGGTCGAACTTGACGCCCGAATCGGTCATATCATGGACAAGCTGAAGGAATTGGGGCTGGACCAGAACACCCTGGTCTTTTATTCCACCGATAATGGCGCCTGGCAGGACGTGTATCCCGATGCCGGTTACACCCCCTTCCGTGGCACCAAGGGGACGGTGCGAGAAGGCGGCAACCGTGTACCTGCAATTGCAGTCATGCCTGGTAAAATCGTGGCTGGCAGCAGGAATCACGATATTGTTGGCGGTCTTGACCTGATGGCCACTTTCGCTTCCGTGGCAGGCATTGCATTGCCAGAGAAAGATCGCGAGGGAAAACCGATCGTTTTTGACAGCTACGATATGTCACCGGTGCTCTTCGGTACTGGAAAATCTGAACGAAAATCCTGGTTCTACTTTACCGAGAACGAGCTGACTCCGGGCGCGGCCAGGGTCGGTAATTACAAGGCTGTCTTCAATCTTCGCGGCGATAACGGACAGGCTACTGGCGGGATCGCAGTAGATTCCAATCTCGGTTGGAAAGGTCCGGAAAAATATGTCGCAACCGTACCCCAGATTTTCGATTTGTGGCAGGATCCCCAGGAGCGTTACGACATATTCATGAACAACTATACGGAGAGAACCTGGACCCTCGTGACTATCAATGAAGAAGTCAGGAAGCTGATGAAAACCTATCTGGATCATCCCCCGCGCAAACTGCAGAGCGAGGTCTACACCGGTCCTATCACCATTTCCAATTATCAGAAATTTCAATGGGTTCGAGAACAGTTAGGAAAAGATGGGATTAGTCTTCCCCTGCCTACAGGCAACTGATTTGTATTTTCGGAATATGTGAGGCCATAAAAGAAAGGCCATTATTCAGCGCCCAGCAGCTGTAAGAGAACTGCTGGGCGCTGTTTTGAGATGGTAAGACTGACCAATATCTCAAGGAGTCACGTCGATGAATATCAAACGCTTACTGTTTATTTATCTTGCACTGGTCCTTACCCTGGGATCCAGTGCCGTTGCATCTGCCCAGGATGTTGATCCTCTACCATCCTGGAATGAAGGCAAGGCCAAACAGGCCATCATTGCCTTTGTGATTAAGACCACCACCCAGAACTCTCCGGACTTCGTTCCACCAGGGCAACGGATCGTCACCTTCGATAACGACGGGACATTGTGGGCTGAGCAGCCCATGTACTTTCAACTGCTTTTTGCCCTTGATCTAGTCAAGGATCTCGCTCCGCAACACCCAGAGTGGAAGGACAAGGAACCTTTTGCCTCGCTGCTCAAAGGGGACGTGAAAGGTGCCTTGGCTGGTGGCGATAAGGCGATTCTCCAAATTGTAGCTGCAACCCATGCGGGCATGAGTACTGACGACTTTGCAGCAATTGTAAAAGAGTGGATCGGGAAAGCGAGACATCCAGTGAGCAAACGTCTATATACCGAGATGGTGTATCAGCCGATGCTCGAATTACTGTCATTTTTGCGAACCAATGATTTCAAAACGTTCATCGTTTCCGGTGGTGGGATCGAATTCATGAGACCATGGACTGAAGAGGTCTACGGTATCCCGCCGGAATGGGTTGTTGGCAGCAGCATCAAGACCAAATACGTGATGCAGGGTGACACGCCAGCGCTAATGCGGCTCCCTGAAATCGACTTTATCGACGACAAGGAAGGGAAGCCAATCGGTATCAACTCACACATCGGTCGCCGCCCTATCGCAGCCTTCGGCAATTCCGACGGCGATCTGCAGATGCTGGAATGGACCACTGCCGGAACCGGTGCCCGTTTTGGCCTTCTTGTTCACCACACCGATGCAGAGCGGGAGTGGGCCTATGATCGTAAATCGCATATCGGCAAGCTAGACAAGGCCCTGGACGAAGCACAAGCGAAAGGCTGGACGGTTGTTGATATGAAACAGGATTGGAAGGTCATCTATCCACCGACTAAATAGAAACCTGGCTGCTGCTTGTTTGTGTACTTCAGCAGGTCCCGTGTTTGTGGGGCCTGCTGAAGTTGCTTGGTGGAGCTTGAATCGGGAAGGCCTTATAGCCTGGCGAGAAAATGCAGGCTCACAGAGGATATTGTCCGGCATAGAGAAGGTAATGGCAAACGATACGCTATTCGCGAAGCAACGTGTTGTACCTGCCTGTCCGAGAGTTGAATGTGTGTTGAGAAATGAAACTATAATTGATTGGTGCAACCATGGGATCAAAAAAAAAAAATACACGTAAAAAGCCACAAAAAACCGGCAATTCACATTACAGGCTGTTTCTGCCAGCTGTGCTGATTGTTGTCTGCATGGTGATGATTGGTGCGGGCGGGTGGTTGTTTACCCACGAGTCGGGAGCGGGAACGGGAACGGCATCTGCAGATGAGGCTGCCCGGACCTCCACTGAGCAGCCATCCGAACCCGTTTCCAGGGATGTTCTCAACCAACTCGTTGGCCGGTGGCAGCGGCCGGACGGCGGATACGTGCTTGAAATCGGAGGAGTGGACTCCGGAGGAAACCTCCAGGCTGCATATTTTAATCCGCGGCCGATAAATGTATCACAAGCCAGAGTCACAATGGAGCAGAACGCGCCACAGGTATTTATTGAACTCAATGATACCGGATATCCAGGTGCTACCTATACTCTGATGTTTCATTCCCCGCAGAATGTGTTGGCGGGGATTTATTATCAACCGGTTGTGAGTCAATCTTTTGAGGTCGTCTTTGTCCGCGAGAATTAGGAGCCTGGGAGAGGGAATCCATTTCGCATATTTATTCAAGGTCAGGAATTGTGGAGAAGAGAAGATAATGAAGTCGAGAATGGCATTGCCGTTGATGATGACGTTGGTCCTCGGATGTTTCACCCGAGCAGAAGCAGGCGGTATCTACCTCTATGAAATAGGCACCGAGGACGTTGGTCTGGCCAATGCCGGTAATGCTGCCCGCGCTGGCGATGCTTCGGTTATTGCCGGTAATCCTGCCGGCATGACACGGCTGGACGACCATCAGTTGACGGTTGGGGCCCAGATGCTCTATGGCGATGTCGATTATGACCTGGATAATCCCAATCTGCGTGGGCCCGGCAATGTCGTCGGCTGGCTGCCGGGGGCGAGCACATTTTACAGCCACAGTATCAGTGAGGACCTGAAGCTGGGAGTTGCCCTCTACGGTAATTTCGGCCTGAGCCTTGATTATGGCGATAATTGGGCAGGCCACAACCTTACTACCAAGGCCACCCTAATGGGGCTGACCGTGCAGCCCTCTATCGCCTATCGGCTCGATGAGCATTGGTCGCTTGGCGCCGGTCTTGGGATCAACATCGGTATTTTTTCCCTGGAACGCGACAAGCTGAGCGGCGAGAGCAATACAGAGGATGATACGGATATTGCCCCAAACGTCAAACTTGGGATCCTCTATGAGCTGTCCAGCGCGACCCGGTTCGGGCTCACCTACACCAGCAAGGTGGACTACGATTTCGATATCGATGCCGACGGATATCTGCCGTTGACCAATGCTCCATGGTCACTGCCCATAGATGCAGCAGTCAGTGCCCCTCAGCAGGTGATGTTCAGCGCGGTTCACGATCTCAACACCCAATGGTCGCTGCTGATGAATATCGGTTGGCAGGACTGGTCTTCGCTGAGCGAAACTGAAGTGACAGTTGGGGGGATTACCAGGTCCTCGAACCTTGAGGTGCAGGATACCTGGCATGGTGCAGCAGGAGTGCAATATAGGGTAACCACCGACACTCATATGAATTTTGGCATCGCCTACGACAGTAGCATGTATGATGATCAGGACAACACTTCCTTGTTCATCCCGACAGGCGGAGCGTGGCGTTTCGGCACCGGTGTGATGCATCAGCTCAACGACAATTCTTCCCTGGGAGCAGCGGTAGAGTATTTGACTATCGAAGATGCCGAGGTGGCTTCACCTGCCGTATTGGCGGGAGCCTATGACGATCCGCAGATGTACTTTTTCACGATCCACTACAATTATCGTTTTTAGGTGATAGTGGCAAAGCTTAGGAACACACATCGTGTATGTATGTAATGCTTGAAGACAGGACAACAAACATGGAGAAAGGCAGGGTGAGGACCGCCAGGCCAAGTTTTCTTCTCCACCTCCATCCCCGCAGGGTGCCGGAAGAAACGATCCGTTTTTCTCTCAGCCTTGGTCTTGGGGGCATGGCGGCGACGCTCTGCTTGGCCCTCACCTTTACCGGCGTGTTTCAATTACTCAGCTATGTTCCCCGAATGGATGGGGCCTACGAGTCCGTGCTGCAGATGTACGACCAGGGAAACCTGGCCGGGTTCATGCGCAACATCCACTATTGGTCGGGAAACCTGCTGGTGATTGTCTGTTTCCTGCATATGCTGCGCGTCTTTTTGACCGGCGCCCTGACCGGCCGCCGGGGAATAAACTGGGTGGTGGGGGTGCTTGTATTCGGTCTGGTCCTTGGTGCCAACTTTACCGGCTACCTGTTACCGAATGACCAGCTTGCCTATTGGGCGGTCACCATTTTCACCTCAATGCTTTCCTATGTGCCGCTTTGCGGTTCATGGCTGGTTACCACTCTGAGGGGGGGCGTGGATGTTGGTCCGGTCACCCTCACGAACTTCTTTGCGATTCACGTTGGTATCCTGCCGGTTCTCCTCTGGCTGCTGCTGGTGTATCACTTCTGGCTTATCCGCAAGGCAGGTGGACTTATTCAACGGCCTCAGGGTGAAGGCCCCATAAAGATGGTAGACGCCATGCCGCACCTTGTCTTTCGTGAATTTGCGGTCGGGTTGACCCTACTATCTCTTCTTGCGGTATTCTCGGCAATATTCGATGCCCCGCTCGGTGAGCCGGCTACTCCGGGAAACAGTCCGAATCCGGTCAAGGCGGCCTGGTATTTTATGGGATTGCAGGAACTCCTGCTCCACCTCCACCCGGCATTTGTCACGTGTCTCATCCCGGTCCTGACGTTCTGTGTGCTGGCGTCTATACCGTATATAAATAATGCGGTTCTCCCGGGCGGGGTCTGGTTCGGTGGCACGCGCGGCCACCATGTGGCCGCCTGGTCGCTGGTAATTGGAGCCGCCTGCACCACCATAACGGTGTGTATCGACTCCATGCTATCTCTCAACTCAACCATGCCCGATCATCCCTGGCTGACTCGCGGAGTGTTGCCACTTCTGGTCTATGGCGCGCTTCTTACCGGCTGGTACGCGTTTTTCAGGAGGTATACAGGCTGCAGCCGGGCTGAAGGAACAATGGCGGTGATGGTATTTTTGACCGGAACGATAGTGAGCCTGACGATAATCGGCTGCTGGTTCCGGGGTGAAGGAATGGCCCTGGTCGTTCCCTTTCTGGAGTAGAAAGATGGAGAGTACCAAGCAATACAAGTCGTGCAACTGTCCCCATTCGCGTCCGCGCCGGTCATTTCTGCAATGGCTGTGGACCGCCTGTCTTACCCTGGCTGCCGTTGAAGTCGGCTGGCTTGGTTTTTCGATATTCAACGCTTCTGGCAAGCGCGGCAAAGAAAGGACCCAGGACAGGATCATCGATGCGGGAACCGTCGACCAGTTTAAACCGGGTCAGGTCAAGGCAATAGCTCAGGGCCAGTTCTACCTCAGCCGGTTGGAAGATGGCAGATTCATTGCGTTGTCCAGAGTCTGTACGCATCTAGGATGCGCCCTGCCGTGGAATTACGAGAAACAGGCGTTTGTCTGCCCGTGCCATGGGTCGACCTTTGATCGACAAGGGTTGGCGACCAGACCACCGGCAACCCGGCCGCTCGACTATTACCGGGTGAGAATTGAGAATGGCGTGATCATGGTAAACATAACAACATCCGTTGGGCGAAGCGGTTTTTCCTCCTCCCAGACAGCAGGGGTTTGAGGACATGTCAAGGCAATCCCCTAGGACTGGTGAGGGTGGTGGAGAGGTGAGGTTGCTGGAGTTGGTTGCCCTTACAGCGTTTATTGCACTTCTGGTTTCACCGTTTATCTATCTTATGCGCCCGGAACGTCACGCTAAACGCCTGGATTCGCCGCCCCTGCAATTCGTCGGCAGCCAGAAATGCGGTACATGTCATCAGCAGGCTCTTGGCAAATGGCAGGGATCGTACCACGATCTGGCCATGGCGGAAGCCAATGCACAAACGGTACTTGGTGACTTTGCCGATGTAGTGTATCGCGACCCCTATTCAGGAGTGGAAAGCCGTTTTTTCCAAAAAGAAGAAAAATATTACGTAGAAACCGAAGGGCCGGATGGGAAGCCGGGGATATTTGCGATTACCCATACCTTTGGCGCCTACCCACTGCAGCAGTACCTGGTGCCCTTTCCCGGCGGGCGTTTACAATGCCTCAATATTGCCTGGAACTCGAAAGACAAGCAATGGTATCGGCTACCGCCCTATGAGGTAAAGGGCCCTGATGACTGGCTGCACTGGACAAGGGCAGGACAGACGTGGAATAGCATGTGCGCTGAATGCCACTCAACACAGCTGGAAAAACGCTTCAATATCACAACAAACTCATACGATACCAGGTGGTTTGAGATTAATGTCGGTTGTGAAGCGTGCCACGGAGCCGGTTCCAGGCATGTTGCCTGGGCGGAAAAACCAGAGTTGGCTCGTGATTCACTTGGGAATTTCGGACTACAGGTGCAAACCGCCGGCACGAATAACGTTCAGCAGGTCGCGGTTTGTGCTCCATGCCATTCACGAAGATTTCAACTGGGCGACAACAACCATACTCCTGGTGAACTGCTCGATACCATGGTGCCTTCCCTAATCGAGGATGGTCTCTATTATCCGGATGGCCAGATTCTTGACGAAGTGTACGTCTATGGCTCCTTTGTCCAATCCAAAATGTATCAACACGGCGTACGGTGCAGCGACTGCCATGACGTACACAGCTTGAAGAGATATCTGGATGGCAATGATCTCTGCCTACAGTGTCACAAGGCCAGTGACTATGATACGCCGACCCATCATTTTCATAAACGGGAGCATGAGGGAAAACCGAGCCAGGGGTATTTATGTGTGAAATGCCACATGCCTGGGCGCACCTATATGGGAGCGGATTATCGACCTGACCATAGCCTGAGAATTCCGCGGCCCGACCTTACGGCCAAAATCGGTGTCCCCAACAGCTGCATGGCATCGTCATGTCATCAGGACAAGGACCTCGCCTGGATAAATGAAAAATATACAGCCTGGTACGGAACAGCACGTAAACCACACTACGGGGAAATTCTTGCCGCCGGTCGACAGCATCTTCCCGATGCAGAACCTCTATTGGTTAAGCTGGCTCAGGATACTCTGCAACCAGTCATAGTACGATCAACTGCTCTCAGCCTATTGAGTGATTACGGGGCAGAGAAAAATACACCGATATTTACTACCGCTCTGGAAAGCCCGGATGCCCTCCTGCGCTACACCGCAATTCGCAATCTCCTCTATCTGGACCCTGACGCAAAAAAACGACTGGTTGAGCCAAAGCTCTATGATCGGGTCAAGGCAGTAAGAAAGGAAGCCGCCATGGCGCTTACCACTCTCCCGCCAGACATGCTGCGACAGGAAAATCGCCAGGCATTTTCAGAGGCGTTGGCAGAATACCGCCAAGCAATGCTGTACAATAGTGATTTTGCCCCGCAGCGGTACAATCTTGGAAATCTCGAATCGGCCATGGGGCAGGATGAGAAAGCGATCGCTCTGTATCGCGAGGCAATTGCCATTGACGCCGCATTCTTCCCGGCCAAGGTCAATCTCGCCAGGGTACTGAACCGAAAAGGCGAAAATGATGAAGCGGTTCACCTCTTCAGGGAGGTGATTGCCGATCATCCCGAGCTCTATAATGTCCAGTACTCACTCGGGCTGCTGTTGGCAGAAATGGAGCGCTACCAGGAAGCAGCCACCTCTCTGAAACATGCCGTAGACGGCATGCCCACTTTCGGGAGGGCAAGATACAATTATGCCCTGGTTCTCCTCAAACTCAGCCAGTGGCCGCAAGCTGAAACGCAACTCCTTCAATGCCTGGCCGGGGAACCTGCCAACACCAGCTACTTTGAGGCACTGACCCAGCTCTATCTCAATTTTGGCATGAAAGACCGCACGCGGGAATTGGCAAATCGATTTCTCCAGCATTCCCCAGGTGATCCGACAGCAGCAAAGATACTTGAATATGTCAATACGACCCAATAAGACCGGGCGGGAGGGATCATATGATCAAAATAACCTGAGTGCGATCAATCAGTTATTCAACATCCTGCCGCTCCTGTCTCGTTGTGGAACAGGACGAAATGTGAGCCGGGACGTGTAATTGTAATGCAATGCTGAGAAGTTTTGAAAGGAAGGGTAATTCAACAATTTAGAGGAGAGTGAATATGGCACGGCAACGATCTCGAAAGTATTTGGCAGGACTCTTTATCTTTTTGATCATGGTCAGCCTGTCTGTGGCCAGCAAACAGGCCTTGGCAGCCAGCGCTCAGGAAATCGACCGGGAAGTCAAGGTGGCTCTGGAACAACTTTACTCCCAATCCCCGGCGGCGGTAAAAATTTCGAAAGTATCGAAAGGGGTTCTGGTCTTTCCCGATATGGTGAAAGCCGGTTTGATCGTTGGTGGTCAATACGGTCAAGGAGCGCTTCTTATTAACGGCAAAAATGCCGGTTACTACAACAGTGTGGCAGCATCCTACGGGTTGCAGGCCGGAGCCCAGTCATTTGGCTATGCCATGTTTCTGATGACGGACAGTGCTCTGCAATACCTTTCGAAATCTGAAGGTTGGGAACTCGGTGTAGGGCCCTCTATCGTTGTCATGGATGAGGGGATGGCGAAAAGCCTGACGACCACGACAGGCAAGGACGATGTCTATGCCTTCATTTTCGGCCAGAAAGGCTTGATGGCAGGGATTGGTATCCAGGGTTCGAAGATCACCAGGATCAATCCAGATAATTGAGCGGTGTGAACGAATATCACATGATGATCGGCGGTGTTCTAGATCTCAATCGCCATTGGCGAGTGAGTGTAGGCATCAACGGTATTAGCATTGGCTACGCATTTTAACGAACAGTTTGTGTTGTCTGGATATTGCACAAGGACATTGAGATCGAAATCTCCTTTTCTTGTGCAATTCCCCACGACCTTTTTTCCTGGTCGCAACAAGTATCGCAACAGATATATCTATATATTCGGGATGTTATAAGGGATGGGTGATTTTGTACGATCGCAAGTGCAGAAGACAGTCAAGTACCAGATTGGCAGCCCATTCGAACGGTAAAGACTCGCAGTAGGCACTGTTATGGTCCTGGGTTTCACAGCTGGGAGAGGTGTTACAGTTCGACTCATCTGATCTGCATCTTTTTGCAATGGAGAATAGTATGGAGATAATGTGGAAATTACCATCATGTTTGTCAGAAATACGTAAAAGCCTAATACAAACGTTAAAACAGGTATTTAATTTCGCATTCGTCCTGCTGTCGGCCTTTACCGCTTCCGTTCAGGCAGCCACCTCTACAGTGGATGGCGGCAGTCCACCATCCGATAGCGCCGCCGATCTCGCCAGAAAAACTTCTAATCCATTAGGTGGCGATTTTATTATGCTTATCAACCAATTCGATAATTTCTTTCTGAAAGGAGACATTACCGACGATTACCAAAATTACAATAACTGGGCCTTTCAGCCGGTAATCCCTATTTCCATGAAGGATGTAATCGGAGACGGCTGGATTTGGGTAAACAGACCGACGATCAATATCGTGTTGAATTCCGATGTTCCCGATGAGAAAGAAATTTCTCGTCGGATTGCAGCAGGGACTCTCGACTCATCTGATGTTCCCTTTGAAAGTGTAAGTGGTTTTGGCGATATAAGCTATTTCGCTCTGCTGGGTAAGGCCACGCCCACCAAAAAATGGGGTAGTGGTGAAGTGGTTTTGGCAGGTGGAGCGACCTTTCAGTTTCCGACGGCCTCCAGGGATGAAATCGGCAGTGGCAAGTATTCTGCCGGCCCTGCCGCAACGGCAGCTTTTATCGGTAAGAGATTTGTTCTTGGTTCCCTTGTGCAACAGTGGTGGGACTATGGCTCGGGTGGTAATGGTTCTGGTGATGATGTCAATCTCACCAATATTCAACTCTTCTATTTCCTTAATTTAGGCGGCGGCTGGCAGGTTGGCGGTTCGCCGATCATCACTGCTGACTGGGAAAATGACAGTGACGAGGTGTGGACTGTTCCGATTGGCCTTGGCGTTTACAAAACATCATTTTTTGGAAAATTGCCGGTCAAAATGGGCCTTGAGGCGCAATACATGCCCATTCGACCGGATGAGTTAGGGCAGGAGTACAACATCCGTGTAGTAATTACGCCAATCATACCCAACATTTTTAACTGATAATTGTTTGTTTTGTTGCTGGGGATCATCCTGCAGGGTTATCGCCTGTTCGTGAATGAGTAAGGAGAATTGAATTATCTGGCATACAGCTGAACGTGGTTTCATATATAATTAGCAGTCCTTGGCATTGTCCCTATGTCCTGTCTGGCACTTATGAAGATTGAGATGGCATTGGGTAAAGTGGGCTATGAACCTTTTCAGTTATAGTCTCAATAACTCCCCTGTACACTGCAACTTAAAACTGCTACTGACATCCGGGAAGTTCTGCTTTTAAAAATTCCTAACAGGAAAAATCCAGTCTCAGAGGAGAGATTGTCCATGACTCCACGTAACAAAATTCCAACCGTATAAATGATATACTAAGGTTATTAACGCTCTGTTTTTTCTGTAAAAGAAAAAGGAGGCGATTATGACCGAAGTAATCTCTACGACCAAGTTTACTGCTTTTGCTCAAGGGTTCTTTTCAAGTGGTCATATCGAAGTCCAGCATGTTGATCCAGGGAACCCTCGTTCTTTTCAAAAACGGTATTGGGCTCAACTCTCATGTACACGATTAATCGCAAGTCGCTTGCCTGGAGCAGATCTCGCCGCAGAATACATGTATGACAAATACATCAGAGATCTGTCAACAAAGACCATTCAGAGTTCTGGCCGTGTTATTCTCTACTTCCTACACTTTCTGGAACGCAAAAAAACAAACATCTACACTTTGACTCATCAGGATATCAGTCAATTTGTAGGATATGAACAGGAGCGAGGGCAAAAGACGCAGTCCGTTGTTAATTATCTTAGAATTGTCTATGCTTTTATCAAGTACCTGGTTGATCAAGATGTTTTACCGGATACAGTCATGGAGCGAAAAATTCGTATTAAACTCCCAGAAGCACTTCCCCGTGCAATCACTCCTGAGGATCAGCAACGTCTTCTTGGTGCTATTCGCTTGGATCGAGATCGGGCTTTGATTTTGCTTTTACTGCGGACCGGAATGAGAATTGGTGAGTTACTCGAAGTTCAGGTATCCGATATCAGTGTAGCTGAGCGAAAGATCATGATCTACCTGGGAGAGAAGAACTTTCAGGGACGTGCGGTGTATTACAGTGAAGATGCAGAACTGGCACTGAAAAAATGGCTGAAAATCAGGCCAGGCTACTCGACTTCCCTCTTTCCAGGCAGATCAGCAGGGAGAAGTATAAGCTATGTAACAGCTTGGAGCGTTATGCAAAATATTCTGGATCGTGCTGGTCTATCGGATAAAGGATATAGCTTACACAGTCTTCGGCACACCTTTGCCACCGATATGCTGAATGCCGGTATGCGCTTGGAAGTTCTTCAGCAATTGCTTGGTCATCAGGAGATCGAAATGACCATGCGCTATGCCAAGATAACGGATTTGACCCGTGAGCATGAGTATTTCAAAGCCATCGCCCGTATTGAGCAGGGAGGATACTATGAACATCGACGCGTCAATACTCAATTACAAAGGGTATTTGAAAAGAAAAAACTACTCCGCTCAAAGCGTAAATAGCTACTTGTATCGGTTAATGCATTTTCTGGTTCGGCTGCCTGTACAACTGGAGTCTGCAACCTCAGTCCACATCAGGAGTTATCTTGATCTCCTCTTGGAGCAGCGCTTGGCTCCTAAGACTGTCAATGAACGTTTGATTGCTATCCGCAGTTTTTACCGTTACCTGCATGAAGAGGAAGGTAAATCTATTAAAAATCCTGTCCTCAAAGGTATGGCATTACGGCTGCCAAAACCGTTGCCCAGGCATGCAAAACAGAGCGAACTCGATTTGTTGTTTGAGGTTATAACCAAAAAGCGAGATCGTGCTTTATTTATGCTCATGCTGCGTTGCGGACTCAGGGTTGACGAGGTCGCCAATTTGAGCCTTGATGCCATTGATTATGAGAATAGTCAGATTGTTGTACTCAGAGGAAAAGGGGCCAAGGACAGAACAACCTACATCAGTAATGATGCCGCAGATGCACTGGCCGCTTATCTACAAGTAAGACAGCCGACCAAGGAGGGAAGAATTTTCTTGGTGGAAAAGGGTATTCATAAAGGCGAGCCGATTTCAGTTCGTGGTATCCAGAAGCGTATCGAGTATTACTCGAAGAAGATCGGTGTAACACTTTCCTGCCACAAATTGCGTCATACCATGGCAACCCAATTGCTCAACGCCGGGGCTGATATCGTTACTATCCAAGAGCTATTAGGGCACTCCAAAATTGAACAAACTATGCGGTACAGCCAGCTTTCCAACATGAGGGCACAACACGACTACTACAAAGCCATGAATGGAGTAATGAAAAATGAGTATTTCAAAGGATAAGGATCAAATCCGCCCGGCCAGCTGTCAGATGCTCCGACGAGCATGCAGTAGCGGCCCATTCTCGCACTGACAACAGGCCGGGCTACCGCCGGAGTAGACCTTGACTTTTTACTTTCAAATATGAGAAAAATGAAGAATGTAACAACCTAACAATAATAGAAAAAACAGAGTTTGTTACGCGGAGTCCATGAATCTCTTTACTTCAGTCGTGAGAAGGCATAGCTTACCTTTTTTCTGAGCATCCGAGTCGGGATAATTGTCTACTTTTTCAGTCAATAAGGATCAGGAGCAGACATTGTGCACTTGACCTTGCCAACACATCTATTAACCAAGTGTTTGACCACTTCACCATTTCATGTTTTCTGTAGCTGTAAGTGCCTGTCTCTAAGTGGCGTTGCTGTCAGGATTCGAACCAGAGACTCACGCATTATAGTCTGTAGCCGCTATTTTATTATAAAAGGTGAAGGCAGCAACTCCTGCAGGGTGAAGACCCGGTTGGCACCGTTGGTGATGATCCAGGCGTCGGGGGCAAGCTCCGCCAGCCATTGTCGGCAACCACCGCAGGGCATGGTGAGGTTGGGGGGGATGCTGCCCGTTGCGTCTGGTTGGGCGTCACGGCAACAGATGGCGATGCCGATAATGGTGGTGGCTCCATGCATTCGGGCGTGGGCAAGTGCCACCCTTTCGGCGCAGACCCCGAGGTTTGAGGATACGTTTTCAACATTTGCCCCATTGAATATCCCTTCTGGAGTGAGCACCGCTGCCCCGACCCGAAATCGGGAATAGGGAGCGTGAGCCTTTTCTGCGGCATCTTTGGCTGCCTTCAATAAGCTTATCTGGTCAGGAGTCATAAGGATAGTATTGTCGTCGGGGTCTGGAAAAGAGTTGTATCTTTCGTATTTCAGGTGAAGCTCAACCCTTCCTGTTGGCGGAGGGGTTGAGCTTCGACGTTTAAAGAGGATAGAGGGTCGCCAGGCCGGCGATTAGTACGCAGGTGAAAAGGATACTGTAGCCAAAGCCAGCCTTCATATAGTCCTTGGTGCGGTAGCCACCTGGTCGCATGATAAGCGCATTGACCTGGTGTGTCGGGAGAATGAAGGTGTTGGAGGCGGAGATGGCGACCACCATTGCTGCCGTAGTCGGGTTGGCTCCGATATCAACAGCCATATTCATCGCCAGCGGCACCATCAGTACGACTGCTCCGACATTTGACGCCACCAGCGAGAAAAATGCCGTGAGCACCGAAATGACGAGCATGAGGACGAGTGGTGCCGGGGTGCCGACGAGGTTCAGGATGTGCTCGGCAATATACGCTGCTGTTCCTGTTTTTTCAAAGGCTGTACCCAGGGGAATTAGGCCTGAAAGCAGGAAAACCGTGCGCCAGTCAACCGCTTCATAGGCCCGGTCGGCGCGGATAATATTGGTGATGATCATGCCGAGTGCGCCGGTCAACAGGGCAATGGAGAGTTTGATCTCAAAACTGAGCGCCAGAACAAGTGAGAGAATGAGAAAAAAGAGGGCGCAACGCGTTCGCTCTGGTTTGAGTTCTTCGCCCAGTATTTCTTCGATAAAGGCAATGTCCATTTGTTGAGACAAGAGCTTGAACTGCTGCCAGCGGCCTTGTAGCAGAATAGTATCGCCCTGGCGGAGTTCTGTGATGTTGATGCCTTCCATGATTATCTCATCGCCCCTAACGATTGCCAGGGGGTTGACCTGGTAAAGCGGTCTGAACTGCAGTTCTTCCATGGTGTGGCCGCTGAGATTGGAGTGAGGGATGACGACGCCTTCGATTACCCCGGAGACCTCAATGAAATTCTCTTCGCTGAACACTTCCGGCTCCGCTTTGATGGCCCAGCCATGGCCTTCGGCGACCCTGGTAATATTTTTTTCGGAGCCTATTATCCATAAAACGTCTCCCGGTTCCACCAGGGCGTCTTTCGTTGGTGCCAGATCTTTCTGGTAGCCTTCGTTTTTTGCAATGCCTACCACTGTTATGTGGTATTTCGGGCGCAGTTCCATCTCGCCAAGAGTCTGCGGTGGAAAATATTGCGGTACCGTCAGTTCATACCCCTGGCCAACCTCATCGCCGTAAATTTCCTGGAGTCGCTTGTCCATGCAGTCCGCATCGAGCTCACAGACATCCTTGGGGAGCAGATGGCGCCCGAAGAAGGAAAAATAGAGGAGCAGGGTGATAAGCAGGGCAATGCCGATTGGGGTGACAGACAGGAGGTCCAGCGGCTTGAACGGTACATTGTTCACCGCCTCCCCATTGAACTTCCACCAGGCGCCCATGAGGTCGTTAAGCATAATCAGCGGACTCGAACCAACCAGGGTAAGGCAGCCGCCGGTGATGGCGCAGAATCCCATGGGCATGAGAATGCGGCTGGCAGAGATGTTGAGTTTTCGACTGATGCGCATAGTGGCCGGCAGAAAAAGTGCGGCGGCGCCGATGTTCTGCATGAAACTGGAGATAATGGCCACCGTTGTCGAGACCACCACCATAATGCGTGTTTCACTTCTTCCCGCAACTTTGATGATTTGCGAGGCGACGACGTTCATGACTCCGGTCTTGTTCAGTCCAGCACCGATGATCATTACCGCGATGATCGAGACAACCGCATTCGAGCTGAGTCCGGCGATGGCCTCTTCGGCCTTCAGGACGCCGGTGAGCGGCAGTAGCACCATCATCAACATCCCGACCAGGTCAACGCGCAACAAGTCAAAAACAAACAGGATGATGGCAAATGTAAGCAAGCCGAGTACAATCATCATATCTGTAGTGAGAACAGTTGGTTCCATTGTTACGTGTCCTTTTGTCACGAGGGGCTGGCAGGTCTCAGCCGGGATGGATGACTAAGACGATTGAACGCGTCGGCAGAAGACTACAATGTTTCTGCCGACACAGGCCTGGTTGTGAAGCCTAGATATTGTGATACGGATTGATATAGGCCGATTTGGACATCAACGGTTCCTGGATGACGACAGAGGTAATGCCTTCGACAGTACGGACATTTTTTTCCATCGTATCCCGGAGAGTCGAGTCGGTCTTCAGCTCTTTTCCGACATTGCTGATAAAGGCGACTCCTTGACGGACAACGACCTTGATGCCTGGGGAGAGATCGACCAGCATGGAATGTATCTGGGATGACTTGATCATATCCTCCATAATCTGCTTTGATTCAGGTGTTGTCTGAAATGCCGGTTTTTGCAGGGTTTGCTCAAGTATCTCCACTGCATCGTTCACCGTTAGGTTGCCAATATGCAGCACCAGATCGTAAAGCCGACTATCCCAGGTGTCGGTTCCATGGACTTGCAAACCCCATCTTCTCCGCTCATCATCATCTTTTTTTAAGATGAAGAGGGCCTTTTCGGCAGAGATGTTTTCCCGTTTCATCTCTTCCTGGACCCGGTCGTCCATATTGGCGGTGATCCGCACTTTGAGGATGTGCGGAATGTCGCTTAAGATAAAATGGCCGGCTAATCCATGGTAGATAACGTTGTCTCGCTGCAAATGTTTCAGTAAAGCGTAGCGATAATAGCTGAGGTAGCGCTCCTTGCCGTGCTGAAAACGCTCAAGCACGGAAGGGGCATCGTGCAGGGCCCGGACAAGTTTGATTTCCGGGATGTTGAACTCCGAACACGCCTCAAGAATGATGTCACGGGAGACGCACTCATATTGCATCTTGGCTGCGAGCTTCTCCGCAACTTCCTTGCCGCGGCTGTAGGATCCTCTGGAAATAGTGACGATAGGCATATGGGTAAGCTCCTTTGTAATGTGTAGAAGTAGTAATGTGCTGTGCGCCCATGCACGTCTGAATCCGCAGGTGGGTTACGATTTGCGGCCAAAAGTCTCAAAAGCGGACGTGAAGAATCGTTGACCGCAAATCAACGCCATTGTATTTATCCTATCTCCTTTCTATCGTTATAACAAATTTTTCCCGAGGTAGGCATTGGACCAGAAAATCGGCTAAACCCAGGTTGAGGGCGCATATTGCAGTTTGCTCCAATAGTGAGCTGATATTTTCGGTCTGGGCATCCCCAAAAACGACTAGGGGAAGTACAAGAATGCTCTATGTCAGGCCGGTAACTAAATGTCAGGCGAGCAAGGAGGTCTGCCTTCTGCGGCGGTAGCGTATATCGATTGCCCATATGTCCGCTTCTTTTGCCTGATGCTTCACCAGGTTACCTTCGTGTTGTGATTCCGATAAAAACGGTCCCTTCATTCGTGACATTAGAGGCCTTCTGTGGTTATGTCAATTTGATAATATTTCGCAATTGACTAAATTCAATCTAATCAAAACTTCGGTATGATCGATATTACACTCCGGCAGGCGCAATTGTTTCTGGCCTTGGTGCGCTCTGGCCGGATCCAGAGCGTCGCCAAAGAGTTTCATCTGACCCAATCAGCGGTCTCGACCGCCATCAAACGCTTTGAAGAATCGGTTGGGGCGTCACTCTTTGATCGGGCGCATAAAAAGATCTCGCCCAACAGTAATGGCAAGGTGTTGGCTGAAGAGCTGTCACCGTTGGTGCAACGGTTTGAGGATGTGGCGTTGATGTTTAAAAAAGACTGCGTCACCGGCGACCTGGAGATCGGGGCAAGCCAGACCCTTGCCGACTATGTCTTGCCGCAGGTGCTCTATGACTTCCAGCTGCAGCATCCCAAAGCTCATCTTTCGATCTGGACCGGCAATTCAAAGAGCGTGGTGCGGGCGGTGGAGCTGGGCGAGGTGCCGGTTGGTTATATCGAAGGTGAGGTGCACAGTCGAATCTTGACATCGACATTGATCGGCACGGAAGAGCTGGTAGTGGTCACCGCCGATAAGAAATTTGCCGGGGCCAGGAGCTACACCATGGAGGAGCTGCTTGGTCATCGCTGGATAATGCGGGAAAGTGGATCAGGCACGCGCGAAACGTTTTTCCATCAGCTCAAAGAACGGGGCCAGCAGCTGAATGTGTTCATGGAGCTCGATCATATGGAGTCGATCAAACATGTTCTCAGAAACAAGGGGACCCTCGCCTGTCTTTCCCAGCATTGCGTTATGCATGAACTGGCCAGAGGAACCCTCTATCCGGTGCAGATTGATAAATATCGTTTCACCAGGAATATCTATCAGGTCATCCACCCACGCCAATCGGTTACCATATTGATGGAAGCGGTGTTCGAGGAAGTCAATGCAGCGATGCAGTCTATCAGTAAATCGATGTCGACGTTGAGAGGGGCTGAGTGATCTCGAGCTGGCCATTGGTTAATAAATAGCATAGACAATGCCGGGACGTTGGCGATTTTTCTGGTAAATTGTGATACGATCTGAATCTTTACGGGAAAGAAAAGAAAATCTGATTACCCCGAAAGCTCAGCTACATGAAGTGAGGGGTAAGGAGAGGGGAGTGAGGAGCGCCTGCATGAAATGATAGTGCTCGTTTCAACAGTATGAAAGTAGGAGAAATTTTGTTGAGTGACCACTTCCTAATATGTCACGCCTTACACCTCTCACCTAACCTTATGCTGAGAATGAGTGGTAATCAAAAAAGAAAATAACATTATTTTTACCGCTAAGGGTGACCCTTGGCGGTTCGCTAAAACGGGAAACATGAAGCGAAAATCTTGCAAAATGCGTTGTCTTTTGGCTCAAATGTCGGCCATCTCTATGGTAAGCGTACCGGGTGGTGCAGCATTGGCTGCTCTTCCGGCAGAAGCATCGGAGCCTGTCGAGGCGATTGAAACCTATCTCCGGCCGCTGATTGATCTTTTTCACGGTAATCCGTGGCTGCAGGGCATTGTCGCCATTGTAGTTACCTTTACCGTTGCCTCGTTCACCACCTGGTTGTTGTTCAAGCTTATCCGGAAAGTGACCCTGAAGACCACGTTTGATCTTGATGACCAGATTGCCCTGTTACTGCGGCCGCCAATCTATTACACCCTGCTGGTCAGCGGCTTCTCCTATGGGGTACACCTGATGCCGATGACCGATGGTGTCGAGACCATGGCGACTAGAATTATCCAGTCGGCAGGGGTCATGGTGTGGGTGTTGTTCTTTGTGCGGTTGGCCTCGCTGCTCCTCACCCGGGTAGCGCTCATCTCCCACAAAGTCAGTTTTCTCCAGCGCCGGACCCTCACACTTTTTGACAACGGAGCCAAGGTTATTATCTTTGCGGCCGGTCTCTACGCCTTTTTCGTCATCTGGAAAATCGACATGACCGCCTGGTTGGCCTCAGCCGGTATCGCGGGTATTGCTGTAGGTTTTGCCGCCAAAGATACCCTGTCAAACCTCTTTTCCGGTGTATTTATCCTGGCAGATGCGCCATATAAAGTAGGTGATTATATCGTGCTGGATCGCGGCGACCGCGGCAAGGTGATCAATATCGGCCTCAGGTCCACCCGTATTCTCACCCGTGACGATATCGAGATCACTATCCCGAACTCGATCATTGGCAATACCACCATCGTCAACCAGTCCGGTGGTCCCACTGAAAAACTGCGCATCCGAGTCAAAATTGGTGTGGCCTACGGCTCGGATGTCGATGAAGTGCGTGCCATCCTCCTCAAAGTCGCACAGGATGAGCCCCTAGTCTGCGAAAACCCTGCACCTCGGGTGCGTTTTCGGGTTTTCGGAGCCTCGAGTCTTGACTTTGAACTACTCTGTTGGATTCCCAATCCTGAACTGCGCGGCCGGACCATGGATAAATTGAACGATGCGGTATACAAGCAATTCAACCGGGCGAATATTGAAATCCCTTACGCCAAACAGGATTTGTATATACGTGGATTGCCGGAGGCATTGCTGGCGGTCTCGCAAAAATCGCTGAATGATTCAGCATCGAAAACTCTGCCGCAAAAGTAATATTTCATGGTGTACCGTCCTTTTCTTCCCGGCTTCCTTCTGTATTTTCTCCGGATTGTCATGGGGCTTGGCTGACCTGCGGGCGATATCATGGATCTTGATTCTGTAAAAAAATCGGCACTGCCATCCTGTTTCAATGACATGTCTCGTGCTATACTACATGACAATCGTTTTTTTATCTGAATAACGAGGTGACAATGAACAGTTCTGGATGGCGAGTGAAAAATTTAAATATTGTGGATTTGCTCTGCACATTTCCCTCAAAAATATCCTTTACTTACAGGGTTGGCAGGTTGCAGCTGCCGGAACCGTTTGAGAAAACAGTCCTGAAGTGTCATGAGCGCTCCCAGCAGATTCGTCATCTCCCGGAACTCGCCTATTCGCTGAGCAGAGAAGACGAAGAAGTGCTTGCGACCGAAGTTCTGTACTATCGTCATAAATTCACCCGCTGCGTCCTGAAATCATCGATTTTCCGTCAAGCCGCACTGACGGTCATTCAAAACATCTACCTGTTTCAGAATCGGCACATTTTCTTTATACCGCCTACCGACAACCAGGCTGAGGAGCGGCGGCTGGCCCTGGAACTGTTCAGTACGTTATCACAGCAGGAAGATCTGCCGGTTGGCCTGTCGCTCTGTCACTCGATCCTCGCACGTGTCTGGGCCCGAATTGTGTATAAGGCAGAGGAGTCACTCTTTGGTGACCCGGCCTTTCTTGAACTGCATGCTGTGGTCGAGAACCTCAATACGTTGAGAAACATCTACATCCTCTTTTCATCAAGGCTTGTCTTAAAGCTTGCCGGTAATGTCAGTCCTGTTTACCGGCAATCCGTTAATTATGATGACCGCGTGCAAATAGGCTGTTTCGGTATTGCCAGAGCGGCCTACCGCTATCACCCTTCCTGCGGAGTCCGGTTTTCAACGTATGCGGCAAACTGGTTTTACAAGGAGGTCCAGCGGCAGGCTCTTGCCGGACGCTTGATTTACCTTTCGGCGAATAGCGTTGAACAGTTTGCCAAGGCTCGAAAAACCGGAAATGACAGTCCTGATTTGTCGGATGTATTTCTTGAAAATGATGAGGACCTCTATCTTCGGGCAGAGCGATGCTGGGAGCCTGCAGGCAGTAACCCCGAACGGGAAGCGGAAACGAACGAACAGCAACAGATTCTCCTTGAACTGCTCGATTCCGAACTTTCTGAGAGGGCACGAGACATTATCAGGCGAAGGTATGGGTTATCTCCTTATTCTGTTCCACAATCCATTATAGAAATTGCCGAACAGTATGGGATGACGCGCGGCAGGATGTATCAGATTGAACAGGAAGCATTCAAGGTTCTCAGAAGAAAACTCCGGGTGAAGAACAGCTCATGCGTTGCTTATTAACAATGGGCTCATCAAGAGGTGTTTTTCATGTGAGAGTCAGGCCGAGTGCTGGGTTCTTTGTCGTGATCTGCCTCTAAGACATTCCTGATTTTATTGGTAAGATCTTTGAGTTCAAATGGCTTCTGGATGAAGTACACACCCTCATCAAGCACGCCATGATGCGCGATCACGTTTGCGGTATAGCCGGACATGAAAAGACATTTGAGGTTGGGATAGAGGGCTGAGAGTTTTTTCGCCAAGTCTTTGCCGTTCATTTCAGGCATGACCACATCGGTAATGAGTAAGTGGATTGTACCAGCATGCTCGCTTGCAAGACGAAGTGCCGCATCAGGTGTCTTGGCCGGGATAACTTTGTAGCCCTGAAGTTCAAGCATCGTTGTTGTCATGCCGAGTACCATTGGCTCATCTTCCACCAGTAGGATCGACTCGTTTCCACGCATCGCTACATTCGTCGAATCCCTCGTGGGCATCACTGCAATATCTTTTTCACGCTTGGGAAAATAAATCTTGAAGGTACTGCCAAGGGCTGGTTCGCTTTGAACTTGAATGATCCCCTTGTTCTGCTTGACAATGCCGTGGATCATCGCCAAGCCCAAACCAGTACCTTTACCCATCTCCTTGGTTGTATAAAAGGGCTCGAAGAGATGGGCCAATGCCTCTTTACCCATGCCACAACCGTTGTCACTGACCGTCAGCAGAACATACTCGCCGGGGGAGAAATCGCTGTGAGTTCGGCAGAAGGTTTCGTCAGTAGCGATACTGTCAGTCGCAATGGAGACTGTTCCGGTATCGGTAATAGCATCTCTCGCATTGACACAAAGGTTCACAATTACCTGGTTAAGTTGGGAGGGGTCAATGTTGATCAACCCGAGATTGTTGCCTGGCTTCCAATCCAGCAGTATATCCTCACCGATCAACCGCCTCAGCATTGCCAACATCCCTTCTATGGTTTTGTTGAGATCGACTGATTCCGGAACAATGGGCTGTTTCCTGGCGAAAGCGAGCAGTTGTCTGGTCAGATCGGCTGAGCGCTGAGCAGCCTTGCGAATTTCTTCGAGGTTATGAAAGAGTGGTTGTGTTTTCTCCAACTGTGACTGTGCCAGCTCAGCATGCCCAATGATCACTCCAAGCATATTATTGAAATCGTGGGCAACCCCTCCGGCTAAACGTCCAACTGACTCGATCTTTTGAGCTTGCAGCAGTTGCTCCTGCAGTTGAATGGTGGTTTTTTCTGATTTTTTTAGTTCGGTAATGTCCTTGATGACTTCAATAGCTCCGATACGCAAACCGGATTGATCGTAGAGAGGCGCAGTAACGCCCCAAAGATACGCACCATTGCCATCATTCAAGTTCTGAATAAAAGCTTCGGCGTAAACCTTATCATCGGATCTCCTGACAGTGGAATATGCACTCTCCATTTCTGTATCTGTAATATTGAGGAGGTCAACGAGAATAGGCCTGCGTTCTCCGTAGAAAGGAACGGAATAGGCATAGTCTCCCTTGCCGAGTAAGTCCTCTCTTTTGACTTTTGTCATCTCCTCAATAGCCCTGTTCCAGACAACGATCCGCCGATCATTGTCAATGATAAAGGTGGGATCTGGGAGTGAGTCGATGATGTCTGTCAGATAACGACGTTCAGCCAGGAGCGCAGCCTCCGCCTGCTTGCGCTCGCTGATGTCGCGAACGAAGCAGCATAGGCGCTCTTCATCTCCGAACTGCACATAGTTTGAAACGATTTCTACGGGGATTAATCGTCCGTCTTTGGTGAGGTGTTCGGATTCAAATTTCATTGAACCACGAAGCTTTTGCTCAGCTAAGTTTTTCTCCCAAAGATCTTCCTGGAAGTGAGCGTCAATGTCTGCCACACGCAATTGCAATAACTCCTGTCGTGTATAGCCGAGCGTCCGGCATGCCGCTTCATTGACATCAACGATATGTGTGTCAAGCGTCGTCCAAAAGACAGCATCCGAGGCGTGCTCAATCGAGAAACGGGTCAACTGCAACGCCTCTTCGGCCTGTTTGTGCTCGGCGATAAAGCGCGCTTGCTGCACATTTTGGAAAGCAAGTGTCGACAGTTGACTTGCGAGGGTAAAGAGTACGCGGGCTATTTTTTCAAACTGTACGCGAGACATTGCTGGAACTTCTGAAAAAGCCTCAACGACAGAGTCTTCGTCGGCACCAATGTCTCGGGCATAAGCCCGCATTTTCACCTCAGTTTGGGTCTCGTCTCGCACCTGGCCAATCAACCAATTTGCGATATGTCGGCCTCCAACGGTAATGCCAGCACCTGCATCCCAAAGTCCGCCACTTAAACACGTTTGTATTGTCGGACCCTCTATACATGCTCTTCCAATTACGGCATCGGAGCGAAAGCAGTTTGTACGCCCAGTCTCAGTGTTACGTATAATCTCTGAGCAGAGACGGCAGAAGTTGCTCGGTGCTGTCAGTGGTGTACCGTCTGGGTGTGTGATTATCGACGCCACTCCGGTTGCATCGGAAAATTCGTCTTGAAGGCGTTGGATATCGTCCAGATTAAATAGCTCTTCAAAGGTGATGTTCTGGCTGTGAAGCGGCTGGGCCAAAGCAATCATTCTCTTCTCAAGCGCTTCTTCAGTTCTTTTCCGGTCTGTGATGTCGATCAAGCTGCCAATAATCTTAAGAGGCTTGCCATGCCCATCGCGCTGCATCCTGGAAGAGATCGAGCAATTGATAATTGAGCCGTCAAAGTTCTTGATTTTTATCTCGTAACCAGTAACAAAATCGTTCTTTTGTAAGGCTTCCAGATACTTTTTTCGCTCAGTATAATCTGCATAGAAGTCGAATAACGGCTTACCAATAAGGTCTTGGCGTTTGTATTGCCCTTTTGACAGTTGTTGGACGGAGGGGCTGACATCAAGGAGAATTCCGTCAATACTCACCTCAAAAAACGTCTCTTGCGTGTTCTCAAAAAGATTTTGATATTTCAGTTTGCTTTCACGCAGAGCCTCCTCTGTCTGTTTATGTGTTGTAATATCGTTATAAATGCAGGCTAATTGATTGGATGATGTGCGAATTGCCGTTACCTCAAAATGACGGTTAATCCGCTTATCGAAATTTTCAAAGTGGATGGATTCACCAGTCAGAGCAACCTTGCCATATTGGTCAAGCCAGCCCGGTTCAGTTGGCGGCATGACTTCCAGGAGAGTATGACCAACCAGGGACTCTGACTTGAACCCTGTCATCTGTTCAAAAGCAGGATTGACTTCCAGGAATCGGTAGTTGATGGGATGGCCTTGATCGTTCAAGACAATCTCATACAGGGCATATCCGTTATGAATGTTGTTGATGAGCTGGCGATAACTATCTTCACTATTGGGCAGTGGTTTATTTTGTTGGTGATTTTGTCCTGAATGGTTTTCATGCATGACAATCTTCTTCATCCTTCGTCTCAGTGTTGGTCATTAAGCACGACTTGAAGTAATCACAGTCGGTTCATAGACCTGGCAAACCACAGCCATTCAGTTTCCCCGGCTACTGCCCGGTTTTGCCGTATGGCGTTCTATACTCATTAGTCTATACGAAACTGAGAAGCCAAGTCCAGTAAGGATTCTGGACCCTTTGGCGTTATAGAAGGAGGAAAGGACTCGGTATAGAATCATTTTCCCGAAGCTGGAATCATTGTCCTTAGCTTCGGTATCTGTACGATTTATATTGACATATGCCGACTCGAGAGTGCTACAGATGACCATATGCCTGGTCTGTTGGGAAACGGATGAAGAGCCTGATAAAACAGGCCCCAGAAAAGGGTTGTGGGGGCGTCAACTGAAAAGAGTACAATGTTTTCAGTCTCTCGAACGTATATGGCTTCATCAGCCGGGCAGGGTGTTGTGGCATCATACTCATTTTATATCGAAAATCCGAATTTTTTATTTCTAACATTTTCTGGCAGGGTGTAAAATGGAGCAAATGGCTTTCTGGAGGATTTATCTCGATATTTTGAAGTCTTCCAGTTGGCGAACTCTGGTGGCCACATTCGTTGGTCACCTCGGCCTGATGCCATTATACGCCACCTCGGAATACGACTCTTTTTTGTGACCGGAGATTCCGGAGGTCAGGCAAACTGATCAGGGCAGTAACTACACAGGAGGACTACTTTATGGCTCAAGAAGATTCAAATGTTGTTATCGACCATGGGCAAAGTCGTTTGTCCGACCTCTGGAGCAAGGAGGACTACCTGGCCATCTGGCTTGGTTTTCTTGTGGTAGCTGTTTGCCTCATTGCCTATCTGGGATTTGGACCGAAGGCTGAATTCGCTGCAAAAATTGATGCTGCAAAACAGGTCCAGGCAGCCGAATCTGCCCGGGCCCCCTTTAAGACCATCGCCTATTATACAGCCGGCGATGATATGAAAAAACTGAAGGCGTCCGGGGAAACTGGTTTTGGCAAGTTCATCTCACATTGGACCAAGAGCCCGGGAACTTGGAAAGAAAATCCCTTCGATTCCCTTGTGTTCTCAGAAGAACAAGCCAAGGCAAAAAATGACAAGGCCATGCCTGCTTATGAAGAAGCCAAGGGTAAGGCTGCCGCGGCATTGGCTGCAGCAACCGTTGCCGAAGAGGCAGCTGCTGTTGCCAGTTTTCAGGATCAGGCTTTAAATGAAGAAGCAGCAGTGAAGATTGCCGACTGGCGGGCGGCCGATAAAAAAGCGGCATCCGCCAAGAGCAAGACTGCCAACAAGGCCTATAACCGTATTCCGAGCCTGATAGGTCTTTGTCTGTTTATGGTTGTGTTTTTTGGCATCGGCATCAAACTGATGGGTCGGAGCGTGAGGGAGTTCGGCTTAGGGTTTATCATCGTTTTCCTGGTGGCTGTTCTGGCCTATATGCTTGGCGGTCAGTCGATCTCCAAGCAATACGGAATCGGTGCTGAGGCCTGGGGTGTGTTATTGGGCATGATTATCGCTAATTCCCTTGGTACCCCGAAATGGGTGCTGCCGGCTTGTCAGGTCGAGTTCTTTATCAAAACCGGTCTGGTACTGCTCGGTGCGGAAGTACTTTTCAGCAAGATTATGTCCATCGGTATCCCCGGTATTTTTGTGGCCTGGGTGGTGACCCCTGTGGTGCTGGTTTCGACCTATATCTTCGGCCAGACTGTTCTGAAAATGCCTTCCAAGACCTTGAACATCGTTATCTCGGCCGATATGTCGGTCTGCGGAACCTCTGCGGCCATCGCCACTGCTGCGGCCTGCAGGGCAAAAAAAGAGGAACTCACGCTCTCTATAGGGCTTTCGCTCGTTTTTACAGCCATTATGATGATCGCCATGCCGGCAGTGATCAAGGCGGTGGGCATGCCTGAGATTCTTGGAGGTGCCTGGATGGGTGGCACCATTGACGCGACCGGCGCCGTAGCTGCTGCCGGTGCCTTCCTTGGCGAGAAAGCCTTGTATGTGGCAGCGACCATCAAGATGATCCAGAACGTCATGATCGGTGTCACTGCTTTCTGTGTGGCCCTTTACTGGTGTATGAAAGTTGAGCAGGACGGCGGGCAGACCCGTAGCGTCGGTGCTGGCGAAATCTGGCATAGATTCCCGAAATTCGTACTCGGTTTTCTTGCTGCTTCCATTCTGTTTTCTTTTCTTGACAGTAACCTTGGCAAAGAGATGAGCGGTGCCCTTATTGATCAGGGTGCAGTCCGCGGCGGCACCCGTCTGCTGCGTGGTTGGTTTTTTGCCCTGTCTTTTGCCGCTATCGGCCTTTCCACCAACTTCAGGGAATTGGCCAAGTACTTCAAGGGTGGCAAGCCGTTGATCCTTTACGTTTGCGGTCAGAGCTTCAATCTGGTGCTGACCCTGACTATGGCCTACATTATGTTCTATCTGGTGTTCCCTGAGATCACCGCGAAAATCTAACTATAAACTGTGAGCCGGAGGAGTTGTGCCTCCGGCTCAAATGGATGATATGGAAATAGCTACGAACAAAAGCATGGCGCAGCGACTCTGTAATTTTGTGGTCGCCCTTGGTGTAGCCGTGCTGTTTGTGTATGTATTTCTACCATATCTGACTCGCTCGTTCGGGGTCTTGAACCGGATGTCGCAATATCTTGATGATAATGGGATTGATCCAAGCCGTTACTATTATACCGATGTTGAACAGGTTCAGGAGGCTGAACAGTATCTCGATTCGGTTCTGGAGCTCGACTAGACAATGGGTATATCAACGCCGGGGGTCAGGAGTCTTTCCTTGGAAGAGAAGAGAAAAATAATCCTCGCCTATGAGGAGGCCATGGCCGGCCGGCTTGCCAGTCAGGTGCTTGAGAAACCGGTACCACCCATCTGGATGATACTGATTCCGGTGTTTTTCGTCTTCTACGCCTGGAAGATAAAAGAATATTCAAATGGTTTGAAAACATTTGCCGACCACTACCTGGTTTCCCGTCGCCGTGCGCTTGAAACAGCGTATGAAGCTGTTCGGAACAATACGATTCCTGAGGTTGAGCCGCTGGTGGCAAAAGCAGAAGCACTCCCGCCTGAAGTCCGTCCTCTCTACCGTGACTGGATTTCGCTGTTGATCGATCATTATCACAACCTGTTGACTGCCAAAGGGGAGAGCGTAGAAGATATGATTCGCACCCATTACCGCAACAAGTCGAATTATCTCTTTGTTGCCAACAGGTTGAGCAGTGCGGAGAAGAATTTTAATAGCGCATTAGTGCCCAAAGTCGAAGGCGACAGGGAGGATGTTCACTTTATCGCCGACCGCATGCAGCAAAGTCTGATCGCGCTTTCTCGAGAAGAGGTGGAGAAGGTTTTTTCATAAACCTTACTACAGGATGAGCAGTGACTGTTGTTGATTCGCGGTTGCAATTATCACTTATACCGCTGGGTCGGGAAACTGGAATTGATGGTTTCGGGCGAGGCCACGCAGAGAAAGGGTGCGGTATCTTTCTGGCTGAAGTCAAAGGTGAAAGCACCGCTTTCCAATAATTCGACGCAGGCATCGACAGCGTCGGGGTCGTAGTAAATGCCGCGATGTTTTTTCAATTCGGCGAGGGCAGCATCCATTCCCTGAGCGGGACGGTAGGGGCGAAAGGAGCTGGTTGCTTCTGCCACATCAGCCACAGCCAGAATACGTGATTCGAGGAGCATCTCGTCGCCGTGGATTCCAAGCGGGTAACCGGAGCCGTCCAGCCGTTCATGGTGCTGGAAGACCATCTGGGCACAGGGCCAGGGGAAGGGAATATTTTTCAATAGCTCAAAACCGATCTGGGGGTGGATCTTGATCACCTCCATCTCGGCGTTCAATATTTTGCCGGTGCGGTTCAGTATCGAAACCGGTACCCGTATTTTTCCGACATCATGGAGGATTCCTGCGATGTGGATACCCTCGGTGATCCGCTCGGTGAGTCCCATTTTTGTTGCTATGGCACAGGCCAGCCGGGCTACACGCTGCTGGTGGCCGGCGGTGTAGGGATCGCGGATTTCTGCCATTAATGCCATGGAATGGATCGAGGCTTCCAGCATCTCTTTTAATTCAAGAGTCTTCTGCTGTACAACTTGTTCCAATTCAAAATTCTGGTCCTGCAACCGTGATTTCATCTCCTCTAAAGCGATGTGGGTCTGCACCCTGGCTTTGACCTCGGCGGCATGAAAGGGCTTGGTGATGTAATCCACGGCACCCATGGCAAAGGCGCGGGTCTTGTCCTCCGTTTCACTTTTGGCGGTGATGAAGATGAACGGTATCGACGCTGTTCCAGGATCGGCTTTTAACCGTGAGCAGACTTCATATCCATCCATTTCCGGCATCATGATATCCAAGAGGATGAGATCCGGGCGGTATTTTACCGCGTATTCCAGGGCGGCAGCACCTTTTTTGGCAATTCCAAGCCGGTACTCGTCTTTTAGGGTGTTGACCAGCAGGTCGATATTAGTGGCGTTGTCGTCAACAATGAGCACCAGCGGCCCCGATTTCATACGTGTTCCTCCTTTCGGGCACGGATGAGGTCGATGGTAAGAGCGGCCTCCTCGTAGTCGTAGCGGTTGAGCTGGCGGACGAGCTCGTCAAGCAATTGACGGGGCAGCACGTCTCCTCCACCAAAAGCATTTTGCAGGATTTCTGTTTTTTCCCGTATCTCTTCAGGATCAGCCCGATCGATGGCCTCGGTAAGTGCCGCCAGCAGCGGAGTGGGATCGAGGGCGACCTGCGGTTTCTCCTGGCCGATGGTATGGTTGTCATGGGTAGTCAGTGGCTCAAGAAAGGAGAGCAGCCGCTCCAGCTCCTTTTGCACCCGCTGGCAAAGATCGAGGATCATCTCCGGGGAGATATTACCGGTGCAGCCATTTTCCAGGGCTTTGGCCGCCTGCTGGAGATCGGAGGCGCCGATGTTGCCACTGCTTCCTTTGAGGCTGTGGGCGAAAGCCTGTATGGATTCCAGGTTGTGGTCGTTCTGGGCCAACTGCAGTAACCTTACCGTATCACGATTATCATGATAAAAACCGACCATGATTTCACGAAAGGTTGGCCAGTCGATGCCGGTGGTTTGGAGCACCTGTTCGATGTCGATGCCTGGAATTTTCGGTGGTGTGATGGAGCCCGCAGGTCTACCGTTCAGGTTGGGTACCGGTTCTGGACCATATGATGGTGTATCCGGTATGGTGCTCAGATCGCTGACCATCTCGATTTTCGGTTTTGTCTCGGTGTGTAGTCGTTTTCTACTGCGCAGGTGATGCCAGAGAGTATAGAAGAGTCGGTCCTGGTTTATCGGTTTGGCAACATAACCGTCCATTCCCGCTTCGAGGCAACGTTCTTCGTCGCCTTTCATGGCATGGGCGGTCATGGCGATAATCGGTAGTTTTTTGCAACCGGGCAACGCTCGTATCGCCCGGGTTGCCGCATAACCGTTCATCTTCGGCATCTGCACATCCATCAGTACCCCGTCGAACTGCTCGGTGGTGACCTTTTCGACCGCCTCTTCTCCGTTGATCACAATGGTTACGTGGATGCCGGCGCCTTCCAGGATGGCGCGGGCCACCTGCTGGTTGGTGTGGTTGTCCTCGGCTACCAGAATCCTACAGCCTCGGAGATGCTTCTTGTAAATGGAGGCACGGGTGGTGAAATCCACTTTTTCGCCGGTTTTACGGGTTCCTTCCCGGCCAAAGGCGTCCATGATGGCGTCAAAGAGGGTTGACTGAAAAATAGGCTTGGTGAGAAAACCGTTGGTGCCGGCCTCTTCTGCCTCTGAACGTCGCACTTCCCGGGCAAAGGCGGTCATCATGATGATGGGTATGGAAAGATTCAGTTTTTTTCGAATCTTCCTTGAGGTTTCAATGCCGTTCATGCCTTCCATCTTCCAGTCCATCAACACCAGATCGACAGTGTTCCGGCTCGCTTGCCCAGCCGTGAGCCGCTCAATGGCTTCGGCACCCGAGGAGACGGTTTCTACTTTGAAGTCCAGCGAGGTGAGCATTCTGGCCATGATGGTGCGGCTGTCACGGCAGTCGTCCACAACCAGGACGTTGAGACCGCTGATGTCAGCCGGGATATCAAGGGCACGGACGGGTGTATCACCCGCTTTTACCAGCCGCACGGTAAAGGTGAAGGTGGAGCCTTCGCCAAGCACACTCTCCACCCCGATAGTACCGTGCATCATGGTGACAAAGCGTCGGCAGATGGAAAGGCCAAGGCCGGTGCCTTCATATTTCCTGGTCGAGGAGGAGTCGCCTTGGGAGAACGGCTCAAACAGGGATGGCAGGTAGTCGGGTGAGATACCGGTACCGGTATCCTTTACCGAGAACGAAAGGATGACCTGATCTTTTTCCAGATGTTCACCGTCTCTCGTCGCATCGTGGACACTGACCAGGATGACCCCGCCAGTGTTGGTGAACTTGATGGCATTGCCGATCAGGTTGGTGAGAATCTGCTGGAGGCGCTGGGAATCGCCAAGGAGCAGGCGAGGGGTGTCGGCGTCCACGTCGACCAGCAGTTCGATGCCCTTTTCCGCTGTCTGGTTGACAAAGACGTCCATAACCTGATCGAACATCTCGTCAAGGCGAAAGAGCCGCTCTCGCAGTTCGAGCTGGCCCGCCTCGATCTTGGAGAAATCGAGGATGTCGTTGATAATGCCTAAAAGGGTAAATGAAGAGTTTTGCACGATCTGCAGATAGTGCTCCACCTCATGTGAAACCGGTTCAGCCAGGGCCAGGTCGGTGGCGGCGATGATGCCATTCATCGGCGTTCTGATCTCGTGACTCATATTGGCCAGGAACTGGCTTTTCGCCAGGGTGGCGGCTTCGGCCTGCTCTTTAGCCTGTTCCAGTTCCTTGTCCAGCTTTTTATGCAGCTCGATCTCCTGCCTGAGTGAGATATGCACCGCCCGCAACCGCCGGTTGAGTTTGACAACCAGAAAGGTGAAAGCGGTATGGGTACAGAAGAAGATAAAGGCAACCACCAGCCACGGCCCGTAGGTGCGGATCAGGTCTCCCATGGTCACTCTACCAAGTTCACGGTAGGGCCCGATGCGCAGTTCGATCATCAGTTCTCGCACTGGCTGATAATTGTGGGGAATTGTCCAGCCTGCACATTCGGCAGCTCTTGCCGCCGGTGAATCATGGGTCATTTGTAAAAGGGCCACCGCCACCTTCTCTGCCAGTTCGTCCGGGGTCTTGGTCACTTTAGCCATCGGCCAGTCTGGGTATTCCCGGGTGGTCACAAAATATGGGCTGGGCTGATCTGAGGGGGTGAGTTGGGGGAGAATAAAAAAATCGGCTAGGGCTATTTTCCCCTCGGCGGCGAGCAGTTCAAGGGTGTTGGTGCGTACGGTACCACCGTCAACCAATCCATCGCGTACTGCGTAGACCACTTCGTCGTGGGTTGTGCCAAAGGTGAGGCTGGCAAAATCGTGGCGCGGATCTATGCCCCGCTCTTGAAACTCCCGCCAGGCCATCTGCCAGCCGCCGAGTGAGGCCTCGTCCACTCCCATAAACGATCTGCCCTTGAAATCAGCGAGGGTGCGAATATCCATCCTGTTGGCACGGGTGAAAATGACACTGCCGTATTGGGAATAGGAGCGGCCGAGCCGCAATTCTTTCATGGTGGCGATCCGGCTCGCGCCATAGAGCTGTTCCAGCTCCACATAGAGGGCCGAATTGGTCAGGATAAAGTCGACCGCACCTTCGCGGACACTTGAGGTGACATGGTCGTGGGGAAGCGGGACGACGGTGAAGGCGAAGCCGGGGATGTTTTGGCTCAGGTAGTCGGCAGTGGGCGCCCAGTTCTTCAGGCATTGGGCTTCACCGCGGGTGGCAAGCACCCCGATTTTCACCGGCGTTTCGGTAGCTGGCAACAATGACGGAACCATGACCGCGAGGAAAGAGGCCAGGAGAACGAGAAAAGAGGGCAGAGTTCGGTGGCATGTGTTCTTCATTAAGAGCACCTGGATTGCATTTTCCGTTTCAGGCGGAAAAAACGGGTTTCACCAGCTCCATAAACGAGAATTACCATACCATAACTTTCTGAAAACCACTCCACAATCCGTGACGATGGAGTGGTGACCTTATAGAGCCCTCTGGAGGTTGGGGAGGCAGCTCAGGCAAAGAGTTTCATGAACACCGGCGGTACCGGGGTTTCAAAGCTGCAGAGCTCGCCGGTCTTCGGATGGGTGAAGGCCAGCACCTGGGCATGCAGGGCAAGCCGGTTGATCGGTTTCTCACCCGAACCATATTTGGTGTCACCCACCACCGGGTGTCCGAGGTCCTGCAGGTGGACCCGGATCTGGTGCTTGCGACCGGTCTCCAGGTTGAGCTGCAACAGCGTATAGCTGGAGTTCGTACGGAGCTTTTGGAAGTGGGTGATCGATTTCTGTCCGTGCTGTGGGTTCTGGGAGGAGTACACCTTCAATGCTTTGCTTTCCGTGAGCCAGGAGGTGATGGTGCCTTCGTTCTCACTTACCTCTCCCTCGACGACCGCCACATAGGTGCGTTTGCTGATAGTCTGCTCCCAGGTCTCCTGGATCTGACGCTTAATTTTCTCGTTGCGGGCAAAAAGCAGCAGCCCGGAGGTCTCACGGTCAATCCGGTGGACAATGAAAATCTTGTTTTCGGGATCCTGAGTTTTTACATAACTACTTAAAATGGCAAATGCCGTTCTTCGTTTCTCCTTGTCGGTGGCCACGGTAAGCAGCCCGGGCGGTTTATTCACAACGATGATATCCGCATCCTCAAAAACGATCTGCAACCCCAGCATGGGTGGAGGCGTTGCGGATCGTTCCCATTGCACTTCCAGCTTCTGCCCTTTTTTTAAAAGATGGTCAAATTGGGTGACGGGCCGGCCGTTCACCAGGACCTGCCGCTCTTTGAGTACAGCTTTTAGCCGGCTGCGGCTTCTCTGGGGCAGGATACGGATGAGGTATTCCAGAAGCGGACTATCGCTGTCAACGGTGAATTTCTCGTTTTTTATCTTCCCGGCGGGGCGGGCTTTCGGCCTGGTGGTTTTCATAACGTGTGTCTCAAAAAAATAGTGTTGGGAGCTGTATGGTTGGTGTTGCTCTCATTGGTCGAAAAGCAGTTCCTGCCAGGGAATGGCATAAAATGCATGGTGCAGCATATGATCGTCCTCAACCAGCTGCTCTTTCAGGTTGGCAAAAGTTTTTCGGGCCAGCGGCAGCACCAGATTGGGTGGCGTGACGACATCCTGTTTACCGATCACCAGCAGAGTGGGCACATTCAGTAGCGTTTGCGGCGGAGTGTAATCGCCAAAATTCAGGGCCGGCGCGAGCAGTATCAACTGCTGTACCCGCTCAGGGTGAGCGATGGCAAAACAGGTGGCCATCAACCCGCCAAAGCTTGAACCGATCAGGGTGAGATTTTGGTGGTTGGCCGAAAGCGTTGCAAACTGGTGGAGCCGTTCCTTAAGGTCACCTGAAAAATCAGGGCATAATACCTGTGGAAATTTTTCCGAAAAGTAGCGGCCCTTGGCACCTTGGCCTGACGAATCGAGGCCATGGAGAAAAAAAATGCTCATCTGTCGTATCCTATCTGCTTGTTGTTCCGGTGGTTGCGGCAGTCAGCACCCTGCCGGTAACAGGTCAATCATTGTGGTGCCGATCAACGGTCTTGTCAACGGCTTATTTGCTGGCACCCTGACGGCAGCTCATAGCATGGTCAGAAGAGAAGACAGTTTTTTATGGATGGGCTATGATGGGCCGACTTGAATATTGAAGAACTTTTGATGATCAAAAACACATTACCATGAGGTTGAGACTATGCGCTATTCAATGGCACAACCCGGCCGGATTTTTGTCCTGCGCCTGGAAGATGGAGAGATCGTCCATGAAGTGATCGAGCGGTTTGCAGTAGAGCAGCAGATCGAGGCGGCTTCACTTGTTATTGTCGGCGGAGCCGATGACGGCAGCCGACTGGTAGTGGGGCCGGCCGAGGATCGCGGCCTACCACTTTCACCCATGAAGCTGCAGCTGGAACACGCCCATGAGGTTACCGGTACCGGTACGCTTTTTCGAGATGAGGAAGGGACACCCTTGCTGCACATGCACATGGCCTGCGGCCGGGAAAAAGAGACCATCACCGGTTGTATTCGCGAAGGCGTGCGGGTCTGGCATGTGATGGAAGTGATTATCCATGAACTGACCGGCTCGACCGCCCGAAGGCTGGTGGAGGAACCGTTAGGGTTGAAGCTGCTCAGGCCGTAACCAGATTGTCAGCGAGAGCGCTGCTGTAATGAGTGTCTGGCAGCGGTAACCTTGCGGAGAACGGATACCAGTACGTCTGGGTTGATCGGTTTGCTGACATAATCATCCATGCCCGAGGCCAGAAACGTCTCCCTGTCACCGGTCATGGCATAGGCGGTCATAGCCACTATGGGTATTCCGGCACAATCACGGTATTCGGGATCAGTGCGCAGGATGCGGGTGACTTCAATCCCATTCATGAGCGGCATCTGGATGTCGATCAGCAGGGCGTCAAAATGGGGCATGACCCGCAGTATCTCCAAAACCTCCCTGCCATTTTTTGCTGTATGGACCTGATGACCGAGATTGCCCAGTACCTTTGAGACCACCAGCTGGCTGATACTGTCGTCTTCCGCCAGCAGGATTCTGAGGTTGTCGTTCACCCCATTGCTTGAAGTGGGCCCGGTCCGCTGTTGCAGTGGCCTGGGGGAGATGGCAAAGGGCAGGGAGAAGTAAAACGCGGTTCCTTTCCCTTCCTGGCTGTTGATGGACATATTGCCGCCGAGGAGTGAGACGAGATGTCTGGAGATGGCAAGTCCCAGGCCGGCGCCCTGGTATTTGCGGGTGAGGTTATTTTCCACCTGAATAAAGGCGTTGAACAGGGCGGAGATTTTTTCATCGGCAATGCCGATACCGGTGTCGATGACGGAAAAAAGCAGCTTCCGTTGGTCTGGCTTGGTTTCAGGAAGGGCAGATACATCGACGGTAACACTGCCTTTATCCGTAAATTTTAAGGCGTTACCGACCAGATTGGTCAAGATCTGCTGGAGGCGGGTGACGTCGCCTATCATATAGGTCGGTACTTCAGGTGAGAGATTGATGGAGAGGGTGATACCTTTTTCCATAAATGCCGGTTTAAAAAGGGCTTCAAGCGAATGCATCGACTCTTGTATATTGAAGATGACCGGCTGGATCTTCAGCATACCTGCTTCGACCTGGGAAAGATCGAGGATATCACCAAGCAGCCGGGTTAACCGTTCCGAGGCTTGCAGGGCGTTGTCAACGTAGTCCTTGAGCGACGGGGGGAGTGGTTCAGATTGCATCAGCTGGAGCATACCCATGATGCCGTTGAGCGGGGTACGGATCTCATGGCTCATGTTGGCCAGGAACTCGGACTTGTGTTTCGAGGCCATTTCCGCCTTGTGTTTGGCCTGCAGCAATTCGCGTTCCACTCGTTTTCGGCGGGTAATGTCACGGACAACGTTGAAGGCCATGAGCTCGCCACCAATTATTGCCCCGCTTGACTGTACTTCCGCATCATAGATGGTGCCGTCCCTGCGGCGATGGCGGGTTTCAAAAAAGTGATCAAGGGTGGCCTGGTCAAGTGGCGACTGACGAATATCTTCTTCCGAGTGAATGATTTCCCAGTCCCAGATATGGAGATTTGTCATCTCTTCCGGCGTATAACCCAGCATATCGGCAAAGCGCTTGTTGGCTTCAATGACCTTATGGTTTCGGTCGGTAATGACAATGCCGTCACCGCTTTTGGCCATGAGGATCTTGCGGCGCTTGGCCTCCTGCAGCAGACGGTTTCTGGTGATCTCACGGTCGGACATGTCCCGTAAGGCGGTGATCCGGATTTTCCTGCCGTCGAGGTCCTCCGTCATTCTGGCCTGGATCTGACAAGGAAAACTGGAGCCATCTTTCCTGAGGGCAATAACCTCATAGGGTGCTTCTTCGCCAGCAGCCATTTTGGCGATGACCGTGGGCCGGTCGTCGGGATGAATCCAGTCTGTCCCTGGGTGCCCCTGCGCCTCGTCGTCGGTGTAGCCGAACATCTTTTCGGCGGTTTTGTTCTGACCGATACAGATGCCGTTTTCCGAGAGAAAGATAGCCTCGAAGGTGGCATCGGAGAGCTGGCGGTATTTTTCGCTCAGTTCCTTGAGGTTACTCCGGATACTTCGTTCTTCAGTGATATCGGTAAAGGTGAGAATGACCGCCGAGGGTTGTGAAATGCCCGGAGTGAAAAGAGGATGACAGCGCAGGTTGATCCAGATGGACGGTCGGTTCGAACGGCGAAGGCAGATGATGCTGTTGTCGGTTTGTTTTCCTGTCTCAAAGCAGGTGGTGGCAGGTGACTGGGAAAGGGGGGTGACTGTTTCGTTTTCATCCAGGACGTACCAGTCTCCTGATGAAAGCAGACTATGTATATCGAGACCCGGTCGCAGTTGAAATGTTGATGCGGCGAGTCGATTGCAGTAAACAACTTTTCCTGCAGCTGACTGGACAACAAAACCTATGTCAACCGAGTCCAGGACGGGAATGAGATTATCGTCCAGAACAAACGAGTTGTCTTTGCCGTTGTAACGGCATAAAGAACTCCAGCTGTCATGGAAAATGTCCTGACTCATGTGGGGTCACCGGTCTTTTCGGTAGAGAAGTGAGAGGGACCATCCTGTTTGCCTTTTGCATCGGCATTGGCGTTGCCGATACGCTCTGCCGGACAAACAGTTGATTTAGAATACTGCAATCGTATAGCGAGAAGCAACAGTTACATTGCGTCTGACAGAATGGGTGGCTATTATCTTCACCGGACAACAGTGAGATGAAATTATTGTCATGACAGTTGAATCGAGCTGTTGAGGTTGTTGATGCCTCTCTTTTGTTTTCGGAAGGCTACATTTTTTTCACACGTGAGATGGATATGGTGATCCGACAACGGGAGAAAGATCCCCTTGGGGCAATGATGCTCGACTATCTGCAGGGACAGCTGGATGTCAGTGTGGAAGTGGAATCGACAACGCTGGAAATGGCCTGTATGAGCGGAGCGGTGATGTTCCGGGGATATGAGCAGATGGACGAACTGGAGCGAACAGGTCTCGACTGCTGTCAGGGAACAGTGCTCGATGTGGGAGGTGGCAGCGGCTGCCACAGTCTCTGGCTTCAGGAACATGGTTTGGAGGTGGACACGCTGGATGTCTCGCCGGGCTGCATCGAGGTTATGCGGCGGCGCGGGGTGCAGCATCCGCTGCATTGCAACTTCTTCTCCCATGGCGGTACAAAATACACCACCATCCTCATGCTCATGAACGGCCTGGGTATCTGCGGTACGCTGGAACGGCTTGGACCGCTGCTCCGGCATGCGAAAAAATTACTTGCTCCTGGTGGAAATCTCATTGCCGATTCAACAGATCTGACCCCGCTCTTGCGTGGAAAACGGGTGAGCCGGCGTGATGGCCAGTATCTTGGGGAAACCATTTTTGTCATGAAATACAACGAGATCGTTTCAGAGCCCTTTCCCTGGCTCTATATCGATTTTGCTATGATGCAAACAATTGCGGGATTTAACGGTATGCAATGTGAACAGCTTATAACGTTTCCCGACGGCCGCTATCTTATGCGGATCTATGAGTGAGCAATATGGAGTTACTATGCTAAGCGATCAGGAAAAAACACGCGAAGAGTTGCTGGCAGAAGTCGCTTCGTTGCGAAAACGGCTGGCCAACGCAGAGTTGGAATTGTTTTCATTTGAAAAGCAGTGTGAGGAGCGTAACCGTGACCTCGCCCGAGAGTGTGCCGAGCACCGGAAAGCTGTTCAGGCGCTGGAAATGTCGAGGCTGATCGTGGAGCGTAGTCCCGTTATTCTCTTTCGCCGGATCGCCGGGGAAAACCCGCATCTTGAGTATATATCGGAAAATGTCCGTCAGTTTGGCTATTCGCCCGAGGATTTTTTTTCAGGTGCTATTCATTTCAAGGATGTCGTCCACCCGGACGACCAGGTGCGGGTGGGGGAGGAGATCCGTCGTTATGCCAAAGAGGACGTGGAAGAGTATACCATGCACTATCGATGCATAACCAAAGATGGCGATGTACGCTGGATCGAGGATCAAACCTCGGTTATTCGTGATGCGGATGGGTGCAAAACCCACAATCAAGGTGTTCTGTTTGATATTACCGACCGCCGCCTCGCGGAAGAGGCGCTCAGGAAAAGCGAGGAAAAATATCGTCGGATTGTTGAAACCGCCGCCGAGGGTTTTGTGCTCATGAATGAAGACCTTATCATTGTCGATGTCAACGACGCCTATTGCCGGAACACCGGCTATTCCCGTGAAGAACTGATCGGTACGAGCTCTTTTGACCGTGGCACAGAAGAGTTCCGCGAGTTCATGTTACAGAACAGAGATACCCTGTTGAATCAAGAATATCGGGAGTTTGAAGGCGAAGGGTATGGCAAGGACGGCAGGCGCATTCCTTTCCTTGTGCACGGTAATACCTTAAGAAACGACCAAGGGGAGATTATTGGTCACATGGCCTTCATCACCGATATGACCGAGCACAAGAAGGCGTTGCGATTGGCCGGTGAGGTGCAGAAAAGTCTGCTTCCCCAGGAGAAACCCCAGGTCAGAGGGCTTGATATCGCGGGAAGAAACGTCTCCTGCGATGAGATCGGCGGTGACTATTTCGACTTTATCTGGCAGCGCGATTCACACCAGGGACCGTTCAATGTGGTGGTGGGGGATATCTCCGGCCACGGAGTCGATTCTGCCCTGCTCATGACCACGGCCCGCGCGTTTTTACGGATGCGGGCTTCGCAGCCGGGGACCATCTCCGAGATCATCTCGGCCATGAACAGCCAGTTGGCGAGAGATGTGCTCGACTCGGGCCGGTTCATGACCCTCTTTTATCTCTCCATCGACCCTGAACATCGGCGCCTGGACTGGGTGCGGGCAGGTCACGATCCTGCGCTGCTTTACGATCCGGTCCAAGACGAGTTTACAGAATTAAAGGGCGAGGGTATTGCGCTGGGGGTTGTCGACGAAGTGAACTATCATGAGCATCGTCGTGAGCATTTGGCCAACGGCCAGATCATTGCTATCGGCACTGATGGCATCTGGGAGGCCTTCAATATTCAGGGGGAGATGTACGGTAAAAATCGTCTGCGTGAGTGTATTCGTGCCAATGCGATGCGCAGCGCTGCGGAAATTCTGGGCGCTGTATATGAGGAGTTGCGACGGTTCACCCTGGGGCGCAAAACCGAGGATGACATCACCCTGGTGGTAATTAAGGTCGATGGTCTTGAGCCCTGAAAAATGTACTTTTTAGAGGCATGACAGGACTTGTTTGACCTAATCGTCCCTTGTCTTTCTTGCCGCCTCTTTATTGGCGGTCGCCATCTCTTTAGCTGTTACTGAATCGTTGTATCTATCAAACAGCTTTTTGGCACAGTCCGGACAGATGGAGTGGCTGAATTCTGCTTCCGAATGATGGCGGATATAGGTCTCTATCCGGTTCCAGTAACCTGAATCGTCACGGATCTTCTTGCAGGATGAACAGATAGGCAAAAATCCGCGCAGGGTTTTCACCTCGGAAAGGGCCTTACGGAGCGAATCGTTCAAGTGAATGATCTTGGCCAAAAAAAGCAGAACACAGGCCATGAAGATGATCAGAAATACAATCTCCTTGAGATACTTGTGAAAAACGTCTCCAAGGGTAAAGGCACCGAAATCCTGGTAGGGCCCAGTCCGTAATTCCTTAAAAAGTTCATGAACGCCCTGATAGTTGAGGGGTGGTGTCCATCTGGCATATTTCCCAGTTACTGCTGCCGGACTGCCCGGCTTCATCGTGAGCAGGGCGACAATTACCTTCTCGACGACGGTCTCATCGGTGTGCTGCAGCCGTGCCAGCGGCCATTCTGGATAAAGTTGGGTAGAAAGCAGGTAGGGAAAGTCCGGTACCTTCTGCTGGTTGAGAATTTTCAAATCTGCCAGCTTAATTCGTCCTTCCTTCACCATGTTTTCAAGAACGTGAGTGCGGACGGTTCCCGCATCCACCTCACGGTTGAGCACTTTGTAGACAATTTCATCATGGGGAAGCCCGTTAAACAGTAATTTGGCAAAGTCATGCTGAGGATTTATCCCAGCTCGTTTCAGTGTCTGCCAAGCCACAAGATATCCTCCAAGCGAATTGGCCCCAACCGCCAGAAATGTCTTGCCCCGAAGGTCAGAAAGATCGTTGATGTCACCCCGGTCGCTGCGGGTAAAAATCACCCCGCCAAACTCTTTGAAGGGGTGCCCATCAATGGAAACCACCATGGTCAAAATCCTGGTGACCCCGAAATTTGCCTCAAGCGTCACGTAATGGGCAGTATTGGTCAGCACGAAATCAATGGTTTTTTCGGTGACAGCCCGATCTATCTCCGGATAATTCATCGGTACCATCTGGAAACGATAGCCGGGTATAGCCACATTTAGATACTCGGCTGTGGGCGCCCATTGTGTCCTGGTCTGTTCGGCGGTACGAAAACTCAATACTCCAATTTTTATTGGCACCGGTTCCGCGGCCAGGTTGAAGGGCGCCCACACTGCCATGAGCAAGGCCAGTACCGATGTTGTGAAAAGGTATATGTTTTTTCGAGTGGATTCGAAAAAAGGCTCGAGAACCACTTTTATCATGTTGTGATACATTGGATGAATGTTGTCATCGTAAGATGTTGAGATTTTTCTCAGCTTCTTCTGTCGTTTTCATGTAAAGGGCTGCTTAGCTATCAGCCAAGGCTGTCCAATGGTACGTTTCCCTTGTTACATCATCTGTTTTTTTCTTTTGCTCATTTCATCATACAGGATAGCGAACTGTTTTCGGTAGGCAGGAACCGTAAATAGTCACAAGTTTTTTTGGAGATAGAGTTTTCCTGTCCCTTCGTGTCATGTTGCTTAACTATAGATAGAAAAACTATTGAGGTATACATGCCAGCATGATATCATGAATATAACGTAAAAACGAATAGATAGGCGATATATGTGCTAGGGAGCATTGTATATTCAATAATATCGAAGTGTTACGTAATGGTGGCGGCATGGCTCTGATGGTTGCAGAACATACTGAAGTAACTAGAAATATCAGCATTTTTTTCCCTGGGGGCTGTTTCCCTCAAGATGGTGACTTCTCATCTGGCGATGCTTCGGAGTATTTGACCGAAAAATCGGAGATTCTGCCCTATCTGCAGACACTGCTTTTTGAAGAACGTCTGGTAGGTGTGCAGATCGAACACCAGACCCGACATTTCTATACCTCTCTCGTTGATGAACTGCCCGACTTGGTCCAATTAAATGATGTGATCAGTGTTGATCCGGACCATGAGCCGGGGGCGTATCTGAAAAAACTTTCGCACATAAACCTGGCGCCACTGGAACCGGTTGCCGGCAATCTTTTGATACGTCAGAGTAAATTCATGGTGCTGGAGTTTTATACCGGCACAACCTCGGTTGAGCTGGGCACCTTTTTCATCAAAATCGCTCAGAAGCGCGGCGAGCAGGTGGTACAGTGCGCATTTCCGATATTGGCCAGAATTACGCGAAATGCCAGGCCATTTCGGGCGAAAACCCATAAGGACTACCAGTCGTTTATCAAAATTCTTATTGGACCAAGAGAGTTTCTGCAACAGGAGTTCTCATTGATTGATCTGAGTGCCAGGGGGCTTGCATTTGGCAGTGATGTTCCCCTTGAAGCTATTTCTATGGGCTCTCGTCTCAAAGTTGCTGTTGATTGTCGCTCATCTGAACCTATTGAAGTGAATGCTGTCGTCCGGCATCTGGCCAGAGCTCGAAAACATAACAAGGCCACCTATGTCTGTGGTATTGAATTTGATCTTGAAACGCGTGCACTCGCCGCGATGATCGAACAGAAGTTCACAGTCCTGCAGCGAACATTTATCAGGGCCTTACGGGAAGAAACCGAAGGGCTGGGTGTTGAACTGAAGTTATAGGGTCATTACACCTTCACCTCGTCGTACAGCAGAGTAAATCGCTTGCGATAGGCTGAAGGTGAAAGACCGGTGTACTTTCTGAAAAGTCGACGAAACGAGGTGACATCCTCATATCCCACCGCTCTGGTGATGAAGTCGACAGTTTCTCTGGTCTTTGTAAGTGACTCTCTGGCCGCCTCAATGCGTATTCTTTGCAGGTATTCACTTGGGCTGTCGCCTGTGGCTTTTTTGAAACGTCTGGTGAAGGTTCTCTCGCCAAGGCCTGCCGTTCCGGCAAGCTGGGCAATTGTTACCGGCTGGGAAAAATGGGTTTCCAGCCATTGTTGTGCTTGCAAAATCTCCGCATCACCGTGCTGGGTATAAAAGCTGCAAGTGGCATAAGGGAGCTGCGCCTGCCTGGTGGTATCAATCAAAAATGTCCGAGAGATAGCGGTGGCCAGCTCAGGTGTGCCGAAGCGGCGTACCAGGTAGAGGCAAAGGTCAAGGTAGGAAGTGACGCCGCCTGAACTGATGATGTCACCTTCGTCGATCAGCATCTTTTCCGCCCTGAGGATAACCTTCGGGAACTGCTGTTTGAATTCATTTGCCAGGGCCCAGTGCGTCGTGGCCCTTCTATTGTCCAGAAGTCCCGTCTTGGCGATTAGAAAGGAACCTGCGCAGACACAGCAGATGCATGCACCTGAACTGTGCTGGCGAATGAGCCAGCCGATGAGATGCTGATTGTGGAGGGTGGGTTGGAGATCACCATATGCTGCAGGGATAATGATGATATCGTAGGTCTTGTTATCGGCTATTGTGGCGGTGGATGCGATCTGCAAGCCGTTGAAGGAGGTCGTTCCGGCAATGCTTGGTTGGACTATGTTGACCTCACAAAATGGTTCGCTGTCGTTATGCATCTGTTGCCATTGCAGATTGCTTACCGAGAAGATGTCCTGCGGGCCGGTGATGCTGGAGGAAATGGCGTTCTGGATGGCAAGAAGTGCGATAGTGAGCATAGGTCGTGAAAAATGATTGTTGAGAAAAGAGGATTGGCCAGATTTATCTCAGCATAATAGTATTTCATCGTATTGTCCAATTTGACCCCTATTATGTCTGATCAGACACTTTTGCTGCTGGCTATATCTATCTTACAATAGCAGCATGTCGAATACGGGTTTTGGGCCGGGGAAAACAAGGCGACCTGAATTTCAACGATGCATTCTACGATTATCAACTGAGCCTTTTGCAAAAGTATCATTTTCCTTCAAGATCAAGGCGTGTGAAAAAATTTTATCACAGACATATACACAATATTTCGAGGATCAAATTTTGAACATAACGCAGAGATTGAGCGAAAAGGAACTTTTGCAAGTGGCTCAACTATCTTGGAGAATAAAATGAATAACACCGCACTCATTATCATCGATGTTCAGAACGATTATTTTCAGGGCGGCAGGATGGCGCTGCCAGGTGCCGAGGAGGCTGCTGCAAACATCCGGCAGGTGCTGGAATCATTTCGAGAGAATAAGCTACCGGTTATTCATATCCAGCACGTTTCACTGCGAGAAAACTCCACCTTTTTTCTGCCGGAAACAGAAGGTGTCAAGATTCACCAGCTGGTCGAGCCGGCAGCCGGGGAAAAGGTGATTGTCAAGCACTGGCCCAACAGCTTCCGGGAGACGGAATTCTTAGAATATCTGCAGCAAGAGGGTATTGAACATTTGGTCATCTCCGGAATGATGACCTTTATGTGTGTGGATGCAACCACGCGGGCAGCACTGGATCTGGGATTTGGTTGTACGCTACTCCATGACTGTACTGCAGCGCCGCCTGCCGAATTTGCCGGGGTCAGTTGTAGTGCAGAGCAGGTGCGGGCGGCGGTGACCAGTGCCTTGGCCCTGTTGTGTGATCGGGTGCTGAGTAGTGAGGAAATGGTGGCGTTGCTGTAAGCCGGTCTGAAGTTGCGAGTTATGCGCTATCTTGCAGGAAGTGCAGAATCTCTTTCCGTACTTTCTGAAATTCGTTTTTCAGGTCGGTAAGAAGCGCATCGAGCATGTCGGCGTTGTTGTCTCTACATTCTGCTTCGATCGTTTTGGTAATGGCATGAAACCTGTTCACTGAGAGATTTGACGCCGCTCCCGCAATTTTGTGGGCTTGATCGGAGGCCTGTTGCAGGCTGCGGCTGTTGATAAGATTTTCCAGAATCTTGAGCTGCTCTGGGGCATCGTCGAGGAACATGTTCATAATCTGGCGGGCAAGCTCATTATCCCCCATGAGCCGGTGCAGCATTGCTGCAGAGTCAAATTGTAGCAGCTCTTCAGGAGCTGTGTTGTTCGCCAGGGCTGTAACAGCTGCGGGCTGGGAGACCGGTTCAAGACTACCTTGCGGCAGCCACATGTCGAGCTTAAGTAGAAGCTCCTGCGGTTTTATCGGCTTGGTCAGATAGTCGTTCATTCCCGCCTGTAAACACCGTTCCCTGTCACCGGCAATAGCGTGGGCGGTCAGGGCAATAATAGGAATGGTGCTGGAATTGTGGGTAAAGGTACTGGTCCTGATCTTTCCGGTTACTGTCAATCCATCCATCTTCGGCATCGATACATCCATAAGGATGAGATGGTATTTCTTTTGTTCGAGGGCTTTGAGGACATCAAGGCCGTTATCGACGGTGTCGACCTGTTCGATGCCCGATTTCGCCAGAATACCGACCAACACCTCCCTGTTGATGGGGTTGTCTTCCGCCAGTAATATTTTCACCTCGCGAAGGGATTGGGTCATAGCGGTCGTGTCGCTGGAGAAAATGGGCTCGGCAGAACGTTGCTCGTCACTGCAGCACAAACGAAGCTCACCAAATTGAATGGGCTTTTTCAGGATGACGGCCTGATCTGTGACTGTTTTGGCAATCTCCGGCAACAGTTCACCTGCTTCAGCCAGCAGGATTAACCGGTGTTGGCCGGCAGCAACTGACTTCCAAAACTGTTGTAATCTCTCTTCTCCTGCAGGTAACAGACATGCCTGATCAATGAAGAGAAAGTCACCGGGTTGCATAGCAGCGGGCTGTTTGGTCATCTCCTGCATGAGCATTTCGGGTGTCGAGGTGCAATGTACTGTCGCTCCCCAATAGGAGATCTGGCAATTCAGCATTTCAGTCAGCATCTCATTTGCAGCAGCGATCATGACCGATTTTCCATGCAGGTCCGGGGAAGGGTGCTGTTCTCCTGCTGGTGCACATTTTTCCAGACGGGCTGTGAACCAGAACTCAGAGCCGTGACCGGCGGTACTGCTGACCCCTATTTCTCCGCCCATCCGTTCACATAGCTGTTTGGAGATGTTGAGCCCGAGTCCGGTGCCGCAGTATTCACGAGTGGTGGGGGTGTCTATCTGGCTAAAGCTGTGAAAGAGTTTTGGCTGATCTTCATCGGCGATTCCGATCCCTGTGTCCTTTACGGAAAAGAGCAGCAAAATGTGTGATGGGCTTTCCTCCCTGGTACTGACCTTGACCGTCACATGACCTTCGGGGGTAAACTTTAAGGCGTTACTGGTCAAGTTGATAAGAATCTGCTGTAACCGATCAGCGTCGCCGCCTACATGTGACGGAATTTCCGGATCAGCCCAGACAATAAGCTCTACATCGCTATTATAAATCTTCTGGGTGGCGATAGCGGAAAATCTGTCCAGCATCTCGCGCAGGTCAAATGGTTTGATGTTTAATTCGAATTTCCCGGCCTCAATTTTGGAGACGTCAAGGATATCGTTAATAATGGTGAGCAGGAACTCACCGCTTGTGCGCAGGGTGGTGGCGTAATGGATCTGGTGTTCATCGAGTTTTGTGTCCAATAGCATTGAGGTCATGCCAATAACGCCGTTAAGTGGCGTCCTGATCTCGTGGCTCATATTGGCGAGAAATTCACTTTTCGCCCTATTGGCTGATTGTACTTCAGCGATAAGGCGCTCACGCTCTTTCTCTATTCGTTTCCGCTCCACAATTTCGTCGTTTAATGCTTCGTTCTGGGCTTCAAGCTTGGTGCTGTAGGAATGACGCAGGTATTCCAGCCAGAAAGTGACCCCGGTAACTGTGACATAAGAGGCAAAAAAACGTATCTTGAATGCGATATGATATGGATAGATTTCCAAGAAACCACGTGGGATAAAAAAGAGGAAGAACGTGAGAATAATGGTGATGGTGCTCCAGATCAGGCCTTCGTTTTTGCCGAAAAGAAAAAAGGTGATGAAGGGGAAGGTATACAACCATAAAATTTTTGACCCGCTTTCACCACCATAGATAAGTAGATACAAAAGCAGCGAAGCATAGAGTACGGCGTTGAAACGATAGACGATGATTCCTTTCTCGCTGTATTTGATCAGCAGCCAGCCTATGGAGAGACAGGTGGCGGAAAGTGCCGCAAATGCGGAAACCCAGATGTCACCGTTACGAAAATTTGTGATCCCGAAAACGAGCATCAACGGGATGCCGAACAGCAGAAACAGAGAAAAATGCTGAAAACGTGTTCTTTCCTCCTTGGAAAGTCCGGTTGTGCTGGTCGCGATAACAAAGAGTGTGTGCAGGTTTTTGGCCAGGTTCATGCTTTCGGCTGTGAATGACAGATGGGTAAAAGTGATGTTAGAAACAACACGAGTGTTTGTTTTTGAGTAAAGATTACAAAGGGTATTCGATACATTTGGTTTGAATGAAAACAAGATTACATTAACTACTACGGGTTCGGTAAACCGGTAGGATCAGTATAGCATGCATCTGTTGGAAAATGTTATAGCCGCCGATTTATTCTTGCCATAAACACCATTTTTTTATGTGTATCTTATGAAAACTGTCAGCACAGTTGTAATAATGAATTGCTAGATGGTAGGGTTCAGATGATCTCTAAAAAGATTATTGTTGAGGAATCTGACAATCTTTCACTTTAGGAGGAGCATCATGCCGCAATCATTCTCGGCGATTGAAATAACCAAAGATGAAGAGGGGCAGCACGCAAAGCTGACCACATTGACCGAAGACGATCTTATGGCTGGCGATGTCACGGTGGGTGTTGAATATTCGGCGCTCAATTATAAGGATGGCCTTGCTATGACCGGGAAAGCACCGGTGGTAAGGCGCTTCCCGCTTGTCCCCGGTATCGATTTTGCCGGTACTGTTACATCATCAGAGCATCCCGCCTTTCAGGCTGGCGACAAGGTGGTACTGAACGGTTTTGGGGTGGGCGAAGTGCATAGTGGCGGCTTCAGCCAGATGGCGCGGGTGAAAGGCGACTGGCTGGTAAAGCTTCCCGAGGGGCTTACTACCCGGCAGGCCATGGCTGTCGGTACGGCAGGCTATACTTCGATGCTCTGCGTGATGGCACTTGAGCAGCATGGTGTAACGCCTGCGAGTGGCGATATCCTTGTGACCGGTGCGGCAGGTGGCGTTGGTAGTGTGGCGGTTCTGCTCCTGGCAAAGCTTGGGTATCGGGTGGTGGCGGTGACGGGCCGAATGGCTGAGGCAGAATATTTGAAAAGCCTCGGGGCGGCAGAGGTGATCGAACGGCAGCCGTTTGGTGATAAGCCAAAGCCGCTGGCCAAGGAGTTATGGGCCGGGGCGGTGGATGTGGCCGGTGGCAATACCCTTGCCAATGTGCTCAGCCAGATCCGCTATGGCGGTGCGGTGGCGGCTTGCGGTCTGGCTGAATCGATGAATTTGCCGACTTCTGTGGCTCCCTTTATCTTACGTGGTGTGACCCTTTACGGTATTGACTCAGTTATGGCGCCAATTGCCCGAAGGGAACAGGCCTGGCAACGTATTGTCCGTGATCTCGATTTGGCCAAGCTCGAATCACTCGTGAGTGAGATTAGTCTGCAAGAGGTACCGGCTGCGGCTGAGGCGATTCTGGCCGGTAAAATTCGGGGCCGGACCATAGTCAAACCAGGGTGATACTGACTATTTGGGCTGGCTGTTACCCTGTTACGGTAACAGCCAGCCTCGCAGGATAAACCAGACCAGCGGCAGGAATATTCCCGGAATGAGGTTGCCGACCCGGATGGTAGTGATTTTCAGCATATTGAAGCCGATGGCCATTATGAGCAGCCCCCCCACCGAGGTCATCTGGCTGATGGTCTCCGGCACCAGGAAATTTTTCATGAAAACGGCGGTCATGGTGATAAGCCCCTGGTAAAGAAAGACCGCGGCCCCGGAAAACATGACGCCAAGCCCCATCGCCGAGGCGAAGATGACGGAGGTCACGCCGTCCAGCACCGACTTGGCGAAAAGGGTCTGATGATTGCCGGTGAGCCCACTTTCAAGCGAACCGACAATAGCCATGGACCCGACACAGAAAACCAGGCTGGCGGTGACGAATCCTCTGGCGAAGGAACTCGTGTCGCTAGATTTTGCTGCCACCTTCTTCTCGAGGTATTTCCCCAGCGCTTCCAGACGCGCCTCGATCCTGGCTGCTTCACCAAGTAGGGCCCCCAGGATCACCGAGAAGATTACCACCATCAGATCACCCGAAACCAAGGCGCTTTTGATGCCGATCAGGATCACGGAGAGGCCCACGCCGTTCATGATGATGTCCCGATAGTTGTCGGCGATTCCTTTACTGAAGAAGAGGCCTACCAGACTGCCGGCAATAATAGCCAGGGCATTGACGAGAGTTCCAAGCATAATAATTTATTCCCGCATTGCGGGTCCCTGGCTGTAAAAGAAGTTGTCAGGCCGTATTGAATGCCAGAAAAAAAAAGATATTGGCAAAAGAACCTGGCGAAATCCACCTATGCGAAATGCGGGTTTGGGGCGATATAGACGCATTTCTCCTTGAGGTTCCCGGCTGTGCTGACCTCGATATAGGAGGCGCCGTGCTTGGCACCAAAGCTGCCAGCCAAAACGATGATCAGATCATCATCATTGAACTGCTTGTCGCCGATCAGGCGGCAGATGGAGTTTTTCAATGGTTCCGTGGAGTGCTCATCCAAAAGAGCATAATCGGCATAAACCCCATAGGACAATGAGAGCTGCCGCATGACCCGTTCGTCATAGATCTGGGCATAGATGGGGTTGCCGCCGCGATAGGCTGCCAACGCCCGGATCGATTTTCCTGTCACTGAATCGGCAACAATGGCTTTCGTATTGAGTCTCAGCGCCGCTTTGACCGCGGCCTTGGCCAGATAAGCGGTGATCTTGTGCTGATCGCCGTAGGGCACATCCACATAATTACCGTTTTTCCCTTCAACCTCTTTGATGACCTTGGTCATGATCCTGACCGCCAGTTCCGGATATTTGCCATTGGCGGTCTCACCGGAGAGCATCAAAGCGTCGGCATGGTCGAGGCAGGCGTTTGCCACGTCTGAAACTTCTGCCCTGGTGGGACGGGGGGAATCGATCATCGAGTGGAGCATCTGGGTGGCCACGATGACCGGTCTCCGTTTTTCAATGCACTTGCGGGTAAGCTTTTTCTGGATGAGCGGGATCTGCTCGGTGGGGATCTCCACCGCTAAATCGCCGCGGGCGATCATGACCCCATAGGCGTGATCGAGAATCTCATCGATATTGGTGACGCCTTCATGGTTTTCGATTTTGGCGATAATCTTGATTGGCGAATTCTTTTCGTCAAGGATCTGTTGAACGGCCAGCACATCTTCCTTGTTGCGGACAAATGAGTGGGCGATAAAATCCAGATCATTGTCGGCGGCAAAGCGGATGAATCCCTTGTCTTTTTCGCTGAGTGCCGGCAATGTGACGTGAACAGCTGGAATGTTGATCGATTTTCTGGCCTTGATGACGCCGTCATTTTCTACCGAGCAGAACAGGTACTCATCATCTTTGCCGGTGACTGCCAGGGCGATGTCGCCGTCGTCGATGAGAATAGAGCTTCCCTCGGGGACGTCTCTCACAAACTCCTTGTGGGATACGCAGATGATATCGTCATGGGAAAGCTCACCCGGCGCACCTTTGATTTTGATGATATCCCCAAACTTTACTGTCAGCTGTTCCACGGCATCGCAGGTTCTGATCTCCGGACCTTTGGTATCCAATAAAATTCCGATCTTGTTGGACACTTTGCGAGTATTGTTGATGACTTCAAGGGCATCGTCATGGCTCATGTGAGCAGTATTGAGACGGACAACATCCATTCCGGCCTCGTGGAGCCGCCTGATAAATGCTTCAGAACAGTTCAGACTGGAGATGGTAGCAACGATTTTGGTATTTTTGGGCATGGGTAAACCTTCCTTGGGCACTTGATGGCTATGGTTTGAATGGTGGGTCTCTGCCGGAAACGTTGTTACAGAGGTAGATGAGATGGATAAAATCCGGCTAGAATACGTCGCTTTGCTGTTTCGGGCAACAAAAAGTGCTTTTGCAAGTACGAGCTGTTCTCCTCACATCAATCCCGTGGGACCATTTTGTTCGACATGCTTGGGGATCACTCTCAATACGAAATACAATTTGCCTTGAAAAAACAGTGTGAGTACGGATTGTTGACTGGTTTTGTAAACGTTTACAGAGCCGTCTGCCGAGGGAAATGTATCAATCTTTGCGAAGAGCTCTATCAGTATTAATGTCCATGATACATCTTCTGTCGATCTCTGTCATTTTTGTCCGATTCGTGCCAGGATTTCAATGCCATCCGGGGTAAATGGCTCGTTTTCCTTGCGGTGTATCACCTCTTCCATGGAGACGAATTCGCCGTATTCCACTTCTTCTGGTTGCAGAACGAAGGGCCCTTCATGGCAACAGCGGTAGGCTGCACCCCAAACCTTGTTTTCACCAGCTTCGTAGTAGTGGTGAAAAAGAAAATCCAGCTGGGTATCAGTTATCCCCAACTCCTCGGCAAGCTCGCGCCGGGCTGATTCGATGTCCGACTCGCCCGCAAGCATTACTCCCCCAGCTGCCACATCCCAGTATCCCGGGTAAATATCCTTGGTCGTGGTCCGCTTCTGGATAAAGATCTCGTTCCTGGAATTGTATACCAGTATATACGAAGCGCGGTGGATAAGTCCATGTGCCCGCATGATCCGGCGTGATTCCACACCGACGGGGCGGTTGTCCCGGTCGACGATCTGGACAAGTTCTTCTGCTGGTGAATGGATGGAGTTGCTTGTCTGTACAACCATGGTCACTGCGTGTGTTTATTGTTTCATAAGAGATCCAAGGACATTGTCTTCCATCGATACCAGCCGGTTGTCAACCGGGCCCTGGTTAAAAAGCAGGGTGTGCAGCAGCCAGCAGTAGAAAAGCACCGCCAGCACCGCAAAGGGGGCAAAGAAATAGCCTAACGGACAAAGAATAAGCACTGTCAGCCAGTGGAGAATGATGACCTTCTGGGAATGGAGCTGGATGGGAAAATCACCATGCCGGCTGATCACCGCCAGACCGCTCAGGTTCCAGCCGTAAAGGGCGGTAAAGGCGTGCAGTCGCAAAAGAGGAAGTGTCTTCTGGGGATCGTAGTCGGCGGAGAATGCCACAAGGATATAGATGATACCGGTTATTGAGGTGACGAGCAGAAAGAGAATCCCCGAAGTAAGAAACGCCTTCTGCTGCAGCCGGATACCCTGGTGGTAGTAGAGATAGAGCACCAACGTCACTGCCACGAACAGGGTGGTGGCGATCATCACCTGAGGCACAAACCAGCGGGCCAGAATAAAGAGAAAGAAGACGATTACCCCGATGTTGATGGTCCAGAACAGCGCCTCCTTGATGTGCATGGTTATCTGCATTTCGTGCTGGCGCATCAGCGAGAAGATGACCGACATGGAGATGAGCGACAGCGGAAAGGAGAAGCCGAGAAAGAAGGTGTCGAGTTTCAGTTTTTCAAGGGTGAACCAGTGACCGTAGATATCATTTAGTATAACCGGGCTTGAGAGGGCGAGGCCGATGGAGAGGCAGAGGAGCGACGCCTGGTGGAATTTTCGAGAGACATCCTCTTTTGCTGAAAAGAGACCGATGGGGATCAAAGAGCCGAAATGAGCGACCCGGACCTGTTCAATGATAACAGAAAGTACAAGGGGGACGATCATGGCCGGGATATACCAACCAGCGAAACTGCACAGGGCAAAAGCGAGGGAGAGCAGGAGAAAAAGCTGCGCTTTTTTTGAGAGCCCACGCCTGTTCTCTGTGAAGTAGACCAGAAGCGTCCCGCCACTGCAGAGATTGAAGAGAAAGATGTGCAGCCGCTCGAAATTGAGCTGGGCCGGTGGAACCACATGGTGGAGAAATCCACAGCCAAGGGCGATGGTCATGATGGTCATGAAGGTGATTTTCAGTTGTCGACTCACCGTCGTTGTCCTTCTGTGTATTCGGTTGGGAGTTTTCCTAAAAGTGCTCTGAGAGCCGTTTCCAGGGTGGGATGACGAAACCTGAAGCCAGAGCTTTCCAGTTTTTCGACCGCTACCCGACAGCCCGACAATACTATCTCATCAGCCATCTGTCCATATAACATCCTGAGTGGTGACGGCGGGATAGTGAAAAGCTGGGGCCGCTTGGTCACACGGGCAAGAGTGGCCAGCATTTCCTTGTTGGTTGCCGGAAGGGGCGCGGCAATGTTGACCGGCCCATGCAGTTCCGGGGTGACAAGGCAATGGAGCATGGCAGAGACCATATCGTCTATGCTCATCCAGCTAATGTACTGATTGCCGTGACCAAACTGCTTGAAAATAAAGAACGGATCGCTCATCAAGAGGCGCTGCAGGGCGCCGCCGCGGGGGGTGAGGGCGACACCGAGCCGCATCGTGACCGTGCGGATTCCGGCTTCTGCCGCAGGCGCGACGCCAAACTCCCAGGCCCTGCAGACTTCTGAGATGAAGTCATTACCGCTTGGCGTCTCTTCAGTGATGATTTCACTGCCGCCATCCCCGTAGTAACCTACTGCCGAGGCGGAGAGAAATACTCTGGGTGGTTTTGGCAGGCGGGCGATTGTTTTGGCCAGCAGCCAGGTGCCTCTTTTACGGCTTTCTACAACTTTTTCTTTCTTTGGTGCGGTCCAGCGGCCAAGGCCGATATATTCGCCGGCAAGATGGACGACCCCGTCCAGCTCAGGCAGCTCGCTGGCTTTCAATATGCCATTCCACGGGTCCCAGAAGATTTCCCTGCTGTCAGGGATGGGGTTGCGTCGAACCAGGGTCCAGACCTCGTGACCGCCGGTGGTGAGGAGCGGTACCAGTACCCTGCCCAGCACCCCGCTGGCTCCGGAAATGAGCAGGCGAAGCGGTCTTTTACTGCAGCGGGCGTGGAGTTGCAGATCATCCCGTAGTACATGTTCGCGGTAGGTGAAGATGCGGGTAAGGGTGTTGGTAACCTGGTGGGTCGCGAAAGAGGGCAAAATTCGCTCAAAAGGAAGGGCAAACTTGATGGTGTCGGTCAGCTCCGCACCATGCGGGGTATCGGCAAAACTGTGGGTATGCTGGAAACTGGAAAACGGTCCGCGGTGTTGGATGTCCTTGAACATCCTCCCCGGAATCTCCTCGATATGGTGTGCTTCCCAGTTGATGGAGAGTGGACCTTGCTTCAGTTTCATCAGGACCTTGCCACCGGGAGCGATGGACCCTTTTTTCCAGAGCACTTCCGAGCCATCCCAGGGCGGCAGCAGCCGCTCCAATGCTCCGGGGCGGCTGTGGAAGGCGTAGAGCTCCTTGGCACTGCAGTCAAATGTCGATCTGTATTGAAAAGTATGGATAGGGCTCACCGTATGTGAAAATGAAGGTGTCCGCTTCATGGAGGCTCAGCAAAATATCCAATGCAGCCGAAACCTTTACAGATAGTGAGCGGGTTTTCTCCGGCTTATGCTAATCATCTTTTCTTGAAAACTCAAACCCCACAGTTGCCAAAGTGAATATGTAACTTTCGAGCCGATTTTTCGTCTATCGTTCTTGACATCTTCACCATTCCGATGAAGTATGTGAACGCACAAAGTGTGCATATGAACATATCACCATGTAGTATAGCCCGTTGTGGGCACTTCCAGGAGAGTGGAGGACAACCAGGAGATGAATATGGAAAACAGAAAAATAGTGGTTATCGGCGGGTCCGCAGCCGGTGCCAAGGCTGCCGCCAGAGCCAGGCGTCTGGATCCGCAGGCAGAGATCACCATCATTCAGAAGAGCCCAGATCTTTCGATGGCAAGTTGCGGCTATCCTTACTATGTCGGTGGCACATTTGGTGAACGGAGCCAGCTGCTGGCCACCCCCACTGGCGTTGTTCGTGATCCCCAGTTTTTCCAGAAGACGAAGAATATCAGAGCTATCACAGAAACAGAGTGCGTCAGGATCGATCGCGACAATAAGCAGGTGGCTTGCCGGAACCTGCAAAGTGGCGATGAATTTGTCGAAAGTTATGACAAGCTGGTACTCGCCACTGGCGCATCAGCGAATCTGCTGCCCATTGCCGGACGTGAGCTGATCGGTGTTACGACGTTTCTCACCATGCAAGATACCGATTTTCTCCATGACCGCTCTGTTTCAGGTGAGGTGAAACGGGCAGTGGTCATCGGTGGCGGCCTGATCGGAGTAGAGGCGTGTGAGGCCTTGAGAAGTCGCGGTATTGAGGTGACCCTGGTAGAACTTGAAAAGCAGGTACTGACTTTTCTCGATCTCCAGCTGGGTATGCTGGTGGGCAACCATATGCGAAGCAAGGGTGTCGAACTGCGTACCGGCATGAAGCTTGAGCGGTTCGTTGGCGATGATGGCAAACTTACCGGTGTGCAGCTGGCCAATGGCGAAACGTTGGAGTGTCAGCTGGCGGTGATGGCAACCGGTGTCAGGCCCAATGTTGAGATTGCGGCCGCTGCCGGCCTTGAGATTGGCAATCTGGGTGGCCTGGCGGTCAACGCGTCGATGCAGACTTCAGACCCCGATATCTACGCGGCAGGCGATTGTGTGGAATGCACGCATCTGCTTACCGGCAAAAAGACCTATGCCCCCATGGGCGATCTGGCCAATCTTCAGGGCCGGGTAGTGGGGGAGAACGTGGTGGAAGGGAACGTTGCCACTTTCCCGGGTACGATCCAGACCGTGATCTGCAAGGTCTTCGATTTTGGGGCGGGTGCAACCGGTTTAAGTGAGCGTACTGCGCGGGCTCAGGGGATGACCGATATAGAGACGGTAGTGAATGCCAGCCCCGACAAACCAGGATTTATGGGGGCAAAACTTTTGATCAGTAAACTCCTGGTGGAAAAAAGCACCGGCCGTATTCTCGGTTACCAGTGTGTCGGCAGTGGTGACGTATCCAGGCAGCTGGCGACGGCGGCGATGGCGGTTCGCGGTAAACTCACTCTCGCCGAATTGTGCTGCGCTGATCTGCCCTATGCTCCTCCCTATTCGCTGGCCATCGACCATTTTATCGCCTCTGCCCATATCATGGACAACAAGTTAAAGGGAAGGCTGAAAACGATTACAGCTGAAGAGGTCTATGCCAGAATTGAGGCAGGCAATCCTCCATGCTTTATCGATGGTCGGGGGCCTGATGAACATGAGGTCTTGCGTCTTGGTATCGGGGAGAAGTATATTCCTCTTGGAATGATTCGCAACGTGCTTGCCGACCTGCCACAGGACAAAGCCACCGAGATCGTCTGTTTCTGTAAGATCTCTCTGCGTGGTTATGAGCTGGCACGAATCTTAGAGGGATATGGCTATACCAATGTCAAGGTGATGGAAGGTGGGATCATGGCGTGGCCATTTTCCCGCGAACGGTAAGTAATAACAGATAAAAGGGACAGGGGCTGGACAGTGACAACGATGACGGGTGGAGAAGTTCTTGGCAATCATGATAACTGCATTATCTGCGGCAGGAACAATCCGTTTTCCCTGGGGCTGAAATTTGAGCCGCAGGGCGCTGATGTGGTGGAGGCCTCCTTCACCGGCGGCCCCCACCTCCAGGGCTATGAAGGGATTCTGCACGGTGGCGTGATTTCGGCTGTGCTTGATTCAGCCATGGCCCATTGTCTGCTTGTTAAAAATATCAAAGCTGTGACCGGCGATCTGCGGGTCCGGTTTCTCCATGCCATTCCCTGCACCAGCCGGGTTACCATACGGGCCTGGCTCACCTGTGCCGTCTCCAGTCTCTATGAACTGAAGGCGGAGGCGCGGGTTGATGGTCAGTTGGTGGCCAGGGCTAAAGCTAAATTCATGCAGAAAGACGGGGTAAAATGACCTTTCGGCTGACAATAGTTGTCGACAACAAGGCAGCGGACACTCTCTGTGCCGAGCATGGTTACTGCTTGCACCTGCAAACGCCGGAAGGCAATATCCTGTTTGATACCGGTCAGCAGAGGGCGTTTTTGCCCAACATGGAACGGCTTGGTCTTGATCCTGCGGATATTTCCACCCTGGTGCTCAGCCACGGCCATTACGACCATACCGGTGGTGTTGTCGATCTTCTGAAGATGAATAGAAATATCGATATCTACCTGCATAGCGCTGTGTTTCAGCCCCGTTACAGTCTTGATGGAGAGGCACCGGCGATTGTCCGGATGCCTTTTGCGGCCATGGAGGCGATTACCCTTCATCCGGAAAACCGCATCCACTGGCTGAGCCGACCGGTGGCGGTGACGAGTTTTATCGGTATCACCGGCCCCATCTCCCGCACCAACGATTTTGAGGATACCGGCGGCTCGTTTTTCCTTGATCCGGAAGGGCGGCAGGTGGACATCATCAAAGACGACGTTGCCATGTGGCTTCACACCCCGGATGGACTGGTCATTTGCGTGGGCTGCTGTCACTCGGGGCTGGTGAATACCCTGGACTATATCACCGCCCGTACCGGTGAAAAACGGATAGCTACGATTATAGGCGGACTCCACCTTCTCAGCAGTTCTCGGGAGCGGCTGGCGAAAACGGTGGCGGCGTTAAGGAATTTTGAAATAGGGAAAATTGTCGCATGCCACTGCAGCGGCGAGGAGGCGGTAAACTATTTACAGGAGCATCTCACGACGGAGGTCGTTTGGGGGCAGGCGGGGATGGTTATCGAAATCTAATCGACCCGTTACAGTTTTATTTCCCCTTCTGAAGCAAATGGCAGATTGTGAGAGAATCCGCCGCTTGACACCCTGACTTTTCCTTTGAGCCTGTAGCTGATGGGCCTGCCCACTGCTCCTTGTTCATTCTGGTTCTGGAGTACTCCCAGCACTGAAGTGAACATGTCCAGTACCGAGGCGTAAACTTCCATGGGTACGAGGACCGAGCCGTAAGCGGGTATGGTGCCCTGACCGCCCTGCAGGCCGGAGGCGAACTTGCGGCCATCCAGTTCAACATCACAACTGAGCCCCTCAATCTCAAGCGGGTTGGTGTTGGGGTTCATAACCCGCAGCTGTACCAGAAAAGCTGTCTCCAGCGTTTTGACTTCCTGAATCTGAATGTCGGCCAGGGTCACTTGAGGTTTTTCCAGTGATGAGAAACCGGCGCAACCGGCAAGAACGAGCAACAGGAACATGGCCAGCCAGGTTGTGGCTGTTTTGCGCTGTATTCTCATAGCTCTCCCTTTAACGATTTCTGGGTGGTGTGGTTCTTGTCGGCATTCTTACCGTTACGAAGCTCCAGAGCCTTCCTGCGCTCCTCGGCTATCCGCTTGAATATCTCGATGATGACCGGCAGTCTGCTGAAGTCGTCGGTGGAAATTTTTCTGACCACAACATCACTGTCGGCCACAACCGTGGCGGTTCTTTTCAGCTCGCTACCGAAATATGCCATCTCGCCAAAAATATCGCCATCTTCCATCACCGAAAGAAGCTTGTTATCGCTGTTGTAGGTTTTGGCTGTACCTGTGTCAAGATAGTAAATACCGTCGGGTGTGTCGCCGATTTTTATGATGGTCGAACCTTTACTGTGCCACTCCAGCTTGAAGCACTGCTCCCAGGCGGTGTCAACGATGAGGGCATGATAAATATCGTGATTCATCGCTTTGAGTAACTTGCCGGAGAGATGCACCAGCCGGTCACCAATGGAGTCACGTTTCTTTTCCATGAGCAGCATCCCCCGGCTGTTGAAATCGCCGGCCGGGTAGGGTGTTTCACGGATGTATTCAAGAATGCGGGCGATGGCCAGGTCTTCCTTGCCGGTCATCTCAACGAAAAAACTCTGGGCATCGATCAGCTGCTCTCGCACGGTCGGAAAGTCGGGGAGGATTCCTTTGAGCAGATTGCCGCTGAAGAGCTCCATCGCCTCGTTTTTCATGCGGATGAAATGGAGCAGCTGCTGCTCATTCACATCTTTTGGGATATTATGGATGCCTGGTTTGTAAATGGTGTAGGCATTCATCGGGTGGAGAACGCTGGTGAGACTGAACTTGCCGATGCTCACCAGGTATTGCTGATCTTCGTCTTGATTGCGGGCTACTTCGCGGTCCATGAGAAGGATTGTTCCGAAGTGGCCGCATAGCTCCTCCAGCCTGTTGGCCACGGCGAAGCACGTGCTGAATTTGGCCATTTTACCGCAGATTTCCGCTTCGACAATCCTGCCAAGATAGAGTCCCATCCGGGTCGGTTGAATATTGCCGGTTTCGATAGCGTTGGCAATGTTTATTGCGGTTTGCACGGCCCGGGTACAGATGGCCCGGTCATCCTCGCCGAATCGTTTTTTAAAGATAATAAGCGAGCCATCGCCGCCTGAGGGCTCGATATCCACCGGATTGTTGTCTGGCGTATCGACCAGGTCGACCAGCTTGTAATGATAATCGATAATGAAATCACGTAACGTCTCCGGGCACATGGACGATGTCTGCTGAGAGTATTGCGCCATGTCCGACATGAGAATGGCAACGTTCTGAGCACCATCGTGGCGGGCTGAGCGTGATTGTTGTTCTGTGCCTGTCATTTTACCTTGAATAAAGGAGCGGGTGATTTCATTCTCAATATGAGTACCGAAAGCCGGGTGAAACAGTCGTATACTATCGCAGCAGCATCGCAGAAACAATAAAAATAATACACTTTTCAGGTGCTATCGGTGTGTTGGGGTGATGAACGGCAAGGGATATAATAGCAATTGTGCATATGTTGTGCAATCACAGCTACCCCTAACGGTGTATTGTCGTTGCTCTTGAGAAAGGACGATGATGATGTTGCCATGACGTTGTCTTTTTCTCTCGTTTTGCTCCTGTTATTTTTCACGGTCGGTTTTTTGTTTTGATATTCAATATGAGCAGTTAGGCGGTGGTTGACTGTAAATATTTAAAATTCTGTAATATCATGCATCATGTTTATCTATATATCCCTTGAAGAGAGCGGTTTGGTTCGATAGTATGAAAGTGTAGGCGGGTGTGGTGGGCTGCAGAATTCAGGGGGTTGGCATTGTTTTGGGCGTGTTGTGCCTGACGTTTCCGTGCTGTCTGTCCGTTGTTGTTGGGCAGAGCGGACATGGAAATCTTGAATATCTGGAAAGAGGTAACGATGAAAGACCATTTACCACACCATGTCGATCCGGCAAAAATGTCGAGCACAAAGGCTTATGATTGCTCTTACCACCAGCATTTATCTGCGGTTCAAATTGAAGATCTTACCCCGCAGCAGCTGCGGGAGGAAATTCATCGGCTCAATGCCATTGAACATACGAGACTTGCAGATGAACGGGAGCTGGTGGCGGAACTGATACTTCAGCTCAGTAGTGCTCCGAGTTTTAATGAGGGCCTTGCAAACCTTACCCGGTTTCTGCAGGACTGGTCGGGATGTGAGGCCGTCGGTGTTCGTCTGCGGTGCGGTGAAGACTTTCCCTATTTTGAGACCCGTGGGTTCCCCGGAGAATTTGTTCGCCTTGAGAACTCCCTTTGCGCCTATGATCCTGATGGAGAATTGCTCCGTGATAGCGCGGGCAACCCGGTACTGGAATGCATGTGCGGCAATGTGCTGAGTGGCCGGGTTGATCCATCGAAATCCTTTTTTACCGATGGCGGGAGTTTCTGGTCTAATAATACTACCAGGCTTCTGGCCAGTACCACTCCGGCAGACCGCCAGGCCCGTACCCGTAATCGCTGCAATGGTGAGGGGTATGAGTCGGTGGCCCTTGTTCCGCTGCGGACAGATCGTGAGATCATGGGATTGTTGCAATTTAATGATCACCGCCCTGATCGCTTTTCATCCGAGTTGATCAGCCATTTTGAACGGATTGGCGACATACTGGCTCTTGCCCTGGCAAAACGACAGGCGGAGGAAGAGTTGAGCCAAAGCGAGGAACAGTTTCGTACTCTGGCCGCGTTTGCCTACGCCATGGAAACCTGGCGCCTGCCGGATGGTACCTTTCGCTATGTCAGCCCTTCAAGTGAACGGGTAACCGGTTATCCCGCAGAAGATTTTCTCAATAATCCTCTGTTGATCGAGGAAATTGTTCATCCTGATGATCTGAAGTTGTTTACCGATCATCGTCACCAGGTGATGGCAAATGGGGGAAAAGATGACCGGAACAGTGGTTTTGAATTCCGTATAGTTACACCCGATGGCCAGGTCCGCTGGCTCAGCCACTCCTGTTCAGCCATCTATGATAAAGATGGCGTGTGGCAGGGGCGACGCGGGAGTTATCGCGATGTTACCAAAAGTATAACGATGAAGCAGGAAAAAGAGGCTCTGGAGAAAAAGATTCGGAACCTGGAAAAGCAGAAAAGCCTTGAACGCATGGCCGGAGCCATCGTTCACCATTTCAATAATAAGCTGCATGTGATTCAGGTGTATTTGCAGCTGGCTATGGAAACCCTGCCCATTCACAACGCTTCACGCTACAATATGGCTGCAGCCCTTGATGCCGCAGAAAAAGCCTCGGAGGTGAGTAAACTCATGCTCACCTATCTGGGACAAGCTCAAGGGCGGCGGGAGCCTCTCGATCTTGCCGGAATATTGCGAACACATTACCCTGCATTGAAGAGCGTGCTGCCGAGTAATGTTGAGCTGGAGATGGATCTGCCGACAAACGGGCCAACGGTCGATACCAATGAAGGCCAGATCCAGCAAATTTCCATGAAGCTTGTTGCCAATGCCTGCGAGGCGATCGGGCCAAAGCGGGGCACAATTCAGCTGGGTGTCAAGGTCATTCCCGCCGAGGAAGTTCCGGTCGCCCACAGGTTTCCCCGCGACTGGGAACCGGAGTCCCTCTCCTATGCCAGGTTGCAGGTGCACGACAACGGTTGTGGCCTGAGCACCGAAGAGATCGAGAACGCCTTTGATCCCTTTTATTCGACAAAATTCACCGGCAGAGGGTTGGGCCTGCCGGTGGTGCAGGGACTCACTCAGGCACATAAAGGGGTGGTTGCTGTCGAAAGCTCGCCGGGTGTCGGCAGTACGTTTTCGGTCTTTTTACCGATATCACTTGAGAACGCAGTCGGCGGCCATGTTCTGGAGCCGGAAACTGATGATGGGGTCATTCCTCTGAGTGGAGGCAAGGTGCTGGTGGTCGATGATGATGAGGTTGTCCTCGAAATCAACAGTCGGATGGTGTCTATGCTGGGTTACGAGGTACTGCAGGCCCGTGATGGGGCTGAGGGGATTGAAATGTTCCGAAGGCATAAAGAGGAGATCCTGTTTGTGCTGAGTGATTTTGCCATGCCACGGAAGAATGGCCTGGAAATGGCTTCCTCACTGAGGGAAATGGTTCCGGATATTCCGATTATTCTCGCCAGTGGCTACAGTGAGGACCTGGTGATGGGCGGAGCGGATGAAGAGTATCCCAAATATTTTCTTGGAAAACCTTTTACTCTTCAGGAACTGCGGGATATTGTTGCGGTCGCCCTTTTCTCAGGAACGGACGGTTTTGAAGACGTGTGACCTGAACTCTAGCGACTTGCTGAGGTATTGGCCTGAGGCCGTATCAGAACCACGGCCCTCTGGCCTTTCTTGCCATAACGCGCCATGCGATGAAAGTCAGCATGGGCAATGGGCATCGACAACGAATCAGCCAGGGTCTCCCCTTTGTGAGACTCAATGAGCGGGTCGTGGGCGTAGACAAAACGGTCATCCATGTCGATTACCACCAGCCAGTGGGGAAACTTCTGGCGATAGATGGCCCAGGAGCTGATCAGTACCAGTGGGATGGCGCCCTCAGCCAGATACTGACGCAGCATCTCCATGGATACCGGCTGATGATGAATGGGTATTCCCAGTTCTACACACTGTTCGGTCATGTCTTCTTCCACAAGCCTCATGATCTGCTTTTTCTCCTCTGATCGTACTGAGTCAATGAGGAAGTTTTCTGGAAAGTTCAGAAATATTTCTGCCATAAAGCCGCGACGCAATGCTGCCAGCGCCAGTCCTTGCGGTCCACATCCACCAAAGCCAGAGGTCATGAAAATGGTGGTGGCTTCCCGCCAAAGGCGCAACTCGCGTTGTTTGGAAAATTCCTGACCCGGATCAAGTGCTTTCATCGCCATCATAAGACAGGCGGGGCCGCAGGTGAACTCGAGACTCTGCTGGTAATAGGGAACTCGAATCTCCTGACCGTTACGCCGGGGGTGGAGGTTTTTCTCCATCCGCACCGCCGACTGATGATCCTCATAATAGTCCAGTACATGACGAAACGGCTTATAGCCAAGGCTCGTGAAGAGCCGGCGGGAGGAGGTGTTATCCTCCCGAATTTCAACCCGTATGGAAGTCTTGCCCTGTTCAAGGGACGCCGCTTCAGCACGATCAATCAGTTGCCGAGCTATACCCTGGCGCTGTTGAAGCGGGTCAACAGCCACTGAATATATCCTGGCCGTCGACGTGGCACGAGAATAGAGAATCGTGACATAGCCGATCAACCTGCTTTCACGCTCAAATACCAGGCTGTGGGCATGCGCTTTTGTCAACAGATAGCGGAACTGACGGGCGGAGATTCTGTCCTGCTGGAAGCACTGATTTTCCAGAAGGACCAGCTGGGGGATATCATCGGGACGTGCTGCTCGGATCATGATGGACCATAGGCGAAAGCGAGGTTTTCGCCAGTATATCTGTAAATGGGGTAATCAGTTTCATTCCTACTTCTTCTTCCATCCTATCCTATCACCATTAACGAAGCAATTGTGGTTGGCGTAAGGATGAAGTGCAGATGAACATCGGAGTCTATGTTATGGTCAAGTAACTTGTCTTAATTCTATTTGAATTGGTGAACATTATAAGGCTTTTCTGTATTGTTACAGCATTTATGTTGTGATATAACCGTTGAATCATACTTCAATATGCGACACTCATCTTAACCTACGTAGTCGGGAGGCATCATGTTTTTGAATCTTGCGTCTGTGCGAAAAGTTTTGTGGATGAGCACAATATTATGTCTGGTACTTTTCTTTCATACAAATGGAATAGCTGCCGGCCCTGATGATCTTGAAGGAACTGAGGGAGGAGCAACGTCGGACGGCCTGGCTGCTTTGGAAGGAACTGCCGGTCATTCTGAAACCGGTGTGCAGACTCTTGATGACGGGATTGTATGTCAACCAACCGGGCCATGTATTGAATCGGCTACTCAAATTCCTCTGCGCGTGTTACCACGCCCCTTTTCCCATCTTTACCGGGAGATGATGGCGAACGACGATGGAATTGTCCTGGCCAACATGCCGGCTTTTAAGCCATTGTATGTGTTTAATCGTCAGGGACTCGACCTGAGTCATCCGGCTGAGCCGGGTGGGTGGTATCAGGTTGGGCGCTCACGCTCAGAGGCCGAGGGTTGGATGCAGGCCAAAGACGTGCTTGAATGGCATCAGGCCCTGCTGGTTTCGTACACTCACCCCGGCAACCCCCTTGAAGGGCGCAGTCCTGTCCTTATGTTCCGTGATCAGGCCACTCTTGAGGGCATCGTTGACGACATGGATATGGCTGGTAAGGCCAAGAGTATCTACGACGAGATTGGTAACGGAAAAACTCCCGATACCCTGGTCAGTATGGAGCCGCGGCGCTTTGTTGATATCACACGTCAGTTCTATGTGCTGCCTATTTTGCAGTGGTCCCAGACCCAGATCAACGGTGACGACGTCCGGCTGCTGCAACTTGCGGCAGCAGTGCCACGTAGCCGCGGTGCCGATACCCTTGAGAGTTCTGATTATCGCAACCAGGCCGAGGTGGGTCGTACAGCAGGCAGTGCATTATTGAAAGATGCAAAGACCGATATCGTTTTTGTCATCGATACCAGCCGGAGTATGCAGCCCTTTATTGATATGACGAAGGCAGCGGTGGCGGAGATGACGAAAAAGTTCAGTGCGGAAACCGCTGATCGTTTCCGGTTTGGGCTGGTCGTGTTTCGCGATTCTCTGGATGTCGCTCCTCAGCTTGAATATGTGACACGCAACCTTACCCCTGATCTGGTAAGTGGTGAAAAATTAGTTGAAATCCTGGAAAAAGATGGAAAGGCAACGGCTGTCGGCAGTGTTGATTATGCAGAGGAGGCATTTGCCGGGGTTGAGGTGGCCTTGCAGTCAAAGTGGCGTGAAGGCGCGTTGCGCTTTGTCATTTTCATCGGAGATGCAAGCTCGCACCCCAAGGGGCATGCCCAGAACACGACAGGCAAGGATGAGACCGATCTTCGAAGAGAGTATGACGATGCCCAGGTACACCTCTTTGCCATTCATCTGCAGGATCCCCGTGCAACTGAGGATCATCCCAGGGCCCTGGCTCAATTCACGCATCTTGCTCGAGTACGAGGTGATGACGCGAGTGCTGCTATCAAGGAAATAAATGCCTTTGAGGAAGATCAGTACCGTGCACTGGTTGAACATCTGACTTCCCGTATCAATGATCAGCTCACTGTTGCCACAGGTGGCAAACCTACAGGAGAATCGGTGCCTCTAGAGGAATTCGACAAGCTCTGGGAGTCCGCGTTGATCGAATACATTGGCAAGGAAGCGACCCCACCAAAAGATATTGTCGCCTGGGCCTTGGATCGTGACCTGATAAACCCAGCCGACAAGTCACTCGATGTACGAGTTTTAGTGACGCGTGAGCAGTTGTCGTCGCTCTCTCAAGCCTTGGATCAGGTGGTGCAGGCGCTGATGCGTGCCGAGGTGACCCAGGGACAATTCTTTGAAGCGTTGCAGGGTGTGGCGGGACAGGCAATGAAGCGGCCAGAAGATCTTGGCGGGCCGACCCGTCTGGCCGACACTGGATTACTGCCGGCCTTCATCCAGAGTTTGCCCTATAAAAGTGACATACTTTCTTTGACCGATGATATGTTTGCCAGTATGACAGCCGAGCAGCGTTCGCAGCTCGAATGGAGTATTTTGGCTAAGCTTGATCAATATCGTACCATCAACGAGCAGGTCGATGCCTGGTTCCGCGTCAACGATACGGATCCCGATCAGGATCTGGTATATCCGCTGCATCTCGACTATTTGCCGTAAGTGGGCTGTTGCGTGGCAGAAAATAGTGTACCCATGGTTCGTCTCGAAGATATTGTCAAGAGACGCAGCCAGAGCGAGAGTGTGTTTGAACTGCAGGTTCCCTCTTTTGCCGTCCATCCCGGCCAGATGGTGGCGGTAATTGGTGAGAGCGGTTGTGGCAAAAGTACCTTGCTAGACATGATAGCCCTGGTCATGGAGCCGACGGAGGTCGCACGCTTTGAAATATCAACTGGCAATACTGGCGGTGTTTGTGATGTTGCTGCGTTGTGGGCGCGTGGGGATGAAGGAGCTCTGTCCGCCCTGCGCCGGGATTTTTTCGGTTATGTTCTACAGACAGGCGGTTTGTTACCATTTTTGAGCGTACGACAGAACATCTGTTTACCAGGACGCATCAAAGGGCATCCTATCTTGCCGGGCCGGGTGGGGACGCTGGCCAAAAGGCTGGGGGTTGCCGGTTGCCTTGACCGGATGCCGGAATCCCTGTCCATCGGGCAACGGCAGAGAGTAGCTATTGTTCGAGCCCTGGCGCATCAGCCTCGCCTTGTCCTGGCAGATGAACCAACCGCGGCTGTAGACAAGGCACGTGCTCGGGCCATTATGGACGACATGCAAAGGCTGGCCGAGGATGAGTCCGTAGCTGTGGTGGTGGTGACCCATGATGTGGATTTGATCATGGACAGAGTCGAGGTTGCCTATACCTTTGATACGATAGAGGTATCCGAACAGCTCACCCGTTCCACATGCCGGCTGGTCAAGGAGCATAGCCCATGACCCGTCCTGCGAATCCCCTTAAATATATACCCTCTTTGGCGGCGTCCCACCTCAGGCACGAGTGGATACTGACCTTCTGTCTTGTCATCGCCCTGGCAGCGGTGATAGCCCCGCTGCTTGTCTTGCTTGGCCTTAAGTATGGTACCATTCAAACCCTGCGCGAGCGGCTGGTTGAAGATCCTGTTTTCCGTGAGATCAGACCATCTCAGACGCGTGAATTCAGTCCTCAGTGGTTTGAGGAGTTGTCTGTCTGGCCCGGGGTCGGTTTTTATACGCCGACCATTCTGCCCTTGTCGTCTGTGATTTCAGTAGTACACGGCGGCTCAAATAGTGCTGAGCTTATTGATCTTATTCCTACTGCGGCAGGGGATCCGTTGCTTCTGGAAAATGGTGGGGTTGTACCCGCTGACGGTGAGGTTGTGCTTTCAGCTGAGGCTGCCAGACGATGTGGAGTGCAGAGTGGGGAAGACATTATCTCGCGGGTTACCAGGTCTCGCGGTGGCCGCATGGACTTTGTCGAAGAGCGGTTACGTGTTGTGTCGGTGCTGAGCCCTCGCGCCGGATCTCTGGCACGGGTCTATGCGCCTCTGCCATTTGTCCTTGATGTGGAAGGGTATAAGGAGGGATACGCAGCTCCGTCTCGTGGGTGGGCGGGTGAGACTCCGCAGCCTTATCCGAGCTTTGATGGGGCAATACTTCTCCTACCACACCCCATGCTCCCCATAGCGCGTTCTGGCCTTGTAATCAACACCGGTTTTGGCCGTATTACTGATGTATCTGCAGAACGGGTTAAAGAGTTGCTGGGATTTTCTCCTCCCCATGGTTTTGGCGCATATGACCTGCTCGCTCCTGGAACACCTGTAACAATGACCAACCTGCGTGCTATCGATCAGAAGCTGAGAGGACAGACCAGGGTCCTCCTCCCGTATGTTCGAGGTGTAACTATCGAAAGTGGCGGAAAGTCTCTGAGTCCCATTGGCTTGTCACTCACCTCAGAACAGGCACAGCTACTTGGCGTTCCGGAGACGCCCTGGGGCGGGTACACTGGAAATTCACCCGAGGATGGACGGCTGGTGCACACCTTGTGGCCCGAAGGGGAGACTTCAGCTGATGAAATGCACGTGCGGGCATCAGGAATTGCGGAACTGCAATTTGACCTGCGCGTGATTGGTACAACATCGTTTGGCAGGCCGGTGGTGCCGATCGAACTGATGGGAATTTTACGAACCGCCAGCCAGCGTGCAATCTCATTTAATCAGAAGACCCAACGCTTTGAAATGGCCCGCGGTGGCTATCGAGGGTTCCGTCTCTACGCAGAGAGCATCGATGACGTTCCTCAACTCTATTACAAGCTGAAAGCAGAAGGAATAGAAGTTATAGCGGAGGTTGAGGCCATTGAACGGATCAGGGTCCTTGATCAGGGCTTGACCCGTCTCTTCTGGCTTATTGCCCTGCTCGGGCTTTTTGGCGGGACTGCCGTGCTGGTTTCGAGTCTCTATGCGGCGGTGGAACGCAGGCGAAGAGACCTTGGGGTGCTGCGGCTGCTGGGCTTTTCTCGCCTGCATGTGTTTTTCTTTCCAATAGCTCAGGGGCTTATGGTCGCGATCTTGGGATTGCTGGCAGGTTTTGGTGGCTATGCAGCCCTGGCTTGGGTCATCAATCATGCCTTTGCCACCGAGTTAGCCCCCGGAGAAGCATTTTGCGTCATCCCCAGTCAATATATTCCAGTATTTTGTTTTGTAACGCTTGTCTTGGCCGGGCTGGCATCTTTGGTGGCTGGGTGGCGAGCAACCTGTATCGATCCTGCGGAGGCCATTCGTGAGCAATAAAGTTTTTTCTGTTTGGTGTTGGGCGACTTTTCTATCCATCCTCGTGACAGCGGGCATAGGGGACAATGGTTTGCTGGTTGAAACAGCGCTGGCCGAAGTTCCGCCGCAAACGGTGTATAATCCCAAACCGGCGGAAAATGATCTCATTTTGCCTATGCCAGGTGACGCGGAAATGGTTTTTCGCAGAGTACCTGTACCGGGAAAAGGTTTCTGGGGTGATCAGGAACGTATCATTCAAATCGGTGACGCAGCCGGGGGCATTTTCGAGGGTCTCCAGCGTACCCAGATCAGTGGGTCTTTTCCAGTGGGAAAAGAGAATGTCTGGGAGATTGTTCTTGCCAAATATGAGCTGACCCGTGGCCAGTACACAGCGGTAATGGGCATGGATGCTTTACTGGCAGTCAGCGGGGACCCTGAGGATCAGAAACTGCCCACCTTAAAGGGCCGGGCGTTGCGCGATGCGTTGATGCGTCCTCTCACCTATGTCAGCTATGGTGATGTACTAGAATTCATCCGCCGTTACAATCAATGGCTGTTTGATCCTGAATATCCCGAGCGAATAGCAGCGATGCCGCGAGTAGACGGGGCGCCTGGGTTTATGCGGCTGCCCGCTGAAGACGAATGGGAGTACTGTGCCCGGGGTGGCGTAGCTTCCACTCAGGCCGGTACCTTCGACAATGGATTACCATTCCCGATAGCTGAGGCTCAAGAGTATGCCTGGCATCTGGGTAATGCTAAACATCAGCTTCGTCCGGTTGGGCTCAGGAAGGCAGATGTGCTGGGATTTCATGATCTGTTTGGCAATGCGCAGGAGATGACGTCCGGCATGTTTCGACCGGAAATCTGGCAGGGGAAACCGGGCGGGGTTGCCGTGCGTGGTGGGAGTGTGTCCACCCAGCCTATGGATCTGCGCAGTGCCCAGCGTGCAGAGCTTGATGTCTATGCCTGGAATGTCGACAAAAATATTATTGAGGAGCGCCGATCATTCAACACCGGATTACGATTGGCAATTGGCTCTAACGTGGTGGTCACTTCGGCTCAGCGAACCCAGATAGAACAAGAGTATGAAACATATCGGGCGGACCTTCGTCGCACCATGCCGGTGGGGCGAACTCTGGACAACCTTGTTGCCCAGGCCACTGTTCAGCTGGGCTCGGCTGACACTATTCTGGCCAGGCTGATGAAGGATAACCCGGCCTTGAATGAACCTTTGATGGCCGTGCAGGCAACTCTGGATAAGGCCAAGGAACGCTTGGAACTTGCTCAGCGGGAAAGCGCTCGCAGCCTGGCTCAGGATGCGGCTAGGAACGGCGTAAATCTTTCGGTCTATCTCTCCCGGCTCGAACGACTGACGGCTACCTTGAAAACGGCGCAGGAGCTGGCAGCAGTCTCTTCGCGGTATCAGGAGCAGGTTGCTGCTGTTGAAAAATCTATGCAGGAACTGGAAAAAGCTATGGGCGAGCAGATGCGTGGTTATCAAGAAAAGGTTGGGAGCCTCGGCGAATACGAGGGAACATATATTGAGTATGCATTTGAGCAATTAGGGACGAAGGAGATGACCAAGCGAGAGCAGGTTGTTACCGAGTTGCTAAAGCTTCATGTGCAGTCTTTTGCTGAACAGCGACGGGCTGATGTTGAGGTCTGGCTTGGAGAGTTTCACAAACGTTTTGATGGATTTTCAGATTAGTGCCTTTTAGGGGGGCGCTGAAAACAGATTCCCGTTCAACGGGGTTCGTAGATACAAAGCAATAGATAGAGGAGAGCCACATGATGAAAACTATGAGGATGGTTGTTTTAGTACTGCTCATTTGTTCCTTAATCCCAGGCTGTGCCGGCATGTCCGACCAAGGGCGCACCAAAGCTGAGGGGACCGCTATTGGCGCAGTAGCCGGCGGTTTGTTGGGTCTTGTAATCGGCGGTGAGAAGGGTGCGGCCATTGGCGCGGCGGCCGGTGCCGGACTTGGTTTTCTGGTTGGAAACGAAGTCGCAAAGCGTAAACAGGCCTATGCCAATACCGAAGATTTCCTTGATGCCGAGATTGCCAGCACTCAGGAGTTCAATAAGACCGCTATTGCCTACAATAAGCAACTGACGAAGGAAATAGCTTCTCTGGAAAAGGAATCCACCTCGCTTCGTGCCAAATACGACAAGGGCAAAGTCGATAAAAAGGCCCTTGCGGCTAAAAAGAACGATCTGGAAAAGCAGCTTGCTGACAATGCCAAACTTGAGAAGACACTTTCCGAGGAGCTTGAAGTCCAGAATGCCATTCTAGCGCAGGAGCGAAAGGATCGTCCGGCAGATGACAAGTACATTGCCAGGCTGGAAAAAGAGGTGAATACCCTGCAGAAAAACCTGGAAACCCTCCGCGATGGAAGCACCCAGCTTGCCAGCATTGATCAGAGGTTATCTGTATGAAACCGAGAACAATCGTTATCATGATTTTCCTGACAGGTATGCTTGCTGGTTGTGCGGGTGTAGATCAGGATCCACGTTCAGGGGGGCTTTTAGGCGGTATTTCCGGCTTGAGCAGCGGCAGTTATGAGAATCGCGTAAAAGAACGCGAGGCGCGTCTTGAGCAACTACGGGCCACGCAAAGGCAACTGGATGCTGAAACCGGTCAGCTCGAGGAACAGAAATCTGCAGCCTATGCCAAGGTGGCAAAAGACCAGGCCGAGGTCAATGCCATGCAATCTGAAATAGCCCAATTGGAAAAAAAATCAAAGGCCCTGGCTGCGCAGCAGGGAACAGACCAACAGCGGGTTGCTGAACTGGACAAACGGGTCAAGGCACTCAAATCCAAGATGGGGCAGCAGGCTTCTGACCTCGATGCCCTGGAAGGCAGCGGTCTTGGCGATGCAGATGTCGATCTGCGCCGTAAGCAGCTTGAGAAACAGCGAGATGCTTTGGCTCGCGAATACGACCTGCTCATGAAAATGCAGATGGAATTAGTTCAGTGAGACATTATGTGTCCTTGCTTCTGCTCATGATGCTGGTTCTTTCGGCATCGTGTCTGGCCTGGGCGGCACCTCTGGAGGAAATTCGTCAGATTCTGAGGGAGAAGTCGCTCAAGCCTCCGGCTGAATCACAGCTGGCTGCCATGAGTGATGAAAACCTGCTCCAAAAGCTGCGGGAAATAGACAACTATGCGCGCTATTTCGAATCTGACGAGTATCACTCCCCAATGTCCCGGCGTGAATCCTGGGTTGGCATTGGTGCTGATCTGGTAGAGCAGGATGGTAAATTTTTTTTAGCAGTATACCATGGTGGTGCAGCGGAATTGGCCGGTATTGCCGACCACTCCCGGCTCATTGAGATCGACGGTAAGAGCGTCGCCCATGTCGACGTAGAAAGTATCGCTGATAGCCTCAAAGGTATGGAAGGGACCTCCGTTTCACTTTTTGTTGAGCAGCCGGGGGGAAGGATGAGTCGGTTCCAGGTTGAGAGGGAAATGTTCTCACCTCTTGATGTAGAACCGATTACGCCGGGTGTACATCAGGTGCTCCGTATACGCAGGTTTGTCGGAGGACTCACCAAATCGGCTTTGCTGGCCACTCTGGATTTCCTTGGCAGAGAGTCTCGTGCTGCGACTGGTGCTCGATCAGATGTGCTGATTATTGACCTGCGTGATGCGGGTGGCGGGGATTTGTATGAAGCATTTGATGTGGCTGGCTTATTCCTTCCACAAGGGGCGATCCTTGGAACAATGTGCAGGCGCGCAGATGACAACCGCGAAATTCGGTCTACGGACGGGGAAAAATTCACTATGCCGATGGCACTGCTGGTTGGCCCTGATACAGCAAGCGCGGCTGAAGTCTTTGCCGGGACTTTGCAACAATATGGGCGGGCAAAGCTCATTGGCCAGCGAACATTCGGAAAATGTGTCACCCAGACCGATGTTCACCTCTCTGATGGCTCAGTTTTGCGCTACACCAATGCGGAGGTTCGCCTGCCTGATGGTACATCCTGTTCTGGGGTTGGTTTGCAGCCGGATCGGGATGTGAGAGATGCTGAATTACGAGACCTTACATGGCTTGTTTCCGAAGCAGATGCTCTTTTATAAAAGATAACACGGCAAAGGTGGCTAAAAACGTTGTTGAAGGCCATCGATAATTAAGCGTGAGAGAGGGGGCGATGAAACTTCTGCAACTATACCGAATTATACATATTATCGCATCGATTAGCCTTCTTCCATCACTGGCATGCGCATGGACAAATGGTTTAAAGGAAGCTGCTGAGGCGGTGGCGAAAGGTACAGCCCTGCCTGAACAGGAAATGATGGTCTTCATCAACAACAGTGAAGTGAATCTGTTGGCCCAGGAAGGGAAGATATCTGATTTCACCTACGCGTCATGTCAGGACGATTTTTTTCGACTCAATGAAAGCTTTGCAGATAAGGCTGTTCGAGAGTTGGGGTATGATCCGAGCATTAGTAACCGAAAATTCAATCCGGGTACCGACACCGATGTCAATGTCAATGCCAGGGGTGGTAAGAAACTCACCCTGGAAGACATGAAAAAAATTGACGACAACTATCAGAAAATCGTCAAACAGCATTTTAAAAGTCAAGGGCTCGAGCCTCCAACCGGACGCATCAATACCGAAACAGACTTTATGCCCAATCCCGCCCACACTGATCCGGCGGAATTTCAGAAGATCGTCAAGTATATCAATGATAATGGGGGGACCGCCTATACGGATCCCAAAGCTGCTTCAGCACAATTCAAGCTGGGCACAACACAGCCCATGGGAATTGATGAAGCAGCCTCATTTAGTTCGACCATGAAAGAGATGGCCGATGCTAAAATTCGAAAAGCGAATAACCTTCGCAAAAATGCAGCAGCGATTCGCACGACAGACCCAGGCAAGGCTGAGGCGTTTGAAGCGCAGGCGAGGCAGTATGATTATCAGGCATCAAAATATCATGATCGGATCGACAAGCTAAATACCCATCTTCGCGAGCAGTATCATCTTTCTCCTCCTGATCAAACCGGAAAGGGCTTCACCAAGGCCGTCAAAAACATTGACACTATTGGCCGTAACCCATTTACCGCCAAAGATGCTTCTGTCGTCAATAATCTGCATAAAAATGCTTTGCAGCGCTCGGCAGATGACATGATCGATACCTTGCTTGAGATTGCCAGGAAGGATCCCGCCAAAGCTGGTGAGATTAGTCGAGCCCTGGCGCAAGAGTTGAATTCCCTGCCGCCAAATCGTGCCGGTCAGGCCGTTAGCCGCATAGATGATGCCATGAAGGCGGCGAACCCGGCCTTTGCGAAAAATGTGGTCGCAGAGGCTAAAGCAATCAAGCAGGTAGCAGCGGCCTCGAAATGGACATCCTTTAAAAGCGGTGTCAAAAATATTAGCGGTATCAATCAACTGAGCAAGGTTTCCGTGATCATGACAGCCGGTGGGGCTGTGTTGATGGCGCACCAGGGAATCACCATCACCCTTGATAATGTTAAAGCTACCGATACCCTTTGGGACTATTTCCGAAACTGTTATTACCACTCAGCCTGGGAAGGAACGGGGATCGGTCCTGCCTTTGAACAGGCAGAGCGAGAAGAGATTGAACGCTATCTTAAAGAGCACGAGGCGGGTCAGGACCCATCTATGGTCAAGCATGTTACTCTCACTTTGCTCAAGACAAGTACCTATATGGGCCGGGATGCGATTGTTGGCGTCTTGTACCTTCCTGATGCTATCTGGGAGTATTTCACAGAAGAAAAGGCTATGGAAGGCTATGCCAAGATGCAGAACGAACTGGCAGCCATTATGCGCCAGATCGTTCTAGATCGACAGGCCTTTGACAGGGTGATGACCGACATGAGGAAGATCGGTCTTCATGACTCAGATGCATTGCCGTTTCTGAATTGCCTTTGTCGTGACTGCGGCGGCTCGCTGGGTGGTCTTTTTAACCCGGAATGCACATCCGATATCGGCCACGGTCCATGCCAGTGCAATGGCCCCCTCACCATCTGGAAAACCCCTTTACCGGCTGGTGACAAAGAGGCGCAATATAGGTGTTTTAACAGCGTTACCCAAATGCGTTACAACGAGGCCAGAGCAGTCTTTGACTCCTGGACCAGGCAGTTGGAAGTTGAAAATGCCAAAAGTGTTCAGGGCGACCTGGAGAGTATCAAAGCTGATATTGTTGCAGGAAAAGCAAAAGACGATGAAGCAGTCGCAAAAGACATAGCGAACCAGTTCGGGGCAATAAAAGATCTGCTCCTGCCGGGTGATGCCGATTATGTGCGGGCAATGGTCGGCCCATATCTTGAGAACCATGCGGTCAACAGGCTTCAGGAGGGCAAGGTTGATCAAGCCCTCAAAAATCTGGATCTTGTGCTCGAGACGATGGGGCCACGGAGCTTTCAGGAAGCTGGACGGCTTCGGCAAAAAAAAGCCCAGTATCAACAATGGAAAACGAATTGGGATGAAAAAAAGAAAAAGACCTTTCCGGAAATCTCCGAAAACATCCGCACCAATCAGCTGCAACGTGCCCGAGGGGAGATCGAAAATCTCGAATTCTTGATGCTCAAGGCGCCCAATAGTGCATTGCCTCCTGCTATTCACGACCCTGCTTTTGTGTCACTTAAAGAGAGAGTGGCCGCCCTCGGTAAAAAATATACAGAAACTCTCGCTGCAACCTGGGAGAAGGTTCGCTCTCTCGAAAAAGCGAGAGATCGCCGTGCCGCTATAGTTGTACTTGAGAAAAGCCTCAAGGACTGGGAGCATCACCAGAACAATAAAGATTCTCTCACCCGACAGTTGTCCTACAACAAGAGTGAAGTGCAAAAAGCTGAGCAGAAAAAAACTCTTGGCCAGAAATATCAGGAAACGGGATCAATTGATCTAGCGATTGAACAGTACACTGCCAGCCTTGCGATCCAAAGTGACGCAAGTCTGGAAGAGACACTTGCGGGTTTGCAAAAAACTCTTGAGCAAACCGCAAATCTCAAGAACAGGGCCAGGGGGATCTGGAACGAGGCTGAACAAATGCAGAGAGAGCAAAAATATGGTGATGCTCTCCAGAAATACAAAGCGGGGCTTGCTATCTTCAAGGATCCGGTCATTTTGGATCGTGCGAAAAAACTGGAAAAATATATTGAGCTGACGAAGGCGTCGAAAGCTCAGGGTAAACCTGTCGCAAAAGAGACCGGTACCAAAGTGGTTACAGCCCCAAAAGCCTCGCCAAAGACTGTCTCGAAATCATCGCCAGCACCAGCCAAAACAACCTCCGGGTCGGTACATGCAGTGAAAGATGTCTATCAGGCCGGTGAATTAATAGAAATTAGTTATGACAATTTGCCGGGTAATCGACAGGACTGGATAACCCTGATTCAAAAGGATAAGCCTGATAACACCTATGCTGAATGGTTTTATACAGATGGGAAAACTTCTGGCCGCCATACGTTTAAGGCCCTTCCGGCAGGGGAATACGAGATTCGCACGTATCACGACTGGCCCAAAGGAGGGTATGTTGTTCAGCAGCGTCGAAATCTTGTTGTCGTTGAGAATACGCCACCCAAGGCAATCGCAAAATCAGATGTCGCCAGCCTTATCGGTGAATGGGCTATTGTTGGGAATGGCCATAGAGGAAGGATGCTGGTGTCAGAGCAGAATGGAGCATCTTTTTCAGGCAGAGTCTACCCTGACCAACCTCCTCACGACTCAAGTATCAAAGGGCAAATATCCGGGAGCATGGTTTCATTTGCCAGGACGGGATGGAAAAATCAGTCGCCAGATCTGCGACAGGATTTTACCGGCACAATTACACGCAGTGACGATGGCAAGGTGACCATCACCGGCACTTTCACCCAGAATAATCAAGGCTCGTATCAATGGACGGCAACCCAGATAGCTCCTGTAACAGTTGCGTCACCTTCACCTGCTGTGCAGTCAGCATCACCTTCCACTAACAAAACGTCTCCCGCACCTCCTGAACAGGAATCTGCGGCCCAGGGATGGCAGTCGATTACTTTGGGCAATGTCAGTTTCGCCTTACCCTCTTCCTGGAAGCATAGGACGATGGAAGAACCTGAAGTCGAACTTCTACACATCTATTGGGAAGGAGATTTCGATTCCCCGGTCCATGGCCTTTCTGGCGGAATTGCATTGGATTGGCAGAAGAGTAAAGCGGAAATGTCTGGCTCAAGGCCCGTTGAACTTTCTGGAACAACCGTTTCATGGGTTGATGATGGACCAGCCATCAATCTGCTTTTCCCGGCAATGGCCGGAAATAGAGGTGTGGCTCTGATAATCTTTCGAGGCCAGGGAGGAACCACGGAGACTATTGACGCGATTTTGAAGACGTTTCGCATGAATGGCAGTCAATAGTTCCGTTGCAGGTGAGATGTTTGAAAAGAAATGCAGGTTCGGTCTGAATTGCAATATCACTCTATGGGTAAGTTGATCATGAACACTGGAGCAATAATAAAGCGTTGGCAGTGTATTCTGATACTGCTTTTGATGATCGGGATAGCGCCGTCCAATATTTATGCTACTGAACCGGCTCCTCATTCCCTGCCACCAGAGTTGATGGAGCTGCAGAGCCAGGGCAAGCTTACCGTCAGGGCCTTATGGGCCTGGAAGCTTGTCCCCGAATCAACAGCGGGCATGGCTCTTGAATTTCGATCCCTCGGGTACGATCTGCTGGGTGCGAATAACGAGCAACTCACGACGTGGTTGCAGCAGGCAGAATATGGGCAACTTCAGCTCAATGCAGAGCAGAAGGCCATTCTCACCGCATTGGTCGAGCGAATGAATTCTGTCACTGGTGTTGTTCCTCCTGAAACTGCGCAGGTTAAATCTGCCGAAAAAACAAGTGCAGAGACCCGCGTCGCTGTCCATGACAGCGATTCATCCTCTATTGTTGGGCAGATTGTCGAAGTCGACAATTCTTCGCCCAGAACAAGCGTTGACACAACAGATATTACTCAAATGGTTGCCGATCTTGGCGTACAGGCAGACGCCGGCAATACCAAGGCAATGCTTACGCTCGCGCTGCTTACTAAAACCGGTGCTACCGGTCCACCAGATCCGTACAGAGCCATAAAACTTCTCGAGGATGCAGCCTCCGCAGGTGAAGCTGATGCTATGGCTGCACTGGCTGATGAATATGCATCTGGCCTCTGGATCAAACAGGACGAGGAAAAAGCCAGGCAGTTGCGGCAGCAGGCAGCTGAGGCGGGTTCACAGCTGGCAATGTGGGAGGTTGAGTAATCATGTTCAATTTTAAAAAGATACCTCTTCTTGTGATGTGCATCTCTCTTGGTTTCGGAGGTCTGTCATTTGCCGAGAAACTCAAGCAGCCCACCCAGGACGAAATTGCGGTGACCGTTATTATCGATGACACCATGAAATCGTTATTTAAATCTGGTGTTAATATCGGTTTGAGCCCTGACACAGTACGACAGGCCGCAGCAAAGGAAGTACGGGATGCTCTCGAGGTTTTAAAGGGCAACAAAGCTGCTTTGGCAGAATTTGCCAAGCGTCTGAAAACCATGGCAAATAGTGGAAAATCCGAGCTGGGTGAGCTGATAAAAGGAAACCGATTGAAAACCTTTGCCGTTGCGGTGATGGATGAAAGCGGCAGCAGTGCGTTTCGTGGAATCAATGCAGACGGTCTGAAGAAGCTGGTCGGATACGGAGCTGATGGTCTGGATAGTGCCGGGGTGAAAGCCCTGGATATTCTCAATCAGATTGAGGATGTTATTACCCGGACCGGTGAGGTACCGGCAAAGTTGGCTAATGATCTCAAAACCGCCCTCAAACAGCTCTCACCCGAGCAGGCTCGCGCAGCTCGCCAGCTTCTAGCTGAAAAAGGAGCTCGTGGCGTAGTAAAAGATTACCTTACCAATAATCCGACAGTACTCGGTTCCTTTGTTGATGGTGTTTTTGTCCTGGCCTTTGATGTGCCCAACCTCATTGCTCTGAGTGATGCCGAAGAAAAAGCTGCCAGTGCCACAGGTGTTGGCTTTGGCTATGTTGCGCAGGCTACCGGAACTGCAGCTGTTGCATCCTTGGGTGGAGGCTTTCTTCCCGGTCTGGTAGTCAGTTGGTCGAGTGCGCAGGTCAAGGAACTGGTTACCGAGATAATCATGCTGCAATATGATCTCGAAAACGCTGCCATGAAAGACCAATGGGCTGACATGGAGCTGCGCATGGATGTCATCAAGGGCATGCTCAAAGTTGATGAACTGATCAAAACCGGTCAGCTGCAGAAGGCGGAAGACTATCTCAGTAAGGTCGAGCGCTTCACCTATGGTAAAAAAATCCCAAATGAAGGCTTGTACGAGAAAATTCATGAGCTTGAAAAGAATATCGTACAAGCGAAAGAACAGCTGCATGCCAACAGGATTATTGCCGAGGCTCGAATACCCTATATGCAGGGGTATCGCCTTGCCGACCAAGGCCGCAACCTGATTCAGGCAAAAAATCTTGTCGGAGATGCCCTCGTGATCCTGCAGGAGGCGCAGGGGCAATATCCTGAACTGCATGCACGGGTCCAGCAAGCACAGGCGCTATTGGCGTTTATCGAGAAAATGATAGCTGAAGCTCCGCCATTGGGAGAGGCAAATGTAACTGGCCCGGACAAGGTGAAGCCAGGCGAGGAAGTCCAGTATGAAGTCACGCTTCAAGGGGGGATTCCAGATTACACACCGGTGGGTATGAATGGTCTGGGCTTGACAACTGGTGCGCTCTTTTATTGGCAGGCGCCGATGGGGCTGGGATCTCAGACACTGATATTTCAGGTGCAGGACAATCTCGGTAAGATCGCTGAGGTGCAAAAAAAAGTGGAGATTGAGGCAGACACTGCGAGCGAGGAACTGACCGGCGATATCTGGGAAATTATGAAGGATACACCAAACCTGGAAATTAGTTTTAAGAAAGGTTACGGAGCAACCCGGGCGACGGTCAAAGCTACGATAAGCCCTGGCACTGAAATATCTTTTCCGGTCAATTATCAGGAAAACGGTTTCCGTTACGAGGGCACGGGAATTCTACATTTTTCCACCGACGGTGCAACCATTCAACAACTCAGCCTCGACCTGCAGATTATCAGCGGAGAATATGGCTTAATGGCCAAAGAAGAGATACGGATAGGCCCATTTCGGGAGGTGTCACTCGATCCAGCCCATAACCTTGGCAGTAATTTGAAGTACTCCAAAAAGAATGGACTACGCTATGTCTATGCTTTAGGAGATAGAGAAAAACGAGGAACATACCATTATGGAGAGGTTGAATTTCATAGTGATGGGAAAGATATGACAAAAAGCGAGCTTAAATGGAAAGAAGTGGAGAATGTTGAGTTTGACGGTGGCACCAATACCTGGAATATGCTCGAGCAGGTGCAGATAAACTTTCAAATGGCCCAATAGAACAACCCCATGACGGGTTGTACGTATCGACTTCAGTGGTCTTGATTTTGAGGAGGGAACGTACATGCGCTTTTTGGCTGCGTGGTTAATGGTGACAGCCCTGGTATATGCAAGTGAAATGAGCACAGCCTTTGGTACTCAGGAGCAACCTTCGTCTGCTATTGAAACGGCAACCGGGCCAGCTGGGTTACTGGAACTGGAGCAGCAAGACAAAATCACCGTTCGTGCTCTGCGTGCCTGGGGGCGTTTACCGGACAAATACATTCAGTTGGCGCAAAAGCTTCGTCAGGAAGCTGGTCTGGATTTGCTTGGAGCCGATCTGAACACGATAAAAGGCTGGATTGCGAAAGGGGATCAGGGCGACGCCATTCTGGCAAAAATGCACGATAGCCTGACCGAACTCGCTATATTCATCGAGCAAGGTGAGCATCTCGAATGGATCGTTGCTGCTGATGAAACCCAGCTTCCTGACGGTACGCTGGTCCGCAAAAGCGGGCAGCGTTGGGTGCATTCAGGTGAACCAGCCATTCCGACCTCTCAGGTAGTCGCTGCGCTTTCGGGCAACGTGAAACAGGAAGAATCAACCGATCCGCAAGTTGTAGAGCCTGTTAATGCAGTGGTTGCTGAGCCGGCCTCTGCGGAAGGGGAAGGTTTGGAATTCCGGATCAGCGAGCAGACTTCCGGTACTTTTCGGGCCCGCCTCAAGGTCGAAGGATTGAAGATTGCGAAGGCGGAAGATGACCCCTATTTTGGACGCATGCTGCCTCAGGTATTGCCAGATAATTCCGAAATACGGCAATTGGAACAGAGATTTTTTAAGGACAGATTAAGCCATCTGCCTGTGTCTGAAGATTCGGGCGCTATGGGCTCCTCGTATGATCTGAACCTTGGGTTCGCTCAGGCTGACAATCCCATTGTCATTCGTGTTGAAGCTCCGGAAAATCCTGTAATACCGCCGTCGAAAGACGGGAAATCATATAAAGTAGTCGGTAAGTCATTTTTATATCTGACGTCCAGCGAGGCGTCGGGCGATGCCGAAATAGAATATTCTGACGATGAGAAGGGCGAATTGCGCTGGACGCCGCGCCTCGACGCTAGCACCGGTCGCTTGGTTGGCCCACGTGCTGTCGGCGTGTATATGGCGTACAGGGTTAAAGTGTTGAGTCCAGGTGGCGGCGATTTCGGCACCCTGCGTCTTGATTACAGGCGGATTGGCTGGGTTGTGGTTGCGATGCCCGGGGATTTATATGTGGTCGGGGATCTCATGTATGAGGTAGGCAAAGTTGAGCCCGTAACTGCCTCCCAGGGGAATCGGGCTACAGCCCCCGAGAAATTTGATTTTGAATTGCCCCCCTACACGATGGAGACAAAAAAGATCCGGGTGTCAGACGACATGCACCACGTGGCCTGGATCGACGGAGAGAAAAAAGGACAAAAATGGGTGGTGGTCAATGGTTCTCCCGGCAAACGCTATGATGATGTGACAGGTTACTCCATGCGTTTTTCATCTCAGGGTGAGATCTTCTGTTTTCAAGCCGAGTTGGGAGACAAGGAAATCCCGGTATGTAATGGCGCAGAAGGGCCCCTGTTCAAAGACATCGAAACCTTGACCATGAGTGCAGACGGTGGACATATAATGGTTGCTGGGGAAGTTGCTAATGATGTGTCACGGGTTTTTTTGGACGGGATGCAGATTCGGGAGACATCGGCGCGGGTGAGTAAAGCAATTCTTGCCTATGATGGGACAGCTGCATGGGTAGAAAGTGGACGTGACGCTCAAACCGGGCAAGAGTTTGCCCAGATTGTGACCTCAAAAGGTCTGGAGGGGCCGAAATATTCTGCCATCTATAGCGATCCTGTCTTCACCCAGAACAGGGCAGATCTCTACTACATTGCCGCAAAAGAGGATGGTGAACGATTTCTCGTGCGTAACGAGGAAGAGTTGAAACCGACGATGGGTTCTGGATATGAATTTACCGTGACACCTGATGGTGCTTCCTATGCATACGTCGCTCCTTGCGGTGAGAGAGTCGAATGTTTGATCGTCAACGGAAAAATCGGCCCCGAATATACAGATATCTGGAGCAAACCCTTATTTAACGATGATGGTACGCGGTACGCCTACGTGGGAAAGAAGGGAGAGGAATCCTTTCTGGTTCTAGATGATACGGAATTCAGTCATGGCTACGGGTCAATTAAATCCATTGTGGGCCTGACCTTCAGTCCTGACGGCCAACGATGGGCAGCAGCTTTCCGCCTCCAAGATGAGGAGTACGTTGTGTTGGCCGACGGTAAAGAGATCGGACGCGGCACGGGTTCTCCCCGCAAGATCGTTTTCAGTCCTGACGGCAGCAGGATTGCCTGGTTGGAAGAACAAAAAAAATCATGGCGAGCATATGTTGATGGCAAAGAAGGACCAGAAGTTAGAGAAATATATGAAAAAGAGCCTCCACAGTTCAGCCCTGACGGTCGCCATCTGATTTATTTTTTTATTGATGGGGAAAAGAAGATGCATGTTGCCGATTTCGGAGGTAAAGATCGCACCCACGAAGCCATTCCGCCTCGGGCCGTATTTACTGAGTCAGGTGTTGAATATCTTGCCATCGACGGGAACCGCTTGCGGCGAGAAAACCTCCCGCTGAATTAATAAGGATAGTCACAAACAGTGAGAAGGATTTAAGGCCGGTTCGGCCATGCTGAATTCCTTCAGATTTGTGGCTTTTGGTATCCCGCTATTTGGTAAAGCAGGGCATGAGTATTGGAGTTAGCCGATGAAAAGAAGGCCTGGTACTGTGATGAGACAGTGGCAGGCCTTCTTTATCTGTCTCTATATCTGTTTGCATGCCTTGATCTTGAACGACATGTTGATGTATTCAACGTGGTCTCATGTGAAAACACATCATAGATAAAGTGTCCACATGCCTAAAGCACCTGTGGGGGATACCCAAAAGGAAGCAGAGATAAAGCAGTATTTTTAGTATTGTTGAATTTTCACCTTCCAAAAGCGAATTCTGACCTCTTCCTGTATTTTCTTTTTCGTTATGTTTTGGTCATAACCTGTAGAAACCTTTACGAAAAAATCTGTCCTATCTTTAAGCGACGATGTGGTTGAGATTGTATTTGTATGGAAGTCAGAGACTTGCTCCCGATCAAGACGGTATCTTTTCGTTTGCCTAACGCAATGTGCTACCGTATAACTGAATAAAGAATAGGTTAGGAAATTTCTCTGCATAATTTCTGTAAGAATATACCAACCTTCAGGCCACTTGCTCAATTTCAAAATCTCATGCTGTTATAAATTACAGTCAGGTACCTGTGTACAAGGTTTAAATGGAAAATATTCTACATATTCCCGAAAGGTCCCATACGTCGGATGAGCAACGGTCTCGCCCATATTCCCAGGAGGACCTCCTGTTGCTGGAAGGGCAGATAGCCGCCATTTCCTATCGTCTCGTGAAGACGCCTGCCGAACAGCTCGATCAGGCGATCATTGCATCTTTTGAGACGCTCTGTTGTTTATTGGGTGTTGGCCGAGGTGGCCTTCTTGAAGTTGCTGCTGAACAGCCAGTGGCGCGGGTGACCCATGCCTGGTATGCCGAAGGTGTCGAGACTGTTTCTGAAGAAATCAATCTTGCTGAAGTATTTCCCTGGTGCTATCACAAGCTCGTAAATGAACAGAAAACCCTTGCCATTTCAAGTATTGCCCATCTGCCTGAGGGAGCGGAACTTGACCAGCAGGCATTTCTTCATCTGAAGGTAACGTCGAACCTGGCGATTCCTTTATGTGTATCAGGTCGTATTCATCATCTCATCGTTGTCCATGCAATTGAAAAGGAGGTTCTCTGGCAGAAGGAGTTTATTGTTCGCCTTCGACTGGTTGGCGAAATTTTCGTCAGTGCTCTTCGCCAAAGAGAGGTGGTAAGCAAATTGCTCATCAGTGAAAATCGTCTTCATCTGGCTGCGACTTCAGCAGAAGCTGGGATTTGGGAGTTCAATATCACGACCCGTAGAGTCTGGGCAAGCAGCATAGAGTTATGCTCAAAAGTGGTGTTTGAGGGAGAATT
>NZ_FRFE01000023.1 GCF_900143695.1 Desulfopila aestuarii DSM 18488
CTTTTCCTGGACCTGGGATTGTACCGCAAGAGGAAAAAAACGCGGTTGCGGTTCGTGAGAAACCTTCAATGAGCTCTTTCGACGCCAGTAACCAAATGTCGCCAAAGAGAGCATGTTCTCCCGGCAATATGATGATTGCGTCAGGCCGCTACTCTCCCATGAGCGGATGTGTTCCTGCCAATATTCCTGCTTGGCCGACCGATTCTTGCTATGCTCTGTTTTCATTGTGCCCTCCCGTGGTCTGGTTTGCCACAATGAAACAGATTGTTAACGATATGAAAAGATGGCGTTTGTTGAGCGCTTACTTTCTCCTGGTACTCATAAGCCCTTTCTTTGGGTTAGCTATAATCGACGGTTGCTCCATTTCTGAGCAATTCTATGGAAGCGTCAGCCCCAACATCTCAGGAAGGTAACAACGCGGTGCTGGCAGGGTGTTAAGACCTTCGATGTAGCAAGATTAACCATGATGATCACTGGTTTACCCAGTAAATTATGTTGTTATTGAAAATCAATCTTGCCTCTTTCGTTTGTTTGCAACAGATGGGATCTGTCCCGAATGGCGCTATTTATTAGGTCGATTTATTTATTCGTCAATCACAGTAACCCGTTTTGAAAGGCTATGCGAGTGAGCTCAACTGACGTATTGCAATTCAGTTTCTTTAGCAAGTTTCGCCTATGAGTATCAACCGTATGGCGACTGATAAAAAGTTCATTGCTAATCTGTTGGCTAGACTTTCCCAATGCAATATTTCTTAGAATTTCAAACTCTCTGCTTGTGATATCTAATCGTGTCGATTCCTTGGAATCGTAAATTCTTGAAAAGAAAATCTCCAGTAAATTATCATTCATTATTTTCATTAAAAGTCTTACTGGTAGCACTTTGTTGTTGTCTAATGTGACAATATTGCCAAGAAACAATGAAGGCTTCCCTTCCTGATCTGTTTCAAGAACATAAAGATGCTCAAGTAAATTTACATATTTCCCGTTTTTAACTTTAAATCTGTAATTAAATTGCGTAAAAGTTTTTTTTATATCTGTGGTTCGGGAGAGATTTTCTAGAGAAGTAGATATCTTAGGGTATAGTTTTTCAATCAGAATATTTGCTTCATCTGGGTGAAGGTTTTCAAAAAAAAGGTCGAGACCTTTGCTGAGCACCTCGCTATTCGTATAGCCAGTAACTTTTTCCTGTTGCTTCCCCATAAAATGGTACAACCCCCTAGCGGGCTCTACTACAAAGAAAAATGAGGCTGAGTCGGGCAGAAATTTATCAATCGCAATTTGCTGCTTAATGTGATCCTTGACTATATCATCTGGCACGTAGCCACTTTCAAAGACTTCCTGGCAAGCTTTTACATACTCTCTTACTTTCATCTTCGCTCCTCCACCAGGTTAGAAAATACTCAGTAATGAGTATTTACAGACATGAGGTGCATGGGTCAACATTCTTCTGTGCTTACTGACAATGGAAAGATCAGTCATCTGCAGGAGTGAACAGAAATCAATTGAAATGGAGATGGTAAAATGACTAGTTATTCTGATATTATAGTTGGGGTATGGATGCTACCAGTTGTGACACAACTGATTTTCCCACTTTTGTTATTTGTAGGATTCAGCATCGTGCGTATAGGTAGGGTGATATCAAGCGGCATTTCACGTTAAAATTAATTAGGAAATTGTCCTGCCCAGGATGCAAGTGCACAATATGAAAGATAATATACCGGACAGGGAAATGTTGTCTCAAGAAATCCTTGCGTCTTTTACCGTGGAAAGTGATAATCATGAACTCAAAACCATTCTTGTCGTTCAAGATATTCATCAGTTTTATCAAAAGGATAAAACATATCGCAAAACCTATCGTTTAGGCTCACTTGAAGGAGAATGCGTATATTTAACAGGTGATCCGAATGTTTTTAAATTAGAAACAGGAGCAATTTTAAAGAGAAAGTCGAGATAAGCCCGTCGGATGGTTTTTGAATGAAACCTCCTGCATTTTAAAAAAGATTGGGTCTGTCCCCGATCATTCTTTGTCCAATACTGGCAACAATGCTCTTTTAAACAAATGTACATAACCCACCACAGGATTTCGTGGCATTCTACCATGCAATGAAGCCCCAGCTTTGTTTTTCATGCAGGGGCTTTGATTTTTTAGGCTCTGCTTTGTCTGCTGGGTTTGTTTAGATATGGGGGGAAATCAAACTATCTTTCCAATCACAATTGAGCGAAGCGGAGTCAGAACATTATTGATGAACGTCCCTGCGTCACGTAGCCGGAAAAATTTTGATTATATTAGCAAGACTAAGGTTTCCTCAATGACTCTTCTTGGAAACTTGAGATGTCTATTGAATCAAGGAAGTTCTGTTTTTCAAATTCCTAACAGGAAAAATGCAGTCTTCGACTGTAGATAGTCCATGAACTTATTTGCCTTAGTCGTGGGAAAACATAGTTGACCTTATTCCTGAAGTTCTCTCAACAGAGAAGGGAGCGAGACAATAGCGCTGACCTTGGCAATCGAGATCGGCGTTGGGGTAGATTAAATTTTCTGATGGTGCCAAAAAGATATAACAACCTGTTTTAAAATATTCCATTTCGGCATATGTCCCCGGTATCAAATCAAAAAGGAACAACCTCAAATCAACAGGGGACATGGAGTCAACCATCAGATGGCTTGCAGGGGCCGTAACCGGCTAGTGATGCGGGCCGACATTTCAGGTGCGTTCCTGGGCATCCAAACACGCTCTGCGTCTCCGACGATCACCAGCAATTCGCTGACTATCCCGGAGTCAATGGGGGTATTCGATATCGACTCGATCATGCTGATCGCACTCATCAAGCAGATACCCACCGAAGGCTTGTTCTTCTCAGGCAACGATATCCGCCAGTCGACGAAGATTTACATCGGACCCGGTCTTATACAAAAGGCTAGGGGCCTATTTTTATGATCACCTGAAAAAGCCAATTTTTATCACCTATCACCCTTCACAATTACTCTGCGCCAGTCGTCACTCGCCCGCGCTCTCTCCCAGCATCTTGCGATCCAGGCTGCCAACAACCGTAGTGAGAGTGGCATAGCTCCTGAGAATCTTGTTGTGATGTTCACTCTGGGAGATAGGGCCAAATACATACCTGCATGTCAGGAGATTACCCTTTGCTCTCCACGTTCTTCCGCTCCGTTCGTTCCATGGCCAGTCTTTGAGCCGTCTCGCCCGGCAGACCCGTGCGACGGGCTAGCAAGCTGTAGGCCACCGGAACGATGAGCATGGTGAAAAACGTTGCTGCCAGCACCCCAACCAACACCACAATGCCGATGACCATACGCGTCTCGGCTCCCGCTCCGGAGGAGAGAATCAGCGGTACCGCCCCGGCGGCGGTGGTGATGCCGGTCATCACTATAGGCCGCAAACGGATCTCGGCACCGTAGAGCACCGCCCGGCTAAACGACATACGCTGTCTGCGGAGTTGATTGATAAACTCGACAATGAGAATGCCATTCTTGGCGGCTAGACCCACCAGCATCACGAGGCCGATCTGGCTGTAGAGATTAAGGGTGTTGCTAGTGAGATAAAGACCAAACAGCCCGCCAGCCATGGCCAGGGGAACAGTCAGCATGATAATCAATGGATTCAGCCAGCTTTCGAACTGGGCCGCCAGCACTAGAAACACCACGACGATTCCTAGCACAAAAATAAAGACGATCGACTGCGAGGAACTCTGGTAATCCTGGGATATGCCCTTGTAGTCGATGATCACCTGTTCAGGCAGATGTTTTTTTGACAGGTCCTGTAGATACCCGAGGGCTTGGCCAAGAGCTAAACCGTCGGCGAGGTTTGCCTCGAGGGTGATGGCCCGTACCCGGTTGTAACGGTTAAGCGAACTCGAATCGGCGAATTCTGAAAGGCTGACAATGTTGGCCAGGGGCACCAGTTCTCCTGAGCTAACGGAACGGACATAGATCGCTGCAAGATCCACAGGGGAGCGTTGTTTGTCGCGCTCCCCTTCCACAATGACATCATACTCCTCACCTTCCTCAAGAAAGGTGGTGATCCGGCGCGAGCCGAGCATGGTCTCAAGGGTTCTGCCGATGGCGCCGACAGTGACGCCGAGATCTGCCGCACGGTCGTAATCGATGGTTACCCGCAACTGTGGCTTGGTTTCCTTATAGTCCCAATCCAGACCCGTCAGGCCCGGATTGTCGGCCTCTATCTTCTCCACCAGAATGTCACGCCAGCGGACGAGTTCCTCATAGGTGCCGCCGCCGATCACGAACTGCACAGGTTTTTGAATCGATGAGCCAAACCCCTGGCGCATCACGGGAAAGGCAGCCACCCCCGGAAGTCCGGCCAAGCGGCCACGGACCTCGTCCATGATTGTCCAGGCGGAGCGGCGTCGGTCATAGTCGTTGAGGACGATGATGACGATGCCGGAGTTGAAACTGGAAATGGTGCCAAAGCCCCGGGGCGTCCGGACCAGTAGCCGGGTCACCTCACCGGCGTCTACGAAGTCCAGCAATCTGCGCTCGATCTCGTCCATGTACTCGGCCATGTACTGATAGGTCGCGCCCTCTGGGCCGTTGACAATGACGAAGAACGCCCCCCGGTCCTCTTTCGGGGCATACTCACTGGGAATTTTGCTTGTCAGCCAGCCACTTCCTGCCAGCAGAAGGATGAAGGTGATGATGAGCGGGGCCGGTCGCCGGATGCACCAGGCGAGTATTCTCCGGTAGAGCCGGCGAACGCCTCGATAGAACCGGTCGATCCGGGGTTTGCCCTGCGGACCTGGCGCAGTTCTTTTAAGGATCAGCGAAGAGAGCATCGGTGAAAGACTCAAGGCCACCAGCGAGGAAAAACAGACCGCCGCGGCCATGGTCAGGGCAAACTCGGAGAACAACCGGCCGACATCTCCCTGGAGAAAGGCAATCGGCACAAACACCGCCACCAGCACCAGGGTGGTGGCAATTACCGCAAAACCGACCTGTCGGGTGCCCTCGAAGGCGGCAACCAGGGGTGTCTCCCTTCGCTCATCGATCCGCCGGTGGATGTTTTCGAGGACCACGATGGAGTCGTCAACCAGCAAGCCGATGGCCAGGACCAGGGCCAGCAGGGTCAGCAGATTGACGGAAAAGCCAAAGCCGTTCAAGGCGATGAAGGTGGCGACGATCGAGACCGGCACGGTGACCGCCGGTACCAGGGTCGCCCGTACGCTGCCAAGGAAAAGGAAAATGACCAGCACCACCAGGCCGATGGCGATGGCCAGGGTTTTATAGACTTCCAGGATGGCCTCCTCGATGAAGACCGAGGTGTCGTAGCTCTGCTTTATTTCCATACCCTGGGGCAGGGTCGGGTTGAGTCTTGCCATCTCCGCCTTGGCGCTGCGAGCCACATCGATGGTGTTGGCAGTGGACTGTTTAATGATCCCCAGCCCGACCATGGCCTCACCGTTACCGCGAAAAAAAGTGCGGTTCTCCTCGGTTCCCCGCTCGACCCGGGCAATCTCGCCAAGACGAATCAGGTCGCCATTGTCGCCTCTGGCAACTACCAGTCTGGAGAAATCGGCTGCAGTGTGGAAATTGCGTTCCAGGCGGACGGTAAATCCACGGGTTGCCGATTCGATGGTGCCTGCAGGGACCTCGATATTTTCTGCCCGCAGCGCCAGCTCGACATCCACCACGGTGATGTCCCTGGCGGCCATTGCCGATCGGTCGAGCCATACCCGCATGGCAAAGTTCTGGCCGCCGCCGATCCGTACTCTTGACACCCCCGAAAGCACTGAAAACCTATCGACCAGATAGCGGTCGGCATAATCGGTGAGTTCAGGGACGCTCAGTCGGTCGCTGACCAGGTTGAACCACATGATCACGTCGTCGTTGCTGTCCACTTTCTGGATCTCAGGCGGGTCGGCCTCATCCGGCAGATCGTCGAAAATGGCCGAGACCCGGTCACGGATATCGTTGGTGGCACCGTCAATGTCCCGCTCTGTGCTGAATTCGACGGTGACCGTCGATCTGCCATCGGTGCTCGCCGACTCGATGGAGCGGATACCCTCAACGCCGGCGATTCGCTCCTCGATAAGCTGAGTGATCTGGGTCTCCACCACGTTGGCTGAGGCACCGGGATAATCGGTTTCTACAGTCACCACCGGAGGGTCGATATCCGGATACTCCCTCAAGGGCAGACGGGAGAAACTCACCAGGCCGAATACCACCAGCAGAATTGACAGCACCGAGGCAAAGACTGGACGCTTGACGGAAAGATCGGAGAGAATCATGGCGTTGCCTGCAACTGCTGCTTGTTCAGCAGTTCCTCCAGCGGGAGGGTTCCGTCGTCAATGGCCTGGATGATGACCTGCTGACCTGGACGCACCTTGAGGGTGCCGTGGGTAATGACCAGGGCACCGGGATCCAGACCAGCTCTAATTTCCACTCGCCCGTCGCGGCGCTGACCGATTGCCACCTCCTTGGTCACCACTGTTGATTGCTCTCCTTGCTGCTCGACCAGCAATACCGAGTTGACGCTGCCGCGGGGAATGAGCGCCTCTTCCGGCACGGTCAGCGACGTACGGGGATTTTTCAACAACGTGACGTTCATCAGCATCCCCGGACGTAGTGTGCCATCTCCATTGTCCAGCAGGGCCCGGACCACCACCGATCGGGTGACCGGGTCGATGCGGCTGCCGACACTACTCACCGTGCCGGCAAAAATCCGCTCAACAAATGCCGGACTGCGGGCCTCCACTGCGATACCTGGCCTCAGGGCTGCCAGATGAATGGCTGGCACGCTGAAATCAAGCTTCATCTGACTCAAGTCATCAAGCGTAGTTATCACATCGCCTGGCTCAATAAGTGCGCCCACGCTAATCGTGCGCAGGCCGACTACCCCGGCAAAGGGCGCGAGGATCAGCCGGTCCTTGAGACGCGATTCGATGGCCCGCAGGCGTGCCTTGGCCGCGGCCAATTCCCGTTCACGCAGATCAAGCTGAGCCGGTGCCGCCACCCCTAGGCGAACCAATGGCAGCTCTCTATCGTACTGTTTCTGGGCCTCGGCGACATTGGAGAGTTCCTCTTCCAATTGGGCATGTTCCTCGAGACTGGTCATTTCCGCCAGAATATCGCCCTTGGCCACCCGTTGGCCATCTTCGAAGTGAATGGCAGTGAGGGTGTCGGTCACCGTCGAAGTGATATCCACCGTCTCATTCGCCCGCAGGCTGCCCAATAATTCCAGCCGATCAATCAGTGGTTCACTACGGGCTTTAGCAACGATCACTCCCAGGGGTTGTCTGGCTTCGGTGCTTGCCACAACCAGAAAAAGAACACCAAGGATCAAGATACGACAGGGAAATGAGAGGGTCATATGCTTTATCGCTCCTTCCATGGTTATTACTCCGAAGTGGCTAAACCATGTCAAACACAGGGAGTTAATTTCCTTTAGGTAACCCCCCGGCTTTGCCGGGGGACACCAAAAGTTTGACGGTTCCTGAAAAATGAAGAAGCCTCCGCTCCCGTGGACCGCTCAAAGTCACAAGAAGGAGGCTTCATGAGCAACACACAATGTTTAAGCCACTCGAGGTGGGAACGCAAGTACCACGTCGTGTGGATACCGAAGTGTCGAAAGAAAACGCTTTATGGCCGGCTACGAAAGAACCTTGGTGAGGTACTGCATGAGCTGGCTCGGCAGAAGGAGAGCAAGGTATTGGAAGGGCATCTGAAGCCAGACCATGTTCACATGCTGATCTCAATACCGCCCAAATATGCGATGTCGCAAGTAGTTGGGTATATGAAGGGAAAGAGCGCAATACACATTGCGCGCAACTACCTTGGGCAGAAATAGAACTACAGTGGGATGCACTTCTGGGCACGAGGCTATTTTGTCTCAACTGTGGGCACCGACGAGGAGGTTGTTCGAGCATACATCCGAGAGCAGGAAAAGGAGGATCAGCGCGTCGATCAACTATCGCTCTTTAAATAGGCCACCACCCACTGGTGGTCAGTAGATCTGTTTAACATACCGCTTTGAGCGGTCCATAATATAAAGCTACCGGCTTTGCCGGTGGATACTTACTCGTCACTATGAGGGGGCATGAGATGTGCAAATATTACAAAAATGTTATAAAAAATTATATTGACATGGGTAAATTAAGCGAATAATCAGTGGATTGATCAGTATGTATTTTGAGCCGTTGGTATGACAAAATGGCTCATTGTCCAAGTACTTTCGATTTCTTTTGTGTGGCGCTGCATGTGGGCGCATATGCATGTTGGGAATGATTTAACCCAGGACGCTCATGAAAAGCAGGAAGAACCTCAATGCCGCCATGCGTAAACCCGAGATACTCGAAGGGTATTACAATGTGCTTATCCGTGAGGGATTGGAAAATGCTTCAATAAGCAAGATTGCCAAAGAACTGGGAATACACACCAGTCTTATCTTCCATTATTTTCAAAGCAAGGAAAACCTGACATTTGAACTCGTCCGACTGATGATCGAAAAGTTCAAGTCGGTGCATCTCCTGAGTTTTGAGCATATCGAAGATCCCCAGCAGCGTTATCGGGCGCTGCTTGACCTGATTTTCTCTCTGCAATGGTCACGCACTGTCGATCCTGGGGTCCATTTCGGTTTTTATTACCAAAGCTTTCGTGACCAGCGGACGCTCGAGCATCTGCGTGAGATGTTTGCATGGCTTCGAGATTATCTGGAAGGCCAACTCAAGGTGTTCAACGAGCATGGGATTATCAAGGTGGGCAATCCGAGAATGGCTGCGGACTATATAGTGACGCTGATGGAGGGGATGGAATTTCATGCGCAGTTTTTGGCGGAAGACCAGCCGTTTGAGAATTTTGCTGGAGGAGTGAAGGCGTCGGTACATCAGTTGCTGACCTCAGGCGCGTTTTGAGAAAGAGTATTTTTGCTAATAAATATATTGATCAATCAGTTAATAAGTAGACCTGCCACAGTAACCTGTGGAGGATCTGCAGGGAGAGGCGGCAAACAGGAAGAGAGCTTGAGCCGCTGCAAGCGAACTGATTCGGAGATAATTGACATAGATCAGCTTGTATCTTTCTGCATTTTGAAAGACCTGAAACATCGTTCTATATGAGCGGCAATGCGTGCGAATACATCGCTCGAAGGTTATAACTCAATGAGAGAGGCGTAACATCATGACATTGGAATCGGCAACTTCCACGATGACCACAAAACCATGTGACCGCGACGTTCAGCTTGCCTGGCGGGAAGCACAGCGGATGATTGACCTGATCTCCACCCCGGAGGCTGAGGTCAGCGAACAGGATCGGAAATGGATCGCCCAGACCACATACCAGAATTTCGCCAATCATATCAATAAGGGCTTTCTGGAGTACCGCAAGTCGGTGACTGAAACCTCCGATTTCTCCCTTACGGACTGGTACGGCGAAGGTTCCATTATGCGTGACGTTTTGGGACGTGAATTCATCGATATGCTTGGAGGGTTCGGCCTGTACTCACACGGCATAAGGCATCCGAAGATCGTCGCTGCCGCCAAGGCCCAATTGGACCGCAGCCCGCAATATAGCCAGGAGATGCTTGACCCGATGCGTGCACATCTTGCTAAGGTCATTGCTAACCTGACTCCCGGGGACATTCAGTATGGCTTCTTTGCTAACAGCGGTACTGAGGCTGTTGAGGGAGCCATGAAGCTGGCCAAGCTCTACACGGGAAGAAAAGGGTTCATATCCACCCTCAGTGGGTTTCACGGCAAGACGCTAGGCTCACTTTCGCTGATAGGCAAATCGGTCTACCGTGAACCGCTGCTGCCTTTGCTGGAAGGGGTACGGCAGGTGCCTTTCGGTGATGCAGATGCTGTAGAAATGGTGCTGCATGCAGCAAAAACGGTTGGCGATGGCATCGCCGGAGTGGTGGTCGAACCTATACAGGGCGAGGCCGGTGCTGTGGTCCCACCGGATGATTATTGGCCGCGCTTGCGTGAGTTGTGTGACAAGTACGATACGCTGTTGATTGCCGATGAGGTGCAGACTGGTTTTGGTCGTACCGGCAAGATATTCGGCGTCGATCACTGGGATGTCACTCCCGACATCATGTGCTTTGGTAAGGCGCTGGGCGGTGGTGTAGTGGCGATGTCCGGGTTCTTTTCCACCGCAAAGATCTGGAAGTGCCTCGAGCCAAACCCATTCATGCATACCACCACCACCGGCGGTAATCCTCTTGCCTGTGCTGCAGCGATGGCCGGTATTACCGTCATGCTTGAGGAGGACCTGCCGCGGCAGGCTGCTGAAAAGGGGGAGTACCTCATTGGACGGTTTATAGAGCTCAAGGAAAAATACCCGCATATACTCCAGGATTTTCGTGGCAAAGGATTACTGCTTGCCATGATCTTCCCGACCGATGAGATCGGCTACAAGGTGGCTGCCGGGCTGTTCAGCCGCCGGGTATTGACCGCAGGAACACTGACTAACGCACGCTCCATCAGAATTGAACCTGCGTTGACTGTATCGTATGAAATTCTCGATGAGATGCTGCGCCGGGTTGACGACACAATGGCAAATATCGTTTTCTAAAAAATGTTTCGAGTATTGGCCCTGTGTCAGTCTGCTCAGACCCGGCGAAAGCCAATGTGCTTGAACCTGGATCGCAACGGACACGGCAAAAATCGGTTCCAGTGTAAATCGTGAAAAACACGGAGGAGAAAATATGAGAATTTTGCGGGTAAATATGACGGATTTACGTGTCTGGACAGAGCCTGTTCCTGAGAAGTATCGGGAATTGGGGGGACGCGGCTTGACGTCAACGTTCGTCAATGATGAAGTGCCGGCAACCTGTGATCCATTGGGGCCGGAAAATAAACTTATCTTCGCTCCAGGGTATTTTACCGGGACACCGTTGGTTAATACCAGTCGGCTGTCGGTTGGCGGTAAGAGTCCACTTACCGGTGGCATCAAGGAGAGCAATGTTGGTGGCACCGTAGCCTTTGCGCTGGCGAAACTTGGTATTACTGCAGTGGTTGTCGAGGGGAAGGTGGCTGATGCGGCAATGAGCTACCTGCTCAACATCAATCTGGAGGGCCAAGCCGAGCTGCAGGATTGTTCATGCTATCGCGGGATGCGTACCTACGCTTTGGTTAACGAGCTTAAAAAGGCGTTTGGCGACAAAAAGAGTATTACCTGCATCGGACCAGCGGGAGAAATGCAACTGCTTGCTGCTTCGATACAGTCTACTGATCTGGATGGCAGGCCTTGCCGGGCAGCGGGACGGGGAGGACTGGGGGCGGTGATGGGTGCCAAAGGCCTGAAGGCGGTGGTGGTCGACCGAGGTGGCAAAGATTCGGGTGAACTCGCTGACCCGGATACTTTCAGGAACGCTGCCAAGGCGTATGCCAAGGCTGTGAAGGATGACGAGTTCAGTGGCCAGATCCTTCCTGAACTCGGAACTGCTGTGCTGGTGGAGCCGATCAATGCTGCCGGCGCATTTCCGACCTGCAATGCCAGAAACGGACAGTTCGCCGGTGCAGAGAAGATCAGCGGCGAAAGCCTGGCGGCGATGATTAAGGAGCGTGGCGGCCAGACCACTCATAAAGGCTGTGCGCAGTGTATTATCGATTGTTCAAATGTCGTGGTTGATAAAAAGGGTGATTATGTAACCTCCTCTCTGGAGTATGAGACCATCTGGTCGATGGGGGGAATGATTGGTAATGATGATCTTGATGCCATTGCCAGGCTCGATTTCCTCTGTGATGATATCGGCCTGGATACGATGAGTACCGGGGTTGCTATCGGTATCGCCATGGATGCAGGGTACCGGCAGTTTGGTGACGGAGCGGCCGCCATCGCTTTGGTAGAGGAGGTTGCCACTGGATCAGAGATTGGCCGGGTGATCGGCAACGGACCTGATGCAGTTGGCAAGTATTTCAAGCATGACCGGGTGCCGACAGTAAAAGGGCAATCGATCGCAGCGTACGATCCGCGTGCGCTCCAGGGTATGGCTGTAACCTATGCTACCACTCCGATGGGAGGTGATCATACCGCCGGTTGGGTTGTTGCCCAGAATCTCGAAGCGTTTGGTGGCACGATCAATCCTCACGAGGCAAAAGGACAGGTCGAGCTGTCACGCGGATCGCAGATTCATATGGCGGCTGTGGACAGTGTAGGTATCTGCGACTTTGCGCAATCCGGTCTGGCCACCCCGGAGGGCATGGAGAACGTGCGGAAGATGTATGCTGCGAAAACAGGTAAGCCATTTTCGGAAGAACGCTGGCCGGAGCTGGGTGAGTCTGTGCTGAAAGCCGAGCGGGAATTTAATCGCAGGGCCGGATTCACGGCTAAGGACGACCGGTTGCCATCCATGTTCTATTCCGAACCCCTTCCCCCATACAACGTGGTGGTGAAAGTGACAAACGAAGAGATGGAAAACACGTTCTCGTTTTAGGTTGCCAATGGAGGTGCTGGTCAAATTGCTGGGTATCCTGCCTTCGTATTATCCTCAGGAGTATCCGGAGGCAGGAATTCGGCTCGAGTTGCCGGGTACGGCGACCGTTGCCGACGCAGTGAAAGCGCTTGGCATACCAGTTGAGCGAGTGGCCATCGTGACCATCAATGACACTCTGGCAAGTACGAGTGACCAGATTCCTGAGAACGGGACCATCAAACTCATGCACAGACTTGTTGGTGGGTAATCGGGTTTTGCTAGGCAGTGGTTGCGGGGCCAATGTTTAATCGGCTGATTCGGGGCTGGTCGGATTCTTTTGGTGAAATTCCCAGCGGGCAAATTGATGGAGGGTGACGCTGGACACTCCCGCAAGACGAGCGTGGTCAATGTTAAATAGGTCTTGCCTGTGGGTTGGTAACTCCTCCGGAAGTATTGCGCAGCTAGGTGATGCGAAAGATTGCCAGGATGTCTCACCAAAAATGCTATCGATCAGGTGGCGATGGGGGGAAGCTCGTTAACCGCAATGAAGAAGGCTGAATGATTTCAGACAAGGAGGGTGCCAGACAATAAGCTGCGCTGGGCAAGGGCCCCCTGGTGTATGACGAGGTAGAAAGTGCATCTGAGGAGGGATGAGTTGTCGAGTTCTTTCCTGGCGTAAATGAAAATAAATTGCATAAACGTAATAATAATTTGCTGAAAATTGCAAACTTGTAGTGTCGGAAGTGCGGGAATATATTTATAGATCAGTCAATCAATTGATATTTCATTGAAAAATTCTTTGTCTGATTTGGCACAGCCCTTGCTTTACTTCTGTTATTTCAAATGGTTCGAGCAGCAAAATCTGTCATGTTTGTGTAACGGGAAGGTGCTGCCGGGATAGCAGTATGGAGTTATCAGGTTGGAGTTGTATGCATCTGCACTGTGCTTTTATTGATAACTGGCAACTATCGGGAAAGTGTACCGGGGTCGTCAGCTGATTACCACATATCGAGTTCGGAGCTTTACCTATCGGGATTTTCAGGGAGAGGTTTATGGAAGCAGCAAAAAACAAAGAGTTACGGTTGGAAAATATATGTAAAAGTTACGGTGAGGTGAAGGCTGTCAACAAGGTCTCTCTCACTGTTCCAGCCGGTACGTTTTTTACGCTCTTGGGACCTTCCGGGTGCGGTAAGACGACACTGCTCCGGATGATTGCCGGCCTGGATATTCAGGATTCCGGGAGGGTTCTTCTGGGCGAGAAGGATATATCTACATTGCCGGCAACGCAAAGGCATATCAATACGGTATTCCAGAGCTATGCTCTGTTTCCCCATCTCTCTATTTACGAAAATGTCGCGTTTGGCCTCAAGGCGCGAAAATTTCCTGCATCGGAAATCAAAAAGCGGGTTGAACCACGTCTTGAATTGCTCGGTCTGGTAGAAATGCGTGACAGGCGTCCTCACCAGCTCTCCGGCGGGCAAAAGCAAAGGGTTGCCCTGGCCCGGGCACTGGTGAATGAACCTGACGTATTGCTGCTTGATGAACCAATGTCCGCCCTTGATGCGAAATTACGTTCTGAACTGCAGGTTGAGCTACGCAAGCTCCAACGGAAGTTGGGGCAGACCTTTATTCTTGTAACGCACGATCAGGACGAGGCACTGGTTGTCTCAGACACCATTGCAGTAATGCGTAACGGTGTGGTTGTTCAGTCTGGAACTCCGGAGGAGGTATATGACTTTCCCAAATCGCGTTTTGTGGCCGAATTTCTTGGGGCAGCCAATCTCCTGGAAGGGACCTGCGAAGGCGGAATCTTTCGCTCTGAGGTTGGTAGTTTCACGCTGAAAAACGCTCCAGCCTGGCGGCAAGGAACAGTCGCTGTGCGCCCTGAATGGCTGCGAATCCACGAAGTGCAGCCTGAGGTTAATGGGTTCCCTGCGCAGGTGCGGGAAGTCATATACAGAGGGACCGATTTTGATATCTGGTGCGATCCTGGCCCTATCAGGGTTCGGTCAAATACCTATAAACATTTTCGAGTGGGGGACCGGATCTGGCTGCAGGCAGTGCCTGAAGATCTGGTGGCTCTCGATGCATAAGGTCATCATCTGGTATGGCGAGTTGACCTCGGTGAGGTCTCTGCTGCGGCGGGGGCTGCTGTTTCTTTCCCCCGGGATGGCCTGGCTCATGGTGTTTCTCGTCATCCCCGGTCTGGCATTGGTCGCGGTGAGTTTTACTACCCGTGGTGCCTATGGGGAGCTGGTGTGGACCTTCAGTCTTGAGAACTACAGTCGTCTGGCCGGATTCGGTATGTTTGGCTGGACTTCGGACTATCTGTTGATCATCGGGCGCTCGATTCTGGTGGCGTCGGTTACTTGTGCAGTCGCTGTACTGCTAAGTTATCCGCTCTGTTTCTTTATTGCTGCAAGGCCATTGCGGACCCGTTACCTCTGGCTGACCATGCTGGTCATTCCTTTCTGGACTAATATGGTCATTCGCAGTTACGCCTGGTTCCTGATTCTTGCACCTGAACTGCCCCTGGCCAAATTTGCGGCTATGCTCGGGATCGTTGCACCTGGGTCACCGCTTTATCCAAGCGCGTTTGCTGTCTACCTTGGCATGGTGTCACTGTATCTGCCATTTGTGGCCCTGCCCCTGTTTGCCAGTGTTGAGAAGCTGGACTGGACCCTTGTTGAGGCAGCTCAGGACCTTTACGCTTCTCGCACCATGATTTTTTTCCACGCCATCCTGCCCCAGACGCTGCCTGGACTCTCGGTTGGAGTGATTCTCACCTTTGTTCCGGCAATGGGGATGTTTGTCGTACCGGATCTGCTTGGCGGTGCAAAGTACATGCTGGTGGGCAATCTTGTCCAGCAGCAGTTCAGCTCAAGCCGGGACTGGTCGTTTGGTGCTGCCATATCCATGGGGCTCATGGCGCTGACCATGTGTAGCCTCTATTTTTATCGGAAAAAAAGTAATGGAGGGCAGGTACTGTGAAAAAAACTGGAACAATAACGACCTGCCTTGCACTCTGTACCATTGCATTTCTGTATCTTCCCCTCATGGCCGTTGCCTTTTTCTCTGTAAACAATGCCAAATATGGCCTGGTCTGGAAGGGGTTCACCCTCGACTGGTACATCAAGCTGCTGCATAACGAGGTCATTCTTGATGCCGCAGTGAATACGATCGAGCTGGCTGTTATCTCCACTCTGGTGTCCACGATTCTGGGAACCATTTTGGCAATTGGTCTTGACCGTTTCCCATGGTCCAAACGATCGGCGACCGGGCTCGACATGGTGCTTCATTTGCCTGTCGTTATCCCGGATATCATCCTGGCGGCGGCACTGGTTGTTGCTTTTGGTCTATTGCGGCTGGTTTCATCCTGGTTTGAACCGGGCATGCTGAATATGGTCATCGGTCACATTACTTTCCAGATTGCCTTCGTGGCGCTCGTCGTGCGAAGCCGTCTTAACGCTGTTGGCGTCGATCTCGAGGAAGCAGCCCGCGATCTATATGCTTCAACCCCCTACCTTATTCGACATGTCACTCTGCCGCTGATCATGCCGGGGGTGGTTGCTGGGGCGATGCTGGCATTCACCCTGTCTCTTGATGATTTTGTCATCAGCTTTTTCACGGCTGGAACTGATTCGGCAACCCTGCCAATTTTTATTTATGCAGCGGTCAGGCGTACGGTCACACCGGAAATTCACGCGCTTTCCACTTTGGTATTGCTGGCAACGGTGGTGCTGGTCGTCGCCACCGAGAGGATCAGCCGCAGATCGCAACAGGCTTGATCGGAACGTATTGGAGGAACTCTTTAAATGCGCCGTTATATCGGCACTCACACGTAGTCAACCAACTGAAAAGGAGAGGGAACATGAAAAAGATATTTGCACTGCTGGTTCTACTACTGGGCGGGCTGAGCAACACCATCGCTTTAGCCCAGGAAGAGCTGCACGTCTTCATCTGGTCGGAGTACATGGATGAGGCGAAGATGTCGCAGGATTTTGAGGCGGCAACTGGGATCAAGGTCAAAATCGACCGCTATGAATCCAACGAGGATATGATTGCCAAGCTGCAGGCGGGCGGCGTGAGACAATACGATATCATCGTTCCCTCCGACTTTGTGATGCCAAGTCTTATTCATCTTGGGCTGATCCAGAAACTTGATCATAGCAAGATTCCGAACCTGCACAATCTGAGTAAAAAATTTAAGACAGCGGATTATGATCCCGGGAACGTCTATTCTGTCGGCTATCAGTGGGGAACGGTCGGGCTTATGTACAATAAAGAAAAGATCAGCGACGCCGATGTTGCTTCGTGGTCAATCCTTTTTGACCCGGCTAAAAAACCTGGTAATTTCTACCTGATCGATTCTGTCCGTGAAATGATGGGTATCGCTTTGGATGCTCTTGGCTACGACTTCAATTCCACCAAACCTGAAGAGTTGAAGGCCGCTGTTGACCTGCTGGTGGCAACCAAAAAGCGTTCTGGCTGCATGGGATTCAAAGGTGGTGTTGGCGGTAAGAATGATGTTGTTGCTGGTGTGGCTAATGCTGCAATCGTTTATAACGGAGATGCCATTCAGGCAATTGCAGATGCGCCTGACAAATTCGGATTCATTGTTCCAAAAGAAGGGAGTGTAATCTGGATCGATTCGATGTGCATTCCCGCAGAGGCCCCGAATGTTGCGGCCGCACACAAGTGGATCAACTGGATCCTTGAGCCGCAAGTAGGAGCGGAACTTTCCAATTATAACCATTATGCTTCTCCTAACGAGGCGTCGATCCCATATCTCGATAAGGCCGACCTGGCTAATCCCGGTGTGTGGCCGCCTTCGGAGACCATGGCGAGCCTGAGCTTTGCCAAAGACCTTGGTGACCAGATGAAGATGATCGATCAGGCATGGACTATGGTGAAATCGAAGTAAGTTCTTGATGAAACCAGGGTTTCAAGATTCGAAGGTGAGGTGTAGAGGGAGGTGTAGGGAGAAACAGTAAAAAATGGTTCTTTTTGCTCCAAAGGATTGAAGTAGAAGTAGCTCTACTGAAAAGCCACCTACTGTAGCATCACTCCTCACTCTCGCAAGTTGAGGATGAAGGGGATCAGAAAATTTTCGTCGTCGTCCGCATGGGGACAGTAGCTCCATTCGGACGGCATACTTTTTGAGAGGGGGCCTGTCATGTGTGTATCTTATTGAGGGCCCCATTCTTACATGTTGATGGTTCTTTCTTGCCCTGTCAGAGATGTTAGGCAAAGTGGTAAATACCACACTAAACTTGTTCAGGTGGGAATCGAGGTTTCCGTCGCCAATAAAAATAGATAGGCCAAATATCCAAGTGGAGTTCCTGAATATACGTAAAGAAGCCTGATATTTCTCTTCATCTCGTTTTGTTCTGTATACTTAGAAAGAGCCTTTAGATTTACATCATTTGACAATCTGGTTTAGTTCGGTAGTAATCTTAACTGCCGGTTGAGGTCAATCGGAGGTTTGCCTGTCAAATGAAAAGGTACCATTTGCTTGGTGGGTGGGCCAGATCTCCACAGTAGTCACTGTCACGTGTTCGGGCTGGTTGACTACCCACCATATGGCCTCCGAGATATCCTCCGCAGCAAGAGGGGTAATTCCTTTGTAGGGGGCATCACTTTTGGCCTCGTTCCAGTCGAATCTCACTTGCTGGAATTCGGTACGGGTAAGCCCTGGCTCTATGCAACACACTCGGACCATTGTCCCCAGCAGGTCGGCCTTTAAGTTTTGGGTGAAATGCTTAACAAAGGCCTTGGAAGCACCGTATACGTTACCGGTCTTGTAATTGTACTCCCCGGCAATGGAGCCCAGGTTAACTATGAAGCCGTGATTTCTCGCCACCATATTGGGTAATACTGCACGCGTGCAATAGAGTAGACCGTTTATATTGGTTTGGATCATCATATCCCAGTCATCCAGATTGGCTTCCTGGGCCAAGTCCAGACCTTTGCCAAGTCCGGCACTGTTGACTAAAACGTCGATATCTGCAAATTCCGGCGGCAGGGCGGCAAAGGCAGCTGCTACACTATCCCGGTCAGACACGTCAAAGGCTGCCGGATAGAAAGCATTGCCCAACTCTTTCTGAAGCGCCTCAAGTCGATCAAGTCGACGGGCCACGCCCACCACTCGCCAACCATTGGCGCAAAAACGTTTAGCCGTGGCATGGCCAATGCCAGCGGAAGCGCCGGTAATACATATGACTCCAGTCATAGGACAGACTCCTTGGTTGAGGTGTACTTTTCCTGCCCTTGTGGAAAGGGGCAGGCAAACAGCTTAAATGATTCCATTGACTGGAACAATAATTACAATTCAGGGAATCGTGGGTCAACTATTCCTTCGCCCCTAGAAAAACATCATCTGTACGATCATTTGCACGTGACAGAGAAGTGTTTTTCGGCAATGCAGAACAACTGGTCGATACCACAACAGTATCTTCATGCTCAAGTTGAGGAAATGTGCTGGCAGCCATTGGAGTGGGCAATCTGCTGGCGGTTAGGGTCCTTCCTGATGCTCATAACGTGTTTCCAGAATATGTCAGACTAAATCAAACCTTGCTATCCGGACATGTCCGATCTGATAACGATTTCTACAATATTTACTCCTGCGAGGTGATTACAGGCATCTGGTTGAACAGTCAGCACCGATAACCCTGATGGTGCCAACCTCTGCACAGATTTCCTGATAGAGCAGGTAAGGCTTGAATTCATAACGTTTGGAGAAATGAAAGGGCACAAGATGTCTGACTCCGGCAGATTTTGCTATTTGAGCGGCTGCCACAGTTGTGAGGTGCTGGGTTGCTTTCGCTTTATCATGATCTGCTTTGGAAAAGGCTGCTTCGCAAAACAGGGTGTGCGCTCCTAAAGCGAGATTAACAACTTTGCTGCGATTCTCATCATTGTCATCCATGTCAGCTACATAAGCAAGTTTCTTGCCGGGGGTAATGATTGTCAGTTCCTTTTTGAGTTCTTCAACTGACCGTATCGATCCATCGGGTAGTGGTATGTCAGCATCAAGGGTCCCTGAGGCAATGCACTGCTTCAAGCGCCCCAACCAGGGGCCGGCGGGCAGGTTGAGCAAGCGGAGCTTTTCTTTTCTGATACTGATCTCCTGGACAAATTCGAGTGCATAGGCAATGGATGGAATATTGTGGTCGCAGATTGCAGCCCGTATCTTCAGGCTTTCGTCTGCCATGATAGTATCTTCCTCCAGGGTTTTCGACTCAAGGAATATTCTTTTTTTGCCGGGTTGCAGTTGGGTTTGGATGAGTTCTTTTTCCCGAATATCCGCAACGATAAAGATCGGTCCAAGATCATCAATCCTATCCCAGGTGATAGCTTTGAGAAAATGTTCAATCCTTTCAATTGTTCCACCAGGGCCAAAGATCCTGCACGGACCGAAAGAGCCAAGCCGGGATCGCAGAAACCAGATGAAGCCGCCGATATGGTCAAGATGGGCATGGCTGAGGAAAACTGCTTCAACCTGGTGAGCGATCTTTGCTTGTAAACGGGCCGAGGCGCCTAGGTCGAAGAGAAAACTCCTTTTCTGGTTGCGTAGCCGGATATGAAGAAGCGGATCTCCGAAAACTCCGCTGATCAGGGTAGCCCAGGCGGTTCCCATATGGCTTGAAACCGGCGGGCTGTGATATGTTGTTGCCTGGTAGGCCGCCCCCATATCTACCGGGACATGCTGAACCGCTTGAGCGGGTGAGTGAAGAGGAGGAACTGTGATAAGGTCGCCTGTTGCGTTTCGCCCTGCATTACGTATCAGCATGGTTGCTGCCCGGGTTGAGCTGGGTCTCACAATGTTTGTTGTCAAGATAGTACCTGCCAGTTCAATCGCTTCGCCCATGGCAACCGGTTCTCCCGCCGTATTCATCAAAGCCAGCTGTCTTCCTTGCCAGGCTTCCGGTATGTCGTCGGGAGGCGGAGTACCGATACGGTTGATTTGTTGGAGATCATATTTCTCTATTTGTGCCTGTTGCAAAAAGTCATTCCACAGTGCGGTTCTCCATTTCCTTCTGTCTGTTTGTGTCGGTTTTCGAGCTGCAGAGGAAACAGCAACGGGGATACGTGGTATTGACAGCGCACGAAGCTCATCCTTTAAGAGAGGATCGGGGAGAGTGTTCAGAAGCAGTATAACCTCAATTTCAAGAGCTTCTACGAGGGAGATTAATATTTCTGCGCCGCCGACTCCCTTGACGACACCCGGCGGGTCGATCAGGTGCGTCGATCCGGCATATCGAGTTTGTGAGATAGCCAATAACTTCCGGGCGGCAATAATCAGCGGAAGCCGGAAGCGTGCACTGTCGAGGGTGCAAAGTGGCAGCATATGATCCCAATGCAGTTCTGTATTCTGTATACTGCCAATGCTGACAGCACCAGGGACACCGAAAGGCGGTGTCCCTGGATCAAGCTCCAAAAGGTTGCAGGTCTTTTGAAGACTTATCTGGCGGAGCAACTCTATCGCGAGAGTCGATTTTCCTGAGCCAGGTTCGCCCCATATCAGAATTCGCCGGTATGCCCGAAGCTGGGATGCAAGGGCGGAAATGGTGTTCTGGGTGGTGGAGTGGATATCTGCTGATTTCATACTCGTTCTTATCCTGCGAGAAGACTGGTGCGAGAGCAAACCAGATAGACGAATTCTCTCCGGGACCGTCTGCCGAATCCTATGGCCGCCGGGCTGAAGAGTTTGCAGGAAATAATCCCGACGTGGCCGATGACTACCGGACCAGTTCCGGCGTTATACAATTTTATGCCAATGACCTTTTTTTCGTTTCAATAGTAGCGTTCATCCTTCAATGGTTCGGCATTCCGGCAAATTCAGGCTGCATAAAGCTGCCAGACCGTACCAGCCGATGGCCGACCAGACAACCACGTTGAATCCCCAGCGCATGGCTATTACCTGGGCGAAGAGCGCTGCCAGAACCGAGGCGAATCCGTTTGCACTCCAGGCCCAGGGTATGAGTCTCGGCTGGGCTGTACCCAGCCGTTTCAGGCCAATGGGGAAAATCATCCCCATTGTCATTGCCAGCGGCGCAATAATGAAATACGCCACCACAATCCGCGCTGTTAATCCATAACCTTCAGAAAGAGAGGTAATTGTATCAATTACCAGCAGCAAGGTTACGGAAACGCTCATCACCGTACAGATTATCCACACGTGCATCTTGGCATACCATTTGTGCATCATAGTGCTGAGACTGCTGCCAACACCTCCAAAGAGCATGAATGCTGAAATAACCGTTGCCGAAGCCCATACCGGATGGGCAAGATAAACTGTCAGTCGCTGCAGCAAACCCATTTCCAGCAGCATAAAACCGAATCCGAGAGAGCTGAAAAATCCCAGAACTGTGACCTGCTGCAATGGTCCGCCAGGGAGCCCGATCACGGGAATGATTGGCAGCACAATAAACAGCAACGCCAAAACCAGGGCCTGGCCCAAGGCCGCTACGAGCAGGATGGAACCCAGCTCGATATAGGTCTGACCATATCTCCCCAATTGTCTGAGCTGCTCATCAGCTTTTGGCCAGCGACTGAAATGGTTGAAAAAAGGTTTGTTGTCGTCGGGGATGGAAAGATCATAAAGATAGTCATCGACAAACCGGTTTCGATCCTCTCCCACCAAGGATTTTGCACCATAATAGTAGCCGTCAGATTCAAGCAGGTGAAACATGTTTGTTTCATCCTTTTTAAGGTCCGGCAGCCAGACCAGGTCAAATCCCCGTTTCAGACAAAATGCACGAATAGCTGCAAGCTGACCCGCTGCCAACGGGCTCTCTGCAGCCACGATGGTAACAGTCGCCCAGTTCCGAATCATGGCCAGATGAGCTGCGGGTTCAAGGCCACTTTCCCGCAGGACCTCAACCAGCAGGTTGAGTAGACGAAGGCTTTCACGAGGAGGAAGGTGGATGGCCGTGCTGATACTCAATAAGCCACCGCGGGCGAGATGCGAAAAACTCAGGCGCAGTGTTTCAAGAGTTATACGACTTTCCGGTTGCGTCGCTGCCAAGCCGGCAGGATCTGTGCCGACGGTGGGTAAAACGATAAGAGGGTAGGGTGACGATGATTTACGAAGCTCCCGACGTATGGTTCCGGGAGCAAGTGAAACGTGACCTGTAGCATAGATAAAGGTGCCTGTTATAGGAATTTCACCGGCCAGGAGATCTGCTAAAGCACCATTCGCGATAACTGTTGTAATCTCCTTCACACCAGACCGCATTGCCAGTCCCACTTGTCCGGCTCCGGCATCATGGTCAATCAGGGCCCTTTCGATATGACTGATAGCATACGGAAGTGCCATTGTCGTGTAGTCCATGAATGCAAAATCATCAACCGAGGTGATCGTATAGATGCTGTCAGTAATCTGGCCATCGATAAGAATCAACGTCTGCTGGGGGATCGGTTGGGTATAGTTCAATGCCAGGCCGGGTGCTGTGTGGAATGCAGGGGCTTCTGCCAGTTCGATCTTTCCCTGGGGGCTGTATCGGCTGAACATGGTTTTGCTGTTTGCCATGGCCTTGATCTGGACGATATCTTTTTCGTCCGAAATTCTCGGAGAATGTGGAGTAATAAACAGCAGTAATCCCAGGATCGGGATCGAAATGATCCAACCCGCAGTCTGGATTCCCCGCCGCACAAACAACAGCGCAACCATAAAGGCAGTACATCCGCCAAGCAGGATAAGCAGTCGCGGTGAAACCAGATACATCAGGGGCATTGCAATAATACCGCCGATGCCGGAACCGAGGAAGCTGGCGGCGTAATGTCCACCCACCCTGTCGGGATGATCTTCCAACGCCAGCCCGATAAACATACCGCCAAACAAAAAAGGGATGCCAAGAATCATCTCCAACACCCCGACACTCCACATCATTGCCGGCTGCCACACCATCTGGATAAGATTCACATCGATAGTATCTGCGAGCAAGACGCAGGCTGGCAAACTCAACCCCAGTCCTATCAGGGAGAAGCACTGCAGCGTCTGTCGACTCACCCGAAGAAACGTGTGTACCAGTACCAGCACCGTGCCACTGATACCGAATCCGAGCAAACCGATGGTGATGGCCAACCAGGCCAGGTGATCCCAGAATCTAAGGGCAAGCTCACGCATCAATGCAAGCTCAGCAAGGATGATCACCGCCGAGGTGCAGAAAATTGCCAGCCGCTGTAACCAGGGGCCAACATCTGTCATTTGCGCACCAGAGGCACAAATCTGACAGGCAGAATATTCTTGCTGGAAATGGTGCCGTCCATTTGCTTTGTAACCAGAATGAGGTACTGGGTTCCGAAACGTTTTCCGACGGGAATGACCATCCTGCCGCCCCTGGCAAGCTGATCAAGCAACGGCGGGGGAATATGGCCGGCCGCGCAGGTGACGATAATTGCAGAAAAAGGCGCAGCTTCCGGCCAGCCATGGTATCCATCGCCGAGACGAACCTTGATGTTCGTATAGCCTGCTGCGGTAAGGTTTTTTCTGGCCTGCTCAAGAAGAGGTTCCACTATTTCGATGGAGTACACCTGTGAGCTTATTTCGGAGAGCACTGCCGCCTGGTAGCCGGAGCCGGTACCAATTTCCAGCACCTTGGAATCCGGGGTGAGGTTGAGGAGCCAGGTCATTTCAGCAACGATATACGGTTGGGAAATAGTCTGACCGTAGCCAATTCCCAGCGGCGAATCCTGATAACTGTACTTTCGGTATTTTTCAGGAACGAATGCATGCCGGGGGACCCGCTGCATGGCATTGAGCACGGTTGTATCCGTCATGCCATAGGCCTGAATAGTAGCAAGCATTTTCCGTATCTCTTTTTCCGGAAACCCCTGCGGAAAATCCGATGCCGAAGCAGTCATGCCGAGCAACAGCTGCAGGAATGCAATTGCCAGAGTGATGAGCGGTATTTGGGCAATGGTAATTCTGGTATATATGGGAAAACTGCACCGGATTGGGCTCATACCGACCTCCAGATGGAAGATATGACATGTCCTTGTTTGTGTAGGATCCCTCTATTCCTTCTATCAGAAGCGTATAGGGTATTTCAAGGAAGAAGCTCCATTCTGCTTTGTGGAGTCTTAATCAATTCTCAGGATGCGTTGAGGGAGGATTTGGTGATTGTCAGAATGTGCTTCCGCTTTACCTGCGAGGCTGGAAAAGGATGGTGAAACGGAAATCTGTCCCAATGACGGAACACAATCGGGAAAACAATTGGTGATTCCTATGTTTTTATGCGTTTGTTTCTAGAATTAAAACCGCAGTAGGGGAATGAGCTGGTGCGGTAAAGCATGAAGGGCTCCTGGCGAACCCTTCATGCTCGTGTTGTTGTGCCTGTTAATGCAGGATCTGGCTGAGGAATTTCTGGGTACGTTCGTTCTGCGGGTTGTGGAAAAACTCCTCAGGGGTGTTCTGCTCAACGATCTGGCCGGAATCCATGAACAATACACGGTGGGCGACGCTTCTGGCAAAGCCCATCTCGTGGGAAACCACCAACATGGTCATCCCTTCCTGGGCCAGGTCGATCATGACGTCGAGTACCTCTTTTACCATCTCAGGGTCGAGGGCACTGGTGGGTTCATCGAAGAGCATGACCTTGGGCTTCATGCAGAGGCTACGGGCGATAGCCACACGTTGCTGCTGGCCGCCGGAGAGCTGGCCCGGATATTTCTTTGCCTGTTCGGCGATCTGGACCTTGTTGAGGTAATACATGGCCGTCTCTTCGGCCTCCTTCTTTGGTTCTTTTCGAACCCAGATAGGCCCCAGGGTAAGGTTTTCCAGGATGGTCAGGTGGGGGAACAGGTTGAAGTGCTGGAATACCATGCCAACTTCCGCCCTGATTTTCTCGATATTCTTGAGATCATTGCTCAACTCGATATTGTCGACGATGATCTTACCGCGCTGGTGCTGCTCAAGCCGGTTGATGCAGCGGATGAGTGTCGATTTGCCGGAACCTGAGGGGCCGCAGATAACAATACGCTCGCCGCGCTCTACACTGAGATTGATATCCGACAATACATGAAAGTCGCCATACCATTTGTGCATGTCGATGATTTCAATAATCGGTTCACTGCTGCTGGCGTCGAAAGTGTTGGCCGTCTGTTCTGTCATGTTACGTTCTTCCATGGTTGGTATTGAAACGGGGTGGAGCCGGAATTTTGGTCAGCGCCGAGCCCGAATGTTAGTATTGCAAAAATGGCGACCTCAGGTTTTTAACGTTTTCTCAAGATTCCGGCTGAAATTCGACATCGAAAAACAGCCGAGGAAATAGAGAATAGCGATAAATATATAGGCCTCAGTGCTGAATCCCATCCATTCCGGGTTGGCAAGGGTCGTCTTGGTCGTTTTCATGATATCGAAAAGGCCAATGATGATGACCAGTGATGTGTCCTTGAAGGCCGAAATGAGAATACTCACTGTTGGTGGAATGACCACCTTTAACGCCTGCGGCAAGATGATCAGCCGCATTTTGAGACCATACTCAAGGCCGAGGGCTTCAGCTGCCTCGTATTGCCCTTTGGGGATGGCCTGTAAGCCGCCTCGTACCACCTCGGCAATATAAGCCGCGGTAAAAAGAATGATTGCCACTTGGGCACGGAGGATCTTGTCGATTGTCACTCCTTCCGGCAAAAAGAGCGGGAACATGACCGACGACATGAAGAGCAGGCTGATGAGCGGTACACCCCGGATCAGCTCGATGTAGATAACGCATAACGTCTTCACTGCGGGCAATGTTGATCTCCTGCCCAAAGCCAGCATTACTCCGAGCGGATAGGCGGCGGTCAGGCCAAAGAGCGAGAGCAGAAGCGTAAGTGAAATACCGCTCCACTGGGTCGTTTCGACGGGCACCAGGCCAAAGATACCGCCTTTCATCAGTACGCCCATAACCACCAGGCCAACGAGCCAGCCGTAGAGCAATTTTTTGCTCCAGAACTGGCGATAATAACTGAGCCAGAAAAGTCCGAAGAGGATGAGTACAGAAGTGATCGGTCGCCAGTGCTCATCATAGGGGTAAAAACCGAAAAGGATAAAACGGAGATTCTGGCTGATAACTGACCAGCAGGCGCCGCTGGTGTCCTTACAGACATCGGCGCTGGTGAACCAGACGCTGTCGATAAAGGCCCATTTGGTAACCGGCGGCAGCAGCTGAACGAGGCCTGCCATAATGATGATGGTCAAAACCGAGTTGAGCGGGCTGTTGAACAGGTTCTGGCGGATCCAGCCAATCACTCCTACACTGGCTATTGGCGGTCGGGCTTCGTATTTTCTGTGTTGTGTTGTTTGCTGACTCATGGCTATCTCTCCACCAGGGCTTTTTTCTTGTTGTACCAGTTCATAAAGGCCGAGGTTACCAGGCTGATGAACAGATAGACCACCATGATCAGAGCAACGCCTTCAATGGCCTGTCCGGTCTGGTTGATCGTGGTATTGGCGACGGAGACAAAGTCGGGATAGCCGATGGCCACGGCCAGAGAGCTGTTTTTGGTTAGATTCAGCATCTGGCTGGTGAGCGGTGGGATGATAACCCGGAGTGCCTGGGGCAGAATCACCAGGGTCAAAATGCGATTTGGCCTGAGTCCAAGGCTCATGGCAGCTTCGGTCTGGCCCTTGGAGATGGCCTGAATGCCAGAGCGGACGATTTCTGCCACAAATGCTGATGTATAGAGAACCAGACCAAGGAGGAGGGCACAAAATTCCGGGCTGAAATTGAGACCACCGCGGAAATTGAAACCGGAAAGTTCGGGAACGTTGAGAGCGGTGGGGGTACCGCCAAACAACCACGTCAGTAGCGGCAAGCCGAGAATGAGGCCTGTGATGGACAATCCTACGGGAAAGATCTGCCCGGTTCTGTCTTGTCTCTCTTTTGCCCAGCGCTTTAAAAAATAACCGAATACCATCGCTGCAACGAGAGCCCCCAGCATCCATGGGTGGACCGGATGGGATTCGGGAATCGGGTAATAAAAGCCACGGTTATTAAAGAAAATGCCGGGGAGGGGATTCCAGGACATGCGTGGCATCGGCAACGTGTCATGGAAAATCGCGTACCAGAAAAACAGCTGCAGGAGAACGGGGATGTTCTGTAGCACTTCGATGTAGATCGCTGCAAGTCGGGAGACCAGCCAGTTGGTGGAGAGACGGGCGATGCCGACAATGATTCCCAGAGCAATGGTTAAAACAATTCCGAGAAGAGATACTTTAAGGGTGTTAAGCACCCCCACAGCCAGGGCTCGGGCGTAGCTGTCGGCGGCTGAATATTGGACCAGTTTCTCGCCTATCTCGAATCCGGCCTCGTTGTCAAGAAAACCGAATCCGGTGGCGATGGCCTGCCGGGCCAGGTTGGCTTGGGTGTTGCTGAAGATGTAATATCCGAAAAGGGAGACCAGGCAAAGGGCAAGGGCCTGGTAGATAATACCCAGTTTATCCGGATCCCGCCAAAAAGGGATAGCGGCTGGATGCTTCCCGGGGGAAGCTGTAGTCTGGTGCTGTGTCACGAGATGTTTCTCCTGTGCTCCTGCAGCGCAAATCGCGTCTGTCTACTCACGGGGTGGGGCTGGACCTTGCATTACGCTCCGGGCAATTTAGATGCGCCCGGAGCGTAGATATGTGCAAGGAGCCTTGCCTGAAAAAGGAAGGCGATTTACTTGAACGGCGGAGCGTACATCAGGCCGCCATCTTTCCACTGGGCGTTGAGGCCGCGCTTGATCTGGAGCTTGGTATTGACACCGACGTTGCGCTCAAACACCTCGCCGTAGTTACCTACCATTTTAACAATATTGTAGGCGAATTTCTCATCAAGGCCAAGGGCTTTGCCATTGCCAGGTGTTACACCAAGAAAGCGCTGCACATTCGGATCAGTGCTTTTCAGCATCTCGTCGACGTTGGCTGAGGTGATGCCCATATCCTCGGCGGCGATCATGGCGAGGACAGAGTAATCAACGATGTCACGCCACTGGTCGTCTCCGTGACGAACCGCTGGGGCCAGAGGTTCTTTGGAGATGATTTGGGGCAGGATTTCATAGTCGGCAGGGTTCGGGGCAACGGCGCGGATTCCGGCCAGCTGGGAGGCGTCAGAAGTGAGAACGTCACAACGACCTGAGAAAAATGCCTGATTGAGTTCGGTGTTCTCTTCGATGACCACTGGTTTCATCTTCATATTATTGGCGCGGAAATAATCAGCTACGTTCTGTTCAGTGGTGGTGCCGGGAAGAACACAGACACTGGCGCCATCAAGTTCTTTGGCACTCTTGACGCCAAGTTTGGTCGGAATAAGGAATCCCTGACCATCATAATAGTTGACAGTGACAAAGTTTAGACCCAGCTCGGTGTCTCGGCTGAGTGTCCGGGTGGCGTTCCGGCAGAGAACATCCACTTCTTTGGATTGAAGGGCGGTGAAACGGGTTTGGGCTGTAAGGGGAATATATTTGATCTTGTCTGGATCACCGAAAACAGCTGCAGATACTGCGCGGGCGGTGTCAACATCGAGACCGTGCCACACGCCTTTGTCGTCCGGCATGCCGAATCCGAAAAGTGAGCCATTGATGCCTACCTGAACAAAGCCGCGGGCTTTTACCGCATCGAGTGTTTCGCCGGCTTGGGCAGCCGGAGCCATGAACAACATTGTGGCCACTGCTGCGGTTATTCCTGCCTTCATGAGTTTCATGTTCTTCCTCCTTGTTGAATGATCAATAAATGGTGCCTTTATGCCGGAAGCATTTAAAGAAACAGCATTTAGCTTCCCTTCCTCTAAACGCTAGAAGCTATCACAAACAGGTACTGTTTTCAATCGTATTCCCTGTCGGAAATGTAAAATGTGAGAAAACCAATATTACGATAATGTTATATGCGCCACGAGCCTGGCGTGAGTTGTTGCCAGGGCAAAGTGGTCTCGGAACCAGGGCGTAAATGATGCTGAATCTACATAATCTGTCGGTGTTTTTGTCGGCTGCCATTCATGAGAAATCTAACAAAGCCATTGTATCATAAAAAAGAGAGAAATAGGTATATCTACCTATTGTAAATGATTTTGCTGAGAAGCAGTGCCGGATACTTTTTTTACATATGGACTTTACAAATATGTCCTAAAAAAAGATTAGTGGTGGTTTGTGTGCTGTAATACGATGGGTAACAGGATGCCAATGCTGGTCTATCGGTGTGTCTAAAAACTGTTATCCGGAGTTTTCAAAAGCAATATCAGGAGAACTTTATGTTCCCTAGCTGCAGCATTTTAATCTGTAATACCATTCAGAAGGTTTTTCCTTCTGAATTAGTGATGATTACTGCAGCTTTTGAGTGAATTGAACAACAAGGTTGTCCACCCATTTCTGTAACAAAGGCTCAAGAGCTTTAACAGGGTCATCCTTTAATTGACCAGTACCAACCTGACCGAGATCATCTCCTCTAACTCGTGCTGCAACGACCTGACCATTGGCTTGATCTACTGCTTCAACTTCGAAAAAAATAACGAGGTCTTTGTCTCGTACTCCGCCTACTTCCATAGCCGCGGTCACTGCCAAGGTGATGGGAAGGTATTGGTAAACTGCCAATTCCTCCGAAGAGCTGGAGATGCCAGACACCGCTGATCGTATATTCAAGCTGCCGGTTCCTTGCCCTCGAAACTCCCTGGTAAATGCTGTATTGAGCCTATTGGCAATAAAGCGGGCAATCTCTTGCTGTTGGTCTGGCTCAAGAGAGGATTGGTCAAGGAGTTTCTTGGAAAGATGCACCTGAACCGGTGCGAAGGTAATGCGTTCATAATTTTTCAGAGCAAAACCCGGCGCTATATAACTCGCCGATTTACTGTCGGTGTCTGGTTCCAATTTACTGTAATCGGTTAGGAAACCCGATTGAGTTGTGATTGCTTTTGGTGCGGTGCACCCGCCGAGACAAAGCGCAATGACACAATAACTGCAAAATGTACCAAATTTCATTTGTTCTCCTTAATGCATTGTAATAATAAGAGTAAATTCAGTGATCGGCGCCATAGCAGAGCAGGGATAGAATAATTTCACCGTCAATCAATCGCCCTGTTGAGGAGTAATGTCGATTATCTCAATGATGTCTCCTACCATGTGAAAGCTCATGGTATCACTTTTATATCGGGCAGTAGCATTTACCTTTAAGCCATCTTTTTGAAAGGCCTCTGGAAGGTTGATGGGATCATAGATCTGGTTGTCATCACTTACTATGACAAAGAACCCGCCTTCCAGGTTCTTGTGCATTATGGTTCCCTGTATCTTGAAAACATCGCTGGAAGAAGCCATTTGACTTGTGTTTTCTTTTTTGTTATCTGGCTGGATCGTGCAGGCCGAAGTAAGCATTATGAGCCAAGCGATACAGAACAGCAAAACGATTAACGACATCTCAGTTTTACGCATTTGTCAACTCCTCTTTTCGGTTAATATTTCGGTGGTATGTTAATCGCTGTTGATTGATTATTCAAAGAATTTCCTTGTAAAGTTGGCCATTGTACCATTCCCCATATGGTCGTTAACCCTAAGAAACGCTGTTTTTTTTTCGGTATTAAAAATGCGCGCTGCTGTCAGTTCAATATCATTCTTTTCACGTCCGGGCGGTGTAATGCTGCTCGCCAGCTTCTGTTGCCTGCTGTGGGGCAGCGCATATCCTGCGATTAAGCAGGGGTATTCTCTTTTTGCCATTGCCAGTCACGATGTGCCGGCGCAGATGCTCTTTGCGGGTTTGCGATTCACCCTGGCGGGTCTGATGCTACTGGTCGCCTCTGCGCTACTTGGCTGGAAACTGCTTCTTCCCGGGAAGGAATGGTTACCGGTGAGCGTACTTGGTTTGACCCAGACTGCTCTGCAATATGTCTTTTTCTATATCGGTATAGCGTTTGCGACTGGTGCGAAAAGCTCAATTATGAATGCGACAGGAACGTTTTTTTCGGTCATTCTAGCTCACTTTATCTATCAGAATGACCGGTTGTCGAATAGACGAATCGTGGGATGTGCGGTGGGGTTTGGAGGCGTTGCGGCGGCGAATTACGGACCAAGTATTTTTCAACCGGATTTCACACTGGCGGGAGAGGGCTCAATTGTGTTGGCTGCGTTTATCCTCTCGATTGCGATGATTTATGGCAAGATGATCTCGCAACGTATCAACGTCATAGTCATGACCGGCTGGCAAATGACTATCGGAGGCCTGACTCTTTGCCTTGTCGGGTTTTGGGCAGGTGGTCAGCTGCATGGCTTTACCCCGGTCAGCGTTGCCCTTCTCGGGTACATGGCACTTCTCTCCTCACTGGCCTTTGGATTGTGGAGTACCCTGCTCAAGCATAACCCAGTTGGGCGAGTCGTTATCTACAACTTCCTCGTGCCAGTATTTGGTGTTGCTCTCTCGGCTCTTTTTCTGCACGAAGCCGTATTCGCCTTGAAAAACCTGGTGGCACTCGTGCTGGTGTGCGCAGGGATCTGGCTGGTTACAGCCGAGAAGAGAAGTGGTTTGCTATGAAAGCACGACGCCTGCATCCTCAAATTGTTTGACTATTTCAGAATGTAGCGGGACTCCGAGGGCTAGGTTCTCTGTCCGTTCATTCCAGCCTCGCTCGCCTGGCCAGGTGAATGGAGCCGTGGTACTGGCAGATTCATTGAGATAGCTCAGGAAGTCGTCCACACGATGTGCAAATACGCTGGCTCCCCCGAACGCCTCAGGATTGAGGGCAATAAACAACTTGCTGGAGCCGGGATCCAGACCGCTTCGATCATTTGCCTCGATCTCATTGCCAAAGGCCATCCCGGCCAGTCCGGCAGTGAGAATTTCCATCATGAGTGCTAATCCAGCCCCTTTGTGGCCGCCAAAAGGCAAGACTGCTCCAGCAAGGATAGCCTGGGGATCGCTGCTTGGTTTGCCGTCTGTTCCCACTCCCCACCCTGCTGGTATTGTACGTCCTTCCCGAAGCCAGGTAGCCACTTTGCCGACTGCAGCCTGACTCATCGCCATGTCGAGTACCATTGGTGCAGCTGATTCATTGCGTGGAATGCCAATAGCTAGCGGGTTGTTGCCTATGACTTTACCTGTTGCGCCCCACACTGCCATGCAGGGGATACCATTGGTCGTACAAACTCCAACCATCCCCTGTTTTGCCGCCCGTGAAGCGTAGGCGTGGGCGCGCCCCCAGTGGGTAGTGCGGGTGGCCAGGCAGACCCCGACCCCGAATTGACGTGCTCGCTGAACGGCCGCTTCCATTGCTCGGCAGGAGATATAACGGCCAGGGCCATTATCTCCATCGAGCATGCAGGTTGCACCAAACTCGCTCTTAAGGTGAATATCAGGTGCACAATTCGCGCGTCCGTCGTGAAGAGCTTTTAACAGCCCAGGCAACATGCGGACTCCGTGAGAAGGTACTCCAAGCAGATCTGCTTCGGCCATTACTTCGGCCTCTAGAGCTGCAATCTCCGAAGGTACACCGGCTTTCACGAGTGCCAACGTAACCTGTTCACACAATGTGGAATATGGAACGCGAAATCCTGTATCATTCATTTTGTTGCTCCTTGCACGCTGGTTGATGCAGTATTTGTATTCGTAAGCGGTAATAGATGGGTCTTGTATGGTGTGTGTATTAGGAGAAATACATTCCGCCATTAATTTCCATTATCTCGCCGGTAACAAATGAGCCAAGATCTGAAGCAAAATAGAGTATGGCGTTCGCGACATCATCAGGCACACCACCCCGTTTGAGTGGTGTCGCGTTGATCGCTGCCTCAATTCCCGCATCATTGTTAAAGGTGTCATGAAACGGTGTCTCTAAAATCAGCCCGGGAGCTACGCCATTAACGGTTATCCCCTTACTGGCGATTTCTTTTGATAAACCACGAGTGAAGGCGATAATCCCACCTTTTGCGGCCGCGTAAGCAATAGCGCCATTTCCACCACCATTTCTCGCAGCCACAGAGGACATGTTTATTATGCGCCCCCACCCAGTATTCATATACGGCAGTACCGCCCGAGTGCAATAGAATGCACTCGTCATATTGATATTCATGGTCTTGAACCAATGTTTATCTGTCATATCCGCTATGGTTGAACGTCCGACAAGATGGCCGGCATTGTTCACGAGGATGTCAATATGGCCACCAAAGTTCTCCGCAACGTGCCTTGTGACTTCGTTTACTTGTGCACTGTCGGTTGCATCCAAATGATACGTATAGGCTTTCCCCCCAGGCGCGAGATAGCCTCTGCAGTTTTCTCGCCTTCTTCCCGATGGGAGTGGTAAGTGAGTGCCACATCTGCTCCTGAACGCGCCAACGCTAGGGATACAGCCCTGCCTATTCCGATGTTGCCACCGGTTACAAAGGCGGTCTTGTTGGTAAGGGTTATTTCCATTGTCTATTCCTTATCGTAGTATTGCAGACTGCTTGGCGATTGAACCATTATTCGCATCGAGATATGCTTTTCTTGAAATATTGACGCACTGAACATGCTGGAAGATCGAGCATGTTCAGCGTGCATCTTAGATGTTTTCAAGGTTGTTTGCCGATATAAGCGAGGATGCCGCCGTCCACGTAGAGAATATGACCATTGACGAAATCAGATGCGGATGAGGCAAGGAATACCGCTGGCCCCATAAGGTCATCAGGTGTTCCCCAGCGAGCAGCCGGAGTCTTGCCGATAATGAACTTGTTGAATGGGTGATCGGGGGTGCGAAGCGGAGCGGTCTGCGGTGTTTCAATGTAGCCGGGGCCAAGGCCGTTGCACTGAATGTTGAATTCGCCATATTCGCTGGCGATGTTTCGGGTCAGCATCTTGAGACCGCCCTTGGCGGCCGCATACGCTGAGACTGTCTCGCGTCCAAGTTCACTCATCATTGAGCAGATGTTAATGATCTTTCCGCCACCTTTTTTGATCATAGATGGGATGACCGCTTTTGCGACAATAAACGGACCATTGAGGTCAATATCGATGACTTGCCGGAAGTCTGCGGCACTCATTTCGGTCATGGGTATACGCTTAATGATGCCGGCATTGTTCACCAGGATATCAATAACTCCAACTTCTGCCTCGATGGTCTTTACCAGATCCTGAATTTGCTGTTCGTTGGTTACATCTGCAACATACCCTCTGGCCTCTATACCGTCTGCTTTGTAGGCAGCAAGTCCCTTGTCGACGAGTTCCTGATTGATATCGTTGAAAACGATAGTGGCGCCATATTTGGCAAGACCGGAAGCAATTGAAAATCCGATTCCGTATGATCCGCCGGTGATGAGGGCAATCTTGCCGGTGATATTGAAACTGTTTTCAGAAAACATAATGAACCTCCAATAAATGAACGTATTGTTTTTTTACTTTTTTATAACCAGTAGAACTGGTTTTCTTGCCTGTTACGTAGTGTTTGCCACCGAAGGTCTGGTGTGGTACTGCCGATGTTGCCTGTAAGGGGTCTCTTATCTTCAATTTGACTGGATCTCTCCCTCAGCTAGAGGGTCACTCCATCCTTGAATATTGCAATTTCGCGGTATCCGTTTTCCTCGTTTTTTGTTTTCAACGTTCCGGAGGCGATGCTATAGATCATCTGCATAAGTTCAGCCAGTACCGATCCTGCATCTTCAGTAAATAGCCGCCCTGCGTCGAAATCGATCCAGCCGGATTTGCGGTTTGCAAGCTCACTGTTGCTGGAGATTTTCATCGTTGGTACCGGAGCGCCCAGCGGAGTGCCTCTGCCGGTGGTAAAGAGTATCAAGTGCGCGCCTGCTGCTGTCATTGCCGTGGTCGAGACAATGTCATTTCCAGGACCTTCAAGGAGTTGAAGTCCTGTTTCGCTCACCCTCTCTCCATAGGCCAGAACTCCACGAACTGTGGCATGGCCGCCTTTTTGGACACAACCGAGACTTTTATCTTCAAGGGTTGTTATTCCACCTGCCTTGTTGCCAGGAGACGGGTTTTCGTAAACGACCTGGTTGTGGCTGGTGTAATAACGTTTAAAGTTGTTTATCAGTTTCACCGTCTTGTCAAAGAGCTCGCGGTTTGCACAGCGGTCCATCAACATTTGTTCGGCGCCGAACATTTCCGGAACTTCCGTGAGAATGGCTGATCCGCCTAGGTCGGTGATGGTGTCACAAACTCGCCCCACCAGAGCGTTAGCAGTGATGCCGGAAAAGCCATCGGAGCCGCCGCACTTCATACCAATAATCAGCTCCGAGGCGGGGGTGGGTTCGCGGCGGTACTGTTTTGCAAACGCGGCAAGCTCTTCAAGCAACCGCCTTCCTTCTCCTACCTCGTCCGGCACGTGTTGGGTGACGAGAAAGCGGATGCGATTTTCGTTATACTCGCCAATCTCACGTTTGAACTCTTCAACGGTGTTGTTCTCACAGCCGAGTCCAACGACCAGGACCGCAGCAGTATTGGGATGATGGACCAGATCGGCCAATATTTTCCGGGTAGTGGCATGGTCATCTCCCATCTGTGAGCATCCATAAGGATGTTTCCAGGCATACACGCCATCAATAGGACCATTGTTGTCTGTTCCCGATAACGTTTTGTCGGCCCAGCTAGCAAGGCTTTCTGCTGTCACATTCACGCAACCCACAGTCGGAATTACCCATATTTCATTGCGAATTCCGATTTTTCCATTTTCACGACGATAGGTCATGATGGTGGGAATCTCAGTGGCTGGCTGTGCTCCGGCAGCGTGGCTGGTCATGGGGTTTGGTGTATACGTGTATCTGGCCTCTTCCGAGAGGAGTGTTCTGAGGTTGTGCACGTGTACGTGATCACCAGCATCAATAGCATCTTTAGCTGCACCGATCGGGTATCCGTATTTGATAATCTTTTCACCTTTCGCTATGTCGCGAAGGGCAACCTTGTGCCCGGCGGGAATATCGGCAAGAAGTGTCAGTTCACGATCTCTGAGCTGTATGCGGGATCCGGCAGCAAGGTTGATGATGGCAACAGCAACCGTATCCTCAGGAGTAATCTGAACAATGTTGTGCTGAGCTTGCATGGTTGCCTCCGTCAATCGCACACTTTTTCAAGTGCTGCCTTCATTCCTTCTGACCAGATCATTTCAAGTCCTAAACTGACCTGATCTTCAAGCCCGGCGTAGCTGGTCAGATCCTCGCCCCACCAGGAACTGTCGGAAAGTACCGCTTTAGTAATTTTTCGTGCTCTCTCGTCAGCTTCACCGCCTTCGCGATAAAGAGCGGCAAAGCGTTGAAGTACCGCCAGGTCATCCTTAATGGCGTAGGGTTTACCATTCCGCACTCCTTCCAGCTCGCCGTTCACTATCTCCGTTCCTTGGTAAAAAGCGATGAGTGCTGCGAGTGAGAAGGCGAGGGCAGGAGGCACCTTGCCGGTTTTGCCAATGAAAGCAATAAGGGAGGGAAGATCACGTGTTTTGAATTTGGACACCGAGTTGAGTGTTATCGAAAGCAGTAAATGCTTGATATACGGATTGGCAAAGCGTTCAAGCACATCGCTGGCATAGGTTTTCAGCTCAGTTTCGTCGCCGTCCATCGAGGGGATGATTTCATCATAAATCCCCTTTTTCATAAAACGATATACCAGCTCGTCCTTTATGCATTCCTCAACAGTGTCAAGGCCGTAGAGAAACGCTGCAGGTACGGTCAAGGTGTGCGCGCCGTTTAAAATGCGGACTTTACGGGTACGGTAGAAGCTCATGTCTTTCGTCCAGATGACATTGAGCCCTGCTGCGACGAGGGGGAATTCCTTGCTGTAATCCTTCCTGGTTTCGATAACCCAGAGATGAAAGATTTCGGCTGCATCAAGAAGGTTGTCGATATATCCCGTTTTATTGGTGAGTCCGGCAGCTTCTTCTTTTGGATAACCAGGGACAATACGATCAACAAGGCTATTGCAGAAGTCGCAGGCTGTGTTGACCCAGTCAATAAAATCGTCATCAAGGTTCCAGGCTGCTGCATGACGGAGTACGTATTCTTTGAGTTTATCGCCATTTTTATCGATCAATTCGCATGGGATAAAGACGAGCCCCTTTGATGTGTCTCCACTGAAATGACGGAACCGGTGTGCCAGGAAGGAAGTGACTTTGCCTGGGAAAGATTGTTGCGGTTGATCATCTGGTTTGTCAGTTGCAGACCAGGCAATACCTGCTTCCGTGGTATTGGAGAGAATGAAACGGAGATCAGGGTTTTCCGCACACTTCAAGTACTCGTCATATTCAGAATATGGATTTATGCATCTGCTGACAGAATTGATGAGTCTCAGTTCTTCAACTGTTTTGCCATCCTGAACACCTCGAAGTACAGTCGTATAAAGACCGTGCTGGTTATTAATCATCTCTGCCAGCCCACGTTCTATAGGCTGAATCAGCACGACGTTGCCGTTGAAATCGGTCTTTTCGTTGGTTATGTCAATCATCCAGTCGGAAAATGCGCGAAGGAAATTTCCTTCTCCGAACTGAAGAATTCTTTCCGGCCGTTTGACTGGTTTTTGTACGTCAGTAATTGCTTTCATGAGTTACTCCAGATCATCAAGGCTGTCTTTCCGGTAAGGTTGCAGGTTATGAGCATTGCATGGATAATTTTTTAAACGAGAAAGAGAGACAGCTAAAAAAATTGTATCGTATTCTTGTACGGTAAATTCGAGACGTATTGCGTGGTGATCAATGTGTGACCAAGATGCAGGGAAAAGAAAGTGGCGGGTGATATAATGCAATCAGCGCAACACCCCCGCGTCTTTGGTTGCCAGAAGTCTGTCCAATTCGGGCAGTGAGAACATTGAATTATCTCCAGGGGTTGTCATGGCGAGCGCTCCATGCACAACTCCGTAATCTATGGTCTTCTGCAATGGTAGATTTTCCAGTCGCCCATGAATGATCCCTGCTGCAAAAGCGTCACCTGCGCCAACCCTGTCATAGATCTCCAGATTCTCGAAACGGACACCTTGGTGGAAATCACCTTCGTGCCATAATAGGCCACTCCAGTCATTCACATTTGCTGATTTAACAACCCGCATCGTTGAGGCGATGGTTTTCAGCTGTGGATGAGTTTCGGCCGTTTTGAGTATCGCCTGGCGAAAGAGTTCGGTTTCCAGGCCTTCAGGGCTTCTCTCCAGTTCCTCTATGCCGAAAAGCACATCAACATGCGGGAGAAGCATCTGGTTGACCTCTTTGGCTTTGTCCTTGCCGCCAAACCTTTGCCACAGGGAAGGGCGATAGTTCAGGTCATAGGAAACGATTGTGCCGTGACTGCGAGCAGCCTGCATGGCTTCGAGGACAACGGCGGCAGAACTGCGCGATAGTCCCGCCATGATTCCACCGGTATGAAACCAGCGTACACCGCATTTCCCAAAGATATGTTCCCAGTCGATCTGGCCCGGCTGCAATTGCGAGATGGCGCTATGTCCGCGATCGGAAGCACCGACCGCTGGGCGCAATCCGAAGCCTTTCTCGAGGAAATAAATACCGTTTCTGCAGGACTCGCCAATGCCATCATATGGAAGCCATTGGATAAGGTCGGTATTGACCCCGCCGGCGGAGATGCGATTTTTAATAAGGCGGCCGATTTCGTTTTCAACAAGAGCCGTTACAACAGCTGTTCGTTTGCCAAAGCAGTGGCTTAAACCACGTACAACGTTGTATTCGCCGCCACCTTCCCACACCTTGAAGGTTTCGGCCGTGGCAATCCGGGTGTCGCCTGGATCAAATCGCAGCATTACTTCGCCAAAGGCGAGACAATCAAACATCATGGTGACTTTCCTGTTTCAATAGAGGTTGCCAGAATCGGTTATACTGGAAGTGTCCTATTCGATTCTCAGTGAAGGAGTTTGACAACACGCTGTATTTCATCATGAATTATGGAAAACCGGCGATTTCGAATCCACTGAGATTGTACCATCCAGCTTCCGCCACAGGCGACAACCTGTTTAATGGCCAGATAATCTTCGAGATTCTCTGATGTTATACCTCCGGTCGGCATGAATTGCACAGTTTGGAAGACACTGCCGAGGGTTGTCAGCATCTTGACGCCTCCCAACTGTTCCGCCGGGAAAAACTTCACGGTTCTCAATCCGGCCTCCAGAGCAAGCTGAATCTCGGTAGGAGTCGCACAGCCCGGGAAAACAGGTACGTTATTTTTCAGGCACCACTCGACCAGGCTGACACTCATTCCCGGAGAGACGATGAAACGTGAGCCGTTGTCAACTGCGGCTTTAGCCTGTTCAATGTTCAGGACAGTGCCGGCACCGACAACGATGTCCGTTCGTTTCGCCATTGTCTTTATAGCTTCCAGGGCGACGCTGGTTCTGAGGGTAATTTCAACGCATCCCAAACCGCCAGATACGATTGCGTCCGCGAGAGGTGCAGCGTCTTGCGCATCGTCGATAACGACTACAGGTATGAGTCGATGCTTTTTCAGTTCATCGCTGAACACTGGTATGTCTCCTTAAATGATGATTCTCATTCTGCTGGTTTGAGGGCCTGCTTGACTGGCACCGGGTTTATCTCTTCTGCTGGGCTTGGTGTGCAGTTGGGGGCCTCAAAGGTAATCATTGTATATTAATGACGTTTGTCGACAAGTGAGCGTTTGACTCTGTCAAGTCGGTCTTTTGTACCGTGAAAGTTTTTCATGGCGACAGCCACAAAAAGCACATCAAGAATTGCAAGCTGGACCAAACGGGATGTCATTGGAGCAAGAAGTATTGCCGCCTCCTGGGAATGGGCAGAAAGAGCAATATCGCAATATTTAATGAGTGGTGCGTTCTCATTTCCAACAATGCCTATAACTTTAGCTCCGGATTTGGCAGCTATTCTGGCGCTATCGATAAGGTCTTTGCTGGAACCGGTGTGCGAGATGGCAACGATAACGTCCTCTGGTGTCAGGAGGGCCGCAGACATGACCTGCATGTGCGAGTCATCCTGCGCCGCACATGGAATGCCCAGGCGAAAAAATTTATGATACGCGTCTTTGGCCACGATCGCAGAACCGCCAAATCCATAAAATTCAACTCGCCGCGCCGAATGGAGTAGTTGCACCGCTTTTTCAAGATCATCAAGATTAAGTTTATTCAGCGTGTTGCTGATAGCTTCACTGTGTGCGTTGATGACTTTGCCGGCGATTCCAGCCAGGGAGTCTTCTGTACTGATATTTTCAAATATATATTTGGATGACGGCAGATCTCTCGCCAGATTGAGACGCAGCTCCATGTAGCCACCAAGGCCAAGTTTGCGACAAAAACGGATGACCGTGGGCTCGCTGGTGCCTGATTTCTCTGCAAGTTCGGTGATCGATGAAGTGACTACCGCTTTTGGATCTCCAAGAACACAGGTGGCGACTTTTTTCTCAGATTTCCTGAGAGAATCAAGCGAATTTCTGATGAGAGCAATTGTATCTGTTGTCATTTTCGTTGGTTAATAGGTGATAACGATTTATAGGTTGCAGGATAATGTTGTAAATTTACTACAAGCCAGGTCGGTGTCAATCTTAAACAGTAATCCATGGTAGTGCAGTAACCCGCTATCACAACGAGAAATTATTTAATTCGGAAAAAGTTGTTGCCGCTTTTCTCTGGTTCTTGAGCCATATCTGAGAACTTCTTAAAGGAGCTCTCTTTCGGTGTGGAGGTTATATTTTTCTTTACCTGAGTTGTGGTTGTTGGTTGGTGCCGAGAAGTCCAGATATTCTGGACTTCTCGCCTGTCTGTTGATGACGTGTAGAGTTACAGCAGGCCGGCAATCCGTGGAAGCCACAACGAAATTTCGGGTATGTACGTAATGAGCATGAGCACTGTAAGCAAGCCGAAGTAAAAGGGAAGCATTGCCTTGGTAACCTTCTCAATCGACAAGTTGGCCACAGCGCTGCCGACAAAGAGAACAGAGCCGACTGGCGGAGTGATCAAGCCAACTCCGAGGTTGATCATCATGATCATGCCGAAGTGTACAGGGTCGATGCCTAGGGTTTTTATGACCGGTAACAGCATGGGGGTCAGGATGAGGATGAGCGGAGCCATATCCATCAGTGTTCCCAGCATCAGCAACATGATATTGATGCACATCAGGATGATGTAACGGTTGTCTGAGAGGGCTGAGAAAAATGCCGTGATTTTCATCGGGATCTGCATGAGCGTCAGGATATATCCAAAACTGGCAGCAAAGCCGATAAGGATCATGACAATTGTTACGGTCTTGACCGTGCGATGCATAAGAATGGGTAGCTGGCTCCATTTGTAGTCGCGATAGATAAACATTGTGACGAAAAAGGCCCAGGCGCAGGCTATGGATGCCGATTCGGTGGCGGTAAAGATACCAGAGAGAATGCCGCCCAGGATAATGACTACGGTTAAAAGTCCCCATGTGGCTTCGCGTACAATCCGAATTGCCTGTGACAAGGGGATTACTTCACCTTTTGGATAGTTACGTTTTTTTGCAAAAAAGAGGCACATACCCATCATGGTCAGGCCAAGAAGAATTCCCGGCATCACGCCTGCGAGAAACAGTGACGCGATGGAGACCGTGCCGCCTGCTGCCAGCGAGTAAATGACTGAGTTGTGTGAGGGCGGAATGAGGATGGCCTGTACGGAACCAGAGCAGGTCACGGCGGTTGCAAATTCACGCGGATACCCTTTTTTTTCCATTTCTGGGATGAGTACTGTGCCGATAGATGCTGTATCTGCAACGGAAGAGCCAGAGATGGCACCGAAAAATGTCGACGCCAGGATGTTGACGAGCGACATGCCGCCGCGTATGAAGCCGACAAATACTGCGGCGAAATTGACCAGTCGATGGGCGATGCCACCTTCGGCCATGATGGCTCCTGCCAGCACGAAAAACGGAATGGCGAGAAGGGAGAACTTGTTTACGCCGCTGGCGATCTGAATCATTACGGCATCAAGCGGCAGATCAATAAGTAGAGCACCGATGACTGAAACCAGTCCCAGGGTGTATGCCACTGGCACCCCTATGGCAATCAGAACAAAAAGGCTACCGATCAGGATGTAAGGTTCCATAATTTATTCTCCATCCGTTGAGTGGTTGTCGTTTTCGCTGCCGGGGCTGCCGATTCTGACAATTTTGCGAAGATGTTGAGGGCCGAAGGCTATGCGTTCGATAACAAACAGTACAGTGATGACCGAGCCAATTGGGAGTGGAAGGTATGTTAGGCCAACACGCAAGACAGGAAACTCTGCGATATATTGATCCCAGGTAACCATGCAGAGGGAAAATCCATATCGGGCGACAAAGAGGGCCAGGGCGATCATCAAAACGTCGACGAGTTGGGAAAAAAACTTCTGGAGGCCGGGAGGAATCCTGTCGGTGACCATGGTGACTGCTATATGAGCACCGGCCCGATAGCCTGCGGCAGCACCAAAGAAGGTAAAAATGATCATGCAAAGAATTGCTAGTGGTTCCGGCCACATCGACCCGTGACCGAGCACGTATCGGTTAAACACCCCGATGGGGATGACGATCGTCATGACAAAGAGTGATATGCCCGAGGTCCAGATGCACATGCGATAAAGCACATCCATCAGCGTGAGTATTGTTTCTTTCATTTTGTGAGAATCCCCGCGAAGTGCTGAGGGCGGGCTGGTGCCCGCCCGGGAACGGCAGTCAGCTACTATTTTACAGCTTCAATACGTTTGATCAGCTCTGCATAATCCTTTCCGTATTTTTCACGTACAGGTGCAGTTGCGTCATAAAAAACCTTTTTGTCGACCTCGATGAACTCGACACCGGCTTTTTTAACGGCTGCTACAGATTCTGCGACCTTTGCATCCCAAAGTTCACGCTGTTCCATCTGTGCTTCACGGGCCAGCTTCTTGATAAGTGCCTGATCGTCGGCAGAGAGTTTGTCCCAAGTGATTTTGGACATAACAAAAATCTCGGGAATCATCAGGTGTCCGGTCAGAGAGTAATACGGTGCAACAGTGAAATGGTTTTGGGTGAAGTAGGTCGGAGGGTTATTTTCGGCGCCGTCAACGACACCAGTCTGCAGGGCACTGTAAAGCTCGCCAAAGCCCATGGAGATGCCGTTGCCACCCATGGCATTCATGGTGTCAACAAACAACGGGTTGCCCATCATGCGGATTTTCATGCCTTGGAGGTCTGCCTGGGTCTTAACCGGTTTTTTGGTATACAGGTTACGGGTACCGCCATCCATCCAGCCCAGTGCAACCAGTTTGGCTGGACTTGCAGTTATTTTTGCCAGGAGTTCGTCGCCAATTTCGCCATCAATGACCGCGCGCATGTGTGCTTCATCGCGGAAAACAAACGGCATGTTGAAAACGTTGACTTCAGGTACAACAGGACCAACCGGACCGAGAGAGGTACGAAGGATGTCGATGGCGCCGACTTGTGTCTGCTCGATCATTGCTTTTTCGTCGCCGAGGATGGCGCCCGGAAACATCTTGAGGGTGATTCGGCCGTTGGTTGCGGCCTCAAGTTTTTGGCCAAGATGCTCCATTGCTACCACGTTTGGATAGCCTTCCGGATGAACATCTGCTGCCTTCAGGGTCATGTTGGCGGATGCAGGGGCTGACATCATAGTCAGGGAACCGATTGCGAGAGCGAGACCAACAAGTGACTTGCGAAACTTCATGAGACACCTCCTTGGGTAGATGAGCGGGGCGAGCCCCAAATTTTGCCGCCAACACACCGGGGGCGGTGTACAGCAAGCAACACAAAACAACCTTCTCCTGTCGACCTGGCCAATGGGGCATGCTGTCGACATCTTTTTTGAATTTTCATCGTCCACTTCCCCAAAACATCTGTCCCTTTCGTTTGAACCTGCCTGTTTTTGCTTCAGCAAATACCAGGAGGGGTGAGGTTTCTAGGGAAATGAATCTATTTTGTAGATTTTCTATGTTTTGTGACTTTGTAAAAACGATAAAATTTCCAAATTATGCGTTTTAACGCCTTGGCTTGGTAATTTTTAATCACCCGAACTTGTGTGCCTTTGGTAGATTTTTGATTACCTCTCTGTGCAGGTGTGCCAGAAATAGAAACCAAGTTCACTCCTAAAGGACGGTTGTAGATTTACTACAAAATGAAACCTTGTCAATAAAAAAATCGTTGTTTAGGCTGATTCAGTCATTAAATGAGAAGGGACAATGGCTGACCTGAGCCTGCTGTGACACGGGAAGATGAAAATTAAGTAACGCTAAAACAGGGTTATGGAATGTTTCTGGTTCTTTTGATACCTCATTTTTGAAGCGACAAGTGCATCTTGTAGTAAAACTTCCTGATTCATTTACAAAAAGAGGGGGACGATGTGGCGTTCATACAAATTGTTGGTGACGTGTCGTGCGACAATATCTGTGTTTACTTCCAAAGCCTGCAAATATGTCTGACCGAGTTCAGCGGCCACTTTGTATCCCACATGCAGCAATTGGCGGATGTTGGCATTGTAGTCGGGGGAACGCTGATCATGCTGGATGGCTCGAGACATCTGCATGTTGGTCCAGGAGTCGACAGAATCAGGCGAAGGCAGGGCTTCTCTGTCAATATCAATCACCGTGGCGTAGGGTTTACATAATTCCTCAAACCTTCCATATGCCTGGCGATAAATATTCTTCACCATGACAAGCGAATCTCCACCGGCCTCAGCCAATCCAATCAGTTCCTCAAGCCAGGTTGTTCCGGCAGTCTTGATATGTACGCCTGACGAGTGGCGTTCGATGGCGGTCCTGATTCCCTGATAGATCGAAAACTTATCACTGCCACTGTGGACACTGAGCTTTAAATCAGGTGGAAGGTGAAAAAGATTGATCGCCTTTTTTATGACACAGACATCGTCGCTGAATTCGCGGTTGAATTGAGCAACATTGCCCTGATACTCAACACCTTTGTTGAAACGGCCGGTGAATTTTGGGGCTATTGTCTGAACAGGAACATTGTATTTGCTGAGTGCAGCAAGAATGAAAAAAAGTTCCTCGGGCGTCTGGGGAGTTGAGGTTTCATCCATTGACACTTCAGTGATGAAATTCCCAACTCCTTTTGCGGTAGCGATGTGACGGTAGATACGAGCAGCCTGTTGTGCAGCGTGGAGGTATTTTTCACCGATGTTAAGAAGTTTTTCAATGGTGATGGTGAGCGGCCCGGCGATTCCTTCAATGTGCAGTTGTCCGATATAGGGAGAAAATGAATCGATAAAGGCCGACAGGTCTGATTCTTTTGGTTTTACCCCTATGTAGTCAGCGACATCAATGGTGAAGAAATCACTGTATTCAAGAAATTCATCCACATTGTGGAGATTGATATGGTCGGCATCAACATGATACTTCCCTTTCCAGCCGGCAGCCCGTACGGCTTCGTCGGCCTCCCGGCGTAAGTCCCGCTGGGTGGTGCCGACAATCGAATGTTCGCGAAACGATTTATTCCAGACGATGGCGAGTTCAACTCCAGCCGCTTCTGCTTTGCGGATGGCCTCGAGTTGGGCAATGCCTTGCATGCCAAACCGGTCACCTGTTCCAAATGAATATTTCGACAGTTGCATCGTTGTCCCCTCTAGAAAAGGTGTTCATCAGTATTCTATTTATTGTAAGCCGTTGAGGTCGTATCGCCCCCTTCACCGGTCCAGTCAGTATGGAAAAATTCACCTCGAGGTTTGTCTACACGCTCATAGGTGTGAGCGCCGAAGTAGTCGCGTTGTGCCTGAAGAAGATTAGCAGGGAGTCGGGCTGTGCGCAGGCTGTCAAAGTAACTGAGGGCCGCTGAGAGGCAGGGGACGGGAATTCCCTGGCTCGTGGCAGTGGCTACCACAAGGCGAAGATCATTTTGGGTGCTGTTGACCTTGTCCATGAAGTAGGGGGCAAAGAGAAGATTTGGCAGAGTTTTATCCTGATGGTAGGCTTCGGCAATCCTGTCAAGAAATACTGACCTGATGATGCAGCCGCCACGCCAGATGCGGGCAATGGCAGCGTAATCAAGGTTCCATCCGTGCTCTTCTGAGGCGCTGCGCATGAGATTATATCCCTGGGTGTAGGAGACGATCTTCGCACAATAGAGTGCTTTCCCAAGCGCGTTGATAAACGGCTCCTTTTCCCCTGAAAAAGAAGGGGTGGGGCCTGAAAGGATGGCGGCAGCCGTGGTGCGGGTTTCTTTTTGGGCGGAGATGCAGCGGGCAAAGACCGATTCGCTGATCAGGGAAAGCGGGATGCCTTGGTCAAGAGCCGCGTTTACCGTCCATTTACCGGTACCTTTTTGGCCTGCAGTGTCAAGAATCCGGTCGATCATCGGGGATCCGTCGAGGTCTTTGTAGGCGAGGATGTCTCGTGTTATATCGATGAGGTAGCTGCTCAATTCGCCATCGCTCCATTTGTGGAACACCTGGTGCATATCGTCTGGCTTAAGGCCAAGAAGCTCTTTCATGATCTGGTAGGATTCACAGATGAGCTGCATATCGCCATATTCAATGCCGTTATGGACCATTTTGACGAAATGGCCTGCGCCGTCCTTGCCCATCCAGGCGCAACAGGGTTCATTATTTCCCACTTTTGCGGAGATGGCGGTAAAGATCGGCTCGACCGCGGGCCAGGCAGTAACTGAGCCTCCAGGCATGATCGAAGGGCCTTTCAGGGCTCCTTCTTCGCCCCCGGAGACACCTGTGCCGATAAAAAGCAGTCCTTTGCCTTCAAGCTCGGCTGATCGACGGATGGTATCGTGGTAATTGGAGTTGCCACCATCAATGATGATATCGCCTTCAGTTAGATAGGGGAGCAGTTGTCTGATAAAGTCATCGACGGCGCTACCGGCTTTCAGCATCATCAGGATCTTGCGGGGCCGTTCAAGTGTGGCGACAAATTGCTCGATAGTGTGATGGCCGCTGATCGATTTTCCCTGACCTCGGCCAGCAAGAAATTTATCGACTTTGCTGGTAGTGCGATTGTAAACCGCGACCGATATTCTTTTGTCGGCCATGTTCAGGACCAGGTTCTCGCCCATGACGGCGAGGCCGGCTACCCCTATCTGCGCTTGTTTATTCATAATGCTGTACCTTTAAGTTCGCCCAGTCGGGCGATGATGTTGTCGCAAAGTGTCTCTGGATCGTGACTGATATCGATAATCACGCCGCCATCCGGTTCTTCCATGGTATCGAGCTGACTGGTCAGGAGATTTGTGTTCATATAATGGTTGCTACGTCGACTGAGTCGTTCCTCAAGCAGGTCATATGAGCCTTTGAGGTAAATCGAAATAACCTCTTGCTGGTCTATTCCAAGCAGGTCGCGATACCAGCCTTTAAGTGCCGAGCAGGCCAAAACAAGGTTCTGGCCTGCTTGCCTGCTAGTCTTGATGCGTCCCTGCAGTATTGTGAGCCAGCCAATGCGATCTTCATCCTCAAGGGGAGTCCCCGCCCGCATTTTGGCTATATTTTCGGGAGGGTGAAAGTCATCTGCATCGTCAAACCGATATCCGAGTTTATAGGCCAGCAGTTTTCCTATCGTTGTTTTCCCGCATCCCATGGGGCCGATCAGAACAAGGATCACGGTATTACTCTCCCTCAGGGTCGATACCGAAGTAGTTGACCGCATTGCGGTAACAGATATCCTGAACAGTATTGCCGATCAGCTCAAAGTCTGCCGGCAGTTCGCCGTTTTCAATGTCGTTGCCGAACAGGTTGCAGAGTATCCTGCGGAAATATTCATGACGAGGATAGGACAAAAAGCTGCGAGAATCTGTCAGCATACCGACAAAACGGGAGAGCAGGCCCATGGTTGAGAGGGCATTCATCTGTCGTTCCATGCCGTCTTTCTGGTCGTTAAACCACCAGCCTGATCCAAACTGCATTTTTCCAGGGATCCTGCCGTCCTGGAAATTGCCGATCAGGGTAGCTATCATCTCATTATCGCGAGGATTAAGGATATAGAGAATGGTTTTGCTCAATTGATCTCCAGAGTCGAGTCTGTCCAGAAACCGGTTGAGACTTCTTGCCATGGTGAAGTCGCCGATTGAGTCGTAGCCTGTGTCGGGGCCAAGATTTGTGAAGGCGCGAGTGTTGTTATTGCGCAGAGTGCCAAAGTGAAACTGCTGCGTCCAGCCGCGTTCATGATCCATGACGGCAAACTCGAACAGCATTGCCGATTTGAAAGCGAGGCTTTCCTGCTGGCTGAGTTGTTTTCCAGAACGAATCTTTGCAAATATCGCAGTTGCTTCCGTCTCTGTGTATTCCTCGGCGTAGGGTTCTTCTATGCCGTGGTCGGAGAGGCGACAGCCCATCTCATGAAAAAAATTATGCCGTTCTCTGAGGCTTTCGTGAAAATCAGTGTAGCTGGTAATATCGCGTCCGGTGCAGGCAGCCAGGCGGTCCACCCACTGGTTAAAGATTGCAGGATCCTCGGTAGCCATGGCCCGGTCTGGTCGCCAGGTTGGCAGGACCCTGGTCGGGCAGTCTTTGTCGGCAGCGATCTTTTGATGGTGCTCGAGGCTGTCGAGAGGATCGTCGGTGGTGCAGACCACTTTGACCTTCATCTGTTTCAGTAATCCCTGGGTGGAAAAATTCTCCTGCTGCAGCATCTCCGAGCATTTTTCATAAATTGTGTCTGCTGTTGCCGGAGAGAGCAGGGTGTCGGTGATGCCGAAAGGGTGCTTCAGCTCAAGGTGGGTCCAGTGGTAGAGCGGATTGCGCAGGGTTTTAGGAACGGTGGCTGCCCAGGCACGGAATTTCTCTTTATCAGAGGCCGAGCCGGTTATGTACGTTTCATCAACGCCATTGGCTCGCATCGCCCGCCATTTATAATGATCTCCATGGAGCCAGATGGCGGTCAGGTTGGCAAATTTTTTATTTTCAGCGATTTCTGCTACGGGAAGATGGCAGTGGTAATCAAAAATGGGCATGTCGGCGGCGTAATCGTGATACAGCCGTTCGGCGCTTTTGGTTTGCAGAAGGAAATTTTCAGACAGAAACGGTTTCATAGTACTCTCTCAAAATCTGTGGAGATGTTGGCTTTACAGAAAATATGGTGGCCAGCTTAATGGTAGAATCTCGCCTTTATGTGTTTGCATGTGTCATGTTTTGAGGCGATGAAGAATTTCTCCAGCCTTTTCCACAAACAGCACACCTTCGTCTTCGCGGTTACGATAATCGTCAGGATTCACAGTGGCAGGATCGAGATAACCGAGACTGATTTTACGACACATCTCAGGAGAAATGGCCGACGCCAGTATTACGTCAATACGCGGTTTTTCTCGGCCATGCTCCATGGTGCCGATGCCACGGACGTGCGTGGAATGGGCAAGTACTCCTCTGGGGATGTTGGTGAACCGCTCGGGAGTTTCCAGGAAATAGTCACGTACATGGTAGCCAATCTGTTCCATGTATTTGCCCCAGGTGCGTGACACTTCGGTGATATGCGGGGCATATATTATCAGTCGGCCGTTATCTGCTACTACCTGTTCTAGCTTGTACATCACCTTGCCGCCAGTCCAGATCTCGTCGTACATTGGCGGGCACACACCGAAGACGGTGTGATACGGGGCATCTTTCCATATGACATGGACCTGTTCCGAGAGGTCGGCAGCCTTGGACCAGGCCTCGCGATAATCGCCACTGTAGAGTCCGTACAATTCCTGGCGTGACTTGACCACCATTGCCAGACAGTGGATCGGGACGTTGATAAACTGCATGGCGCGGTTGATCATTTCGCGAACCGGGGTGTGCTTGATACCGATGGTTCCCGGGCAGGTGACAACTGCGCCCAACCAATGAAATGAATGGAGAAATTCACCACCGGAGATGCCGGGGAAGAGATATTTAGCGCCACCTGAGTACCCTACAACCTCATGCGGGAAGACCGGGCCGAGGATGAGGATGAAATCGTATTCAAAAATGGCTCTATTGATATCTACGGGTACACGCTCGCTTAGCCTGCCCTCAGAAAGCTCCTCGATTTCGTTCGCCTCTATCCAGCCGACCCGCTTGAGGGTGTCTGGGAGATCCCAGCGATGATTGAGAAAACGAGTATTTTTGTATCGACTTGAACGTTCGGCTTCGGAGATGCCGTAAAGGGCAAGAATCCGCTCTTCGGATAGTGGTGTGTGCGTGCCGAGAGCGACCATGAAATCAAGGGTGTCAGTCTGGCCCCCAACAATTTCCTGCAGGGTGGAAATCAACAGTGGCAGGGGGCATGTTCTGGTCGTGTCCGGGGTCAGAACCAGAACACGTTTACCACTGTAAAGTGAGGAGGGAGTGGTGCGAGTGATGATCTCTCTGATCTCTTCTTTGCTGAGAGCCGCATTGGGCGAGCCTTTACCGGAAGCCATAGTTCTGCCGTTTGCCTCAAATATTATGAACGAGATAACCGCCATCTACCGGGATCGAAACTCCGGTCACAAAGCCGGAGGCCCTGGAGCTGGCAAGAAAGATTGTAGCTCCAGCTAACTCAGAGACATCTCCAAAACGTTTGAAAGGCGTTCGGGAGATGACTGATTGGCCTCTGGCCGTGTACTCTCCTGTTTTTTCATCGATGAGCAGCGCCTTATTCTGTTTGCCGATGAAAAAGCCGGGGGCGATCGCATTAACCCGTATACCGTACTCGGCGAATTCGTTGGCACTTGCCATGGTCAGGTTGAGGGTTGCGGCTTTGGCAGCATCGTAGGCCCATACTCCAGAGAGGGGATTGTATGAGGTCATGGAGGTCAGGTTGATAATGCTTCCCTGAATCTTTTTTTCAATCCAGTGTCGGCAGAAGAGTTTGGTCGTAACAACCAGTCCGGCGAGAAGGTTCATGTCCAGGATATCCCTGAACTGATCGAGGTCAATATCGAGAAAAGGCGTTTTGCCTTTATTGCCCCCGACCCCGTTAATGAGAATTTCAGGAGTACTGAACTTCTTGGCGGATTGGTTGAAGGCATCGGCCACTGCTGTCTCTTTGCCGGTATCAAGCTGAATACCGTGCACCCGACTTTTCAGTTCGGGAAGGTCGTTGTAGCGGGCGAGAAAGGATGCGATCGATTCTTTGGTGCGGCTCCAGACGACGACGTTGGCGCCAGCTCGGAGAAGGGCATCGGACATCACGGTGCCGATAGCACCGGCTCCTCCTGTGACCACGGCTGTTTTACCGGAAAGGCCAAACATCGATTCGAGGTAATCCATACGTGCTCCTTGCTGCGTAAGCCATTAACAGAGACTGGCCAGATAGATTGTTCACTGAATAAAGAATGATGTAAAACTATAGAAAGGCGATGATGGTTTTGTCAAGCGGTTTATTTGGTGAGCGAATAAACAGTATTGTCTTTTCGGAGTTACTGCCTTAAGTTCTTGTAAAGTTATGTAAAAATATGAAAATGAATCGATATATTTTAACGGGATTGGTGGTTTATGTGTTGACAGCTTCTCGTATTTTGTTAAATAATTTCGTCATGAAATTAATATGTATTCATATATGCAGTTTTGGGGAGATGTCATGGCTGTAGCAAACAGGGATTTGATGCGGGCCATAAACCGCTTTGCCATACTCCACGCAATCCGTGATGCTGGAACTATCTCACGGGTAGACCTGTCACGTACTACCGGGCTGAGCCAGGCGACAGTGACGTCTATTACTGCGGAGTTGTTGAAAGAGGAAATGCTGCTGGAGCAGGAAGGTGGAAAATCCATCGGTGGGCGCAAGCCGGTACCTCTTGCGGTTAATCCAAGGGGTGCATATTCAGTAGGTGTACATCTTTCGGTAGATAAGGTGTGTGTTGTCATCATGGACCTGCAGGCTACGATCTTGAGTAGCTACAGTAAAAATCTTAATCCGACCGATCTGAGCCTGGAAAACGTCATTGAGACCCTTATCGAAACGGTGCAGGCCTGTCTCTGGAAAGCTGATTTTTCTAAAAGCCAGATCTCCGGTATTGGCGTAGCCATTCCTGGTTTGATCGATTCCCGGAACGGTTTTGTGCACTTTATTCCCAATTACGACTGGAAAAACGTAAATCTTGCCCAGATACTCGGTGAGCGGGTAGGTGTGCCTGTCTATGTGGAGAACAGCGCCAATACATTGGTGATATTTGAACAGTGGTTCGGGGTTGGTCGAGGTACCCATAATTTTCTGCTGATAACAACCGAACATGGCATCGGTATGGGTATGGTTCTGGATGGCAAGATATTTCGTGGATTTCGTGGCATCGCCGGTGAGTTCGGGCATACTTTTGTCGCTGAAAACGGGCCACTTTGCCGTTGCGGTGAAACCGGTTGTCTTGAGGCCATCTGCGGAAATAATGCTATCATTCGGGACGCCCTTGAGGCAGCTCGTTGCGGTGAGTGGCAGCCCGAAGGGGGAAAGGTGGATATTGAAACAATTCTCGCTGCCGCCCGGGAAGGCAATGCTGCTCTAAGGGCAATCTATCGCAAGGCCGGGCGTACATTGGGAATAGGGATCAGCAATATGCTGAAACTTTTTGATCCTGAGAAAATTATTATCTCAGGTAAAGGTGTGCTGGCTGGAGACCTCCTCCTCGGCCCGATGGCGGAGACCTTGCACCAGGATATTTCATTTGCCAGCAACGCCAGGACACAACTGTGTGTTCAGGAATGGCAACCGACAAATTATGCACGGGGTGCGGGAGCCCTTGTATTGCAGGAAGTGTATCAATCTCCAGCAAACAGGGTTGTACCCATTATTTAATCCGGCATAGCAAAAATTATGATGGAGGCGTATTCATGGCTTTTCTAGAAGAGAATAACATTGCAAAGGAAGAGATAGGTCCTGGCCGCAAACGGTATCTTGGCTACACTGACAAACTGATGATGGTGGTTATTGATTTTCATGACGGGCCGACGTCTGAACCAGATCCTCCTCACTCTCATCCGCACGAACAGGTATCCTATGTTGTCACTGGCGAGCTGATCGTACATATCGGTGAGGACTCAAAAAAGCTGAAGCCGGGAGACATGTTTACGGTGCCACCTGATATTCCCCATACTGTTCAGTTGTTGAGCGAGCATGTCAGGCTGGTGGATACTTTTACTCCGATTCGTGATGAATTTATTTCGTAATCACCTGATCACACCATTATCATTTTAGATACTTTATAAGGAGAAGCACATGGAAGTACGACACCCTATTCACCCTGAACACATGATGATGTTTGACACCAGCGAGTTGCGTGAACATTTCCTGGTGCCCGAGCTTTTCACTCCTGACGAGCCAAAGCTGGTCTATTGTTTTTACGATCGGCTGATTGTAGGTGGCGTATGTCCGATCAACCCGGTAACGCTGGATATCGACCCCAAGGTTATTGGGGCAAAATATTTACTTGAGCGACGGGAATTAGGTATAATCAATATTGGTGGAGATGGACTGGTAGTCGCCGATGGGGTCGAGTATAACCTCGCGAACGGTGAAGGGTTGTATGTCAGCATGGGTACCAGCGCACTCGAGTTTCGTAGTGTGGATTCCTCAAATCCGGCACGTTTCTACCTTAATAGTGCTCCGGCGCATGCGGCATTGCCGACCACCAAAATTTCCCTCGCAGATGCCGAGCCGGTAACTCTTGGTGATCCAGCCACAAGCAATAAGCGAACAATTCGTAAATACATTCATCCCAATGGGGTAAAGAGTTGCCAGCTTGTGATGGGCATGACCATGCTGGAGCAGGGCTCAGTCTGGAACACGATGCCGGTTCATACCCATCAACGACGCATGGAGGCATATCTTTATTTCAATATGAAAGAAGATGATCTGGTTTTCCATTTTATGGGCGAGCCTGATGAGACACGACACATCGTGGTAAGAGAAGGGCAGGCGGTCCTTTCTCCGAGCTGGTCAATACATTCCGGGGCGGGCACGGCAAGCTATTCCTTTATCTGGGGAATGGCCGGAGAAAATCAGGATTTCGGTGATATGGATCATGTGCCAATGAGCCAGTTGCGCTGATCCACAAATGAAGAGTGCATCCTCCCAGCCTTTCGTCATGTATACTGATGAACCTGGGAGCCAATGACCCTGGCAGTCTGGTGCCTCTGGCAATCCATCACACACTGCATTGTTGTGTGATGGATATTTTCGGGAAGTGTTGAGAGAGAAGGAAGATCATATCATTTTGCGAACTCGGAGGCACAGGTGAACGTAAATCCAACTATGGCTATACTTGGCAGACGACTCAGGCTTGCTGTAATCGGTGGAGGTCCCGGTTCATTTATAGGGAGCATGCATCGCCTTGCTGCACGTCTTGATGATCAATACGAGTTGGTCGCCGGAGTCATGTCGTCGGACCCTCAACGGGCACTGGCTGCGGCAAAGGAGATCGGCTTGCCGGAAGATCGCCGCTATGCAACTGTGGCAGAAATGCTCTCAAGCGAAAGACGGCGACAGGACGGTGCCGATGTCGTTGCCATCATGACCCCTAATGACAGTCACTTCGACAATGCAATGGCGGCACTTGAGCATGGTTTTGATGTCATCTGTGATAAACCGATGACCAATACTGTCGAGGAGGCCCAGGCTCTTCATCAGAAGGCTACCGAGGAACAGAGGGTCTTTTGCCTGACCCATAATTACTCAGGGTATCCTATGACCAGGCAGGCCAGGGCGATGGTTCTTGCCGGAGAGGTCGGGGAGATCCGTCTGGTCCAGGTTGAGTATGTGCAGGGTGGCAAAGCTGATGAGAGTAAACCTGACCCTACCTCCGGTCCACGTTCGTGGACTTTTGATCCTGCAAGAAACGGTTTGTCACTGATTTTAGGAGCAATAGGGAGTCATGCTCACCATCTGGTTCGCTTTATCACGAACCTTGAAATAACAGAGGTGTGTGCCGAGGCGGGGGCGGTGGTTCCGGGACGGAAGTTCGATGACTATACCGGGGCGTTGCTTCGTCTGATGAACGGCGCGAGGGGTGTCTTCTGGGTTACGCAGGCTGCAGCAGGCGTTGAGAACTGCCTGCAGATCCGGGTAAGTGGCAGTAAAGGCACACTTGAATGGCGACAGGAGGTTCCCCAGCGACTGAGTTTCAGGCCTCTTGGTGCGCCGGCACAGACCAGGACGCCCAATGGGCCTGGCACCCTTGATCTGGCAAAAAGAGCGAGCAGGATTGTTGCCGGTCATCCGGAGGGTTTCCCGGAAGGCTTTGCCAATATCTATAAAGATGCCGCAGAGGTGATAGCGTCGCGCATTGCCGGTCTGGATCCTGACCCTTTGGCCCTCCATTTTCCGACATCTGCAGATGGCCTGGCTGGTATGCTGTTTATTGAAGCGGTGATCCGGTCAAGCAGAAATAACAGTAGCTGGGAAAAGGTGTTTCCGTAATGTCTTGATATCAAGCTTATACTTCAGTTTTTTTCCTGCTCAAGTATGGACAGCAGCTCAGCTGCGGCAGCGGTGGGGGAGATCTGTTCAGCCTCAACACGTTTTCGAAGCAGGGGCAGGGTATTTTTCACCTGATCAAGGCTATAGAACCAATCACGTAACCCTTCATTGACCAGAAAGGACATCCAGTCAAGTGTCTGGCTGCGTCGTTTTTCCGCTAGTTCACCGCAAGCAGTCAGCTTGTTGCGGTGATCAAGAATAGTCTGCCATATATTGTCGAGACCAGTGCTTTTCAAGGAGCTGCAGGTGAGTACCGGAGGGTTCCAGTGAGGGCTTTGCGGCATGAGGAGGTGGAGGGCTGCCTGGTATTCCTTCTGGGCACTCTCGGCACGGAGAACGTTGTCGCCATCAGCCTTGTTGATGACGATGGTGTCCGCGACTTCCAGCACGCCTTTCTTGATTCCCTGTAATTCGTCGCCGGCGCCGGCGATCATCAGCACCATGAAGAAGTCGACCATGGACGCGACGGTGGTCTCGGACTGACCGACGCCCACAGTCTCAATGATAATCACATCAAAGCCGGCTGCTTCACAAGCCAGCATGACCTCGCGGGTTTTCCTGGCGACACCACCAAGGTTGCCGCTGGATGGCGAAGGCCTGATGAAAGCGTTTGGGTCCACCGACAATTTTTCCATCCGGGTTTTGTCGCCTAAAATAGAACCACCGCTACGTGTAGAGCTGGGATCTATGGCAAGTACCGCCACCTTGTGTCCCATAGACGTCAACATCGTCCCGAACGATTCGATAAAGGTCGACTTGCCGGCGCCTGGCACGCCGGTGATGCCGAGTCGTACACTGTTGCCGGTTTTGGGAAGCAGCCGGTCGACAATGGACCTGGCTGCCTGCTGGTGTGCCGGCAGGGTAGATTCGATCAGGGTGATGGTTCGGGCCAGCAACAGCCGGTTACCAGCCTGAACACCTTCGATATAAGGTTCAATGTCTATCTGCATGGGTTTATAGGCGTGCAGCTCAAAAAAATAAATATGTCGGAGATAGATAGCAGGAGGCGCCAGCAGGCGCCTCCTTTCCGGAATGGCAAGTGTAACAGGGAAGAGATCCCGATGCTACTGGATATATTTCTTTTCAATCAACTGCAGGGTTTTGTCAGCTGACTCGGGGATTGGGGTGCCGGGGCCGAAAACGGCTTTGACACCTTTATCGTAAAGATAGTCGTAATCGCCTGGAGGAATGACGCCGCCAGCAACCACGATGATGTCATCGGCACCCAGTTTTTTCAGTTCCTCGATCAGGGCCGGAACGAGAGTCTTGTGACCGGCGGCAAGGCTTGAAGCGCCGACGATATGGACGTCGTTTTCAACAGCCATTTTTGCAGCTTCTGCCGGGGTCTGGAACATTGGGCTGATATCAACGTCAAAGCCGAGATCGGCATAGGAGCTGGCAATAACCTTGATCCCGCGGTCGTGCCCGTCCTGGCCCATCTTGGTGACCAGCATACGTGGTCGGCGTCCGGTTTTCTCGAGGAAATTGTCACACCGTTTCCGGATTGCGTCGATAACTTCCTTGTTTTTGTCGCTGTATTCAGAGGCATAGGCGCCGGAGATGCAGCGGGTAGTGGCGGTAAAACGGCCAAATACGGATTCCATGGCGTCGGAAATTTCTCCCAGGGTTGCTCTGGCTCGGACTGCTGGCAAGGCGGCCTCAAGCAGATTACCACCGTTCTTGGCAGCATTGGTGAGGTCAGTAAGTGCCTTTTCAACTGCGATTGGATTTCGGCTGGCTTTGATCTCTTTTAATCGGGCTACCTGCTCGTCTCGGACGGTTGCCGGAACTTCACGGACCTCAAAATCGATTTTTTCGTTCGCGAGTTTGTACTTATTAACGCCGACAATAACATCAAGGCCTTGATCGATTCGGGCCTGCTTGCGGGCGGCTGATTCTTCGACTCGCATTTTCGGCATACCGGACTCGATGGCCTTGGCCATGCCGCCAAGTTCCTCGACCTCGTCGATGATCTTCTGGGCTTCGTCAACAATGGCCTGGGTCAGAGACTCGATATAATACGAGCCACCCAGCGGATCGACAACCTTACACACCTGTGATTCTTCCTGGATGATGATCTGGGTGTTACGGGCGATACGGGCAGAGAAGTCGGTCGGCAGGCCGATAGCTTCATCAAAGGAGTTGGTATGTAGCGACTGCGTACCGCCAAGAACGGCTGACATAGCCTCAAGTGTGGTTCGAATGACGTTGTTGTACGGATCCTGCTCGGTGAGTGACCAGCCGGAAGTCTGGCAGTGGGTCCTCAGCATCGAAGATTTCGGGTTTTTCGGGTTGAATTGGCTCATCAATCGGTGCCAAAGGAGACGAGCGGCACGCAGCATAGCGATATCCATGAAAAAATTCATGCCTATGCCAAAAAAGAACGACAACCGTGGGGCAAAGGTGTCAACATCCATGCCTGACTTCAAGGCAGCGCGTACGTACTCAACGCCATCAGCCAGGGTGAAGGCGGTCTGCAATACACTGTTGGCACCGGCTTCCATCATATGGTAGCCGCTGATGGAGATAGTGTTGTACTTGGGCATCTCTTTCGAGCAAAAGGACATGATGTCGGAGATGATCCGCATAGAGGGTTCGGGCGGATAAATGTACGTATTCCTGGTCAGGTATTCCTTTAAAATATCGTTCTGGATAGTGCCCTGGAGTTGCTCATGCTTGACCCCCTGCTCCTCGGCGGCAACGATATAGCCTGCGAGAATAGGGATAACTGCGCCGTTCATGGTCATCGATACCGACATCTCGTCAAGCGGAATGCCGTCAAAGAGAATCTTCATGTCCTCAACGGAATCGATGGCAACACCAGCCTTGCCGATATCGCCGGCTACCCGAGGATGGTCAGAGTCATATCCGCGATGGGTGGCGAGGTCGAATGCTACAGAAAGGCCTTTCTGGCCGGCGGCAAGGTTTTTCCGGTAGAACTCATTGGATTCTTTGGCGGTTGAGAAACCAGCATACTGGCGTATGGTCCAGGGACGACCTGCATACATGGTGGCCATGGGACCGCGGACGTAGGGGGCAAAGCCCGGTAACGTGTTGGTGGCATCGAGCCCTTCAAGGTCTTCGGCGGTGTAGAGAGGTTTTACGGTTATTCCCTCGGGAGTCTTCCAGTTAAGGACGTCGGGGGATTTTCCTTTCATCAGCTTGGAGGCCGCGGCTTCCCATTTCTCTTTTTCGGGATGAACTGACATGATCTGCTCCTTATCGCTCCGGTGGCAGCCGGTAGTAGAGTAAATGCGGTACGTAATCTGTTTTTCTTAAAGCCACAGGTGCTGCTGTCGGGGATTGGCAGGCAGAGGGAACTGTGGCTTTGGTGTAATAATAACTGTGCTTCGTTGTGGGCTAGTCGCGCTGGCAGAGTTCGACCAGAACACCGCCTGTGGCCTTTGGATGCAGGAAAGCGATCTTCGCGCCACCGGCTCCTATTCTCGGTACTTGGTCGATGAGTTGAACATTTTTCTCTTTCAATTCAGCAAGTGCTTCCTCGATGTTTTCTACGCGAAAAGCCACATGCTGGAAGCCCGTACCTTTCTTTTCGATAAATTTTGCGACCGGGCCGTCAGGTGAGGTCGATTCCAGTAGCTCGACTTCACTTTCCCCTACCGGGAAGAAGGCGGTGGTCACTTTCTGTTCCTGAACGGTTTCATCACCCTCAAAAGGCAGTCCGAGAATGTCGGACCAGAATGTTTTTCCGGCATCGATGGAGTTTACTGCGATTCCCAGGTGGTCAATTTTCAAGATTTTCATTTCGCGCCTCCAAAAAAAGTGGGTTCGGTGAGTGTGATCTGCAACCAATCAGGTTTGTACCTCTGTGGCATGAGGTTTATGCACTTCAATCTTTCTTATGGGGATTGGCCATCCCTCGCCAGACCATCTCGAACATTACGTTGGCCTGAGCGGCAAGGCTTTCTTTTTTGCCTCGAAGTATCCACATAAAAAAACTGCGCTGCACAAAGCCCATCAGGAAGTCGAGCAGGGTGCCTGCCCGGACATCACTGTTTAAGATGCCTTCCTTCTGGCCTTCCTGCAGGACAGTTATCAGAAGATTCATCATCCTCCGCTGTTCAAACGTTTCATCCGCCATCCAGGTCTTCATTGGCAGGGTCATGAAAACAATACGCCCAAGCCCTTCGTGGCGTTCGTAATAATCAAGCTGCAACCAGAACACCTTGCGCAGCTTCTCTTTCAGATCTTCGATCCCCTGGAGGTGATCGACAATACGGTCGGTCAGTTTTCCCATCCAGATGTCGACGAAAGCGAAAACCAGTCTTTCCTTGCTTTCGTAGTGTTTATAGATGGTGGTGAAGCTGACACCGGCCTTTTCCGCAATGTCGCGAATCGAGGCTTTATGGAAATCGGAGTGAGAAAACACTTCGAGTACTGCTTTTTCCAATCTCTTTTGAATTTCGGGGTTCAGTTCTTCTGCCATGGTCGCTGCCGTCCTTTTTCGCTGTCTGCCTTTGTCGGCCTGGAGTGAAGAGGAGTTTTTCACCCTGCTCATATAGCTGTCGAGCCTTCTGCCGTAGAAGGCATGAAATGTTGGGGCACTACCGCCCTGCTGTTGCCAATCTCTTGCGATACATCACCTAACCACTTAAAATGCGGATCACTTTCTACATTCTCTAATGTATATCCATGAGCGCTGCAAGTGAAAAAAGTGACCAAGAAAGACCGGAAGCGCGGGTTCAGCATAGGTTTCATCCTCCAAAGAGTGAGAGAAGGACACCAGCTGAGACGGCGGAACCGATGACGCCGGCGACATTTGGCCCCATGGCGTGCATGAGGAGAAAGTTACCCGGCTCTTCCTGCTGGCCGATGACCTGGGATACCCGGGCAGCCATTGGGACGGCGGAAACACCAGCTGAACCGATCAGGGGGTTCATCGGCACACGTAAAAATTTATTCATAACTTTTGCTATTATGACACCGGAGGCGGTACCTATGCCAAAAGCAATCACGCCCAGGCAGAGGATCGCCAGAGTTTGAACTCGTAAAAAGTTTTCAGCAGAGGCGGTTGCGCCAACGGTAACACCAAGAAAAATGGTGATGATGTTGATGAGCGCATTCTTAGATGTGTCTTCAAGTCGGCCGACAACCCCACATTCACGAAACAGGTTGCCGAGCATGAGCATACCGATAAGTGTTGCAGCCGGAGGTACAATGAGCGACACCACGATGGTGACGATAATCGGGAACAGGATTTTTTCTTTCTTCGATACGTCGCGCAGTTGGGTCATGTGGATGGCGCGCTCTTTTTTGGTGGTCAAGAGTTTCATGATGGGCGGCTGAATGATCGGTACCATTGCCATATAGGAATAGGCGGCAATGGCAATGGCACCCAGTAAGTGCGGGGCAAGTTTTGAAGAGAGGAAAATTGCCGTTGGTCCGTCGGCGCCACCGATAATGCCTATAGATGCAGCTTCCTGGGCAGTGAACAGTCCGGAGGCGATCGCACCGATAAACGTAATGAAGATACCGAACTGGGCCGCTGCTCCGAGAATAAGGGACTTCGGGTTGGCGATAAGTGGCCCGAAATCGGTCATCGCACCTACACCAAGGAATATCAGCGGTGGGAAAATGCCGAGATGATCGCCTTGAAACAGATAATAGAGCAGGCCGCCGGGTTCGACGGTATGGACCATGTTCTCATGAATCTCAAGAACCGGGGGAGCCATCATGCCCGCAAAGGGGAGATTGGTGAGCAGCACGCCAAAAGCAATGGGTACCAGCAGGAGCGGCTCAAACCCTTTGACGATCGCGAGAAAAAGCAGCACGCAGGCAATGGCGATCATGATGACATGACCGAAAGTAATCCCGTAAAAGCCGGTGCTCTCAAGAAAATGCAAAATTGCGTTCAGCATGGTGAGTCTCCCGTGCTTTAGGCGAGGACCATAAGTGCCATTCCGGCGTTGACGGCGGCGCCTTTTGCCACCTCGATGGCGGCAACAACGCCGTCACAGGGGGCCTTGATCTCGTTTTCCATCTTCATCGCTTCAAGTATCAACAAGGTATCACCGCGTTTTACTGTATCACCCTGGCTGACCTTGACATCAGTAATAGTGCCTGGCATGGCGGCAACTATAGTCCCTTCACCTGCTGGCGCTTTGGGAGCAGCCTTGGCAGGGGCTGTTGCCGTTCGTGCTGCTGGCTGCGGGGCAGGGCGGGAGACCGTTCGTTCGGCGGTAGGCGCAGATTGACGCACCGTTGCGTTAGCGGTCTCAGTGATCTCTTCAATAGCAACCTCATACTCGTTTCCGCCAACTAACACTCTAAAAGTCCTCATGAAAGGGGCCTCCTCGCGCTATGCATTGTTGTTCATCAGTTCAGCCAGCCCGACTTTATTCCAGGCAGGTGAATGATCTTCGATCTTGCGAATATTTCTAATGACGATATTTCCGACGCCGGTGCCGAGCTGAAGGGAAAGCGCGACTGTGATGGCGGCAACGAGTTCCTCATCCCGATGGCGCTGGTCTTCTTCCGCCGCTGCTATGCTCACTGCATTTGCAGGGCTCTGGGGTGCTTTTTCCACCGCTTTTTCCGTGGTAAACCGGGCGAGAAGGCCGATAACCACCTGAAGAATAATCAGCGAGGTAAAGGTGATGCCCATACCGAGAAAGGTGGTGATCATGCTTGCTGTCAGTTTCTGGGTGATGCTCAGGTTCTTCAGCGTTTCCGGATCGGCAAACTGCGCCATGAGGGTCATGACATCCATATTCTCCTCCCTTAGAGCGGCATATTGCCATGTTTTTTCGGTGGACGTTTTTCCCTTTTGCCTTCTAGCATATTGAAGGCGTCGATGATTCTCTGGCGACTGGTGCTCGGTTCGATGACATCATCGACAAAGCCTCGCTCTGCCGCCTTATAAGGGGTGGCGAATTCGGCCCGGTAGTCGTGAAGGAGTTGCTGACGGGTGGTGTCCTTTTCTTTGGCTTCTTTGATCTCGTTGCGGAAAATGATATTAACCGCACCCTCCGGTCCCATAACGGCGATTTCAGCTGCCGGCCAGGCCAGCACGATATCTGCTCCAAGGGATTTGGAGCACATGGCGACATAGGCGCCGCCATAAGCCTTCCTGGTGATGAGCGTCACCTTGGGCACCGTCGCCTCGCTGTAGGCATAAAGGATCTTGGCGCCATGACGAATGATACCGCCATGTTCCTGATTGGTGCCGGGAAGAAAGCCGGGAACATCCACAAGTGTTAATAGCGGCACATTATAGGCGTTGCAGGTACGGATAAAGCGGGCAGCCTTATCACCGGCATTCATGTCGAGACAGCCGGCCATCATATTGGGTTGATTGGCGACAATGCCGACTGATTTGCCGTTAATCCGGGCGAATCCTGTAACGATGTTCTTGGCAAAATAACGCTGATATTCAAAGAAATCACCGTCGTCAACGATTGCCGTTATGACATCCATTATGTCATAGGGTTTATTCGGGTTGTCGGGAATAAGGGTATCGAGCGAGTCGATGGCGCGATTGATGTCGTCATCAATATCCAGCACCGGTGCTTTTTCCATATTATTGGAAGGCAGATAGCCGAGGAGCTTGCGGATGGCGTCTATGCATTCCTGATCAGAATCGCTGATAAAATGGGCATTACCGCTAATGCTGTTATGGGTCATTGCCCCACCGAGTTCTTCCGGGCTCACTTCTTCTCCAGTCACGGTTTTTATGACCTGAGGGCCGGTGATGAACATCTGGGCAGTTTTGTCGACCATGAATACAAAATCTGTGAGCGCCGGAGAATAGACCGCGCCGCCGGCACAGGGGCCCATGATCGCCGAAATCTGTGGGATAACACCAGAGAATGTGGCGTTTCGAAAAAAGAGGTCGCCATAACCGGAGAGGGCATCGACCGCCTCCTGAATACGGGCGCCACCGGAATCGTTTAAACCGACGATGGGCGCGCCAACCTTGATGGCGGCATCCATGGCCTTGACTACCTTCTTGGCGTGCATTTCACCGAGTGCCCCTCCGGTCACCGTGAAATCCTGAGAAAAGGCATATACCAGTCGTCCATCTACCATGCCGTAACCGGTAACTACCGATTCACCTTCAAACTCCATCTTGTCCATACCGAAGTTGGTACAGCGATTGCGGATAAAGGAATCGAGCTCGATAAAGGTACCTTGGTCGAAAAGGTACTCTAGCCGCTCTCGTGCGGTCATCTTGCCTTGGGCATGCTGTTTGTCGATGCGTGCCTGGCCACCGCCCAAAGTGAGTTTCTCCTTTTTCTCACGCAGCTGGATGATTTTTTCAAATGACATGGTTGTAACTCCCCTGTACTGAGGTGAACTCGTGGAAATGCCTAAGACTTGCAGGGTTAACGTGGTGTATTTGTGACCTGGACTGCTGCACTACCAATAAGCAATTACGACAGATAGCATGACGAGGTGACGTGAGAACGGACCGAGTATGAGCTGATTCTTGAATTGATGTAACGGAAGACATGGGGTATACGCGTCTTCTTGGAGTTATCCGATGAGTGAAAAACGAGGGTTGCGCAACACTGTTCGGCTGTCCGGCGTTGTTGTTCCGAACGGACGTTTTCGAACATGAAGGTTTGTTGAAAAGCGTTACCATGTTTTTCCTTCGCTGAAGGCGAATCGCCGGTGTCCAGTCGTAATGTGAAGTAAAAACAATTCTTTGAATCTTTCCCTGTCAGCCTGTCTCTAAATGCCCTGTCTGATTTGTTGATAAATGTTACATGTGGTAAAACTTATTATCTATATGTAAATACGTAAATAAAATGTGGATGAACGAATTGCATGGTGTTCGTTTAAGAACAATGTTACTCGTTGCTACATTTGTTGTAAATGTTTTTTTCTTTCTTGATGAAAATAATTTATATGCCTGGTAATAATTTCATGAAGAGATGTATTTATTGAGAATGATTGAACTGGTTGGTCGTCTTGCTGTAGTATGTTGTCAGGTTGGATGTGGCGGGAGTATGCACAGGTTCTTTTCTTCCGTTTGATGACAAAGGCAGCATGAATTGCTGAGGTTGGGTGAGTGTTGTTGTCTGAAGTTTTTTTAAAAACCATGTTTCTGAAAATCGCATTTTCGGCAGTGGCAAGAAATAGGGAGAGCCATGGCCGGCATGGGTGTACCGTACATTGGCAATGAAACGAAAGAAATTGTTGAAATCAATAATGACAACAGATGGCTTCGTCAGCGTTTAGACGAGTGCTCAACTGAGCGTTCATCGAAGCCTGAACCACAGGAAACAGGGAAAATGAAAAAAACCGGGTTTGTCTTTGATGAAGGCTATCTGCTGCACAATACCGGGGAATGGCATCCAGAAACGGCTGATCGTCTCCGGGTGATCGTCAACGGCTTAAAGGAATCCGGACTCCTGGAGAAGCTGATTCCGATAAAAGCGGAACCAGCTAAACAGCGCTGGATTGAGGCAGTGCATCATGTCAAATATATCATGCGGTTCAGTGATGCCTGTGCTCTCGGTATGTCAGAACTTGACCATCAGGAAAATGTGATCTGTCGGGATTCCTATGATGCAGCCCTGCTGGCTGTCGGAGGGGTGCTGAAGGCCATCGATGCGATGATGGCGGGTGAGATTGATACCGCATTCTGTGCTGTGCGGCCACCTGGTCACCATGCGGAAATTGACCAAGCTATGGGGTTCTGCTACTTCAACAACGTGGCCATTGGCGCCCGCTACCTTCAGCGTCAATATGGTATTGAGCGTGTTGGAATCATCGACTTTGACGTCCATCATGGAAACGGTACCGAACACATCTTTGAAGCCGACCCGACGGTATTTTACTATTCTATCCATGAACATCCTTCCTTTGCCTATCCGGGCACCGGTCGCGATTTTGACAAAGGTTCAGGGGAGGGGGATGGATATACTCTGAACTCACCTGTTTTGCCTGGCCGGGGCGATAATGATTACCGGCGAATGCTGACAGAAGACCTCATCCCGGCGTTCAAAAAGTTTCAGCCCCAGGCGATGCTGATATCAGCTGGTTTCGATGCTCATACAAGTGACCTGATGTCGGGGGTGAATCTCTCCACCGACGGCTACGATTTTGTGTCCGAGCTTATCATGAATTTGGCCAATTCGCTCACCGGCGGCAAGGTTATTTCGGTGCTCGAGGGCGGCTATAATTTGCAGATCTTGCCATTGCTGGTGGAAAATCATATTAAGCATCTTGCTGGACTCCGCGGGGTCTGACATGGACCCGAACCCAACGGTCTACGAATTTCACATACGCTCTATGAGGAGGAATTATGTTTGTCAGTGAAAGAATGTCCAAAGATCTGATTACCGCGCTGCCCGACATGAAAATTGCAGATGCCCGCAATCTCATGCAGGAAAAACGAATTCGCCATCTGCCGGTGATTGATGAAAAGGGATTACTGCTTGGCATGGTTTCGGATAGAGACGTGCGCAGTGCCATGCCGTCGACACTCTTGAAAAAGCCGGATTACGAAATCACCCTTGGCAAGATCATGAACTATCCGGTTGCCGATATAATGAGCAAAGAGCCGATTAAAATCTACCTCTATTACACCATTCAGGATGTACTACTCATCATGCGCAAAAACAAAGTCGGAGCGCTGCCGGTGGTTGATGAAGACGGTTATCTTAAAGGTGTGTTGTCAACTAGGGACCTGTTGAAAGCGTTTGTCGATGTGATGGGAATCGATGAGCCCGGCACACTCCTCTGCATTCTCGCTGAAGACAAGCAGGGGCAGATGAAGAAGATCATCGACATCATCACGGAAGAGAAGATATCTCTTGGCAGTGTGCTGGTGTCAAAAACACTCGAGAAAGACAAGAAAGCAATTTTCCCTTATGTACTGACCAATAATGTGATCAGGATAAAAGAAAAGCTGTTGGAAAAAGGCTTTCAGCTCACCGATCCGATGCAGTGGTATTTCCAGCAGATGCCTAAGAAAGAGTAGTACAGGATTGAGCGTTCGGAGTTCTAGTACCGGTTGCCCTGGAGATTTGAAAATAATGGTCAGGGCAACGCTTTTTGACTTGGGTCATTTTTGACCTTTGGCTTTGAGTGTATGTTCCTGGATAGATGAATACGTAGCACAGTTGTCGGACGGACAGTTTGTTCAGAAAAGAAAAAAATCCAGGAGATATGTTATGTCAGGATGCGGATGTGGTTGCGGCAGCGGTTCAGGTGGCCCCTATTCAAAGGGCTTGGAGCTTGTGGAATTTGTCTATAATGCCCATGGTGGGGCAGTGCGCGACCAGAAGATCATGAATGGCCCACTGGCAGTCGCCTGTCAGGAGTGTGGCGGTTCTTTTGCACTTGCCACGTATGTCGGCACTTGTCCGGCCTGCGGTGGTGTCCATGCTGTAGCGCCTATGTTCCCTACCGCCGAGAATGTGCAGTATGCAGGCAAGGGGTATCGACTCCCGTAGGCTGCTCACCTGGGCAAGATGGTCTTTACAATATCTTCTTAACGTGGAAGGCCCCGATCGTTTCCAGCGAAAGGGGCCTTTTCTTTCCTGCCATAATCATTCTGAGGGTGGTTGGCTGTTGCTGCTCTCCCCTCGGGCCTGGTCCATCATTCTCAGGAGTTCCTTGGCTGAAGCGTTGTCAGGTGACAGTTGTAATACCTTTTCAGCCAGTGCCCGAGCCTGGTTATTCATTCGGAAATTGAAGTACAGATTGGTGAGGGTGACAAAGTATTCTGTCACATCCGGATCTTGCAATACAGCCTTTTCCAGGGCCTCTGCCCCTTGCTGCCAGCGTTCGAGTTTTAACAGGACAAGCGCGTAATTGTAGCGAGCACGTGAATAATAGGGCATTCCGTCAGCAGCGAGTTCAAGATGCAAGGCCGCCTCATCATATTTATTCATTTCTGAGAGCAGAAGGCCAAGCGAATACTGTATTCGATACATCTCAGGCTCCTGGGTAACAACCTCCTGCAAAAGCTTTTCCGCATCCTCATTTTTGCCAAGCCTGTTGTATTCCATTGCCAGGTTGACCTTGGCGGGTATGAACTGGTTGTCAATACGAAGGGCGGCCAGATACAGGTCAATGGCTTTTTCAGGATTTCCCAGGTCTCTTTCAAGGTTGGCAATGTTATAGCGCTGCGGGGCGAAATCCGCGTTGTATTCCATTGCCTGACGATATTCATCGAGATTCTGCTGCATCGTCTGCAGGTCATCTTCCCGTAAGCGTTCTCTGGGGAAAGATGCGAGCTTAACCGCAGATTCGAGTCTTACGGCTTTCACAGGATCGTACAATTTAGGCGCAATGAGCTTCAGTGCGGTTTCCTCATCAGGTTGGTCCAAGAGACGCAGCGCGGTGTGTCGGAGAAGTGGTTCATCACTGTTGAGTTCTTTTTTGAGGATCTTGAGAGTTTGAGGTTCTTGATAATTGCCGAGTAAGGAAAGGGCGGTAGCCCGAACTATTGCCGGTTGCAACGGATCTTCTATGACTGCGGTGAGTTGTGAATTAGCCTCTGGTGCACCTTTCCTGCCGGCAGCAATTGCTTCACCATAATGGCGTTTTCGACTCTGCCCGTACCATTTGGTGTAGCTTTCCTCAACCCATTCCAGCCCCTTATCCCCATGGCATTCCGAGGTCGAGCAGGCGTTCGGCGTACCAATTTTTCTCGTCAGATCAGGCCTTGGAATGCGGAGGCTGTGATCGGGCCGGTAATCGATTCCCATATAATTCTGACCGGGCATGTGGCAAGAAACGCAGAGGTATCCCTTGCTGGCTTCACCTTTATAGGTTTTTTCATGGAAGTGGTGGTCTTTGCTGTCGTAAGCAGTAGCCTGATGGCACTGGGTGCAGAGCTCATTATTCGTTTTATGAGTTTTGAGCGAATGGGCGTCGTGACAATCATTGCAGCGAACGCCGTGCCGGTACATCTTGCTTTGGATAAACGAGCCGTACACATAGACCTCTTCCTTGATTTGGCCGTCGGCGTGGTAGAGGTCTTCGGCAAGTAGAGCCGGAACCATAAGATCGAGTAGCTCGCCTGGCATATGAGTATTGTCAGCCAATTGGTACCTTCGGGAGTGACAAGGTGCGCAGATGGCAATCTGTTTTTCGGTGGGGAGATTATGTGTATCCCGATTCAGAGCATAATTCGCTGTTTCCGGGCGGCCCATGACGGGTAGTTTTGCCCACTCCACATGTTGTGCAGCTGGGCCGTGGCAGGCTTCGCAGCCCACATTGATCTCAAACCAGCTGGTGTTGTAACTTTCACTTTTGACGTCGTAATCTTTCTGCAACCTGGTGGAGTGACATTCCGCGCACATGACGTTCCAGGTCTGGCCACCTCGGGTCCAGTGGAGCCAGTCGGTATGGTCGGTTACTTCATACGGTGGCACGCGATACCAGCATTTCTTCTCTACATCCCAGGCGATAGTCAGGCACTGCAGCCGCCCACCAGGAAAAGGTACGAGGTACTGCTGCAAGGGGTAGAATCCGAAAGTGTACGAGATGGTAAAAATGTCCGGCTTGCCGTCGGGTCCTTCGGTTTCGACCATGAACTTCCCATTTTCCCGAAAAAAACGGCTGATCTTGCCATTATAGGGATCGGTAAAGGTCACATTATTGAAATCTCCGGCAACGGTATCATCATTAGCCACCGCCATAGCTCGATCATGATCAGAACCCTGCCATTTCTTATAGGCATCCTGATGGCACTCTTTGCAGGCATCTGTTCCTGCAAATTGGGTGGTTTCAGTCGCAGTCGGGGTGGGGATTGACTGGACTCGCCACCGATACACAAAGGGTGTCAGCAGAATGATACAGGCCGCAAGAAGAGCGCAAATTTCCCAGCCTCGGCCCGTCGTATTAGTGGTGTTCTCTTTCTTGTCTGATGTTGGCTGTATTGACATGCTATGCTTTTACCGGTCTGGGTTTGCCATCCTGCAGAGGTTTTTCTAGCCTGCCGGTATTGACATAAATGGTGCCGTTCTCAATGCGTAGAGGGTGACTGTTCAGTGATCGGGTGGCGGGTGGAGTCAGAACTTCCCCGGTAATAGAGAACGAGGAGCCATGACAAGGACAGATAAATTTATGTGCTTCTTCATCCCAGGGAACTGAGCAGCCAAGATGGGTACAGGTTCTTGACAGGGCAAGAAAACTGCCATCTTCGAGACAGGCAAGATAGAATTGGCCTCGGGCGTTTGCTGTAACCGAATTGATTGCAAAATCTTCGACGTTGCCAGCCTTGATAATAGCGTCTTGGGCGCCTGTTTCATGTTTATTCTTTCCCGATCGAAGAATGGAAATTGACAGCCAGCTGAGTTCCAGAAAAGCAATTGAACCAAGCAGTGCCCACAGCTTATTGAAAAATCGTCTTCTGCCGGTGTCCGGAGCATGCTCAACCTGTGGCCTCTGAAGTGTATTGTCCATTAATGTAACCTGTGCACGTTGATTAAAACGGAAACATGAGCTGCATACCCGGTCCACGAAACCAGACACCGATGACAGTGAGGCAGATCATCGCCACTACTATAAAAAGGAATCCAGCCATGACAGTCTCGCCACGGGTATAGCTGTATCTGCTTGTAAGGAGAGCGTATCCGAGACAATGGCAGCTTAAGAAAATGACTAAAGGGAGGACTCCCCTGGTGAAAAGAGCGGTGGCTGGGCTGCCTATAATATTGGTGGCCACGTTATCGATAAGAACGGCGGCAATAGTCAGTGTAATGCTGGTAATCGAGACGACAATCGCGAGCTTTCTACCACGTTCACCGTTGAACCAGATTCCTTCATTGAGAGCTGAATTCTGCCAGAAAGGGATGGCAAGCAGGCAAAACAAGACAATAACTGGAAAGACGCATATGGCAAATACGGGGTGAAGATGCATCAGCAATTCCTGGAGTCCCATGAAAAACCACGCTGCCTTGGCAGGATTCGGACTGACGCCGGGAGTGGCAGCCCCAGAAAGCGGCGCATCGACTATAGCTGAAAAAAGCAGTATAGCTGCAATGAGACTCAAGCCAACAGCAGCTTCGCGTACAATGAGATTGGGCATTACCGGTACTGAAAAGGTAGGGCCTTTTCCGCTCTGCTGTTGAACCAGGCCTCGTGCTTTACGAATCAGCCAGAAATGTCCGATAACGAGCAGCAGCATGAGGAAAGGCAGGAGTCCGGTATGAATGGCGTAAAAATTCGTCAGGGTTTCAGTTCCGATCTCACTTCCGCCCCTGAGCAGCTGTGCGAGAGGCTGGCCGATGAACGGGATATAGCCAATCATGTTGAGAAAGATGGTGACGGCCCAATAGGCCAGCTGGTCCCAAGGAAGTAAATAGCCCGAAAAGTTTGAGAAGAAAACGAGACCTAGCAGAAACAGACCGACAATCCAGTTGAGTCGGCGCCTCCCGGCAATGGCACCGGTTAGAAAAACTCTGCAGAAATGAAGAAAGGAAATGATGACCAGCATGTTGCCGGACCAGTAATGGATGTTTCGTAGCCAACCGGCAAAATTGCTATCCGTATACATGAATTGTATAGAATGATAGGCTCGCTGTATATCTGGAATATAGGATACTTTTTGCAGGATACCGGTGATAAAAAGGAGGAGGACAAGGGTGGTTGCCATACCACCGAGTCCGAATGACAACGTGAAACGTAAGGTCTCTACAGGAACCGTTCGCGGATGAACATGGAGAAGTAAGTCGCTGGGAAACTGCTTTTTTGCCCTGGTGTGCGCAGAGTTCATATGGAGAGATTTTTGAATAATTGCATTAATATCATATAAATAGATGGTTTGGCTGTCTATGATACCCTGATGGTGAAAATAGGTCAACATCTCGATGGGCATCGCATGCTGTATTGTACATCAGAGTGAAGGGAATTATCTCGAATCATCTTCAACACGTTCATCTTGAACGTATAGGCAAGGTTCTCTCTGGGGTATAGGAATGGTCAGGCTGGGTGGAAGTTTTTGCGGTTTAGTTCCGGTAGAACTTTCCCCTTTTTTTCTGAACCTTTTTCTTTTTCCATGTTCAGATGGTTGGTAAACGCAAGGGCTAGCAGGTCCCCTTGCCAGAAACCCGAAGGCTCAGGACCAAAACGGTGGCGGAGTAGGGTGAAAACCGCAGATTGCAATTCAGGCTCAGGCTTGAAAAGTTCTCCCTGGGTATTCCTCCACGAAATCCAAAAAGTTACCGCGGAAGCGCTGTTGTTTTGTGCGCAGGCTTGTAAAAAATTCTCCGCCAGGATTTTGTCGGGGGGATTGAGTTCTCTCCAATGTTGCCGTAACCACTCTACAATGAACGTTTTTTGCCATAATGCGAAAGACAGGAGCGTGAGCGCGAGTAATACCCATACATATAACATCTTGCCCTGACGGGTTGCGGTCTTGGAACCTGGAGCAGGGGACACCTCGAAACGTACAGCCGGTAAAATAAACTTTTCTATTTTTCGGGTGATGGGATTCCACCAGCTATACACTACATCAGGCAGAGTGAAATTTCCGGCTTTGGTCATCCGATAGGTAATCGTGTCGATGCGCTGACCCAGGAAATCACCACGTTCAGTCTTGTCTGCAATTTCATCGTTTTTCACATATACGCTTATGCCATCCGGTACATCAGTCGACGGAGGGGCAAGGGCCATACCCGAGAGTTCGCTGGCTCTCTGGGCAATTTTTCGAGTGAAGATGGCTCCTGCTTCAACGGGGCCGGGTGTTGGCTTCCAGATTTCGTTGATTTCCAGAGATTGGGTTGTGACCAGAAAACTGCTCTTTTCACTCCCTGGTGGTCGCTGAATTTCTACTTTCATTCCGGGGAATGTTGTCTGGACGTCATTGGCGGGGCCTGAAAATCCTGCTCGGCTTGCAAAACGGACGCTAAACTCAGGGATTTTCAGCGTACCGGCTTGTTGTGAAAAAAGGGCAAATTCATGGGACTGAACAAACCAGCTTTGCCCATCAATTTCTTCTGAAGACACTACAGGAGCGCCAACCTTGATAATTATGGTACCCGGTACTTGTGGCAAATCAAAACGTGCGGAGCCGGAAAACGAGCCCATAGCTCGCAATTCAATGAAAAATGATACCTTTTGACCGATCCAGGCGGTGTCATCGTTGAGGCGCACTGATATGGGAGCGGTCTCGGCTGAGGAGAGAGTGATCCAAGAGAAAAAAATAAAGAACAGCATAAGGATGTTCTTCATTTCTTGCCTCCATCCATCTCGAATTTTTGTTGAAAGGCGAATTTCGCTTTCAGGAAGTCTGCCGGTCGGGTTTGTACACGGCGTAGCCAGAGGGCCTGAATATCCTGATTGGAGACTGCTTCTCCTCCCTCAACGTCCTCGGAAGCCGCATCTTTTCCGGCTTTTTTATCAAAGACAATTTCATCTGCGCCCAGCATGCCCTCGGTCATGTTGCCGCTTTCGATATCAAGAGTTTTAGCTCGGGCAGCGGCGATCCCTCTATTTTCCATTGCTTCCTTCCAGCCAGGATGCTTCTCGAGGGCCTTGTCGTAGCTGGCTATTGCATCCTTGTATTTTCCGTGCATCAGGAGGGCATTACCCTGATTATAATTTGCTTCTGCCGTATCCCTGCGGCTGTAAGCCTGGGCAGCCTTTTGGAACTCTCCTGCTTTATACCATGATGCCCCCTGCCATTCAGGATCCAGGAATACCTTGGCCGCTGAGACAAAATCTCCACGATTGAAATACCACATGCCCTCCTGGTCAGGGGTGAGCCAGAGGGAGGCCCAGGTTATGGTGATAAGGAGCGCAAGTAAGGCTTTCATCTACACTTCCTCTCCAATTTTCTGCCGGCGGAAACCGAGGAGTACCATCAGGCCAATGACTGGCACAAACCAATAGCCCATCTCCTGCCACAGATCATCCATTGCATCTCTGGCAGAAAGAGATCTGCTGGCGGCTCGGCGAAGAATAGAGGTAATATCGCTTCCGTCAGCGGTGAGCTGTTGAAGGTCTCCGTCGAGAATGTCTGCCGCCCTGGCAACGCTTGATTGTTTTTCCGGTGTGGCCGTGATGGTGAGAAACTGTATTGGAATTGATCCTGTATCTACATTTTTCAATAGCTGACGATCAGTGTCGACGGTATCAGTGATAACAAGGATACTGCCACCCTGCTGTCCCTGTTGCAGAATTCTTACGGCCTCATCAATGGCCAGGTCGAGTCGGTCTCCCGGGGCGGGCATGACAGCCGGACTTATTTCAGCCGCCATATCAGCCACAACTTCAGTGTCACGGGTTGGTGGCAGGACCAGATGAGCAGATCCGGCATAGGCGATGAGCCCTAAGGGCTGGCCCTTTCTTGCCTTAGCCAGATCGGCAATTTTTAAGCGGGCATGCTCTAGGCGGGATGGTTCGAGGTCGGACTGCTCCATACTGCTGTCGGCTTTCAGGAGAATCATCAAAGGGGATGCATCCTCGGCAAAAGGACTCTCTTCAAGCCGCCAGGTCGGGCCGGTAATTGCCACAACGATGAACACCCAGCAGGCAAGCAGCCAGATTGCCGGTTTACGATATTCTGATCGTGGACCTGAAATCATGAAACGGAGTAACTCCGGGGAGATCTGTTCACGCCAGCCCCGAAGGGGGTCAACGTAGCGCTGCCACATCCACCAGACTCCGGCGACAAGCGGTAGGAGCAGCAGCCACTCTGGTCGAATAAAATGAAAGTTGGCAAGCGCTGAGCTCATCGTTGCACCTCCAGGCGGCCTGTAAGATGATCGACATAAACCCTACCTGGTTTCTGCATTGCAGCCTTGGAACGTGAACGGCGCAGTACCAGTACGGTCTTTTCGCCAAGGGATGCAATCAACAGCAGGAGCAGCACCCAATAGTACAGATCTCTTGTCGGACGATGGCTGATCGTATCCACTTGCCTGGTTTCTATTTTATCTAGTTCTGCATAGATTCCAGCCAGCTGCTTGCGATCACCGGCAAAGAAATATTTCCCGCCTGCAGTTTCGGCTACATTGCGTAGCGTCTCCTCGTCAAGCTTGTCTTCTCCGATGGTGGTTGGATCGCCGATTGCCACAGTATGAATGCGGATACCCCTTGCCATTGCAACTCTTGATGCCTCAACGGGTGGAACCTGGCTGGCGGTATCGTTGCCGTCCGTCAAGGCAATAATGGTCTTGGCAGGCGCATCGCTTTCTGCAAAAAGCGTCAAACCCAGCCCAATGGCATCGCCAAAGGCAGTGCGGGGACCGGCCATGCCAATCGCTGCTTCATCAAGAAGCTGCCGTGACAGATCAAGGTCGATAGTAAAGGGAGTCTGCAGGAATGGGGCATCGCCAAAGACCACGAGACCTACCCGATCACCCTGGCGTTGGGAAAGAAAATCCCCCAGAACTTCTTTAACGGCGGTGAGACGATCAACCTTTTCTTCTCTTGCGTTGGTAAAGTCTTCCTGGCTCATTGAGGATGACAGGTCAACCAGCAGGAGCAGATCCCTTGTCGGTAACTCTTTTGTGACTGGTGGTTCAAGCAGTTGTGGACGCGCGAGCGCGACGAGTACCAATAACCAAAGAAAAATTTTAAAAATCAGCTGCCCTTTGCTTCTGGCCACTTGAGAGACGCTTGATCCCGCTAGAGTGGCGGCCTGGATACGGTCCCCAAAAGGCACACGAAGGGCAACGGGTTTCTCTCTGCGCGGGGGCAGAAGCATGCGGATGAGCCAGGGCAATGGCGCCAGGAACAACAGCCAGGGATAGGCAAAAATGAGCATATGATGCTTCTCCGGCAGGTTTCGTTCAGTTTATCGTCCTATTTATTGACAAATATCTCCGTCAGCGGTTTGCCGGCACAACCAGATGGCGACTTGATTCCAAGATACGTCGCCAGTGTTGCTGCAATGTCAACTGGATGGACCCGACGCTGAATCTGTTGAGCCGGAATCTGCATGCCGCTGAAGACAATGGGTACATAGGTGTCGTAGCGCCAGGGAGAGCCATGGGTACTGGAAACTTCGAGTCCGTCAAAATCATTGATAAACCAATGCGGTTGAAAAACTATATAAACATCGCCTGAACGATTGGGATTGAAGTTGTTGAGAATCGATTGAATGACAGGGGTATTCGGCAGGTTGCCTTCGCGCAATGCACTACTGGAAATGGCCTGAGCAACACCCTCAAACTGCAGCAACTGTTCGGCGACGGACTGCTCTACCTGTGCCAGGTTGAGTTGGTGTTCTTCTATCACCTGATGATCAAGATAGATATAGGGGTGATTGTAACCAACAATAAGTTCTTTACCGATACCAAACTGTTTTTTTAAAGACGCCAGAGCGGGCTTTTTATCCCAGCTTTTCGGGTCAACAAATCCCCCATCAAGACCCATTTGCTTGAGATACCCTGGTACCTCAGGCGTGCCATGATCGGCAGAAAGAACAATGAGCGTCTGTTCCAGGCCGACCTTTTCATCGATAAATGTGAGTAAATCGGCAAGAGTCCTGTCAAGCTGGAGGATATTGTCTTCGCTTTCCAGGCTGGAAGGCCCGAAGATATGGCCGACATAGTCGGTTGAGGAGAAACTCACAGAGAGATAATCAGGGATATCGTCTTTTCCCAGTTGCTCATTAATAATCAACGCCTTGGCAAAATCCAGGGTTAACTGATCCCCTGCCGGGCTTAGGGTGAGCAGGGTGGTGAAGTATTTCCCATCGGCGGTGCCATACGGGTGGGGGAATATGCGGCCAAAGCCAGCAATATCTGTTTCCCAAGGGCGGTCATCTGCCTCGCCAAAAAGATATTCTTCCTGCGTATACAGAAGATTCCATGATTTGCCGGAATAGGAGAATGCCAGTTTTTTGGCGTTCCACTGGTCCACCCAGTCGGGGTACTGTTGATAGTAGTAATTGCTGGTGACGAATTCACCGCTGGCCTTTGAGAACCAGAAGGCCTTGCCGGCATGGCCGGCCATGGACACCGCGCCCCGGTCTTTGACCGACACCCCGAAAATCTTGGAGCGTCCTGCGGTGTGGATTGCCAATTCATCACCTAGGGTGGAAACCATGATTGCAGCAGGTGATCGACCATCACTTTTGGCTGCCTTCTGGGTTGAATCAATTTCTGCGCTCTGATCTACTCCAGCTCCTGGCGTGAGCAACGTGAAATTGTCATCTTCAATATTGTACACCGTTCGTCCTTTTGTCCTGTCATACCAGATATTACCAATCATGCCGTGAACGGATGGTTGTGCCCCCGTGGCCAGGATGGTGTGGCCAACAATGGTCTCTGTATTGGCATGGTCATAATGGGCATCGACATATACTGTGCCCTTTTCCCAGAGATAGCGAAAACCGTTTTCCTCAAGACGGTCGTAGTATCGAGTTGGCAAATCGCCGCGTAGTGCATCGACCGTAATCTGCAGAACTAATTTGGGCTGCTGCATGGCAACGGCCGGACTGGCAAGAAAGAGTACAGAGGTGATAATGGGTATGATGAATGAATGTTTATGTGCTTTTGTATCCATTATTATCCTCAAATTTTATAAAGAAGAATCGGAAATTGTGTGGTCACTGATCCAGAGAACAGCATATTGGCGGAGGAGCCTGACATCCTGTTCTTTGCCTGGTCTGCCGTATATACCGGTGCTCAGCAACTGGTGGACTTCCATGGGCATGGTGTGGGCTGACTGGCTAGCGAGCCAATCAGCCCACTCTGAGCCGGCTTTTGAGGCAATTTCAGATCTTGAAGCGGCCGCCAGGGCCGTGCGGCGAAGCAGTTCTGCGATGGCTGGAGCATCATTGGGATGGGTCAGCTCACGCAAGGCGGCGCGACGATAGGCATTGGCCTTCCATCTTCTATAGTAGCGATAGCAAAGAAAACCGGTTGCCAGCATCAGCAGAACAAACAGTACATACCAGCCTGTCGCCAGAGGCCACCAGGATACGGCTGGAGGCATGAGGATATCATGTAAACGGGTTAGGCTGGTAGCATCAGTGTTCATGATATTGTTGTCCTCCGGGCAAGATGGGCCCCAAAAAGATCACGCAACTGATGGGTTGGCGAAGTCGCGGCGGAAATGGGTAATACCGGTACACGCAAAGCCCGAAATATCTCGGTCCACCTGTCGAGAACGGCAGCAAAGGCTTTTTCGAAGGAATCAGCAAAACTCCTGCCTGACGGGATAGCAAAATTCACACCTCGGTCTCTGGCAATCATGCCTGGATGTCCCTGCAGTGAAGCGCCCAGAGGATCATACACCGCGAGAACAAGCATGTCGTTGTGAGCGGCGATCTGGGTAGCCAGCCGTTGGGTGTTTTCATCGCCACCGTCAAGGTCGCTTACCAGCACAACCAGATGATCGTGTTTGGCACGCCTGAGGGCAGCTTCAAGGGACATGTTCAGTATTGATTCGGTTGCAGGAGATGGGCTTGCATCAATTTGCTCGACGAGCATCCGGTTGTGGCGCACCACCTCGTGGAGCAAACGGAGGACTCTGGTCTGGCTACGGTGAGGCGGGAGGTCGATGATCTCATGGTCGTTGAAGATAATGCCGCCGACCCGGTCACCGGAGGAGAGGGTTCGCCAGGCAGCCAGGGCAGACAATTCGGCTGCCACAACCGATTTCATGGCTCGACCACTGCCAAAAAACATGGTCCGACGCTGATCCACTACAAGCAGGACGGGTCTTTCTCTTTCTTCAGTGTAGACCCGCACATGTGGTGAGCGCAGTCTGGCGGTAGCCCGCCAGTCGATGGTGCGAATATCATCACCCTGCTGATAGTGGCGCATTTCAAGGAAATCGAGGCCACGACCTCGCAGGCGGGAACTATGGCGCCCGGCAAGAAGTGAGGTTACCGGTTGCCGGGGAAGAAAACTAAAGCCCCGTGCTTCAGCTTTGAGGCTCAAGAGCGCCTCGAGACTGGTTTGTACACCGGCTGGTATGCTATCGGACGAGGATTTTGTCTTTTTCATGTTAAATGGGGACAATAGTCTGCAAGAGTTCCTCGATCACTTCAGTGCGGGTTTTACCGGCCGCTTCCGCTTCATAAGAGAGATGAATGCGATGCGCAAGACAGGCAGGGGCGACGGCGCGAATGTTTTCAGGCGAAACGAAGTCCTGCCCATGGAGCCAGGCATGGGCCCGGGCTGCACCATCCAGGGCAAGCGTTCCGCGAGGGCTGGCACCAAGACGAATCCATCTGGCCAGGTCACCTCCAAGGTGCTCTGGTTCCCGAGTACCAATAACCAGATCGACCATATATCGTTCGGCAGTTTCAGCCACGTGAATACCGTTCACCTCACGACGGGCGGCAAAAACAACTTCTTGATCAATCTTTGATGGGGAGTCATCGGCATTGCCCGATTTTTCTCCCCGTACCAGGCGCAGGATAGCCCCTTCGTTTTCTGCAGGCGGGTAGGGTACGTTGACGTAGAGCAGGAAACGGTCCATCTGTGCCTCAGGAAGCGGATAGGTACCTTCCTGTTCAATTGGGTTCTGGGTAGCAAGGACCAGAAACAGCGGCGGCAACTTGTGCGTTGTTCCGGCAACGGTCACCTGGCGTTCCTCCATTGCTTCTAGCAACGCCGCCTGGACCTTGGCTGGGGCGCGGTTGATCTCGTCGGCAAGCACCAGGTTCCCGAAAATCGGCCCTGGCTGGAAATCGAAGCTGGAGGTCTGTTCACGATAAATTTCCGAACCGGTGACATCAGATGGCAGCAGATCAGGAGTAAACTGTACCCGACGAAATTCGCTCTCAACCAGTTTGCCGAGGGTCTTGATCGAGCGGGTCTTGGCGACACCGGGTAGCCCCTCCATAAGGACATGACCATCGGCCAGAAACGCGATAAGTAAACGTTCAACAACCGTTTCCTGGCCTATGATTGAGGCATTCATCGACACCGCTATCTGTTGAAAAGCCTGGCGAGTATCCATTGTCTGTAAATGATGGGTGATGAATATGAAAAATGGTACTCGGACCTCCCCGCATATACAGGAAGGTCCGAGTGTTTGATGGACCGTTGAATGCTGAAGTCTTCAGACTGCTAATTGTCCGTACCTTGAGTGACTGCTTCCATGACGCGATCAAGACTGAAACTCCCTGGCTTCTGACGCGGTGGGAATTCTTTAAAGCTCTGCAGCCATTGACCGACATAGGCACCGGCGGGAGCAAATATAAACATATGATCGATCCACCATCTCCTGTAACCAATAGATTCTTCTTGAGCTTTTTCGAGCGGATCCATTCGGAGATTGGCTATCATGGGTGCACGCAGGACCTTGAAAGGATTCTCCCAGACTTCCACACCATGGGCCTCTTGTCTGAGGAATGTGATTTTCCAGTTGTTGTATCGCAGGGCTGCAACGTTGCCATCGTCTGTCCAATACAGGAATTCCTCTCGAGGCCACTTGTCAGTCTCTCCCTTTAAAGCTGGAAGCAGGTTATAGCCGTCCAGATGGACCTTGAAGGTTGTGTCACCGACCTGCTTGCCTTTGAGCAACTCCTCTTTCACATTTGGCTCACCCACTGCAGCCAGAAGGGTTGGCAGCATATCTTCGTGTGCGCCAATATCGTTCACCACGGTTCCGGGCTTAATGACTCCTGGCCATTTTATCATCGTGGGAACGCGGAAGCCTCCCTCCCATTGAGTGGCCTTTTCGTTGCGGAAAATAGTTGTGCCGCCGTCAGGCCAGCTGAAAAACTCAGCCCCATTATCGGTGGAGTACATGACAATGGTATTGTCTTCCACTCCAAGTTCCTTGAGTTTGTCGAGCAACTGGCCAACCATGACGTCATGCTCTGCCATTCCGTCAGCATAGACACCTAAACCAGTCTTGCCCTGCGACTCTTTCTTCAGATGGGTCCAGATATGCATACGGGTGGAGTTCCACCAGACAAAGAACGGTTTGTCAGCTTTCTTTGCACGGTCCATGAAGTCAAGTGCTGCTGCGGTGACTTCCTCGTCTACCGTCTCCATGCGCTTAATGGTCAGGGGGCCAGTATCCTCAATTTTGCCATCTGCAAAACTGTGTATGACACCACGCGGGCCAAATTTCTTTTTAAATTCTGGATTTTTGGGATAGTCAGGATGTTCTGGTTCCTGCTCTGCGTTCAGGTGATACAGGTTGCCCAAAAACTCATCGAAACCATGGTTGGTCGGCAACATCTCATCACGATCTCCCAAGTGATTCTTGCCGAACTGGCCGGTCATGTACCCCTGTGCCTTGAGCAACTCTGCTATGGTCGGGTCTTCCTTCTGCATACCTTCCGGTGCACCTGGCAGTCCGACTTTGGTCAAACCTGTGCGCATTGGCGACTGGCCGGTGATGAATGCCGCGCGACCGGCAGTGCAACTCTGCTGGCCATACCAGTCTGTAAAAATTGCGCCTTCCTTGGCTATTCGGTCGATGTTTGGTGTTTTATAACCCATCATGCCCATATTGTAGGCGCTGACATTGAACTGGCCGATGTCATCACCCCAGATAACCAGGATGTTCGGCTTCTTTGGATCGTTGGATGCCGCGTCAGCCGGCGATGGAAAGATATTGACGGTGAGCATGAATGCCCCAGCGATACCGAGCATCGTCAGGAACTTTCTTGATTGGCGCCATCCCGGGAATAGAATTTCCTGAGTAGGCGTATCTGCCTGTTTCATAGTTGCCTCCTTGTGAATGTTGGTTGCTGACCACTACAGTAAACTATCCCTCAAGGTTGCTTTTCTTTCTGAGATAGCCTGTTCAATAGGAGTGATGCTGTTCAACATGCTTTGACATGTCTTTGGAAACTGTCGAACTGACCAGGGACTGCAAGACCTTCTCCCGTGCGGTTTAGGGTAAAGTGCTTCGTCTTGCAAAATGAACCGAATAGACTTTTCAGTTGATACTTGCGTTGTAACTCATTTGTTAGGAAAAATTCAAGTCATGGTGTCATTTTCCCAACAAATTAATGCATTATTAAAAAGTTGCTTGTTTTTTTATGTGTCGAATGTTTTCAGCTTTGATTCGGCGGCTGTATGGCGTTAGGGCGCAGGGATAAAATATCTTCCTCCCTGACATGATTTCGCCGTGCAAAAAACTGAGCAATCCTAACCTTTGTTGGACAATTTGTCCAAGTCAGGGTAGTGTTTTCATTTCAAATGACAGACCTCTTCAAGGCGAATCGAAAGATCTCGAGATCTTTTGAAATGCCCTTCATTCTTTTTGGTGGGGTGGGCTTGTGATTATCGGACTGGACGTTGGAGGTACACATACGGATGCAGTATTGATTGGCGCTGAAGGGATGGTGCGAGATATCAAAGTCAATACCGATCCTGAAAGGCTCTATGAGACGGTGATGAGCGCGCTGGACCGTTTGCTCGCCGGGCAGGAAGTAGCCGATGTCAAGCGGGTAGTGTTGAGTACAACGCTTGCGACTAATATGGTGGTGCAGGATAAGCTGCCGCCGGTGGCTATGGTGGTTTCTGCCGGACCGGGTATTGATCCCGAACATTTCCGGGTGGGGTCGCACTACTTTCGGGTCAAGGGGGCACTCGACCACAGCGGGCGGGAACTTGAACCGGTCCGCGAAAAAGAGATTCACGCACTCGGTGCGGAGCTGAAAAAATTGGGTTTGCCGGCGGTTGGTGTGGTATCAAAGTTTTCTGTCCGCAATGCAGCTCACGAACTGGCTATCGCCCGAATTCTTGAAAGTTATGTGGACAAAATCTTCATGGGCCATCTATGTTCCGGTGCGCTCAGTTTTCCTCGTCGTATCGCGACGACCTATTTGAATGCTGCCGTCTATCCGGTACACACCAATTTCTTTACCGCTGTTCATTCCTCGCTGGCCAAAAAAGGCATATCACACCCGATCAGAATCTTGAAACCTGACGGTGGGAATATGAATATGAGTTCGTCGCTTACCTATCCGGCCCAGACCATCCTGAGCGGTCCGTCGGCAAGCGTCATGGGGGCTATCGCCCATGCCCCGAAGGACAAGACCTGCCTGGTCCTCGATATCGGTGGAACGACTACCGACATGGCCATCATTCTCAATGGGGCTCCGGTTATTGCTCAGAACGGTATTGAGATCGGCAGCTATAAAACCCTCATCCGCGCACTTTTAACAAAGTCAATCGGTATAGGTGGCGACAGTGTGGTGAGAGTGCGGGAAGGCAAGCTCGCTATCGGCCCGGATCGGGGCGGAGCCGCAATGGCCCATGGCGGGCCACAGCCGACACCAACCGATGCAATGTGTGTTCTGGGAATGATCGAACAGGGGGATCGGGATAAGGCTGCAGCCGGGCTTGCCGTAATCAGTGCAGAACTTGGTCTTGCCGTAATTGAGGCAGCAGAACAGATCCTTCATACAGCTTGTGAGAATATCATGAGGGCTGCGGACGAAATGGTTGATCAGATCAACAGCCGTCCGGTCTACACCGTGCATGAGATGTGTGAGGGGGTGAAAATCCGCCCCGATTACCTGCTGGTGCTCGGTGGTCCGGCTGGGCAGTTTGCCGGACGGTTGGCTGAGATGTTCAAAGGCGAGGTTGAGATTGTCCCCAATTGGCGGGTGGCAAATGCCATTGGCTGCGCCCTGGCCAGAACCACCTGTGAGGTGACAGTTTATGCCGATACCGCGCGAAGAGTGATTACTGCTCAGGGCGAGGAGTATCACCGGGAAATTTCCCGGACTTTCACGCTGGATGACGCCCGTAAAGTGGCCTTTGAGCTGGTGCGAAAAAAAGCTGCAGCTCGTGGCGCAAACGAGGAACATCTGAAAATGGAAGTTCTGGAGGAGTCGCAGTTCAATATGATTCGCCGGTTTTCCACCGTGGGCAAAAATATCCGGGTTCGGGCCCAGGTGAAACCGGGGCTTATCCACGGTTATGATGCCGAGAGCGGTACCCTGAACCGCGCTGATCTCTGATTGAGCGGCCAGGTTCAATACAGAACAACTGATATCAATTTCACACCCGAGAACAAAAGGGCGCATTATGCTGCACGCCAAGAACAGAACAGGGCTTGTTTTTTTTCCGGCATTCGACTGGGCTATCTCACCAACCCATCCCGAGCGTGAGGAGCGGCTACTCTACACCCAGGATCAGGTGTTTGAAGAAGGGTTGCTCGATATTGATGGTATTGTCGAGCTGAAACCCGATCTTGTCACTATAAAGGATATTCAACGGGTTCACTTCTGTGTGCCCGATCCCTGGAAGGTGAGCACAGAGTCTCATTTCATCAGTGCAGGTGGTGCCAAGACCATCGGTATGGCGGTAATGGATGGAACCATAGATCGCGGCTTTGCCTTAGTCAGGCCGCCGGGACATCACGCCAACCGTGTGGTCCACGGGGCGCGTGGCTTCTGTAATATCAATATTGAAGCGATCATGATCGAATATCTTCGTCGTGCCTATGGTGTTGATCGAGTTGCGATTATCGATACCGATTGCCATCATGGCGATGGCACCCAGGATATCTATTGGCATGACCCCGATACCCTTTTTATCTCAATCCATCAGGATGGCCGCACGCTCTATCCAGGCAGCGGTTTTATTAACGAATTTGGTGGACCGAACGCGGCTGGAACAACCGTGAATATCCCACTGCCACCGGAAACCTGTGACGATGGGATGCTCTATGCGGTAAAAAATGCGGTTCTGCCTATACTGGATGAGTTCAAGCCGCAGCTGATTATCAACTCCGCCGGCCAGGACAACCACTATTCCGATCCGATCACGAACATGAACATCTCCGCCCAGGGCTATGCACAGTTGACCGAACTGCTGAAAGCGGACATTGCTGTTCTTGAGGGCGGTTATTCCATTGAGGGAGCACTCCCATATGTCAATGCCGGAATAATTATGGCGATGGCCGGCCTTGATTACAGTAGTCTCAGGGAGCCAGACTATGAGCCGGAGTATCTTCGCCAGCCGGCATCGCTTACCCGCAGCATCGAGCGTACCTGTGATGAGGTGATGACGATGTGGCGCCGAAGGACAGAGTTGAGAGGACCCGGTAAAAAGGCCGGCCAGTACGATACCCGCAACCGCCAGATTTTTTACGATACCGACAATATTTTTGAAACCCAGGAAGAGACGGTGCGTATATGTGACGACTGCGGTGGTTCGCTAAGGATCGATTCTATTTCCAACCGGCGCCGGATTCTTGGGGTGCACATCCCCCGTAACGCTTGCCCGGCATGTCGGGAGCAGGGGTTGCAATGGTATGAAGAGTCCAGTTCCTCAAGATTCCAGCATATCTTCCTGCAGGACAGGATTACCGACAGGTTTCTTGAAAAGAAATAGGAGAACGAGCTTGTTGCAAAATGGTCTTTTCGCCCAAACTCAGCGTTATTCTAAAAAAATTTTATCCTTGGAATATTAAGTATATGCCTGTGGTGAAATTTTTCGCATGCCTCGATTTTGAACAAAAATCCTCATTTTGCAAAAGGCTCGCACAATAAGGTTTTTGCTGAAACTACCACGAAACTTGGAACAATAGCTGACCAAAATATACGATGACAGAGTATCCGAGCGATTCTTCTTTCACTCGCAGAAACCGTCTGCAACGATTTCTGCCCTTTCTGCTCTGGTGGCCCAGGGTCGACAGGCGGACTTTTCGGGCGGATCTGCTGGCAGGTATGACCGGGGCGATTGTTGCCCTGCCGCAAGGTGTCGCTTTTGCCGTTATTGCCGGCATGCCGCCTGAGTATGGCCTGTATACTGGCATGATTCCGGCTATTATTGCTGCCCTCTTTGGTTCGTCCTGGCTGCTGGTGTCCGGACCTACAACCGCGGCATCGTTACTACTTTTCTCTTCACTGTCCATGTATGCAGAGCCGGGGACGGGCGCATATGTGCAGATGGCACTGACGTTGACCTTTATGGTCGGCCTGATCCAGCTCAGCATGGGGCTCGCCCGGTTCGGTTCCCTGGTTAACTTCATTTCACATTCAGTGGTGGTGGGTTTTACTGCCGGTGCGGCGCTTTTGATTATGGCTAGCCAGGTCAAACATTTTTTTGGCTTGGTCTATCCGCGCACAGCCAAATTCCAGGAAACCATTGTCAGTATCGTTGACCATATCGGTGAGGCGAACCCCTATGCCGTGGCTGTTGGTCTTCTGACTCTTGTTGCCGGAGTCTTGGTGAAGATATATCGGCCAAACTGGCCCTACATGATCATATCCATGCTGGTTGGCACATTTGGAGCTGAAGCGATAACAGTCGCGATTGGTAAGGACGTGGCGAATATTGCCACTGTTGGCGCGTTGCCTGCAGCCTTGCCGCCACTTTCCATGCCGTCGATTACCTTTGATGACATACGCGTCCTCACACCGACAGCGTTGGCCATGGCGCTCTTTGCCCTGACTGAGGCGATTTCCATTGCCCGGTCCCTGGCGGATAAGGTGGATCAGGAGTTGGACGGCAATCAGGAATTTATTGGCCAGGGATTATCCAACATGATCGGCTGCTTCTTCAGCGGCTATGTGGCGACCGGTTCCTTCAACAGAAGCGGCATGAACTATGAGGCAGGGGCAAAAACACCGCTAGCCGCTATTCTGGCCGGTCTTTTGCTCATTCCGGTGGTTCTTTTTGTTGCCCCTCTGGCTGCCTTTCTACCCAATAGTGCCATGGCGGCAATTCTTTTTCTGGTGGCCTGGAGGCTTATCGATCCAAAACACATCGTGAAAATAGCCAGGACCAGTCTTACTGAGACAATCATTCTTGGATCGACATTTCTGGCCACGCTCTTTCTGGAGATGGAGTTTGCGATATTGCTTGGTATCATGCTTTCCCTTGCCATTTATCTGAACCGCACATCCCATCCCCATGTTCTGCCCAGGGTTCCTGACCTCAGGCTGGAGGGCAGGCCTTTTACCACCGATCCACTGTTGCCGGAATGTCCCCAGCTGAAGATCGTGCGGATTGACGGCTCGCTCTATTTCGGAGCCGTCAACCATGTACGGGGTGTACTCAAGCAGATGGCCAAAGAGCATCCGGGACAGAAACATCTCTTGGTAGTGGGGAGCGGCATCAATTTCATCGATATGGCGGGGGCGGAATTTCTGGTACATCTTGCAAAGGAGCGGGAAGAAGCTGGCGGGCATCTCTATTTTTATGATATGAAAGAAGGTATTTGCAGCCATTTCAAATTTTTACACTACCTGCTCGATATCGGTATGGATAATATTTTCGTTTCGAAAAAAGAGGCGATTGCGGAAATATTCCCGCGATTGGATACCAACATCTGCAGTACGTGCCGAAAACGGGTTTTTCTGGAATGCGCCACGGTGCCATTTCTGGGTGATGGACGTGGAGAAATTGCAGAGGCGAGAAGGATGGGCAGCGCAACTGATTGATCTTGAAATCGTATGAGGAGATGTAATGACGGAGATTATCGCAATTTATGGCAGCCCCCGACGTGATGGAAACAGTGCGGCGCTACTGAAGCAGGCAGTGGATGGGGCAAGATCAGAGGGGGCGCATGTTGAGGAAGTGTTTCTGCGGGATTATAAAATCTCGCCCTGTCTTGAAATCTACAACTGTATCAAGAACGGTGAGTGTGCCATTCGTGATGACTTTCCCAAGATCCTTGAAAAGCTCGAAGCAAGCGAAGGCATCATGCTCGCCTCGCCCATCTTTTTCTACTCGGTAAGTGCCCATACCAAGACGTTTATGGATCGCTGCCAATCCCTGTGGGTACGGAAATACTGGATCGAGAAGCAGCCGTTTGGACAGACACCCGAAACCCGCAAAGGGCTCTTCATCTCTGTTGGCGCAACCGAGGGCAAAAAACTCTTCGACGGTGCATTACTTACCGTTAAATACTTTTTCGATGTTCTCGATACCGGTCTCTGGCGTACTGTGCTCTGTAGAGGCGTTGACCGTAAAGGAGAAATTGACCGGCGGGAAGATTATCTTCAGGAGGCTTTCGATGCAGGCCGGGATCTCGCTCTTGCTTTGCGGGAGGACGTTGAACAATCTTCTTGATGCATTTTCCCTCCCGAATCATTTTTCTGGTTAGCAAGGTTTTGTCATGCGCTCTTTTTTTCTGATTGTGCTGCATCTGCTGGTTGTTTTCCCTGTCCATTCTGTTGAAGCATTTGAGCTTGAAAAACCGGTTTGTATCGCGCCCGCTAAGCCGGGTGGTGGCCATGACATCATGTGCCGGCTCTTGACATCGGCCTTAGGAGAAGCGTTGCAGGTCGACGTGTCCATTCGTTATATGCCTGGCGGTATCGGCGCGTTGGCCTACAACTACGCGGCGAGTACCCGGCAAAAAGATGCCAATACGGTCGTGGCAGCCAGCACTGGTACCGCCCTCAATATCGCCCTGCATAAATTTGGGAAATACACCGAAAACGATGTGCGCTGGCTTGGTGCGGTTGGAACTGATTATGGCGTTATCGCTGTGCGGAGTGATGCATCCTGGCAGACACTGGATGAACTGATTGCTGACCTGCGGCAACATCCTGAAACGTTTATTATGGGGGCGGCAGGTTCCATCGGTAGTCAGGATTGGATGAAGATGGCGCTCATTCTCGATGAAGCGGGCATTGATCCTCAGGCGATCCGCTATATCTCTTTTGAGGGTGGTGGGGCTGCATCTGATGCGCTGAAAAAGGACCAGATTCAGGTTTTCCCTGGTGATTTTACAGAGGTGGTTCAACAACAGGAAGCCGGAGAGCTACGGGTGTTGGCGGTACTCGCTGAAGACCGTCTGCCGGGTGAATATGGAGATATTCCCACTGCCAGGGAACAGGGCTATGATGTGGTCTGGAAGGTGTGGCGCGGTTTTTATCTACCACCCCGGATAACCAATGCCGAATACAGCTGGTGGGTGAACACCTTCTTCCGGCTGGAGGCAACGGGAGTGCTGGCACGAGAGCGGCAGAAAATGCATCTGTTTCCGCTGATGATGATTGGCGACGAGTTTGACCTCTACGTAAAAAACAGTGTTCGTCAACTCCACGATTTTGGCAACAAATTTGGTCTGACTCAATGAGCGAACGTCTTTTCACTCTTCTACTGGCCATCTTCGGCGGAGTCTACCTCTGGCTCGGAATAAAGATTGAGGCACCCATCGCCTACGATCCCCTTGGTCCCAGGATATTTCCGGTAGTACTCGGCAGCTTCCTTGTGATTCTCTGTCTCTCCATCAGTATTTTCTACCCTATGACGCAGTTTCAGATCGGCAGTAGGGTGAAACGACTGGCGCTCACTATTCTTTTCTACCTTGTGACCTTCAAGTTTCTCGGTTTCATGCTGGCCACTACAATCTCTGTTTACATGGTAGCCCGTCTTGTCTCTAGCAGCTGGATGGAAGGGCTCTTGACAGGGCTGATCGTTTCGATCTTTTTCTACGGCATCTTCCATTTTTTGCTCGGTGTGCCGTTACCGCTTGGCACAGTCTTCAGGATAGGTGGCTAAGTGGAAATTGTTCACAACCTGTTACAGGGACTGGCTATCGCCACTACGCCTGTCAATCTGATTTTTCTTGCCGCAGGGGCTTTACTTGGCATGTTTTTCGGTGTAATCCCAGGCATCAGCGCTGCAAATGGTATCGCCCTGATGCTGCCGGTAGTTTACACCTTTGGTCTTGCCCCTGAGACAGTGCTTATTCTGTTTGCCGGCATTTATTATGGCGCAAAATATGGTTGCAGGATCTCAGCGATTTTGAACAATGTTCCGGGCGATGTCAGCTCCCTGGCAACAAGGTTGGATGGGTATCCGCTGGCCTTGGCAGGAAAGGGCGGTAGGGCCCTTGTTCTCACCGCCTTCAGTTCGTTCTTTGGAGGTATGCTTGCTATACTGTTGCTCGGATTCGGTGCTTCCTCTTTCGCCGATATAGGCAGTTCGTTTGGTCCTCCCGAATACGTGGCGCTTATTGCCTTCGCCTTCGTTCTTGTTCTGATTCTTTCTTCGACATTGTTTTTGAAAAATCTCACTTCACTCTGTCTAGGTCTGATGTTCTCCGTGGTAGGATTGGACTGGGGAACCGACGCTTTTCGCTATACTGCTGGTATTCCGGAACTCTACGATGGCATAGATTTTATTATAGTTGTTATCGGTGTTTTTGCGTTGAGTGAGTCGCTCATGATGATGGAAGAAACGGGCCAGGGGCAAAAGCTGTCGTCGGTTGTCGATAGTGGAGGAGGGCTGTTGCCTCTCTTCCTGCAGGTGAAATGGTCCTGTTTGCGGGCTTCTGTTATCGGCGTGTTGATTGGCTTTTTGCCCGGCGCTGGCACCTATGTGGCTAATCTGGCAGCCTATCGTTTCGAGAAAAAGGTAGTAAACACTCCTGAGCCTTCTTTTGGTAGCGGCAACATCCATGGCTTGATTGCCCCGGAAGCTGCCAACAGTGCCTGTGCCCTTGCTTCTTTTCTGCCGTTACTGGCCCTCGGCATTCCCGGCAGTGCCACTACAGCGGTTTTGCATGGAGCACTTTTGCAGGTCAATGTCGACCCTGGTGCGGCGCTGTGCCGAAATCATCCCGAATATATCTGGGCGCTCATTATTTCCATGCTCTTGGGAAATATCCTGCTTCTGATTGTTAATGTGAAAATGATTCGTTTCTTTCCACGACTGCTGGCGATTCCGGCCTGGGTGCTGATGCCGATGATTGTGGTGGTAGCCTTTGTCAGCGTTTATGCGGTAAGCCAGAGCGTTGTTTCGCTGTTGATCATGGTCGTTATTGGATTGCTGGCCTATTATCTGCGTAAATTTCATTACCCCTTGGGGCCGCTCATTTTAGGCTATGTTCTCGGTAAGCCGTTTGAAGATAACATGCGACTGGCCCTTTCTATCAGTGGTGGAGATTTTTCAGTGTTTCTCCATGGTCCTCTGACGATGGTGCTCGGCTGTAGTATTGTTATCGCTATTGTGATGAAGGTTGTGTATCGGAAGTAGGTGCATAATGAACTGCTATGCCATTAATATAAAGATAACTCTCAAATGCACTTCTTGATAATTGGCACGTTAATGGGGTTGTCAGCCGGACTTGCGCCTGGCCCATTGTTGACTCTGGTGATCTCCGAAACACTGCAGCGTGATGCTCGAGCTGGAGTGAAGGTTGCTCTTGCTCCGATTCTTACAGATTTACCAATTGTCTTTTTCACTTTATTGGTATTAACGAAGATCTCAGGTTTTCATCATATTCTCGGAGTGATCTCGATTATTGGCGGCTGTTTTGTGGCTTATATGGGCTATGAAAATATTCGCACCCGTGGTGTGCGGCTCGATCTTGATGGGGGACGGATAAACTCGTTAATCAAAGGGGTATTGGCAAATATGCTCAGTCCACACCCTTATCTTTTCTGGCTGAGTGTTGGTGCGCCGATCATGAATAAGGCCATGAGCCAGAATATCACGGCTGTACTTTCATTTATCATAGGCTTTTATGTTTTCCTGGTTGGTTCGAAAATTACCCTCGCTATAATCGTTGGCAAGTCGAAGTGGTTTTTGCGCGGTAATATATATATTTATACTATGAGAACTCTGGGCCTTCTTCTTTTTGTGCTGGCCCTGCTGCTGTTTCGTGAGGGGTATTCTTTGTTGATGAACCATTGAAAATAAATAAGGGTTGCATTGAGTCAGTGGCATGCTGGTTCAGAATCTATAGTTTCCCTGGAAACTCCCGATCGGCGCATTGTCATGACAATTCTTCATGAAGTGCGCTTCCGCATTTTTGCACATGTCGTGCTCCAATCTTTCCTCCTGCCCATTTCCGTTTGAGACTGGCGCTCTCTAATTCGACCTAGCTTTGCTCTACCTACCTAAAATTTACAAGTCCCTCCTCTTAATTGTTCGTGGAGGGGGGGAAGTGTTGATGGACTCGTTAAAAGCCCGATCTGCTTTGTCGCAGATCTTAAACGGCGATTAGCTTTAACCGCTTGAGCCAAATCGCCGTTTAAGATACTAGCAGGATGTTGAAAAACTCACAATCATAGGGAAGATCCAATCAAAATCGTGTATTATTTAACCAACTATAATCATTAAACAAAGGTGAGATATGCGCGGTTATGACCAGCACCAGCAGAAGATGTTCAGTTACCTGTCTCCGGAATCCCGAGTGCCACAGAATCACCCGTTGCGTCCCATTCGTATCATAGTGGACAAGGCTCTCAAGGAACTGTCACCGGTATTTCAAGAGCTATATGCCCGCAAAGGCCGACCATCGATCGCACCGGAGCGGTTGCTCCGATCTTTGTTGCTCCAGATACTGTATTCAATCCGAAGTGA
>NZ_FRFE01000003.1 GCF_900143695.1 Desulfopila aestuarii DSM 18488
TTCACGATCCCGAGGAGTATTTAGCTCAAAGCTGCCATTCATGGATTTGATAGTCTTTTTGCTTTTACCATTACGGCGGTTTGCGGTGATATCCTGTTTGAGGTGGGAATCCAGTTCTGCTTCAAGAGCTGCCTCGGTGAGCTGTTTGATCAGCGGAGTAAGGATACCCTCCTTACCCATGAGAGCCTTGCCCTCCTGGAGGTCTTTAAGGGCACGGTTAAAATCGAATTCTGGTTGATCTTCTGTCATGTCAGTCTCCTTTGTCAGCTGTATATATCAGCTCTTGTTAACTGACACAAAATTTTGAACGCCCTCAATGGTGGTCAGTAAATTTGTTTAACATACCGCTTTGAGCGGTCCAAAATCTAAAGCCACCGGCTTTGCCGGTGGATACTTACTCATCACAGGCTTTTCCCCAGATATGTCAAACTGTCAACTTGAACCGCAATACTGACGAATTGTCGCAGATTCTTACAGGTATCAATCGATTTGTACGATATAACCCCTTTAAAAAGCTAGCCACTGCTGTACATCTATCCGCCAAAAGAATTTCTCGATGTTTTTCTTTAATCAATCCCGTTACTCCTTTCGTACTCTCACCAGTTTCAAGGATATCTTGAGAATCCCCCTTACACATCTGGTCCCTGTTCATGGTATATTTCCGGATAATCCAGCCATACACTGTACCGTGACCCGGGCCTTCCCATTGAGGATCAACACCACCCGGATGTTATCAATGAGGGAAAAAACTATGACCGGAGTTTCTATCCTGCTTGTAGATGATGAAAAAGACTATATCGAAACGCTTGGAGTCCGATTACACCAAAGAGGCATAGTTACAGACTGTGCATTTTCAGGACCGGATGCTCTACTTTATTTAAGCAAGGAGAAGAGTATCGATGTTGTTCTTCTTGACATCGCCATGCCAGGCCAAAATGGCCTGACGACGTTACAGCAGATCAAGAGCCAACACCCTCTTGTCGAGGTGATCATGCTCACCGGTCAAGCCACGGTGCATTCGGCGGTCGAAGCGATAAAACATGGTGCCACTGATTTCCTTACCAAGCCATGTGACTTTGAGACGCTTATCGCCACAGTTGAAAAGGCGGCGGCAAGAAGGCATGAACGTCAAATGAAGATTCTTGATATTCGTATGCAGCCTTACCTGACAGACATTGAACGCAAAGAACAGATACGGCAGGTTCTGGAAAAGTAATCACAAACAGCCTCCAACAAGATGTGGCAAGGGACCAGAAATGTGTCCCGTCGTCCTCCCCTGAACGAGTTTTCCGTGCATCGTGGAAGTACATTGTGTAGATACATCTATTCGCTGTTTTGCTGAATCAGCACGCCTGGAGCATAGGCCAGCCACAACCAATGACAAAATCGGAGCTTTTACAGGCAAACTAAGCCGTATCGGCCAGAATCAATGGAATCATTCATCTATCAAATGACGTTCATCGTCACTTTTGTCAGCATCAGCATTCTTGCCATCAGAAAGTCGATGCAAGTGGCATCGACGGATGATTTCGCAGTTGCCGGCCGAACACTCAACGCTCCAGGAGTCTCCTGGATCATCATCGGCACCCTGGTTGGCGGGGTTTCTACTATCGGCACAGTCCAAACCGCCTACACCCACGGCATATCCGCCGCCATTTTCACCTTCGGCAGCGGTGTCTCCTGTTTTTTACTCGGTTGCTTCTTTGCAAAAGCCCTGCGGGAAGAAGGTGTTGTGACCGTCTCTGAATACCTGGGAAAATTCTTTGGTCGTAATTTCAGATATTACAGTAGTGCTATCAACTCCCTGGGGATGTTCATTCACGTAGTCGGTCAGTTTCTTGCCTCTATCGCCATATTGCAGGCAGTGTTTGCTCTAGGCGACACCTTGTCGGTTCTGCTCACCATGCTGCTCATCGGCATTTTCGTCATCTCCGGCGGCATTGCCGGGGCGGGACTGATCGGGAAGATAAAGTTTTTCATGCTGTATCTCATCATGATCATCAGCGCCGGCGTAGCGCTCTACAATGGTGGCGGCCTGCCGAAAATACTCTCGCAGCTGCCCCAGGATATAGATATGCTTGGCTTTGCCGATTATGGCATAAAAACCGCCACTGTTGATATGTTCTCAATGATAGTTGGCGTTCTCTCAACCCAGATTTATCTCCAAGCGATTTTTTCTGCCAGGAATATCCGGGAAGCTCGAAACGGTGCTTTTTTAAGCGCGGTCATAATCCCACCAATCGGAGTTTTCGGCATTGTCGTAGGACTGTATCTGCGGGCCAATCATCCAGAGATTTCGGCAAATCCAGCTCAAGCACTCCCCTATTTTCTTCATCAGTGTTTTCCACCAGTTATTGCAGCATTATTCTCCGCTGGCATCCTACTGGTGGTTCTCGGCACCGGTGCCGGCCTGGTATTGGGTGTGACCACCAACCTTTTTCATGATTTCCTTCAAGGTCGGGCTGGAATGCTCCAGCGGATCAGACCGATCCGCCTCATCCGGATGTCAACATGCGCCGTACTTGTGCTTGCCTCAATGCTCGTTTTCACGGGCCTTGATTCAACCATCCTCAAATGGAGCTACATGTCAATGGGACTTCGGGGATCAACAGTATTCGCAGGCCTGTTCATCGTTATCTTTTTCAAACGTTTTGCCGAATCAAAAGTACTGCTGATGTTGCTCTATTGCCTGCCAATTCTATATGTTCTCCTGAATATTTAATCATCGGTCGATACAGGATTTTTTACCTGACGAGGAAACAGAACATGGATGTTTGCGACCAAACGCCACTACAGGCTGTGCTCCTGGAAATCGGCAGGGAACTGGAATCGTGCAAAGGTGAAGGGAACGTTGCCGACTATATCCCTGAACTTGGCAATGTCAATCCGGATAAGTTCGGCATCCATCTCACCACACTGGCAAGCGAGCATTTCGCTTACGGTGATACAGAGGAAAAGTTCTCCATTCAGAGCATTTCCAAGGTTTTTTCGCTGGCCCTCGTTTTTGAGCGGGAAGGTGAACGCCTCTGGCAACGCGTGGGGGTCGAGCCCTCCGGCAACCCGTTCAACTCACTTTCCCAGTTGGAATACGAAGCAGGAATCCCACGTAATCCGTTTATCAACGCCGGCGCTCTGGTAATCTGCGACCACCTGATCAGCCACTGCTCCATGCCGAAACAGACGATGATGGGCTTTTTCAGAACCTTAGCGGGCAACCCGCTCATCGGTTTCAATCAGCGGGTTTATGAATCTGAAAAAGCTCACAGCTATCGGAACCGTGCCCTGATAAACCTAATGAAATCATATGGGAATATCACCAACGACCTTGAGCTGGTACTTGATCTCTATTTCTTCATCTGCTCGATCGAGATGACCTGTAGGGAACTTGCCCAAGCGGCCTCGTTTCTTGCCAATAGTGGAGTCAACCCGCTCACACGGCAACAAGTCGTCAGCAGTAGTAAGGCAAAACGAATCAACACGATTATGCAGCTATGTGGTTTCTATGATGAAGCCGGAGAGTTTTCCTTCAAGGTCGGCCTGCCAGGAAAAAGTGGGGTCGGCGGCGGGATCATGGCTGTTCATCCTGGAAAATACAGTATCGCCGCCTGGAGTCCAAGACTGAACGCCAAGGGCAACTCCTGTCTGGCAATGAAGGCTCTTGAGCTATTTACCACCAGAACAAAGATGTCGATTTTCTAAGATAGATTCTTCGTTGCTGAGCCAATCTCGCTCATTGCTCAAAGAATAGCTTTATGTGTGATTCTTACGACTCTTTTTACGCTGCAACAGCCTGATTATTGTTACACCAATAATCATACTGCCGAGCAACGGCATACTATCAACAACATCATGTATTACCGTGGGGTTAGGAAACATATACTTCATGAATGTGGGAGCACCAAAACATACTGCAGCAACAACAATACCATAGATAAGTTCCTTAATTACTCCAGTATCTATATTTTTCATAGCCAGTCGTCTCCCGTCTCACTATTCATATTTCTGTAGGTCGGCTCATTCTTCTCACAACGCTACAGTTCAACCAAAAACTATTTGGGGTCGGCTTAGCGAAACCAGTATACTCCAAGTGCTCTACACCCAGTTTGCCACGCTTTGGGAAGAAACGCTTGAAAAGCAGCAAACACCACAGAAATGCCGGAGTGGCAATCGTCCCTAATCGTTTAGATATAAGCTCCAGACCCGAGGTTTTCGAACAAAGATCGCGTCTCGGAGATTGGAAGAGTGACCTTGTGCATGGTGTCAATGCAAGTATGGTTATATTGGTTGACCAGACAAGTCTTTTTACCTTGGCTCAACGTGTGAATCCTAAAAGCAAAGAAGCTGTGGTTTCCCCCCTGTCCACCATTTTGGAGAAAGATCAATGTATAAGAAATTGCAAACTCTCCACAGCCTAACACGCCCAAGACTGTAAATCTATAATATATTTGGATTATAACATAATTATAATACCGAAAATACGCAGGTTATGGCGAGAGCCAATTTGGCTTCAACAGGCAACAAACTACAAAGAGCAACTGTGAGGGATCTTCGGAAGGGCTTTGAAACAAGAAAGGGCTTGCGTTTTCACGCAAGCCCTTGATATTACTGGTGGACGAGATGGGATTCGAACCCATGACCTTTGGCTTCGGAGGCCAACACTCTATCCAGCTGAGCTACCCGTCCTGAATACATAATGAGTCATATCTGGAGAGCAGAATAGATTACCATAAAACGTATACGCTGCAAGAAAAATCCACTTTCAGAGCACTTTTTTGGCGAGACGCTCATGCTCGTTTTCAGGCGTTTAGAGTAGCCCTTGTTTCAGTTTATCCAGGTACTCCTCCCATTCGAGAGGCAAAAGACTATTCTTCTGGGTATTGCACTCTTTACATGACGGAACAAGATTGTCCTTGGTACTGCGCCCACCACGAGCCAGGGGGATAAGATGATCCATTGTCAGCTGTTTATAGGGAAACTTGCGGCCACAATAATAGCAAAGCCCGCTGGAGGTTTTCTGCTGCCACCAGCGGCTTTTCCTGAGTTCTCGGGCTTTAGCACGTTCTGTGCGGATTGTTGCATCATCCACACCGTCCATATCGAAATACTCCATCAGTCCCCCACGATCTCACCAACTAGCAATTTTCGCACTGCCCCCACAAGATAGAGCGAGCCGGCCACGACAACCATATCCTCTCGGGCTGCTCTTTTTTCCGCCTCGCGCAAAGCCTCTGCCACATCCCTGACCAGCACACCCTTGTCACGGGCCGATTCAGGAAGACAGGCCAGCAGTTGCTCCGGTTCTGCAGAGCGCTCACCATCAGGCCGGGTGAGAATAAACGTATCCACCAGCGGCAGCATGCTGTTTAAGCCTGCGGCGATATCTTTATCGATCATCGCGCCCCAGACCATGATCAACTTTCGATAGTCGTACTCTTCTGAAAGAGTCATCGCCAGATTCTTTACGCCAGCTGGGTTGTGGGCCCCGTCCAACAGATAGCGAACTACGTTGTCACCACCTTCACTTGCAGTTGCAAAGCGCTGACGAGAATCACGATCAAGTACAATGTACTCCAAGCGGCCCGGCCAAGCCACTGAGGCAAGTCCCTCTCGTAAACTATTTTCCGGAACACTGTAGCCGTACTGTTTCAGCAGTTCCAGGACAGCAATCACAAGCGATGCGTTCTCCCGTTGGTAGGCACCACGCATGGAACATTGCAACCGGTCAATAACGGTTTCTGCCGAATCAATTTTCCCCTGCCAGCACCAGTCGTCATTGGACTCACCGGCATAGTTAAAATCGCGCTCCAGCAGGTACAACGCACTACCAAGGTCTTTGGCCGTCGTCTGTAGAACCTGAACAACTTCGGTCTGCCCGCCTGTAGCCACTACCGGAACACCCGGCTTGATAATGCCTGCCTTCTCGCCTGCCACTGCAGACAGGGTGTCACCGAGATAGGCCTCATGGTCCATACTGATACTGGTAATTACAGACACCAGCGGCGTCACCACATTCGTCGCGTCGAGTCGACCGCCAAGACCCGTTTCAAGAATCACCAGATCGAGATTTGATTCGGCAAACCAGAGAAACGCCAATGCGGTGGTGAACTCGAAATAGGTAATCTGATCCTCACCGAGCGCAGCAATAAGGCGCTCACTTAAACGGGCAAACTCTTCTTCGGAGATAAAGCCGTCGCTTGTGCGGAAGCGTTCACGCACAGAGCTTAAATGCGGTGAGGTAAAGAGTCCGACCCGATAACCGGCCCGTCCAAGGACCTCCAGCATCGATGCGCTTACGGAACCCTTTCCGTTGGTACCGGCGACATGAATGATCTTCAACCGCTGCTCAGGCTGGCCGATTTTGGCGAGAAAATCGCGCATCGCCTCAAGACCGAGCTTGATCTTGTGCATTTGCAGGTTATTCAAAAAGGTGAGTGTTTCTTGATAGTTCATTGTCATAGGTCAATTCGTAACTCACAACCTTGGGTTAAAAACAGGCGAAGCAGACGCCATGGACGCCTGCCTCGAATTGATAGAATGTCTTCTGCGCACACTTTACATGATTTTCAGTTTCGCATAATCAAGATGCAAGGTTTTAATGCCGTGCCGGTCAAACAACACATCAAGCGAACTTGGCGCAGATGTTTTCTTGACCGTACCGATACCAAAAAACGGATGCTGCACCTTCGTTCCTACAGGCAGATCCTTGAGCGTCAGCTTCTTCTCACGCTTAGGTCTATTGGAGAGCACCGGTGGTTCATAACGGGTCGCCGGCCGGTAATAGCCGGATGTGTCACCACCGCTCTCCACCCTCTCATACAATCCCGGGCTGATCTCAGCCAGAAACGGTGACATACCGACCCGCCGGAACTGCCGGTCCGGGGTCATGAGCTCTCTCGGGTAGGTAAGATAGAGATGCTGCCGTGCCCGGGTCGCCGCCACATAGAGTAGCCGTCGTTCCTCTTCCCACTGCTCCCCCTGAGCAGCAGAACCATGCGGGAAACGGCCATCGGCAAGACCGATCACAAATACTGCATCGAATTCAAGCCCCTTGGCCGAATGGATGGTGGAAAGGATCACTTTCTCGCCGCCGCTGTCTCCTTCGACAGTGCTGTCATCGGGCGGGTCAAGGGCTGTATCGTCAATAAAAGACTGTAATTCACTATAGCCCGCCATGATCGACTTGAGTTGATCGAGATCCTTCTGCCGCTTGGGAAAATCGTCGGCATAGAGGTGCTGGAAGATGGGCTCATAATAGCCCATGACGATCTCATAGAGCCCGGATGGACTCTGGCCACTGTCATGCAGGTCAATAAAGAGCTGACTGAGCTTTGCTATCCCCTGCTTCGAACTGCCGCCGGCCGGATATTTACGAAGAGCCTCAAAGGGATTCGCGGCAGTGGCAATGGCGGCAGTGATTTTCTGGGCCGTTTTTGGACCGACCTTATCGAGTTGCAGGAAAATCCTGTTCCAGGAAAGGTTGTCCTGCGGGTTGACCAGGAGCCGTAAAAACGCAAGAACATCCTTCATGTGCGCCGATTCGGTCAGTTTCAGGCCTCCGCGCTTTTCAAAGTCGAGTCCTTCGGTGTTTAGCTCCATCTCCAGTTTGTAGGAATGGAAGCCGGAGCGAAACAGGACTGCGATCTCTTCAAGCGGTGTGCCGCTTCGACGCAGTTCGTTGATTTTCCGCACGACAAACCGCGCCTCATCCCGCTCGTCCCGCACACCGCAGACTCTGGGCTTTAAATCACCTGCAATACGGGTGAACAGGGTCTTGGTGTACTTTTCGGTGGCGTTGTTGATGATGTCGTTGGTAAGCGACAAAATCGGCTGGCAGGACCGATAATTCTCTTCGAGCTTTACGATACGGCAGTCCGGAAATACCTTGGGAAAGCGCATGATATTATAGAAGTCCGCGCCGCGAAACGCGTAAATCGACTGGGAGTCGTCCCCCACCACCATTACGTTATTATGGGTGTGCGCACAGAGCCGGACAATATCCGCCTGAATAAGGTTCGTATCCTGATATTCGTCGACCATGATATGGGAGAAGCGGCGGGAAATCGTCTCGCGCACGTCAGGTGCCTCTTCAAGGAGTCGCTTCCAGTTGACCAGCAGGTCATCATAGTCCATCAGGCCATGATCATATTTGAACGTCTGGTAGTGTTGCTCCAGTTTGACGATATCATCGAGATGATCAGTGAGATGGGCGTACTGTTCGGTGACGAGGTCCTCGAGTTTCAGCGACTTGTTGATCGAGCCGCTGATCATATTAAGGATAACCCGCTTTGAGGGAAACTGTTTATTCTTGCCGGTAAAACCCAGTGAGGACTTCAGAAGATTGACAATACCTTCAGCGTCGGCGCGATCGATAATGGTAAAGCTCGAACCATAGCCAATATGGCCGCCATAGCGTCTGAGCAATAGATTGGCCACGCTGTGAAAGGTACCGCCCGTGACCCGACTACAGGATTCATTGAGCAGTCGGCCGGCTCGCCACAGCATTTCCTGGCTTGCTTTCCGGGTAAAGGTGAGCAACAAAATCGACTCCGGCGCCACCCCATTCTCGATAAGGTGGGCAACCCGATACACGAGGGTCCGGGTTTTGCCGCTGCCGGCACCGGCAATGACCAGTACTGGTCCGTCTATGGTGGTTACCGCCTGATACTGCGCTTCATTAAGATCATCGAGATTGACGCCGACTGTCGCCGGTCGCCGATATCCCGGCACCAGTTCGTTGTCATCGGTTTCGCTGAAAGGTGCGAAAAGCGATGGTTGGGCCTTTTGGGTCATTGAAGTTTCCTAAGCATCCTGCATTTTTTTGGGCTTTCGATAAACCCATCTTTTCTTATGGCGGCACCTTACCACAGCCTCCCACCACTGGCAACGCCGGTTGACAAATGGCGCACCGTTTGTATAGTAGGCTGGACTTACCATAGGTAGCAGGGGAGCCCTGCATTTCTCTGACCTTAGATGACCTCAACTGGATATTTACATGGCACCGGATTCTTTTGAAAACGTCTTCACCCCCGATACCCTGCTGAAGCTTTTTCCGCGTGAACGAGCCGATGAATTTTTCGATGCACTTTTCGGAGACGCCAGTGAAGGCGCCTACGACATCTCGCTTGGCTATCGCAGCGCGGACCACAACACCCTCATAATGGAACTTCAGCTGCACGAACGACCGGGACGATGCCTGGCCTGCAATTTAACCCACGGCCTGCCGCAGGTCTTTTCTCGTCACCCGATCATTAATGTCAACGGACTCGTCAAAGAGATCGACACACTGCTGGGTGACACCGTCAGTTGTAAGGACTGGTCACTGGGTTATACCGAGCAGCGTGGCCGTTCACTTCATGTGATCCCGATTAAGATCAGCCTGGAACATTGATTTTCAACCCATTTCTTTCGCAAACCTGAAAATTCCAAACAGCGTAACGCAAAAGAGCCGGCTCCCGATATCGGGAGCCGGCTCTTGTATCTTTGCCTGCAAAACGAGAGGCTATTTTATTGCCACTCGTGAACGGCCTTCGGCTTTTGCATGGTACAGAATATCATCAGCGCGCTCCAGCCAGACATTAAGGCTTTCACCATCCTGCAGTTCGGCAAGGCCGATGCTCACGCCAAGCTTGGTATTCTTGTCAGCGTAGACATTCAGTCCGTCCACCGCGGCACAGAGCCGTTCGGCCAGATATCTTGCATTTTTCTTATCGGTATCTTCCAGGACAGCCAGAAACTCATCACCACCCATCCGCACCAGCAGATCGGTTGAACGGACAGCACTTTTAAACTCCCGGGCTACCATCTTCAACACTTCGTCGCCGGCCTGATGACCAAGGTTATCGTTGATCTGCTTGAAGCGGTCAAGATCCATGGTGATGATTGTCAGGGGCCGATTGTACCGGCGCGAACTCTCGATCATGCCGTTAATGCGATCCTCAAAAACGCGTCTATTATAAAGACCGGTAAGGGGATCATTCGAGGCACGCTCAAACAGGTCCTCATACTGCAGACCACGCTGGAGCGAATCAGCCAGAACATCAAGAGAATCGTTGATGAGGTTCAGTTCATCGGTGGCAAGCTGCCGACCTTCTTTCAAAATCAGTAGAATTCCAGCATCATCAATGGCCTCAAACAGCCATTTATGAGCGAAGTGACCGTCGTTACTGACACATTCGCCGTCGGTAAGCTTTTCCTGCTGGATAAGTTCTTCGGCAAAGGCAATGGCTTTACGCCTGCTTGGCCCGTGACCGGAACAGAACAGATGCTTTTTGTTGCGGGCGGCATTGCTATACCCGATCAGTTCATGCTCAACAAGCGGCATTAACCAGATAGAATAGGCCTCAATCATTCCGGTGATACTGAGAACTCCCGCCATCCGGCCATGTAACTGGTTCATCAGGTCGAGACGCTGTGACTGCCGCTTCAGAATATCGAGCTCAAATAAAACCTTGTCGATTTCGACCAACTCGGGCCGTGATGACAAGAATCCTGTTTCATTTGTAGTAGCACTCATATCCATCCCTTACAATTTTCGTGGTTACAGAGGTTTTTTTTCATATAGCCCTTTATCGACCAATCGGCTCAAAATCTTTACTGCTTTTTTTGAAAATTGTTCTGGCTGAATGTCTTGAAGATGCTAGTACTCAATACAAAATTCTATCATTACGAGATATTTTTCCAACATGCCGCTATCATCCGGACATGTACTACACTGTATCCTTTGCCACGTATCCTCCTGAGCAATCATCGAACATTAAAATCCCTTTCCTCTCCGCCACTTCTGTAGTAATCATTTACCTGGAAAAGATAACGACAGCCAACCGTCGAACGATTTGGGTACTTTCTCAATCCCCTGAAATCCTCACACATTGTGTAATGCATCTTGAAAAACAAATAGGCCAGCTCCTGATTGTCGGCATGCAGGGCCCCCTTGTCACCACCAATAGCCCCATCATCCGTGATATTCACACCAGAAACCTCGGTGGAGTAATCCTGTTTGACCGGTTCCTCCACGAAAAACAACCGGATAACAATATCATTTCCCACCAACAGGTGAAAAAGCTGGTACACGATCTGCGGGATAACGCCGAGAGGCCGTTACTGATAGCTGTTGATCAGGAGGGAGGGAGGGTAAATCGATTCAAAGCAGAACGGGGTTTTCCGGTTACGCCTACGGCGGGTAAACTGGGACAGACGACGGGCACTGAGCAGACGACAATTGCGGCGGAACAGACCGCAGCAATGCTGGCCAGCCTCGGTATCAACCTCAACCTGGCGCCAGTGGTGGATCTCGACATCTTTCCGGACAACCCCATCATCGGCCGACACCAGCGCAGCTTTTCCAGCGATCCTGCCGAGGTGACCGCCCACGCCATGGCCTGGATCACCGCTCACCGGCAACACAGGGTAAAGACCTGTATCAAACATTTTCCGGGCCATGGCAGTGCCCACGCTGATTCACATCTCGGTTTTGTCGATATCAGCAACCACTGGCACAACGACGAGATCATTCCATATCAAAATCTCATAGATCGCGACATGGTCGATGCGGTCATGACCGGGCACCTCTATAATCGAACCCTCGACCAGGACTTTCCGGCAACACTTTCGCACCAAACTGTCAGCGGCCTGCTACGTGCTGAACTGAATTATGACGGGGTAGTCCTTTCCGATGACATGCAGATGCGGGCCATCACCAGTCATTACGGCCTTGAGGAGGCGGTATGCCGAGCGATCAATGCGGGCATCGACCTGCTCATTTTCGGCAACAACCTTGATTACGATCCCGACATCACCAACAAAGCCATCAGAGCCATTATAAAAGGCCTTCGCCACGGCACCATTACTGAGGAGACCCTCACGGCGGCCCTGGAACGAGTGGAGAAGTTCAAACGCTCCCTTACTGTGGAACCGCATTGAGATAAACACTGCTTGTTTTCAGCAAAATTCTGATTACAATCCAGATATCATAGACAAAGTTTTTCAATCGGTTTGCATTACTGCAATGTCGGACACTTCCGAAAATGAAGGGTATCGATCATTTTCAAAATGTTCGGCAACCTCAAACACACTATTTTACAGAAAACGACATGGGCAAACAACAGACACATTCCGTTCTTTTTGGCTATCTCCTCTGGATTTTCGGTTTTTTGGGAATGCACCGTTTCTACTACGGCAAACCGATTTCCGGGACCATCTACTTCTTTACCCTGGGCCTGTTGTTTATCGGCTGGATCGTCGATCTTTTCTTGATCCCAAAGATGGACCGCGAGGCGGATATCCGCTTTATTGAGGGTGACATCGACTACAATATCGCCTGGCTGCTGCTGGCCTTTCTCGGCGTGTTTGGTGTACACCGGATGTACATGGGGAAATGGCTGAGCGGTATCCTCTACCTGCTTACCGGGGGATTTTTCCTTATAGGTGTGATTTACGATCTCTGGACCATGAACGATCAGATCAGCTTACTCAACGGTGCAAGAGCACGAAGCTAACTCCGGCACCGCCGTCTTAACCCTTCATATGCAGGGTGGTGTAGATTACTTTTGACAGCTCCCGCAAGGAGACGGGTTTCATGCAGTATTGTTTGATGCCCGCCTCTTCTGCATCTTCCCGGGATACAGAGTCAGAGTACCCTGTAAAAAGGACAACCGGCAGGTCCTTCCGCACGTTCCTGATCTTTCGTGACAACTCCACGCCAGTCAGCTCCGGCATGGTCAGATCAGTGAGCACAAGGTCATACCCTTCAGGGTTTTCAGCAACCAAGGACAGCGCCGCCACAGGAGAAGTCCTGCCGGTCACCTCATATCCGAGACTGGTCAGCAACTCGCCGGTCACCTGGACGACCTGTGCCTCGTCGTCGACGAGAAGGATTCGACCGCTCCCACGCTGCAGATCGGAAGTAGACACAACCTGATCGATCCTAGTCGGGGCAACGGTTACTGGCAGATACACGTCAAACGTCGTCCCGACACCAACCTCACTGCTCACTTCTATTCTTCCACCCTGCCTGCTGATAATACCGTGCACCATGGCCAAGCCCATTCCGGTGCCGTGACTCTTTTCTTTGGTGGTAAAGTAAGGTTCGAAGATTCTGTCAAGCAGCTCGGGCTGGATGCCGCAGCCGGTATCGGCAATGCTGAGTCGAAGCCACTCCTGGCCGTCCTGATCCTTGCCACCCGAAGCCAGGGTAACCGAGAGTGTACCGTGACCACCAGCCATGGCATGGGCACTGTTGGTACAAAGATTGATGAGAATTTGATGAATCTGGACAGGATCGACCGAAACGATGCCGCACTGTTCATCGATCTGTTCCTTGATGGTAATGGTAGAGGGCAGAGTCACCCGCATCAGCTTCATCACCTCTTTGACGATGGGATGGATATACTGGAGACTCGCCTTCTGCTCGCTGGAACGGGAAAAGGTAAGAATCTGCTCCACCAGCTTTTTGGCACGTTTGGCCGCTTTAAGTATACCTTCGACAAATTCCAGGTTCGCCTTATCAGCCTCCCCGCTTTGCATGAGCTTGAAACGCAAGATTTCCGAATACCCCATGATCGGCGTCAACACGTTGTTAAAGTCATGGGCTATACCTCCGGCAAGGGTGCCTATGGCTTCCATCTTCTGACTGTGGCGAAGCTGTCTCTCAAGATTGGTGGTTTCGGTGACGTCACGACCGATGACCACTGCTGAAGTCACTTTACCGGAACTGTCTTTAACTGGGGTACTGGTCAGCTCGTACACGCGTTCCTCGCCAGTCGAGGTACACATTTCAAACTGTCGGATAGTCGACTGGACATTGCCAGTTTCCAGACTTGCGGGCACCGCACAAGAGTTGCAGGATTGCTCTTTTTGACAGAATATCTGATGACAGGTCTTCCCCACAGGGTTCGGGTGCAGGTCTCGGACCCGGTCGTTGGCCCAGACAACCTTTTCATTGATGTCAAAGAGACAGACAATACCAGGAAAGCCCTCAAGGATAGCGTGTTTTTCCGATTCGCTGACATGGAGGGCATCTTTCACCTCTGCCAGTTCGGAAAGATCGGCCATGGCGACAAGAATGCCCCCCATGCCTTGCGGAGTATCGGGAACGACCGTTTTTTTCAATACTACACGGCGGCTTTCACCAGACGCCAGGAAAATCTCTGCAGGCCTGGACACAGATCCGCCGACCTCAAGAAGACGACGATCTTCTGCGCAAAACTCGTTAGCATCGTCACGGATTAACAGGTTATAAATCCCCCTTCCGAGATACGTGTCAGCGTTACCGCCAAGCAGCGTGTAAAATGCCCTGTTGCCAACCCGGAAGCTGCCGTCTCTATCGATAAAAAAGCTGGGCACCCCAAGCAGGTCAAGCATTTCCCATGCCGGTACATCAAGGTGAGCCGCATCTCCAGCCCGTTGTGACGCTTCAACGTCCGAATGGAAATTGCCTGTATTTTTCGATACTGTCGTTTTTGTCATAACTCTCTACAGCCTTTTGTACACCTATTTTCAGGACCACGCCATTTTACGCAGCAACCGGTAAATCTAGCTGGTTACGCCCACCATTACAATGGGTTTATGGGGCGGAAATACCTTTCCCCCCTTTTTCTTGACTCTTGGCGAATGAACCGGTATTACTTTTGGCGCTGCTCTGGACTGCCACGTTCAGACCGTTTCAACCTGCATTTACCTTCAGCAACACCATTTGACATGACAGAAAAGACCACACCAACACCACGCCCGGAGAAGCCGGAAATCGATTACCCGTGTAACTGGGTATATAAAGTTATCGGAGAAGACATCCAGATCTTGAAAGAGCTGATTGTCACCGCCTGCGCCCCAGCAAATGTGAGCATCACTCATTCAAATTCCAGCTCAGGCGGTAAATATCACAGCTTAAATGCCGTACTACTTGTTGAAAGCGAAGAGATGCGTCTGCAGATTTACGAACTTCTGAAGAGCCACCCGGCGGTAAAAATCGTCCTCTAAGTTTACCAATAGTAACTCGTTCCCAAAATACCATGACCCAAGACAATCCCGAAAAACAGTCCCAACTCATCAACGTCCTGCGAGAAGGGGTGAGTGTGGTGCAGATGATCCTTTTCAAAGAGTTACGAAAGCAGCTCGCCACCCATCACCCGGACAGAGAACCAACATTTATCGCGATGCTGACAGGGACACTGGTCAATGAAATCTTTGCATCGCCCAATATGGAAGAACGGTTTGTCTCCTTTAGAAACGAGAACCGTGCAATTATCGAACAGGAATTATTGAGCGTAAAGGAGCACCAGACAACACTGCTGCCCGCCCTCACCGATACCCTGCGCATTCTCTCGCTCTGTGACAACCAGGAAGGCCTCGATTCCACCCACATCCTGACCCAGGCCAATAAACTGGGGATCCTGATCGTGGATCGTCCTGTACCAATGCCTTCGACCTTTATGACCCTGGTACGTGGTCTGGGCGAGCAGCACGGCCTCATTATCGCCCCAGTGCAGATCACCCCGGAAGAAGATAGCACCATTCATTGAGTGGCCACTTATATCATTTTTCGATTTTGACCTGCACCACCCCCCGAACAGAATTAACCAGGAAAACTGCCTCAGCCTGAAAAATATCGGTGGGAAAAAGAATCCGTTCTTCCACCTTCACCGACGGATCGGCCAGCAGTTGCTTACGCATAACTCCTGCCAGCAAACCGCAGGAGACAGGGGGCGTCAGATAAGAGCCTTCTCGATAGATCACTACATTGGTGATAGAGCCTTCCGTCACCTCCCCCTTGTCGTTTACAAAGATCTGATCAAAATATCCCGCCTTCTGGGCAGCAGCAAAACCTTGGTCGTAGATTTTTCGCCGGGTAGTCTTGTGCATCAGCCAGCACTGACTCGCATCGGTGGCCAGCGTGGAAAAAGCCACCGTCGGAAGAGTCGCGTAAGACGACAAATCGGGACGATCGGGCAGTCGAGTGTGCTTCGGCAACTCACAGGGTTGCGATGTGATGGTGACAACACCGTCTTTGGCAAGAGTCAGCCGCACCCGTCGCACGTCCTCGAACGTCAATGCCTGTGTTTCGAGTTGTTGTATCAGCTGATCACGATCATAGGAAAAATAGAAGTACTCCGCAGAGGCGGCAAGCCGTTCAAGATGCTCGTCCATAAGCCAGTAGCCCAACCCTGGCCGCCACAACAGGGTCTCAATCAGCTGGAAATCCGGACTGGGACTTGTCAAAAAACGCCCTTTCAACAAACATTCTTTCCATTCGTCATGAGGATCCGAGTCGTGGGTAATACCGCCACCAATACCCATCTCACCGGAATTGCCATCAAACACCAGTGTCCTGATTGGCACATTGAACACCGCCTCGCCCTCCGGGGAAAGAAAACCGATAGCACCAGTATAGACCCCGCGTGATTCCTTTTCCAGTTCGTCAATAATTTCCATGGTACGGATCTTAGGTGCCCCGGTTACTGAACCACAGGGAAACAGTGCCTGAAAAAGAGAGACAAGCGATACACTATTGACGGCCCCCTCCTCCGTCTTACCGTCAATGGTGGAGGTCATCTGCAACAGGCTCTCATAGGCTTCCACATCAAAGAGCGATCTGACCTTCACCTCCCCACCACCGGCATCATGCATAACTCGTCCGAGGTCATTTCTTAAAAGGTCAACAATCATCACGTTCTCGCTGCGATTCTTCTGGTCTTGGTAAAGAAAAGCCCTGGCTGCAGCATCCTCCTCGGGATTGCGGCCACGCTTCAAGGTCCCTTTCATTGGTCGCACGGTGAGCCCATCAGCGTGTCGCCGGAAAAACAGTTCGGGCGAAAAAGACATCACTCGCCGATCACCCCAACGAAGATAGGCTCCATAGGCCACAGACTGATTGCGTCGCAAGACACGATACAGCGCATCATGTGAACCACTGAGCGAAAAGAGCAATTTGAGCGTATAGTTTACCTGGTAGGTATCCCCGGCCCGGATATACTCAAGCACAGCATCAAGAGCCTCAAGGTACTCATCTTCCGTCACATTTGGTCGAATTCCCGAAATCTCGTAATCACCAAATTCCAACGGTGTTTCTTGCGGGAAATCGCAGTTTCCATTTTTATGGTCGAACTGGAGTGGTTTCTCATACACGGAGAGGTCAGCAACCGTCCCCGATTTTTTTTGCGGCACACTGGTTAGACCACGGGCTTTTCTGACCAGCATGCCTCCGAACTCATATCCAACCCAACCTGCTATGTAATAGCCTCGCTCCAACCATTTCTGCACCATTTCCAGAAATTGCTCCGGATCATCCTCCCCACCACACTGTAGCCGTGCAATCGGCGATTCAAACAGGTAGCTGGAACAGTTTTCCTGACACGGCTTAGCAGTGTCAAAAAAAGCAAATTGTTCGGTTTGTGCAAAATGGCCCAACAACCTTTCCAACAACATGTTTGAAACAATATACATATACATCTCCAGAAACCGCGTTTCACTCTTGGTCCCACCATCATACCTATATCTCGAAATGATTGCGAAAAAAGATACATGGGCAAAACCAGACGACGAAAATCTCAGGTTTTAGACCAATTCCTTTCTTGCATGCCCAATATAAATACCATATAATGCCTGGTCAGTTTGAAGAAGATAAAGGTGTTTCCTTTTTCGGCTCCATGAACACATATTCAACACGATACAGATCGGACATGGCCGAAGAGCGCAAGGAAATTGGTACCTTTAAGGCAGCTCGGGCCACTATGTCTAATGATAACGACTGTTGGTTTCGTAAAAAACCATGACAGCAAACGATGAACCTTGGTAAATGAATAATGTGCCAGGATCGTTCTGCTGTTGCTGAGACTTTTGCGAGACCCTAATCGACCAAGGACAACTAATAACATTGCTCCACCGACAGTTGTCAACGGCTTTTTCCCACATGACCGACATGGCCTGAATCGGTTCACTGGTAGAAAAGCCAGATATTTTGGCCTTTGTCGGCAAAACAACGTGCACGAAGCTGTCCCCCATCCGGCGCATCCTCCCCCACCTACTGCGCTCAAGGGGTCAGACTATTCAGTACGTCACCGGCGGTTTTCCCCAGCGGAGCCCCTTCGGTGACAAACCCAGCTTTTATTTGGCGGTACAGCCACCTGTCTGTTTCCATGAAAATGGAACATACACAACTTAGAGACATCTTAAAGGAGAACAGCAAATGTCGCGTAAAATGGTAACATTAGATGGCAACCAGGCATGTACCCATGTCGCCTACGCCACCAGCGAGATCATCACCATTTACCCAATCACCCCTTCCTCGCCAATGGCAGCCGATTCCGACGCCAAAGCAGCAGGTGGCCAGGAAAATATCTGGGGTACCGTTCCAGTTGTCACCCAGATGCAATCGGAGGCTGGTGTTGCCGGTGCAGTACACGGCTCCCTTACCACCGGTGCACTGTGTACCACCTTCACCGCGTCCCAGGGGCTTTTGCTGATGATCCCCAACATGTACAAGATCGCCGGTGAGCTCACCCCGACCGTTTTCCACATCTCGGCTCGTGCTCTTGCCTACCAGGGTCTGTCCATCTTCGGTGACCACAGCGACATTTACTCAGCCCGTCAGACCGGCTGGGCTATGCTGTGTGCCCAGAACGTTCAGGAATGTATGGATATGGCACTCATCGCCACCCAGTCCACCCTGAAGTCCAGAATCCCGTTTATGCATTTCTTTGACGGTTTCCGTACCTCACACGAAGTACAGAAGATCGAGGAACTGACCTTTGATGATATGCGCGCTGTCATTGACGAGGATCTCATCGCTGCTCACCGTACCCGTGCTCTGACCCCTGATTGTCCGTCCATCCGTGGCACCGCCCAGAACCCGGACGTCAACTTTACCGGCCGTGAGACCGTCAACAAATACTATAATGCTACCCCGGCCATCGTACAGGAGACCATGGACAAACTGGCAACCCTCACCGGCCGCCAGTACCACCTGTTCGACTACTACGGCGCCGAGGATGCCGAAGACGTCATCGTCATGATGGGTTCCGGCTGCGAAACTGCCGCCGCCACCATCGATTACATGGTGGCCCAGGGTGAGAGAGTCGGTATGGTTATCGTTCGCCTCTACCGTCCGTTCGACGCTGCTGCCATGGTCAACGCCCTGCCGAATTCAGTCGTACGCATCACCGTACTCGACCGTACCAAAGAGCCGGGTTCCATTGGCGAGCCGCTCTATCTTGATGTACGCGCTGCCGTAACCGAAGCTGTTGAGTCTAATCCCACCGCTATTCCACCGGTCATTTACGCAGGCCGTTACGGTCTGGGCTCTGCCGAGTTCACCCCGGCCATGGTCAAGGCTGTTTTCGACAACATGGCAAGCATGGCCCCCAAGAAGAAGTTCTGCGTCGGTCCTCACGATGACGTCGCCTTCACCAGCCTTGATTACGACTCATCCTTCAACATCGAGAGCAAGGACGTTTTCCGCGCCCTGTTCTACGGTCTGGGTGCAGACGGTACCGTTGGCGCCAACAAGAATACCATCAAGATCATCGGTTCCGAGACAGAGAACTCCGCTCAAGGCTACTTCGTCTACGACTCCAAGAAGTCCGGTTCCATCACCACCTCGCATCTGCGTTTCGGTGACAACAAGATCGCAGCTCCCTACCTGATCAACAAAGCCAACTTCGTTGCCTGCCACAACTTCACCTTCCTTGACTCTTACGACATGCTCTGCAACCTTGAGGAAGGCGGTACCTTCCTTTTGACCAGCTCTTTTGGAAAAGATGAAGTCTGGGACAAATTGCCTGATCGTGTCCAGCGCGACCTGATCGAGAAGAAAGCGAAGTTCTACGTGATCGACGCAATCTCGCTTGCCCAGGCTCTGGGCCTTGGCGCCCGCATCAATATGATCATGCAGACCGCGTTCTTCATGATTTCCGGCATCCTTACCCCGGAAGAAGCTGTCGCCGCCATCAAGAAAGCCATCAAGAAGACCTACGGCAACAAAGGTGAAAAAGTTGTCCAGATGAACTACGACGCGGTCGATACGGCTATCAAGAACATTGTCGAAGTCACCGTGGGTGGCGCTGTCACTGGTCATGCTCTGCCGCCGACCGTTCCGGAGAATGCTCCTGATTTCGTCAAGAAAGTTACGGCGAAGATCATCGAAGGCAAGGGCGACAAGCTGAAAGTTTCCGAGCTTCCTGACGACGGTACCTGGCCGACGGCTACCACCCAGTACGAAAAGCGTAACATCGCGGTCAACGTACCGAAGTGGCTCTCCGAGAACTGCATCCAGTGTGGTCAGTGCTCACTGGTTTGCCCGCACGCCGCTATCCGTACCAAGATTGTTCCCGAGGTCAAAGACGGCATTGTCTCTCTCGACGCGGTAGGCAAAAACTTTAAAGGTCAGAAATTCGTTATCCAGGTCTTCACCCAGGATTGTTGCGGCTGTACCCTCTGCGTCTCCGCTTGCCCGGCCAAGACCAAGGCTCTCGAGATGATGCCGAACAGCGAAGAAGTTCGGGTTACCGAAGCTGCCAAGGTTGATTACTTCCTCAGTCTGCCTGAGATCGACCCGGCGCTCATCAGCCCGTCCACAGTGAAGGGCAGCCAGCTACTCCGCCCGCTGTTCGAGTTCTCCGGTGCTTGCGCTGGTTGTGGCGAGACTCCGTATGTTAAACTCGTTTCACAGCTGTTCGGTGATAGAATGGTTGTAGCCAATGCCACCGGCTGCTCCTCTATCTACGGCGGCAACCTTCCGACCACCCCGTACTGCAAACGTGCAGACGGTCGCGGACCGGCTTGGGCCAACTCACTGTTCGAGGACAATGCCGAATTTGGTCTTGGTATGCGTTTCACCGCAGACAAGCTTTGCAAACAGTCTCTTGAGCTGTTGCCGAAACTTGTTGAGGCCGGGCTTATCTCTGCAGATCTTGCTGAGAAGATCAAGAGCCAGCCGCAGGTCACTCAGATGGACATTGAGGCACAGCGCGCCAATGTTGCTGAGCTGAAAGCAGCTCTCAAAGGTAGCAACAATGTCTTAGCCAAACGCCTCCTGCCAATCTGTGACTATATCGTCAAGAAGTCCGTCTGGATCATCGGTGGTGACGGCTGGGCCTACGATATCGGATATGGCGGTCTCGACCATGTCCTTGCCTCCGGTGAAAACGTCAACGTCCTGCTGCTTGACACCGAGGTCTACTCCAACACCGGTGGTCAGATGTCCAAGTCCACCCCACGTGCGGCAACCGCACAGTTCGCTTTCGGCGGCAAGAAATCTCCGAAGAAAGACATTGGCATGATCTTCTCGACCTACGGCAACGTCTATGTGGCTCACATCGCCATGGGCGCCAACCCAGCCCAGACTGCGAAAGCCATCGCCGAGGCAGAGGCCTATGACGGACCGTCTCTGATCATCGCCTATGCACACTGCATCAACCATGGCATCAACATGGCCAATGGTCTTGAGCAGCAGAAGAAGGCCGTAGCCTGTGGCCACTGGCCGCTGTACCGCTACAACCCGGATCTGGAAGCGGAAGGTAAAAACCCGCTCATCATCGACTCCAAAGAGCCGACCCTCAACTTCACTGACTACATCCTGAGCGAAAACCGTTACAAGGCGCTCAAGCGTATTAATCCTTCCGAGGCCGATGCTCTCATCGCCCAGGCAGAGAAAGACGCTATGAAGTCATGGAAGTTCCTGAAAGGTCGCGCTGCCGCTCTTGAGCCGGAAAAGACTGAGGAATAATTCGGTCTCTACCATATCGATCACCCTCGGCTGCAGTCGGCCGGGGGTGATTTGCAGCGAGTTGACAACAAAAAAGGGGCGATGGATTGATTCCACCGCCCCTTTTTTGTTGTCTTCATAGGAAAGGCGCCAAAATCGGCGCTCTTCCATGATCCAGGAGATCTATTTTTTCAACTTCAGTTCATCCATATCGGCTTTCAGAGCCTCATACTGGCGAATAGCCTGCAGTACCGATTCATCCTGCTCCTGCTTCATTACAGAAACCTTAGCCTGAATTTTCTCTTCTTTTATCCTGAAGCCGGGGTCCTGTACACCAAAGAGGCTTGAAGCGAGGTAGCGATATGAGAAGTGTAAAAGTTCGACATCGTCTTCCTTGATCTTCTCGATAATCTCTGGATCAACATCATAGGTCTGCAAAAACGAACTCTCGAAAATAAACCGTTTAAAATGGGACAGGTCGGTCGAGGCCATAAAGAACATCCGCTTGGCCTGCTCTGAAAGCTGCGCCTGCTGGCCATGGGATTTGCGGCGCATGACAAGGCGCAACCATTCACGGTTCATATCGTCGCGCAGGTCGACACCCTGATCCGCACGCCATTCCGCTACAGTCCATTCCTTGTCCTCTTCGTGGCCTTTGCAGTAATCTTCTTTCACCACGAAATAGAACTTATCATCAGCACCTGATACCTCACCACCACCCTCTTCCTTGTGGCCGGCCTCATGGAAATCAGCCATGCCTACCGGATAATAACGACAAGCCGAGGGACGGTCTGAATAGACAGTGCACCCTTCAGGGGTAACGAAAGGACATTTATTGTCCTCTTCACGCATTTTGATCATGACCCCTGGCATATCGGTCTGCTCCAGATAGGTCGGCAGCGTATAAAGATGCAGGAAATCATGGGCCGGAATACCGAGCCGCTTGGTCAGAATAAGTATGTCATAAGGGGTCAGAACGATCTTAATGCCACCGCAGCACGCCGTAAAACAACTGACACCGGGATGACAGCGAAACTTGATCCTGCTGTTCAAGGTAAGCTTCTGCGGCATAATGTTGGAAGGATTTTTGCTTTTGCCAAAAAGACTCTGCTCTTTGGCACTCAACTGATCTTTACTCATTACATCACCTGATATTGAATATGGGTTGAAAACTCCACGAAATTGCATCTATTGGTACAATTGAAAACCATCGAAAGATATACACAGTGCATGAACGGCCTTTGTTCCTGAAGGCTCATTGTCGCGGTCCTCGCTAAGACGAACATGACCTCGCATTATGCAAAGGATGCAGCAGCATTGCATAATAAACGTCATACCGTGATGTGTCAAACCCAATCCTTGGCAATAGCAGGAGCAGACTTCGGCAATTCGGGCAGATAGCAAAAAGATCCTTTACCAGGATCAAGGGTTAACTCTCCAGCTCGCCTTTAGACTTGCAGTTTTTCTTTATTGTTCGTATATCAGACTGTCTATACTCGCGAGCATTATCCGTTCTGTCTACCAGGAACGTTGTCGTTTTCACCAAGGTTTGGTTGTTTATGAAGGTCTTTTTATCTCCAGTTGATTTATCCGCTGCAAACACAATTATCTATCATGTTCCTGGCGGACCGACGCTTACCGTCCAGGTCGATGGAATCGAGGAATATATTGAACTCGGTTATGAGATGGGTCATATCTGTGACAATTCCGAAATTGACGGTACAGTTCACTTCTTTCCTCGCGGCAACGCCTGATCCTGCATCACTCTTTCAGATGAGGTTGAAATGACCTCCCCGCAAACTGCTATCGACATTTCTACCGATGGTCACGTCCATACCCGGCTCTGTCGCCATGCCACCGGCGAAATGGAAGAGTATGTTCTTGCAGGCATTGACAGAGGTCTCGACAAGATGATCTTTCTCGAGCACCTGGAAGCGGGCATCAACTATTTCGATCGTACCTGGCTGACAGAAGAGGACTTCGAGGAATATTTTCGCGAAGGAATGCGGCTACAGATACTCTATCGCGAGCAAATAGAGGTGGGGCTCGGGGTAGAAGTTGGCTACAATCGGCAAGGCAAAGATGAGCTGAAAAAGAAAATTGGTGCCTATCCCTGGGAGCGGGTGGGTATTTCGTGCCATTTCCTGCCCATTGGTGACACCGGCCAGCATATCAATCTTTTAAGCCGCCAACAGCAGAATATCGATATCGCCAGGCAGGCAGGTGTCGATCAGCTTCTGTCATGCTATTTTGACACCTTGCATGAAGCGGTCGCCGAACTGCCTGGAACCGTACTTTGCCATCTCGATGCGGCGCTGCGACACGTGCCTGGAATCTCCTTTACCAAAGAGCATCTTCAACAGATCGACGATCTTCTCACCACGGTAAAAGAAAAAGGCATGGCCATCGAGATCAACACCTCAGGTTTCACCATGCGGGGAGAGCCGTTTCCGGCCCGTAAGTTCCTGGCCATGGCCATCGGCCACGACATTCCCCTGGTGGCGGGCTCTGACGCCCACCGACCGGAGGATGTCGGCAGATTCTTTCATAACCTTCGCGACTATATTACTTCAGCAGTTTGTCCATAGCGGCGCCGAGCGATTTGGCATTGAACGGCTTCTGCAGAATATCGCTGACTCCTGCCGTCCGAGCCGCTTCGTTATCGGTCGCTTCATTCTGGGTGGTCACCATGATCACTGGCAGTTGTTCGGCTGAATACAATTCACGGATCTTTTGAGTCAGTTGAACCCCTGTGATATCCGGCATGTTGAGATCGGTCAACACCATCAGCGGTTTTTCCCCCGCCAGCCATTCGAGTGCCGAAGCTGGGAACTCGAACAGCACCGGTTCGTATCCCAGCTCATGCAGGGTCGCCTTGTAGATATTGAGAATCATACGTGAATCGTCCACCGCCACGACCTTCGGTCGTGAGACCTGCTCCTCGCGCCCTTCAAATCGTGTGGCAAACGCTTTCTTGCCTTCCTTTTTCAGTAAATTGCTATAGTGCTCCCGGATATCCTTATGGGTGTGCGGGAGATAAACCAGAGCCAGCTCCTGGAACATCTCATCATCGGCAAGACTCAAAAAAACCTGATCAACCTGAGCATTGACAATGATCTTAGCAATGTGCCGGGCATCTTCTTCCGGCCCCCGCAACAGGTTCTTAATCCCTGCCGCAAGAATAGACGAGAAATTGCGGTCAATGGCACGGGCAGCGGCGATACAGACATGATCTTCACCATCGGTAAGCCCGGCAGTCAAGGTGTATGCACCTTTTTTGAGCGGCAGAAGAGCAAGGGCCTCATAGGCCGCAAAGCGCACATTGGCACTTCGCGGTACAGTATCAAGCAACTTACGGATGGGCGAAATGGCTGACTCATCGCCAATATCACCGAGGACATTCAAGGTATGGATCAAGAGATCAGGGTCATGGTTGCCTAGATTGTCAATAAGCAGCGGTACCGCCTTGGGACCGATGTTCACCAGCTCCTTCTTGGCATAACTGCGCATATGGGCATGACTCGAACGCAAGGTATCGCTCAGTTTTTCCAACGAAATCTGGTCCTGCACCTCAGCAAAGATCGAGAGAATCATGAAATCGATATCGTTGTCGGTCCCCATCCGTTCGGCCAGCCGGTGCATGGCGGTGGGCGTCCCCAGCTGTCCAAGAGAATGCACCGAGGCCATGATCAACTCACGATTGGCCGAATAGAGATAGTCGGTCAACATATTAATGGCATCCGGATCCCCCAGCTGGCCTAGGGTCTCGATGATGAGCAGGATCATGGCGTCATCATTGGCGGTGGCGGCAATCTCGAGCAATGCCGGGGTTGCATCTGTATAATGCAGTTCACCCACCAGTCGAATCAGTTCCGACTTATGTTCGACAGCGTTTGAAGTAAGAAATTTCGGCAGTGTTTCGGGATACGCCAGCAGGCTTGAAAGAAGCGTCTCCCGTATGACCGGCATCCCCTCAGCCGCTTCCGGCTGTTCCGCCAGAAGATAGGTGAGGAGAGGCACCACAAAGTCCACCTTTCCTCTGGAGAGTTCATAGATCATCCTGTTGCGGGTCTTGATGTCCACCTCACTGATGTGAGATAACACCAGACGCGATTTCATGATATCCCCAGTCTGCACATTTGCCTGAATTTCTTCAATCATGTGCTGCGAATTCAACTCAACCATATCAACCTCTTCAATACATTCACATTGGGATAATCATCCCGAAAACTCATCACGTCTCCATACTATCACAGCTGAGTGAAATTTGTCTAAGCCAGATATCAACAAATTCTCAAGCTCAAGTCGCCTCTAACAGTTTACGGCAGCCATGAAGCGCCCATTCTCCGAATTACATTATAGCCACCCGGAAGAACGAGGGTATTTTTCCTGCCGACCGAATCCAAAAAGACCTGTATCTCGTAAGAACGTGAGCCGGCATTGCAAAAGATGATCAGGGTGCGATCGTCGGGCAGTTCCTCATAACGATCACGCACCTGTTCGTAGGGCAGAGACATCCAGATCTGTTCCCCAAGAGCCTCAACCAGGGGATCGGCCTGCTTGGGATGGCGCACATCGAGCACTTGCCAGTCCGGCTGGCTAGAATAGTCATCCATCCAGCTGTAGAAATCGGCCATGCCGATCTGCCGCATCCTGCCGTCACAGAGATTTTCTGCCACATAACCGGCGGCGTTAATGGCATCGATAGCTGCCGAGAACGGCGGCGCGTAACACATCTCTATATTGCTAAAATCCTCAATAGTCGCACTATTGGCCAGGGCCACGGCAGCAGCATCAAGTCTGGCGGAAAGAGCGTCGTTCATGGGACCGACCCCCTGCAATCCCAAAACTCTCCGGCTCCTCCGGTCAAAAACCATTTCAAAACAGACGATATCCTGACCAGGAAAGAAATGGGCCCGATCTGAAGGCGAAGTCAACGACACATCCGCATCAAAGCCCTCTGCCAGAGCCGCCTTTAGGGTCAGTCCGACGGCACCGATGGAGATATCAAAAGCCTTCATGATAAAGCTGCCCACCCCACCCTTGAATGTCGATGGGATACCCGCCATATTGTCAGCCGCCACTCTCCCTTCTTTGTTTGCCAGGCTGCCGAAAGGTGCACAGAACCGCTTGCCCGTAAGCAGATGGACAATCTCAACGCAATCACCCGCTGCAAAGATCGCAGGGTCGGAGGTCTGCATGCGTTCGTTGACGACAATGCCGCCGTTTGGGATAACATGCAGTCCCGCCTCTACCGCCAACTGTGCACGGGGTCTGACACCAGCGGCCATCACAATCAGATCGGCCTCAATAGTACGCTTGCTGGTCTTGAGACCGACGACCCGACCATCCTCACCAAGGATTTCTTCAGCCGCCTCCCCCAGGAACACTTCGACATTCTTCTCCCGGAGATGTTTCGTCAAAATCGTTGCCATGGTCCAGCCAACCGCTTTGGGGAGCAGCTGATCCATAAACTCAACCACCGTGGTCTCCACCCCCCACAGGTCGGTAAAGGCTTCGGCCATCTCAAGTCCGATAGCCCCACCACCGATGATAACCGCCTTGCCCACCTGCCCTTTGGCTATGCGCTCCTTTATCTCAATCGCCTTATGCAGATCGCTAATGGTAAAAACACCGTCAAGGCTGTTGCCGGGTATCGGCAGGATCACAGGTTGACTGCCGGTCGCCAGCAGCAACTGGTCATATTCGAGCTTGCCCTGCTCGCCGCTCTGCACATTTTCGACAGTGACGGTTTTATTGGTTCTATCTATAGCAATGGCCCTGGTTGAGGTCAGCGTTCTGACCCCCTTGGCCTTCTCAAAAAAGAACTCATCCCGGAGCATATGAAAACTGGTCGACCGCAGTTCTTTTTCATCCGCCACATCACCTGAGACGTAGTAAGGAATACCGCAACCTCCATACGAAATCAGACTGTCTTGATCAACCAGGGTAACTTCTGCGTCCTGCATCAACCGTTTTACCCGGACTGCGGCCTTAGGACCTGCCGCAACCCCACCGATTATCACTATTTTCTTACCCATTTTCGCCTCCTTCAAGCCTCTGCCGCAGCACTTCAGCAGCGTAGAGAGTTACTCGAAATATTTCATTTTATTGGGAACCGCTGGTCCCCATTATGCAGTCATTATACGAATTCATCATTCGGGGATCTAACCTACCGTTTTCCGAGCAGGCAATCAAGCCGCAAACGGTGACGCTGGTCAAAGAGATGACGTCCAGTCATCCAGATCGCAGTAATAACCCCGAATCCTGTACCAGCGGCGATCAGCAAGATAATAAGGATCTGGTATTTGACCGCCTCAACCGGCGGAGTACCTCCCAGAATCTGACCGGTCATCATACCCGGTAGGCTGACGATACCTGCTGCAGCCATGGAATTGATGATCGGCATCATACCCGTCCGCATACAGTCGCGCCTGATATCAGAACTGGCCTCCTGCCAGCTCTGCCCAAGCATCAACCGCTGCTCAATTACATTGCGCTGCTCATAAAACTGACTGCTCAGCCGGTCCGCAGCAAGTGATATACCGGTCATGGTGTTGCCAAGCAGCATCCCAAGCAGGGGGATAGCGTATTGTGGTGTGTACCAGGGCTCAACCCCAATTATGACTACCAACGCCAGCAGCGTAACCGAAAATGAGGAGATAAACATGGCGCCGGTACCGATCAAGTAACCGGCAACACCTCGTATCCGGCGCTTCTGCCGCGCCTGCACTTCTCGTCCCGCGGCTCCCAGCATCACCAGCGACATCAGGAGAATCAGCCAACCGTCGGCGTTGGCGAAAAGATACCGCAGCACAAGCCCGATAAAGAGCAGTTGGGCTATCATACGACCGCTGAAGATGATGATCTTTTTCTCAAGACCAAGACTCAGCGCCATGCTGACTCCTGCCAGGACGAGCAGCAGCAAAGCGGCAATGGCCAGATCGAAAGTGGTTAGAGAAATAACGTTCATACGATTTGAGTAATAGAAGTAGTGTTAGACTACGCCTGCGACAACCGTTCCGGCAGCATGTTGGTTCTGTTGGTCACTATCTCGAGAAGGGTGTGCTCTTCCAACGTAAAAATCCGGTTAGCGACCCTTCTCAGCTGAGCCGGGTCATGGCTCACCCAGACAATGCCAAGTTCTTTGCTTTGCCTCAGCTCTGCAAGCAGCTCTTCGAGGCTATTCGTGTGCGTGGCATCAAGGGCCGAGCTCGGCTCATCAAGCAAGAGTACTATCGGTTCAGGTACCAGTGCTCTTATCAGGGCAAGACGCTGTCGTTCGCCGGTAGAGAGTCGACTCACCTCCCAGTTCAGTACATCCATGGCAAAACCGAGCCGCTCAAGGGTTGGCAGCAGCGTATCCATCTGTTCATTCTTCGGGAAATGATCACCAACCAGATCAAACCACCACTGTGGATCAGCGGGGACCATACCGACCATCTGCCGCCAACGAGGCGCCGGGATCTTCTGTGCATCAATGCCATTTAGCACAACATTGCCAGTGCAGGGGATAAGATCAGCCATAGCCCGCAGCAACTGGGTTTTGCCAATCCCAGACCTGCCACTCAGACCGACACATTCACCTGCAGCCACGGAAAAGCTGTATGGGCCTTTTGTGAGAAAAGCGACGTTAGTAACGTCTAGCAAGACGGGCTTAGGCTGTTGGGAGACTAATAAAGAAGGTTGTTCCTGCATTGATGGCGCTCTCGATGTGTATTTCGCCGTTATGACCATCGATGATATTCTTGGTTATCGACAATCCCAAACCGGTGCCTTTATGCTTATCGGTAAAAAAGGGTTTAAAAATCTGCTCGGCCGTCTCTTCGTTCATACCAATCCCGTTATCGCTGATGGCCAGCACAACCTTCCCTTTGCTGCCGATCTGGGTCCGCACCTTCAGGCTACCTCCATCCGGCATGGCCTGAATGCCATTCACCAGAATATTGAGAAGAGCTCGGTAAAGCTGTTCCGGATCGAGATGAACCAGCGGCAGGTCGGCTTGAAGCTCCTTGACCAGCTCGATATGTTGCTCTTCAAGCTTATGGGCAATAAAGATTAACGCCTTTTCAACCAGCTCATTGATGTTGCCGGGCTGCAGCTTCGTCTCCTGAGGACGGGCAAAATCAAGAAACTCCATGACAATGTCATTCAAGCGACTGGTTTCATCAACGATAATGCGGGCCAGGTGTTCACTGCCAGGTGCAACTTTTTTTATACGTTTTTCCAGTATTTCTGCAGTGCTTCTCACAATACCAAGCGGACTTTTAATCTCATGGGAAACGGTTGCCACCATGGTGCCGAGATGGGCCAGTCGCTCTGCCTGATTAAGCTGCTCCTCCAGACGCAGACGCTCGAGCGCCTTTCCTTCCATAATCCGGCCAGCCCTGGAAACGATAGTCCGCAACACCAGAAAGAGGACGGCCATCACTGTACCAGAGACGGCAATAATCGATCCCTGCAAACGAATAATATTTTCATATTCTTTCGAGAGGTCTTTCTGGATCTCGATGACCCCCATGATAAGATCGCTGGGTTCGCCGGTATCGCGAACCTGACGAAACGGAATGAATGTGCGCAGTTCACAGCTGAGCGATTTGGTCTCCGGCAGGAGGTTGACCACCGAACCGCTGTACAGTAGTCGTGAATTGGCAACACCTGAAAGCGCCAGTTCATACTCCACTCCACCCAGATCTTTTATGCCAACAATATCGTCAACCGTCGAATAAGACACAATATTCATGCTCGAATCATAAATAGTTACCGATTCGATCTTCATACCCTGAATAACACTCTTCACCACCGCGTCAAGCGTCCCAAACTGCTCGGGATTACTGAGCGCAATATTGCCGAAACGTACCACTGTTGGCAGAACAAAACGGCGAAATACCTGCTGATTGAGATTTTCGGCAAGGACCATCGAATACTCTTCACTTTGTTTCAACATCACCTTTTTGGCATTCTGGGAGATAGCCCAGGAAAGAAACAGGGTGAAGATAAGGATGACTGCAAGACTGGTGAATGTAAAATATTTTACCAGCTTGAAGGGTTGCAGACCGGCGTCCAGCTTCTGCTGCTGGACGAGATCCTGCGTTTTTTTGCCACCCTTTCGCAATTTAACCATGACAGACCCCGCATCGCCTGCAGATGGAGGTGTCACAGGCCAGAGTCAACTTCTCGTCGAATGCCCGCTGGTATTCCTGCCAGAGATAATCGTGATCGATACCGTGGTCGATCACATACCAGGGAAACCAGCTTGTCTGACGAAAAGCACGAACTGCATACTCTTCAGCGGTGAGATGGTGCTGCTTCATCGCCTGTTTCCAACTACAGCCGGTGTCTGCCATGGTAAGCAGCACCTCGGCAAGTCGCCTGTCGCCTCGCGACAAAACCGCCTGAAAAAGAACACTCTCGGGTTTATCGAACTGCAGATGCACATTAGCCAGCGAAGAGAGACCGTTACGCAACACTTTCTGCCGTCGCTTCAGCTCATTTACGGCTTCTTTAGCACTTCCCTCTTTATTTGATTCAGGCGAAAAACTCATGCCAAACGGGTGGAACTGGAAGGGCGTCCAAGGTTTCGGAGCAAAGCAGTTCACGGAAATGACGATTTCCGTAAGCCGTCCCCGCACCTTTCCAATACGATCGATACGTTCTTTTATTTTGCCAACTAAGGTAACCGCCTCCAGCAGATCCTCATCTGCTTCAGAGGGCAGACCAATCATGAGGTAGAGCTTGAGTTTGAAAATACCAGCCGCTACCAGCCGCTCGGCAGCCTCCAGCAGGTCAGTCTCATCCAGTCCCTTATTGATGACCCTTCGTAACCTCTCAGAACTCCCATCAGGAGCAATGGCCACACTTTTCAGTTCACTGGCGCCAAGCAGGTCGATTAGATGATCACTGAGCCGATCGGCCCGTAGCGAGGAGAAAGAGAGGGCACAGCCGCTTTCCTTGAGATACGTGCTGATTTGCTCCAGCGCTGCGCTATCGGCCATCTCCATACCGAGAAGGCCAACCCGGTCAATACCGGTAAAACGGGCCTTGAGACCCTCCACCACAGCGTCCCCATCCCAGAGACGCGGGGGACGATAAATAAAGCCTGCCGCGCAAAATCGGCAGCCACGTGAGCAACCGCGGCCAAGCTCGGTCAGATGCATCTCGGCAAACTCGGCTTCCGGGGTCAACAGCTGTGAATGAGCAGCAACGGGAGAATGGTGAAGCACCGATTTCACCACCCTCTCCGGCAGATCGTGGCTTGCACGATAGCATCGCAGCTCGCCTTCATTATCATATTCCGGGGTATAAAAACACGGTGCGTAGCAGCCATTCAGGTTCCGGCTCAAATGCAGCAGCAAATCGCTTCGCGCCAACCGGTCGTGGTCTTGCAACAATGATGCAACGAGGCTGGGCAGAACCGGCTCGGCTTCACCTAGGACAAAAAGGTCGACAAACGGCGCAAGCGGCTCAGGATTCATGAAAGTAGCCACCCCGCCACAGATAACCAGTGGCTGGGCGGGTGCTATAGCAGAATCGCGGTCGGAGCTGAAGGGAGCAATCCCTGCCATCCGGAGCAATTGCACCAGGTGGGGATAATCGTGCTCGAAACTGATGGAGATAAAAATGATGGGAAAATCGGTAAGCGGCCGCTGCGATTCGACAGAACGCAATGGTTCTTTTTTTTCCGGGAGAAAAAATCTCTCGCAGACCAGGCTGTCTTCATTGCCCAGCATGGCGTACACCAGCTGGAATCCGAGACTTGACATCCCCACCCCATACGTATTGGGATAGAGTAACGCCACGGGTAGACGCCCGGTCCACTTTTTGAGATAACTGCCTTTTTCCGTATCCAGCCTGGAGGTAACCTTACCGACCAAGCCGGATGATGTTCTGTGCTGCTTCCTGATTACGGACCCCTTTTATATGAAAAAGGTTGGTTCCGCGGCAATACCACACCGGCCCACACACCTTTCATGTTTCGTTGTGGCCGGCCAATGTGGTCCAGCCTTGCTGGTTAGTTGGCCTTCTTGCGCAGGTAGGCCGGGGTTTCCAGATGATCCTCGTGCCAGGTTGGCAGATCGCGTTTTCTGCCGTCGTTATCGCCGGAATTGCCACCAAAGTGATCCAGCGTCTCAAAATTCGAATTCGGCAGGCGAGTCACCTTCGGTTGTCTGTTGACCGGGGCCTGCTTGGCTGAATTGACAGGATCACTCTCACGTTCACGCTCACGTTCGCGATTCCTACCGTTTTCAGTCTCCGGTCGTTTACGGTAGAGATCATTAACCTGGGAGATAGCCTCTCTCTTGCTCGCAATATCACCAACACCCGTAGCAATAACGGTAACCTTGAGCTCATCCTCCAGGGAATTGTCATAGAGGGCGCCGATGACCACCTTGGCGTCCTCATCCACCCGTTCCTGAATGAGTGAAGAAGCCTCCATGAACTCAGACATGGCAAAAGTCTCTTCGGAAGCGGAAATATTGATCAACAGACCACGGGCACCATCGATTCCGAAATCCTCAAGCAATTGATTGTCGATAGCCTTCCTGGCCGCTTCGACCGCCCTGTTTTCCCCGACAGCGCTGCCGCTACCCATGATAGCTGGCCCGACTTCACGCATGACAGTGCGAAGATCGGCAAAGTCGGCATTAATCAGTCCGGGAACATTTATCAGGTCTGTGATACCTTTTACAGCCTGCAAAAGTACGTTGTCGGCCATTGTCAGCATATCGGCCAACTTACTGTTTTTCTGCATGAGTGACAGCAGGCGATCATTGGGCACGGTTATAATGGTATCGGCATATTTCTGCAGCTGCTCCCAGCCGTACTCGGCGTTGCGCATCCGAAACTTGCCTTCAAAACTAAAGGGCTTGGTGACAACTGCAACAGTCAGTGCGCCAAGTTCCTTACAGGCTTTGGCAACCACAGGAGCAGCACCGGTACCGGTACCGCCGCCTAGACCGGCGGTGACAAAGACCATATCGCTGCCTTTTAGGGCTTCTTTGATCTCCTCAAGAGATTCAATAGCCGCCTGTTCACCGGTTTCAGGTGTCGCTCCGGCACCAAGACCTTTGGTCACGCTGGGACCGAGCTGCAGGCAAATATCAGCTTGAGACTGCAACAGCGCTTGTTTATCGGTATTCGCCGCGATAAATTCGACCCCTTGCAATCGATTGGCTACCATGGTGTTGATGGCATTACCGCCACCGCCGCCGACTCCAATCACCCTGACAACCGCCACGCCCTCTGATTCTGCCATTCTAAACGGCATACCATTCTCCCTGCTGCTATATTAAACCGGCATCCCCTGCGGACCCGCCGGCTGAACATTCAATTCCTGCAAATATATCATCTGCCCATTGCCCCATAAACAAAAATATCTGGGGTCTTACATAATTTTTTTGATCCATCCCCTTAACTTATCCAATGCGGATGGCTCACGGTTCTGGTTTTCCCGGCTCTTATTTCTGCCAAAAAGCACCAGTCCCGTAGCGGTGGTACAACGGGGGCTGTAGATCTCTTCCAGCTTGCCGCCAACACCGGTGGGATAACCAATTCGCACCGGCAAATCAAAAATCTGCTCGGCCAAATCTACAAGATTGGCAAGTAACGCCGTACCACCAGTGATGACGACACCACCGTTGATCTTGTTCTTCTGGCCGCTTGCCACGAGTTCCCGGTCAATCATCTCAAGAATCTCGATCATTCGAGCCTCAAGAATATCCACCAAAATCTTCTGGGTCACCTTCCGCGGTTCACGATCGCCCACGGTCGGTACATCAACCACCAGGTTGGGCTTGATCACCGAGGAAATAGCCCCGCCGTAATCCTCTTTGAGTCGTTCCGCTTCCTGCAGAGGTGTTCTGAGGCCGACAGATAGATCGTTGGTGAGATTGTGTCCGCCCAGCCCGATTTCCCGGGTATGGCGAATAGTGCCATCACAAAATACGGCTAAATCAGTGGTGCCGCCGCCGATATCCACCAGCGCCACCCCAAGTTCCATCTCATCCGGACTCAGTACCGCGTTGGCCGAAGCAATGGATTCCAAGACCAGTTCAGCCACCTCCAGACCTGCTTTATTGCAGCATGTCACAAGATTATGGACAGCGCCGATATCGGCGGTAACGATATGGACATTTGTCACCAGACGCACTCCGGTCATCCCCAAGGGGTTCTGGATACCGGTATGATCGTCAACCATGTATTCCTGCGGCATCACATGAATAACCCGCTGGTTTTCGGTGATCTTGACGGTACGGGCCGCATTGATCACATCGTCAATATCGGCCTGTTTAATCTCCCGGTTGTTAATCGCCAGGATACCGGGACTGTTGAATCCCTTTATGTGATTACCGGCTATGCCGACATACACATAGCTGGAACTGAGGTCGCAACCAGCCGACTCCTCAGCCAGCTTAACCGCCTGCTTGATGGAGCTGACAGTACTCTCGATATTGACAACCACCCCTTTTCGAAGCCCGTTGGATGGTACGGTGCCGGTACCGATCACATTGACCCGATCCTCAAAGACCTCGCCAACGATACAGCAGATTTTGGTGGTACCAATATCGAGGCCCACGACAAGTTCACCGGGTTCATGCTCACCAGTTTCCTGTTCCTCTTCAGGCTCTATCTCAATCATTTCATCCATATCCGTCAACCAGACTCACTTTGTGCAACCAGCACCTTGTCGTTCAAATAATCCATCCGGATATATTCAACTCCGGAAATCAGCATTCCTTTTCGTTTTTCTTTGTACAGCGCCTCAAGTACCTTCACCAGCCGGATGTATTTCTCATAAATATCACCTTTACCAAAAAAGATTGGGAAAGTGTGATCCACGAGATAGATCACCATCTCACCTTGCTCGTTGATATGAATTTCCGAAACCGACTGGGCCGGCAAGTTTGGATTATTCCTGCCAGCATATCTGAGGAAGGAATAAATATCTGCAAAGATTGCCTGACGCTGTTCTTCTTCTGCAAAGCGATCGAGACCGGTAATAACAGGATAGTCGACATCCTGTCCAGGATTGACCTCTAAAAATGCGGTGCCGGTCTTATCAACATAAAAGAGTTGCGGTTGAGAAGTAGTACTCCTGTTGATCATCGCCACCGGCTGATGCTCCACAACCTCAATCACGATCTCGCTCGGCCAGTTACGCTTGACCACCGCCCTGCTCACCCACGGATCCTGCTCGACATTGGTTGCAACAATATCGGTATCAAGCCCCAGCAAACTGGTCTGGTAGAGATTTATTCCTGTTAGCAGACGCAGTCGATCCTTCGAGGTGGATTCGCAGCCGATAAAATCGAGTTCCCGTACCTTGAAGATCGAGATGTCATTGAATAGCCTCCCGATCATCTTTTCACCGTCAAAGGTGAAAAACATCGATATGGCCAAGGCCGTCAAGGCCAGCGGAAATATTCGCACCGGAAATGGCCGTTTGTTCAATTGCGTATCAAAGGTATCCTTTCGGACCCTCTGATTCTGCCGTATTTTATTGCGCACCCTGCTCAAAGAGAGCCGTTTTCTGCTCTTCTTTGCCGGCTCGGGCATGGAGGCAAAACTGTGCTGCCGCAAGTCGCTGTTGCGCGTCGTACGTTTCCGGCCTTTACCGGACAGCTCTCGCAAACACTGTCGCAGAAAAATCCCGGTTGCACGTGCTCTGTGCTGTAGTTTCAGAGCTTTCAGTTTTGTTCCGCCCATATCCATTTTTTGCAGTAGCTCGTCTTTATCCCGCTCCTCAAAATCACGCAGCATACTATAATAGAGTTTGCGCTACTATTCTACACCTGCTTCTCAAGAAGCGTTAAAAGCTCCTCACCGACCCGTACAATATTGCCTGCACCAAGCGTCAGCACAAGATCGTTTTCACCAACCAGCCCCATCACTTCTTCAGCCATCGCATCAACAGAGGCAATATAATGGGTATAGCGCTGACCGTGCTGTTCGATTTCTGCCAACAACGCCTGACTGCTGACGCCTTCGATTGGTTCCTCACTGGCCGCATAGATATCAGTCAGGATGAGATAGTCCGCCTGATGAAAAGCGGTGAGAAAATCTTTAAACAGTCCTTTGGTCCGGCTATAGCGATGCGGCTGGAACAGTACCACCAGCCTCTTTTCGGGCCAGGCGGTCTTGATTGCGGAAAGAGTCGCGCGGATTTCAGTGGGGTGGTGGCCATAATCGTCCACAACTGTTATGCCCCGCACCTCACCTTTTTTCTGCATACGACGCTGGACACCTTGGTAACTCTGCAGTCCCTTGGCAATGACAGGAAAGGGAATCTCCAACTCCAACCCCACACAGATGACGGCCAGGGCGTTATAGACATTATGCATACCCGGCGGCGCCAGATCAATATCGCCCAGGTATTCATCCTGGCGGTGCACGGTGAAAAGAACCCTGCCATTTTCGAAACGGATATTCTCCGCATGCATATCCGCCTGAGGTGTCAACCCATATGTGATTTTGCGTCTACTGATCAAAGGCAGAATGTCAGCAACGTTGGGATCGTCGAGACAGACAATAGCGGCACCGTAAAATGGGATCTTATCGATAAACGCCAGAAAGGTCTCTTTGATGTGCTCGATATCTCGATAGTAGTCGAGATGCTCCAAATCGATATTGGTTACAACCTCGAGCACCGGCGAGAGTTTTAAGAAAGAGCCGTCACTCTCATCCGCTTCGGCGACCAGAAATTCACCCTGCCCCAGTTTCGCATTGCCTCCAAGACTATCAACCTTGCCGCCAACCACGATTGTTGGATCAAAGTTTGCCTCTGCCATCATCCAGCTGACCATAGAGGTCGTGGAGGTTTTACCATGGCTCCCGGCAATGGCGATGCCGTATTTCTTGAGCCGCATCAGTTCTGCCAGCATCTCTGCCCGCTGAATAACCGGGATATGCTGACGCCTGGCCTCTACCACTTCAGGATTTTTGTCCGAAATAGCTGAAGAGGTAACCACGACGTCGGCACCCTCAATATTTTCCGCCTTATGGCCTATACTGATGGTACCGCCGAGTTTCGCCAATCGGTCGGTAATGGCAGAGCCGTGCAGGTCAGAACCGGAAACCGTGTACCCGAGGTTGAGGAGCAGCTCAGCAATACCGCTCATGCCGATTCCACCAACTCCTACAAAATGAATATGTTTATTTTTTCTGTACATCCTTAATTTCCCCGCATGGTATCAATGGCAGGTTCCATTGTTCCACCTGCAGCCTGAAGGCAGACATCGACGATTTTTTCCGCTGCATCGGGAATGGCAAGCCCGCGCATTCCCTCGGCCATAACCGCACGACGGTCACCGCTCTTCATTAAATCTTCAATGGTACGAAAGAGCAATTCACTGTGCAAATCCTTTTCTATGAACTGTACAGCCCCTCCGCCATCGACATAGTAGGCGCCATTTTTTGTCTGATGATCATCTGCAGCAAAGGGATAGGGCACCAGGATTGCCGGCTTGCCCAGTACTGCCAGTTCGGTCAAGGTGGTAGCCCCGGCTCGCGACACCAAGAGATCAGCCTTACTGTACACCTCGGCCATATCGCGAAAAAATGGTGCTACTGTCGCATTGACTCCAGCTTCACGATAACGGTTTTCAACCCATTCTGCATCTTTTTGGCCCGTCTGGTGTATGACCGCAAACTCCGGCAAATTTTCCTTGCCATAATCGCAGAGTGCTTCGGTCACTAACCGGTTCACGGCGTGTGCCCCCTGGCTGCCGCCCAGAATCATAATGGTGAATACCCCTGATTTGTCTTTCTCCTCACGGGCAAGCGCCAGGATATTCTGCCGGACAGGATTACCAGTCAAGATCGTTTTCTCCAGTGGGAAAAAACGTTCACTCCCCGGCAGGGAAACACAGATACGATTCACCAGTGTGCCCAGTTTTCTATTCGCCAGACCCGGTACCGAATTCTGCTCATGGATAATGGTCGGCACCCCCATCAGTTTCGCCGCGACCATTACCGGACCGGTGACATAGCCACCAACTCCGAGCGCCACATCCGGGCGAAAGCGTCGAATATGAACTGCCGCCTGAAATATCGACACGGGCAACGCCGCAATGGCCTTGAGTAGTTCCAGCGGACTTTTGCCTTTTAAGCCATAGCTGTGTATTGAACAGCTGGCAAAACCGTACCCGTCCAGGGTGGTAGTATCAATTTTTCTACGGGTACCGATAAAAAGCACCTCACTCTCCGGCTGGCGTAAACGAAGGGCCTGAGCAGCTGCCACAGCTGGAAAAAGGTGTCCGCCGGTGCCGCCGCCGGTTATGAGGAGCCGTATCGGTCTTCCGGTAGCGTTTTTCACCGCCCACCTCCGTCGCCAGCCGAATCCTCTGCGATCAGTTTATGCACTGCCGCGGCAAACATTTCACCACGATGAGCATAACTCGTAAACATGTCGAAACTGGAACAGGCCGGTGAAAGCAGCACTGCATCACCTGGCTCGGCCAGACTGTATCCCAACCGCACGGCTTCATCCAGCGTTTCGGCTGACCGCAGCTCGGTGCAACCTTGCAATGCCTCGCTGATCTTTGCGGCCGCCTCACCAATCACAATGACGGTTCTTGCTTTTTCCTGCACCTGCTCCCGGAGCAGGCGGTAATCTTCGCCTTTGTCCCGCCCGCCGGCTATGAGCAATGCTTTACCATCAAGCTGCTGCAAAGCGGCAATCACCGCACCGGTATTGGTCCCTTTTGAATCATTGATAAAACGAACACCATGCAACTCGCCTACCAGCGCAATACGATGTGGACCCGGCTGGAACTTCTTCAACGCCGCCATAATCACATCAGGCGCAATTCCCAGAGCCTGACAGGCCAGGATCGCCGCAGCCGCATTGCTTGCGCCGATACGGCCAATAAACGCAGTTCCAGTAAGGTCATAAACGACTTCATGACCAGCCACCATACTCCTCACCACCTGGCCTTCAATGCGGGCAGTGGAGCCTGGAACGTTGCCGAAAGTAACACATTGAGAGGGCAACTGCCCGACCCTGGCCATACACTCCGGATCATCGCTGCACATGACCGCAGTATGGGCCGATTTCTGGTGGCAGAACAGTCGCATTTTGGCTGCTGCATATTCACTCAAGGAGCCATGCCGGTCAATATGATCGGGGGTAATGTTCAACAGCACACCGACATCTGGAGCGAAGTCTCCAGCAGCCATCAGCTGGAAGCTCGATACCTCAAGCACCATGACATCGGCTTTGTCTTTTTTTCGCAGAAACTCAAAAACAGGGGTTCCTATATTGCCGCCGACGAAGACCGATCTCCCGTCCTCTTTTACAATCTCACCGATAAGAGAGGTCACCGTGGTCTTGCCATTTGTGCCTGTCACAGCCACCACCGGCATGTTCAGATGGGGAGCGGCCACGGCCAGCTCACCGACGACAGGTATTCCCGCGGCCTTCAGCCGGATGATTGCTTCATGGCTTTCCGGAATGCCGGGACTGACGATCACGCAATCGGCCTTGTTCAGAAACTCGAAAGTATGGCCGCCTGCCTCCCATTCCACTCCGGTTTTTTGAAGAAAAGCTGCCATCTCCTCTTGAAAGCGCGCGCGCGGGCGACTGTCCGATACGATCACCTGCGCTCCGCATTCAAGACAATAATGCACAGCCGCCTGGCCGGTTATCCCCAGTCCGACTACGGCTACTGTCATGCCCTTATATATCTTGGATTCTTTTTGCATCAGCGCAGTTTCAGGGTGGCTATGGCAAAGAGGCCAAGAATAATCGAGACGATCCAGAACCGGACCACGACCTTCGGCTCGTGCCAGCCCTTTTTCTCAAAATGGTGATGAAACGGAGCCATCAAGAAGATTCGTTTGCCGTTGGTCATCTTGAAATAGCCGACCTGCATGATCACCGACAAGGCTTCCATCACAAAAATGCCGCCCACAATGGCCAGCAGAAATTCCTGCTTAATAATGATAGCAATAGAACCAAGGGCGCCGCCAAGTGCCAGCGAGCCAGTATCACCCATGAAAATCTGGGCGGGATATGCGTTAAACCAGAGAAAGCCGAGACAGCCTCCAAAGATCGCGCCACAGAAAATGGCCAGCTCACTGCTTCCTTTCACATAGGGAATTTGCAGGTAATCGGCCAGCACCACATGGCCGGCAAGATAGCTGAACACCAGATAAACAGCCGCCGAGACCACCGTTGGCCCGGCTGCCAGACCGTCGAGACCATCTGTGAGATTCACAGCATTGGACGAGCCGACAATGACTATGATTGCAAAAATCACATAAAACCAGCCGAGATCGGGCTGGATATTCTTGAAAAAAGGCAGGCTTAACTGGCCGTCATATCCTGGATGGGACAATAAAAAGAGCCCGACCGACATGGCGCCCAGGACCTGTAAAGCGAGTTTCGCCCGGGCGGAAATTCCGGCACTGCTGTTGCGGCTCACTTTACGGTAATCGTCAAAGGCACCGATCATCCCATAGAAAAGCGTTACAAAGAGCAACAGCCAGACAAGCGGATTATCCAGTCGGGCCCACAAAAGGGTCGAGGCCGAGATAGAGCAGAGAATCAACAAGCCGCCCATGGTGGGGACACCCTGTTTTTTCAAGTGGGTTTCTGGCCCGTCATCGCGAACTACCTGACCGATTTGCCTTCGCTTTATAGCCCGGATAAACATCGGTCCAAAAATCAGCATGACGAGAAAAGCGGTGACGGCCGCCCCGATGGAACGCACCGTAATATAACGAAAAACGTTAAAACCAATAAAGGTTGTATGCAGCGGATAAAGTAAATGATACAGCATCTGTCAATCTCGGATAATGTGTTGCGGGTTGAAAGGAAGACTTTGAGGTGGCTTTCTACCTCGCCTTACATCTTTCCTCAAGTGTTTCCTGTCAGCCGCTCCACAATTGTTTCCATTCTTAAGCCGCGTGATGCCTTCACAAGAAGCCAGTCACCGGCAGTAAGTTCTCCGCTTTCCTGCAGCGATTCTATCCAGGCAGCAGCTGCTGCCTTTTCCTCAAACAGCCTCACTCTGTCAGGCAACATTCCGTATTCAAGCGCCCCACTGGCAATTTTGTCCTTGAAACTTCCGACTACACCGAGAAAATCGACTCCCAGTTCGGCCGCCTGCCGGCCAAGCTGGTGATGAGCAGCAACCGAACTGTCTCCGAGTTCCAGCATATCACCAAGAAGGGCCGCGGTTCGTTTACCACCCATCTGAGCAAGCGTTTTCAATCCCGCTTCCATGGAGGCAGGGTTGGCGTTATATGTATCGTTTAACACCCCAAGGCCGGTCGCAGTTTGTAATTGAACCATACGCCTGTCACCCGGCCTGAAATCGGCAAGACCGGCCGCAATCTCGGCAAGAGTTGCTCCGGCCGCCGCGCCAATGGCTGCAGCAGTCACGGCGTTGGTCACATTATGCAGGCCAACGGTATAGAGATGGATCTGAACCGTCTCGTTGCCTCTGTGCAGGAGAAATGTTATCACTCCTCCCGGCTCAGCCTCGATCTCGGACGCATACATATCAGCACCACTATCGACGGTTGCAAAGGTAATTTTTTTTCGCTGAATACCATCAGCTAGCACCCGTATTCTCTCATCATCAAGATTCACAACCAGCAGTGCGCTGTCCTTCGCTGCTGCAAATAATTCGCCCTTGGCCTTGGCCACACCGTCTAGATCGTGGAGTCCTGCCAAATGCACCCCATGGACGTTGGTAATGCAGCAGATGTCTGGCTCTGCACTCAAGGCCATGGCGTGGATCTCACCCGGTGCATTCATACCCATTTCGAGTACAGCTGCACGCTGACGTGGTGTGATAGGCAGTAATGACAACGGCATTCCGATAAGGTTGTTGAGATTACCTTTGGTATAGAGCACTGCACCCTCAGGGTAATCAGGGCCTGCCGGCCATCTGCGCTTAAGGATAGCTGCGGTCATTTCCTTCACCGTGGTCTTTCCGCAGCTGCCAGTAATACCTATAACAACCTGATCCTGCATCGTCGCTACAAGCCGTCGGCGAAAACGAGCCAGATCCCCCAGCGCCCGCAGAGTATCATCCACTTCGACTCTGGCAATATTTTCCGGCGGAACAAAGGTTGAGGATTTCTCAACTACCAGACAACCGGCACCCTTCTCGGCAACTGTAGAGAGAAATGCATGACCGTCAAACTTCTCTCCTTTTAACGGTACAAAAATATCTCCGGCGTGTATTGTCCTGCTGTCAGTTGAAACTTCGCCAAGAACGCGTTGAGCCTGGGAAGGAGCAACCAATCTCCCTCCTGTAGCGCGAGCCACCGCCTCCAGGTTCCATGCTAAAAGTGCGCACTGAGCTTCAAGGCAATCATCAAAAAAACGTTTGCCGGCAAGGGAAAGCTGATATTTCTCATGACCCTTACCGGCAATCAGAACAATATCACCGCTACCCGCGCTGCGTACACCTCTGGCAATCGCTTCACTTCTGCCAGCAATAGCGACAAAACCTCGCTCGCCAATTTCCCGCCCGGCAAGCCAGTTCACATCCTTTTCCAGGAGGCCTGCCTTGATAATACCCGGCACGATCTGACTGCGAATCCTGTCTGGATCCTCGGTGCGCGGATTGTCGTCGGTAACAACCACCACATCAGCAAAGGTGGCGGCAAAACTCCCCATTACCGGTCGTTTACCCGCATCACGATCACCGCCACAACCAAAAATGCAATAGAGTTCTCGATGCGGCAGCGCAGCGAGAGTTGCCAGCACCTGCTTTAAGGCATCGGGTGTGTGGGCGTAATCGACAAAAACTACGGGCCCAGCCTGGCCGGTTCCATCGTCGGCCTGCACCCGCTGCAACCGTCCCGGAGCACCGGCCGAGTGAGAAAGCGGTTCAATCGTTTTTGCCGGATCGAGACCAAGGGCAGAAAGTATACCAAAGGCCGTCAACAGGTTGTCCATATTGAAATGGCCAACAAGCGGTGTTGTGAGGCTATAATCACTGCCCCCCGCTCTGAACCTGAGCCGAGTATCATTTAACGTCGAGACATATTCGATAAGGCGAATATCTGCCTGTTCGTCTTTTCCGCATAAGGTGAGTTGGATTGAGCTTTCCCGGCAGGAGTCTGCCATTTTCTTTGACCAGTCGGTGTCACCTTCCGGTTGCTGGGGTGTTGAGATGACCGCCTTACCGGTATCCTTCAGATGATCGGCAAACAATATCCGTTTCGCCTGAAAATACTCATCCATCGTCTGATGGTAATCAAGATGATCCCGGGAAAGGTTGGTGAATGCCGCAACATCGTAGCGCACATTGCCAATTCGCTGCTGAGCGAGGGCGTGGGATGAAACTTCCATTATCACTAACTCAACCCCCGCCTGCACCATCTCAAACAACAACTTCTGCAGCTGCATGGCCTCGGGCGTAGTAAAGGGCGATGGCAAAACAACCTTGCCACCATCGCTTCCATACCTGTAATTTACGGTTCCAATAACCCCGACCCGATAGCCGATATGGGTCAGAGCGTCTTCCAACAGATAGGTAATAGTGGTTTTGCCGTTGGTTCCTGTAATACCGACAAGTTGCAAACGTTCAGCAGGCCGGCCAAAATAGTTTTCCGCAACTCGGGCATACGCCTCTCGACAATCGTCAACCTCGACCACGCAGCCAGGCCATTCCGCTATCAGCTTCCACTCTGCGCCCTTCTGCACAATAATCGCCGCACATCCACGAAGCCCTGCATCCCAGACGTGACAATGTCCATCTGTCACGGTGCCAGGCAACGCGACAAATACCATGCCCTCAGCAGCCGCACGTGAATCACAAGTCACGCCAGCGATAATCGTCTCATCCCCAGCCTCACCCTGCTGGGCTATCCTATAGCTGAGACCGGCTAAAAGCTCAGTAATACTGGCGCCGACGCCCGGCGGTTGAATCTCTTCTCTAGGTGAGTGATGGTGGCTCATTTTCGTTCCGATGTTTTTTCTTCAAGTGCTTCCAGCGATACGTCTTCCTGCTTCTGCATCCGAATTTCACATTCCTTCACTCCGACAAGTGAAGTGCCGGAGGTCGGCTTTTGCGATACCACCCTGCCGGTGCCGTAAATAAGGATTTTGCAAGTGGCATGCTGCAGCAAGCGGAGACTCTTACGAAGACTTAACCCCACCAAATCAGGCATATCGCCGGGATCTACCAGTTCGGTATTGTCCTGATTCAGCGATGAACGGACAACTTCCCGCACCCGATCAAGACGTACCGGATAATTACCGCTCTGCCCTTCTTCCGGCTCGGCAACGTCGATAATACTTTTGCCGACCTCCTGCAATACAGCGATACGCGGCAACACACCAGCCAATTCCTTGGCCGGATCAACGAGAGACGACCCCTTTTGTTTCTCTACATGCCGACTCCCGCCCTGAATCGTCAACAGTACTGTCAGCTCAGCCTGCGCAATGGGTACAGCAGCAAAATAGAGTTCATTGCTCATATGGGAAAACCCATCACTGCTGCCAACCTCCACCTGAATCCCGTCTTGGATGATTGTTCCACCAAGTTTGGTGGCTGTGCCAAGCACAGAGATCATTTTCGAAATTTCTGCGGAGGCTTCAGGGCTGATCACCTCGACAGTTGATTTTCCATGCGGTTCCGGATGCAGCTGAAACTCTTCATCGCTGTGCGGATCGGTTACCGCCTGCACCACATAGGGCTCAACCTTGCCGCCGCCGTTGGTTATTGCACTGAGAGCAGAAAGCAAGGCAAGCGGTGAAAGAGAATCGGGAACCGTACCAAAATCCTCTTTTGCCTGTCCTGCCACTACAAAATAATCGGCAACCTTCAACGACTGTTCGGCATGGTTACCAAACTCCTGTGGCACACTCGCTGCAAAACCAAGTCTTTCCCATAAACGCAATTCACTGCCAAGGCTCAACTGTTGGGCACTGACACTCCAGGGGTGAACCCGTCCCCGTAATTCATATTGACTCTGGATAGCGGCACTGTCACGGAGAAGGGTACGAAAGAGCGGTGGCAAAAGCATAGGCCGCACCATCACATTTTCAAGAAGTGCCTGGGAATACACACGATATCTATTAGGATCAAATGACGGGCTCTGTACCGAGGCAATCAATGCTCCTGAACCGGCATCCATCGCATAGGCCCCGATTCGAACATTCTGCCTGCCTTCCGAAATAGACTCAACAAGTTTTTCCAGAATATTCTGCACCTTCATGTCGATGGTCAGCAGCACATTCTGGCCGGCACTGCCTCGAAACTCAGCGGAACCGGACTGTCCAAGCATCTTCTGGACCAACCGGTCATAATAATACTCGACACCTGAAAGGCCAATATCATCCTGCACGAACCCCACAAGATGGGCTGCCACTTCTTTTAAAGGGTAATATCGTGAATATTCTGTATGCAGGTAAACGCCCTCTATGCTGGCAGCCTTGACCGCGGCTTCCTGTTTCTGGTTTATGTCCCTGGCAAGCCAGGTGCGCAGTTCGTCTCCCCTCAATTTTTCCAGGATGCTTTGATCATCAACACCAAGGAGCGGTGCCAAGGTTGCGGCTGCGGTTTCAACAGACTTGATCTCCCGGGAGCGGGCGAACACCGACACTCTCGGCAGGGAAACCGCCATCTCCTTATATGTTCGGTCGTAAATCGTCCCCCTGACATTTTCTTCCGACACCGAACTGGGCGTAGCCGAGGGAAAGTACGCCTTGAGCTTTTCCACAGCCCCGCTTACATCAAACAGCCGCCAACCGGCGGCAATCCCTATCAAGACCAAAATGACAAGAACGACAGCCAGTCCACGTTTCTTTTTCTGCTTTTTTCGCAGACCGGTTCCTATTGCCATTTTCAATATTACAGGCTGTCAAACCATCCTTTGTTGCGATTATAGACGAAACGCTGCCCTTTTCCGGGAGAGTAAAGGGAAAGTGCCTTGCCTGCCGCCGCCTCAACCGCCTGCTTGGTTAGCATTCCGGCCCGAGTGGCCCGCAGGGTGATGTTCCGGTCCATGAGCTGATGTCGCTGCCCTTCAAATGCTGTCACCTTCTCGCTCAAATGGCTCGAGTATGCGCCGAGCATCAGATGAATGGCGATTGTGGCCGCACATACCCCACCAGCCAACCGGCCAATCGCCTTCCAAAGCACTGATCCACCGGGAATATCCCAGATGCTGCTCCGTACCGACTGCTGCCGAACACCGATATTCACCACCGGACGCGTATAGGATTCTGTCGAATTATGTATAATCATTGTTCCCTCCTGATCTGTCTCTGTTATCTGCTGGCCTCGTCATGAGCGTCGAGAACCAGCTGGCCGGATAAGCGATTTTCCGCCCCACCCTCACGCACACCCACGCTCGTTCTCTCTTTTGCCTTAGCGGCGCCGGGCAACCCGCAGCCTGGCGCTTCGTGATCGCGGGTTTACTGCGATCTCTTCGGGTCCCGCCGCAACCGGTCGCTGCGTCACAACCTCAAGTTCCCGATTATCGCGGAACTTTCTCTTCACCATCCGATCCTCAAGGGAATGGAAAGAGATCACACAAAAGCTGGCCCCCGGCTGGAGAAACGACGGTGCCGCATCGAGGATGCGGGCCAGATTTTCCAATTCTGTGTTTACGGCAATCCTGAGCGCCTGAAAAACCTTGGTCGCGACATGAATCTTCTGAGGGTGAAAACGCCTAGGCACTGCTTTTGCCACCAGAAGCGCCAGCTGTTTCGAGGTCAGGATCGTCTCTTTCTTTCGTTTTTCAACTATTTCATTGGCAATGCGTCGGGCCTGCCGTTCTTCGCCGTAGTAAAAAAAGATATCCGCCAGCTCCTCCTCACTGCATTTTGCAAGGATGGAGGCTGCGGTTATCTCACGCCTATTGTCCATACGCATGTCCAGTGGTTCATCACGCTGAAAACTGAAGCCCCGCTCGCCCATATCAAGCTGAAGGGAAGAAAGACCGATGTCGATCAGGATCCCATCCAGTTTATCGACCCCTGCCTCCTGCAGTCCTTCGGCGATTTCGGCAAAGTTGCGGCGAACAATAGTCAGCCGCTCTCCAAACGACTCCAGCCGAACCCGACTGAGGCGAATGGCATTTTCATCCCACTCAAAACCTATGACCCGCCCGTCCGGTGATGACTTCTCCAGAATTGCCAGACTATGTCCACCGAGCCCGAGTGTCCCGTCCATATAGATGCCGCCGGACTGGGGATTCAGATACGCCAACACCTCCGCCGGCAAAACCGACTGATGGATATTTTCGATCGACCGGATGGAGTCCATCAGAAGATCCCCATCTCGGCAAACTGGTCGTCAAATTCGGCAAAATGTTCACTAGTGGCCTGGTTCTCCTCGGCCCAGAGATCCTTGTCCCAGATCTCTACATGACTGAGCATGCCAACCAGAACTATCTCTTTCTGAAGGTTTGCCTCCACCCGCAGATGCTGCGGCAGGAGGATTCGTCCCTGCTTGTCGAGAGGACACTCCGCCACACTGCCGACGATATAACGCATCAGACGAGCCATACCTTTTTGCTTCCGCCCGTCGGTCATCAGGGTATTCTCAAAAGATTCCCACTCGGGGATGGGGAATGCGCGCAGATGTGTCCTGCCCCAGGGTGCTACCATCAGCACCTCGGATTCATACTGACTCAACACGTCACGAAAACGGCTTGGGAAATTCAGCCGCCCTTTACCGTCCAGCGTGTGATCAGATCTGCTGCGGAATCTGTTCTTGATTTTTGCCCCCTCAGGCACTCAACACCACATTACACCCTCTGGCCCCACTTTACACCACCATGTCTTCATTTATAACAGCAGGGATAGCCATGTCAAGTAAAAACAACTGTAAGATCGCGTACCTAAGCTTCAGAAACCAAAGCAGCATGTGTACAACATATGGAAACATTTAACAGCAACAGCACAATATAATGTGCCGTTTGGCATTTATCGCCTTTTACGACACACAAACTGAAAGCAGTTGAAACCCCACAACTTCAATAGAAAAAAGCGTCTAACAACTACTGGATTAACATACCGGAATGAAAGAAAATATATTGAGAAGTGGTTACCAGGTGGGGAAAAGGCGGTTTTGACTAAATGAGCCTGGACCGGCTCATTTCATTGTAAAAACATGCAAATTTGGAAATTTTCTGACTGAAATATCAGACAGTGAAAATGGAACAGCATTCGTTTTCTTCATCTCTTGGATAAAAAAAGAGCCGGTCAGGGCAAAACCCCACCGGCTCTCACATCCACTATTCAAATCCACAGATCAGTCGCTCTGCAGTGTGCTGTAATCTGTCTTTGTAAAAAAGCTCTGTTCAGCAGCCGGAAAATCACCAGATTTCACCTCAGCCACATAGCCTTTCACGCCTTCCCGCATCATCGGCGCAAGATTCTGGTATTGCTTAACAAATTTTGGAAGAAATCGCTCAAACATGCCGAGCATGTCATTTATCACCAGGACCTGCCCGTCACATTCGGCTCCGGCGCCTATGCCGATGGTGGGGATCCGCAGTTCACTTGAGATAATTCCAGCAAGCTCTGCCGGCACACATTCCAATACCAGAGAAAAAGCCCCAGCCTCCTGGAGATCCCGGGCATCGGCCAGCATCTTGCGGGCACCGTCAAGATCCTTGCCCTGCACCCTATAGCCGCCAAGCTGGGCGGCAGTCTGCGGTGTCAGTCCTAAATGCCCCATAACCGAGACCCCGGCTGCGACCAGCGCTTCAACCACCTCAAGCACCTCACTGCCACCCTCAAGCTTAACCGCATCGCAGCCCGCCTCTTTGACAAACCGGATACCGTTTTTCACCGCATCCCGTACCCCGGTCTGGTAGGAGCCAAAGGGCATGTCGCCAATCACAAAGGCTTCAGGGGCCCCACGGCGCACTGCAGCACAATGATGGAGCATCTGTTCCATAGTTACCGGTACGGTCGAGTCATAGCCTAGCACTACCATACCCAGCGAATCACCTACCAACAGCATATCGACTCCACAGTCGGCCATCAGGCCAGCCATGGGAGCGTCATACGCAGTCAACATGGAGATCCGTTCCCGATCGACTTTCATCGAGAGGAAATCTTTAATCGTCTTTTTCATGGCTACTCCCTTAAATGGAATTCAGAAACGTTGGAGCACACCTCTTCCCATCAATCGCCAGCCTCAACAAACACCTGGATGGCTTACTCATCATCACCAAACAGACTGGGCTGGATGGTGCCGGAACGTGGGAATTTCCGCCCAAAATGTTCATAAGCGACCACTGTCGCCATCCTCCCCCTGGGAGTCCGTTTTAAGAATCCAGACTGGATCAGGAACGGTTCGTAGACATCCTCAAGGGTATTTTTTTCTTCACACACCACTGTTGCCAGGGTTTCCAGACCGATTGGACCGCCCTGGAATTTATCGATAATGGTGAGCATAATCCGCCGGTCCATCTCATCAAGGCCAAAACGATCAACCCCAAGCATATTGAGCGCCGCATCGGCAACTTCCACTGTCACCACCGGATGGTTCCCGACCTCGGCGAAGTCACGGACCCGCCGCAGCAACCGGTTGGCAATACGAGGTGTCCCCCTCGATCGCCGTCCCAGCTCGAGTGCACCCAATGGGTCAATAGTCATGCCGAGGATAGCGGCAGAACGTTGCACAATCGCTACCAGCTCTTCAGGCGAATAAAACTCCAGGCGCAGAATCACCCCAAACCGGTCACGCAAGGGCGGGGTCAGCAGCCCCGTACGGGTGGTGGCACCAATAAGGGTGAACCTGGGCAGATCCATTTTTATGGAGCGAGCGCCGGGTCCCTGGCCAATAATGAGATCGAGCTGGAAATCTTCCATGGCCGGGTAGAGTACTTCCTCGACCACGTGATTCAGCCGATGAATTTCGTCGATAAAAAGTACATCACCTTCTTGCAGGCTGGTTAGAATTGCCGCGAGGTCGCCCTGTTTTTCGATAACGGGGCCAGAGGTCACCTTGATGCCCGCCCCCATTTCATTGGCAATAATATAGGAAAGCGTGGTCTTGCCCAGTCCCGGAAAACCATGAAACAACACATGGTCCAGCGGCTCACGGCGTCCAAGCGCGGCTTTGATGAATATATCAAGGCTTTTTCGCACCTGTTCCTGGCCGATGTATTCGCCCAGCCGTTTAGGTCTGAGCGCGTTATCATTGACGTTTTCGCGCGGTACAGGTTCGGGATCTACCAGCCGGTCACGGCCTGAAGAGATATCTTCCTCATAATTCATGCGAGTGCCTTCAATCCTTCCCTGATCATTTCAGAAACAGAGAGTGCCGCAAAAGCTTCATCCCCCAGGCGCCGTTTGACGACAGTGAGCGCCTCGCGAGCCACGGGGTCAGCATAGCCAAGGTTATAGAGTGCCGAGATTGCATCCATAACCGTCGAACCGCTGACGGTTGAAACAGGCGCTGCACCTTTAGCGACAACAGCGCCGCCAAGATGCGACACCTTGTCTTTTAATTCGACACAGAGCCTCTCGGCAGTCCGCTTTCCAACCCCCTGGAGGGTGGTGAGCCGCTTCACATCGTTCTCGCCAATTGCTTGACAAAGATCGGGAACCCGCATCCCGGAAAGTATCGCGAGCGCCAGCCTCGGCCCGATACCTGAGACCGTTTTCAAAATAAGAAACAGTTCTTTCTCGTCTTCTTCAGGAAAACCGAACAGGATAAAGGCATCCTCCCGTACATGGGTATGGATATGGAGAAAAGCCTCACCACCCCGCTCCGGCAAACGGGAGATACCGTCCGCCGAAAGAAACACCTCGTAGCCCACGCCACCGACATCGATAACAGCCCGGTCGGGATGGATGAACTGTACTTTTCCTGATAACGTCGCAATCATGATCGACTCATAACTATTTTGCCAACAAATTGAACTAACACGGTAATACCGCCACAAGCCATGCCCATTTCACACGAACAACCGGTTGGCATGGCAGATTGCTACAGCAAGAGCATCGGCAGCATCACTACTGGGCGATGCGGAGAGTGCAAGCAGAACCCGCACCATATGCTGCACCTGGCTTTTTTCGGCCTGCCCATAGCCCGCCACGGCCTGTTTTACCGCCCGTGGACTATAATCGTGTACGACCAGCCCGTTCTGCATGGCCGCTACCACAGCCGCGCCCCGGGCATGTCCAAGCTTGAGGGCCGAACGGGGATTGCTGGCCAGAAAGACATCCTCAACCGCCGCAACCGCCGGCCCATGCAGCTGAATTACTTCGTTGATCCCATCAAAGATCTCGTTCAGCCGGTGGGAAAATGGCGCTTTCACCGTGGTTTTAATGGTACCGCAGGCAACAAAATGCAAACCGCCGGGAGCGCTGTCGATAACCCCATATCCCGTTACTCGTGAACCGGGATCAATACCAATGACACGTTCCATCCGGCGGCCTGTGGAGCCGACATGCGGCTCCTCGTTGATATAGCTGATTAGATGTTTTCCATCAGCGAATCATCCATGTCGAAGTTGGCATGGACATTTTGCACATCATCGTGGTCCTCAAGATTTTCAAGAAGCTTCATTAATGACTTTGCAACGTTCTCGTCGGTTACTTCAATGGTGTTCTTCGGCACCATGGAGATTTCAGCGTCACCCATGGTTACGCCGGCCTGCTCTAAAGCTTCCCGCACGGTTTCGAATTCCTCCGGTGCGGTCAATACCTGGAAGCCGTTATCCTCTTCAACCACATCCTCGGCACCCGCCTCCAGGGCAAGGTCCATCAGCTCTTCCTCGCTGATATCCGATTTCTCGATTCGGATAGTACCTTTTTTGTCAAACATCCAGGCCACACAACCGGATTCACCGAGATTGCCGTTCGATTTAGCAAAAAAATGACGAATGTCGGCAACCGTCCGGTTGCGATTATCGGTCATACATTCAACCAGCACCGCCACGCCACCGGGTCCATATCCTTCGTAGAGGATCTCATCATAGACTTCACCTTCAATCTCACCGGTACCCTTTTTAATGGCTCGGGCAATATTGTCTTTTGGCATATTGACGGTCTTGGCCGTAGTAACCGCGGCGCGAAGACGCGGATTACCATCAATATCGCCTCCGCCCATCCGGGCGGCAACGGTGATTTCCTTGATGAGTCGGGTAAATATTTTTCCTCTCTTGGCGTCCGCAGCACCTTTTCTGTGCTTGATGTTCGCCCATTTAGAATGGCCAGCCATATGTTTTCCTGTATCTTTTGTGTTGATAAATAAAACCACCGGAACCAACATGCTACCTTGGCAACAGGTTGACCGTGTGGAGCTCCGGCCTGGAGCATTGTACGAACGTAATTTCTAAACGCGATATTTATTCCGGTGCAGGCGCCGCAGGAGGGAGCTTTTTAAAACCCATTCCCAGCACAAACACTTCCCGACTTTCAATCCTCGAGCTTTGCGGCTTCAGAACCTTCACCATTTCAAACCGCTGCTTCAGCTCCTGGACGAAATCGGGAAAATCAACGCCCTGAAACACTTTGACAAGGTAATGTCCCTTCGGCAACAGCAGCACCTCGGCGATACGCAGGGTCTCCCGCACCAGATTGAGTGACTGCTGGGCATCGGCCCAACGATTGCCGGTGGTTTTGGGAGCAATATCCGAAATGAGAACCCGGAAAGTCGGACGGATCCTGCGAACATTGGCAATAAAATCGTCTTCCCGGATATCCTGGCAAAGCCAATGGATCAGGGCGCTGTCGGCCCGCGGCGCCTGATCGGCCTCTTGCAGATCGACACCCACCACCACACCTTTGGGCCCTACCACTTCCGCAGCATACAACGACCAGCTGCCGGGAAAGCAGCCTATATCCAGCACACTGTCGCCCCGCTTCAAGAAGTTGTATCTCTTCTGAACCTCTTCCAGCTTATAGATGGAACGTGCCGGATATTTGTCCTTTTTTGCCTTTTGGGCATAATAATCTCTAACTTTACGCACTTTTTAGTCCATTTGCTATTCTTTGACAAGCCCGAAAAGGCCCGGTGAATCCTCACCGCTTTCCCTCTGTTCGCCCCTGGAGGTTTTTTTCCTGCAGATAACGGCCGACCCACGCCAAAGCCGTTTCCCGTGTTGTTATTGCACCCTCAACCTGTAACGCCAGCAGCTCATCGAGAATGATCGAAAAGACTGGCCCTGGAGTGAGGCCGAACCCTTCGATCAGGTCTCTGCCATTCACGAGCGGTGGGCCGGATAGCGCAGGACGGATATGCTCCCGCTGTATCGTCACCACTTCACGATACAGGTCAACAAGCTCCTGTTCCATATTTTCCGGTTTCAGTTCACCGCTTCCGGCAAGACTGTCCGACATGGCCAGGAGAAAAAGGCCGGGCAGCTCCTCACCTGCTCGCCGGCAGAGCTTTAATGCAGCACGGGCGGAGAGTTGTTGTTCCCGGCGCACATTACAGAGGTGAAAAGGATGCATGTGCATTCCAATAAGGTCTGCAACCCGTTCCCGCTGGGTATTGCTCCATTTTAAGCGCCGGGCAATTCGCTCAACCTGTTTACGTCCAATCTCATCATGTCCGTAAAAGGTGATCCGCCCGTCTTTAGCGGCTGGTTGGCCTTTCGCGGCCGGTTTCCCCACATCATGAAGAAGCGCCGCCCACTTGAGCCAAACTTTTGCCTGGTTATCGGCAAGATATTCCGGGATATCTCCCGCCAATCCACCTTCACCGAAATACTTTTCCGGAGCGGCGAGCAACATCTCCATCTCTCGTAATGCCTGAAAGTTATGGTTAAAGACATCGAGATGATGAAACGAAGGCTGCTCAACACCTTCACCGTCGTATAACTCAGGAAAAATCTGCAGCAGCAGGCCGGACTGATGCATCTCCCACAAAACTGGTGCCGCAGCATCCGTCTGCATGATGAGATCAAGCTCATAATTTAACCGCTCGGCAGCCACCTTCTGTATTTTTGGTGCATTGTCCCTGATAGCCGCCAGCGTGGCCTCAACCGGCTCAAAACCCAAGGTCGCCATGAAGCGAAAGGTCCGGACCAAGCGCAAGGGATCATCTATAAATGCGCGGGGGCAGTGACGCAGCAGTCCACTCAACAGGTCGGTCGCCCCGTTCATTGGATCAATCAGTTGCGGTGTTACGGTTTCATCCAGGAGCGACCCTAACGGTAGCGCCAGACTGTTAATCGTAAAATCCCGCAAACGAAGATCATCATTTATGCTTAGCACACCGCCGCGAAAGGCGGAAATGTCAACACATTGCCCCTGCCAGACCACTCTCGCAGCCTCTTCCTCTTCTGTACCGAGGAGTACCAAGGCACCACCGCCCAGCTCACTCATGAGCTCACGACAGATAGATTGTGCACCGGTGGCAACCGTCAAATCAAGATCATTGGGGGAGCGGCCAAGCAGCCAGTCACGCACCGTTCCTCCGACCACATACAGCTCAACAGACCGTCTTTTCGCAACACTGATGAGCGCTCGGACAATTTCCGGGACAAAACAGGAGATCAGTCCGCGAAGATTGCTCTGTCTCGTTGCTATTTCATGTTGCGTCAAATTCTCCACTGATCATTCTCCCTCACTCGACATCCAGCAACAGCAGACATGCCATTCCACCATTCACAGCCGCAACGAAATAGTGTATGATCGGGTCCTGCTGCCGGTGAGCCTCACAGTATACCATAGTCAGCACGATAAGGATAGTCTTTGACCTGTGGAAGGCTCAAGCCACTCGCAAGGCATCAGCACCAAAACCGACAGCCCTATTTCCCGATCCTTCATGAAGCCATGACCGAACAGCCCTTTCTCTATCTCGCACCATTACGAGGCATCACCGATGTCCTGTTCCGCAATGTTTTTGTCCGCCATTTCGGCGGATTCGATATGGCGGTCGCCCCTTTTATCAACCCCCAGCGCAGCCCAAGCGGCAAGAAAAAAATGCTGGCCGATCTCTTTCCCGAAGAGAACACAGCGCTTCCGGTCATCCCCCAGCTGCTCGACAACCGCGCTGAAGATTTTCTCCACCTCGCCAAACGACTGGAAGATCTTGGTTACACCTCAATCAACTGGAACCTTGGCTGCCCGGCCCCCATGGTGGCCAACAAAGGCAGAGGCTCAGGTTTTCTGCCCTTCCCTGACGACATCATCCGGCTGCTTGATACCGTCATCCCGCAGCTGAGCGCCACCCTCTCCATCAAGATGCGCCTCGGCTTTCATGACAAGGGTGAAAGTATCGATCTGCTGCCGCGCTTCAACGACTATCCCCTGGATGAAATTATCATCCACCCCCGTATTGGCAAGCAGATGTATAAAGGGACAACCGACCAGGATGGATTCGCCGCCTGCCTGGACTTGACCCGCCATCGGGTAGTCTATAACGGTGATATCATCTCACGGGATGTTTACAATGCGTTGGCCCTTCGTTTTCCCTCCATTAAACGCTGGATGATCGGCCGCGGTGTGCTGGCCGACCCTTTTCTCGCCGAAGAGCTAAAAGGTGTGTTGACCACCGACCAGATAGAGCGAAAAGCCAGAATTCGCGCGTTTCATGACGAACTGCTTGAGGCATATCGACAGCGGCTCTCCGGCCCCGGCCATCTTCTCGGCAAAACAAAGCAACTGTGGTTGTATCTCATCTCTTCTTTTCCGGGGAAGGAAAAACCATTCAAAAAACTGAAAAAGGCCAAAACCGAAGAGCAGTTGCTGACGGCTGTCGAACAGATATTTGCCGAGTGATAACCTCTCGCGATCAACAGAAATGCAACGGGGCAGACAAATTCCAATAGCAATTTTTCAACTTCGACCGTATATAGCGCAGACGCCTGCATTCTGCAGGCTGGCAGACCCGTCCGGGCCAACCGAATTTTCACAATTCACCATTGAGATCATAGCGATTTATGCTGCAGGAGTTGGAGTTCCAGGTTCTGGAGTTGTATCATGAGGTAGACCGTGCCGTAACCGCCTATCAGGCAGCCACAGGCCTGAACTGTCCCGGCGGTTGCGTAGAGTGCTGCTTTTCGGAAAAAGTTGAAGCGACAGTGCTGGAAATGGTCCCCCTCGCCTTTCACCTGTTCCGAACATGTCAGGCCGAGCTCATATTAAAACGGATTGAAAAAGAGCACAGATCACACCAATGCATCCTTTTCCGGCCGGATCTCAGCTCTCCCGAGAGCGGAGGCTGTAGCCAGTATCCGTTTCGCGCCCTGATCTGCCGAATGTTCGGGTTTGCCGGGAATATCGATCGCAATGGGCGACCACAGCTAGCCAGATGCAGAAATATGCCACTTCAGGATGAATCAGGCAAAACGCAAGAAGATATAGAGAGCGAGGCCATGCCTCTCTTTCATGCATACGGCATTGCGATAACCGCCATCCACCCGAGCCTTGGCACGCAGCGCATGCCAATCAACGAGGCACTCCATCAGGCACTGGCCAAGGTTGGACTCATCCTTGATCTGGAAATCGTACCGGTTGCGACGACTGAAGAGATAGACCTGCCGCCCGATTCTCCGGCAACAACACCTTCCCAGCCAAAACGAAAGGCCGCATAATACGGGATTATCGGTCTTTCTGCATGTGTTGCCGGGCGATGTTATTCCCCGCTCCTGCCACACCAGTTTGCCACCGCCACCCCGACCGAACGTCGCATCTCCTTAAAGAAGTCGGATCCGGTCTTTTTTAGATAAAAATGCTGCCCGATATTTGTGGCGTTCTGCAGATATTTTTCGGCTGCAAACTGTATGGCGTAGCGATTTTCAAATATTTCCCCAAGCTCCTCATTGGAGAAACGTTGATAGCGATCGGTGAAATGGATCGCCTTTTCAGCAAAGCGCGGAATCACGGAAGGAGCATCGGGCACCTGCCGGTAATGACCAAAACAGAGCATGGTTACAGGAAAGACCAGCGACGGCAAATCGAACATATCACGGTGGATTTCGTAGTTCTCCATGATGTCGCCAATGTAACAGGACCCGATCCCCAACGACTCGGCAGCAATCACGGCATTCTGGGCAGCAATCAGCGCATCACAACTGGCCAGCAGCAGATCCGCCTCAGCCGGCCGCGGATATTCCAGGCCATTTTCGCCGCAAAACTCCTCGACTCTGGAATGATCATAATAGTCATACCAGCGCTGCATATCCGCCAGGAAAATCAAGACCAGCGGCGCTTTGGCAATAAACGGCTGGTCATCACAGGTCACGGCCAGTCGCTCCTTTTTCTTCTGGTCGGCCACCTCCAAAATGGAATAAAGCATCATATTACCGGCGGTAGGTGCCCGCATGGCACAGCGGATAATGAGAGCTTTCTCTTTCTCCGTAATAGATTCATCGGCAAAGACCCGCAAAGATCTACGCTTCAGGATTGTTTCTATAGTACTATTCATTGCAGTTCTCCGTGAGCCAACATTCCCACCATCTGCGACTCTCATGATATTTTCATACCGTTGAGCGCAATTCCGTTCCAGGTAACGTCCTCGGCCATTGGCAAATAACTCCACCCAGCTCCTCAAACGGCAAGGGTTTCGAATAGTAGTAACCCTGGAAACAATCACACTCAAAAGACTTCAGCATGGCCTCCTGCTCAACCGTCTCAACCCCTTCGGCCAGAACGCTCATATCGAGATTTTTGCCGATGGCTATAATGTTCTGGATCATTTTCCGTGCCGCTCGATCATTGAGGATGGTATCGACAAAACTCTTGTCGATCTTCAGCTCATCGATGGGGAGTTTTCTCAACATGCTGAGTGAGGAATAGCCGGTACCAAAATCATCCATTGATATTCTCACACCCAGCCGATGCACAGACTCAAGAATATGCAGGATATAATCCACATCTTCGATAAACAGGCTCTCGGTAATCTCAAGGGTGACGTGGGTGAGGCTCATCCCGCTTGCTTCAACAATCTGCTTGAGTTCTTCCAAAAACGTGGTCTGCATGAACTGGCGAACCGAGATGTTAATCGACACCTGCCAGGTCCGGCCCAGCTGCTGCTGGAGCTGCTGCATCTGGGTAAGTGTCCTGGTGAGCACGAAATTGCCGATCGTTATCATTAAACCGCTTGACTCCGCCACGGGAATAAAGCGATGCGGTGGGACCAAGCCAAGCTCAGCATTGTTCCAACGCAATAGCGATTCAACCCCGACAAACTCGCCCTGAGTGTCAATCTGTGGCTGGTAGACCATAAACAGTTCATCGTTTTCAAGAGCAGTCCGCAAATGCCGTTCCAGCTCCAGCCTATTGAGATAGCCTTCCTGCATCGAGTCGGAAAATAGATGAAAGCTGTGTTTAAGACGCTTCGACTCATACATCGCAATATCCGCTGCTCTCAGCAGAACATCTAGATTCTCGCCATTTTCAGGATACCTGGCAATACCGATGCTTGCGCCCAGTGTAATACTGAACTGTCCAATGCGGCATGGTGCAGAGAGCACGTCAATAAGGTGCTGGGCATATGCGATCAGGGATGGGGTTTCGGTCTGCGGGGTCAGGATCAGGAATTCATCGCCGCCCTGACGGACTATCACAGTGTCATTGTCCGCACACTTTCGAATACGAGCCGCCAGTTCGCAGAGCACCTTGTCGCCAAATTCATGACCAAAGCTGTCATTGACGCTTTTGAAATGATCCATGTCGACATAGAGGATGGTAAAACCTGGAGCTCCGGGATAGATCCATGCACCTATCGCCTGTTGCAGGTAACCGCGATTGGGTAACTGGGTCAATGCATCATGGGTCACCTGATGAATCAGTTCCTTTCGTCGTCGCCCTTCCGTTTTGGCAATAAAGCGGAACAAAGCAAATATGATGGCGCTCACCAGGACAAAGATAATGAGATAACCGCTTAACACTGCATGAAAATCCGCAATCAGGTGACGATAAGGGACCGTCGAAACGGTCCACAGCTCATAGCGATTGTCAGATTGTACCACCACCAGAGAGCGCATTCCGTCCTTATCGACGATTTCAAGATCATAGCTAGCTTCGCTCTTTTTTACCTCTTCAATGGGTATCTTGAATTTGTCGCTAAGAATTGCACGAGTGGCATCAATCAGCTCCAGCAGTGCCGGCGCAGCATAGATTTTATGCAAATCCTCACCATCCGCAGAATGGAATTGCTCATAATAGTCGTAATCTCTGATGATACGGACAGTATGAAATGACCCGGAATGCAGGGCATCGCGAAACAATCTGGCAGTACCGCGAACCCTGAGTCCCGCCGTCATGACAGCAACAGCCCTGCCTTTGTCATCACGGATAGCCTTGCGTATGGGGATAACCCATTCTTTCAAGGTATCCATATAATAGGTTCGGCCAAGCACCATCTTCTCGACCTCCAGGGCATGTATGAACGACTCCCGGCTCTCGGGCTGCTCTTTCAGGTTAGGCAGCTGAGTTGAATTGAGGTTTGAGCTGACAAAATTGAGTTTGCCTTCCGGCGTAGCCAGCCCGAAGGCGACAATAGAAGGATTCAGGACAAGCAGATCGTCAAGGGTACGCTTAACCTTGAACTGGGTCCGATATGTCTCGTCTTGAATCAATTCATTACCCAGAATGTCCAGCATCATTTCCTGAGTAACAAAGAGCGAGTGGGTGGCACTGGAAATAATCTTTACCAGGCTATGCTGCCGTTCACGGTAACCTTGGTTAATTTCCTGCCATTTTGAATGGGATGCAAACACCAGAAGCAGTGTGCCGATGCACATCAGCACGACAAACAGCATCCATAAATTACGCTTAAAAAGTGGCATATCACTTCCAGAAAAGCCAGGACATAAGAGCACGTGTAAAAAAACGTAAAGTTTACAGTACAGAAGTGCAGTAGATACGAATTTCCTGAGCAGGAACGGCTATACAGTGAAATCCAGGTGATATTAATTCTATCTTATCTAAGCTAGATGTATATCATAATGACCCGCATATGAGTAGTAAAGAGTTCTATTGCCTAACATTTTATCAAAACAGCACGAGTTGAAATTTTCCCCTCAAATACTTCCTGAAAAACAGTTATCGCAACTGCCGCCCAATTTCCATTTGCTCTGACAGAGCAATGTGTGCCATATTCCGCTGAGCTTACTTAAATACTAACGTCCAATCACCCCCTGCCTTCACTCTTTTACCATGACCCTTTTTATTCAAGTTCTGTTCATCGTTTTACCCGTATTCATGGTTGTCGCCCTTGGCTTCTTCCTGAAACGGACCAGGTTGGTGGATGAGAGTTTCTTTCCACAGTTGAACCGGCTGGTGTTTTACATCGCCCTGCCGGCGCTGTTGTTTTACAAGATAGCAACCGCCGATTTCCGGGCCAGCTTCAACCCCACCCTGCTCTTTGGCCTCTTGGTAACAATGGGGGCAACCTTTGCCGGAAGCTATCTCTACGGAGCACTTCGCGGTTATCCACCTCCACAGATCGGTGCATTCTCCCAAGGGGCATCCCGAGGCAATATCGCCTTTCTCGGGCTTGCCATTTCCTTTAATGCTTATGGCGAAGCGGGTTTTGCTACGGCCGGAGTGCTGGCGGGCTTCATCATCCCTTTCATCAATATTTTATCGGTACTGGCGCTGCTGCTGCCACAGCGAAAAAACAATCAAACGATGACCGGCGCTTTCTGGATGTACCAGTTCGCGTTCAATCCGTTGATCATTGCCTCGTTTGCCGGAATTCTCTGGAGTTATTTCGAGCTGCCTCTGCCGGCAGTTGTGGACAAGGCCCTGAGCATAGTCACCGGCATGTCGCTGCCACTGGCACTCATTTCCATTGGAGCCTCTTTTTCGCTGAAAAAACTACGGGGAGATATTGTCAAAGCAGGGGGAGCCACCATCATCAAGGTGGTATTGCAGCCACTGGTCACCGCTCTCGTGCTGGTGCCCCTTGGCATCAGAGGGATGGAACTGGGAATCGGCGTTATCCTTGCGGGCGCGCCGACTGCGGTGGCAGCTTTTATCATGGCCGAGCAGCTCAAATCAGACGCCGAACTGTCAGGCGCTATCATAGTACTCTCTACCGCCTGCTCACTGGCAACCTATACAGCGGCCCTGTACCTTCTTGCTGCGCTCAACTTATAAAAACGGTCAGCTGTTACCTGATCGCACGTTCACAACATCCATGCTCTAAACACTGCATCTGCCAGCGGTTCGCTGACAATGACGCGCCTTTCGCCAGCCTGGGTGCAGATTACTTCGGTGGCTGAGGGACCGTCTTTCACTTTCTTTCCGTAACGAACCACCAAACCGGCGGCATGGCGAAGATCACTCTCACGCTCGGCATCACTCGTATAAGAGCCGGCCGCTCTGCGCAACAAAGCGATGGGGCCCGGTCGCTCTTCCATGGTGAGTAAGGCATCGCCTTCTTCAGCTAAACCCGCCAGCTTGACATTATCCTTCTCATCGCGCCCGAGCATCAGCCAGCCGCCTCCGGGCAATAGAAACTGTCGACCGACCAGCAGCAACAGGATATCCGTCACGGTCATGTCTGCACTTTTGACCACGAAGGTATCGTCGTAAAAATTTCTAATCCTCCGGCTCAAGATGGGATCAGCCAGGATACATCCCCCAGCCGGAGCGGGAAAATCGGTAATGCCGAACTCTTTTGCAAGCTCAATCTGCCGGGAGCGGCCTCGACCGCTGAAGTTGAGAAGTTTTTCCCGATCCACCCATCCCTTCTCCTCAGCCAGGGTCGGTGTCAGCAGCTTGGCCGAAAGTGGTCGCAAGAGCAAAGCCCGACTGTCGGAATCGCGTGAGATAACGTTTAATGTATCCCTACGCTGGGACATGGGCCGCTGGCCAAGCACTTCTCCCGAGATGAGAAACGAAGCACCCTGCTCGGCGAGCATCTCCCTGGCTCTTGAAACCATGAAAATCTTGCAGTCAATACAGGGGTTGAAGTTTTTGCCAAAACCATATTTCGGGTCGCGCAGCATCTCCAGGTAAGGTCGGCTGACATCCTCCACCAACACCTCGATACCGTATTTTTCGCGGACGCTTGCAACATAGCCATCGACATCGGCCAGGATATCGTAATGAAAAAAGGGCGAGACGAATTTTACCGCAATGACCTCCACACCAAGGGCCATAACAACACGGGTCGCGAGAATGGAGTCGAGCCCGCCGGAGAAAAGAGATAACGCTTTGATTTTTGTCATGATGCAGCTTCTATCGCATTGCCTTTGGCCAAAAGTTCCCTGGCCCAGGCGTGGGTCTGTTCGGTGGCGGAATCACCTGCCAGCATTCGTGCCAGCTCCGTCACGCGATGACTGTTTGAGAGTCGTACAACCGTCGACTGGGTTCTGCCGTCTTCCACCGTTTTTGCCACCTGGAAATGGAGATTGCCGTGTGCGGCTATCTGTGGCAGGTGAGTAATACAGAAAACCTGATGATGGCCCGCCAGCTCACGTATTTTCCTCGCCACAGCCTCGGCCGCCTCGCCACCGATGCCGGCATCGACCTCGTCGAAGATGACAGTGTCCACCATATCCCGCTGGGCCAGCAGACATTTCATGGCCAGCATCAGTCGTGACAGCTCGCCACCGGAAGCAACTTTTGCCAGTGGCCTCGCTGGTTCACCGGGATTAGCAGCAAAGAAAAATTCGATGCGATCCCAGCCACTGGCCCGCAGGGTATCGACCGTTCTCTCAACCTCCTGACTCTGCACCACAAATCCAGCCTGATAAAAGGCAAGCGATGCGAGTTCACGGGCCATGGCTGTTTCCATATCCGCCGCCGCCTCTTTTCTGTGGGTGGAGAGTACGGCGGCAGCAGCGCACAGCTGTTTTTCCAACTCGGCAACCTCACGAGTCAAGGCCTCGACCTCACGGTCCATATTTTCGATCCGGTTCAGTTCCGCCCGAGCTTCATCAGCAAAAGCCAACACCTGCTCCAGAGTTTCACCATATTTTCGCTTCAGACCATGAAGGCTATCCAACCGCTCACTCACCTGTTCAAGACGCAACGGGTTGCACTCGAGATTGTCACGATAATGGCGCAGCTCTGTAGCATAATCTTCAGCAAGAAAGGTATAACCGCCCAACTCCTCGGCCATCTTCTCCGCCTGGGGATCAAGGCTCACCAATTGTTCCATATTACGCCGAAGCGTTGACATGGCGTCGAGAATCTCATCTGACAAGAGGCGATAACTCTCCTGACTGATCTTGATCAATTGGTCTGCACTCTTCAGCCGTTTCTTTTCCGCCGCCAGTTCTTCGTCTTCACCGGGTTTTGGGTCGGCCTGCTCGATCTCCTCCAGCTGAAAAGCAAGAAAATCGCGCCGCTGTTCCTTGTCCTGTTCACGGCGAAGCAACTCGGTCAACGCCTCCCTCCGTTTCTGCCAATGGGCAAACATCTCACTAAACCCATGCCGTTCGCCCCAGAGATCACCATAGGTATCAAGAAAATCGATATGGAGTGCGGGCTGAAGTAATTGCTGGTGGTCGTGCTGACTGCCGACGCTCAGCATCTCACCGGTAATGAGCGCCACCTGTTTGGCCGTGGCCAGCGAATTGTTGACGTAGAGCCTGCTACGACCATTGGCGCCAATGATCCGCTTAATGATAACTGTCGGCTCATTGCCAAAGCCATTCTCTTCGAGCTGGGCCAGAAGCGACGTGTTGCGGGGATTGATATCAAACAGCGCCTCGACGGTACAGTTGTCGGCTCCGCTTCTGATCCAGTCAGCCGAGCCCCTGCCGCCGGTCAAGAGGTGGATCGCCCGCAGCATGATCGATTTGCCGGCACCGGTCTCACCGGTCATCACCACCAAACCTCCGCCATTCGGCTCATCAAAATTCAGTTCCAGTGAACGTATCAACGCCAGATTCTGAATGCGTAACTCACAAAGCATAACGAACTCGACCGAAAAACAAAAAGAGTTGAAGAACCTTCAAAACCACTCCCAAAATGTGACGCTGAATCACCTCTACGCAACGCTTCGACCCTTTTAGGGTATCTTTTCAATGCGTTTTACAGCATCACCACTACATTATTTTTTACTATTACTGTTGGAGCATTGCCGCCATCCGGCTTGACGCAACCGCCAAAGGACGGTAGGTTACCCCCCTATAACAGGGGCGCGAAATCCTGGCAACCGGTTTTCCCGCATCGTGCCTGCGCCCCAAAAGCACTCTTCGGTGACCCCTATATACCATGAAAAAGAAAACTTCGCTTAGCGCCAGTCTGGAAGATTATATCGAGGCGATCTACCATATCATCGAGGAAAAACTCGTCGCCAGAAGCAAGGAAATCGCCGCGAGATTGAATGTAAGTAGGGCCTCAGTCACCGAGGCACTGCGAGCCCTCTCGAAAAAAGGGTTGATCAATTACGAGCCTTATGAAGCAATAACCATGACGGAAAAGGGCCGCAAGGTGGCCGAAGATGTCATTTTCCGTCACGAGTCGCTCAAACGGTTCTTCATCGAGGTGCTCGCCCTCGACCAGAAAATTGCAGAGGATGGCGCCTGCAGGATCGAGCACGCAGCACCGCCTGAGATCATCTCCCGTATGATCAGCTTTATCGAATTCATGCAACACTGTCCACGGGGAGGAGATGACCTTATTCAGGGGTTCAGCAGCTTCTGCAAAAGCGGCAAAACCCAACTCGACTGCAATAACTGCATTGCCAGCTGCCAGGATCAGACAAAGACCTGAAAGTCAAAGAGCGGCCTCTCAGCGGTTGATCAGGGACGCAATCTCTCCCTCCTCGGGAAAACGGCTCAGGGCTTTTTTAGAAAATATCAGGCGCCCATCAACGGTTACCTCAAAGACACCGCCAGAAGAACCAATCAATTCGACATCCGCACCAAACGTCTTGGCCAATTCAGCTTCCAGACTGGAAGCTCGTGGTTTATAATTTCACTTCGTACAATATTCTATTGTTACTTTCATATACTCACCTTCTGGTGGACAGTTCTCCTGCGAACCATTACTGTTGATTATGGCTCCGAGCAGCAAACACCACCCGGAGCCCCATGGACTATGCACGAAATATTACGTACCTGATCAAAAAAAGAGCAACAGATATCTTTTGCCATAAATCGTGCTTTTTTTTCCTTCTCATGTATAATAGGCAGCTTTTTCCGATTGAAAATACCAATCCGGCCTGGTTGTGTATAAAACTACCACTGATGTCCCAGCCCTGCAAGATTCCTCCTTCTTCCCGTCGCGACCGGTGGTTTTGATTTTTCTACATTTTTTGTTCAATTACTGAAAAGGAGGAGGAACCGAAGAAAATGGCCGCAACCATCGAAGAGAACAGTTTGTTTACCATTCTGGACTCTCTCAATCAGGAAGAACGTGAAAGGCTCTCCCCCCAGGCATCTTTGAGTGCCACAGGCTTGCGCAGGCAGCAGGAACTTCGACAGGGCTACCGCCAGCATTTTGCCCTCGACGCCGACCGCATCCTCCACTCCCGTGCCTATACACGCTATATCGATAAGACCCAGGTTTTCTGCCTGGTGGCCAACGACCACATTACCCACCGCGTTCTCCATGTACAACTGGTCTCCCGAGTCGCCCGGACCATTGGCCGCTTTCTCCACTTAAATGAAGACCTGATCGAAGCCATCGCCCTCGGCCACGATATCGGCCATCCGCCCTTTGGCCACGATGGGGAAAAATTTCTCTCCCAGCTCTGTCTCGAACATGGCCTGCCGCCTTTTCAGCACAATCTCCAATCCGTCAGATTTCTTGATCAACTCGAACGTAAAGGACGGGGCTGGAATCTCACTCTGCACACTCTGGACGGCATCCTCTGCCATGATGGAGAAGTCCACACGCGGATGCTTGCCCCCGACCGCGGCTTGAGCTTTGCCCATTTTGACGAGAAGGTACGGGCCAAGACAGATGATCCGGAACACAATCTTGTACCCGCAACCCTCGAGGGTTGTGTGGTTAGACTGGCCGACACCATCGCCTATATCGGCAGAGACATCGAAGACGCTATTACTCTCGGTCTCATTTCCCGTACCGACATCCCGGAATGTTGCCGGAATGTCCTTGGCGAAACCAATGGTACCATCGTCTACAGCCTGGTCACCGACCTCATCGCGAACAGCAAGGTTCCGCACCCAGGCGAAACCGAGTCCAAAGAAGGGGCCATCGGCTTTGGCCCTGAGGTCGCCGAAGCGCTAAAAGATCTGAAACACTTTAATTATCAGCATATTTACCTGGCGCCTACTACCAAGCAGGACTACCCGCTGATCGGCGACTGCTACCGTTCGCTTTTTGAATATTACCTCGACCATCTGACCAGTGACACTCCCGGCACAAGCCTGCAGGTCGATCTTATGGCCGATGTCGCGAACCGTTATGATGACGAACACCCCGCCGCCATGGTGCGGGATTTCATCGCCGGCATGACCGACGACTACTTTCTGAGGCAGGCCGCGCAAATCGGCTGCAAAGTGCCGGCAAAAAGATGAAAAGAAATTTGCGTAAACTGATCCCCGGCGAGAACACCCGAATGCTCGCCATCGCCACCTTCATTGGCCTTATGGCGGGACTGCTCAATATCCTGTTTCGCACAGTCGTACATTGGGTTGAAATATTTTTCCATCAGGGTGGAATTGAGTTCTTCCGGATCGAGGACGGAGGCTGGCACCTTTTGTTGCTGCCACTTATCCCCATGAGCGGCATGGTACTGCTTATCCCTCTGTCGCTCCTGTTTCCCGGCGAGGTCAACGGTTATGGTCTCCCCAAGTTCCTGCGTAAAGTAAATCTTGAGGGTGGCTATATCCGGGCCCGTTCAATTTTCTTGAAAATCATCTCCACAGCACTCACTATCGGCACCGGCAACTCCGCTGGCGTCGAGGGTCCCATCGCCCAGATCGGCGGTGCCATGGGCTCACAGGTCGGGCAATTTTTCCGGGTCTCCGGTAACAGGATGAAGGTCTATATCGCAGCCGGTGCCGCCGGCGGTATCGCCGGCATGTTTAACGCCCCCATTGCCGGTATCTTTTTTGCCGCGGAGATTATTCTGCTCGGCACCTACGAGATCTCGTCCTTTGGCGCGCTGGTCACCGCCTCGGCCATCTCCACCGTTGTAACCCGGGCCTATTTTGGTGAGCTAAGCGTTTTCGTGATCCCGAAATACAACGTGGTCAACCATTTCGTTGAACTGCCGCTCTACTGTCTGCTGGCCGTTATCGTCGGATTTATCGCCGTTCTGCACACCAAGATTTTCTACCTGATCAGGGACAAGTATCGCCTTCTGCCCATTCATCCGCAATTAAAGCCTATAACCGGTGCTCTTTTAGTGGGCATCATCGGTATCGGCTTTCCGCAGGTGATGGGTGACGGCTATGAGTTCATGGAGCAGGTGCTCTACGGTGACGGGCTGGTACGAGTGATGTTCGCCCTGATTTTTTTGAAAATCATCGCCACCGCCATCACCCTCGGTTCGGGCGGGGCCGGAGGGGTCTTTGCCCCGGCACTCTTTATTGGCAGTATGATCGGCGGTACCTTCGGCACCCTCGTCCATCGGTGGCTTCCCACCATGACCGCCAACTCCGGTGCCTATGCTGCCGTGGGGATTGGCGCCTTTCTCGCCGCCTCGACCCATGCACCGATGACTGCCATTTTCCTCTTGTTTGAGATGACCGGCAACTATCGTATCATCGTCCCGGCCATGCTCGCGTCGATCATCGGCACAATCGTCGCCACCAAACTCAACGAAGACTCCATCGATACCGTCGATTTTAGCCGGGAAGGCATCAATATCCATGAAGGCCGCGAGGTGGCCATCATGAAGTCGATCAGGGTTGGCGCAGCCATTACCGAGGATGTGGATTTTATCAGCGAAGAAGCCAACATCAACCAGCTACTGGAAATCTTCAGCCAGGCCAAATCGAGCTTCTATTTTCCAGTAATCGACATGACCGGCCAGATGACCGGCATTGTCTCGATGTCTGATGTCAAGAATATCATCCACCGTGACAGCAGCGAGCGCTCCTCTGAATATGTTGGCAATATCTGTCATCGGGACGTCATCACTCTCACCCCCGATGACACCCTGTATACTGCCATGCAGCTCTTCGACCTCAAGGGTATTGAAGAAATACCGGTGGTTGAGACCCTGGAAAACAGATGGGTGGTGGGCATGCTTAAACGTCGGAATGTGATTGCAGCCTATAACCGCCAGGTCCTGAAAAAGGGTATCAGCGAAAAAGTTGGCTCCATCCGGGTCGCCAATCCCGACTGAACGACAGCAGAGCTTTTTTCATCTGGCGCCGCCGTACCATAAGAAAAAATCGAGCCATCCCCCTGCAGGTTATGCTATAGTTACGCTTCATAGAAGCTCCACCGCCGCTGCATCCTCTGCATGATCCCCGACGGTATTTTCTCGTATCCACACTGATTTTCTACGACATCGACTGCCTAAATACGCAGTCGAAAGACCCATTTTCACCGCCAAAGTCCGTGCTCAATTTCGCTTATCCGGCACGGTTCCCAAACGGATACAGGAACAACCATACAGCAGCATGAAACCGATCCTGATCTCGATTACCCTGCTCATCTGCAGCAACGTCTTTATGACCCTTGCCTGGTATGCACACCTCAAGGAACTTAACAACAAACCGCTGATCATCGCCGCCCTGCTCAGTTGGGGGATTGCGCTCTTTGAATACATGCTGCAGGTGCCGGCAAACCGTATCGGCTACACGGCGTTGAGCGTCGGCCAACTGAAAATCATCCAGGAGGTCATTACCCTGACAGTGTTTGTACCGTTTTCAGTTATGTATTTAAAAGAACCGCTAAAGCTTGACTATCTTTGGGCCGGGCTCTGCCTCATCGGCGCGGTATTCTTCATGTTCAGGGACAAATTCGCATGATGCAGTCTCTTCTATACGGTGGTTCGGTGGAGTCACGACTTGCGGCAAGTCACGTAATCTTTGGTCAACTTGCTGAACAGCTGCAAAACGATTTGACGTTTATGAACAAACTCAAGTCACTCACCCATCACGCCAGAGCGGTAGCCAACCATATGGCAGAAATGCAACTTGGCCCACTCTGTATCCGCTGCTCATCACAGACCAGCGGCGGCTGTTGCAGCCTCTTTATGGCAGGTGAAACCGACGCATTGCAGATGCTCATGAACATTCTAGCGGGCATCGAAGTACGCCAGGTACGAAACGATGGCAGAGAATGTTGTTTTCTTGGTGAAACAGGCTGCATCTTTATCTTCAAGCCGATGTTCTGCCTCAACTACAACTGTACCCATATCCATAAAGCCGCTACCTCCTTCCAAATGCAGGAACTGGAGCGACTGACTGGAGTAGTGCTCACCAAACAATATGAGTTGGAACAGGTTCTTCTTGCCTGCATCCGCAGGGAATCCGGGAAAACCAAACAACCACCTAGCCTTGATTTCAACAATTCGTCATTCTGAACCGAACAGATTCGCATAAATCGACTCGCAACCCACCTCGGCTCAGCACCAGCTGACCAGAAATTCAGGTTAACAGTTGACCTTCAGGCAAAGACATGGTATCAGAGCGCATACATCTGCACCCGTAGCTCAGCTGGATAGAGCACCAGGCTTCGAACCTGGGTGTCAGGGGTTCGAATCCCTTCGGGTGTACCAGCAAATTCAAGCCTTTACAGTATATCTACTGTAAAGGCTTTTTTGTTTCCGCCATGTTATCCCATTGCTGAGCGCTTACCCTTCTTTTGATACACCAGAGTTTTTGCTCTCCTCAAGGCCTCAGTTACACCATATATTTTTCAAACATAAGGAAAATCTTTTACTTTATCGTCATCTTGTACTATTAAATAATTTCATTCCCATTGATATAAGCATTGGTACGATATAGTGTAAGCTGCACAGAGTGGCACTTACCCATCAATCTGCAACCCAAGAGGATCACATGACATTAACAAAAGCAGATATTGTACGAGAAGTGTATTTAGGCCATGACGGTATTACCAAGGCCCAGGCAAGCGAAGCGGTAGAATCGTTTCTTAATCTCGCGAAGTCCACCTTGATCGGCGGAGACGATCTTTTGCTGAGTGGTTTCGGCAAATTCAATGTGCGAGACAAACGGGAAAGAAAGGGACGCAATCCTCAAACCGGAAGTGAGCTTATGCTGGCCCCGAGAAGAGTAGTCACCTTTAGCCCTTCGGGCATCTTGCGGGATAAAGTGAATAACCTGTAGAGCCTGCATTATCTACAATGTGCACCTTCATCGTTTCGAATGAAGGTGCAGATATTTATCTTCTCATCACCTGCGTTGCAGTCGCACCATTTTTCACTCTGGTTGCGGTTAGCTGGGCTGTCATTCTCAAAGTTGAGAGATGGTCTGCCTAAGGCAAACAAGAGGTATCCCAGCAATTTCGACCCAGTAATTTTAGTGTTGAAAATAGCTAGGGAACCCTGACAGAGATAAGCAGGATCAGAAGTATTGATCGAGCAACCAAGGCCGCCACGATCAGCAGAACATAGCTTTCAAGCGTAAGACCGATATCACCCTTCAGAAGGGCAGCAAAGGTCCCTACCCTGGCCAACGCCCCATCCTGATATGGTTGGTATCTGCAAACAAACTCAGAGATCTTGTTTTTCACCGCTAGAGGAGAACACTCATGAACCAGGCTGAAACAATTATCTCTATTAAGGATCGAGCAAGAAAGAATTTTTCAAAAGGTTTCAACTGTGCAGAATGTGTGTTTGAAGCAGTCCTGGAACATATAGAAACCGACCTCCCAAAAGATGTTCTCAAACTGGCCACCGGCTTCGGTGGCGGCATCGGACTCTATGGCGATACCTGCGGGGCAATCGCCGGGGCAGTTATGGCTGTCAGCGCAATCCATGGCCGCAGCGCGCTACCGCACAATGAAGACCGGAAAAAGGCCATGAACATGGCTGCTGAACAGCTTTACGGCAAACCCGGGTTGTATCGAATCTTCAATCAGATCCCCAACAAAATTCATTCCAAATACGGTTACACTCTCTGCCGGGAGATTACCACCCTATGGCAGGATCAGTGGCTTTGCCGAGACCATGCACTGCATTGCCGGGAAATAATTACCGATGCGGCGGAAATCGCAGCAGCCCTGATAACCGGTGACAAGGAAACGATTTCATCTGAACCCTTTGGAAGGAATGTCGAGAATCTCTGACAACAAGAGAGCACACGTATGCTTTGCAGCAAATGTACCTCTGCTGTTTTAGAGCAGGATATTTATGAACACGCTGGCCAAACCCTCTGTGAAGACTGTTACATCGACGCAGTTTCTGCTCCAAAAACATGCGATCCATGGGCCGTGTACGTTGCAACCAGGACGAAATCAAAGGGTGATACGTTGCCCGCAGACCTCCAACGGATTCTTGACGTGATAACAGCCAGTGGCCCTATTTCACTTGAGCAGATCTGCAGTCAACTGGCTCTTGATGAACGGGAGTTCCGTGCCAGGTTTTCGACGTTGCGGCACATGGAGCTGGCACAGGTCTGTAAGGTGGAAGGACAGGTACTCTATATCCCGTTTCAAAAGACAAATGGGTCATAAAGATAAACATTTCAGAAAAGTCCTGGAAAAAATCAAAAGGTCTTTTCCATGGGTTCCTCTTCCTTTACACTTGAACCGATACGTACAACAAACGGAATTCCGGCTAAACCGATCACTCCGCAGATAACATACGTCTTTTCAAGCCCAAGCATATCTGCGACAAAGCCAACCAGGACAACGACAGCTGATCTTGCCAGGAAGCTTATCATCATAAAAATACCGTTTGCAGCAGATGATCCATCTTCTGAGTACTCCTGGATCATGGCCAGCATAACAGGTGTTGTCGAGAGCAGGGAAAAACCTGTAACCAGCAATATCCCAAGCTGGAACCAGCCCGACGTTACAGTAAAGAGCAACAGGGCGCAGGGCGCGACAACAAGACAGAACATGAGAAGTCGCTTGCGGCCAAAACGATCACTCAGTCCTCCAACTGTAAGAATGCCGACAACCCCAGCTCCCTCAAAAATGGAGAGAGCAATGCCAGCCAGCCAGACATTGCCGCTTTGCTGCATGATATAGAGCGGGAGAAAAGCTGTGAGACAGGCATGCATAAAACCACGGACAACGACTATAGCAGATAGTGGCAGCAGCAGCCCTCTCATCTCCCGCCATGTCTTGCGGATAGACGTCTTTTCCTTTGGTTTGAGGGTGACCGGCATCTCCTTGAACTTGAAGTACATCACTATCGTGGCAATGATTCCAACGATCATGACCGGGTAAAAACCTTCAAAACCTAAAAGGGAGATGGCACTTATGATGGTGAGCGGTCCAAGGGTCCTGGCCAGCTCACCACCGGTCATATAAAAACTCATTGCCCGGCCCGTCCTGTTCCCGGCGACCCTGTAAACCAGAACCGGCGCGGGAACATGAAAGAGAGAGACACTTATACCTGTTAAAAAAAGTAGAATCAGCAAAATCCCATAGCTGGGAGCAACTCCCAGAAGCGACATGGGAACAGCAGTGAGGGCTGGAGCCATTATAATGAAGTATCTCACGCTGATTCGATCGGCAAGCTTACCGATATAGGGATTCATCAGTGCCGGAATCTGCATAACAGTAGAAAGGAACCCAGCCTGAGTGAGAGATAGTGCGAATTTTTCTATCAGAAAGGGGAGCAACGGAGCAAGAAAGCTTGAATAAATGTCATGAATAAAGTGGCAGATGGACAGCAGAACAACTCTTTCTGTATCAAACTCCGGCTTTGACTGTTTATCTTCTCGTGTCATCAGTGACTCTTGGGATTGGAAAATTCATTCCGATAGTATTCTGGATCAGCGCCCGTCAGTTCAGCTCATGATTGCACAAGGAGCTACAGACCGTATCTCGCCCTGCCTTTTTGGCTCTATACATATAGGCATCCGCAAGATTAACCAACTCGCCAATCGAAAGTGACGGTGAAAATTCAGCAACCCCTAGGCTCAAGGTGACGCCAACCTGAGCATCTCCGTGTGCAAGCAGTGTGGTACCAACAACTGTCTGCAATCGTTTTGCAATCCCGTGAGCCTTGGCCAGATCTGTCTCCGGCAGCAGGATAAGCATCTCCTCTCCGCCCCAGCGGCTTACAAGATCACGTTTCTGCACATTGGCGGTCAACGTTCTGGCAACAAGCCGCAGCATGTTGTCGCCGCATTCATGGCCGTAGGTATCATTGATCTTTTTAAAATGATCGATATCAGCCATGAGGATGGAAAAAGGCAGGTTATTCCGAGCATTCCTGTCGATCTCCCGCTGAATCCTCTCCAGCATGTCGCGCCTGTTGGCCAGCCCTGTCAGCTCATCGCGACGGGAAAGTTCGTCCAGACGGCGGCTGAGGTTGAGCAACTCTCGCCGCCCGTCTTCCCGGGTAAACTCATAGGCCCAGGCAACAACGCCGACTGAAAAGAGCGAGCCGATAAATCGATCAACAAACTCTGGGTCATAGGTTGTCATGAGCAGTGGATGACCTGGTATATACAGGATGCCGGCACAGAGGCAAAACAATGCGCCGAGCATGATCGCCCCTCGATACAATCCAAGAATATAAAAAACAAGGCCCGGCATGATATAGAGCCATAGTGGCCCGGTATTTTTCGGTCCCCCCGTACAGAGCAGATAAAAGGAAAGCAACATCATCACCAGGACAATCACCAGGGACGAGATCCGATGGTTGCCGCTCCATCGTAAGTAGAGATAAATGAAACCGTTAATGGCAGCAAAACTGAGGTCAACCGTTCCCAGCAATGTTCGGCCGGAGAGAAGGCTGTTAATACCGAAGATGAGGAGAAAAAAAATGCTGACCAGGCTGAACAGGGAACTGATGAGGATCTGTTTACGAACGTCGGCGCTCTTCTCGTCGACATGGCCGGCGAAAATCATATTCCGCAAGAGGTTCATGACCCAGGATATACTCATCACAATCCTTTTCGAATGAGAACAACATGGTCACGGACCCGACCTGCAGGTGTAGGTAAGAAAATCAAGGATTTCAACCCCATCTCACACCTATGACAAGGATGTTTTCAACAGCACCGGGCCCACATACAAATGTGAGGTACTGTATCATGGTATTCCACCATTTCCTATAATTCTTTGCCTTTTATGCTCGTTATTTCGCAGCGATGTACCTCCAGGAGAGCATTTATGTGTCACTGGGTTGAAAGACGACCAGCGAAAAATCAGAAAAAAGGAGAGGTGTACGACTTCACTCAACCTGCAGGAATTCAGGCAAAGCGCATGCCAGCAACCGACGTATCCGAAAACGTTCGCATGAACTGCTTGCCATGGTACAATACACAGGTACAAAAGGCGGGGTGTGCCCGCCAGCACCGAGTGAATGTTCTCCAGATATGTTTTCCACACGAACCATGACCATATCCAAGCAGCTCTCCTTTATCGATACCACTCAGCAACCGCTCGATATTCCGTTGGCCGAACGGGTCCGCCCCCTTGCCTTGACCGAGATGGTCGGCCAGGAGAAACTGTTGCGGCCCGGCTCGATGCTCGAGACGATGATCAGTTCCGACAATTACAGCTCGTTTATTCTCTGGGGACCGCCTGGAACCGGCAAAACCACCATTGCCCGGCTCATCGAACACAGTACCGCCCATGCTTTTTGTCCGTTAAGTGCCGTACTCTCAAAAATTGCTGAAGTAAAGGTGTTGATGGAAGAGGCGCGAAAACGCCTTCTCACGGAAAACAGGAAAACCCTGGTCTTTGTCGATGAGATCCATCGCTTCAATAAGTCACAGCAGGACGCCTTCCTGCCCTATGTGGAATCGGGAGCCATTGTTCTTATCGGCGCCACTACCGAGAACCCTTCATTTGAGGTGATCAGCGCCCTGCTCTCCCGCTGCCATGTCTTTGTACTGGAGCAGTTGAGCGATGTGCATATCATCAAGATTCTTTCCCGCGCGCTCACCGAGATACCAAAAGAATTACAGGCAGATGAAGAAGCCCTTGCTGTTTTAGCAGAACGTTCGGGAGGAGATGGGAGGAAGGCGCTCAACAATCTGGAGATGGTGACCCGTCGAATGAGCCGCGGCGAGACAATTACCGCCGAGCAGGTGGTGCAGTCGCTTTCACAACGCTCACTCTTTTACGACAAACGCGGTGAGGAACATTTCAACCTGATCTCGGCCTTCCAGAAATCGATACGGGGCAGCGATCCCCAGGCAGCCCTTTACTGGCTGGCCCGAATGCTGGAGTCGGGGGAAGACCCGATGTACATCACCCGCCGTCTGGTGCGGATCGCCACCGAGGATGTCGGCCTTGCCGATCCCCAGGCCATCGTCCAGGCCATTGCCGCCAAGGACGCAGTCCATTTTCTGGGTATGCCGGAAGCCTCCACCGCCCTCACCCAGCTCACCATCTACCTGGCCACGGCACCCAAGAGCAACGCCAACGAAGTTGCCTATTTTGCTGCCAAAGATGATGCCGTTGCTACTGGTCATCATAAGGTACCGCTCCATATCTGTAACGCCCCCACCAAGCTGATGAAGGATCTTGGCTACAATAAAAACTACCGCTACTCCCACTCCTTTGCCAACAACTACAGCTACCAGAAGTACTTCCCCGACACCATGGAGGAAAAGACCTATTACACTCCATCGAACTTTGGTTTTGAGAAGGAGATCCAGAAACGATTAGACTGGTGGGAAGGGCTCAAGAAGAAACAGCTTGAGGATGAAAAAAAGAAAAAGGAGTAGAAGGCTGTATACGCCTGCTACTCCTTAGGAAAAATATTGCGGAAAAGTTACCTCGTGCACCGCTCAACCAGGTGCATGATCGACCGATAGCGGATGCCTGAATAAAGCGACAGACCAATCTCACAAGTTCTGCTGTTGGAATAGCCGGAAGTTGCTCCTCCCTCCTCCACCGCCGGGCGCAGTTCGGCAAGCGCTGAACTGTTCAATTCAGGATAGGTGAATCCTCGATCACCGGCAAAACCGCAGCAGCCAACCTTCTCCGGCACCACCACATCTTTGGCACACGCCTTGGCTATCGCCAGCATTTTCGGGGCAAGTCCGAGCTTCTGGGAAGAACAGGTGGTGTGGATTGTCACCGTCTCATCGAGTTGCTTGATAGTGAGATGCGGCAGCACGAAATCATGGAGGAACTCCACAGGCTCATAGAGTTTCAGTCGTTTATCCATCACTTCCCGCATTCGATAAAGGCAGGGGCTGGTATCGCAAATCACCGGTACAATACCGCTTCCAGTGGCTGACAGCAGCACCTGCTCCAGTTCAGCCGCTTTCTCGTCCGCCTGCTTGAACGCACCTTTACTTTGAAAAGGCACACCACAACAGAGTTTTTCCATCTTCTCCGGGTAAATCACCCCGAAACCGGCCCGCTTCAGCACCAGTTCAGTAATCTCCGAAAGTAGCCGTTGTTCACTGTCGCCCCGGGCCGGGCCCATAGTGCGGGAAATACAACTGGGAAAATAGACCACCTGGCGTCCTCCCAGGGCCCCGGCATGCGGGTAGGACCGCCTCCCCGCACCTTTTGGCATCTCCGGTGTCCAGAGCGGCAAGCGATTACCGCTCACCTTACGGGCTGTCTCGGCCACGGTCTTCATAATCGTCGTGCCGAAGATTTTGTGCGCAAAGTCGACAGTCGTGAGCCCCAGCCGGACCATCGCCGTGACCGCCCCATAATTTTTGCCCACCAGCCGGGCCAGGGTCTCTCGCGGAGTACCCTCCACCCGCATCCGTCGTAACTCCTTGGTAAGATCGCCAGTATTTATCTCCACCGGGCAGGCCGTCTTGCATAGCCCATCGGTAGCACAGGTATCGTCGCCGGCGTACTGATAGGCCTTCTGCAACGTCTCCACTTGCTCCGGCGATTTACCCATAGCTTTCAACCGCGAAATCTGCCGCTGGACGGTTATCCGCTGGCGTGGCGAGAGCGTCAAATTGCGCGACGGACATTCCGGCTCACAGAATCCGCATTCGATACATTTATCCACAAGTTGGTGGGTAGCAGCCAGGGGTTTGAGGTTTTCCAGATGTGCCTTGGGGTTGGTGTTCAGGATAACACCAGGGTTCAGCAGATGGTTCGGGTCAAAGATATCCTTGATCCTTTCCATGAGATGGTATGCCTCATGGCCCCATTCATATTCCACGAAGGGCGCCATGTTACGACCGGTGCCATGCTCAGCCTTCAGCGAGCCGTCATACTTTTCCACCACCATGGTACAGACGTCGTGCATGAAGTTACCATACCGCTCAACTTCAGCCGGCGTACTGAAGTCCTGGGTGAAGACAAAATGCAAATTTCCCTCGAGGGCATGTCCGAAGATTATGCCGTGATGATAGTGATAGCGGGCCATCACCTGCTGCAGTTCGACCGTTGCCGCTGCCAGATGCTGGATGGGGAAGGCTACATCTTCGATAATGACAGTGGTACCGGTCTCACGCACTGCACCGACAGCCGGGAATAGCCCTTTTCGAATATTCCAGAGCTTGGTGTACTCCTCGACCTTGTCGGTGAATTCCAGAGGGCGGGCAAGGGTAATCGGAGTAAGGGCAGTGGATATGGCACCAATCTGTTCCTGCAGAACCTCTTTTTCAGAAGCTCGTGTCTCAACCAACAGTGCAGCCGTCCCATCGGCCAGGGACTTAAGGTAATCCGGCATGCCCGCTTTGTTCTCCACCGACCTGAGCGCTGCACGGTCCATGAGCTCCACAGCCGCCACCGGCTGTTTTTTAAGAATCTCGGTGGCCAGGCAAGCGTCTTTAATGGAGTTAAACAGGATGAGAGCACTGGCCTTGTTAGCGTGTTCTTCCACCGTTTCGTAGGTAATCTCTGAAATAAAGGCAAGCGTACCCTCCGAGCCGATCATCAGGTGGGTGATCACATCAATAGGGTCGTCGTAGTCGATCAGGGCATTGAGACTATAACCCGTGGTATTCTTGATCTTAAACTTGTTGCGAATCCGCTCCGACAGCACCGCGTTGTCCCGTACCTCCCGCACCAAGGCGGCAATGCCGTCGTGGATATCCGGGCGCGTTGTTTTGAACTGCTCACGGCTCTTGGGATCGCCAGTATCAAGGAGCGTACCGTCCTGGAAAACGATGCGCATCCGGGCCACGGTTTTGTAGCTGTTCTGCGAGGTGCCACAGCACATGCCGCTGGCATTATTGGCGGCAATACCACCAATCATGGCTGCATTGATCGAAGCCGGGTCGGGACCGATCTTTCGGCCAAGGGGTGCAAGGCAACTATTGGCATGCTTGCCGATAACACCGGGCTGCAACCGGATTTTGGCACCATCTTCAAGGATTTCCCGCTCCTGCCAGTTGTTGCCGGTCAATATCAATACCGAATCACTTATGGCCTGACCCGAAAGACTGGTTCCGGCAGCCCTGAAAGTAACCGGGACCTCGCACTGGCCAGCAGCCTTCAGCAGTCGGGATATTTCACCTTCATCGCGAGCCTTGACCACAACTTGGGGGATCAACCGGTAGAAGGATGCATCCGTTCCATAGGCAAGGGTGCGGAGCGGATCGGTTATTATCCGCTCTTCATCGACATATTGGTCTATGATATCCAGAAACCGCCGATATCGCCCGGACAACATATTACGACTGGCACTATCTTTCATACACACCCCCTGATTCGACCGTATTGTCACATCCAAGATGGCATAAAGTTTTGCCCTTACTTCAAAGCTAAACGGTAACTTTCAAGATATGGTAAGTATTACCAACACATTATTCAATCAGGATCAGACAAAGGTTCGCTCAAATGGACTACACTCTTTGCTGGTTTATGTACTTAACCAAGCACCAGCCATACACCAACTCCCACCATGAGTGTCCCGGCAATCCTGTTCATCATCCGGACATTGCCTGCCTGGAGCAAAAACCGGCGAAGCGTCCTGCCACCTCCGGCATAGAGCAACAGGCAGCTAAATTCGATAACGAGGATCAGCAAAACCAGCAAGGTGAGTTGCGGGGCCAGCGGCAATTGTGCGTCGATAAAGGGCGGTAAAAGCGAAATCATGAAGGCCCAACCTTTGGGGTTAGCGATAGCAGTGACAAAGCCTTGCAGAATAAGCGCTCGCCGCCTCAGCTCTATCCCGTCCGATACGGGATTTTCCTGGATGGCCATTTTTCCGCGTGAACGCCATAGCTGAAAGCCAAGATAGGCCAGATATGCACCTCCACCATATTTCAGGCCGAAATAGACCTGTGGATAATTCAGCATGATAGAAGCAACCCCAATAACAGCTGCAACCGATACCAGGGCCACGCCAGCCAGTTCACCAAGCATCATCCACAAGGCTCGCCGCACCCCGATGGTCATTCCCAGGGTAAGCGACAACGTCATACACATGCCGGGGGTCGCGGAAACAAAAAGAAAGGTCGGGATGAAAAGTGACATCAGGGTCAAATTAAGAGAGTACAGCACAACAATTTCTCCACGGATAGTAAAACAGCATTCTCCTGAGCTATAAAGATAGCTTCAGCATAGCAAACCTACCACAACGGTCATTCTCTAACAGGAAGACAACATACCTTTATCATCGCTACGAGGTCGAGAAAATTTCTGTCAAACAGCATAGAATGCATAACATAATGCCTTATCGTCTTTCTCTTCAGGCCCTGCAACGCTTGTGAACTTCATATGACAACAGGGTTCTGGTAAAATGCTTGGACTCGAAATCCTCAAAGCACCATGGAACATGATAAAATTTGTGATGGAACTTGAACCCGTCACAGAAGACCCGTGGGCCGAAGCAGCATTCTGATCGGTTCTTGGCTTCAGCCCCCTGCCGGCATCTCCTCTGCCTGCCGGTTCAGCTCATGGCCCGTCAGGCAATTTCATGATGATGAAATGTAACCATTGATAGCCCACTCTCTCTGTATCAATATTGAAGTGCCACATCATCTAAAGATTGCGGTTGCCAATCGTTTTTCTCCATGCTAAATTGCAAACGATTCTCATTTTCAATTACAACATCTTTCATCAACTTACTATTCTTGTAGCAATGAATTTCCTTTACGAAAAAATTACCTTTATTTTTGACCCGCTGCACCATTTCTGGGAGCATGAGAAACTGTCGAGAAAAATCTCGATTATGCTGGTATTGTTTTTCGTGCTAAGTCTTCTGGCCATTGAGGCAAAGCGGCTAGGCATACTTACCGGCCCGTTGTTTAGCTTTGTTCCAACCAACCATTTTTATGCTATATCGGCAGCGTTTACCGTAGTCCTGATTCTCGAGGTCATCAGCCTGGTCTTTACCCTGCCCTGTTCGTTTTCACGCTCAGTGGGAAAACAGTTTGAGATTCTCTCGCTTATCCTTCTACGAAATGCCTTTAAGGAATTATCGAAATTCCCGGAACCGCTCACCTTTCACGGCAACCAGGAGGCCGTGCTACGCATTCTCTCTGACGGCTTTGGCGCCCTCTTAGTCTTTGGTCTTCTCGGCTGCTATTACCTCGTTCAGACCAAGGCCGCAGAAAAGGCAATGCGTCCCACCGATCTCTACGCCTTTGTCGCTGCCAAAAAAGGCATTGCCCTGACACTGCTCGGCATCTTTATCTACATGGGATTGCACAGCCTCACCGCCACTCTTGCCGGCCGGGAACATACCGATTTTCTGCACCAATTCTATACAGTGCTAATCCTGACAGACATTCTGCTGGTACTCATTTCTCAATGCTTTCAGCCATCGTTTTATGCCGTGTTCAGGAACTCAGGATTTGCCCTTTCAACCCTCATCATCCGGATAGCACTGGCCGCACCACCTTATTACAACGTCCTGCTTGGGCTTGCGGCAGCAATCTTTGCTATTCTGCTGACCTTGACCAGCAGCAGGTTGTTTGGCAAAAAATAGGATGGGAAACGGCTAATACGAGAGTTTGCAAGGATTAGCCCCAAACTCCGGCAATGGCGGCATGACAGCTGGGGCAGGCTCCGCCCATAAGCCTGTTTGCCAATATGGTAAAGCCCCGGCGAGTGATAACCTCCATTTCACAAGCAGGACAACGGGTATTCTCACCGCCGCTGCCAGGGATATTGCCTTCATACACGTGAGAGAGGCCGGCTGCCAAGCCAATTTCCCGGGCCCGTTCAAGCGTTGCCAGCGGTGTACGGGGCTCCTCAATCATTTTATAGGTGGGATAAAATGCAGTGACGTGCCAGGGTATCTGCGAATCGATTCCCGCCAGAAATGCAGCAATGTCCCTCAGTTCAGCAGTCGAGTCGTTACGACCGGGAATGAGCAACGTGGTTACTTCTACCCAGACCCCCAACTCATACATCAGTCGCACTGAATCCAGTACCGGCTGCAGCCTGGCGCCACAGACTGATTTATAGAAATCGTCTCGAAACGACTTGATATCGATATTGATGCCAGTAAGCACCGGAGCCAGCAACCGGGTTGTCTGCTCACTCATATAGCCGTTGGAGACAAAGATGTTGCCGATATTGTTCTCGACAGCAAGCAGACAACAGTCGTAGGCAAATTCAAAGAAGATTGTCGGTTCAACATAGGTGTAACTGATGGTTCTGCAGCCTGCGGCCGAAGCTGCGGCAACAACCTGCTCCGGACTGCGATCTACACAAAACCGTCCAGGGTCATCATCTTTCCCCACTTGGGAAATGGACGCATTCTGGCAATGCAGACAGTGGAAATTGCAGCCTCGGGTAGAAATGGAATAGGAGAGCGAACCGGGAAATAGGTGGAAAAGAGGTTTCTTTTCGACAGGATCAATATGTTCGGCGACCAACTTGCCGTACACCAGGCTGTACAGCTCGCCGTTACGGTTTTCACGAACTCTGCAGAGCCCGCGACGTCCAGTTTTTATTCTACAGTGATGGCAACAGAGATTACAACGTACCTGCCCGTCGTGGCTGGTATACAGCCTTGCCTTTTGCATGACGTGTCTCCGGCATGATTTACGCCTTGATCAAAAAACAGCAGACGTTCCGGTCTTTAACGGGTCGTTTGAACATCCTCATGACTATTAAGCCTGACGCTGCACCCGTTCTCTCATGGCCCGCATCATCTTGGTCAGAAAAAACTCACTCTCTGCTCTATCATCATCCATCCTGGACCAGAGGGTTCTCTGACCGGGATGAGGTATCTGCAATTTCCCTCCGCCCATGCGTTCTATCCTGAGGATTCCCTCCATATGCCATTTTTTCATCCCCCCTCCTTGTGCACGCCTGAATCCGTTCCGCAAAGTGTGCATAGATGGCGCCCGTCCGGATGCGAGCATTTCCCCCTGCAACAAAAGGTCAGGAATAATGTGCTACGGTAGATATAGAGCCAGTTTACAACTATAGGGATTATCCTATCACAAACAAAAGCTGGTCGTCAAATGGATAGAGAATAATTTCAAAAATACACGCCACGTATTTATCCGGTATTGCGGCAAATACAGTTCAGCATGCCGCCATCTCCACCTTATTTTGCCAAGGAATGAGCATGTCAGGAAATATGTAATTTAATATTAACACAACATTTCAGCATATTGAGCGACAATTAAGAAACGGAGGCCTTCCGGCCATCAGTCGGCAAGATGCCAAATACCATTCTCAAACAATTCGTGCGGTCTGAACTTTTGCTTATAGCTCATTGCCCTGACATCAGGGATATAGTAGCCCAGATAAAGATATTCGATTCCGAACTCGAGACAGAGATCGATGAGGGTGAGAATATTGAAGGTGCCGAGACTACGCCTGCTCTCGTCCGGATCGAAATAGAAATAGACGGCATTCATCCAGCTCTCCCCAAGATCGATGATCGAGCCTCCCACCAGTTGCCCATCAAGACGGAACTCGACTCTCATCGAATCGACGATACTGTTGCAGAAGAAACCTCCGTAATAACCATCGGCGCTATTATACTCCTGGGGATACCGTGCCTCCAGGAATCGACCGCAAAGATCGAGGTTTTCGCGATCCATGTTCACCCGGTCAAAACGCACCTCGATATCACAGTTTTTCTTCGCTATTCGCCGCTGAGTGCGGTTCGGTTGGAACAACTTTGGCCGCAACCGGATGGGGATGCAGCCCTGGCACTCGTGGCAGCGCATGGCATAGAGACAGTTGCCGTTGCGCCGGTATCCCGCTGCCAGGAACAGCTCCATGGCACGATCGGTCAACGGCCCGAACATCGCCTGATAAAATCGAGCGATATAGGGCAACCCATAGGGACATTCCGTCTTCAGCTCGACAAAATATCGGTCCACCCGGTGTTGGAGCCGCACAAATTCGGCGGCACAGCGCTGATCGTACTCCGTCGTCACAGCCATCCCCTCACATCTTGCCTCCGCATGAGCGGAACACGCCGATTTCATCCCGCTGTCATCAGTCCTATCAATCGACAGCTCCGCCCATTCTTTTTTGCCTGTCACACCAACCCCTGATCGAGCATGGCGTTAACCACCTTAGTAAAGCCCGCGATGTTGGCGCCCACCAGATAATTCTGCCCAGCCCCATATTCGGAAGCGGCATCAAGGCAGGTCTTATGAATCGATTTCATGATATGTTTGAGGCGCGCGTCCACTTCCTCGCGTGGCCAGGAAAGTCGCATGGAGTTCTGCGCCATCTCAAGTCCTGAAACGGCAACTCCTCCCGCATTGGCCGCTTTGCCCGGAGCATAGAGCAACCCGTTGTCCAGCAGGATGTCAATGGCCTCCGGAGTGCTGGGCATATTCGCCCCCTCACTCACCAGAAAAACGCCGCCAGCCACAAGATGAGCCGCATCCTGTTTGTTGATCTCGTTTTGGGTGGCACAGGGCATAGCGCAATCAGCTTTGTGCGCCCAAATGGGATTTGCATCCTGGTTCGCATCTACCGGTGTATAGACAGCCTCAGGATATTGCTTGGCATATTCGGCTATCCGGCCCCGCTGGATATTTTTCAGCTGCTTGACGTAATCGAGCTTTTCCTTCGTGATACCCGCCTCATCATAAATATAACCCGATGAATCGGAGAGAGTTACCACCTTGCCACCTAGCTGGAGAATTTTTTCGGTAGTGAACTGTGCCACATTACCTGAGCCGGATACCAGACAGGTCTTGCCCTCCATAGTCTGCCCGCGGGTGGCGAGCATCTCGGCAGCAAAATAGACATTGCCGTAACCGGTGGCCTCGGGTCGGATAAGGCTGCCCCCCCAGGCCAGGCTTTTGCCGGTCAAAACCCCGGTGAACTCATTTTTCAGTTTCTTGTACATACCAAACAGATAGCCGATCTCGCGGGCACCCACCCCGATATCACCGGCAGGTACGTCAGTATTGGGGCCGATATGCCGGTACAGCTCTGCCATGAACGATTGACAAAAACGCATCACCTCGCCATCCGATTTGCCTTTGGGATTAAAATCCGAACCTCCTTTGCCCCCACCCATGGCAAGCGTTGTCAGGGAATTTTTAAAGACCTGTTCAAAGGCGAGGAACTTGATAATCCCAAGATTGACCGATGGGTGAAACCTGAGACCGCCCTTGTATGGTCCGAGAGCACTGTTCATCTCGACCCGAAAGCCTCGGTTGACCTGAACCTGGCCATCATCGTCCATCCATGGCACCCGGAACATGATCACCCGCTCCGGCTCTGTTATACGCTTTAACACCGCCTGCTGCCGGTATTCCATATTACGGTCCAGCACAGGCTTGACCGTTTCTACCACCTCCTGAACGGCTTGATGAAACTCCCGCTGCTCAGGATCACGCTCCTTGATCAGACTCATTATCTGTTCCATCTCTCGCTCCTATTGTATTTTTTTCAAACCGGTATCGGCCTGGCGCCATCCATCAGTTACCGGTGATCTTTTACCCATTATACATCCTTTTTCCTTCAACAGTGCAATGCGGGCCATCAGCTCTCTCACCGGGCAACCCGCATCCCTCTGAACGTTTACCGTCACATTTCATATGAAGCGGCTCAGTAAAATGGACGTGGCGGACATAGTGCAGGTTGGCTCCCTGTACATGCGGTTGGGCCGAAAGCCAGGACCAGTCGAGAAATTCCTGTCCCCTTGTCCGTAGAATTCCCTCCTCCTGGTTCTCTGTGATAGTAAGATAGGGAATACCTAAGGAGGTTATGTTCTGGAAGAAATGAGAGCCCTGGGAGGGATCGACTTTCAGTAGACGGCCCCGCAGTTCAATTATGGCCGCAACACCTGAAATGTCGATCCACTGCACCGGTATCCCAAGCCATGGATCGGCCGATCCCCAGCGACCGGGACCGATCAACAGATATGGCCGCTTTTCGGCTGCCAGCCTACGATTGACCACTCCTATCTCCGTCGCTATCTGGCGTGTTTTCGACGAGGTGAAATTGTCCGGGTCAACATAAACGATATCGAAGATATCCGAAAAATTGCCGTGACCAAGCGAGTTTTGTGAATAACAGAACGCTTTTTCAAGATCACCATCACATATCTGCACTTCCACACGTTCGCCGCCTGTCACCATCGGTCGGATTTGGAGAAAATAGAAAGTGGACTTCTCGATCTCAGGATGGAGGGTCACCGCAAATTCAATCTCCACCTCACCGCCCATTCCGGCTCGCCCCAGCACCAGAAGTTCATGAACGATTTTCGCCAGCGGGTAGCTTGTGTACTTCAGCAGCTGGGCAAAGGTCAGGACCTTCAAACCAGGCAGGTCAGCATCGCGAATCCGGTCTTCATCCGCAATATAGGTCGAAGACAACATCTGCACCGGCAGCTCGGCCGCCGCATCCTGAACACTTCTTCGCACCAGGTTCGAACTGTAGCGCTGCAGACATGTGTTCTGCCGCATATCGAGGGCATAAAAATGGCGCTGGCAATTCACCAGCATATCGTCGACTGAGGAAAACTGGAGCAATCTTTTGGGATGGGCGGGAGAAAAACGTAAAGACTTCTCCCCCTCAACCACCGTCTTGCCGATACCGAGTGCGATATGGGCTATGCCCTCTTCCGCCCTCATCCCCAGCACCGGATAATAATTATGAGACTGGGCCACCCCGGAGATAGCCGGATACCAGGAACCGCCGTGGTCACGGCCCACCACCTGTTGGATAATCACCGCCATGGAATCGTCACGGCCCACATTCGAACTCTGGGAAAAGGCCCGTGGGCTCTCGAACCAGGTCGAGGCATAAACCAGCTTCACTGCACTTTCCAGCTGGCTCAGCCGCTCATGGAAATCCGGATGGTTATTGGCCAGGAAATAGGTGGAGTACAACCCGGCGTAGGGCCGGAACTGGGCATCCTCCAGGAGACTCGAAGAGCGCACCGACAGTGGCCCCTCGGTCTTCTTCAGATAGGCCGACAGCTCCTTTCTGAGCCAGGCGGGCAATGTCGCATCGAGAAACAGATCAGCCACCATCTCATCGGCCATCTTGGCCTGATACGCCAGACTATTTTCGGCCACAAAGGCATCAAAACCATCGGCAGTAATCACACAGGTTTTGGGAATCGTCACCGGGAATCTGGTCAGGATCGATTCTTTATCATGAATGGACTGCAGGCAGGCCCACATGAAAGCCTGGCCGCGGGCCTTGCCACCCATGGAGCCACTGCCGATCTTGACGAAATCCATGACATCAGGGTCATAACCGCTCTGCTTAAACTTAACCACAACCCCCTGCTGGCGCAGCTTTCTCAGAGAGTGCACCTTATACACAAGGTCGTCACGCATATCGGCAATACTTGCGATATCCGCAATATATTCGTTATGCAGACGCCGGGCCAGGGCCACCTCAGCCCGTGCCATCACCCAGTTGGAAAAATGATTACGCTTGGCGTGATATTCAAGCGACTCGTCAGGTATGACCCGTAGTTTCTCCTCAAATTCGAGAAGATTGGATGCGTGACCGATGGCTGTCTCGTCCGGCATCCGAAAGACGAAATCACCAAAACCAAGGTAGTTCAGGAAAAACGCATGCAGCTCGTCACGAATTACCGGGGAGTTCTTATCGATGAATATCGCCGGCACCTTTTCCGCACGGGTCTTGTTCTCCGGTTCCGAACTCACCATCAGCAGTGGCAGATCGTGGATTTCGTTTCGGATATGCTCTAAAAACGAAAATCCGGCGTCGGCATCAAGCTCCCCATCTTTTCGAAACCGGGCATCGGAGATGACCGCAAAGACATAGGGCCGATACCGTTCATAGAGACGCATTGCCTCTTCGTAATTGGTGGCCATGAGGATCTTCGGTCGAGCCCGCATCCTGAGCAGACGATGCCGTTCATTGAGGCTCTCATCCAGTACTGACTGGGTCTGCCGCACCACCTCCCGGTAAATGAGCGGCAGAAAGATCGAGCGGTAAACAGGAGAATCCTCCACATAGATGATAACCCGCACCATGGCACGCGCTATATCGGCATCGACATTACGGTGGTCTTCCACATTCTTGATAATGGCAAGCAAGAGGTCAGCCTCACAGCACCACAGGAAAACCCGATCGACACCGTAGGCATCGACCTTTTCCACAAAGGTCGAACGAAGATTATGGGCCAGAAGCACTACCTGGATATCGGGACGAATTTTCTTTATTTCGCCGCCCAGCTCAAAGGCATCCATGCTGCCGAGGTAGGGCATGGTAAGAACCATGTCGAAAGGAACCTTTCGGATTATTTCCAATGCCTCCTCTGCAGTGGAGACCCTGGTAATGCGGGGAGCCTTGGAAAGATTGAGACCGTGATACTCGTTGATCAGCCGGGTGGCCAGACTGCCGTCCTCCTCCATAAGAAAAGCGTCATAGAGACTGGAGACCAGTAGAATCTCCTGAACCTTGAACTGCATCAGCTCATGGAAAATCTTGAAGTGCGGGTCGAAATCTGGAACAACCCTGCCTGAGTCAAGAAACATAGCAGCCTGTTAAAAGATTATGTCCGGCTTTCACGGTATTCCGTGCACTCGTCCTTTTACGAGTCCATCCTACTTCAAAGTATTTCGCAACTGAGCCGGATAATCAAGGGGTCAGACCTCACCACCGGCAATTATATAGCGAAGCGGGGCATAACCGCTCAAAAGCAGAAAGATGATCAGCAGTATAAGAGCTGCAGGCAAAGCCGTGGCCTGAAAACGATCAACCACCGGTTCAAGGCCCTCGCGGCAGCGAACCATCTCGGCAACCCCACAGCCGGTCCCAAGAAAGGTGGCAACAAACAGGGTCAGGTAGAGAGGATATCCTATATAGTTATATTCAGCCTGAATGATATCAAACGGGCACCTATGTGACGGCATAGCATAGATATAGGAGGAAAAAAAGATGGTAATCGCCCAGAGTGAAACGACAAAAAAGAGGGCCCAGCAACATGCGTAGAACCCCATGGGCCAACACCTTACCCTACCGGTTGTTTGCGAGATTCGTCGTTGCAGCCAAATGCCCATACCAATCAGCAACATGGCCAGGGAATAGAAAAGTGAGAGCAGGAGCGGAACGGAAAACGGGTTGAGCAGATTGAAACCGTCATTTTCAGCTGGACGGAACAGTACACCGCAGCAGGAGGTGATGACGTCGGGCTCAAGGGAGAAGATATACAGCGACTGGAGGGTGCCATCAACCAGCAGCAAGGGGATTAATAGCAGCAGACAAACGTATTTCAGCCGCACCAGGGGATAGGTTTCCACCTGCAGATCGAGCCGGTGCAGCAGTAGCCAGTAGCCACAGAAAAAGACCATGACGATCTTCACAAAAAGCGCTGGAATACCGTAACCGTTTGCGGTAAACGCCCCTGTGGCGCACATCGCCCCTGCCAGCTGACCGGAAAAACTATCAGCAGCCAGAACGAGGAGTACGAGTGAGAAGAGCTGAAAAAACAGTCCGTACTGCATGAGAGCTGACGAAAGCCAGGTCTCACCTTCGAGACAAATCTGACGCGCAGTATCGGCGTTCTGGTCCCAATAACGTAAAATCCGCACCGCACACAAGGCGGAATAAAGTCCCAAAAAAAGTGTGCCGAGAAAGCTCACCATAAGAGCGATGGCCCAGCCCTGGAGGAGCATGACTTTACCCCTCCCCGACAGTACTTTTCAACCGACCGTCGACCACATCGATCACCCGGTCAACACCTGAGTAATTGTAGATGCGGGGATCATGAGAAGTAAGCACGATGGTTTTCCCCTCATCTTTCAGCTCGACCAGCATAGCCATGAATTGTTCGGCAAGACGTGAATCAAGATGGGCGGTTGGTTCATCGGCCAGGAGGATAGGCGGATTGTTGATGAGCGCCCGACAGATGGCCACTCGTTGCAGTTCGCCACCGGAAATGCTCGCCACAGGAAAGTCCCGACGATGGGTAATACCAAAACGGTTGAGAAGCGGCTCGGCCTGCCGTTTTCGTTCGTGCGGCGACACCCCCATTGGGTAGAGCGGCAGGGTCACGTTTTCGAGAACACTTAGCTCCGGCAACAAATTGAAGTTTTGGAAAATAAAACCAATCAGGCTCTGCCGGTAGCGGCAGAGAAAGTGGTCCGGCAGACGGGAAATCTTCTTGCCCATAATGGTGGCACTGCCGCTGGTAGGTGGAAAGACACAGCCAATGACCGAGAGGATGGTGGTCTTACCGGAGCCTGAAGGCCCGCGGAGGCAGACCATCGACCGCTCCTCAATCTTCAGATTGATATCCTGCAGGGCCAGAACTTCGCCGGGCTCCCCTCGATTGTAGATCTTATCTACCTGGAACAGTTCAATAACCATTTCAGATCACCGTATCCGGTCGGACCATACCGCTCTTCCAGGCAGGCACCACGGTAGCCGCGAGATAGGGCAACACCGAGACAGAAAAAAGAAGCAGCAGGTCAGCTGGCACAAATGAGGGCACAAACCGGAACTCGGGTCGCAAGACCGACCAGCCAAGCATGAGCGGCTGAAACAGCATTCCCTGCCACCAGACCACATGCACCCAGGCAAATCCATACCCGAGGAGAAAAGCGGTGAACGAAACTACCACCGATTCCCAAAAACGGACGGCCATCACCTCTCCCACCTGCCAGCCAAGAATCTTCAGAATACCCATCTCCCGCAGATCTTCACGAGAAAGTCCCGAAGCCCGGTCATAAGCCAGAATCACAAAAGCCACCAATGAGGCGAGCAGGCAGATGCCACCGAAGCCGCTACGCCAGCTGTAAACCACATTGTAGGTTTTCATTATCTGGCTGCGGGTAATCACCCTGGAGCCGGGAATCTTCGATGCAATTTTTCCGGCGATATTGTCGATCTCACGTGGATTGGCGACATAGACAAGAAGGTCGGTGATCAGGTGCGGACCTAGCTGAAAGAGATCCCGTGCATCCGCCATGGTCATGAAAATGGTATCGGCCGTGACCGGTCCGGTATGAGTACCAAACATACCGACAGTGGTGCATGACTTCATCGATAAATCGGGCCGGAATAAAGAAAAGCTCAAGCGGGAGCCCAGATCAAGGCTCTTTTGAACCTCTCTGCTGATAACCACTTCACCGCTGCTTCCCGTTTCAGGATATCGCCCTTCGGCTAATGGCGAAAGCTGCCCATCGTGATTCATGCCGACAATGGTATAATTGGCGCCATTAGCTTCATCGAAATGGTAGCCCCAGATTCTCGGCACAACCTTGGCCACACCGAGGATTTTCTCAATCTCCTCACCAGCCGTCTGATGAAGGGACACCTGACGGCCGGCAGACATCTGCTGGACGGTGATATCCGGGGCACCCTTTAGAATTGCTTCTGCCGCCTCGGTGAGACCTCTGTTCATGAGCTGTAACGAGCCGAACAAAAAAACAACGACAGTAAAGACCACAACGATGCCGAAATTTTTCAATTTCCGGCGCCAGAGGGTGGCCAGGGCATAATCGAGCAGATTGAGCTGGCGTTGTAAACGTTGCCTCAGTGTCATGGTTGCACCGGCGCCGAGAAAGACCCGGAAGGAAAATGCTCCAATCCACCGGGATGATCCATGAACGGCACCAGCGGATCAGTAACCGCAGGATGCCGGGTATAACGCGCTTCGGTTGTAACAGCCAGATCAGAAAGCCCGAAAGCTTCCACCACATTCCGGCTCTCCTCCCAGCCGGCTATAGCAGCACGCTTCTCGGCTATCCTGGTTGCGAGAATCCCGCCGGCAACGACAACCAGCAGTGCCCAAATCCCCAAAGCAGCGGACGGTCGCATATTACTGCTTCATCTTCATTTTCATCTTATGCCCTTTTCGCATACTCTGCACAAGCGCTGGCGAGATATCTTCAAAGGAAAGAATTTCCTTGCCGTGGTGGTCTTTCAGAAAACTTTCCGCCGCCTGCCGACTATCGAAAGGCACAAATTCCTCGCCCATCGGCCCGTAGACATCGCTGCCGATCACATAGAACGCCTCCCGCCCATCCAGCCACCGCTGGCTGTAATAATCCTTCACGTGCATGTGATCCACCCTGCCCCCTTCAACGCCATATTCCTCGGGGGCAAAATAGAAAACGAGCATATCTTTTGGCCCGTCAAACATAAAGTTTCTTCCGTCAGAAAGGGCAATTTGCGCCACCCACTCCGGATATTTACCAACAAACATACCACACACAGCACAGCGATCACGATCCGTGACCGTTACCGGCTGCCCTGATCCAGCAAGACATTTCTCCCAAGAAAACAGTCCCATAACCAACAGGCAAGCAATAAGCATGGCATTCAATTTCTTCATATTCCCCTCCAGCCTTTAATAAGGACAATGGCCAAATACCTCGAAAAGACAGGCCAATTGCAAGCAATATGACAATACCCCAGACCGGGATATCAGCTCCGACAATTTCCAACCAAACCCAATCAACAAAGTAAACGGCAATCAGAACTATTGCAAATACTTACCAAGTATTTCCTGAAATTCAGCCTCACCAACCCCACCAAAGATATTGGCCAGGATCGTTCGATCGGGGCCTATCATGAAGGTCTGCGGATACACCTTCACATTGTAAAGATCTGCCAGTTTTGCCTCCTCGTCCATAACTACAGGAAAAGGCACCCCGAGCAGATCGATAAACTCTTTCACTGCTTCAATATTTTCATAAAAACTGCTAACATAGACAACATGCAGCCCCTTATCCCGATACTTTTCGAAATAGCTATTAAAGAGAGGGGTATCTGCCCGGCAAAACCGGCAGTTTGTCTCCCAGAACCTTAGCACAACCGGCTTTCCGGCCAGGCTGGACAACACGATCACATTACCGTCGAGATCCTTGGCTGCAAAATCGGGCGCCTCATCACCCTTCATCAACGGGCCACCTTTTCTTTCCGGCTGACACGCGATGAGCAATAACAAACAAAGCATAACGATCGCCCATCTCCACACCCCCATGTAACACTTTTCAGCCCCCACGCCCCCTCCTTCGCTCGTAATTCAACGCTAATTGTTGTGCAAAATATGCGTCCATGGTACATTGTGGCATTGCGACTAACTGAAACATTCTGCGGAAAATACCAGAACTATACACTGCTGCTTAAATTTCCTTAAAGTTTTTTCTCCTGGTCGACACCATACAATGGTTATGCGACGGAGGAAATACGGTATTCAGCGGCAAACACCCGAACGGTCGAAAATCCAGCAGGAGAATCAGAAGAACAGATTGGCTCTTGCACCAAACAAAAAGAGAAACTCTATGGAAAACAACGATTTTCAGCATATCAGGAAACGGCTTGGCAAGACCCAGAAGGAAATGGCCGTACTACTGGGAACTTCTCTCAAGGCAGTAAGCAGCTACGAACAGGGATGGCGCGGCATCCCCACCCACGTCGAACGCCAGATGCTATTCCTGCTCTCACAAAAAATGCGACAGCAGCAGCCTCGTAAAAATTGCTGGGAAACCAAGCGCTGCCCGGAACGGAAGAAAAAAAACTGCCCGGCCTGGGAGTTCGACGCCGGTCATTTATGCTGGTTCATCAATGGCACATTCTGCGAGTCGACCACAAAGACCAATTGGCAGGAAAAAATCTCAGTATGCCGGCAATGTCAGGTCATGAAGGGCTTGAGTTAGTTTTGTCTTGATAGTCGAAATTTTTGTCAAGATCGAGGCCTGCGAGAAATACTGTCACAGACATATAGCCAATTTTTCGCAGATGAAATTTTGAGCATAATGAAGATATCGTCCTGCAGGTTCGTTTTAGGTTGAAAACGAGTCAAAACCCTTTTCCAGAGCCGATATCAGTTCCTCAACGGGCCCAAGCTTGTCTACAACCGCCAGGGCCTGCACCTCTTTTGCCCTGGCCATGAGATTTTCGTCTCGATTATAACCTGTAAAGAAGACGACCGGGATTCCCAGCCGCTCCCTGACCAGACGGGCGGCTTCAATACCATCCATCTCCCCCCCCAGGCTGACATCCATCAGTATAACACCGGGCCTCTCCCGTTCTGCCACCGCAAGTCCCTCTTCGCCGGTGGTGACCACTGCGCAGACGGTAAAACCGAATTCTTCAATCTTTCTGGCCAGCATCATACCAACCAGAACTTCATCCTCGACAATCAGCACAATTTTACTCATTACACCCTCTTTGGTCGTGCAGGTTCAGTAAACCGTATCCGGTAGCAAACCCCGGCCTCACTTGTTATCTCCAGGGAGCCGTGCAGCTGACCGGTAATGAGGTTGGTGGTAATCTGCATCCCGAGCGAACGAGCTTTTCTAGGCTCCAGACCCTTCGGCAACCCTGGACCGTTATCACCAACCACCACCTCGACCAGCCCCTCACTGTCGCGACGGAGTCGAATATAAATGCAACCTCCTGCTCCTTTTGGAAACGCATGCTTGAGTGAATTGGTTACAATCTCATTGATTGCAAGCCCCAGGGGCACAACACTATCGATGGACAGAAACACCTGCTGGCAATCGAAATCGACCTTTACCGCATCATCGAACACCATGCTCGCCACCAGAGCCGAAACCATTTCTTCAAGATACTGGCCGAGGTCGATATCCGTCAGATTCTGCGACTGATAGAGTTTTTCGTGAACTAACGACATGGCCCGTATCCGGCTTTCCGTCTCCCAGAACAGCATCTTCACCTGCTGATCTTCCAACTCCATCGCCTGGAGCTGCAGCATCGAGATAATCACCAGCATGTTGTTCTTGGTACGATGATAGATCTCGCGCAGCAGTACTTCTTTTTCCGCCAGTGACTCCTGCAACATCAGTTTACTGCGCAGCAGTTCCTCTTCCGTCTGCTTCTGGTCGGAAATATCCATGATCGTCGCCACCAGTGCAGGCCTATCATTCCAACTGGTTACAGCCCCTCCGACCAGCGCCTCGAAAGCGGTCCCATCTTTACGGCGACACTCACATATAAAGGGTTTTTCGGCATTTTCCTGGAAGTGCAGGATCGACATCTGATTAATCCGTTCAAACTGCCCCGGCATCACCAGATCAAGCACACTAATATCCCCGCGGGTCATCTCCTCTCGACTGTATCCGAAGATCCGCGAAGCCATGGGATTGACATAACGGATTTTCTTATCCTGGATGATACCATGTCCCGCCACCGAGGCGTCCATGACGATGTGGATCTGCTCCTCACTTTTCCTCAGCGCGTACACCGCATTTCGCCTTCTTTCACTCTCCCGGTTGAGTTCCTGAATGACATCACGCAATACGATATTTTTGTTACGCAGATCGCGCGTCCGCGCCTGTACCGTCAACTCGAGCTGGCGGGATTCTGTCTGTTTCAGTCGCTCTGCCTCCTGAAGCTGATCCACCATGGCGTTAAATGAACGAGCAAGAATACCAAGCTCATCGGCCCGATCCATCTTGCACCGGACCTGGAGATCCCCCTGCCCGACCCGCTGGGCCGTCACCGACATTCGCTTCAGCGGACTTACAAAATATATCACAGCCCAATAGACTACGACCAAGGTGATAAAAAGAAGAATAACACCATATACAACAAATCTTTTGGCCAACAGGTGCATCGTACCCGACAGTGCCTGTTCTGTGTGCTGAACCGCAGCAGTAAATTGCGCTTCTTCACTCACCAGTACCAGATGCCAATTCAATCGGTGCAGGGTATGCATATTCAAAACATAGCCATCAGCACCGAGTGTAACCTCAGCAGTCTCGGCCACCGAACCAATCAATTTCGGAGCAGACGCTGCTAACTCTTTATGCCTTGAATCTGCTAAAGATATCTGCCCCCCCGTCTCACCACTACCGGTTTTGGGGCCTACACCCGGCAGACCGAACAGACCGAGGAACTTTTTCGGAAAACTGATAATCTCTCCATTTTCAGCGATAAGAAATGAAAAGAGAGTTTCACCGGACCAGTTTTTGCTTTGGACGATATCATCGTCGAGCCAATCCAGCCCCCCGGCCAGGGAGATATCGACCCCTACCGCCCCCTGCATCGCACCATCTTTACCAACCACCGGCGATAGCACGGTAATTATAGGGACCCCCGTGGCGATATCATTATACACGGGTGTCCAGACCGCTGAAACGTTAGCGATTTGCTGATGATCCTGTAACCCCTTGAGTGATTCCATGATAGCACGGTAACGGAGCGGATTCCGATCCTGCACATTCATGCCGTCAGGTGCCTGCATATTGTGTCTGAGATACCTGCAGATACCGGAAGCTGTGATGAGATGGGTGGATACACTCCCGCGAACATTTTCCTGAACACCTTTCAATACCGGATCCAGCTGCATCATCGCCAGTAGCTCACGTTGCTTCCCGTCCACCGCCCGTCCCTCGCCCCTGAAGACCGTCGATACATCCTGCTCCCGGTAAAGGGGAATGCCATACTGCAATTGCAGCACAGAATCATGAAGGTTGCTCGGCAATGCCGAGAAGTAATCAATATTACTGAAGACTTCCCGCGACTGAGCGGCCATAAGCGATACCGCAGTTTCCGCCTGGGAAAAAGATGCGTCGTACTTATGGGCCTTTTCACGGGCAATGGTGCTGAGATAGGAGTAGGCCCGTTGCCTGGCCTCGTCACGATGAAAGTCAGCGGCGTAGTTACCAAACCCTGAGAGGGTCGAGAATACCATATAACAAAACGGAATCATCACCAGGATGATCAATACGGCAAGCAGAACAAAGAGTTTGACACCGATCCGCGTCTTCAACAACTCCATCATCGTGAATCTATCCCTCTCCTCTTCATCGCTTCTTCTACATCAAAAGAAATACAACAGTCTGGCACATCGGGCATCACTGGCCTCACGAACCAGGCCCTGGGCCGTTGAAACGGAGTAGCTCTTCAGGAGTATTGACATTTTGCCATCCTGACCGCAAATGGACCGGCACCGGAACCACCCGGACCCGTTTCGTTTCGGCTATCCGACTGATCCGCCGGACGCCCTCAAGATTCAACTGCTCAAACAACTCACCACACTGCGGTTCGTATCTGGCAAAAAGCGGCTCAACCGCTCTTTCGGGAGAAATCTGCGGAATGGCGCCCCAGCAGCCCAGCGATTTCTGGGCCAATAGCCATGTCACGGCTTCAGTGCTGAGCCCGGGCATATCGCAGGCCAGTAGCAGCCAGGCAGCTTCAGGCTGCCAGCGCATGGCCGACAAAATGCCGGTCAATGGCCCGGCGACGCCTGGAATATCCGCCAGTCGGGGCAGTGCACCAAGCGATACAGGAACGTTACCAGATCCGGAAAGCACGACACCATCAACCAACGGCTGAACCACGTCCACGGTCCGCTCCAGCCATGTTGTCCCTGAACTATCAGGCAACAGATGTTTGGGTCTCCCCATTCTCGAACTTTTCCCGCCGATAAGAATACATGCCCAGACCGGGCATCGGGCCTGCAGGCGCGCCAAACAGGCGCTAATGGTTGCTGCCGCCCCCACCGGATCATTTTCGCATTCAGGCAACTGCAGGAATTCGCCGCCAACTTCAACCAGTTGCTGAAGAGTGATGGAGTCCAGCCGAGTATCCGGTTCGGTTTCGAGCAAAACAAGATCGGCGTCCCTGGTGAGTCTTCGCAACATCAAGCCCAAACCGGCACTGTCACCCCGCCACACACAGCTTCGCTGGCCGTTATCGGACATGAAGGCCAGAGAAGCTGTGTGAGCTTCGCTACCTTTTTCGCCACCATCCGCTACCCAGCGTACCGTAGCTACCAGAAGCCCATCGGCACCAAGCAGCGGCAAAACATGCTTATAAAAAGAACGCAGCTGGCCAGAAGATGCACCGCTGAGCGAAAAGATGGGAAGGTAAGATGATTGCTCCACTGACTGGCAACGCTCCTTGACATTATCGATTGGCACAACTTCACGCATACCGCAAATTGGCCGGACCAGCCGGCAACGCTCCGACAGCCTGACCGCGTTCAAGAAACTGCTCAATCGCAGCCATTCCCTCGACACCAAGATCGCGGGAAAAGTCGTTCACATACAAGCCGATATGGCTCTGCACCACCTCTTGGGCCATCTCCTGGCTATGCTCACGAATATATCCCAGACAGGTGTCAGGATCGGCAAAGGCAAAATCCACGCTGTCACGAATGGCACGCTCGATCTTGCCAATGCTTTTGCCCCCTAAACTTCTACGGGCAGCAATCGCCCCCAATGGAATGGGCAGGCCAGAGTCTTTTTCCCACCACTCACCGAGATCCTGCAGACATATGAGATTATGCTGCGCATAGGTGAACCGACTCTCATGGATAATGACTCCCGCCTCCACCTCACCACGGAGGATCGCAGGCATGATCTGGTCAAAGCGCATTTCCACCAGCTCGGTACACCCAGGCAACAGCATCTGCAGCAGCAGGGCCGCGGTGGTATACCGACCGGGAATAGCAATCCGGCGTTTTTTCAATGCGGCAAGCTCCAGATTCTCCCTGGAGACCAGCAGAGGCCCGCAGCCTCGGCCGAGAGCGCTGCCGGCAGAAAGGATGCAGTACTCATCCAGCACATGGCCAAGGGCGTGGCAACTCAATTTAGTAATATCGAGTTTTCCCTTAAGCGCCCAGCTGTTTAAGGTCTCGACGTCTTCCAAAACAGGCGGAGCAAACTGGATATCATCACAATTGATCTTGCCGTGCACCAGGGCGTAAAAAATAAAGGTATCGTTCGGGCAGGGCGAATACCCGAGCGTCAGTGGTCCAGTCATGAAAGCTCCCTCATAAGCAGTGCACCGATCTCACCGGCCTTCACACAGGCCTGATGCAACTGCCAGTTTTTTCTGTCTCGGTCTTCCACCATATTGGAGATAATCCGTACCTCCACCAGCGGTATATTGTATAGCCGGCACAGCCGGGCAGCGGCAGCACCTTCCATATTTTCGCAAATTCCCTGCCAGCGCTCGTGCAACATACGGCCGCGGGCTGCAGTGGCACTTACACCATTGACCGTCACAAAGTTTCCACAATGACAGGTAATCCCGGCATTTCCGAGAACCGCTTTAGCCCGCTCAAGAAGTGGCGAAATAAGGCAAAACGGCTCAGCCCCACCCAGCTCTGGTGGGAAGTATTCCATATAATCGGGATAACAAATGCCCAAATCCCCCAAAACCTCGCTCGTGGCTAAACATACCTCCAATAGTCCCACCTGAGCGACCGCACTGTCTCGTATATAGGCTCCCCCGATACCGAACTGCAGCACACCGGTCAACTGCTCTCGCTTTTCAGCAAGCAAACTCCCCAGACTGACAGCGGTTTCCACCGGCCCTACTCCGGTCACAGCTACCGGCCACAGCTCCCCCTCGCGACCTGCAGCCGTCAGAAAGGGGTCTATTTCCAATTGGGTTGCAGCAACAGCCACAATCATGGTATCTACATCAGCTCCATCTGGTATCTTAACGGGTTTCAACCCACATCTGTAATCTGCCTGCCACTATACCATAATACCGGTTGCGGCAAAGAGAATTCACCTCAGCTTCACGACTGCATCTCCCATGGAAAAGGACTTTACTCTCGAGGCCTACAACTACCATCTTCCCGTCGAAAACATCGCCCAGAAACCGGCAGACCGGCGAGACAAATCACGTCTTCTTGTGCTCGATACTGCTGACTGCAGCAGGAACCACCGAACCTTTGCCGACATTCTTGACTATATCGGAGATGACGACATGCTGGTGGTGAACGACACCAGGGTTTTCCCTGCACGCCTTTATGGTAAAAAGGATTCGGGCGGGCGAGCCGAGGTTTTCCTGCTGGGGTATCCCATGCCGGTCGATGCTCCGGGCTCGGCAGAAGTTGAGGCCCTGATCAAAAGTTCCAAGCGGCCAAAGCCGGGTTCAACCATTACCATAAGCCCCGATCTTACCTGCACCGTCCTTGAACTGCTTGATGGCGGCAAGGCACGACTCGCGTTGAACTTTACCGGTGACCTCGATAGCATTCTCGCCGCCTGCGGCCAGGTCCCCCTGCCGCCCTACATTAGCCGGAATGACGGCACCACCCCCGAAGACGTTACCCGCTACCAGACCGTCTACGCCAACCAGCCGGGTGCCGTGGCCGCACCTACCGCCGGTCTGCATTTTACCGAGGAACTGCTCGCCCAACTTACCAGCCGCGGTGTGCTGCTGGGCACCATTACCCTTCATGTCGGGTATGGCACCTTCGCTCCAGTCAGAGCCGAGAAAATCCTGGAACACCGTATCCACGAGGAATATGTCGTAGTTCCCAAAGAGACGGTGGAAAAAATAGAGGCGGCCAAGAAAAGGGGCGGACGGATCTGGGCGGTAGGAACAACGACGGTACGGGCACTGGAATTTGCCGCACGAGACGGACAACTACGGCCGATCGAAGACTGGTGCGATCTTTACATCTATCCCGGCTTCACCTTCCGGGTAATCGACAACCTGATCACCAACTTTCACCTGCCCGGCTCATCGCTCATGTTCCTTGTATCCGCACTTTGCGGCCGGGAGACGCTACTCGACTGTTACCAGGAGGCAATCCGGGAAGGATACCGGTTCTACTCGTATGGAGACGCCATGGCAGTGATACGTCACCGGCCATGACGCCAGCAATACAACGATATTCCGAAAAGGAATCAGGATGCGGAAGAGGCAGCCGGGCAGCCGGCACAGCCACCGCCGGAAGCGCAGGCCGGCGCGGCCGGAGCACTGGCAGGAGCTGCAGCTGTAGCCTTGCCGGAAGAACTGGCATAACCGTCGGCATACCAACCGCCCCCTTTGAGCTGGAATGAGCTCATGGACATCAGTTTTTTCACCTCGCCCTCACATTCTGGGCAGCTGGAGAGTGGTTTGTCAGCCATTTTCTGCTGAACCTCAAAGACCTTGTTGCATGATTGACATTCGTACTCGTAAACAGGCATTGCTACTTCAACCTCTATATTCCTGAAAATTCGATTTCACAACACGACAATGAGGCTCACAGAAAGCCTCAACATCCTGCCGAACCAAACAGGTATCGGCCCCTCATGTTGCTGACGGTAAAGACTGCCAGCAGAATAATTCCCCTCTATCGGCCTGTCAACATCCGCAAGCCCCTATTGCTATGTTTTTCTTGAGAGCTTTTTTGCTTTGCATGAGCGCATAACGGTCTTCAGCTTGTTGTTCGGGTCCGTATCTGGTATAGATGGGCTCATCATTAAGGGCCGGGATGCAACACTGTTTTGTGTCCTCAGCCCGGCATGCACAATCTGAATGTTCCTGGCTGCCAACCAGTCCGCCTGGTTGCCGAGCGCCCAACCTCCTTCATCTTCAATACGACTATGATAGGCATTTTTGATTCCGGCATTGGCGGCATGACTGTGGCCCGTGCCGTTGAAAACCTTCTTCCCGGCCTGCCGATCCGCTATTTCGGCGATCTGGCCAGGACACCCTACGGCTCCAAAAGCGACACCGCTATTCTCGACTATTCAATTGAGAATACCGAATTCCTGCTGAGTCAGGGAGCAACGGTTATCGTCATCGCTTGCAACTCAGCGGCCAGCGTTGCTACCGAGCGATTGCGGGCCGATTTTGCCGTACCGATCATCGAGGTCATCAGTCCTGCGGTGCAGGAAGCCGTCGCCCGAACCCGTTCCGGCAGGCTTGGAATTATCGGCACAAGCGCTACCATCCGTAATAACCAGTATGAACGGCAGATTCACGCCCTGCAGCCAGACTATACAGTCTACTCCCAGCCCTGCCCGCTGCTGGTTCCATTGGTGGAAGAAGGCTGGCTCGACAAACGCGAGACCAAGATGATCCTGCGCCGCTACCTCAAGCCGTTAAGGGATAAACAGATCGATACCATGGTACTCGGCTGTACCCATTATCCGCTTCTCAAACACCTCATCCAGCCACGCGTCGGCAAACGAGTTCAGTTGATTGACTCATCCGAGGCAGTAGCGCTCCATTTGAAAAAATATCTGCAAGATCATCCCGGACTGGTTACAGTGAAGGAAAATCAACCGGAGCACCGCTATTTCGTCTCCGACCTTACCGCCAACGCCCAGCAGGCCGCAAACTCCATCTTTCAACGTAATATCGAATTGATACCGGCATGAAACATCCACTTCTTCGCTCACTGCCCGTCGCAGCCCTTTGCCTTGTTTTCTTTCTGGTTCTGTCTTCGATCTCTTTAGCCTCTGCGGCCGGAGAATATCCGGAAGATATTGCCGCCAGGCTCCAGAAAAAATATGACCAGATGAGAAGCCTCTCCTTTACCTTCAATCAGCAGAGCCAGGGACAGATCAGCGGGCGGCCGCGCACCGGCAGCGGCACAGCTTTCTTTTACAAGACCGGCAAAAACAGCAAGATGCGCTGGAACTATACCACCCCCGACAAGCAGGTGCTGATCAGCGACGGGAAAACATTTTCCATGTATTTCTCTGAACTCGAGCAGATGATCGTGACACCGGCAGACTCGCTGGAAAGCGATCTTACCTACACCTTCTTCAGCGGACGTGGCCGTATCGCCGACAAGTTCCACATCCTGCCGCCAGATGAAGAGCTCATGCAGGAAGAGATGAAAGCAGGACAGCCGCAGATTATCAAGCTGGTGCCGAAAGAACCCCAATCCCAGGTACAGGCCATCCACCTCTGGGTTGATGACGATTCACTTATCCGGCGTATCGAGATCAAGGACCATTTTGATACCGTAACGCTGCTCACTCTCTCCAAGATAGAAATCGACACCATCGACGGAAGCAGCTCAGAGGTGGCCAAACTGTTCTCTTTCACCCCGCCGGAGGGCACGGAAATCATCCACCAGTAGCCCATGGCCAACGAAGAGCAAAGAAAACAGGAGATTGCCCTTGTCTCCATGCCGTGGCCGATACTGAACCGGCCCTCCATCCAGCTGGGCGCTTTAAAGGCCTATGTCGAGCTGCACACGGAGACCGCAGTTGCCACCTTCCACCCCTATCTGCAGATCGCTCGGGCGCTTGGCACCAATATCTATGCAGCCATAGCGGACAACAGCTGGGCCGGGGAAGCACTGTTTGCCGCGCTGCTCTTTCCAGAGAGGACTCGTGAGGCCTGTCGTACCTTCGAGGAGTGCCTGTCGGGCAAAGATGAACTGATCCCACCATTTGACCACCTGGTGGAAACCGTCCACAAGGCTTGCCGCGACTGGCTCGGCAGTGTGGAGTGGGACACCTTTCGCCTGGCGGGTTTTTCGCTCTGCTTCAACCAGCTCTTCGCCTCGCTCTATCTCGCCCATCAGGTAAAACAACTGCCAGGATGCCCACCGATTCTCTTTGGAGGCTCATCATGCGGTGGTGAGTTAGGACGATCACTGCTTGAGACCTTTCCCCAGATTGACTATATCATCGACGGCGAAGGAGAAATACCACTCGCCGGACTCTGTAATTACCTGTTCCGAGCGCAGGCCGGCTTCCCGGAAAGGGTAATGACGCGCAACCGACACAATCACATCGTACCGTCACCGGAAGTGGCTGACCTCAACACCCTGCCGTCACCCGATTACACTCCGTACTTCGATGAGATACGCCAGATATTGCCTGATCTTCCATTCATCCCGGTACTGCCTCTGGAATTTTCACGAGGATGCTGGTGGAATAAATGTACCTTCTGCAACCTCAACCTGCAATGGTGTGGTTATCGTTACAAAAAGCACGAAACGGTACTGGCCGAACTGAGGCAAATGACCGACAGCCACCAATGCCTCGACTTCACCTTTACCGACAACGCCCTGCCACCCAAAGAAGCCGACGCCTTTTTCGACATCATGGGCCAAAACGATATTGATTGTCGCTTTTTTGCTGAAATTCGTGGAATCACTCACCCCAGACGCCTTGATACGTATCGGCGTGGTGGGCTTGACACCATTCAGGTTGGTATCGAAGCACTCTCAAGCTCCCTGCTGACGCGGATGCAAAAAGGCACCACGGCTATCGACAATATTGCCATGATGAAACATGCTGCCGGCTCAGATATCCTGCTCGAAGGCAACCTCATCATGGAGTTCCCCGGCTCCACCGAGGCAGAGGTGGGGGAGACCCTTGAGAACCTCAAATACATCCTGCCCTTTCGTCCGTTGTCACCGGCCACCTTTTTTCTCGGACATGGGTCACCCATCGATCGCGATCCGCGACATTACACTATCAAGGCTGTCACCCACCATCACCGAAACCGCCGCCTGTTCCCCCCTCAGATATTAGCAAATCTCAACCTGCTGGTAAAAGAGTATCGAGGCGACCGGCGCTTCCAGCGTCATCTCTGGCAGCCGGTCCGTCAGCAAATCTCTCTGTGGCAGCAATTCCATCAGCACCGTAACGCCCTGCACCCATATCCGCTCAGTTATCGGGACGGCGGCAGTTTTCTACTGATCCGCCAGGAAAGACTACACGGACCGGTCCTCAGGCACCGACTACAGGGCCTGTCCCGTGCCATTTATCTCTTCTGTGACGAGATCCGCACCACCCAGGAGATAAGTACCCAATTTCCCGGGTTGAAAGAGTCGGCTATTCTTGCCTTTCTCCACCAGCTGACGCAAAAACGGCTTATGTTCCGGGAAGAAAACAGGGTCATTTCTCTTGCCCTTCGGCAACAATAGCTTCATCCCTCAAGTAAATGAGCCCTTTCACCTTCATTTTTATGCCAAACAGCAGGAGAAAATGCGTATACAGGTTGTAACCTTCTTGACTGTAGGCTACGATCAGCCCAATAACTATGAACACGAGCCATCGTGCTTCACCACGGCAGCAAACGTGCATTCATGAAAGAAGGCACCATATCTGCCCTAAACTTCAAACACTCACCAGCAATCAGAGTTCATCGCATTTCACAGGAAACAATCATGGACGCCAACAACGAGAGCTTTGCAGATCTGTTCAAGCAGGAAGAAACCAAAAAACTCCGCCATTTCAGTCCCGGCCAGAAGGTGAAAGCCTCCATCATCGCAGTCAGCGGTGACTCGGTTTTCCTCGATGTCGGTGGCAAAAGTGAGGGCGTGTTGAACAGCGCAGAGTTAAAAGACGAAACAGGAGAGATTTCCGCCAAACCCGGAGACCGTATCGAAGTATATTTTCTGCGCTCCAGTGGTGCAGAGATGGTCTTCACCGCTAAGTTGGGCGGTGGCTCCGGCAACGAGCAGTTCGAAGAGGCATACCGTAGTGGTATTCCGGTGGAAGGATTGGTCAAAGCTGAGATCAAGGGCGGATTTGAGATCACTCTTGGCGGCAATGCCCGTGCCTTCTGTCCTTTCTCTCAGATGGGATTGCGTCGGGTAGAAGATGCTGCCGCCGAATACCTTGATACGAAAATGCTTTTTCGAATCACCCGCTTTGATGAAAATGGCAGAAATATTGTGGTCTCCGCCCGGGCAATTCAGGAAGAAGAGCGAGAGGCCAAACGTGAGGAGTTACAAAAAACGCTTGCGGAGGGTGACCTCGTTGAAGGAGAGATCAGCTCTATACGGGACTTTGGCGCCTTTGTCGATCTTGGCGGTGTTGACGGCCTGATTCCCATTTCCGAAGTTGGCTGGACTCGCATTGAGAATGTCTCTGAGTTTTTTACCGTCGGCCAGAAGGTGAAGGTCATCGTTAAAAAACTTGACTGGGACAACAATCGCATATCTCTGAGCTACAAGGAAACCCAGGCGGATCCATGGGCCGAAGCTGCAAATAACTTCCAGGAAGGTTCAACCCGGAAAGGCACCGTCTCTCGGCTCGCCCAGTTCGGGGCCTTTGTCACCCTGGCCGAAGGTGTCGATGGGTTGATTCACATCTCAAAACTTGGTGGCGGTCGCAGAATCAACCACCCCCGCGAAGTTCTGGAAGCTGGTCAGGAGGTCGAAGTCGTCATCGAGTCGATTGATACCGTCGAAAAGCGGATCAGCCTCGCCCCGGTCGATTATGAGTCTGCGGAAACGGTCGAAAACAAGGAGAAAGCTGATTACGTCTCCTATGTCCAGCAGGCGAAAAAGAAAGAAAAAAGCGAGGAAAACCTGGGCAGTTTTGGCGCCCTGTTAAAAGCGAAGATGAAGGAGAAGAAGTAGTCCCACTTCAGAAAGCTGAACAGCCCGGCAGTTCCTCAAACATGAGCGAACTGCCGGGTAAAACACGATGATCTATTCCCCGACCGTTAGCGACTGGCGCAGAGCCTCAAAGAGTATGACGGCCGCAGCCACGGAGCTGTTGAGTGAGTCGAGCGTTCCGACCATGGGAATGGAAACCAGAATGTCACATTCTTTTCGCACCAGCGGGCGAATGCCTTTGCCCTCACTTCCCACCACAATACAGGCAGGCACATTCAGATCGGTACTGTAGAGCGACTGTGCCGTTTCGTCCTTTATCGCCCCAAATATCCAGGCACCAGCCTTTTTCAGCTTTTGCAGGGCGGTGGCCAGATTGGTCACCTGGCTGATATCTATATGGGACATGGCACCGGCCGAAGTCTTGGCTGCTGCGCCACCCAACGGTGCAGAACGCTCTCTGGTCAGCACCACGCCACTCGCCCCCGAAGCAAGCGCTGACCGAATGATCGCGCCAAGATTATGCGGATCCTGCAAAGAATCGCAGACGATGAGCCGCGGCCGCTGGCCTGCCGCAACCTGTGCCGCAAATTTATCTACCAGCTGGTCAAATTCCATCAATGCGCTGGCACTGGTCCTGGCCACGACCCCCTGATGCCGCACCTGGGATGCGCCTTCACCGGTAAGTCGAAGGGCCGGCACAAACGTCAATTTCACCCCGGCCTTTCGGGCCAACTCGACAATTTCTTCCTGCTTCTTGCCGTGCCGCTCTTTTACCAGGATTACCTCGGTGACCCGATCCGGTTCTTGATTTAAGGCTTCGACAACGGGATGCGTACCCCACAACAGATCATCACTGATGCGGATACGTTTCTCGTTCGCCGCAGGCCTCTCCGGCTTCTGGCGCATCTCCGGCTTTATCTTTTTCATCGAACAGACTCCATTTTTACCGGTTCACCAGTGCGTCGCCGCCGTGCCCTGGCACGTTCAGCCACGATAATGGCCATCAGAGTTTCCACAGCCTCTTCCAGTTGGTCGTTGACCACCAGATAATCATAGGCTTTAGCCGCTTTCATCTCCATCTCGGCATTCTTTAATCGCAAAAGTACCGTCTTCTCATCCTCAGTATTTCGCCCGCGCAACCGTTCTTCCAGCACCTTCAGCCCCGGAGGCGCAATGAAAATCTGAACTGCAGAGAGGGTCTCGGTATCGCGGATAATCGTAGCGCCCTGAACATCGATATCAAGGATAATGTCCTCGCCCTCGCCCAGCCTGTCGGAGACGGCCATAATACTTGTACCATAATAGTTGTCGTGTACCCTGGCCCATTCTATGAACTGCTTTTCGGCGATCATCTGTTCAAAAGTTTCGCGCTCGACGAAAAAATAATCGCGTCCATGCTGCTCACCGGTACGCGGTTTGCGGGTGGTGTGGGAGACGGAAAAATTGAGACCGGGCAACTGCGCCATCACTTTTTTCAAAATGGTGGTCTTTCCGGTTCCAGATGGAGCTGAAATAACAAACAATATACCGTTTTTCATAACAATTTACTCTGGTCGCTGTTTTTTATCGCGTTCAAATTCGGCAAGATGGACATCAATATGCAGCGCCTGCATTCTCTGGGTAATGGTGTCGGACTGGACCGAAGAGAGCACCACGTGGTTCGAGTCCATAATAAGGATGGAACGGGTGCGTCGCCCTTCGGTGACATCGATGAGCTTACCTTCCTGCTTGGCCAGCTCCTTGATTTTCCGTGCCGGAGATGAGCCGGTATTGATCACGGCGATTATCCGCTCGACCATCACGGTATTGCCAAAACCTACGTTCAACAGTTTCATGATTCTCCCAACAAGTACTGAGGTCCGAACGCACTACTCTATATTCTGAACCTGCTCCCGCATCTTCTCCAGCTCGCTTTTCAAATCGACCGTCAGGTGGGCGATACCGGCGTCGTTGATTTTCGAGGCCATGGTGTTGACCTCGCGGAGAAACTCCTGGATAAGGAAATCAAGTTTTCGTCCCACCGCCGCTTCTTCATGAAGGAAATTTTCAAACTGCTGGATATGACTGCGCAGCCGGACAATTTCTTCGGTCACGTCAGTCTTATCGGCAAGGATCGCCACCTCCTGCGCCAACCGCTGAGGATCGATCTCCACGTTGCCGAGAAGCTTCTCCAGCCGTTCCTGCAAATGTTTCTCCCGCTGTTGCAGCAGCTCAGGAATCGATTTCTCGATCATCGCCACGGTATCGCGAAACCCAATGAGCCGGGTGGTCAAATCGTCAACCAGAGCAGCGCCTTCCTGTCTGCGCATGAGATCGCAACCAGCCAGGGCTGCATCAAGCGCCTTCTCCACATACGGCCAAATGGCTTCGATATCTTCCTCTTCCTGTTCCCGCACCAGTACATCGGGATACGAAGCAAGCTGGGCAAGCGAGACCGTATTCTCGAGTTTGAAGGAGTCGGCAATTTGGCCCAGGGCCTGACGATAGTTTTCCGCAAGCCCGAGGTTCACCTTGACATGCAGCAGATCGGAGAAATCACCACTGACAGAGAGTGCCAGATCCACCCGGCCCCGCTGATGAAACTCAGAGACTTTTTTTCGGATCGGTTCTTCCAGAATCATATAGCCTTTCGGCAATTTGGATTTCAAATCGAGGAATCGGTTGTTAACACACCTCAACTCGACCGTCCAGAGTCGCCCGGACTTCTCCGCTTCTCCCCGGCCAAAACCAGTCATGCTTCGTACAGCCATACATATCCCTCTTGCAGTGGCAATGATGAGTTTGCCAACAGACGCATCACAATGATATCAAAGTGATTGCATGAAACACACCTGAACTGAATAGACTTGCGGCCCAATAGCCGCAATTACAGGAGCGCTGAAATAATAAAACGATGCAGAGAGCCATGCTCCCTGCACCGTTTCACAGATCACCGGCACAACACCGGTAAACATCTGAGTACTTCTTTACTTCTTGGCCATGGCAGCGTTGAGCTCCTTGACTATGGCTTCGCTGACATCAATGGCCTTGTCAAAATAAATCACGCCGCCTTTGATATCAAATATTGCCGTATAGCCTTTCTTTTTGCCATAATCCGTTACAACGCCCTCAAGGGCCTTGAGGATTGGCTGGAGTTCTTTTTCCTGAAGCTGCTTGAGTTCAAAGTTGGCATCTTCTGTCTTGGTCTGCAGTTCCCGACGAAGTTTCTGAAGCTCACGAGCCTTCTCAGTCTTCTTCTCTTCGCTCCAGGCAGAGCTCTTCTTCTCGATCTCTTTCTGGAGGGCAACAAGAGCATCCTGCTCGCCTTTGAATTTGCCCTGAAGGTCCTTCATTCTGGCCTCGAATCTTACCTTGGCCTGCTTGCCACTATCACACTGGGTAATGATACGCTGGACATTCATCACCGCAATTTTTGTTTCAGCAAGAACTTGACCTGCCCCGAGGACACAAAGTGCACTCAACAGGGTTACAGCAAACAACCACTTTTTCACAATCATGACCTTCTCCGCTTGCGCCGGTTTGCGACCCTTCCGCAAACCGGCTGATTATCCTGGCGAGCCTTATTCGATCACAAAGTCATCACGACGATTCTGAGCCCAGGAGAGCTCATCGTGGCCATGGAGAAGAATTCGCTCTTCGCCATAGCTGACGGTGCTCATTCTGCTCTCAGCAACACCAAGGTTCATAAGGTACTTCTTTGCGGCAAGAGCACGTCTCTCGCCAAGTGCCATATTGTATTCGTTGGTTCCGCGAGGATCGCAGTTACCTTCGATACGAATGTTCACATCCTGTTTTTTGTTCAGGAAGTCAGCATTTACTTGAATGCGGGACTCCTGATCGGATTTGATGTCCGAAGCATCAAACTCGAAATAGACCGGCAGCATAGGTGCTGAGGTCCGTCCTTCACTGATACCGGTGGAATTGGAGTCCAGCGACTCCTCACCAGCTTTCATTTCGGCGTCTGTTGCTTTCTTCGTTCCACAACCAGACAAGGTAAGCAGTGAAACACACACTAACGCGGGCAATGCAACCCGTACATTCCTCCACATGACAAGAACCTCCTAGAAATTCTCTAAAATGAATTTTACTACGACAGACACCTGGGATAAGTTTCAAGGGATGATTATAGAATTTTTCATCCACTTTTCTTCCTAGGCTATATATAGATGAAAACCCACAAATTCAACAATTTTTTTTCGTTGGCGCATGATTTCCTGCAGAATAACTCCAGATACTCTTATCCTGGCCTACAAGTTTTAGCATAAATTATTACTGTCCGTTAAGTGAATAGCTGGTACACTATTGCTATACGGCAACATAGTACCGACAGGTGCACTTTAACACATTTTTTAGTTAGGACAATGACTACCTCAGCTTCAATTTTCTACGATAGTTTGCTGGCAAGTTGGGAGTTCGGAGATGTATTTGGCATCTCACAGGAAGTGTTCGATCACGTCTGGGCCAAGCTCTCTGCCAAAGACGGCAACTCGGTCGCCTACATTTCCATGGAAATCGGCGCCGACCCCGATGTCTACAATCCTGTAAAAGACAGGCTATTACTCGCTCCCCAGGCTGGATTGGTGTCAGAAAAATATCGGTATTACCTTAATAAATATTTTAACGGTTACCAGAAAATACCGAATTACAGCGGCGGGTTAGGTATTCTCGCCGGGGATACCCTGAAGAGCTACGCAGATTGCCGACTGCCGGTTGTGGCGGTCAGCCTGCTCTACCGAGGCGGATATTTTTCCCAGGTTGTCGACTCTCAGCTGGGCCAACTTTCCCAGAAAGTTGTCTGGCCGCCGGAAAAAACCCCCTGCCTCTTCAAACTTTGCGACCCCAACCAGCCAGACCAGCCGCTGGTTATCGAAGTTCCGTTTTTCACCCGAAATAACACTGAGCTGTATATCACCGCGCAGGTTTGGATAAAACTCGAGGTAAATCATACTCTCGACTATTTTGTCCCGGAGATCCTGCTCGACTTTGCCGTCCCAGACGCACCCGAGATTATCCGCTCAGCCGCTACGCAACTCTACAATTCAGAGTCGTCCATCACCAAGGCCATCCAGAGACGTATGCTCGGCATCGGCATCCTCCCCGCCTTACGGGCACTGGGCATCACCTCCAGGACCTTTCATCTCAATGAGCAGCACGGGGTGGTGCTCGCTATGCAGCTCATTGCCGAAGAATTGCATACGACCATGATTGAGGAACGGACAACCTCCCATAACATCGATCAGATCATGACTGCCGCCGCCCGGGTGGCAGACAACCTCGTCTACACCATCCACACTCCCGTGAAAGCGGGACACGACCGATTCAACAAAATACTTTATCGGGAGATCTGCAGTACCACCTGCCAGCATGTCCTCGATATCCTTGCCCAGGACGAAGAGCACCCGGACGAATACAATTTCACCAACATGGCCATGCGGGTGAATCGCTCCGCCAACAGCGTCAGCCGTCTGCACCGCGATGTCACCCATAAACAGTTTCCTCAATTTGCCGAGAAGATTTCCGCCATCACCAACGGCGTTCATCATCTCACCTGGATCAGCGACGAACGGGCCGCAGTCTTCGATTCATTCCCACTGCTGGACAACTGGCGCAGCAATCCCGGAGTTTTTGCCAACTGTACGACCCTCATTAACGATTATGATTTTCGTGCCAGTCTGCAGAACGCCTGGCAGCACGATACCGGGACTCTTATTGACTATGTCAACGAGATGCTCCATCAACACCGGCAACAGATGACTGAAACCTGGATCAACCCACCCAACTATTTTTCCACCATTTTTGACGGCAGCACGATTATCCGCCCAGATGTGTTCACCATCGGGTTTGCCCGGCGCTTCTCCACCTATAAGCGGGCTGATCTCATTTTCTACGACATGGATATGCTCTGCCGGATTATCTTGGAATGTGGCAAGCCGATCAATTTCATTTTTGCCGGTAAAGCACATCCTGCCGATGAACCTGGAAAAATAGTGTTGAAAGAACTTCTCGGTCGCCAGGAGGAGCTCTACAAAAAGTCAAACGGTCTCGCCAGCCTGATCTTCATTCCCGGTTACGACATGGCCATTGCCAAGATGCTGGTCGCAGGGGTTCACGCCTGGCTGAATTGCCCGAAACGGCCGCTTGAGGCCTCGGGAACCAGCGGCATGAAAGCCGCCATGAACGGCGTGCCCAATCTCTCCATCATGGATGGCTGGTGGGTCGAAGGGTATCACGACGGCTCTACCGGGTGGAAGTTCGGCCATGAAGGGCCCATCGACACCGCAAGCCTCAGCGAGTCCCGGGAGGAGCTGCTCTATTTCGAGGACTCGAGCTCGTTTTACATGCTCTTGCCCAAGGTCCTTGATGAATTTTACAACACGGAAAATTCCGACGCCTTTTTGAACAGAAGCATCAACAACCTCCGTCTCAATATACCTGTTTTTAATACTCATCGGATGGCCGCCGAGTATCTGGCCCGCTATCAGCTGGAGCTGCCGGAGGCACAAATGGCTGAGATGGCCGGCTATGCAAAACTTTATAGTAGTGATAAATAGCTTTTCAGTTTATAAAGCGTGGTTAATTTAAACGTGTAGGAACATCATTCAACGATATTACCCGCCCAGCGGGAAGATCTTCCGGGAGACCTTTATGGCAAAAGTAAGTATCAGCGCGAGCCGATCGACCGACAAAACCATCCGTGCCATCGACCGCAAACGCGAGCGGGAACGACGGACCATGTTCCGCACGGCCAAAGACCATGCCGAGCCTCTCGCCGCAAAACTCGTCCAGCGCCTGATTGACATGGAAATCATCGAAATCTCTTCAGTGACCAGTATCAGAAAATCTATCGAAGACCAGCTTCATAAGCTGGCCATGATGGAAGATTTCGATCTGCAAATGAAGATCGCACCGGTTCGGACCCTTGTTCAGGACCCGAATATCGTCAGTCTCTACCTGACCCAGTATGTGGTTGAAGACCTTGTTGACCATCCGGATGTGCTCGATGTGTTTGGTGATGATCTCGATGTGTATCGAGCCATTGATTCTGTCCTCAGGGTATTGAGACAACAGTGATTCATCCCCGCCAGGTTCCGTCCCTGGTCATTGCCGATGACCAGGGAAATATCACCGATTTTCCGGAACTGCAGATGACCGGCATGGCCGCCGGCAACTTCAGTCGTCCCAATCTTGACGATTTGATCCCTCTCCCCGAGGGAAGTGAGTTATTTGCACTCCCCATGCGTCTGCCCGTAGGCTGCGATCCGGAGACCGGCGAACCACTGCTTGTCGAAGAAAACCCCTTTGAACCCGGACGTTCAGTCCAAGCAGTAGCTGCATTTATGGCCCCGGCCCACACTGCCATCTTCAGCAGTGCTTACCAAAGCCTACCCAACGCGCCCACCCTGCCGCTCTTTGCCTATACTGCCGTCGGCTGGTACGACAACTGCTTCTGGGTTCCTGCCTTTCGTAGCGACCAGGATGTCCGCCAGGACTGCAGTCAATATAGCCAGGCCAACGTTGCCAGAAAGACTAAGACAAAGTTGAAAACCGAACGGAACAACCGGCTCATCCAGCACCTCGGTAAATGCTGTCTCACCTATGGTTGCCCGGCGGCTCGAAATTATTTCCTCGATCGATGGGAGGCACCGCTACCCACTTCACCCCAATGTAACGCCAGATGCGTGGGCTGCATCTCCCTGCAGGAATCAGGCTGCTGCCCCTCCACTCAGGATCGCATTAACTTTGTGCCCACCCCAAAGGAAATCAGCGGTATGGCTATCCCCCATCTTGAGAAGGCTGAACGGGCCATCGTCAGCTTCGGCCAGGGTTGTGAAGGGGAACCGCTGCTGCAGGCAGAGACCATTGAACAGGCCATACGCTTGATGCGGAAAGCAACCCAACGCGGCACCATCAATCTTAACAGTAACGCCAGCCTGCCCAAAAGTGTGGCCAGACTTGCCGCCGCCGGTCTTGACTCCATTCGGGTCAGCCTCAACTCAGTACAGGAAAAATACTATAACCGTTATTACCGCCCGAACGGTTACCGGTTCGAGGACGTAAAAGAGTCCATCAGGGTGATGAAACAGGCCGGCAAGTTTGTCTCGCTCAATTATTTCATCCTTCCCGGCTTTACCGACTCAACAGAAGAATTTGCAGAACTTTGCCGGTTTATCGAAGAGCTGAGCCCCGATTTTATTCAACTGCGCAATCTCAACATGGATCCCGAGTGGTATCTGCGGACCCTGGAATTTCCAGACAAACAAAAAGCGCATGGCATGAAAAGGTGGTTCAACGAACTGCAGGACCATTTTCCTGCACTTCGCTACGGATATTTCAACCCCTCTCTCGACCCTTCCTGCACCCCACCGCCAATGCTGCCGTAGTGAGGCCGCTGGCTGATAATGACCACATACACCACAATTATCTGCAGATATGCAGATTTCCGTTGTATATTTTCCAGACTGAGATAATATACCAGATAATAAAATTTCCTACAGACAGGGGCTAATATCATGGAAAATATGATGGAATCATTACCAAACATGCGATTGACCACCCAACGGCAGATCATCCTTGAGGAACTCGGGAAAGTAACATGCCATCCGACCGCTAATGAAGTCTACGATATGGTACGTAAACGGCTGCCGCGAATCGGGTTGGGCACTGTCTACCGCAATCTGGAGCTCCTTGCGGATAGCGGTGTCATCCTCAAGCTTGAAGTTGGTGGAACCCAAAAACGTTTCGATGCCACCGTCGACCCGCATTACCATATCCGTTGCTCCGCCTGCGGCAAGGTGGATGACATCGACATCCCGTTGCAGGAACACATCAATCAGGCAGCTACTGCTGCCAGCAGCTACAAGGTACTCGGTCACCACATCGAATTCTCCGGTTTTTGCCACAGCTGTCTTGCCAAAAAACCTGACTGATCCAGCATCATCTTTGCGTCTCGAACCAAAAAAGGGGTCACTGCCGTATCCGGCAGTGACCCCTTTTTTTCTTTTCTTGCGCCCAGAGGAGCATGAAGCACTTTTCAGTTGAACTTCACCCGGCAAAATCGTCGTTTCCCAACCTTGATCAGCAGCTCACCTTTCGGCTCAACCGTGCCGTTCAGATCGGTAATCTTTTCCCCGTCAATACTGACAGCATTCTGCTTGATCATCCTACGGCCATCTGAGGTGGAACTCACCAGATCGGCATCCATAAGCAGCTGTGGAATCCACACCGGTTCGCTTGCTGTGAAGGCAACTTCTGGGATATCATCTGGCAGTCCGCCTTTACGAAAGACTTCCTCAAAATTCTCCTCTGCCGCCACTGCCGCATCAGCACCATGGAATCGCGCCGTCAGTTCACGGGCAAGTTGTTTTTTCACTTCCTTGGGATGCAGTTCACCACTTTCAATTCCCGCTTTCAACGCCGCAATCTCGCTATTGGTCAGATCGCTTAGCAGCTCAAAGTAACGGAACATCAATTCATCGGAGATGGAAAGGACTTTGCCGTAAATATCGTTTGCCGGCTCGGTAATGCCGATATAGTTGCCAAGTGACTTGCTCATTTTGTTGACGCCGTCCAAACCTTCGAGCAACGGCATAGTCAACACCACCTGCGGCTCCTGACCTCGTGAACGCTGAAGGTCACGGCCCATCAAAACGTTGAAGAGCTGATCGGTACCACCCAATTCGACATCAGCTTCCATAGCCACGGAATCGTAGCCCTGAATCAACGGGTACATGAACTCATGGATAGAAATAGGCTTGCCGTTGTCAAAGCGGGTGCGGAAATCCTCTCGCTCAAGCATCCGGGCCACGGTGAGCTGGGAGGCGAGCCTGATCATGTCATACGAGGTCAATTGGCCAAGCCAGGTGGAGTTGAAAACGACTCTGGTCTTCTCTGGATCAAGGATGCGGAAAACCTGATCTTTGTAGCTTTCGGCATTGCGAGCTACATCTTCAGGAGTCAAGGCTTTTCTCGTCTCTGATTTACCGGTTGGGTCACCGATCATACCGGTGAAATCGCCGATCAAAAAATAGACATCATGACCAAGATCCTGAAAATGCTTCAATTTCTGCAACAGCACAGTGTGGCCAAGATGCAGGTCCGGGGCTGTTGGGTCAAAACCTGCCTTGACCTTCAATGGCACTCCGGTTTCCGCAGATTTTTTTAACTTTTTAATCAACTCCTCGCGGGACACCAGATCCACCGCCCCGCGCTCAATCAACTCCAGCTGTTCCTCAATCGCAATCATCATTCCTATCGCCTTGTCGTCTCTCTCGTTATTTGCCGTGCCTACTCTGTACGTGTTCCCTAGAGCTACCTAAGGCACCAATCCTGCTTCCCTTGATGAATGATCATGCAAGCTTCTTGGACGTAATGCACGTCTCTTACTTCGCGTATTCCACTGCCCGCGTTTCCCGGATAACGGTAACCCGTATCTGTCCTGGGTACGTTAACTTTTCTTCAACCGAACGGGCAATGTCCTGACTCATCAGAATTGCCGCCTCGTCACTGATCTTATTGGCGTCAACAATGATGCGAAGATCACGACCAGCCTGAATTGCATAAGATTTGTCAACTCCCGGACAAGAGTTGGCAATGTTCTCAAGATCCTCAAGGCGCTTAACATAACTCTGAAGCATCTCTTTTCTCGCACCTGGTCGCGCACCGGACAGAGCATCGGCAGACTGAACCAGTACATCGAGCACGCTCTGGGGCGGCTGGTCCTCATGATGGGCGCCGATGGCATACACGATATCGTCAGCCTCGCCATATTTGCGGGCAAGGTCACGGCCGATAATAGCATGGGACCCTTCGACTTCATGGTCAACAGCCTTGCCGATATCATGGAGCAGTCCAGCTCTTTTGGCCATCTTGACATCAAGTCCCAGTTCGGAAGCCATGATGCCGCAAAGAAAAGCCACTTCAAGCGAATGCTGAAGAACATTCTGCCCATAGCTGGTCCGATAGCGCAATCGTCCCAGGAGTTTGATCAATTCCAGATGAACACCATGGGCACCCACGTCGAACGTAGCCTGCTCGCCGGCCTCACGAATCGTCACCTCAAGCTCGTTGGTCACCTTGTTGACCACTTCTTCGATACGGCCAGGATGAATCCTGCCGTCACCTATCAACTGTAGAAGGGCCAGACGAGCCACTTCCCTGCGAACAGGGTTGAAGCCGGAGAGGATTACCGCCTCAGGGGTATCATCGATTATGATATCGATGCCAGTAGCCGCTTCTATTGCCCGGATATTCCGGCCTTCACGGCCAATGATTCGCCCTTTCATTTCATCATTTGGCAGGGGTACCATGGAAACCGTTTTGTCAGCCACATAGTCACCGGCATAACGGGAGATAGCGAGAGCGATAATATTTTTTGCCTTGCGGTCAGCCTCCATTTTCGCTTCATTCTCTATGCGGGCCAGCCGTTTAGCCGCTTCCATCCTGGCCTCACTCTCCATGGAATCCATCAGCATCTTTTTCGCTTCTTCCTGACTGATCCCGGCAATTCGCGCCATTTCATAACGCTGCTTGGCTAACAGGTCATCAACCTCTCTGTTTTTTTCCTCGATGCTGACTTCCTTATCTTTGAGCTTCTCTTCAGATTGCTGTAAATCCCGCGTCTTTTTCTCGAGGGTATCCCACTCTTTTTTCAGGTTTTCCCGCTTCTTCGCCAATTGCCGTTCTTCGTCTTTCAACTCCTCACGGTCAGCCTTCAACTCTTTTTCCAGAGCCTGCTTGACCTGATACACCTCTTCCTTACTCTGAAGTATGGCTTCCTTCTTTAATTGTTCAGCCTCAACGATGGCCGTCTCGATAATTTGCCGACTCTGGGCCTGGATATTGCGCTGATGCCCTTCAATAAACTGTTTCCGGAGCAAGTAACCGATAGCAGCTCCGAAACACAGCCCGAGAAAAAGAAACAGCGACGGATGATTCAATACGCTCATGAAAGATTCCTGTTATATGCAGTAACTGGAGATACAGGAGGGAATGAACGTCGTAGGAAATGAGGAAACGAGGTGGGGTGGAGGATACAGGACACGAGCCGTTGTGCAATAACTGCAAGACTCACAGCCCATTCAGGGACAATTGCCGAGAAAATCGGCATGGACCCAATGATTCGGATACCTTGCCCGGTCACAAAAGCGACCAGACCGGGAACACACCGGCGTGTAGAAAACATCCACGGCCTGATTTATGCCGGGTTCTGGAGAGGTCGGAGAACATCTGGCCAGCGCAGCCACAACTGTTTACAACAGTCGAGCAGCCCTGCCATTATCATTCATAGTCTTAAATTGACAACGAAATAACGTCCTCCATGTTCATCGTAGCTGAAACACAGCTCAACCGATAATGCTTATGGCTGTAACCTGTGCACCGCAAACTCTCCGAAAATTCTGCTTACCGCACGAGCGATATATTCTTTTCGTGCCGTTTGATCCGACACGCAAAAACAGATATCTGAAAAAGCTAACCTGCTTCCTTATCGTTTCTCTACTCTTTCAAACAGCATTCCTGCCGCACCCAGTCTTCTCTGATTCAGCCAGGTCAAAGGCTTTCGCCAATGTTGTCACAACCCGGATATATGCCAAATCCGCAAAAACCCCAACTTCCCCATCCACACACGAGACAACCGACGTGCAACATAATGAGTCGCTGATTTTTCTGGATGTTTACGAAGTTGACAATATATAAACAAAGCGAACGACTGCATATCCGCTTTGAGACATTAACTTCCCCGCACTGCCGTGTCGGCAGGTCAGTTAAACCTAATGAATTAGGTGGGCAGAACTCATGTCCGCTTCAGGGAATTCCTAAAAGGATTTTCCTTAATCGTCCAGTGGAGATGCCCTTTTTTTGGGAGTTGGCTCAACACACTCTGTCAATCACCAACAGCGCAGGGAAAAATTGCCGATTCTACTTCCGTGAGTGGTAGAATCACTCTATTTTTTACTCATTTATCTATTTAATACTACTGTTCCAGTATAGCAGACTTTCCGTTAAACGAAAACAAAATATACAACCCTGTATCACTCGGAAACAAGGCGGGTACGAATCTCTTCGCTCAACTGGGCAGCACGGGTATCATTATCAAAACGATACTTTTCATACTCTTGTTTTAATTGCACATATTTCAAAGCGATATTCAGGCAAGCCATAACAGCCACTTTACTGGCAGGCACATTGCCGCGCCGCGAATTCCCGTCCCCTTCCACCTCTTGTCGCACGAGAGAGAGTATTTCTTCCATCTCCCTTTCGCCGGTAGCGGTATAGAACTGAAACTCCTGCCCGAGAAGCTCGAACCTGACCAGACGTTCCGACCCTGACATTACGCTCCTTATCCGCTATGATGAACGTTGACCTGCTTATTCGCCGTAACCGGCCTGTTTTTCTGACTCCTGACCCGACTCTGCAGCCTCGTTTTTCATCGAGCTGAAGAGATTACCCTGGCGGCTGGAGTCAACGTGAGGTTCATCCTCATCAAACACTTCCTCGCCAAGATTAATCTCCCACTCTTCAATCTGCTCAAGGATGTTGCTGACCCGGCTGCTGATCTCTACACGCTCGTTATCATTATCTGCCAGCTGTGCTTTGAGGTTGACGATGGTTTCATCCCGATCTTGCAAGTCCTGAGTCAACCGGCCATTCTCTTCTTTCAGATCCTGGAAGCTTTTCAATAATTTTGCAACAAAACTCTCCAGACGTTTCAGTTCGTTTTCACTATTCATATCATCACTCCTGTTCATAGGATACTCATGTTTTCTGGTAATTCTTTCCTGTTACGCATTACAACGGCAAACGCTTCTTTCGTCCCGGCTCAAAGAACCTGACACCTTCTCACCCTTATCAATGCCCTTTTTCTTATCGAAAACAGGCCCAACAAAGAGGTGTTCAAAGCAATGCAGCGCATCAACAGCCATTCGTTTTCACTCATGAAAATGTCCAATGCGCCAAGCATGGTCGATGCAATGAGTCTGGTCCGTTAATTTTTGCTGACTATACCATGCGCCGCTTGTTCCGCAAGCGGGAATCGTGCGCCACCAACACCTCTTTTACAACCGGGTATACTTCCAGCTGAGGGGCCTGGCATTTTCATATGGCATATAGCCATGAAATATCCGAGGATCATCGTCAAACACCAATGGTAAGAAAAATTTATCCCCCTCCCACATTGGCAGTTCAAGCAGCCGGTCGACCTCAACCCAGCTGAGATCACCCTCCTCGTTGCCCTGGTAAGGCTCCCCTTCGAAACGGTCAATGCGAAAAATAAAGCCGAGCCAGTCCTCGCCGTTTGGTCCAAAACCGGTCCAGTTGATAGTCCCCCTCAACACCGTTTCGACACAGACAATGCCCGCCTCTTCACCGATCTCCCGGGCAAGACATTGAAAGACGTCTTCCCCTGGCTCCATTTTACCGCCCAGTCCATTATATTTTCCGAGATGCTGGTCGTTATCTCGTTTATTACGATGAACCAGCAACGTTTTTTTCCTGTCGGGTGACAATATGTACCCTAGCGTCCCAACTATTGGTGTGTACACAGAATACTCCTTTTTATGCGCAAAGCCTTCAGCCGGAACTGCCGAATATCGGGGAAAAACTGTTCCGGGTGGCCATGAGTTATGCTATAGTGAATGACATTGTTTATTCGATGTACAGCAGGGCCTAAACACTGAGAAGGATCGAGGGCTGCAATCGGAGTCCCAAAAAGCCACCGACCAGATAGTGTCAATATCCTGCATACCAGCGCCATTGAGTTTCCAACATTTGAGCGCGTCCCTATCTCTCGTATCGAGCACTGCCCTATGTACCCAGGTTTTCTTTTTTGGCACACTCAAGGAATTGCAGCACGATCATTGGCGCCTTTCCTCTTTTTTTTCTTTACACTCTGTGGCGCTGTTTCAGTCTCTGCTGCGGATCTTTTCCCAAATTACCCTGCCATAAGGACCAACGTTGCCTTCTGGGAAAAGGTCTATTCGACCTATTCCATCAACTCCGCCATCATCCATGACCGTAACGATCTCTCCAAAGTCTATGAGGTTGTGCAGCTGATGGATCGAGAACTTCCAGCCGCATCCAGGGTCAACAAGGCCATGGTCACCATCACCACAGAAAAGTATGAGAGGATACTGCAAAACCTTGCAGCCGGCAAGGCCCCTTCAACACCCTCGGAGCAACGGGTTGCCCGAATGTTTAAAGGGAGCGGCAGCAGGCAGCGCATGGCACTTGCCGCCGAATCGATTCGATCACAGATTGGCCAGAAAGAACGATTTTACGAGGGGGTGGTCCGTTCCGGGCGATATATGAGCGGGATCAGGGCCATCTTCAAGGCCAGTGGACTTCCCTCAGAGCTTGCCTATCTTCCGCACGTTGAATCATCGTTTAACACAGAGGCCTACAGCAAGGCTGGTGCTTCCGGCATCTGGCAGTTTACTCTGGGCACCGGTAAGCAATATATGCGTATCGACGATGCTGTCGACGAACGCAGCGACCCATTTATCGCGGCCGAAGCCGCCGCCAGATACCTTCGGGATGGATACGAAAAGCTGGGTAGCTGGCCGCTGGCCCTCACCGCCTACAATTACGGCACCGCCGGAATTGTGCGCGCTCGTGAAGCTAAAGGCGGATACGAACGCATCTTTTTAGAATACCGCGAAGGCAATTTTGGCTTTGCCTCACAGAATTTTTACGCCGAATTCCTGGCTGCCATGCATGTCGCAAAAAAACTGGAGTCATCCCAGCAGGTCAGGCTCGAACGCCCCGTCCAGTTTGTCGAATACACACTGCCGGGCCACATCCACATCAATGAGGTCCGACGCCATTTTCGACTGTCCGACAACACTATCAAGCAGTACAACCCTGCTCTTCTTCCAGCAGTCTATAGTGGCAAAAAACTTTTGCCTAGCGGCTACCCGCTTCGACTACCGGCTGACAAGAATATCAGAAGCCTGGTGACAAACGTACCGAGATCATATTTTCGGAGCAGCCAGATTCGCGACAAATATCATCAGGTCAAGCCGGGAGAGACACTCACCCGAATCGCCGCCCGCCATGGCTTGAGCGTAAAAGTGCTGGCCGCCGCCAACGGTCTGCCACATAATGCAAAAATCCGTATTGGCCAAAAACTGCGTATTCCGCCACTAACATCCGCCAAAACATCATCGGTACGATCTCCCACCCTCGCCGCAACACAAAGTAAACAGGTGAAAAAATCTCCCCCGGGCAGCACCAAAGGTCCTCCTTCTGGAACGCCGCTCGTCCTCTCCGCCGAGACCAGCAAAATCGAACGAATAAGTGCTAACTAAGCCTCATCCTGTCCCACTGCTCCCCTCTCACATTAAGTTTCTGCCGCTCCGAAGCGCCCCTCATAACTGTCTTTATTTCGTTTTTTTTTCATAAAATTTGCATAATTTGCCAACAACACCTTCAACTGCAGGTAATTTCTGCTATAGTTGTCAAAACATCTCGTGACAGGCAGGCAAGCAACGTCCCGGTTGAGTTTGCCCAATAGTACTTCTGGGATGGTGTAAGACCATGAGCCACCCGTTCCGTTTTTGCGTGGATTAAGGTCATACCTGAATCTGTAACACGACCTCTGTTCGTTAGCTGATCACCAATTCTACCGCTACAAGGAGCAAGGAGTGCCATGTCTGCCGCCAACGAGTTGATCGCGAAATTCAGCGCTGTTCAGACCCTGCCCCACGTCGTCACCAAACTGTCAGGACTGATGGCCGACAGCAACACCACCATGAAAGAGTTCGAAGATGTCATAAAGATGGACCCTATTCTGGTGGCACGGCTCTTAAAACTGGTCAACAGTCCGTTCTATGGACTCCTCCACAAAGTCGACTCCATCGCCCGTGCTATCGCCTATCTCGGCATGAAAAACCTGCACACCATTGCGGTAACCCAAGCCTTGAAGACAATCTTCACCAATCAAAAGGATGGTGCCGTTTTTTCCCGGCAGAAACTCTGGCTACATTGCGCCGCAGTATCCATCTGCAGTAAAATGGTCGCCGAACGTATTTTCGGCATCAACGGCGATGATGCCTACCTCACAGGCATTCTCCATGATTTCGGTATAATCGTCGAAGACCAGGTCGATTCTGCAACCTTTCTCGAGGTGTGCAGGGATGCATCCTCCACCACCAGCATGCTGGAAAAGGAGAAGAAACTCTTTCAGACGGACCATTGTGAAATAGGCTTTATCTTGACCCATGACTGGAGCATGCCTGTGTTAATCCAGGAGGCGATCCGGGATCACCATAGTCAACTGGATGATGTCGATCCCCAGAGCCTCACCGGAATTCTGCAGATCGCAGAATACCTCACAGCGCAGCAGGGATATACCACCCTCCCTGACGTGACCACAGAGATTTCACCGGTGCTCATAGAGCATATTCAGGAAAATATCGACGAGTACACTGTTCTGCTGGAAGATTTTCCCGAAGAAATGGAAAAAGCAAAAGATCTTTACGAAGGTGAGGGGAATTGATGAACATACCGCCCACCGCCCTCGGTTCTTTGCCAGGGAATGAACAGGAACGTGAACGATTCAAATCCTTTCTCGAAGAGCGATTAAAAGGTCTCGCGATCATTTTTCTCGAAAACGCCAAAGAATATTCTCCCTCTGCTTTTCCCGACATTTTTCCCGCCGAACGTGTTGCGCACCTCTCAGCTATTATCAACGACGAAATGGCCCCGGATAAGGCGGTGACTTCCGACATTCCCGGATACTATCTCCTTCCCGTCCCCCGTCTGACGGCCACATGTCTGCTCTACCGAGACGATGCCGATGATGGCATGTTTATCCCGACACAACTTACCCTGTTAACTGAGCTGTTTTTTACTTCAACGGAGCTTGCCAAGACCAAAAAGAGACTTGAGATCCAGAAAACACAGTTCAACAGAAAGCTCTCCGCCCAGGACAGCCGTTATCAGGAGATGCTTGTAGAGATCCAGAAAAGTTATCAGATCATTCACGAACAGCAGGAAAATTATTCCAAAAAGCTACAGTCAGAGATCAGGGAACAGACCCGCGAGTTACGCAAATCCAAGGCGGAGGCGGAGGCTGCCAACCTTGCAAAAAGCCAGTTCCTGGCGGCAATGAGCCACGAGATCCGCACCCCGATGAACGGCATCATCGGTTTTACCGATATGCTGCTTACCAGCCAGCTCGATGAAGAACAGATCGACAGCGCCATGACCATCAAACGCAGCGGTGAAGCGCTTCTGGCCCTTATCAACGACATCCTCGACTTCTCAAAAGTCGAAGCAGGCCAGATGAGTCTCGAGGAGATTGATTTCGATCCTGAGATCACCGCATTTGACGTCTGCGAACTGATCAAGCCCCGTATAATGGATAAGTCCATTGAGATTCTCTGCCGCATCGGCGATACCGTGCCTGCCAACGTCAAGGGGGACCCCGGCCGTTTCCGCCAGGTGCTGATCAACTTAATGGGTAACGCCGCCAAGTTCACCGAAAAAGGCGAGATCGAACTGGGCATCGACGTTGATAGCGAAACCGAGACCGAAATCACCCTGCACTGCTGGATCCGGGACACCGGAATCGGCCTTGATTCCTCAAAATTTGATACCATCTTCGAAGAGTTCAAGCAGGCGGACGGCTCCACCACCAGGAAATATGGCGGCACCGGGTTGGGTCTTTCCATCAGTCGCAAAATCGTAGGGTTGATGCACGGCAAGATCTGGCTAGAGAGCCGCATCGGCCAGGGCACGACCTTTCATTTCACCGCAGTCCTTCCGAAATCCACCATTCTCCAGCGTCGCCCCACGCTGCCTCAAGAATTGAAGGGCAAGTTCATCCTGGTAGTTGATGACAATGAGGCCAACAATCAGATTTTGAAAAAGGCGCTTGAAGCAACCGGGGCTCGAGTCACCACCATGCTTGACTCCACAGTGGTCATTACCGAACTGCAGAAACAGGCACAACAGGGAAGTCCATACGACATTGCCATTCTTGATCTGCGGATGCCCTTGCTTTCCGGCTACGAACTGGCCAAACAGATCCGGCAGCTTGGTGGTCCGATGAACACCATTCCCCTTCTCGCCTACACCTCCTCCAATGAAAAGATTGCGGCGCTCTGCAAGGAAGCCGGTTTTACCGCCTTTCTCTCCAAGCCGTGCCGACCGCAAATTCTCTATAAAACCCTCTCGCGTGTGCTCTCCTCAGACCAGCAGCCCGATATACAAACAGAATCAACACGACTGGTCACCCAGTACTCGGTACGCGAGGAGCTGAAACAGTCTGTTCGACTACTGCTTGCCGAGGACAACCCTGTCAACCAGAAGCTCGCCAAGATCATGCTTACTAAAGCAGGCTACCAGGTAACGGTTGTGGCAAACGGCAGACTGGCAGTGGAAACGTACACCGCTTCCCCCGACACGTTCGATACCATCCTCATGGATGTACAGATGCCGGAAATGGACGGACTCGAAGCAACCCGTGAGATCCGCCGCCAGGGCTATAAGGACATACCGATTATTGCCATGACCGCCAACGCCATGAAAGGCGACCGCGAGATCTGCCTTGAGGCCGGCATGACCGATTACATATCCAAACCAATCAAGCGGGAACTGGTCTTCCAGGTCCTGGAAAAGTGGCTCTACAAGCACGAATCATAATTACGGCAACTCTAATGCACGCAATCCCAAAACAACTCAATCCTCTGCCCGGAAAACTGCTTCGCTGGGCCAACGATCCTGTGCCGGCCAATAACATTGTCTTTCGCCTCCTCCATGACCTGGTGCGCCTTCTGCTCATCACCTATCGGGAGATGAATAAGAACGAGCTGACCTTGCGCTCAGCCGCATTGACGTACACCATCCTCCTCTCCCTGGTGCCGGTGCTGGCAATGAGTACAGCGGTAGTAAAAGGTCTTGGCGGCAGCAATCAGCTGCGGGAAGTGGCCTACACCTATATCGCCACCCTTGAGGAAAGTGGTTCCCCGATGGACATGACGAACCAGCAGAGTGGTGTAACCGAATCTCCCGCAACTGCCGAGAAGCAGAAGCCCTCGGGCCTCACCGCCCACCTGCGTGGGGCGATCGATCAACTTTTCGATTATGTGGACAAGACCAACTTTGCCACTCTGGGTTCCTTTGGTGTGGCCGGTATTTTTGTGAGCGTAATTTTGGTCTTCGGCAACATTGAACTTGCCTTAAATGCTATCTGGAATGTGCAAAAGAGCCGCTCGATTATGCGAAAAATAGCTGATTACCTGATGCTGATCGTGCTTATGCCCATCTCCATCAATGTCGCGCTCGCGGCCGGAGCCTTTCTCACCAGCCCCACCCTGGCCTCGCACTTCCAGCTGCTGATACCGTTTGTCTGGCTCCAGACCCTGGTGCTGAAACTGGTACCGATCAGCGCTATCGCCCTCACTTTTTATGTCATTTATATTTTCTTTCCCAACACCAAAGTCCATACCATTCCAGCACTTTCGGGAGCGATATTTGCGGCGATCCTCTGGTTTGGCGTACAGAACACCTATATCCGGCTGCAGATCGGGGTCTCCAACTACAACGCCATTTACGGCTCATTCGCCACACTGCCACTCTTTCTGGTCTGGATGTATCTCGGCTGGCTGTTCGTTCTGGCAGGAGCGCAGGTGGCATATGCCTGCCAGAATTTGAAAAGTTACCGACTACTGCCCGTACCGGCCGAACCGGCCAGTCGGTTAAGTGCCGCAATGGATATCATGGAGAAAGTACAAATAGCCCATGCCCAAAGCCAACCGCTCACGAGGGAAGATTTGGAGAGCCTGCAGGAGGAGTATGGTAGCGTACTGGTGGAAGAGGTGACGGATGAGCTGGTGGCGGCGGAATTGCTGCACATCTCAAACTCCACCGGTTGCCTGCTGCCGGCCGGTCCAGCAGAAGTCCTCGGACACGGACCGGTCATCAAGGCAATTTTCGGTACGGAAACCCCAAACACCCCGGGCGGTGCCGCCACCAGGGAAGTCTTGTCACAGGCTATTCACTTATCGACAGGCGTGCAGACACAGGGAGGCCAGAAGTCGGGACCGGGCAATCTGCAGGAAGAACAGAGCTCCACATAAAATGTCGCCCCCTTCCCTTCAATCGATTCCATGGTGATTGTCCCGCCGTGGGCCTTCATGATCTGCTGACAAAAGAGCAACCCAAGCCCAGAACCGGTTTCACCACTGGTCCCTTTGGAGGTGGTTTTCACATCCGGCCTGAAAATATCCTTGAGGTATTTTTCAGGAATGCCCCTCCCTTCGTCTTTTACAATCAACCGGACCCTGGTATCGTCCGCCTCGCAGGAAACCTCAATTTTTCCAGAAATAAAGCTAAACTTTACCGCATTGGAAATGAGGTTATTAAGAACCACAAAATAGAGATATCTGTCGGCAAAGATCTCTGTTGCTGCCGGGATCTTGTTGGTCAAGTGCAGTTCCTTGACCTCAGCCAGATGGGCAAAATTTTCGAAAACTTCCCCAACCATCTCCGAAAGATCGAAAAAACAGGGTTCCGGCTTGATCTTACCGGTCTGAAGCCGGTCCATATCCAGCAGATTGTCGATCATCTTCAACATCCGCTGACCGTTATTGATAATATTTTCCAAAAATCTACGATGAACCTCATACTGAAAGCTCTCTTTTCGGAGAATACGCTTCAGCATTCCGAGGATTGAAACGAAGGGTGATTTCAAGTCATGAGCCACCAGAGCCACGAACCGGTTCTTGGTCGTCATGGCGTTCTCCGCCTGCTGTCTGGCCTCTTTGACAAAGCTCTGCAGCCGCTTCTGCTCAGTGATATCGAGAGCGATCTCCAACCGCACATACCTACCGGGTGTCCACTCCAGCACCTGGGCCTTTGCCGCATACCATTTTTTATTGAAATGATTCTGGTATTCGCGATAGAGCACACCGCCTGGCTTGCCATCCTTGTCAATAAGCCGGGAGTTATCGCAGAATGAGCCACCATCCCCATGACAGCGATGAATGAGCTCACGACAGCTGCGACCAGTGGGATCAAAACCAAATATTCTTTTCAGATAACTGTTGGCAAAAAGAATTTCATTGGTATGGATATCAGAGACACAGACAATACCGTCGAGGCTATCGAGAATTCTACTGACCAGCTCCGCTGAAATCATCTCTCGATCGGAAGCCGCTGCTCCCGGATGTACGTTTCCGGTATCGCCCATTACTTTCCGCCCTGTCTGCCAGCTGTTCCATAACCGACCGATCCTTCCCTTTTTTGCCCACCATTAAGAATAGCATAAAGAAAATTTGAATGTCCAATACTTGAAAACAAAGTCCCCGTTTCCTCCTGACATTCGTCGAGGAAGAAACGGGGACTTTTATCCAACCAATCGTGTTGTGGACTCTGGTTCTCAGGCCATTCTGCCTGGAATTGTCAGGGTAAACTCGGAGCCTTCACCCAGTCGGCTCGTCACATCAATACGGCCGTGATGGGTACCGGCAATGTGTTTGACTATGGCAAGACCGAGCCCTGTGCCGCCAAGCTCGCGAGACCGTGCCTTGTCACTGCGATAGAAACGCTCAAAGAGCCGGGGCAGATGCTCAGGCGAAATCCCGCAGCCGGTGTCTTTCACTGATATCCGCACCCTATTCTCTTGAGCGCCGTCAGGCACCTCGGCCCGAACAAGGACAGTGTCGCCTTCTTTACTGTATTTGATGGCGTTGACCAGCAGATTGACCACCGCCTGCTCGAGCAGCGTCTCGTTCATTATGGCCACAACGGCTTCAGGACAATCGAAGGCAAGCTTCACCCCACGCTGGTCCGCGTTGACCTGGCAAGTCTGCACCGCCGTCTCCAGTACACAGCATAAAGGCCCCTCTTCCATATGAACCGAGCCATCGTTTGACTCCTGCTCAATTCTTGAAAGTGCCAGCAGGTCGTCGATAATGGCATTCAAACGCTGGGACTGGCGGAGCACAATCTGCAGAAATCGAACCGCATCTTCCCGGTCATCGAGGGCACCGTCAAGCAGCGTCTCGACATAGCCACGGATGGAGGTGATCGGTGTCCGCAACTCATGGCTCACATTGGCCACAAAATCGCTGCGAATCCGCTCCAACCTGCGGAGCTTTGTCACATCATTCATGACAATCAGTACTCCGACACTTTCGCCCTTCCCGTCGTAAAGGGTGACCACATTGGTCTGCAGAAACCTGTCACCGCCCGGCTCTTTTAAGACAATCTCTTCTTCCACCGACTCCCGTGTGCCAAGAATTTTCTGAACCTGCTCCTGCAGATGCGAGTTCCGAACTATTTCCTGCACCACCTTGCCTAGTGCCGCCTCACGACTGACCCCCAGTAATTCTGCCGCTGCGGTGTTGATACTGATCACCCGTTCATCGCGGTCGATGGCGATTACCGCCTCCACCATACTGGAGAAAACGGTTTCCAGCTGATTACGATGGGTGACGATGGTCTTGATCTTTTCGTCAAGCATCTCTGCCATCTTATCCATTGACATGGCGAGGGCACTCACCTCACGAGATGAGGTTTTACCGAGACGGGGTGTCATACGCTGCTTGAAATCGCCCCGGGCGAATCGTTCGGCTGTCCTGGTCATCTCCTCAAGCGGACGACTGATATTTCTGGAAACAAAAAGAGCCAGGAGTGCTGCGCCAAAAGCAATGATAATACACCCCACGGCAACCTTGAACAGTAGCCCATGCATGGTCTCATCAAGCGAAGTGAGCGGCACCGACATCCTGATAACCGTGTTCACATCGACACCTTCACCATTCTTTGCCGCCAATTCTGCCTTGCTGTTGAGCGGCAGGGCAATATAGAGCATCTTCTGGTCCAGCGTCTTACTGTATCTGAGCGTTCGCCCACGCTCTCCCCTATAGGCGGCAAGGATCTCGGGCCGCTCGTGATGATTCTCCATCACATCGGGATTTTCATTCGAATCGGCGAGCACAACCCCTTCCCGGTCGATGATGGTGATCCGGGTTCCGGATTCACGGCCTGCCTCCTTACAGAATTCGCGGAGAGCAAAGATATTGCCCTGCTCAAGATAATCAGACACTCTCGATTTAATCAGGCTGGCTCGTGCTTCCAGGTCAAGTTCTGACTCTTTGAGAAAAAAGTCCTGGAAAACAATTGCGCCATACCAGGTTGCGGCAAGAATTACAACCGCCACCACGATAACAGTGGAAGGGTAAATCTGCCAGATAAGTTTTTGTGGTCTCATATTTCCTGACCCTCGTCCTGATCATCTGGGCTCTTAAAGCGATAGCCGATTCCACGTACGGTCTCGATCATCCCACCGGCATCTCCCAGCTTTTTCCTGAGCCCAAATATCTGCACATCAATGGCTCTCGGGGTTATGAGGAAATCGTAGCCCCGCACCGAATCTATAATCTGCTGGCGGGTAAAAACCCAGCCGGTTTTGCCGGCCAGGAGCGAGAGAATGCCGAATTCGGTGGCTGTCAGCTGAATCTCCTGATCATCCAACAGCACCTGATGTTTGCCCTTGTTGATGGTCAGATTCCCGACCATGATGATGGTGGGACGCCCGTCATCCGAATCCTCTTTCTTCGCCGCACTCCTCCGCAACACCGCCTTGATTCTGGCCATCAGCACCTTGGGACTGAACGGTTTGGTGATATAATCATCTGCCCCGCACTCAAGGCCGGTGATAACATCTTCCTCTTCCCCCTTGGCCGTCAGCATGATGATGGGAACGTGGCTGAATTCTTTTGCCCGTCCTTTTTTTATCTCAGTGCACACCTCGATACCGGAGAGGCCTGGCAGCATCAGATCGAGCAGGATGCAGTCAATAGTCTCCGACTTCAGCGACTGTAGTCCTTCTTCACCTGTATCGGCACAGGTAACATGAAAACCTGCCCGAATAAGATTGTAGCTCACCAGCTGCTGGATATCGGCCTCATCTTCAACGATTAATATATGTACTTTTCCCATTCTTCTCTTTTCCTTTGAGTTCAGTTGACAACGAGGTCACATGCAGTAGGGACGCAACTCCAGCCAGTTCATTCAGAATTTGGCAGACACAGAAACTGCGGCATCTGGCAGGAATGGGATTAACATTCTGTATTTTTTATCAGGCCGCAAGAGCAATCCAGAGGATTAACGCAATCCTAATGTTCTCTTAACCCACAAAAAACAATAGCCCCGTAATGTGTTGCTCGTCTGATGATGGATATGTAACACACACTATAAGGATCACGTTTTCAGGAATGAATATGCAACCATACTACACCTTTCATCATGAGCTGACCAAGCTTAGAAAAAAAATCATGCAACTCAGCACCATGGTGGAGGAACGGGTCCGCATGGCCACATCCGTTATCGCCAACCCGGATGATGAGATCATCCAGAAGATCCTGGTCACCGATTACGAAATCGACGACATGGAGGTGGAGATTGAGGAAGACTGCCTGAAGATCCTCGCCCTTCACCAGCCAGTTGCAAGTGATCTGCGGTTTATCATCACCGTAATCAAGATCAACAACGAAATCGAACGAATAGGTGACATGGCCGTCTCCATCGCCCTCAGGGTGAAAACAATCTCCGAGTGCCTCAACAGCTGTTATCCCAATGGCCAGGGCTGGATGTACGACTACAGCCGGATGTCAGAAAAGGTTATCACCATGCTGAAGATGAGTCTCGATGCCCTGGTAAATCGCGACGCTCAACTGGCACGAAAGGTCTTCCTGCTCGATGACGAGGTGGATACCATGATGAAGGATGCCTACGACAAGGTCCGGGAACGAATCAAGAAGCACCCTGAGCATCCCGGCTGCCTTATCAACATCTATCTGTTAGCCAGGCACCTGGAACGTATCGGCGATCGGTCAACCAACATCGCCGAGGATGTCATCCACCTGGTGGAAGGTATCATCGTCAGAGGTCAATAGCCCCGACAATCACGGCGTGAGACTACAAAGATCCCGATAACTATCTTAGAGAACACGATTACATCCCAATGCTCTATAACTACACCCTGCCATGCATCCTCATCCTCTCCGCAGCTGCATTTCTGCTGGGTAGATCGAAAGCACAGGCCATAACACGACACTCAGGACTCCGGTCACTGCATTCCCTTCCGACCCATTACGGAGTGCTCACCGCCATGGCATGCGCCATTCCGGCAATGATGGTCTTTGCCGTCTGGCAGATGGCAGAGTCCCCGGTCATCACCTCCATGATCGTCAAAAATCTGCCGGAAGAGGTGAGGCAGCTGGGAGCCAACGAGTTCACCCTGATTTTAAACGATATTCACAACTTTGTTGAAGGTAATATCGTTTCTGATTCAGTAAACCCGGCCATTCAGGCCGCCGCTGAACATTATGCAGAGCTACAGGCCGGTGCCCGGAACCTGGTGTTCAATCTGATCACCTTCACCATGCTGGTCACCACCGGCCTGGTCTACTTCTGGATTAAAGCTGAGCTGCGCGCCAGAAACCTGGTGGAGTCGGTAACCATGGTTTTTCTCATCGGCTGCTCAGTTGTAGCGATACTCACCACCATCGGCATCATCCTCTCGGTGCTCTTTGAAGCTATCCGTTTTTTTAAGGCTGTACCGCTCACTGATTTTCTCTTTGGTCTTGACTGGAGTCCGCAGACTGCAATGCGCGCGGACCAGGCAGGCTCGTCGGGAGCTTTTGGCGCCGTGCCGGTAATGGTCGGCACCTTTCTCATTTCGTTTATCGCCATGATGGTGGCCATCCCCATCGGACTTTTATCCGCCATATATTTAGCAGAATATGCCAATAGCAGCGTGCGTACCATTGCTAAGCCGATGCTGGAAATCCTGGCGGGTATTCCCACCGTTGTCTACGGCTTCTTCGCGGCTTTAAGTGTCGCACCCCTCATCCGCGATATCGGTCAATTTGCCGGCCTTTCCGTCTCTTCGGAAAGTGCACTCGCTGCGGGCCTTGTTATGGGCATCATGATTATTCCCTTTATCTCGTCGATCTCCGACGATGTGATCCACGCCGTTCCCCAGGCCCTGCGAGACGGTTCCTACGGACTTGGAGCCACCAAATTCGAGACCGTGAAAAACGTGGTTATCCCGGCTGCTCTGCCAGGCATTGTCGCCGGTGTTCTTCTTGCGGTATCCCGGGCAATCGGCGAGACGATGATTGTGGTCATGGCAGCAGGACTCTCCGCCAATCTTACCTTTAACCCATTAAAAGCAGTAACCACCGTTACCGTCCAGATAGTGACGCTGCTGGTGGGCGATCAGGAATTTGACAGCCCAAAAACCCTTGCCGCTTTCGCCTTGGGCCTGTTGCTCTTTGTTTTCACCCTGATCCTGAACTTCATAGCCCTCAGGGTTGTCCGTAAATACAGAGAACAGTACGACTGATCCCAGGATGACCTGGCGCGAATCAACGACAAAAACCAACTCCATTTACGATATTCGTCATGCAGAATACACCTCAACAATCCCCAATCACTCTCCGGATCAACGCCGGGTTAAAGAAACGCTACAATACTGAGAAGCGTTTCAAACGTATGGGCATATCTGCCATTGTAATTGCCATGACGTTTCTGGTGTTCCTGTTTGGCTCTATCATATCTAACGGTTACACGGCTTTTCAGCAGACCTACATCCAGCTTGATGTTTCGTTCGACCAGACGTTCTTTACCGGTGAGAATCTCGCTGCCGCCAATTTCCCTGGCCTGGTCAAGAAAACGCTCTATTCGATGTTTCCGGATGTCACCAGCAGAAATGATAAGAAGTTGCTCACGCAGCTTGTCAGCTCCAACGCAGCCTTCAGGCTGATGGGAATGGTCACCAAAGATCCGAAACTGATCGGCACTACTCAGAAAATATGGGTTCTGGCCGATGACGATGTCGACATGCTGATAAAAGGCCATTACGACCGCAATGTGGCGGAAAGCAACAGGCGCATCAACGACAAGCAGCTGGCCTGGATTGACGCACTTGCAGCCAATGGCAAAATTACCAAGAAATTCAATACGCAGTTCTTCACCTCTGGCGATTCCAGGGAACCTGAGCAGGCCGGTATATGGGGAGCAACCCGTGGGTCCATCTACACCCTGTTTATCGCCCTGGCTCTTTCGTTCCCCATCGGTGTGGCCGCAGCCATTTATCTGGAAGAGTTTGCGCCGAACAATGGGTGGACCGATCTCATCGAGATCAATATTAATAATCTTGCCGCTGTTCCGTCTATTATCTTCGGACTCTTGGGTCTTGCGATATTCATTAATTTCTGGGGCATGCCGCGATCGACCCCGCTGGTGGGCGGCCTGGTACTGACGCTTGTTACCCTGCCGACCATTATCATTGCCGGCCGGGCTGCCTTAAAATCGGTGCCGCCCTCGATCCGTGAAGCGGCACTCGGCATCGGCGCTTCGAAAATACAGATGGTTACTCACCATGTGCTGCCGCTGGCCATGCCCGGCATGCTGACAGGCACCATCATCGGTATGGCCCGGGCCCTGGGCGAAACAGCACCGTTGCTCATGATCGGCATGATCGCCTTTATTGTCGATATCCCCGGCAGCGTCACAGACCCGGCCACAGTACTTCCTGTCCAGATCTTTCTCTGGGCCGACAGTCCTGAACGAGCCTTTACCGAAAAAACCTCGGCGGCCATCATCATGCTTTTAGCATTTCTTATGCTGATGAATGGCCTGGCGGTCTATTTTCGCAATAAGTTTGAACGTAAATGGTAGTAGTTAAATCGGTTTGGCTGAAATAAGCAGCCATTTTCCAAGTAAAAAAGAACGTACAATTTCCAAGGAGAACAAACGAATGAAGATGAAAGCCCTCTTGCTCGCAAGTGCACTCACCGCCACCATGATCAGCAGCGCACCTGCCATGGCAGCCCGCGACTATATTTCCATAGTCGGTTCATCCACCGTTTACCCGTTTGCCACTGTGGTTGCAGAGCAATACGGTAAGTCCACCAGCTTCAAGACCCCGAAGATCGAGTCTACCGGATCGGGCGGCGGCTTCAAACTGTTCTGCAGCGGCGTTGGTGTTGAGTTCCCGGATATCACCAACGCTTCCCGCGCCATCAAGTCGTCCGAGGTTGAGACCTGTGCGAAGAATGGCGTGAAAGACATCGTTGAAGTCAAAATCGGTTATGATGGTATCGTTATCGCCAATGCCAAGCAGGGCGAGCCGCTGAAGCTCACCCGTCAGGAGATTTACCTGGCCCTAGCCAAAGAGGTACCGGACCCGAAAAATCCAGACAAACTGATTGCCAACCCGTATATCAACTGGAGCGACATTAATTCTTCGCTGCCGAACACCAAAATTGAGGTATTGGGTCCGCCTCCGACCTCCGGCACCCGCGACGCTTTTGTCGAACTGGTCATGGACGAAGGGGCAAAGTCTTTTGAGTTCATCAAAAAAATGGACAAGAAAGAGTTTGCCAGAGTAGCTCAGACCGTTCGTGAAGACGGAGCCTATGTTGAGGCCGGCGAGAACGACAACCTGATCGTGCAGAAGCTGCAAGCCAACCCGGCGGCTCTTGGCATCTTCGGTTTCTCTTTCCTCGACCAGAACTCCGACGTGATCCAGGGTTCCATCGTCGAAGAGCAAGCACCTACCTTTGAGAACATTGCCGACGGCAAATACTCGGTATCCCGTCCGCTCTTCTTCTACGTGAAGAAAGCTCACGTGGATGTTATCCCCGGGATCAAAGAGTACCTCGGCGAGTTTTCAAGCGAGAAAGCCTGGGGTGAAGAAGGTTACCTGGCCGACAAGGGCATGATCCCGATGCCTGAAGCCGAGCGTGCACAGTACGCTGAAGCCGTGAAAAATCTCAAGACCATGTAATATCAGTACCTCCACGACGGAGCCGTCTGCTCCGTCGTGGTTATTTCAAGAGACACAAAAAACAACACGAGACCGAAAAATGGACCTCACAGCCGATATGACAAACCAGCCCTTCCCGACCCAACTTTTTGGAGATGACGCAATTGACACCGCAGAGGAAAAGGCAAAGCCCTCCTCGAGACAAACCGTGGGAGACCCTTTTGTGGAGAATCCCCGCATGATCTGTCGGGATGTATATGTCTACTACGCGGAAAAATGTGCCATCAACAATGTCAGCATCGATGTTGGTCGCAATGAGGTACTCGCCATGATCGGCCCCTCCGGCTGTGGCAAGTCAACCTTTCTGCGCTGCCTCAACCGGATGAACGATACCGTCGGTACCTGCCGGGTTGAAGGCGATATCCGCCTGGATGACATGAATATCTATGATCCGAGCGTTGATGTGGTACCGCTCCGGGCCAGTGTTGGCATGGTTTTTCAAAAACCTAACCCCTTTCCGAAATCGATTTTTGATAATGTTGCCTACGGCCCGAAGATCCACGGTCTTGTCTCCAACAAAACTGAACTTGCTGAAATTGTCGAGACATCACTCACCAAAGCCGGTTTATGGAACGAAGTAAAAGACCGCTTGCATGAGCCGGGCACCGGACTTTCCGGCGGCCAGCAACAGCGCCTATGCATTGCACGAGCCATTGCGGTAAGCCCGGAAGTGATCCTGATGGATGAACCCTGCTCAGCTCTTGACCCCATCGCCACCGCCAAGGTTGAGGAGCTGATCGCTGAGCTGCGCGAGCAATTTTCCATTGTCATCGTCACCCATGCCATGCAGCAGGCCGCCCGCGTTTCTCAGCGCACCGCCTATTTTCATCTTGGAGATCTCATCGAGGTAGGCCCGACCGACAGGATTTTCACCAATCCCCGCCATCAACTGACCGAGGATTACATTACCGGCCGTTTTGGCTGATGTGCGATCCCACGACGCTGCCCACAGCCTGGACTGTCAAAACACACTACCGAAAATGAAAAACGCCCGCCTGTTATAAGACAGGTAGGGCGTTGTCTGTTTTCGCTCATGCTGGACTTTGGCAATCTTTTGTCAGAGCACTTTTTTCCAGGTCACGGCGATGCTGTTGCCACTGTCGATGATCTTTTGCAGCAGTTGCCTTTCCTGCTCGGTGAGAGTAGAGCTCTCATCATCGGCCAGCAGCTGGGCGTAGTTGATAATACCGTTTAACCGGTTGGCGGTTTCATTGACGGTTTCGGCAAGAAGTGCCTGTTCGAGCCCACCGTTTCCATCCTCACGCTGGATAGTATTGCTACCACTTGAAAGCGATTTCACCCCTTCGATTACCTCGTAAATCTCGCGGCTGACATCGGGGCCATAATCCACATCTTCGGCCAGCTTGCCTGCCGTTTGCAACTGCGTGGCAACCTTCAGCAGCGGCACCACCGTGTTCTTATAGAGTTTATTGAGGGAAAAACTGGCAAGACTGATAATGAGCCCCAAGGCTCCGATAATGACCATCTGAAAATTGAGAATCCGACCGCGGGCCTGACTACCGATGATCCGGTCATACTGGAGCAGGTGATCGGCAATGGCCCGCATCTGTTCTTGTAAGCTCTTGCTTTGACGTATATCTCCTTCACCGTGCATCAACCTGCGTACAGTGATGATAATCCCGGCCAGGTCAATTTTGTCAACTAAAGCGAGTTTAAATTCACTGGGAATTAGAGTGCTTTCCTGCAGCCGCACCAACTCCGAGTTCAGCTTCTCGATTTCGGGAATCACACTTTCCAGACGCTGCCACCGTTCATCAATGAGCGACTCGGTGATTGCCTCCCGGATGGTGGCAAAATGAAAGATAGCCTTCTCGCTTTGACTGATTATGGAATTATACTGGTCGGACAGCACATACTGACGGACTCCCAGCAGGATAATGAACGCCAGCAGGCAGCCAACCACCCCATATGCCGCCCAGACAAGCTTACGTAAAGAGTACATGATCGCTGATTATCTCAGTGAAGAAAATAATTGGGTTGGCTACCCTGTCGAGCAGCATTCGTTACAAGACAAGGGCCTTAGACCGTATTTGTTCCAGAAATTCGCACAACAGAGTAGTACCATAGACAAAATGACAATACCCCATGCAGCGAACTTCAGCAATGGAGACAGTTTCCTTTGGCAGGGCAAACGGCACATTCGGACTCTTCCTGTTTGGGACCGTACTTCTGGGCCTTCTTACTGAGTGAGCATCGATAGATGATATCAAACTCTTCCGCGTCAAGCGTCTCCACCTGGAGAAGAATCTGGGAGAGGACCTTTAAGAAGTATTTTTCCCGCTCTAGAATAGCCTCAGCCTGATTATAACAGGCAGTGAGTAACTGTTTTACTTCCTGATCGAGTTGGCTTGCTGTTTCATTGCTCACCGCCAGCCGATGGCCACCGCCTTCAAGAAATCCTCCATCCTCCACCGCATAAGCCTGGGGACCAAGAGATTCGCCCATACCCCACTGGCAGATCATATTGGTTGCGATCTCGGTGGCTTGCACCAGATCGTTGGCCGCCTGGGTGGTGCATTCGTGAAATACCATTTTTTCAGCAGCACGACCACCAAGCAGCATACTGATTTTGTTCATGAGGTAGCGTTTGCCGTAAGCGTAGCGATCGCCCAATGGCATCTGCTGGGTCTGGCCAAGCGCCCTCCCTCTTGGAATAATAGTAATCTTGTGGATCGGATCCGATTCAGGCAGCATCTTGGCGACGATCGCGTGACCGGCCTCATGAAAGGCCAGGATTTTTTTGTCCTGTTCTGTCAGGACCATGCCTTTTCGTTCAACACCCAGGAGAATTCGATCCCGAGCCTGATCAAACTGTACCCTGTTGATCTGGGGTAATCCTTTTCGGGCGGCTAAAAGTGCAGCCTCATTCACCAGGCTTGCCAACTCTGCCCCGGTGAAGCCTGAGGTTATCTGCGCGATATTCTTCAAATCGACATCTTCAGCCAGGGTCACTTTTTTGGCATGGGTCTTGAGGATCTCAATCCGCCCACGCACATCAGGGGGCAATATGGTGATCTGCCGGTCAAACCGCCCTGGTCTTCTGAGTGCCGGGTCGAGGATATCCGGCCGATTGGTGGCACCAAGCACTAATATCGAATCTGTGGTAGCAAAACCATCCATCTCTACTAACAGCGCATTCAGGGTCTGGCCCCTCTCGTCATTGCCGTCGCTGGCACCTGCAGAACGTATGGTTCCAACCGCATCGATCTCGTCAATAAAGACGATGCAGGGGGCATTGCGTTTTGCCTCCTGAAAAAGGTCTCTAACCCGCGAAGCACCCACACCAACAAACATTTCAACAAAATCAGAACCGCTGAACCGATAAAACGGCACCCCGGCTTCACCAGCGATAGCGCGGGCCAGCAGGGTCTTTCCAGTCCCGGGAGGCCCCTGCAGCAGCATTCCCCTGGGAATTGTTGCTCCTACGGAACGAAATCTCTCCGGATATTTAAGAAAGGTAACAACTTCTTCTAGCTCCTCACGCGCTTCCGGGATTCCCGCCACATCATCAAAGCGAATGGTATCAGACGAAGTGCCCGGCAGAATCAGCCGTTCACGAGCAAATTTCATATCGTCGCCACCGGTTTTGCGTCCGGAGATATAGATAACGAGAAGAAGGGAAAAGAGCAGGACAAGAACAACGACCCCTCCCTGGAAGTAGTAGAGGCTGTAATCGGGTGAAACGGTAATCTTTATCGTGTTGTTACTGACACGCTCAAGAAGTGATTGGGCATCAGGTACATATACCTGATAACGCTCTTTTTCTGTAGGTACAATCTTGACCAGGTTGCCAGTGATCGAAATTGATGCGATTTTATTACTGCTAATATCCTGCAGCAGAGAATTATATGATTTTTCCGGAAGTCGGTTTTCGAGGTGATAGGTCATCCCCACCAGCCCCAGGCCGGAGAGAACGAGAAACAGGATAAATAGATTTCTGACAAGCTGAGCCATCACTCTCCTCTATGTTTCCCCTAAAGCGTGGCACCAAGGAAAACATTACGTAATCACGGTAAAATACTATTCTATTGTCTGCCATAGGCATACAGAAGCCTGCTAACATTAGGCTTAAGCATTCGGCAAAAAATGCCGAACACGTTTTGTGACAATGTTCATTATCTTCTTATACAACAATGTAAAGCATGCATAAAGCGTTGTCTTGTTACACCTGAGGTTTTTCAGACGACCAGCCATCAGACACAAAAAAGGCAGGATGAAACATATCGCTTCATCCTGCCTTTCCATCTATTTCGAACGGCTCATCCCAGCTTAAGACTTCACCCCAAAAGCAAGAACGTAACTATTGCGGAACTTTTCAGCCTCCGGTTACGGCCTGAAACCATGAGGAAAGAAGTTCCGTTACGCCACCACTCGACATGATACCGCCAACAATACAAGCCAGACTCCACAGACCAACGATGGCGGCAAAAACACCAACTACAGCGATCGATACCTTCGAGACCTCTGTTGCGGCATCACTTTTTCCCTTGGTTACTGCCTGGTTTCTTTCCCGCGTTGCACTATTCGTTTTCATATATTCTCTCCTGTTAAGAAAAATTAAAGAGTCTCTCAGATACCAAAAACAGCATTGACCCAGGCCCCAGCCAGACCAAGCGGACCACCACTTGCCGCCAGGCCTCCCACCAGACTGGCCACAGCCCACAAACCAATGGCACAGGCCACAGAGCCAACCCCAACCAACCCCGCCCTATAGACCAGAACATCCGCCGGGCTTTCCGTCTTTCGTGCTGCAGCTGACCTGCTGATTGCTGTTCTCGTTTTCATCGTGTCCTCCCTTAATTGAGCACCTTTGCATTGCCACATTGTATGACTCTCATAAAGCAATGGTTGTGCCAGATAAGGATCTCTTTTTTTCTTTTTTACGACCCTGATGAGCGACAATATTATTTTAGTCAACATGTCGCATCGTTCCAGCATATACCTGCAGTAGGTGTTTCTTGTATTCGGCTTGAGAAACTCCAATTTCTCGCCTTTCTCCCTTATATTCCGTCCATCATCGCACATGCCACACTGTCGCACATATGTTGCATTTATGTGGCACTCTGTAGCACATCACATGTATTGCAACACTTTTGCAACACATTGACTGAGCAGATTCGGACAAAGAGAGAAGATGAAAGAACAACCCCGGTAGGAAACCCCTATCGCCAGGAGGGAACAAGAAGAAGTTGCAATTTGTTATGAGAAAAAATAGGAGGGGAGTTGATGTGGAACTATTACGATAACGAGTCAATAACTATTCGATAACGTTTTAGTTTACGATAGAGAGTGCTTCTGTCAATGCCAAGCATACGGGCAGCTCTTGCCTTATTGCCTCCGGCTCGACCGAGGGTCTTTAATAACTGTTCTTTTTCAGTATCAACATCATTTTCACCATATTCGACCACAGGACGGGTGGTCACAACCGCTGGGATATCATCCCGGACTGGCCGTTTCACAAGTTCCTGTGGAAGATGCTCGATCTGAATAGTTGACCCGGTACAAAGTACACAGCCCCGTTCGATAACGTGACTGAGTTCGCGCACATTACCTGGCCAGGAATAACCAGAGAGAATCTGCATTGACTGATCGGAAATTGAAGAAATATTGCGGCCAAGTTTTTCGGCATAACGTCGCAGAAAATGGTTAACAAGCAAAGGAATACATTCACGTCTTTCCCGAAGCGGCGGCAGGTGAATTTCAACCACCTTCAACCTGTAATAGAGATCTTCGCGAAACTGACCTGCCCGCACCTTTTCATGCAGATCAACGTTGGTGGCGGCAATAACCCTCACATCCACCTGAATAGGGGAATCCTGCCCAACCGGGGTAAACGTCTGCTCCTGAAGAAAACGTAAGAGCCGCAACTGCATCCTCGGTGAGATATCGCCAATCTCATCGAGGAAAAGGGTGCCATGATCCGCCTGGAACAACCGTCCAGGCCGGTCGCGATCTGCGCCGGTAAAGGCACCTTTCCTATGGCCAAATAGTTCGCTCTCTAACAGATCCTCAGGAACTGAAGCACAATCCACCTTCACCAGCGGCATGGTACGCCTCAGGCTTTCCAGGTGCAAGGCCTCTGCAGTAAGCTCCTTGCCGGTGCCCGATTCACCGGTGACGAGCACGGCAGTATCGACCTTGCCGACATTTTCAATCAGTCGGTACAAGCCCTGCATGATACGGCTTGTGCCGATAAAACCGTGAAAGCTTGTTCGTTCTCCTTCCTGCACCTCAACTGGTACACCCATGGTAATATCGCGCAGCACCAGCACGGCACCGCTCAGTTCCTCGATTTCATCACGCAGTGGTGCAGCGGTAAGACTGACCATACGCTTCTCACCGTTGTTGTTGTGACATTCAACCTGGTGTTCCCGCACGGTCTGCCCATCACGAATCACTTTACCTGCATCCTGCAGACAGGCGGAGGCCATCTCCCCGGGAAGTTGCTTAAGGCTCGTCACCGGAGCTTTTTCGATCTCAGAGAACCAGCGTCTCGCCGTTTCATTAAGCTGGACAATATTGAGTTCCTCATCAACCGTGACTATAGCATCTGAAACCGAACTGAAAACAACTTCGAGATAACGCCTATATTTCTCATTTTCCTGCTGCAGGGAGCGCTTTTCCCTTTCAAGGTCCCAATGCTTCAGCGCCTGTCGAACAAAGCGCAGCAGTGTTTCCTTATTTACAGGCTTGGCTATGTAGTCAAATGCGCCATAGCGAACGGCCTCCGCAGCGGTATTGAGATTGGGAAAACCGGTGATCATCACCACTGGGCATTCCTGACCTTTACTCCGTACATATTTCAAGAGTTCGGTACCAGAAGAGTTGGCGAGCACGATATCGCTGATGACCAGATCGAAGTTCTCTTTCTCTACAGCCTTCAGCGCCTCGTCAAGTGTGGCTGCGGTGGTAATAAACCCATACCCTTCCCTTCGCAAAAACATCTCGAAGGTGAAACGGATGCTTTCTTCATCATCAACGATCAGTATGTGAATATCGCTGTGCGACTCGCTCATCCGTGCTCCGTTGCAGGTATTTCAACTATCATATCTGTGTATTGATTGAGCATCGAATCTACCCTCAGGATGCCCTTGTGACCAGATATTATACCATAACTGATACTTAAACCGAGTCCAGATCCTTTTCCTGCAGGTTTTGATGTAAAAAAAGGCTCGAACATCTTGTCGAGAATGCCCTGGGGAATACCCGTTCCGTAATCGCGTATCGTCAAACGATAATAGTCACGTCCCTCAATCAACGCCGGCTCCGTGTTGATTTCAATCACCTTGTCAGCTGCTGGTTCACGATACCGTTCATTTAAGGCATAGCGGCTGTTACTGATGAGATTGATCACCACCTGCTGCAACTCGGAAAAATTGCCAACGATAAGACACGATGGCTCGTGATAGTGCGTAACGAGGTTGATACCGTCACGGTTCAGTTGATGCTCCACAAGAAAAATACACTCCCGCACCACTTCATTGAGATCAACCAGGTTGCGCTCGTTATCACGCTCGCGGGCAAAAGAGAGCAGATTATATATAATTGAGGCGATCCGCTCACCCTCCTGGACAATCTTTTCAAGAAGTGCAGCCTCTTCTGTGCCACGTTTGCAGTCATCAAGCAGCAACTGGGCAAAATTTATGATCCCATTGATAGGATTATTTACCTCGTGAGCTACACCGGCAGCCAGCTCGCCGATAGCCGCCAACTGAGCAGTACGAATGGAATCGACCTTACGCACCTCATCTTTCGTAAGGGGCCGTGCCACCAGCAGGATCTGCTGCTCTTCATTTTCCTTACTCTTGGGTACCGGGGCAATGGTAAGGGAGTAGTTCCCGCCAAGACCAGGCAAGCGTGTGTCCTCGACCCTTGGCATGCTGGTGAGGAGAAACTCCTCAAGCGGGCAGAGAATATGCGGCCAGCGCCCTCCATGGATAACTTCACAGACACCACGACCAACTACATCATTTCGAGTTTTTCCGGCTGCCTTCAAGAGTGCACTGTTTACCTCGAGAATGATACCCTGTGGCGTCACCAGCAACACCGGATCCATCAGAGCGTAAAATAGCTCGATACCAGCATTCGCAGGAATATTTCGAGAAAGAGGTTCAGAATCGGTTATACCGATTGTATCTCTCGGTAATGGACAATCAGTTTTCATTCCTCTCGGTGGCCCTCCATTGGGAAACGTGTCACGTTGTAAGCCTGACACATTGTAGCATTCTCGATGTATAGTAGCCCATCTTCTTCACGAACACAATCCACCCAATGCTGCAAATTTTCATAAAACACGCTGTATCCCTTGATACTACCAGTATTTAGCGTGCATATGCAACATATCTATGCTACACTATTTGTTATCGGGACGAGTTGATGACGATGCTCCACCGGGACCCGTCCCGCGACCATTCTACTGCGCAGCCACATCACGAGAAAGCCCGGAAGGAATAACGTCATGACAGTTCGACCCGACCCGTACAACAACCCTTTTTTCGGTGGTTATATTACCGCTGATATCAACTGGCGTATCACTTCCTGCAACCGGACTGCAGCGAAAATCCTTCAGCACAGCGAACATTTTCTTATAGGCAAAGACTGCCGTGAGATCTTCTGCGCCAACGACAGCTTCCATGTGCTTTGCACTCACCTCAAGGCCATTGCCGGAAAATACTGCAGCACATCCGTACAACATACTCTCCCCACCTTAACCACAAGCGATACCAATATTCCAATTACCGTACAGCTGGTGACGTTGCCTGCCGCCGATGGATCGATACTTGGTACGCTTATAAGTTTTTCCGAACTGACTACCCCTCTCGCCGCAAACCGGCTCGCGCTGAACTCAATTGCAGAAGGGGTTTTTACCGTAGACCATAATTGCAAAATCACCTCATTTAATGTAGCTGCAGAAAAAATCACCGGCTGGCAGGAAGCTGAAGTTCTCGGGCGACCCTGTCGGGATATTTTTCGTACGCCGATCTGTAAAACAGACTGCGCCATGGCCCAATCAATTAAGGATGGGACTCAGGTGATCAAGCGTTCCCTTTACATCACCACGAGACAAGGCAAAGCGATCCCTGTCCAGATCTGCGCCGCCCCTCTCGTTGATCTCGATAACAACGTCATTGGCGGAGTTGAAACATTTCGGGACATTACCGATTCTCTCCAGAACGATATTGTGTTGAATGCTGTAGCGGATGGAGTCTTTACGGTAAATGAAAAAGGCGAGATCACCTCCTTTAACCGGGCCGCTGAAAAAATCACCGGGTGGAAGGAAAAGGAGGTCCTCGGCAAGAGCTGTGCAGAAGTACTGCTGTCGAGCACTAATACCACCAGCTGCACACTCGCCGCCTGCATGCGTGAACGCACAGCAATCATCGACCGTGAAATTTTCATCATCGGCAAAGACGGCTACTCTATTCCCGTTTCGGTCAGCGCCGCACCGTTTCTCGATCCCAATGGCAATGTGCTGGGAGGCGTGGAATCGTTTCGTGACAACACCAACCGTTTACAGACCCAGCTTATTCTTGATTCTGTAGCGGACGGGGTCTTCACCGTTGATCGTAACTGGCGCATCACCTCATTCAACCTGGCAGCGGAACGGATCACTGGCTGGAGCAGGGAAAAGGCTGTCGGCCAGTTCTGCAGCGACGTTTTCCATTCATCTATCTGCGGTAAAAACTGTGCAATCGCCGAAAGTCTCTATACCGGAAAACCGGTGGCGAGCAGGACGATTACCATCCAGGACCTCAGGGATAACTGTACCTCGGTAAGTATCTCAGCCGCCCCCTTGCTCGACCTTGAAGGCAATGTGGTCGGCGGAGTCGAGACCTTTCGAGATCTCAGCGTTGAGATAAGCCTCAGGCAGCAACTGATGAAGAACTTCACCTTTGATGCGATCATCAGTAAAAGCCCATCCATGCAACGGCTGTTTCAGATCCTACCGGATATTTCACGCAGTGAAAGCAACGTTCTCATTCTGGGCGAGAGCGGTACAGGTAAAGAGCTGATCGCCAGAGCCATCTTCAACGCTTCCGCCAGAAACGACAAGCCTTTTGTCATCGTCAACTGCGGCGCCCTGCCGGAAACACTTTTGGAATCAGAGCTGTTCGGCTACAAAGCAGGCGCCTTCACCGACGCAAAAAAGGACCGGCAGGGGCGCTTTGCCGCCGCCGAAGGAGGCACCCTCTTTCTTGATGAGATTGGCGACATTCCTCAGTCGGTGCAGGTCAAACTGCTGCGGGTTCTCCAACACAAGGTCTATGAACCCCTCGGCAGCAACACCCCCCTTACCGCCAACGTCAGAATTCTAGCCGCCACCAATCGCGAATTGAGCCAGCTGGTGCAGGAAGGGCAATTTCGCGACGACCTCTTTTACCGCCTCAACGTAGTCAACATCCTGCTGCCACCCCTCAGAGAGCGAATAGAGGATATCCCACTTCTTATCACTCACTTCGTGGAAAAATTCAGGGCTGAAAAGCAAAAGGACATCGTCGGGGTGAGTGATGAGGTCATGAACATCCTGATGCACCATAATTATCCGGGAAACATCAGGGAGCTTGAAAACATAATCGAATATGGTTTCATCCTCTGCCCGGGAGGCTACATTCAGCTGGCACATTTGCCGGAGAGCGTGGCGGAAAGACAGCTGCCGACCGGCCAGACGGTCACCGGCGTTGAGGGCATGCCTCTCGCTGAACTTGAAAAGCAGGCGATCCTGATATCACTGGAACGAAATGACTGGAAAAGGATGAAGACCTGTCGTGAGCTTGGCATCTCCAAAGACACGTTGCGGAGAAAGCTGCACAGTTACGGATTCGATGACGACGGCTTGAAACAGAATGTCTGAACAGCTTCTTACACGAACAGCTGAACACCGCGATTTGCATGACAATCTCAACAATTCTGTTTTGCTAGGCGGGCTGAGTCCAGAAGAACGCCACAACATCATCAAGGCCGGTCACTGGCTGGAATTTTCCCAGGGCGAGCATGTCTATCTCCAGGGTGACAACGATCAGCATTTCTATATGATCGAAAGCGGCCGCGTCGAACTCCTCCTTGATGCAGGATCAAATGGCCGCCTCAGTGTCAGCCAGATTGGCCCGGGCGGGCATTTCGGTGAAACCTCGCTTCTCACCGGTAACAACAGGAGTCTCAGTGTCCTGGCACTGACACCGCTTCGGTTATTGGCATTCGACCTTGAGACCTTCAACACCATCCTGCTTAGCCAACCGGTTATCCAGCATCGATTGAACATCAGCCTGGCCAAGCGGCTGCGGCTCTCGTTTCAGGACCACGCCAACTCCCTTACCTGGTTGAAGTCCCATCGCCAGGAAACAGAACATCTCCTTGACCCATCCTTTTTTCCTGCCAGTTCACCACTCGACTCACGGGAACAACGACTGACCGCCTCGACCATCCACAACCAGGTCAACAAAGCGGTCAAACAATTCGCCAACAGTACAACCCCTCTGCTCATTACAGGGGAGACCGGTACCGGACGACGCCTGATTGCCGGCGAAATCCACAAAGGCGGGCAATACAACCACGGACCATATAGAGAGGCTGATATCCGCAACATTGATCCGGCCCAGATGGAGCTGGAACTTTTCGGGTACGGCAAAGAGCCCCTGGCTTTCTCACAACTCGGCCAGCTCGGTCTCTTGGAACTGGCCCAAGGGGGAACCGCGGTACTCTACAACGCCGAATGCCTGGAACCCGATGTTCAGCGACAGCTGGCCAGGACAATTACGAAAAACACATTCTCGCGGGTAGGTGGAGAAACGGCAATTCCGCTTCGTACCCGAATAATTCTCATCTGCAAAGATGATCCGCGCCAGACAGACGGGCAGAACCGGCTGCTGCCGGAACTCTACTCGTTGTTCGCCGGGCAACATTTCCGGGCGGTCCCCTTACGCGAACATCGCCGCGACATCCCACGCCTCGTGGAGTTTTACCTCAAAAGGTACAGCCTCAAATACGGCAAGAACATCTCGGCGATCGACGATCAGACCCTGGGCAAACTCATCAATTACGACTGGCCAGGCAATCTCACCGAGATGGCAAGTGTCCTGCAACGGGCGGTGGTTTTAGGCCGCAGCAACCAGCCACTGACCGACGAAATCCTTCTTGGCGTACCACGCTCAGAAGGCAAATGGGAACTGAACCTACTGCGTTTCAAACCGATCCGTAGCTTTCTTTTGAGTAGGCTCTTTCCGGTACTGCCACGGATCATGGTCGGCGGTTTTTTTCTTCTGGTCCTGGCCACACTTTTTTTTGGGCCGCGCGGCCCCCACGACAATGTCGGGCTTATTCTCAGCTGGGTGGTGGGCTGGCCGCTCATGATTTTCGCGTTTTTCTTTCTAGCCCGCACCTGGTGCAGCATCTGCGGCCTTTCGGTACCTGGCTGGCTGGCCCAGCTTCTCATCAAACCGGAGCGTCCCACGCCAAAAGTTATCCGCCACTACTCGGGCTGGATCATGACCACTCTCTGCATCCTGTTGTTCTGGATAGAAACGACCTGGAACGCTTACGAGTCACCCAGACTCACGGCCTGGATCATAACCGCCATCACCTGTGGCTCGCTCCTCTTCAGTATCTTCTATAAACGGAGGGTCTGGTGCCGTTATGTCTGCCCATTGGGAGCAATCAACGCCCTGTTTTCCATGCCCTCTATCCTTGAACTTCGCGCCAACACCCAGATGTGCCTTAATCGCTGCGGTGATCACGCCTGCTATACCGGAGACGACAACAATGCAGGTTGCCCGATGTTCCGCCACCCCTTCCTGGTCGACAATAACCGGGATTGTATTCTCTGTGGCCAATGCATCAAGAACTGTAAGTTGAACTCGATTCACCTTAATCTGCGCCTGGCACCCCAGGAACTCTGGAACCAGGAAAATCCGCGGCTATCAGACAGCATTCTTGTGGTGAGTTTGGCGGCGATATTCTTTCCATTTATCGTCAGCCAGAATTTCCCGGGCTTTATCCAGCTGCTGGCAAGTTCCCTTCAGCACTACGGTCTTCCGCACAATCACGCCTTTGCCGCAACACTGCTGTTTGTAGCAACAGTTGCTTTTTATCTGGGCGGATATGGAATATTGTCGAGGATAATCGCATCCGCCACAGCCTGCAGTTTCAAAAACGTTGCAGCCATCTTCGGCTACGGCATGATCCCTCTGGTACTCGGCGCCTTCATGGCGGCCCATCTGGAAATACTGGTGCGCGGAATATGGCTGCTGCCGGCCACCCTCATAAAACTCTTTGGCGCCAACGAAAATTTTGCCCCAGCAAGGTCCCTTAGCCCGGACATCACGTTCATGCTGCAATCAGTAACGGTCTTCGGCGGTCTCATAGCCTCTCTCTATGCTAACTGGCGCATTGTTGGCCGGTTGACCGCTGCAAGAAAACCGCGAACAATCGTAACATTTCTTCCGGCACTTCTGCTCTGTCTTTCAGCTGCAGCGTATCTGGGCCTTATGCAGATTCCCGCCCAATAACCAACTTTCCCCTTTCATCATCGCGTATTCCGATTACAATGCCGAGGAAGCCGATCGCAGCAGAGCAATTCAACACTTTGGAAAAACAACACGGTATTTTCTATGGATGGCAGAACACGGACACAGATTCAGAAAGGACAGACTGTACGGGTCGTGCAAAAACAGGATCAGCGCAGCGGAACCCTTACCGAGGGCGTGGTTCAGGATATCCTCACCAATTCCGCCAGCCATCCCCACGGTATCAAAGTGCGCCTCACAAGCGGTGTGGTGGGCCGGGTCAAGGAGATCTGCCCCAGATGAATAATGACACATTCACCAAACCATTGTTGACGGAACGGTCATGAAAATCCAGCGACTCACCGACGACAACCATAATAAGGCAGCGGCGCTCTTGCGGCAGGCCTTCCCGAACAGCAGGTATGAAGAGCGGCTATTTAACAATCTGCACAAGAAGGGTAGAACAGTATATGAGTGGGTATGCATCCACACCAACAGATATATTGCCTATATCGCTTTTACCAAGGCCTACAGGGGAAATGACGTCTGCGGTCTGCACCTTGCGCCGCTGGCAGTGAACCCGGAATTTCAACATCAGGGTATCGGCTCGGAGCTTCTGCGCTTTGCATTACGTCAAAAGGAAGTGAAAGATACGACGATATATGTTCTGGGAGCACCGAAATTCTATGAGCGGTTCGGCTTTGTCCGTTGTGACCAACCGAAATGCCCTTTTGATCCCGGCAACAAACATTTTCTGGCACTTCGCAACGATCCGCACCAGCATTTTACAGTTGGCTACGAACCCGAATTCTAACGCAACCGTAGCTCCCCTGAAAGCCAATAGTCCTTTAGCCAGCTTCGCCCGTGCCGGACTGTTTGGCGATCGTGCCTTTTTTTCTCTCTTCGCTACGCGTATTTTTTTCCTCTTCAGCAATGCGCTCTGCAGCCTGTTTGTCTCCGACCAGGCGGGGTTTTCTGGGAATGACCCTATCCACCACAGCTTCACAAACACAGGACACCTGCTCGGGACACTCCACAATCTCGTAACAGGTGGCAAACCGCAGTAGTTTTCTGATCCCGGGAATGGATATCCCCTGCTCGTGGATCGCTGAACGCAGACAGGCTATCCATTGCATATCGTTTTGGGAAAACATGCGACGCGCTCCCTGACGATGCGGTTTTATCAAGCCTTCATCCTCATAGATCCTGAGCGTTCTTGGGTGGACGTCAAGGATTCTCGCAGCAACACCAATGGAATATACCGGCAGATCCTTACTCACCGGCTCCAGACTCTTGTTCTTTTTCACGGCCATACACACCTCATGGGAATAAATCGCAACAGACGCCGCTAATGGATATCCCGCTTGCGGCGTCTGCAGTATACGACACTTCTCATCTCATGTTAATGCTCTTCCGCCACATGGCCCCGAAACAATTTTTCGCCGACCAGAAAGAGCAAGCCGCAAAAACCGATGCCACCAAGTACTACCAGATTCTCATGCAGACTCGGCACATAGGAGAACAGTTCAGGATAGTCGACCAATCCCATTCCGTGATAATGGGAAACCAGCTGCCCAACAATCACTAGATCGTAGCGCATGAAGAAGATCCCGACCATGCCGGCAAGGGACGCGATAAACAGGACATTCATGTTTTTGCCCTTCACCGCCATAATGAGGATAAATGGAATCAACATCCCCAGTGCGACCTCGCCAATCCAGAAATTGGTGGCAAACGACCCGCTCAAAAGCGACTGCATCGCTTCATATTTGCCGGGAACCTCTCCGGTAATACCGGTGATCATCTTCCAGCTGGTAAAAAAAATGATGATCGCCATCATCAACGCTCCCATCTTGGCAACACTTTCCAACGATCCCTGCATGGCGTTACTCATCTTCCAGCCGTTAAAACGGTAGGCCAGCCAGGTGAAAAAGATGATGGCTACACAACCGGACATGGCAGCTGAGGTGATGAAATAGATCGGCATATAGGGCCCATGCCAGAATTCACGACCATTAAGAAGACCAAATACTGCTCCGAGATTCGAGTGGGCAACAACACCGGTAAGCAGTCCTGCAAGGCCGAATGACATGGCCATTTTATGGTTGTCCTGCTGCAACATCACAAATTCAATGAGCATAAAGAAGAGGTAGGCCCCATAGAGGGTTCCCATCCACCAGATGTTGGAGGTGGGATTGGCGCCGATCACATTATTGACCGGCATCCGCCAGGAATTTTCGATCTCAAAGGCAATTACCAGAAAACCTGCCACGATGGTGGCAATTGACATAAACACCGCTCGCTTGGCGATGGGATTGAAATTTTTTACACCAAAGACATGGCCAATCGATGAGACCATGCAGAGACCGGTCGAGGTCACCACGAAAAAGACGTAGGCTGCGATAAGAATTCCCCACGGAACCTCGCGACTTACGCCGAATGTGTGTTCATGGCCTGCATACAACGAATGTATTCCTGCCGCCACACCTGTTATGGTCAACAGTCCCATCAGGAAAAGTGCCAGATTGAATTTGGTGGATACCTGGACTTCCAGCCCCCCTTCCTGGGGCAGTACCGCGGTAAGTAAATTGTTCATTTCATCAGCTCCTACTCGAATTTTTCATTGTGTTGACAAAAGCATCTCACTCACAAGTGGCCTGAAATCTTCAGCACCTGTCACTCTCATACTTCTGTTTGCTTCGCCCCGTCAGAGCAAGGGCCTTCGCCACCCTGCGCGATGCTACCGCCTCAATGCGCAGTTCTATCAGCGTATGAATTGTCGCCGCTCCTATCCAAAAAACGAAAAACATCACAGCGTCCATTTTCTCCTCCATCAACTTTTTCCTGACACGAAATTCAACCTCAAGACGAACCTCAACCTGCAAACTATAATTAAAAGTATAGTTGACAATGATCACTGTCAAGTTATTTACACATATCTGATCAGCAATGATCAAAATCAAAGGATCAGCGACGTACACATCAACCTGTTTTTACAGATTTTATCCAACAGCAAACGCCTGCATAAAAAACAACGCCATTTGCGCCCATGACGAAGCTGTTACCGGAAAGACGCATTATGCGCCCTAATGCGTGTTGTTAGAATGGGGAAGACTGCGATCGGAAGTCAAAAACGACAAGAGGGAAACAATGTCGGTCTCGCAATGCCTGGTGCGACCGTCATCGTTTCCCTCTATGGCTGGATGGTAGGGTGTGATGAAAGCAAGTTAAACGGATGTTCCCTTTCAAATGATCAGATTGTCAGACCGCAACTTTTTTCCGGTCCGGCTCCGGGCCGATACGCTTGATCTTCTGCGGTACCAGACTATTCGAGAAGAAGGCTGAACAGCGCTGTCGTTTCTCAAAGGAACAGTCGATAATATTCCAGCAGGGTGTATATTTCAGCAGCTTTTTAATCGCATTGATGCTGACACCATGGGTGTGAATCATTTCTCGTAAACAGGCTATCCACTGGACATCCCGCATTGTGTAATAGCGCCAGGCACCTTTACGAGCCGGGGTCACCAGACCTTTCTGTTCATAATTTCTGATGGTTCTCGGATGCACCTTCAGCATCTCCGCCACCATACCGATGGTAAATACTGCTTTGTCATCCGCCAACATAATCTACACCTCCTCTGCATTCTGGCCCTGGAACAGTTTGGTAAAACCTTTTTCCCCTATCAGAAAACCAAAACCAACCACCCCCAGCCCGCCAATGACCAGCAGATATTCTGCCGTGGTCGGTGCATAGCTCAGATACATCGGCAGGTCGTCATAGCCAAGATACTGAGGAACAATGACGCCACCAACCACCAGGTTATAGCGGGAAAAGAACTGACCCACCAGGACCATCATGGCCGCCAGCGAAAGGGCCTGCGGAGAATTGAACCTGGTAAGAGTAACCAGCAGAAATGGCAACACCAGACCAAGGCCGATCTCAAAGCCCCAGAAGCTTGTGGACAACGGTCCCCGTACTAGGGCGTCAGCGGCAATGCGTAGGTCGTCTGTACCGCAATAGGCATTCACATATTTCCAGGTTGTAGCAAGCATGATGAGAAAGAGCATTACTGCCATGAATTTTCCAACCAGCCGCAGACCAAGCGCGGTTTCCTCGCTTAAGCGCCGCCTGCTCAATACCTGGCTGTAGTGGGTGGAAAGGATAACCGCAGCAGCACCGGATAAGAGTGCACTGGCCAGAAAGAAAATCGGCAACTGGGAACCGTACCAGAAAGGTCTTGACGCGAGGGAAGCAAAGACAGAACCCAGGTTGGTATTTGCGAGCATTTCGGCCACGGCACCAGCTATACCGAAAACAACCGCTGCCTTCAATCTGCCGGAATAGATGAGAGTAAATTCAAGCATAAGAAGCGCGACAGCCAACCCATACAAGGTGCCCATCCACCAGATATTCGAAGTGACATTCGGATGGGTGACCAAGTATATCGGCATCCTCCAGGGGTTTTCTATTTCCAGACCGATAACGGTAAAGGCCCCGAGCAAAACGATAATGGAGAGCCAGACCATACGATTTGCCAGCGGCAAAAGAGGCTGGACATGAAAAACATGGCTGATTGCGGCCATAAGACACAAGCCGGTGGAAATAATGGCCAGGTAAGCATAGACACCTATCAGCATTCCCCACGGCATGTCACGAGTGTTGGCAAATGCATGATGATGCCCCACGACCTGGGCATAAATGCCGCCACCAACACCAGCCGCGATCATCAACAGGGTCAGCACCATCAAACCGTCGATTCGCGATGCCTTCATCTCCGTCTGCTGTAAACCTTCCAGAGCAATCTGTCGTTCCATTGTGCAATCTCCTTCTCTTTCCGGATGATTCATCCGAATATCTTCGTGTTTGGGTAAAAACGATCTACTCTATGGCTTCGGGCTCTCTCCAGCCGCGATGCTCCTTGTCGATACTGAATATCGCATAGAGCGCAAATGGCGCGGCAAACGACCCAAGAACCATGAACAACACCAGGGAAGTCAGAAACCAAAACGCCTCAGACAATGCGGGAATACTCTGTCGCAATTGCCGGGCCTTCTCCCGGAAATCAACTCCTGCTCCTCTGCTTTCGATTGCCACTATCATGATGAACCCTCCGAGTAATATTGAGGAAATGTCACTATTTCCTTTACCGCTTAATCAGCAAGCCGCATGCCATACCGCAACCAGGGGATAGATAACGACAACAAAAAATCATATATAATTGTATTTATTTCATTTAACCAAACATCAAAGGAGAGAAAAGCAGCAGAAAGAAAGCTCAATATCGATCAACAGGACGCATTCTGCGCCTGCGATACCACAAATGACAGGCGCAGAATGCGCCTTATAGGGAAGGAGGTAATGAACTGAATTTAAGACAATATTTTTACAGACGGGTAGCTTAGAGGTTAATAGTTAAAATCACACCCGAGCTTGCCGCCAAACGGCCAAATACATATCTATGTATTTCAGGAAGGTTAGACAGCATCAGAACCACAATGGCGCATTTTGCGCCCAGAAGAAAAACTGGCGGGAAGACAAAGGGAAAAAAGCAGGAAGAGCGAGGGGAGAAAACGAATCGGGCAACCAGAACGCGTGCCTGGTTGCCCGATGAGTTATACAAAAAGTGGTGGGGTGATCAATGGTGGCCTTCTTCTCCACCCTCTTTCGAATCCCCGCCTATCATACGTGCATGACCACGGACCCCGATATGACAGGTAGTGCAACGGGTATCTGAGGCGAAGGCAGTACTGCCATCGTGGCAACTACCGCAGTAATTCCCCTCATAGAGTGAGGCCATGGTGAAGTCCTCGTTTTCCTGGGCTGCGCCAGCCTCCATGACGAAGATATCGTCATGGCAGGAATCACAGTCAAGCCCGGCATCCATGGTATGTGTCTTGTGCTGGAACACAACCGACTCAACCGGTTTGGTCCAGACAATAGGCGCTTCCGGGCCGTAGGTATCTTCATCATAGTCGGTATCGGCAGCCTTCTTTTCTTCGGCACTGAGGATCGCACCAGTCAGCAGGAAAGCGCCCAGGACCATAAACAGCAGGATTTTCTTCATATCATTCTCCTTGAAAATCAACAGAGGCCGCCCGGATCTCTGTTCGGTCCGGGCTGGTCCATATCAGGCGTTGATATAGTAAACATTTGGAAGAGCGCCCGTCTCCGGACGCAGTACCCAGACCATGGTATCAGGTGCATGAATCAGCTTGAATACCCGGCTTTCGGTATCCGCCAGGTTGCCAAAGATCCGGACGTCAGCCGGGCAGGCTTCGACACAGGCGGTGTCCTTCTTGCCTTTGGACAGTCTGGTGTCATAACAGAAATTGCATTTATCCACCGCCCGGATCTCTTCCTTGAAATACCTGGCATTATAAGGACATGCAGTCATGCAGGTTTTACAGCCGATACACCTGCTGGGATTCATCACGACAATACCGGTTTCCTTATCTTTCCAGGTTGCGGTTGTCGGGCAGACACGAACACAGGGTGGGCGATTACAGTGATTACAGAGAACCGGCATGAAAGTGGTCTCATGCTCTCCTGCAGTAAGGGCGCGCCTGCGCTCAAGGATGGTGGTTCTAAAACCGTATTCGGGAACGCTGTTGGTCTCGACACAGGCAGCCTTGCAACGTTCACAGTCGATGCAAAGTTTTTCCCGGATTACCATGCTGTAATGGGGATTGTAGGGATACTGGCCCGGCTCGGGAACTACTCCGGAGGAGGCATGTGCACTACGAACCGTCGTCAGTGACAGAACAGAACCCCCGAGATAGAGGCCGGTAATGGCAAGACCCATCTTCAGGAATTTTCGCCGCTCTGTTGAAGTTATCGTCGAGAGGTCTTCACTTTCGAGCTGCTCTAATTCATCAATCTTCATTTCCATACTCCATATATTCCACCTGCGGTGCGGGTGGCTCAAAATTTTCTCCGTTTGGATCCGTCTCGGATCGCAAACATACCACAGCTGAGGAAATATTATCCATCAATGATCTTCTGAAAGATGCCCGCGAAACAACTTTTCTCCCATCAAAAAAAGCAGACCGCAAAAACCGATTCCGCCCAGCACCACCAGATTTTCGTGCAAACTTGGTACATATGTGAGCAGATCCGGATAGTCCACCAGCCCCATACCATGATAATGCGGTACCAGCTGTCCCACGATAACCAGGTCATATCGCATAAAAAAGATCCCGATCATACCTGCCAGGGAAGCCACAAACAATGCATTCATACTGCGGCCTTTCACAGCCAGAATAATAATGAACGGGATGATCATACCAAGTGCGACCTCTCCAATCCAGAAATTTGTCGCATAATCCCCGGATAAAAGTGCCTGCATTGCCTCATATTTTCCAGGAGGATTGCCGGTTACCCCTGTAATCATCTTCCAGCTGGTGAAAAAGATGATTACCGCCATCATCAGCGCACCGAATTTGGCCACCGAAGCCATGGACTCCCTCATCGATTCGCTCATCTTCCAGCCATTGAACTGATACGCCAGATAGGTAAAAAAGATGATAGCCACACAGCCTGACATAGCTGCGGAAGTAATAAAGTAAATAGGCATGTAGGGGCCGTGCCAGAACTCACGGCCGTTAAGCAGTCCGAAAACCGCACCGAGATTGGAATGCGCCACAACACCGGTCAGCAATCCCATCAACCCGAAAGCTGTTGCTATTTTATGGTTTTCAAGCTGAAGCATGATGAACTCGATCATCATAAAGAAGAGATAGGCACCATAGAGCGTTCCCATCCACCAGATATTTGAGGTGGGGTTGGCGCCGATCACGTTGTTGACCGGCATCCGCCAGGAGTTCTCGATCTCAAAGGCAATAACAAGAAAACCTGAAACGATAGTGGCAATCGATAGGAAAACCGCTCGTTTGGCAATGGGGTTGAAATTGGCAAAACCAAAAACATGGCCAATCGAAGAGACTATGCATAGTCCGGTGGAGGTTACCACGAAAAAGACATAGGCGGCAATCAGCATGCCCCACGGCACCTCACGACTCACGCCAAAGGTATGCTCATGCCCCGCCCACAACGAGTGAATTCCCGCCGCGACCCCAACCACGGTCAATAGCCCCATGAGACCAATTGCCACGTTGTATTTCCCCGATACAGGGACCTCCAGACCACCTTCCTGCGGAAGCACCGCCGCCAGCAGACTATTCATGTTCTACACTCCTTGTTACAATGAAAAAAAGCGACAACTGTTACCGGACCATCCAACGGCACAGCCTTCGCCCAACACAAAAAATACCGTCACCACAACATTATGAAATAATACAATTAATGACATTTCAGATAAGAAAACAAACTGACTTCCATACCAACTGATCAGCTCACTTCTCAACAGCACTCGCCCTGCCGTGAAGCAACCTATAGCGAGAGATACGCAGTCGACAAAACCGCTCCTACATATCGACAAAAATCGAATAGATACCAACAAAAAGGCTCAACAACATATACCACAAGTGTCTATTTTTACTTACCATGTATACTCTGTGGTAATTAAGAGAACTATTTAATTATTCTCTTTACCTGACATTACTGCCATCTTTATACTACGTCGTCAAGTTTTAATTATGTGCAAACGCCAAAAACTTATTTTTTGGCCGCATTTTGCTCCCAGAGAAGTAGAAGGTAAAGGTTAACTGTGTTTACAGACCTGTGGAATCGCCATATGTATTTGCTGAATATCCATTGTCTTTTCAAACCTAAACCAATGAAATAGACGATACTCAACATCGATAAGCTGCAGATGGAATGAGAAATGGAACATCGGGGCAATCATAATGTGCCAGCACCACTACGTCGCAGTTGGTATCACATTGTGATAGGCAAGGGGAAACAAAATTCGTCTTAGGGAATATCGACATCCTGATCGGTCAGTAGATAGTACCGTTGTAGTTTGGTCATCAGTTTGGCCGGACACTCAACCTCAGAAAGGTAGGTATCGAAAAATTTCGTGAGAGCAGCACGCCTCTTCTCGCCAAAAGCAAGCAACACGCCCGTATCGGCCTTACGAAGCAGTTCACTGCTGGCCGTCATTCGTTTCAGCGGTGGTTCGGGCGCATTATCGAAGATCAGAAAGGCGCGCTCGCCATACTCAATGGCATGATGATTCGGATAAAGGGAGGCTATATGCCCATCTTCCCCGCAACTGACCAGAATAAGGTCAAAACTGCCGCCTAGCAGCTCCAATTCCTGCAAATATGCATCTGCCCCATGTATTAAATTACCGTTATCACTCACAGGAAATGAATGTATCATACCAGGATGAAGCCGGCCAGCAAGCGACAGTGAGACCTGTTGTGCGACGGTCTTATGGTTGGTCGATGAAGCCAACATCTCCTCAAGCAGAAAAAGATGGATACGGTCCCACGGCAAATCCAACCGAGAAAGATTGACCAGGACCTCCGACACCACATCCCCTCCCGCTACCCCAAGGACCACCCGCTGCTTCACCGAAGCAAATACCTGAGCAGCCATCGCGAGAAACGAAGAAGCCTTGTCCACTAAAAAATCACGTTGTCCCTGTATGATCATTTTCGGACCCTATGTGTATAAAACGTCTCCATCGCTGTTTGACAACGAATGCTTCCGCTAAAACGCGTTGTATTCTCCATCATAGTGCAGCATTGCCGTCCCCTGTATCTATCATGTCAGCATACTACGATCATAAAATCCAGAACCTTTTCCCCTCCAAGAGTCATTTGTTTGAAAACACAAGCCATTTCGCATGCACTGAGGCAACGATAGAAAGAGTTTTTCTCTCGTTCGCGATTTTTCCCCACTTCTTATCGTTTCTCGGGTAAAATGGTGCCGTCATATTCGGCTGATAATTGCCGTTACCTCCATTTTTGCAGACCTCTTATCTATTTCATGAAAAAAAGAACACCCAGAAGAACCCCAAAGAAACGATCTATTATTGTTCCGTTGCTCCTGACCGCCTGTCTTTTTCTCCTCCTGCTAGGTGGCCTCTTCGCGTTGAACTCTATTAATAAACTCAGCGATGAGATAGCTGACAAATTTGCCGGCAAACGCTGGGCAGTGCCAGCAACGATCTATGCACGGCCGCTGGAGCTCTACCCGGGGCTGGAACTTTCACCCAATATGCTCGAAAAGGAGCTGGAACTGGCCGCCTATCGCAAAGAGAGCCCAATTCACAGTGCTGGCGGCTATAATCGTAAGGGATCTATCATCAACCTGGTAACCCGGGATTTCACCTTTCCTTCCGGCCTGGAGAAGTCAACCGCCATTCGGGTAACGTTCAAGGGCAAAACCGTTGCAGATATTCGAACCACAACCGGTGCAAATGTCCCCACTGTCCGGCTCGATCCCGCGCCTATCGGTAGTATCCACCCTCTTGTGCATGAGGACAGGGTCATCCTCAAATCAGAAGAGATCCCCCAGTTACTGCGAGACAGCCTGATCAGTGTCGAGGATCAGGATTTCTATTCCCACCACGGTCTCTCCCCGCTCGGCATTGCCCGAGCTATGCTTGCCAATATAAAGGCAGGCCGGATGATACAGGGTGGTTCTACCTTGACCCAGCAGCTGGTCAAGAATTTCTTTCTCACCAGTGAACGCACCCTCACCCGCAAACTTCAGGAAGCCGTCATGGCAGTCATCCTGGAAACCCGATATAGTAAAGACGAGATCCTCACCGCCTACATCAACGAAGTGTTTCTTGGACAGGACGGTGCCAGGGCCATTCATGGCTTCGGGCTTGCCAGCCAATTTTACTTCCGACGTGAACTCCAGGATCTCTCGGTGGCACAAATCGCCACTCTGGTTGGCATGGTCAAGGGACCATCCTACTATGATCCCCGGCGGCATCACGACAACTGCCTCGCCCGGCGTGAGGTCGTTCTCAAACTGATGCTATCGGAAAAACGGATCAACGAAGAAGCCTATACCAAAGCTCTGGCTGAACCGCTGACTGATGTCACCCCACCTAAAAATGGACTCAACCGTTTTCCCGCTTTCGTTGAACTGGTCAAGCGGCAACTGAAAACCGAGTATCGGGAAGAAGATCTGAAAACCGAAGGCCTGAAAATCCTGACCACACTGGACCCGCAGGTCCAGTGGAAGATGGAAGATCAGATCAAAAACACCATGGCCTCTCTGAAAAAGCGAGCTGGCGGCGATAGCCTGCAGCTTGCCATGATCATTACTGGCCGCGAAGACGGCGAAATACAGGCCCTGGTGGGTGACGTCAACCCAACCGAAGCCGGATTTAATCGTGCCCTTGACGCTCTGCGTCCCATAGGTTCCCTGGTCAAACCCGCCGTTTATCTGACGGCGCTGTCGCAGGGCTATACCCTTGCCACTCCGCTCACCGACACTCCGGTCAGTGTCAAGAGTGGCGGCAAACAGTGGCAACCGGAAAACTATGACAGGAAACAACACGGCACAGTTGCCCTCTACAGGGCTCTGGCCAAATCCTACAATCTTGCGACGGTTAACCTGGGCCTGGAAATCGGCTTGGAAAATGTCATCTCGACTATTGCCAATCTTGGCTATACTGAACCACTGGAACCCTATCCTTCACTCCTGCTTGGTGCCCCGAATATGACACCGCTGCAGGTCAGCGAAATCTATCAGACCATTGCGTCCGGAGGCTTTCACGTTCCCTTACGCTCTATCCAGAGTGTTATCGGCCAAAACGGTCAGCTGCTGACCCGCTACGGCCTGGAAGTAGAACAACGTTTTTCACCCGAACTGATGTTTGTACTGCATCATGCCCTTGAACGGGTCTTTACCGAAGGCACAGCCAGCGGACACCATCTAGCTGGAAAAAATCTCTATGCTGGCAAGACCGGCACCTCCAATGACCTTCGTGACAGTTGGTTTGCCGGCTTTTCCGATACCCATATGGCGGTAACCTGGATTGGGCGGGATGACAATAAGCCTACCGGCCTTTCCGGCTCAAGCGGCGCCCTGGTGGTCTGGGGTAAGGTGATGGATGCTATCAGCAGCCAACCCCTTGAAATGGTTGAACCGGAAGGTATAAGCTGGGCCAGAATCGATACCGAAACCCTCGAGTCTGTCTCATTTCCAGCAACTAATACGACACTTCTTCCTTTTGTCACCGGCACCGAGCCTCAGTCGGCCTGGTCACCTCCGAAGGTCGATATGGATATCATTGAAGAGAAAGCCCGCAGCCTCTGGGATTCTATAAACGATATGCTGCAGTAAGCTGAAACTCATTAACCACAATACATACATAAAGCCATGTCGAGACAGATCAATAACATCATAAAGTTTTCCTGCAATAAACGAGTACATACTACCCTGCCAATTCTGGCTCTTTTGGCCCTGCTGCTCAATGGCTGCGCCATTAAGCAACCTGTCCAACAACCCGCATATCCAACCAAAAAGCCTTCGACCCACACCACCCCATCGAAGAGGCCGACACCCAGTTATCCTGCTCCGCAGGTTGTGCAACCACAGCCCGAGCCATCTCCGCAAACGACTCCAGCCACGACGTACACACCAAAGACAGGAGCCGGAGGCGCCCTCTATTCATCCGCCCAAGGGGCTATTAACCGGGGCGATTACCAACAGGCGGAAATGTCGCTGGAACGCGCCTTGAAGATAGAGCCACGTAATGCCCACTACTGGTACAGCATGGCCCAGGTAAAGTACAAGCAGAAGCAGTACTCCCAGACAGTGCACCTCTGCTCAAAATCAAAGAGTCTTGCCGGAAAAAACAGCCAGCTCATCAGCTTAAACGATGACCTGAGCGCAAAAGCCCGCCAACAGCTCTAGTACGGCATACCCGTTCCAAGCACGTCTGCTGAGCCCGTTCTATCGGGTTCGGCTGGCTTCTCACGTTTTTCCATACTTGCTATCGGGGAAAACCCTTCCAACAGACAACATGAACATGATAGGATAGTAATATCAAATTCTATAAGGAGCGATAGGTAAAGGCTAGATCGTATCGCTCATGTGGCTGCAACCTGTCTTTCGACGACATATCTTTGCCTGTTTTAATGCAGCCACATCAACACAACATCTTATTACACGAGATACATATATGGCGCAGATTGACTGGCAGGATAACCTCTCTGTAGGCAACGACACCATTGACCGGCAACATCGTAAGTGGATTGAACTCTACAATGCTTTTGACCGGGTCATGACCGACAATAACCCACATGAGGCCCGGCATTTGAAGATCGACAGTCTCCAGCTTATGCATGAGTACATGCTCTATCATTTCCGCTATGAAGAGATGCTGATGGCAAACCATGGCTATCCTGGTCTTGCCCAGCACTGGAGGCAGCACAAAGATTTTGATTATAAGCTCTTTGCCTATATCCGCCTTCTGGAAACAGACAAGCTCATTTCACGGAGCGAACTACTGGACATGATCCACAAGTGGCTTATCGAGCATATTCAGCAGGAAGACCAGCAGATGCAACGTTATTTCGAAGAGAGAAGCCGCGAGGAGGAAAGCCCTCAGTAATCTCTGAAATCCGCCCCCCTCGCAACTATCTTCTAACTTGCGACATCCGACAAAAAATTACCGGTATTAGCGAACAGTCAAGCCAACCGCTTCATCAGTTACCTCTCCGATCCGCACGGCAACACCAAGCCCCGCACTATGCATTTCATTAATCAGCTCACCAGCCTGATCTGCTGGCAGGGCTATCAATAGCCCTCCTGAAGTCTGCGGATCATACAGCAGTTCTTCCTGTTCCTTTGTGAGAGTCCGTGACAAAACCAGGGTATGCCGGGCAACCAAAGCCCGGTTGGCAACGTTACTGCCTGTGGTTTCACCCCGCTTGTACATCTCATACGCCCCGCTATAAAAAGGCAGAGCCTGATACTCGATATGAATGTGTTTGGAGCACCCTAGAGCCATCTCCAGCGAATGCCCAAGAATACCAAAACCGGTCACATCGGTACAGGCATGCAGCTCGTACTTCAAAGCCAGCTGCATTGCAGTTCCGTTTAACGAAGCGATGATCGGCAGCGTCTCCCGTTCAAGGACCTTGAATTCGAACTTGCCAGCCCGTACAGCATTGAAGAGTACTCCTGAGCCAAGTGGCTTGGTCAAGACCAGAGCATCTCCTGGTTTCGCGCCGGCATTGGTTATCACCCGGTCTGGATGCACCACACCGTTGACGCATAATCCATATTTGGGTTCATTGTCATCCACAGAGTGTCCGCCGACCAGACAGGCACCGGCCTCTATCACTTTGTCATGGCCACCTTTCAGGATCTCCCGCAGCACACCCATATCAAGGTGTTTCGAGGGAAACATCACCACATTCAAAGCGGTAACCGGTCGGCCGCCCATGGAATAGACATCTGAAATGGAATTTGCGGCAGAAATCTGTCCGAACCAATATGGATCATCTACCGGCGGAGTAATGAAATCAACAGTGTTGATCATGGCAATATCGTCGGAGAGACGATAGACAGCTGCATCATCGGAGGTTTCAATACCGACTAGCAGATCGGGATCCTCAGGCTTTTCAAAACCGGCTAATGCGTCCGACAAGTCCGTCGGACCAATTTTTGCCGCTCAACCACAGGTCCTGGCAAGCCTGGTCAGTGTCTTTTTCTTCAGAAAATTCAAATTCATCATAATCGTATAGAGTAATGGGTTGCAGTGCGTTCAGTAACGATTTTTCACCCCAGGAAAGAGTATTCGCCCAAACAGGGTTGCAACATCCGTCAGACAATCCTGGAAAATCACAATTTCATGCGTCGTGACTATAATAGGAGCGGTCTTCAGGAAAAGCTACCTTGTTCCGGACAGGGTTGGCACGTTTTTCAGTATGAGGGGATATAATCGCGGAAGTGAATTCGAGAAAGCAGGCGGGAAACTCTTGTAGAATTCTACATTCCCCGCTGCACTACCAAAAAAGAAAAGGTGCATGCAACAGGGAATGCATCAGGCAAACACTATATTTAAGCCGGATATTTGCCTTCGATATAATCCTTGAGATAACGGTTTTCGACATTCTTAATCGTCATTTGGGCCTTGACCACGTCACCGATTGAAACCAATCCAATGAGTTTACCATCATCAAGAATTGGAATATGGCGGACACGGTTTTCGGTCATGATGTTCTGGATATAATCGAGATCATCTTCGGGAGTCGCTACGATAAGATCGGAAACCATAACCTCACTCACTCGCATTTCCGGTACCCGGTCAAGGTTTTGATGCACTGCTTTGAGGATATCGTTTGGTGCTACAATGCCAAGGATGTTGTCATATTTATCAACAACCAGCAAAGAACCGACCTTGTTGGCGAAGAAGATAGCCATCACGTCCACTATCAGACTGTCTTCAATGACGGTGATAACCCTCGTACCTTTAGCATCAAGAATTTCTTTGGCTTTCATTCCTGTACTCTCCTCTTTCTTCCACCGTTATTATCGATGGCGAATCATTCTGAATTTGGTTTCCGCTTGACGACACCGTGCATTCTCATCTTGGAAAACCACGCCTTCCCCGTCACACCCCTATAGAAATACTGGGTAAAAGCCAATAGCAAATACCGATACCGCCAGAATCATGGTGCCAACTGGTGCAAGGGACACACCAGAAACCTCAAAACTCTCCTCAGGTTCCTTGAAGTACATCATAATAACGAGTCGCAGGTAATACCACATAGAAAGAATACTGGAAACGATACCAAGAACCGCCAACAGCATCTGGTCTGCCCGTATAGCATCGGTGATGATATAGAACTTACCCATGAATCCTGCGGTGGGCGGTATACCTGCCATCGACAGCATAAAGATAGTTATTGCAGCAGCCGTGTAAGGCCGTACCTTGGCGAGTCCTTTAAAATCATCAAAACTATCGCGCCGTTCATCTGTGCCACCCAGATACGCCAGCGCAGTGAAGACACCCAGGGTGGCTGCCGCATACGCAGCCAGGTAGAAGATAATTACACCACCTGTAAAATTCTCAGTACCAACAGCAACGAGGGCGATAATCAGGTAACCAGAATGAACGATACCGGATGCTGCCAACATACGTTTCAGGTTGTTCTGACCAATAGCGATCAGGTTTCCTGCAAACATTGTAAATACTGCTACATAAAAGAGGTAATCCACCCACACCCCTTTCATGCCATTGTCTAATACTATGAAGTTTGCAAAGACGGCAAAAATTGCGGTTTTGACACCAGTCGCCATGAAACCTGTCACTGGTAGCGGCGCACCGTCGTAAACATCAACCACCCAAGCGTGAAACGGAAAGGCAGCCACTTTGAACAGAAACGCTACAATTACCAGCAAGGTACCAGCCACCAGTACCGGACTTTCAAGAAAACTGTTAGTGGCTAGGTACTTTGAAATTAAGGCAAATCGGGTAGAACCGGCACCACCATAGATCAGGGCTGCACCCATAGTGAAGAAGGCTCCAGCAAAAGCGCCAAGCATGAGGTATTTCAACACTGCTTCCGATCGTTTAATACGTGAGCGGTCATACCCCACAAGAACATATATGGCGAGTGACATGATCTCCAGAGATATAAACAGCGTGATCAGTTCGGCGGCCATGGTCAGCAACAGCATGCCGGAGGCAGCAAACATCATCAGGCTGTAAAATTCCGGGGACGAAAACTTGTTCTGGGTAAAGTAGGTTTGGGCAATCATGCAGCTGAAAAGACCGCAAGCGAGGATAATGAGGCCTGCGACCTTGGTAAAGGTCGATGCAGTCAGCATCCCGCTAAAAGCAGTTTCGTATGGCGCCACGTTACCAGAAACACTGACCATCAGCTGCACGGCAAAGGCAAAGGCAAAAATTCCTATACTGACCAGTGCGGTGCTCCCCTCACTCAAATTCTCCATCGAGGCCAGCAGCATTAGTGCGATAGCCCCCGCTCCAACCACCAGCAATGGAAGTATTATGATAAAATCCAGCATAATCTGTCCTCTGACCTCAATTCTTTTGCGTGGTTTGTTCCATTACCGGAACGGTTGTATCCGCCAGCTGCTGCTGAACGGTGCTGACTGCTGCAAGATGCTCGGCCGCCGCAGGAGTTATCCGGGCCAGAAATGGCTGCGGATAGATTCCCATGACAATAATCAGAACAACAATAGGCAGTATGGTAAGGGTCTCGATAGCTGAGAGATCCTTGAATCCTTCTGTACGGGTGTTGCTCTTTTCAAAAAATACCCGCTGGAACATCCAGAGCATGTAGCAGACCCCGATGATGAGCGTAGTACCGGCCAGTACACCAACCATCATGTTAAACTTCACTGCTCCGAGGATAATCAAAAATTCGCCGATAAAACCACTGGTACCAGGAAGGCCGACTGAAGCAAGCATGGCAACCGCAAAAAATACTGCAAAGATTGGCGCCTTGTAGGCAATTCCGCCAAGATCGCTGATTGTCCTAGTCTCCATGCGTTCTTCAATGATCCCGAGAAGCAGGAAGAGTACGCCGGTACTGGTTGCGTGGGCCACGATCTGGTAGAGAGTGCCGGTGAGCGCCTGCAGATTCATACAGAAGACACCAACTGCAATAATACCCATATGCGAGGCGGAGGAGAAAGCCAGCATCCTTTTGAAATCTTTCTGACCGATGGCGGCAATGCCACAGTACATCATCCCAATCACACCAGAATAGCAGAGGATCAGAGCGTAGCGGGTGAAGTCTTCAGCAAAGATCGGTAAAACGAAGCGGATGACACCGTAAACACCGATCTTTGCCATAATCGCTGACAAAACAAAAGTGGCCGCCGTGGGTGCTTCGGTATAGGCATCTGGTAACCAGGTATGAAACGGAAAGAGGGGGATCTTAATGGCAAAAGCCACCATGAAAAAGATAAATGCCGCTGTAGCCGCAGGTCCTGTAAGACTCAGCTTGGACAATTCGGCGATATCAAAACTCCAGACACCGGCTTGGGCATGATACGAGACGCCAACATAGACAATGGCTGCCAGCATCAGGAGTGATCCGGCAATAGTGTACAGAGTAATCTTCAGGGTTGCAGGCAGTCTGTTTGGCCCGCCAAAAAGTCCGATCATAAAGAAAATCGGCAATAGCATGACCTCCCAGAAGATATAGAACAGGACCATGTCAGCAGCGGCAATAGCCCCGATCATAGCGCCCTGTGTTAACAACAGGTTTGCATAGAATCCTTTGCTCTTCGTCTTGAGCAGCAAGTAGACCATGGGGAATAAACAGGCTCCGGCCAACAGGACCAGAAGCGAAATACCGTCCACCCCAAGGCTGTAGTTCACACCTACATAAGCGAACCACGAAGTCTTTTCGACAAATTCAAGACCGCCAGCGCCGGTGAAGTTGATGAATACCTTCAGACCGAGAATGACGACCAGCACCGCCACCACCAGGCCGGCAGCTCTCGCAGCTTCCCTGCCGACGGGCAGGACCATCAACGCGAGACCGGCGACGATGGGAAGAAAGATCATAATTGACAGGGTATTCTCAAACATTATTTCACCTTTACAAATTCAGGGAACGGGAGATAAATATGCTCAGAACGCTGAGTCCTATGACCATGTAGATGGCGTACACCCGCACATATCCAACCTGAACAACCTTGAACGCATTGGCCAGAGCCCCGTAGAGCCAGACAACTACCTTCACCGGACCATCAGTGACAAAGGGCTCAATGCTCTTTGAAATGGCGGTACCAAGCAGTTTATAGGGAACAACCAGCAGGTAATGATAGAGCTCATCCACCATGAACTTGTTATAGGCAAAATTGGCAAGTCCGGTATAGAACGGCTCCTCTGCTGTCGCCACGTAGAATTTCTTCCAGGCAAAAAAGATACCGCAGCCAAAAGCAGCGATCGATGTAGCCACGGCCAGAACTTCAAGCCAGACACTGACATGTGGATGATGTTCGGTAAGGCTCGGGGCCAGCCAATGGGAAACTCCGAGATGCCCACCAAAAATAGACGGGATGTTCAGGTAGCCGGCAAAACAGGCGCCAACTGCAAGGACGATCAACGGGACGGTCATGACCTTCGGCGACTCATGGGCATGCTCATAGGCATGCTCATCGCGCGGCTTGCCGTGAAAAACGACAAAGAACATTCTGAAAGTGTAGAAGGCCGTCATCGCCGCTACCAGTACTCCAACCAGCCAAACACCGCCATGACCAGAGGCAAGTGCCATGAAGAGTATCTCATCTTTTGAGAAGAAACCGGAGAACGGTGGACACCCGGCCAGCGCCAGGCAGCCAATCAGCATGGTCCAGTACGTAATAGGCATCTTGTTCTTCAAACCACCCATGCGCCAGATATCCTGTTCATGGTGAAGGGCATAAATAACAGACCCGGCACCAAGGAAGAGCAGGGCCTTGAAAAAGGCGTGGGTGAAGACGTGGAAGATACCGGCAGAGTAGGCGGCAACACCGACACCGGCAAACATATAGCCTAGCTGACTCACGGTTGAATACGCCAGAATCTTTTTAATATCGCGTTGGAAACAGCCGAAAATCGCCGCAAGCAGTGCCGTCAGGATACCAATCCAGGCGACGACCGTTCCGGCCGCCGGCACCTCAGCATAGATGAAGCTGAATCGGGCAACCATATAGACACCGGCAGTGACCATGGTAGCGGCATGGATGAGAGCGGAAACCGGTGTAGGACCGGCCATGGCATCTGGCAACCACACGTAAAGCGGAATCTGGGCAGATTTACCGGTGGCACCAACAAAGAGCAGCAAACAGATGGCAAGTCCCACACCCGGTCCAATCTGCTCGGCATTGGCCCTGAGGGACATGTAATCAAATCCGCCGGAACCGATAGCCCAGAACAAAAGTGACATACCGAGCACAAAACCGAGATCACCAATGCGGTTTACAATGAAGGCCTTATTGCCAGCAATGACATTGTTGGTTTCAGTTGAATAATAGCTGATGAGCAGATATGAACAGAGACCAACGCCCTCCCACCCTACAAACATGACGACCGGACTGCTACCCAGCACCAAAATCAGCATCGAGCCCAGGAAGAGGTTGAGGTAGGCAAAGAATTTGCCAAAATTCTCGTCCTTGGCCATATAACCGACGGAATAGACATGGATGAGAGTGCCGATCAAGGTAACAAAGAGCAGCATGAGTGAGCTAAGCGGATCGGCAAAGAAACCCATGGAGATATCCAGATCGCCAACCTTAATCCAGGTAAAGACATCCTGGACAAGGTATCTGCTATCTTCCGGCAGTCCTTTTAGTCCGAAATAGACCTTCAGGGCCAGGATAAAAGTAAGTGCTGGACCGATGCAGGCAATGATGCCATAGATCTTCTCGGGAAAAGCCTTGCCCTTGCAGGAGACCAGGTACATTAATCCCATGAGCAGTGCCCCGAGCAACGGCAGCAAGGGAATTAACACGAGATACGATACGGTGTGTTCCATCTTGTTACCCTCTCAACAGGCTGAATACGTTGGTATCCAGGTTGCCTTTATGCTTATGCAGCAAAATGACGACCGCAAGCGCCAGAGCAGCTTCCGCCGCCGCCACAGCCATAACCATCAGGGCCAGGACATGACCGTCCATATTCTCATGCAACCGCGACAAAGCGACAAAGGCCAGGTTTGCTGCATTCAGCATCAGTTCGATCGACATGAAGACCGTGAAGACGTTTCTTCTCGAAATCACACCGAGAAGGCCGAAACAGAAGAGTATGACACTTAATGAAAGATAGTTCGCAATCACAGCTTGCCCTCCCTCTTGCCGGCTAATACTACTGCACCAACCAAAGCCACCAGCAGCAGAATTGAGACAATTTCAAACGGCAGCAGCCATTCGGTAAACAGCACCATGCCAACCCCCTTGACACTGCCAAAACTATCGCCCACGATGGTGGCCTCACAGCTTGGCAGTTTATTGACCACCTTCAGCAGGAAAATTGCCAAGGGCGCGATCACCACAGCACCGCCACCAAAGTAAAACCAGCGGTTCGACTCATCTGGCAGATCCTTTTCACCGATATTCAAGAACATGATGATAAAAAGAATAAGCGACATAATGGCACCGGCATACACAATGAGCTGAATAGCAAAGATCAGCTTCGCCGAAAGCAGGGCGAACAAGCCGGCCAAGGCGATCAGGGTCATGATAAAGCTCATTGCCCCGTTCATCGGATGCCTCAGCAGCACCAGTCCAGCGGCTCCAGCCACGGCCAGCACTGCAAATGCGGAAAAGAGAATCGTTGAAACCATGATATCAGCAGCCTCCCTTCTGGTATTCTTCTTCCGAACATCCGGCCGGAGTGGTCAGGAGATCTTCAAGGCCGATCATCATCGACTCCCGGTCATAACTGGTCACCGAAAAAATCCCCGTATCCATCCGTATCGCATCCATGGGGCAGGCCTCAACGCAATACCCGCAATAGATACATTCCAGCAGATCGATATCAAATCGAACAGGTAGCTTCTCCGACCTGCCATCTGTTCTCTCACCGGCTTCGATCATGATACAGTTGGATGGACAATTGGTCTGACACATGAAGCAGGCTACGCATTTCACGGTGCCATCCTCATGAGTAGTCAATCGGTGTCGTCCTCGCCACCTGGCAGGAATTTCAGGTTTTACTTCAGGGTAGTGCCGAACATAGAGCCGTCTGTTATCCATCAGGTTTCGAAAAAAATGCCCGAAGGTAACCGCCATGCCCTTGAACACCTCGACCAGATACAGATGCTCGAGGAACGTTCTACCCTTGCGCTCAATCGTTTTTACTTTTGCACTCATGACAGATTCCCTCAGGCCAGTGACACGACAACCGCGCTGGTGATAAAAATGTTGAGCAGAGCCAGCGGCAGAAGCCTCTGCCACCCAAGTCTCTGCAGCTGATCATAGCGGAATCGGGGCAGAGTCCAGCGTACCCAGATATAGACAAAGCACATCAAGAAGGTCTTGAACAGAAAGCAGGCAATCTGCAGCAAGGCAACCAGGATCCGTGCCCCACCTGCCCCTGAGGAGAAGATGAGAAAGCCGAGAAAGATAATCTCGATGAAGATAACGATACTCCAGATAACCGCGGCATAGACCTGTGCTTCAAATACGCGTGGATCGTTTGGTCTCTCATACTGACTACGGTTATTCTTCTTCATCCAGATATTGAAGAAATAGGCCGCAACCGGCATCGCCAGCATCAGGAGAAAAACCACCGGCTTGGAATGATTGACCAGGGTCTCGGTAGAGAACCATGGAATCTGATAGCTGCCAAAATAGAGGGTGACGATGAGTGCCGAAGAGACGAACATGGCCACATACTCGCCCATGAAAAAGAGGGCGAATTTCATGGAGCTGTATTCAACATGGAACCCGGCGACGATTTCACTCTCACCTTCTGCCAGGTCAAAGGGCGTCCGGTTGGTTTCGGCAAAGGCGGCAACAATGAAAATGATCACACCCAGCGGCTGCAGGAAAACTCCCCACATGGGGATAAAACCGAAAAGCAGTTGGCCTTGAAATCGTGCCATCTCGCTCAAATTCACCGTACTGTAGATAGTAAGTAGCGAAACCAGGGCAAGGCCCATTGGGATTTCGTAACTGATAACCTGAGCAGCTGCACGCAGGCCACCAAGTACGCCGTATTTGTTGTGAGATGACCAGCCGGCAAGGATAATGCCGTAGACACCGAATCCGACCACCGCCAGGAACCAGAGGATACCGAGATCGGCTGGTATCGCTTGCATGATGTATTCTTTGCCGTTTAGCACCAATGTATCGGCAAAAGGTACCATGGCAAAAGAAAGGATAGCGGTGATAAACACCAGGGTAGGAGCAAGAATAAAGTACAGCTTATGCTTGATATGGCCCGGTACGATATCTTCCTTGAAGATCAGTTTTACAGCATCGGCTATGTTTTGAATCAGACCACCTGCCCTGAAACCCAGAACATTACAGCGGTTCGGCCCAGAGCGATCCTGGAAGTAACCGGCGCCGCGCCGTTCCATCCACACCAGTACCGCTACAAAAGAGAGCGGCACAAAAGCCCCGAAGGCAATGCGAAGTATCACAAGAAGAATATCAAGCGCTGACATGGCTTTCCTCGCTTACTGAAAGTTGCAATCCCTCAGCCGGGATTCTATCCGGATGGACTTCGGCCAGTTCCTCCACCGTGGTCTTCATACCCGGCCATGCATGGGCATTATCACGGACAGCGCCACCCAAGAGCCTGGTCACTTCGAGGATATCGATCCTTTCCTCATTTTTTCGTACTGCCCGGGTAAATGATTGCAGCACGTTATTAATATTGACGATGGTACCGTCATATTCACTATAGGATGCAACCGGCAAGGCCACCTTGCTGATTTCGGTCATAGTGTTTTCGTGACTTGAAATAGCAATGACCCTCTTGGCTGCAATCGCGTTTCTCAGTTCCTCATTGTTTCCGAATCGGAACGGATCGTTATCGAAACTGATAAAGAGATCACATTCACCGAGCGCCTGCTCAAGAGTCGTACGCTCACAGTCGATATCAAGTAATTGCAACCCTCTACGATTTGCAGACTTATCATCACAAATCAGAAAGTCGTCGCCGTCACCGGCCTTGACATACCCTTCAGAATATCCTGAACAGCGTGCACCGTACAGAGTCGCGATTCTTTTCACCGCCCACTGCTGTTCCAGTGTCGAATTGGGCGATATCAGCATGAGCGGCTTTTTGGCCTGATTCAGCTCCTGCTGAATCCGTTGGATACCGTCTTCAAAGCTTGTTTCCTTGCCCTCGATCATGGTAGCGGTCAGCCTGTTTTCATTTTCTTCTTTGTAGCTGAGCCGGCCTTCATCACACATGAAGTAGCCATTTACCAGGGAATTGAGACGTGGACGGTATCGGTAGATCACATCATCCTTGTACTTCTCGCGGTTATGATCGATAAAGATATTGCAGCCGCGGGCACAACCGTGGCAAATCCCTTTGTCTTTTTTCAGGAACCAGACCCGCTGCTTGAACCGAAAATCCCTACTGGTCATGGCGCCGACAGGACAGAGGTCGACAATGTTCAAAGCATAACGGTTATTGAGTGGCCGGCCGGGGAAGATGTTCACCCTGGCAGCATCGGTGCGGTTGATGATTCCGAGTTCACCGGTCTTGGTAATCTGCCGGGTGAAGCGGACACAACGGCCACAGACAACACAGCGCTCCTGATCGTGCACCACGCCGCAGCCAAAATCCATTTTCTTGCCCTTCGTGACCTGGGGGACGCGCATCCTACTATCCTGAAGGTCATGAGCCATATAGTAATCCTGCAGCTTGCATTCACCCGCCTGATCACAGATAGGACAGTCAACTGGATGGTTGATCAGCTCAAACTCCATGATGTCCCGCTGGATCTTCTTGATATTGTCGGTATCGAGCTGAACCCGCATCCCTTCGCGAGCGGGCGTCTTGCAAGCGGGGACCACTGGTGGCCGTCCGTCTTCGATCCCTACCAGGCACATCCTGCAGTTGCCGTCGGCCCCCAGCGCCGGGTGGTAACAGAGATGGGGGATCTCGATTCCGACAGCACCAATGGCATCAATGAGGTTCTTGCCGGATTCGACCTCAACCTCCTCGCCATTCACAAACAGTTTCACCATTTCAGCCATGATAACCCCTAATTCCCCTGCAGCTTGGCGTCTGCAGAAACATTGTCAATGGCATAGGCCTCAAACTCATGCCGGAACTTATCCAGGTAGCTGCGCACCGGCATCGTACAGGCCGCGGACAGCACGCAGACGGTTTTCATTTCGATGTTGTCACAGAGCTCGCGCAGCAGGTCGACATCCGCTAAGGTCCCCTGCCCGGCAAGCAGTTTTTTGGTGATTTTTTTCATCCAGCCCAACCCCTCCCGGCAGGGAGTGCATTGGCCGCATGATTCATGATGATAAAAATTGATAAGATTCTCGACCAGCTTGACGCAATCGACTGTCTCATCAAGGACCACAATGCCACCGGAGCCGAACATGGTTTTATGGGCCGCCATGGATTCATAGTCCAGGGTGACGGTTTTAGCCTCTTCGACCGTAAGTACAGGGGTCGAACTGCCACCAGGTATGACACCTTTTAATTTGCGGCCTTTCCAGACACCACCCGCCACCTTGTCAATCACTTCCATAAGCGGCAAACCTAGAGGAAGTTCATACATGCCCGGCTTTTCCACATGACCGGAGATTCCAAAAAGATGGGTTCCCGGGCTCTTTTCAGTACCGTAAGCTGTATAAGCCTCGTGACCGTTGGTCAGAATAAAAGGCAATGAAGCTATGGTCTGGACGTTGTTGATAATGGTTGGGCTGCTGTAAAGTCCTTCCACCGCCGGAAACGGCGGCTTGGAACGAGGCTGCCCTTTCTTGCCTTCTATGGATTCAAGCAGGGCCGTCTCTTCGCCACAGACATAAGCACCTGCGCCGCGATGGACGGTCACATCAACCCGGAAGTCCTGCCCCGCCACTTTATCCCCAAGATAGCCGGCGGCATATGCTTCATCGATCGCTTGCTGCAATACCTTGACCTGGGTTGTGTACTCACCACGAATATAAATATAGACGTCATTGCAGCCGATGGCCCAGCAACAGATAATGATGCCTTCTAGCAACATGTGCGGGTCGCGCACCAGGATATAGCGATCCTTAAATGTGGCCGGTTCCGATTCATCTGAGTTAACAGCCAGATAGGTAGGTTTGCCGGTATCTTTCGGGAGAAATCCCCATTTTACGCCAGCAGGAAAGCCAGCGCCGCCACGGCCGCGCAGACCGGATTTTTTCACTTCTTCCGTAACCGCCGCAGGCTCCATTGCAAAAAGTTTATCCAGCGTCGAATACGCGCCATGCTTTTTGGCAACCTCCAGAAGATGGGCGTTTTCGATATCGAATTTTTCGCTGAGAATTTTAACTTCCATTTGCCCTCGCCTCCTATTTCAGCGTAGCCAGAAGTGCTTTCATCTTGTCGACATCCATCTCTTCATGGAACTCGCCGTTCAACTGCACCACCGGTGCTGTCCCGCAGTGTCCCAGACATTCAACCTCTTCAAGACTGAACCGGCCATCCTCACTGATCTCACCTGGCCTGATGCCGATCTCCTTGGCCAGATAGTCTACGATTTCCTGCTTCTCTCTAAGCCAGCAGGATAGCGTACGGCAGACACAGATATGGTACTGGCCCTTAGGTTCAAGGTTGAACATGGTATAGAAGGTGGCAGCCTCGTACACTTTCGACGCATAGGTACCGATACGGTCAGCGATGTACGCCATAGCCTCGGCACTTATCCACCCTTCCTGCTCCTGAGTCAGCCACAGTGCCGGCAGAATCATCGACTCCCTGATGGGGTAGCGCTTGACCAGCCGTTCAAACTCGGCATCCCTCTCAGCATCAAAGGCAAATGGTTTCCCTGTGATAATCAGCTCTGATCGGTCGCTCATCTGTCCAACTCCCCGCCGATAATGTTGATACTCCCAAGATTGATGACGGCGTCGGCAATCATCTCACCTTCGACCATCTCATGGAATCCACCCATTATATAGAAACATGGCGGACGTACTTTTAATTTGTATGGTTTACCGGAACCGTCAGCCACAAAATGGAAGCCCAGCTCGCCGTTGGCCGCCTCGAAACTGTCATACCACTCTCCGCTTGGCACTTTGACACCCTCGAAGATCAACTTGAAGTGATTTGCCAATCCTTCGATATTATTATAGACTTCAGATTTTGGCGGCAGGACGGCGTTATGATCTTTTACGAAGATCGGCCCATCAGGAATGTGCTTCATGGCCTGGCGGATAATTTTGATCGACTCAAATATTTCCTCGAACCTGACCATGATACGGTCGTAGATATCACCCGTTGAACCCACCGGCACATTAAAATCAAAGGATTCGTAGTTGTAGTAGGGGTTATCCTTGCGCAGATCGAACGGTACGCCACTGGCTCTGAGACATGGCCCGGTAAAACCATACGAGAGTGCCGTCTCTGCAGACAGTTTACATGTGCCCTGGGTACGATCGTGGACAATCCGGTTTTTCAGCACCAGGGCCAGCGAGTCGGAAACACCTTTCTCGATAGCCTTCAGCTGCACCTCCATGTCATGCTCCCAGCCATCGTAGAAATCACGGTACATGCCTCCGATCCGTGTAAAGGAACTGGTCAGGCGGGCACCGGTTAGACGGCTGATGAGATCGTACGAAGCCTCTTTTTCGTTGTAGAGGTACCAATAGTTGGTGAGGCCACCCATATCAACCAGGTTGGCGGCAATACATACCAGATGATCCTGCACCCTGAAGAACTCGGACATCACTACCCGCATGAACTTACAGCGTTCCGTGATTTCGATCCCCAGCCAGGATTCCACAGCCTTGACGTAGGCGATGTTATTCATCATGGCCGAACAGTAGTTCAGCCGGTCGGTCAGAGGAATAACCTGATTGTAGGTTCTGTTCTCGGCGGTCTTTTCAAAACCACGGTGCAGATAACCGATCTCGTTGACGTTAGCGAGAATGGATTCGCCATCAAGGGCGGTAAAGATACGAATGGCGCCGTGGGTCGCAGGATGGGACGGACCGAGATTCAAGAACATGATCTCGGTGTTGATGTCTTTCATGGTGGTCTCATCGACACCATTAGCCAACAACCGGTTCTTGATCTCGTTCTCCATGGAGTAGGAGTCGTAGCAGACCTGCCCTTTGAAGATATCGTAATCCTTTCTCAGGGGATGGCCTTTGAACTGCCAATGGTTCAAGATTCGCCTGAGATCCGGATGACCGATAAAGTTAATGCCATACTGGTCATACACCTCTCGCTCGGCCCAGTTGGCTGAACTCCAGAGATGGGTGCAGGTCGGCACCCCCTTATCCGGATCGGGAACAGGCACTTTCACCTGCACCAGCATATTGTCCCGCCAGTTCCGAATGGTATATACCACTGCGAAACGGCAATCCTGGGCTACAGGATATTCCAGATAATCAATACCGGTGATGTCCAGCAGCAGTCCGAAATTCAACTCAGGATACAGCTTGAGCCTGGAGAGGGTCTCTTCCAGCTGTTCAGGCTGAACTGTCATCTCCACATAATTCAGGACCTCTCTGCAAGCAATGCCCGGAAATTTGCTACAGATCTTCTCTATCGCGGTCGCTTTCATGATCAGTCAAGGATTCCTCTGTATTCTTTATGTCTGTCAACCAGCACGCTTTCCGTCTGAATCTTCTCCTGAATCTTGATCAGCGCGTCCAGCACCGCTTCAGGCCGGGGCGGACAGCCGGAGATATAGACATCAACCGGAATGATGGTGTGAATACCCTGTACCGTACAGTAGTTGTCATATATGCCGCCGGAACTGGCGCAGGCACCCATGGCAACAACCCATTTCGGCTCCGGCATCTGCTCGTAGATCCGTTTCAGAATCGGTGCCTGTTTATAGCTGATGGTCCCGCAGACCAGCATGAGATCCGCCTGCCGTGGAGAAAATCGAACTACCTCTGCACCAAAACGGGAAATATCATGCTGACTGGCCGCGGCGCTCATGAATTCGATGGCACAACAGGCCGTTCCGAAAACCATGGGCCACAGGGAGTATTGACGCCCCCAGTTGACGACCTCATCCAGTTTGGTGGTGATTACCGAATCGCCGAGAGCGGCTTCCAATCCTAACGCCAATTGAGCACCCCTTTCTTTAAGATGTAAATAAGTCCGGTAAGCAACAGCAGGATAAATACCACCATTTCCAGGAACCCGAACATACCAAGTTCACGGAGGCTTACCGCCCACGGGTACATGAAGACTGCTTCAATATCGAAGATGAGAAAGAGAATAGCGAGGAGGTAGAACTTGACACTGAATTTCTGGTCAGCCATACCGACGACGTGCTTAATGCCGCTTTCGTAAGCGTCATTTTTCGCCACACCGCCCGACCGCGGTCCGAAGACAGCGGTGAGTAACATGATTACAGGAATGATTACTGCCAGACCAAAGAAAATTACCGAGGAAAGAACCAATTCTGCTGACATCTGAGCACATCCCTCCGACGTTCAACTGCATTTTTGGATTCATTGAGAACAACAACCGGTTTTGAGTAGCAAGTGTGCACCAATTACCAAGGACGGCTGGACATTGTCAAGCAAAACAAAACGTCTTTTCGACCACTTATTCAGGCTGAAAATATGTTATGCTGTGCAAACTTTACACGCCCGATGTGCATAATGTGCCTAACGCATCTAACTGCAATTATGATCTAACCGACTGTTACCGCCCCTTCACCGTCTCGCAACACTTATTCAGCAACGCATTTTAAACACATTTTCATATTGTTAACTTAACAAATTCAAGAATCAAGGCCCTTACTATGTGACAGGCGGAATGTGTGCGTAAACGTCAATTATGACCTTGTTGCACATTACGCCCTCATGGAATTGCTCACAACCGTGGTATATAAAAAATACAAATAGGCACTCAAAAAAGACCTTATAAATACAACACTTTTCGTGCACAAGGCCAACGCACAAAGGGCACTGCATATCCAGGACACCCGTAGCAACGAATATTGGTGACTGAATATCAACAGAACTTCAGTATCTTCATGTTTATTTTGTCAGGGATTCTCATTTTATTGTCGAAATCCTTCGTTACAGTAACAGTATTCAATCGTGATTTCGGACCAAAGTTACCATAGCAAGCGATCCCTTCACCAACTCGAGCAACTAATATATTACTTCCTCCATCGAACGAAACGACTAGTAAAAACCGCTTGCAATGATCCTTTTTTATGTGCTAATTAAATCAAACTTAAAGAAAGTATCAAAAGATGGCTAACGTAGACGGCAATTCAACCAGTTAGCCAGCAGCTTTTCTGATTTTTTCAACGTAAAGCCAGTGAGTGGATATCTTCTCCTGGCAAGTGTCCGTAAAGGCACGGTATGGAAACCCATTTCTCAATACGTTTCCATGCGCTGAATAACAGATCGAAAACCTCCATATCCTATCCACCTCCTTCACTGAAAATTTTCTAAGAAGCAGCATCCGGAGCACATATCGTGCAAAAGCAGCATAACCTTTTCCCAAGCTCCCACTCATGAGAACCTATAATCTGCGAGTAGAAAAAATTGGCGGGACTTCCATGTCCCGTTTTCCTGAAATCATTGACAATATCATTCTTCGCGACGAAAAAGACATTTACGGTAGAGTCTATATCGTCTCTGCTTACGCAGGCGTGACCAACGAACTGCTTGAGCATAAGAAGTCCGGCAAGGCAGGTATTTACAAGCTTTTTGAAGCACAGGAGAACTACCCGATCAAACTTCTTGCCCTCCGGGACAGGCTCTTTGACATCAACGAATCCTTTGCACCCGCCGGTCTTAACCTTGATGAGGCGAACAACTTTATTGGCGACAGAATCGATCAGGCCATCAACATTCTGCGCAGCATGGACAATGTTCTGGCCTCAGGCTATGTCTCCAGAGACGAGCTTCTACTGGCCGCACGCGAACTCTTAGCCTCGCTTGGCGAGATGCACAGCGCGTTCAATTCGGCTAACATTTTAAAAAACCGTGGTTACAACACCACCTATGTTGATCTGAGCGGCTGGGACGATGGCCGGCAGTTGACCATCGACGACCGGATTAAAGACAGTTTCGATGAACTCGATCCGTTTTCCAGCATCTGCTTCGCCACCGGCTACACGAAGGGCACAGAAGGAATCATGCGTGAGTTCGACCGCGGCTATTCGGAGGTCACTTTTTCCAAAGTCGCAGTATTGCTTGGCGCATCCGAAGCAATCATTCATAAGGAATACCACCTCTGCTCAGGTGACCCGCTGACCGTCGGCGAAGCCAATGCTCATCCAGTCTGCAACACGAATTATGATGTCGCTGACCAGCTGGCAGATGTAGGAATGGAAGCAATTCATCCCAAAGCTTCCAAACCCCTTGAAATCAACTCAATCCCCATAAGAGTAAAAAACGCGTTTGACCCGGACCACCCAGGAACGCTTATCACCAAGGAATTCATTGCTCCCAGCTCAATGGTGGAGATCGTCACCGGCTCCAGTACCGTCGCATGCCTCGAAATACACGATACCCGCATGGTAGGCGAGGTAGGTTTTGACCTGCGCATCATGCAAATTTTCGCAAAACATAAGATTTCCTACATCGCCAAGGTCACCAACGCCAACACTATCGATATGATTATCGCCGAAAAGGACTGCAGCCCAAGACTGGTTGCCGAACTGAGCGATACCTTCGAGCAGGTGAATACCACCCTGGTAGCCATCGTCTGCGCCATCGGCTCGAATATTGCCCAACCGGGCATCATGGCAAAGGCTTCGAAAGCGCTGGCCGATGACAAAATCAACATCCTGGCGGTCTCGCAGACCTCACGTCAGACCAATATGCAGTTTGTCGTCAAGCGCGATCAATTTGCCTTGGCACAAAAAGCGCTTCACGCCGCCCTCTGCATGTAAACATCTTCCTGACAAGTACAGGAACTCCTACAGGCCTGGTGGCTTCTTGGTTACCAGGCCTGCAGTGCTGTTTAATGCTAAGGTGCGCCTGCCCCAAGCCTCTCACCAGCTCCTGCCGTCCACTTCTGATTGATCCGCATAAATAGTTGCTATATTATATATTTTCCAGCCGACGTTGCTCGGCATCTACCTGACATCGCCCTAAATCGTCTGGTCTTTTTTTTTCCTGCGCTACTTTTAGGTGGTAAAGCACGATACCAGCAAGAAGTTAAAACAGTTGAAAACAGCTAAATACTTACCTCTGCCAATGCACTTGGAACCATAAAAGATCATGTACTGCTCCGGCCACAAAACTGTTTGCAATAACATTGCCTTTCCAGCAGTTGATCTTATTCTAGCGGAAGGATATAATCGTGCCATTGCTGCAAAATTAGCAGTCGAATATTTTGAAAAAAACGATAGGGTCTCCATCACTCTTTTGTTTCTATTCAGACATAACCCGCCTTTCACACGACCGTGGTTCCGGCAGGTAAACACAATCCAACAGTCGCCCAAACATTAAGGAGAAGAACATGAACGCCCATGTTTCACATGTATCAAAAGTTCTCATAGTTACCCTTGCCCTGGGTCTTTCCAGCTGCGCCGTGCAGAACAAGCAGCAGCAGGGCACTGCAGTAGGTGCTGGTGTCGGCGCCGCAGCCGGCGCCCTGCTTGGCCAGGCAATAGGCAGAAACACCCAGGCAACCCTCCTCGGTGCTGCAATCGGTGCTGGTATCGGCGGCCTGGCCGGCAACCAGATCGGTAAATATATGGACCAGCAGGAACAAGATCTGCGTAATGCTATCGGCTACTCTGAGGCCGCCAGCATCCGCCGCGAACAAGATGTCCTCACTGCAACTTTCAAAAGCGAAGCGTTTTTTGATACCAACTCTGCAGCATTAAAACCGGGCGCGTATAACGAAATAGACCGTGTAGCCGGCGTACTGAACAAGTACCCGCAAACCACCATCCAGGTTGCCGGACACACTGACTCAAGAGGCTCCGAGCAGTACAATATGGATTTGTCCCAGCGACGTGCCGACTCAGTGAAAAACGCTCTTGTACAGCGAGGTATCGACCCAATGCGAATTCAGAGCTATGGTTATGGTGAATCCCAGCCGATATCCTCCAGCGATGCCATGAACCGCCGCGTCGAGGTTATCATCGTTCCCAACCAGGCATAATTCGTTATCAATACAACAAAAAGCCCCCGACCAGCTCAAAGGCTGTCGGGGGCTTTTCTTGTCTATTCTACCCTATCCGCCAGCAGCTGGTTCACCAGCCGCCGGGTAAAAATTCTGGTTATTTCCTCAGTGCATTCAGTACGGTACGGGTAGGCATACCGTTCACCTGCAAGCCTGCACGTTTTTCAAATTCACGAATGGCAGCCCGTGAACCTGTGCCCAGCTGACCATCAACCTCTCCATCATACAGTCCTTTATCCTTCAAAAGGCGTTGCAGCTCAATTTTTTCGTCCGCAGTCAGCGAATCGGCAGGTCGAGGCCAGTCTTTGTTCAACCCGCCATAACCACCGAGATGATCGGCGAGCATACCAACAGCCAGCGCATATTTATCGGAATTGTTGTAACGCTTGATGACAAAAAAGTTTTTCACCATGAGAAACCCCGGCCCACTCTCCCCGGCTAGAACTTTCAAGATCGCTTTTTCATCAGGACGGGGAAAAGGTTTTCCATCTGGCCGGGTAATCCCCATCTGCTGCCACTGACCAATTGTTCTGGTTTCCTCGGCATATTTGCCCACTCCTGGTGGCAGCTTCACCTCATAGCCCCAGGTATTGCCGGAACGCCAACCGTTTTTTGCAAGGAGATTGGCCGCCGTCGCCAGCGCGTCGGGAACAGAGTTCCAGATATCCCGCCGACCATCCCCATCCATATCGACGGCATAGGCCAGATAACTGGTGGGAATGAACTGGGTATGCCCCATAGCCCCTGCCCAAGAGCCCAGCATGTTCTGGCGGTTTATGTCTTTTGCCTGCAAAATCTGCAATGCAGCGACAAGTTGGTTTCGGGCGAACTTGCTCCTTTTTTCATCACCCCAACCCAATGTAGCAAGGGCCTGAGGTACATAATGCAGCCGTTCCGGTCGTTCGAGAACCGCTCCGTAATTGGTCTCCATGGACCAGATGGCCAGAAGTATATTACGATCAATACCAAAGCGCTTTTCCAGCTGATCGAAAATCGCCTGAAACTGCTCTTTTTTCTCCAATCCCTTGCTGACAGAGATAGTATTTACCCGGGTATCGAGATATTCCCATACCTCCTGCACAAACTCCGGCTGGTAGGCAGCCCGTTCAAGGACCACGTCATCAGGCTCTGTCACCCCTTGAAAAGCATTGTTATAGGTGGCAACCGTGATTCCCTCTCGGCCTGCCTCAGGATAAAAATCTTTCAACCAGGTGACAAAATCCTGATTAGCCTCGGCGGAAACAGCACAGATGCCCAGCAGCAGTGCACCACCAAACGCCACAATTTTTTTCACTATGCGGTTATGTTTCATGTTCATATTATCGTCTTCTCGTCAGCAACCAGCCGCTTTCCTGGCAGGCAACACACCGTTCGCCGTCCCATGCCGTTCCCGTACCCGCACAAGCGCTGCATTCCTTCCAGTTGATCGGATCAGTGGCATCGACCAGGATACCGCCACACGCTCGCGCACCCTTTACCACCAGGCATCGTGAACCGATTTTACTTTCATCAAATGAATAGGTAATGCAATCTGTACAGACTGCCACCGGTCGTCTTTTCATTCCCGTCATTTCATGAGCCGTTTAGCAGCTCAACCCAAGGCTTTTTCCACATCAGCTAAGGAAAGGATATCTCCTGCCGCCATCTGCTCCAGCACCTGTTTACTCCCAAGACAGGCCAACAACAGGTCTATACGGTCATGCTCATAGAGCAATTGCTGCAGATCATAAAAGATCTGGGATCTGCCGATGCATCTTTCCGCAAGAGCTCTACGATCAGCATCTTCATCCTGAACGCCCTGCTCCAGTACCCGCTGCATTCTCTCGATTACCTCCACCGGATCTTGGGTGGTTGCCAGCACCATTGCAGCGACTATCGGAGAATCTGCCCCTGACATTTGTTCTTCAGTCGATTCGCCCCCCTTCTCAACCCCGGCCAGTAAGCGCTCCAGGTAGGCCCTTCCTACCAAATCTCTGGCGCCAAGGGAGATGAGTTTGGCAATAATTGAGGGGGGCACCTCCTCGACATTACATAAGAGACGGAGGAGGCCATATTCCCTTTCACCTGCAAGATATTCAGGCAAAACTTTAGTCCCCATGAAGGCAGTGGCTAACCATGGATAGCTGTCTATATAGTCGCTCAGCTTCCCCCACTCCGCATTGCCGGCAAACCGCATCACCTGTTTCCAGTATTTGTCATGCAATGAATTGCTTGAGCTACTCTTTTTGCTATTCGCTGTGCGGATTTTCTTCACATTTTTTTCCTTTTCCACCGCATAAGCGACATGGAGGTCAATATTTCATTTTCATCAGATTCGGTCGATTACCACATTCTTACCATCGACTGGAGAAAATTTCTATTATTACCCACAAGGCACCAACAACGCGGATCTCTTCTCTGACACGCCTATGCATTCCTTTTCCTTTATCGCGTTGGCCGGCCAATCAATCGTCATTTTCTCAATTTTTACTCATTCACGAATTTCACCCGTTGTGTGCATATCCCCTTTACCAGTTCTCTTGATTGTGGCAGTATGAGCTCAAGTAAGCAAAAGTTCCAGTCAATCGGCATGGATACCACATCGTTCTCTTTGTTGGTCCTGCCATATTTTCGTCCCACTCAGCAGAGGAGAAGCTCACATGGCCAGTTTTCTGTTTGTATTGCGCGACAATAATTTTGAGAAAGCGACACGTTGTTTTCAATTTGCCAAGATCGCCCACTCGAAAGGACATAGTGTCAATCTGTTTTTCATCGATAGCGGCGTCGATTGGGCCGTAAAAGACCGAGACGGTAGCCAGAAAACCGTTACCGGAGATTGCGTCAACGACTACCTGCCCTATCTAGTCGAAAATGAGGTACGGGCAGGCGTTTGCACCCCATGTGCAAAAAATCGCAATCTCGACGAAGCAATGTTTCACACCAACATGGCCCTCGATGGCGGTCCCCACCTCATTGACATGGCGGCAGAATCGAAGGTATTCAACTTCTAATGCATTCCGTTTCCACGCCGGCAGGTTCTCTTCCGGCGTGATTGTTCACCCTCCCCCCTTTTTCCACCTTGCGCAAACCCTGCAACATCAATATACTCGAGATGTCACGGAGCCCATATGTTTATACGTTTAAACACGTGGGCGTATAGGCACACAAACTCATATTCTCACATCCGCAGATTGATATATTACAAGATATGGCTATTTTTTCTTTCGTACAAACAAAAGGCGGAACCGGCAAGACCACCCTTTCCTTAGGGGTTGCCTGTTCCAAAGCGTTTAAGAATGCCTTTGGCCAGGTAGCCCTGGTCGAACTGGACAGTCAGGGTACACTTGCAGACTGGATTGGTGAGCGAATCGCCAATAAACGGAAAATGAAAAACCTCTCCTACTACCAATTGGCAGGGATGGATCTTGAAGGCTTGACCCGTAAACTGGAAGAGATCACCGCCGACCACGAAGCGGTGATCCTCGATGTGCCCGGTGAATCCGTTGGTGGTTTTGCCACAAAGCTTGCATTAAACCTTTCAGATCTTGTGCTCGTCCCTATGCGGACGTCCACCAATGATGAGGCAAGTTTTGGCCGCAACCTCTGGCCGGTAATTCAAGACGGGCTCAAAAACAATAGGGCGCGATTTGCAATCGTTCCAACCTTTGTTCATCCACAATCAAACCCAGGCAACGTCCACAGCTATTTCAAAAGCATCATGCCTGTCCAGGTGGATTGTCTGCAAAATGTCCTGCCAACCCGAGCCGCATTCGAAAACTTCAACCGTGACGGTCTAACCCTTGAAGAATATGGACAGAGCGTAAAGAACAACAGCCGCCTGTATCGTCAGGCCCAGACCGCAGCAAAAGACATCGAAGCAATCGCTGTTGAGATTCTCAACTGTACCAGAGAGTAGTTATGGCCCTCCCCAAAACGAAAAAGAAAATTATCCCTGATATTAGCGATGCGGTTCAACGTGCGGCTGGAACAGTCAACTTAGAGAACCAGCATGGTTCTCCGAACATCCTGCAACCATCCGCCAAGGGCGGACGTCCCAGTCCGCGTAGCGGCAACGTGGTTCGCCAAACCCTTCTCCTCAGCGAAGAGACGGCTGAACGACTGACCATGGCCTATGCCGGAGAACAGATAAAACGACGCAAGACTGGAGAAAAGCTCGACAAATCACTCTTTATCGAGGAAATGATAATCGCATGGCTTGAGCAAAACCCGCGCTAGCAACAACAGGAGAGGCAACACAGCGACATTGCAGTCCAGTTGAGCAAGCGACCCCAATTCACGGCGTCAATTCACCTTCGAAGGAGGCACCAGTGACAGTAATCAAGCATGATTTTCAACGCAAAAGACAAAGCACCGACCCGGCAGAGAAGGAAAAGAAAAAGATTCCGGGTTTCCAGCTTCGTATTGAACTCAGCTACTCGTCACCGCCCATCTGGCGCACAGTCAATCTCCCGGGCACCCTTTCGCTGGCCACATTCCATACCATCATTCAACACTGTTTTGGCTGGCAGGATGAAGCTACCTACCGTTTTCTGGTGGGCAAAATATTCTATAGCCCCGAACAGACCGGCGTCACAGGCAGCTCCCGCAGCAGCTCAGCCACCAAGTTGCATGAACTTGAAAAGCAGATGGGCTTTATTTTCAGTTATCTGTATGACGGTGGTTGTGGATGGGAATGTGAAATAACCCTCGAACACCTCTTCCCCGATACAGCCGAGATCCCGCATCCGATCATCGTGGACGGAGAGAGGGCCTGCCCACCTCCGGTTATAGAAGATATCCATGAATACCAGGAGTTGCTGGGGACTCTGGCAGGAACCGAAATCAATCGTGACAGAGTCCTGACCAAAAGTGGCATATCGCCTTCTTTTGACCCAGCATCTTTTGATGCTGCCGCAATCAACAATAGCATACGAGAGATGAGCTGAAGATCTTCACAGCTTCGGCCATCCGCTCAATAGGAGAACACAACCATGCCCCTCTTGCCTTCCCTCGAACATGAAACCGGGCCGACCCCTGATGCGGCCGTCATCTGGCTGCACGGCCTTGGTGCCGACGGACACGACTTTGCGCCGATCGTTCCGCAGCTGCATTTGCCACCAAAGCCAGGGATCCGCTTTATCTTTCCGCACGCACCGGCAATCCCCGTGACCGTCAACGGCGGCTACGTCATGCCGGCCTGGTATGATATCTATGAAATGGATATCGATCGAACAGTCGACTCCGACCAGCTCCTCGCCTCAGCCACGGCTGTAGAAAAACTGATTGAACGTGAGTTGGAACGTGGTATCGCGAGCAGCAGGATCATCCTGGCCGGTTTTTCCCAAGGTGGAGCAGTCGCCTACCAGGCCGGTCTCAGCTCAACCAGACCGCTTGCCGGTCTCTTGGCAATGTCCACCTATTTTGCCACTAGCGATTCCATCACCCTCGCCGAGGCCAACAGCTCGATTCCGATCGAAATCCATCATGGCAAATTCGATCCGGTGGTTCCGGAACATCTTGGCAAGACGGCCGAGCAGTTTCTGGTCGCAAAAGGCTATTCCGTCAACTATCGGTCATACCCGATGGAACATAACGTCTGCCCGGAGCAGATTGCAGACATCTCCAGCTGGATTCGAAATATTCTTCTATAAGTTGCCAAATCCGGGCAAGCAACCAATTTTATCGCCCAGCCAACTGATAGATGAGATAGATCCCACCACTTAAAGCCAGCGCCAGGAGATACACTTGATAGGTAAAGAATGAGAGAAAGAAGGTCCGTGCCAATACACTCAACCGGTTGTCGATACTGGCCGTTCCCTGCTTGACCCGGAGCTCATTGCCACGCAGCTGCCCTACAGCTTTTTTCCGGTAGAAGATCGATGTCCAGCTGGCCAGCAAACCATAACTGGCGGCGATGAGCAGAAAGCAGAAGAAAAAGAGTTCAAAAAAACTCGGCTGCATATGACCTCCCTGCAATTTGTCCTGTTTTGACTTTGGCCATACCAATGCTATACTGAAAATGTGACGCATTTTCAGCTTATTCTATCTTTGCCATCACGACCACACCATTTTATGTATTCTGCCAAAAGATATATTACCATCGTTTCAGCTTCGCACCCGTCTTCGCTAACGTACGCCCACAGTGGAGACTTTTGCAGATTCCCCGGCGAAAACAGGAAAAGGAGGCTTTAGCCTATGTTCCAACCACGATGCTTACCCATCCTCATAGGCAGTCTTCCGTTGCAAGACCACACCGAGGCAGCAGAGATGATTTTGAAATACACCCCTGAAATCCCTCTATGGCCACAGTTGCCCAAAAGAAACAAAGAAGGCATGGTCCGTCAGTTTCTCACAGGTTTTCCAGGATTGATAGACGAGGGAAAACGTTTCTGGATCGATACCGACTCTGAGGATTTCGCTGATGAAATGACCAGCTTCTACGAAGAGTATCTGCTAGCCGAATCAGACGCCGGTCTGCTTAAGACCTCTCGCTTTGCACTCGGCGCCGACAGTGCTGCAGGCTTTGCCGCTTTTCTCGATATCCTTATCAGCCGCAACCAAAGCACCGTCACCCTCAAAGGCCAGATCACCGGGCCGGTCACCACCGGTATCGGCACCAAAGACCGACATGGCAACTCGATCTTTTACAACGACAACCTTCGCGACATGCTGATTAAGCTCTTATCCCTTAAAGCAAGCTGGCAGGTCATGGAATTGCGAAACCATACCGGTACAGCCGCGCCCATCATATTTATTGACGAACCTGGTATGGTGAGCTTTGGTTCGAGTTCCTTCGCCGGCGTTTCGAGGGAAATGGTAACCAGTGCCGTGGGCGAGGTGATCGAGGCGATCCAGAAAACTGGCGGCCTTGCCGGAGTGCATATCTGTGCCAATGGAGACTGGGGTCCGGCATTGGACTCTGGCGCGGATATTCTCAGCTTTGACGCCTATAGCTATTTCAACAATATCGCGCTCTACACTGCAGAGCTCACCACCTTCCTCAAGCGTGGCGGCATCCTGGCCTGGGGAATTATTCCAACCGGCGACCCCCTCATTGTTTCTGAAGAAAACAGTGACAGCCTGTTTGCAAAATGGCTCGACCAACTTGAAACCCTTACAACACTAGGCTTCACTAAACAGCGCATCATGGAGCAGACCCTGATCGCTCCAGCCTGCGGGACTGGTTCGTTGACACTGGAACTTGCTGGCAAGGTGCTACAGATGAACAGGGATGTCGCCGCCAAATGCCAGGACCACCTCCGCCAATACAGCAGGGGTTCTTGAAAATCTCCCGCTCTATTTTCAGGTAACCGACTTCAATGATCACGTTGTTATTTCAAAGATCGAAAGATTGGCCAGCCTGATAATATCCATGCATCTTTCCTTGTTTCTTCCACACAACTTGAAAGGCATGAAGAAAAATCATTGCCGAACAAATACAATATGTTAGAAATTCGAGTTATCTTCCAACCGTTTTATTGCTGCCATTTTCCTCCAAAGAAATAATATTCTCCACATTCAAATCGTAATATTTTTATTGCACCGGAAAAAAACTATATTATTATTTCCTCATATTTACTTTCTTTTTTTATAAAGGTTTCATAGAATACGTTGAGTTGGCTATGTACATCATGGTTTTTTCTTGACTGCCACGATCTTTCATAGCGACAAATACACTTTTATGACCTCAACATTCACCCAAAAACATTATAAGGATATCTCAATGGAAGATTTTGTAGAAATTGTCGGTCACGTTCGTCGGTTCAAAAAAGCAACAAAAAGCCTCAGCATTGAGGAGCTTGTTGAAGTAAAAGCCAAATTGGAAAAGATTATTGAGGATCGTATTGCCGCTGCTGAAAAGGAAAAACTGAAAAACGCAGAGAAAATTGAAAAGATTGAAAAGATCCGTGCCATGATGGCTGCAGAAGGCATCGAACCAAGTGAGCTTGTCACAGAGGCACCGGTAAAAAAGGGAAAACGAGCTCCCCGGCCTGCCAAATATGCAATTACCGATGCGAACGGAAAAAAGACTACCTGGACCGGCCAGGGTCGTATGCCTAACGTATTCAAGGCGAGAGTTGATGCTGGCGAATCAATTGACAAATTCCTGATATAATTCGTTACACTTTCCATCAATATCAGGTGGAGCATATCTGGCTTTTTGCCCCACCTGATATTTCTTTACTCCTGTTTTCATCTTCTTTTTCAAACGAGCAATTACCGAAAACCCTCGTATATCGGCCTTTGCTTTTTCTCCTTTCAGCATAATCCACCACTTCTTTTCCTGTTCGTATCAACACCATTTTCATGCCATTGCCATCGCCTTCGCGCTGATAGTGGCGCGGCTTATTAGCTTATCAGGAATATTAGCCAGACGTTCTGTTTTACAGATATCGTCAAAGGACTGGTGCGCTCAGTGCTCATAGTTAAATAGACAACAATTCCGAAATCGCATTCCAAATCCATAGCCAAGAAAATGTTAAACATGATAAGCGCGACACGGAAAAACTTATCAGTTCCCAGCTGCACATTTAAAATATTATTTTCCATGTGATGTGTTGATATTCTCAAACTTTTCATGAACATCAACTCTTTTTTTGTATCCTTTTCCTGACTTCTACGTCTTCAAAATTAAGAGAACAGCAACCATGCAGCGATGTAGCTGCCTGAACCTAAGCAACATTTCACAGGAGGATACAATGAAATCAGTCACCCTTATTTGTCATGCAGTTGTCGGGGCCATCATTTTTTCGGCCGCAGCTGGCGGTGCCGCAGATAAGCAGCAGGACAGGTTACAACTACACATCGACGATCCGCAGTACCTGCAGGATCAGGATCAGGATAGATTGCGAATTCATCAAGATGAACCGCAATACAACCAACTACGGCTGCGTGAAGGAAATCCGATCTACGGCGCCGAGTTAATGACAGAAGATGAGCTGACTGAATACCAAAACCAATATCAGAAGCTGCAGACAGCAGAGGAGCAAAACCGTTTTGAAAACCAACATCGGCTGCTGATCAAGACCCGGGCCCAGGCGGAGGGCGTCGATATCCCAACAGAAACTGCAGCACAGGTGCAAAACAAGGCTGGTGCTGCAGTGCACAATCAGACTTCAAGGTCTACTATGTCAGGTAATGGCAATAGCGGCAGCGCAGGAGGAGGCCAGGGAGGCAACAGCCAATCGAGTGGAGGAGGTGCGGGCTCCGGTAATGGTGGTGGCGGTGGAGGTGGAAGCAAGAGATAATCCATCTATGCCGCTGGTGATATTCACCTTTTGAAAATCATCGCAGGACCCGACATCTACCAGTGCAATTTGCCGGGTCCAATATGCTCCCGCCTACATTCCATAAGCCGCTGACTTTCAATCAACCTGGCAAGCCTCGGTCAACAATGATGTATCCACACGTGACGACTCGTCCAGGACACTTCTGACAGTTTCGGCCAGCCGCACTTTACTGACAGGCTTTTCCATAAAAGCTCGAATACCCTGCCGTGACACTTTGATTTCGTCTACATCCCCATGAAAACCGTAACAAAGAATTACAGGAAGATCAGGTCGAACAGAAAATATGGTCCTGGCAAGTTGCTCCCCAGTCATCACCGGCATGGCTGCTTCAGTTATTACCAGATCAAATGTGTCAGGAGATGCGGTCACCCGTGTCAATGCCGGCAGACTATCACGACAAACATGCACTGAATAACCGAGACCTGTAAGGATTCTGGCTGTTACACCTGCCACCATTTCATCATTATCGACAATAAGAATGGACTCTGTCCCGGACGGTAAATCCCCTTTCTGACTATCCACATCTGGCCTGGCACTTACCACGGGAAGAGTGATAATAAACCGGGCGCCATGGGGCACAATGTTTTCAACCCTGACCCAACCACCATGGCTCTTCACGATGCCATGCACCTGGGCAAGCCCCATCCCCGTACCCACCCCAGGCTCTTTGGTGGTGAAAAACGGCTCAAATATTTTTCCAATCACTTCTTCTGGGATACCGGGCCCATTGTCGGCGACGATAAGACTCAGGTAGTGTCCGGGAACAAAATCAGAATAAGCATCGGCAAATGCAGTGGTGACGGTATGGCCTTTCAGGCCGATCTCCAATATCCCACCACTTCCCCGCATGGCATGCTCGGCATTGGCACAAAGATTCATGAGCAGCTGATGAATCTGGGTCGGATCACCATTTATTAACGAATCGTCTTCCAGCGATGCCCGAATTTCGACGCTATTGGGCAAGGCAGCCCGAACCAGCCCCATCACTTCCCGAACGACTGAGGCAACATTGACCAGCTGCGTTTTAGCTTCACGACTGCGACTGAAGGTCAATATCTGCTGGACCAGATCCTTGGCCCGTAATCCAGCCTGGCGGACATGTCTCAGATCCTCGCGCACGACTTCGTTATCCCCCACGCGAAATGTTGCAAGTTCTGCATGGCCAATAATTGCTGTAAGAATATTATTGAAATCGTGGGCTATGCCCCCCGCCAGAGTGCCGATTGCCTCAAGCCTGTTGGCATTTTCCAGTTGACGACGTAACCGTTTTTCCACAGAACGGTCGATAACAAAACCCAGAGAGGACGATTGGCCGTTATACTCAATGAGCGAGACCCGAGCTTCCACATCGAAATGACTGCCGTCCTTCCGGAGCCCCTTGGTGTCATAAATTTCAGGAACAGGCTTTCCGGCCGGTCGATCCTTGGCATATTGACGCTGACGCCGACGCTCGTCCGGCGTGTAGAGCTCTTCGACAAATCGCCCCACAATCTCATCTGCCGAGCTATAACCGAACATCTTTACATAGGTGTTGTTGACGTAAACAAACCGTCGGTTGCTGACCACGCAGATGCCCACGGGAGAAGAGGCCACGATCTGCCGTGCCTCGTCTTCTGCGCGCTGCAAGGTTTTCTCGTTTCGCCGTTGTCGCCAAAGGGCGAAAGCGAGTACTGCGATTATCGCACCCTGCAGCATGGCAACAGCCGCTAGCCAGTCTGGTTCGACCCAGCTGCCAGAAAATATATTTTGAACAATATTCAACATAGCTGAAAATTATTTCTCGCGGATTAATCCGCATCAACGTGCCGCCCAATGGTACACACGATTTTCACACGACAGAAACTATCGAAGGATTGGGAGTATAACTGCTTCAGAAAATCACACCACCATTTTTTCGCCAGAGACCCTAAAATCACAGATGTAATGTCATGGCTAAACTTTGGTGGGGTGATAGTTCGTGGAGATAAGGAAGGTAATAGAAAACGGATTGGAATCAATACCGCCGCTGCCAATTCATGGATTGCCGGCCTTTGCTGGACATCACCGCGAGAGGCCAGGCTGCCGGCATCCGACAGCCCAGCATTTCATATCCGCCGATTGACCAATGCTTAGGTGTTTATCAGGACTTTAAAAGCTTCTTCACACTCGAGGAGATGGTGATTTCACCGCTTCCGGTATAGAGTTCGTGGTTCTTTTCGATCTGCGATAACTTATAAAGATAGTTGACCATTATTCCGCCCGATTGGTAGATTCCGTGTTCGGTCAGGTCGCCGCCCCAGTTGATTCGCTCTATCTGTGCCCCGTTGGAGAGATGAAAATGGGCCACCCTGTCCAGTGCCTGACTACCTTTTTTACTTTCCACCAGATAACGTGCACAGAGCTTCATCAGGATCTCTTTTAACAACGCAGCCTCCACCACCTGGCCATTCTCCTCCGTGTCACCGGCAATCAGCTCTTTCATATACTCTCTGGGATTTTCAGCTGCGGCAACAGTATCCCAGAGTTCCTGCTCATTTTTACTCAGACCAAGCGGTTCCGTGGTGGTTGTCAACCATTGCATGAATCCAGGAATGGGCGACAGGGTGGAAAATGTTTTCAGGTTTGGCAACTTTGCTACCAGATCGGCAACCACCCGCTTAATAAGGAAATTGCCGAAGCTGACCCCTGCCAACCCGCGTTGACAGTTCGAGATGGAATAGAAAATGGCGGTATCCGCTTTTTCCGGATCTCCCACCGGAGCATCGACGTCGAGTAGCTCGCCAACGTTTCCGGAGATCCCATTCACCAGGGCTACTTCCACAAATATCAGCGGTTCATCAGGCATCCGTGGATGAAAGAAGGCAAAGCAGCGCCTGTCGTCACGTAGTCTGTTTTTCAGGTCCTTCCAGGAAGATATTGCATGCACCGACTCATACTCGATGAGTTTTTCGAGTATCGCCGCAGAGGTGGACCAGGTTATCCTTTGCAGGTCGAGAAAGCCGATATCAAACCAGGAAACGAGCAGCCGCAGCACATCTTTATCCAAAGGCCTCAGTGAAGGATTTTCCTTGACCATGGAAAGCAGCTCAGCCCGCAGGTCGACCAGAAACTTCACACCCTCCTTTAGTTCATTAAACTGCCTTAACAGTCGTGCTCGCGGCGGCTCCAGAAGATCCCTGAGCTCAAGGTTCGCCGTATACAGCTCATCCGACTCAAGAGCCGCATTACGCTTCTCGATGGCAGTATCTACCGCCGCATCATCAACATCATACTCCTTGACCAGTAACTCTAGAAATCTCTGACGGCCTTCCGGGTCCAGTACCAGATAGGCACGGCCAAGTTGAGCCGCTCTGGCCCGCGCCGACACCTCCCCGCCCCGTCCCTCAAGGCAGGCGTTGATGGCGGCGCGCAGCCTGCTCAAATCGCTGTCAGGCAGGTTGGGCCTTACCTTGTCCTTCAACTCCTCGGCGTCACCGGACACCCAGATATCTCTGATGAGCCGCAACGTTTTTCCCCAGAACGGTTCCTCGGCAGCATACATAGCATTTCTCCATGCAGTGATTGCCGTCATACGGACGGGTGGTTCTTTATATTTGAAATAGCAGCAATGATACTAGAATAAAATTACTGTATAGCACCTGAATCTCCAAGCATTTTCAGGTGTATCTTTTTGACAGGCATGGGTTTTCTCTGCTTGATTGGAGAATAAACCCATGAAGGTGAATGCAAAACGGCGGACCACAATTCACGGTCCGCCGTCTTTTGATGCATGAACGCGCTACTACATCTTCTGTTCCACCTGCTCATAGCAGGGAATGCAAAGAGTCTGGCCTGCAAAACGGCGGGTTCTCGATTCCATGGTCTGTTCGCCACAGGCCTCACAAGTGAGACTTTGCAGGATACGAGCCCCACGTGGCGGTTTAAAATCGACCGATGTGACCGTAAACATATCGTGTAACGGCAGGTTCATTAGCCGTTCTTGCATTTCACCCCGAAGTTCTGCGATACGCTCTTTCTCCTTGTCCGTCAGTTCACCATTCTTACTTTTGGCAATCAGCTCAGCCAGTTGAGGATGGGTCCCACCCCTGGCGTCCGGCCGCAGCACCAGGCGGATCGCCCGCTTGGCAGCAAGCTGATAGAAGGAGAAAGCAGCCTTACCGTAATCCCGATGGATCAGGTTTCCTTTGCCGAAGGTACAGCCGGTGAGAAACTGGATGGCATCAACACCACACATATCCGTCTCGGTTACACAGATCAGATGGTGAGGTTCCACTTCCCCGAATTCCTGCTTTACATAATCAGCCACCCGAATACCAATGGCCAGGCCAGGACAGCTATGACCATGAAATGCAATGGTCTCAGCAATTGCCTGTTCGGAAATATTCAATGTCATTTTAACTCCTTTGAAATCTATCGGAAGTTCGCAGTCTGACAGACGCATTAAATAGTGTCCACTCTTCACAACTTCTGGTTAAGGCTGTGCCCCGGAATGTTACTGAGCACAGCTGTAATCTCATGATACGCCATCGCCACCTCATTTTTCAACTCCTGTAAGGCATTGCTGGCCCCTTCCACCTCTAACCAGCCGCCATTTTTCTGTTCACCCCGGATAAGGGTAACACAGGAGAACATATCGGCACGGGTACATCGACGTACAGATTCTTCACCGCCCATTGCCAGCCAGTGGTTGTTCGTAACAGTCATCAACCGGACAATTTCACGCCAGGAAAGATTCTCCGGCAGTTCTAGACTCATCCGCAAATAGACTCTTTCGCCATCAATATCTTCAACCAACACGTCTGTTTCCGGCAGTCGTGCACCATTACCTGTTACTACCACGTTAGCTACGAGCAGACGTGCCTGATCAGGAAAAAATGGAGCCAGACGACTCATTGCCACTGGAGCAGTCGCCAGGGAAACCATGACATAAGCCAGACCGCTTAAGCACATCGCCGCAATAACACCATGTCCCATCAATGCCGGATGCAAGGTCTCTAGATAGGGTGGCGCACCAGCCTGGGTCATGCTGAGATCGCAATAGATCAACACACACTGAGTGATAAAACCGATGATCATCGAGGCCGCGGCTCCGGCTGCGGTGCCACGCCGCCAGTACATACCGCCCATCAAAGCAAAGAAATAGGATGCGCTGGCAATAAAAGTGGCAATGTGGATAGCGTCGATAATCGAATCAATAAAAAATGAACCCAGGGTAGCACAGCCGATAATCAACAGAACACCAAGCCGGTTGACCATAAGCATCTCTTTCATAGAGGCGCCGGGATTTACCTGCCGTTGGTAAATATCCCGGGCAATACATGAAGCCCCTGAAGCCGCAAACGTGTCGGCGCATGACATGGCTGCCGCAGCAAGAGCCACTGCACAGAGCGCCACCATTATATCGGGATAGTTCTGTCCCATAATGAAGGCAAGCAATGCCGGCTCAGCCTTGGCCATCCCCATGGGAAAACCCATCCCGGCAATTTCAGGAAAAACCTTCTGCAGCCCCAAGGCAATAATTGCGCAGCCACCAAAGACCAGGGTCACCATCAGTGAGCCAAATACCATACCGATCCTGGCCGATTTGACATCCCGCGCCGCCCAAATCTTCTGCCAGGGATCCTGTTCACTGATCCAACCCGGAATAATGGCAATGGTGAATATGAGAACCATCGGCATACCAATGGAGAGTGGATTCCACCAGCTGCCATCCATTGAACCGATCATTTGGGTGACGCTCAATCCTGACACATCTCCCGCATTACCCATCACCAGCACCGACATCACCAGGATAAACGCCGAGAGCAGCAAAAACTGGATGGTATCGGTGGCAATCACCGCAGAAAGGCCGCCAAGTGTAACATAGACCGCAACGGAGAGCCCGACGATCAGGGCGGCCTGGGTGGTGCTTATCCCGTAGAATATCTGCAGCACCATGGCAAAACCCTTGATGTCCGCCACGGCAAAGAGAATCATCACCACAATGATGATCAGAGCCACCGGTACCCGTAAGAATGAGCCATAGCGGATTTCCAACAGCTCCGGCTGGGTCATTGCCGGAATCGAACGAATCTTTTTGACCAGAAGGGCAATTATCAGCAGCGCGAGAATGTTGGGGACCACAAAGCCCCAGACAGAACCCATGCCAAGCAGCATGAAGAATCCGACCACGGCCAGCAGCGCCCCTGCCGTGAGCCATGATGCCGCAGCCGAAAAACCGATAGCCATCGGCCCGGCCCGTCGTCCTGCCAGCAAAAACTCTCGTAAAGAGTTCTGCCGCTTATTAAAATAATACCCGGTTGCGACCAGCAGGCCTATATAGCCCGCCAGCAATACCACAAAAATTGAATAGCCGTCCATACGACCTCCCGGCAATGATGCGGTGCGCGATGGGCGCCCTTGCAACACCACCCGAATGCTTATGTCGGCCCGGGTCAAAAAGACAAAAAAAACCGGACCGACAGATGTCAGCCCGGAAATTTACCATCTTTCCGAGTAAGATACGCATAGCTGGCAGATATTCTGACTCGTGATTCATCCTACCGACCGCGCCTTCCCATACTGTTTCGTCATGTTTTTTTGCCTGTCTCATTGAACATCGCGGACAAACAAGGTTACAGTACAGTGGCCTATGCGGTTTTCGTCGTCACTTACAGCGGCGGGTCCGTTCCGGATTTACACCGGATTCCCTGCAGGACTCATGCGCAAGCACAAGCCCGGATCCACTTCTGGATCACCAGTTAGCTCTATTGATTGATAGCCTGAACAGGAAAACTCTCTACCAGTCAGGCAATAACACATTTATTGTATTTGTTATTTTCTGTCAACAATCATGACACCTTCATGCATATCGGCACACATGCACCGAAACACACATACGTTTATACATACATACCCACATACTTTTAAACACATATTTCAAGTAATCTGAACGCTCTTCAACTCCCTGCGTAATTCTCGCCAATGGGGCAAAAACTGATCCATAAAAGACCAAAAACGTGCATTGTGATACCGCTCAAGCAGATGGGTCAGCTCATGGACAAGGACATACTCAAGGCACACAGGTGAGAGTTTTGCCAACTCCAGATTAAGCCAAATGTGTCTGTCGAGAATATTACAGCTGCCCCACCGTGACTTCATCCGCCGGATACGCCAGTCATTGACAGTAACACCAATTTTCGGTTGCCATTGAGCGAGCAGATCAGGAATGGCCAGCTGTAGTTGCCGTCGGTACCACTCATTGAGCATGCTGACTTTCTTTTCCGTGGAGGACTCTGGCATTACGGTAAGCTCCATAGTCCCGTTGCTGATCTGCAGTCCTGAAGTACCACTTTTCTCAACCACCACCAACGGATACCGTTGCCCGAAAAAATCTATCGTGTCACCAGTCACCATCTCCACCACAACCTGCGAAGGTCGTGCAAGTAGAGCGGCCCTCTTTTTGTTGATCCAGCCTAATCGGGCACGAATGACAGCGCTTATCGTCTCTTCACTGCATTTGATCGGTGCTGAGACCCGGATCCGACCATCTGGTGGATAAATGGCAAGATTGATATTTTTAACCCGTTTTTTTTGTACGGTCACAACAAGATCATGAACAACAAGGGAATAGGTCTTCAAAGCAACTCGGCATTTACAAGTTAAGAAATTATGGTAGCAGGTTACCGTATGGCGAAAGAACCAGGCCGGTCGAAACTGGATACGTACAGGCACATAGTAGCAGGTTCATCCAAAAATAAAAGGACCGGCAGGCGGAAATCACCTGTCGGTCCCCTTCGATCAAGTCAAGGTGAAACTGGAAAAATCAGACCTGTCTGCCCCCATGAGGTTTTCCGTCATAGATACGACCATTAGCGGTTGCCAGAAATCGTTCCAGAGGAATTTCCTCCTGCTTAATAAACCCTTGTGCCGCAAGATCACCATTATTGACCATTTCAACTACCGCACAGACCGAAGTGGCCGTGGTCCAGGCAATTGCTCTACGCATCTTACCAGCAATCTCCACTGGCGGGTAGGCCTTCACAAACTCTTCGCGAATAAGCTGATCATGCCTCCAGCCCTCAACAGAAGCATGAATATAGACAACGTCGTCGTTCACCGGCGGCTTGGCGTTGACCAGCAGTTTACCGGTTTCTTTCCTGTCTTCCCGCATCAGCAATTCATGGAGCAGAAAGTTCATCAACGAGGCGTGACCGGGGTAACGGATCGATTTGTAATCGAGATTTTCAACTCGTCCTTCATATGTTTCACACATTGTCCCCAAACCACCCGATGTTGTGAAAGCCTCAAGCTGAAGGCCATCAATCACGATTGTCTCCAGCCATTCCAGGGGTGACACCCATTTCCGAACTCCACCTTCTATTACCTCACAGTCATTAAGGTATTCGTTCACCACTCCTTCTGGCGACCAGTTAAAGGCGTATCCCAGAAGGCCGGTCGGATGTTGTGGCAGAGCCCCGACCCGCAGCTTTATGGCGCGAATCTTGTCAAATTTTTCCGCCAGAGAAGCGCCGACAATACCAATAAAACCTGGAGCAAGGCCACACTGCGGGGCCATGACCGTCGAGGTTTTCAAGCTCAATTCTCGAATTGCCCTCGTCGTGCTGACATCCTCCGTCAGGTCGAAGTAGTGGGTATTACACTGGGCGGCAATGGTTGCCACTGCAATGTTAAAATGGTACGGCAGACAAGAGATGACCGCGTCATGTGTACCGAGCGCTTTAGACAGCTCAGCTTCGCTCGTCACATCAAGCGAGCAGACACGAAACGGAACATTATGGGTTGCGTGTACATCTGCCCCGGTGACATCAAAACCGGTTTCATGGAGCAGCAAAGCTACGAGATGTCCAACTTTTCCCAACCCCAGCACCAGTACAGAATTGATACGCTTTGTCATCGTCAGTCTCCAAATTGATCAAAAGAATCCAGCAGAATCCGAACACTTCCCTATTAGCGATATGCAGCGATACCTGTCACCTCCTGGCCAATAATCAAGGTATGCATATCATGGGTCCCCTCATAGGTGTAGACCGATTCAAGATTATTGGCATGACGCATGATGGGATACTCGCCCATGATGCCGTTGGCTCCAAGCATTGTTCGGGCGGTACGACAGATATCAAGGGCGATTTTGACATTATTCATCTTGGCCATCGATACCTGGGCCGGGCTGAATTTCCCCTTATCTTTCATGCGGCCAAGTTGCAGGGCAAGCAACTGCCCCTTGGTAAGTTCCGTCACCATCTCTGCCAGTTTTTTCTGCTGGAGCTGGAAACCGGCGATTGGTTTATCAAACTGGATCCTGGAAAGCGAATACTCCAAAGCAGTTTGATAACAGTTGTCGGCAGCCCCCAGAGCACCCCAGGCAATGCCGTACCGCGCCTGGGTGAGACAGCTGAGCGGCCCTTTAATTCCTGTGACCTTCGGCAGCAGACTCTTTTCTTCATCAAGGATGACATTATCGAAAATAAGCTCTGATGTGACGGATGCCCTGAGACTCCACTTGCCTTTCATCTGTGGGGCGGTAAAACCTGGTGTTCCCTTCTCCACGAGAAAACCCCGGATGCCATCCTCCGTCTTGGCCCAGACCACCGCCACGTCGGCAATTGTCCCGTTGGTAATCCACATTTTGGCGCCGTTGAGCCGCCACTTACCGTCAGGTTCGCGAACCGCTTTTGTCCTCATACCACTGGGGTTGGAACCAAAATCAGGTTCGGTAAGACCAAAACAGCCTATAGCCTCTCCCTTGGCCATTTTCGGTAGCCAGTGTTTCTTCTGCTCCTCGCTGCCGAAGGCGAAAATCGGGTACATGACAAGCGATCCCTGGACTGACGCCATGCTCCTGAGCCCGGAATCGCCCCGTTCCAGTTCATACATCAACAGCCCGTAGGCAACATTGGAGAGGCCGGCACAGCCATATTCTTCAGGCAGGGTCGGCCCGAAAAATCCGAGCTCACCCATCTGCGGGATCAGGTGAAAAGGGAAGCTCTCCTCCTGGGCATGTTTGTCGATAATTGGTAACACCTGCTCATTGACGAAGGTCCGGGCGGTCTCCCGCACCAGCTTTTCCTCATCCTCAAGCAGATCTTGAAAATTCATATAGTCGGTCAGTTCAGTGACGGTATTCATGGCGAATTTCCTCATTTTTATTACATCATTAGAGCACTGCAGCATTCGTTAAATGTCAAACTTGATGCCCTGTGCCAAAGGTAGCTGGGTACCGTAATTGATAGTGTTGGTCTGTCTCCGCATATAGCCTTTCCAGGCATCCGATCCCGACTCGCGACCACCACCGGTCTCCTTCTCACCACCAAATGCCCCGCCGATCTCAGCCCCGGAGGTGCCGATATTGACATTGGCGATGCCGCAATCAGACCCTGCAGCGGAGAGAAAAAGCTCGGCCTCACGAAGGTTTTCGGTAAAGATCGAGGATGACAGTCCCTGCACAACATCGTTCTGCAGAGCAATCGCGTTTTCCACATCACCTGAATATCGTATCAGATAGAGAATGGGAGCAAAGGTCTCTTCCTGCACTATGGGGTAATCATTTTCCGCCTCAGCCAGCACCGGCTCGACATAGCAGCCCGACTCAAAGCCCTTGCCGGAAAGCACATTACCGCCGCACAGGATTGTGCCGCCTTGCTCCTGCAAAGCCTCAAGCGCCTTTTGGTAAGCAGCCACCGCCGAAACATCAATAAGCGGCCCGACGTGGTTTCGCTCATCGAGCGGTGAACCGATTCGCAGTGAACCATATGCTTTCACCAGCACATCCTTGACCCGGTCATATATCGATTCATGTACAATCAGACGACGGGTGGTCGTGCAGCGCTGCCCTGCTGTTCCTACTGCAGAAAACACAATAGCCGGAACAGCCAACTGCATGTTAGCCGCTGGCGTCAGGATAATGGCGTTGTTACCGCCAAGCTCCAATATGGCTCTGCCGAACCGGGAAGCGACTACCTGCGCGCCATGCCGACCTACACGGGTGGAACCGGTAAGCGAAATGAGCGGTACATCAGGGTCCTGCAACAACTGCTCACCAACGGTGGAACCGGAACCGATAATAAGAGTGAAAAGTCCTTCAGGCAGCTTGTTCGCGGCAACGATTTCGGCCAGGATATGCTGAACGGCGATAGCAGTGAGTGGTGTTTTCGACGATGGCTTCCACAGGGTCGTGTCACCGCAGACCACGGCCAGCATGGCATTCCAGGCCCAGACCGCCACTGGAAAATTAAAGGCGCTGATAATACCAACGGTGCCAAGTGGATGATACTGGTCATAGAGTCGATGCTCAACCCGTTCCGATGCCATGGTCGAGCCATACAGCTGGCGAGACTGACCAACGGCAAAATCACAGATATCGATCATCTCCTGTACTTCGCCCAGCCCCTCCTGTAAGGACTTCCCCATTTCCCAGGAAACAAGCGCTCCAAGAGCATTTTTCTTGTCTCGCAGTGCGTCACCGATCTGACGGACAATCTCTCCCCGTTTGGGGGCCGGCATTTTCCGCCACACACTGAAAGCCTCTTTTGCTGCTAGCGATACGTCCCGGTAATCCTCCTCCGAGGCACGGAAAACACTCGCCAACAATCGGCCATCAACAGGAGAGACAACGTCTATTTTTCCATTTTCCCGGGTGGTATTCCAATGAACGCCGGTTGACGCGCCTTGATTATTTTCCTCAATCCCCAGTGTTCGTAAAATTTCCATTGTTCCTCCTTTGCATTACGCCAGGCTCACAAGGTCGCCATTGCACAACGTATTTTATCCGCTATCCCAAGTGCGCTCAGATAGATTTTGCCCTGGAATTGTGCTTTCAAGGCAATGTCAAGCATCTCCCAGTTGATTGCCTGCTCTTTTGTCGCCAGAAAACAGAGAGCTGCAAGGGCCCAGTCCGGTTTTGCTATTTTCCACTCCTTGAAATCAACCTCATAAACTTCGGCTGTACAGGGTGGAATATTCACCGATTTATCCTTCAATACAAAGGTGCCCGGTGAAAGTGTCGCAAAGAGTTTCTTTCGCTGCTGTACCCCTTCGTCACTCAAGGCAAGGACTACGGTTGGCGCTGTGCTGCCGGCGTAACCGATTTTTCTCGGCGAAATCTGGATCTCACTCACCGACTGGCCGCGCAGCACGGTGATGTTATAGTCGTTTTTCATCGAGACATTCATCCCGGCGGCAAGACCGGCGTGACAGACCAGTTCCCCGGCGGTCACAATGCGCATACCGGCACTACCGAGAATGGCTATTTCCTGACGATGATAATCGGGGAAATCAACCTGGTGCCCTACCGTGACCGGTTCAGGGTATCTGCAGTTCTGCAGACACAGTTCCCGGTAACGTTCGCCATATTCCGGACGCTGATTCCTTGCCACAAGGCCTGATTTGGGTGGCAGGTCCTCGACCATCTGCTGCAGAACTGACGGAGAAAGACGATTTTTCTTGGTGTAGCGACCGGTGCACATGCCAAGAGTCTCGATAACGGCAAAGCCCTTATGGTTGATACCTGCAGCCACTATTTCATGAAGATTGGTATCGAGCCCTGAACATCTTGCAACATAGGTTGCTCCGGCGCTTTCGGCGATCCCGCAAATATCGACCGGAATTTCCGCCTGGTTCAGAAACTCCGAGCCCGCTACAGCATCCGCCGGGGTGGTAACAGAACACTGACCGCCGGTCATGCCAAAATTAAAATTGTTCAAGATAATGAGGGTCAGGTCGAGATTTCTCCTGCAGGCCGCCAATACATGGGCACCGCCGATACCCAGCCCGCCATCACCCATCGTGACAATGACGTTGAGTGAAGGGTCCGCCAGTTTCAGGCCGGTGGCATATGTGAGGGCCCTTCCATGCAGACCATGCAGGGCATGAACATTGAAAAAGGTGTCGAACAGCCCGGAGCAACCGATATCGGTAACCATCACGGTTTTGTCTGCCGGCAGATTAAGGCTGCCCATGGCTCGATCCAGGCCGGCCGTGATACTTTCATGAGTGCAACCGGGGCAATAGACAGGAGGCCGACTGGTGTTCAGATAACTATGCATTGCACAGCACCTCCATTATTTGGGTTGGGGTGATCAGCACACCATTCATCTGCCCGAAGAATTCCACCCTGCCCCCCCCCAGCACCCGCCTGATCTCATGAACGTATTGGCCCAGATTCATTTCAACAACCACGACGCGTCGAAAATCAGCAGCCTTTTCTAAAAGCAAGGCTTCCGGCACCGGCCAGAGACTTTTCAAGGTCAGGGATGATACCGGCCGGCCTGCCTCGGTGAGTATTTCGACAGCATCCGCAACTGCTCGTACAGTGACCCCATAGCTAATAATCAAGGTGTCGGAACCCGGCTTGATATCCTCTTCATATAACGTGATCCTTTCGACATGATCGAGGATCTTTCGGCGCAGCCGTTCCTGGCTCCCGGCAATCACTTCCGGATCATTGGTAATATAACCATCCGGGCCATGGGTGGAAGATGTCTGCCGGACCAGGGTATTGCCACCAATGGGCAAAAAAGGTGGGGCCGCATCAGGCTCAGCTGCAAAGGGCAAATAGTTGACGCCGGAGAAAGCTTTGCGCTCGACGACCGCGGGAAGAGTCACAGACTCGAGATCAAAGCTCTCCTTGGTCATGCCAATCTCTTTATTGGAAGCAATAAAAACAGGGCAACGGAACTCCTCGGCATAATTGAAAGCATGGCGAGCCAGCAGGTAGCAGTCGAGTGCATCTTTTGGTGCAAGCACAATGACCGGGACGCCGCCGGTACTGCCCCACTGCAGGAACTGGATGTCACTGTCGGCGCCCCGCGTCGCCGAACCCGTCGACGGGCCAAGGCGTTGAACATCGGCAATAACCAACGGAATCTCCCCGCCGATAGCAAAGGATATCTGCTCGCTGTAGAGACTGATTCCCGGCCCTGACGTTGCCGTAAGCGCTTTTTTACCCGCCATGGATGCACCGATGCAGTAGCCCATGGAGGCAATCTCATCTTCTCCCTGCAAGCAAACTCCTCCACGAGGAGGCAACATTTTCAACATGTTGCTCAAGATGGTTGTAGCAGGGGTGATGGGGTAGCCTGCAAAGAAATTGCAGCCCGCAGCGATAGCACCTCGGGCAAGAGCCTCATTTCCATCCATAAATGACAACGCCATACTTCCTCCGGGGCAGCAATACCTGTAGCGTCACAAAAAGCTATTGGTTGAAAATCACGCAATGCTTGATTAGAAATATAATCAGATTATCTTCCTCTAACCACTTTTAGATTGTCATGTCAAGGAAGTAAGTGTTAGTTTATGATGTGCAGAAAGTGTACTACTGGGGAGTTACCCCCTCATGTGCTCGTTGATATTCGAACAATTCCGGCAGATGGATTTTCACTATGGACACAAAAGAAAAACGAAAGAAAAAAAAGAGTACGGACGACTTTACCCGCGAGGCGTATATGGGCATCCGGAAGATGTTCTTTGTGAATGAAATCACCCCGGGCCAAAAGATCGCCTATGGGGATCTGGCTAAACGGCTTGGGATGAGTACAACTCCCATCATCCAGGCCCTGAAACGACTTGAAGATCAGGGACTCGTGCGCCACGAGCCTAATCGCGGCTACTACACGGAAGATATCAGCCTGAAGGAAATCATCGAAATTTATGAGTTCCGGGAACTGATTGAAACCTCACTCCTGCCGAAAACTATCGCAACTATCACCAGCAAAAAGTTAAAAACCTTGAAAAAGGCGCTCGACAAACACCTTGCAGCGGTCAGGGACATCTACCTCAAGGAGCGATTGCTGCGAGACATGGAATTTCATCTCACTCTGGCCGAGCTTTCCGGGTGCACCATTCAGGTCAACACCCTGAGATCGTTGTTTGACCTGCTCTACCTCAAATATCGGGGAAATGTTCTCTTCGTTACTCCCATGGATACTGTCGATAGAGAGCATACCCAACTGTATGACTGCGTCGCTCAAGCCGATCTTGAAGGTGCTAGCGCTATTTTACGACAGCATATTGGTAACGTTAAAGAACATGCCATCGCCAGTATTGAGCGAATCAACAAGGAGAAATCAATCAAGAATTTCTAAACCGATACGCTCTTTCAAATACATCGAAGACCCTGCTATCAAACGCATTATCAGCCTTGGTGGTGTGGATAAAAGAGTATAACTCGCTCCAGGCCTCACTCCAGTACCGAACCACTAGCGGTTGTCACCGCTAGTGGCTATCCATCGCCGCAGCCACTTCTTCCACAGTTCAGGATGAACTGAAACCAGCAGAACTCCAATAAGCGTTAATACCCCGCCAACAATCAGCTTCCAGCCGATTTGATCCTGAAAAAACAGTACGCCAAATACGGAAGCGAGAACAGGTGCCAACAGCATGAGCGGAGTAACAATTGAAACCGAATAGCGCCCGAGCAGATAATAGACAATGCCATGGCCGACTACCGAGGCTCCTATTGCCGAATAGAGCGGCGTCCAGAAATCCATCCACCTGGCACTGGCAAGAACCTGCCCGTGGCCTGACTCAAAGATCAAGCTAAGCAGCAATAGTGACGGAGTGGCGACAAGTGCTATCCATGCCTGTAGCTTGAATACGCCAAGGTTGGGAAACTGCCTCATCATGATAGTGGCGACTGCCATCATGAAAGCCGCGCCCATCACCCAGAAAATTGCGTCGAGATGATTGAACACCACTGGGTCAAAGCCAATGACCATAACACCGCAAAGGGCAATCAGAATAGCCACAACCCTGATTGCCGAAATCTTCTCACCAAGAAAGATTGCAGCGAGAATTGCTGAAAATGGCACATAGAGCTGGGTAGTGATCGCCACCGAGGCAATATTACCGCCGGCATTCAGACCGATAAACATCATGCTGAAATGGCCAACACCTAGCAATATGGCAACACGGAGTAGCGGCCACATATAGCCTGGGGCTGGCCTGAGCCATGGCAGCATCACCAGAAGCAGAAAGAAAAAACGAAGAGCGGTAAAGAGCAGGGGCTGGAATTGTTCTGCACCTGCCTTACCGGCAATAAAATTGAAGCCCCAGACAAAGTTGGCCAGTAAGGCGAGGAGGAAGTGAACAATGTTCATGTTTTAATCAACACCGCAAGGGTAAGCAGTAACCGAGAAAGGGGAAATGGGATCAGAGAAAAAAGCAGGTAACAGTACACCCTGCCAATCAATCCGACTCACCGTGACAGACTCCTCTCATACACCACTTGCCCCCTTTTCGCTATCCTCCCATACAATAAGAGTGAGTCCTGCCCCATTAGGTTGATACCGAGCCAATACCTTCCTTCCCAGACCTAGAAAACGTATGGCCAGAATACTGAAAAAAAACAACCGGATCGGCCAGGAGAATCGATAATACTATAGCCTTCCGGCAATCTTTCTTTAGTACAGTATTATGCCATCCATACCATTTCTGAAAATTACAGACGAGAAGAGTAAAACATTGTACTTTTGATGATATAATTAAAAACCGTTCAAACACTTCACAGCTCAGAATACAACCACACACAGTACCATTTTCGTATTCATACCTAATTTTTTGTAACGTAACCCAAAAGGCTCTCTCTTCTTTTGGCCCTTTTTTGTTTTCTAGCGAGTTGATTTGACGATTTGACTCACCAGGTTTCCGAACTTTTAGCGAGTCTGTCCTATTTTCAAGGAGTGAAAAAAATGGAAGAACAGCGCCAGCCGGAAAACTATCCGGTCTATAACATGCTTACCACTAAAGGATGGCTGTGGATTGCCATCGTTGCCACCCTTGCCACTATGGCGACAGTACTGACAACCAATAGCTACAATACGATTTTACGCGATCAGTGCGGTGCCGGTATTGTCACTATGGAACTTGCCGAAACGGCGTCCTCAGCCAATGCGATCATCAACAAATGGCAACAAGCTCCTCGAAATGACGGTGAGATACCATGCCTTTCAGCTGCAAAGAAACTACAGCAATGGGACTGGCTCCTCATCATAACCTATACAATCACCCTCATTGCTGTTCTGATGGCCATTAGCCATCGCTTGGGCCTGAAACCAACAGGCAAGGTCAAGGTGCTATTTCTCATCCCTTTTGCCATCGCTGGATTTGATATCCTTGAAAACAGCTTAATGGCAATCGTTTTGAACAATCCAGGCAACGCAGTTGATTGGGTGGTTACCTTCATGTCGGTAGCTGCTGTTTTCAAATTTGTCCTGCTGATCATTTTACTGCTCATTCTTGCATACCTCTGCGGCTGCTGGCTCATGTCCAGAGGACACACTGAAAAAGAGACCGAAACCTCCATCCTCAGATCGCTTAAGGAGGTAATTGCAGCGGAACAGAGATATATCCAGTTCAGGAGGAAAAAAGCTGCAATTAATGACCAACAAACCATTGTCGGCTTCGCCTCATCCGGTGGTGGTATTCGTTCGGCGACGGTCAATCTCGGTGTCATCGAGCGCCTGCTTGATGTTAACCTGTTAAAACATGTGGATTACCATGCCACTGTATCAGGAGGCGGCTATATCGGTTCTGCCTTGGCAAGCCTTCTGTCGTTTAAAAGAAAACAGCAGGAACAAAACCCTGCAGATCCCAGCGGCACAAACGGTCCGGGAAAACAGGACAAGGAGCAATACCAGTTCGGCCCCCATGATCATCCACACTTTGACTGTGCCATCCCCTCACTGCGCCCATTTCCTTTAAGCGATCCGGGTTATGTCGATGCTGAACCAACCTTCCTGTCTCGTGGGATGGTACTCAATCATCTGCGCTCTTTTGGGGATTTCCTGGTACGACGACGCCGTTTCCTCAGCCGTGATGTGTTGCGTGCGGTTGGTACTGTCGTTACCGGTATGTCAGCTACGCTAGGCATGTTTATATTGGCAACAATGCTCATCTCTGCGACGTTTTTTTGTTTGCTCACGCTTGTAGACCAGGGACAGGAGGGGGCAAAATTAGGATTTTCACTCGACCCGAACCTCTCATACTTCAAGGATTTTGCCCTGCAAGGCTGGCAAAAAGCGCTGCCGTTAGGTTTTTTGTCCACCCTGATCCTGCTGATGATGCCGGCCTGGCTACCTGCCGCCATCTCCGAAGAGATATTCACTCGCGACGGAGACACCGTTGATGACTGTCGCCAATACAGACAACTCTGGATCATAGGGGCAATCCTGGTACTTTCAGCCTTCATCTTTCCTCATCACCTGCCTGGCAAGGTCGGTGTCCTGGCTCCTGCTGCCTTTTTGACAGGTGCAAGTGGTGCGGCAGCCATATCATACCTTTTGCTTTGCCTTACAGATGATGCTTTTCGTTTCTGGGCGCTACCGGATGATCCCACCAGGGAGAACCGCTCCCTTCTCAGTGCCATGTTCGGCCTGACTCTGGCGATGACTCTCCTGACTGCTTCCATCGGATTGCTCCCCTGGCTGGTACTACTGCTGCTCAACCCCACCGGAGACGCACAAAAATTGATTACATCTTTAGGCACAACCAGTAGTACGGGACTTTTCTCAGCCATACTCGCCGGCCTGATTGCCTGGTACCAAAAGGCCTCCTCAGCTGTGGAAAAACAGAAGCGTCCCCCAGAGGCAATGAAATTTTTCCAAAAAGCTTTCGCCTACGCCAAAAGTGTGGTGCTGGCCATACCGATCCTGCTGTTGGTAATCATTACAACAGTGGTGAGCGCCGCCGGCGTAGCATGGATAGCGAACAACCTTAGCTTTCTCACCCATGGCTTCTTGAGCTATGCATTCATCGTCATGGTTCTCACCATACTCCTGCTCCTGATCGGTTATGGAGTGGATTTCAACAAACTCTCTCTGCATTATTTTTATCGGGACCGTCTTGCAGAAGCTTACCTCGCCACCTACGGGCCAAACCCTCAGCAACCGGACAGCCTTGAAATCAAACGGGACAATATCGAAATGCAGCTTACAGACCTGCATGGCAGTTGTGCCAGGACAGTCCAGGCAGAAGAGGATCCTCCAATCGAAAATGCTATTTCTCTCCAGTCCTACGGACCGTCAGATAACACGCAAATCACATCATCTATCATCACCCAGTCGGCAGAAAATAGAAAATTGACTCCTAAATTACTGAGTAATTTACCTCTGTTTGTAACGTTCAAAAAACGTCTGGGAATCGGCAACACGCTGCGGGATGAATATCTGACCGACGCTGCGACCTCGGCGCCCTACCATCTCTATTGTGCCTGCCTCAATCTGACGACCGATCGCAATATGGCACTGCGTACCAGAAAATCTGACACCTTTGTTTTCAGCAAGCTCTACTGCGGCTCCAAAACAACATCTTTTCTGCCCACCTGCAGCTACCGCCGAGGGAAAACCAAGATGGCTCGAGCTATGACCATTTCCGGCGCGGCAGTTGACTCAACACTTGGCCGCAACACCTTTTTCGCCCAGTCCTTCGCCACCACGCTTTTCAATGTCCGCCTTGGCCAATGGCTGGAGAATCCTGGATACAATGGTGGTATCCATGCCCACAAACAAGAAAACCTGGTATTCTGGCCCCTTTACCTCGGCATGGAAGCCCTCGGCATGAGCGACAGCAGGCGACGTCTGATTCATCTTTCCGACGGCGGCCATACTGGTGACAACCTGGGCCTGCTCCCCCTGTTTGACCGGCACTGCGGGCTCATTATCGCGGTAGATGCGGAAGCTGACCCCGAATATGAATTCGGATCCCTTTTGACAGCTTTGAGCTATCTACAGACTGATGCACAGGCCCGAGTCCGACTTGATCTCACCCCTATCACGCCCGATCCACAATCCGGTTTATGCCAGGCCCCATTTGTACTGGGAGAAATAGAATATCTCGACACCTTAAAAAATGTGTCACAACGAGGATGCCTGCTTGTTTTAAAATCGGCGGTAACAAAACAAATGTCCTTACTGTTGCAAAGACACAAGAAGAAATTTCCAGATTTCCCGCAGGAAACCACCGCCGACCAATTCTTCTGCGAAGACCAATTCGAGGCATATCGACAACTCGGCAGGGAAATTGCCAATGTCCTATTCGGCGCCTTGCCTTCACTTACCAAAGCAAATTTTGACTGTCAGCAATTGCTGGAAGAATACATTCAGTGGCAGAAACAGTTTGAACCTAAAACTCCGGACCACTCAACATAATACAACAGGATTATAGCTGGTTAACAACAACAGGAGGGGATACTGGAATACTCAAATGAGTATTTGATATAAATGGTGACCCCGGCAGGAATCGAACCTGCGACACCAGGATTAGGAATCCTGTGCTCTATCCCCTGAGCTACGGGGCCACATGTTATTTTTGAGTGGTCGGAATAATACCCGAGTTTTTGATTTTCGCAATACCTTTTCGGTCAGTTGAGTTCCGTATTCGAAACCCAGAACAAACTGTAGCCGCATCGCTCCAAACCTGCTTTCAGGTCAGTCTCTCTCTAGAGGATTTCCCCGTTAGGATAAAGGGTTTCGCCGTCTTTGAGATCTTCTTCCGGAAAAGTTGCCTCGCTGCAGTGACTATTGATAATACAGTTTCTCCCCACAACCCGGCCGGCTGGTATTTTCGCCCTTCTGCCGATCACACTAATGCCAGTATAGAGATGTTTGGGAAATTGTCGATTAATGACATTATGGCCATCCCCAATCCCGATTTTTGCTCCTTCTCCCACCTCTACATACTTATCGAATATTGCCAGATCGACCTCGGCATCCTTTTTTACCAGACAATCCTGGAACAGTATGGAGTCGCGGACTATGGCGCCCTCCTCCACCACCACGCCCGGTGCCAGCACCGAATTAACCACCGTGCCATGAATGGTACAGCCAGCCGAGATAAGTGAATTCTGAAGTTTTGCTTTTGAGCCAAATCGTGCAGGGGGTCTGTCAGTATACCGGCCATCCGATTCGATATTGGTGATGATGCCCCACTCCTGCGGGTTCAGACCGCTATCATCTCGCAGAATATCCATATTCGCCTCCCAGTAGGCCTGGATCGTGCCGACGTCCCGCCAGTATCCATAAAATGGATAGGCGAAAACATTGTCGTGCGCGATGGCATGGGGCAAGATATGCATGCCGAAGTCACTTTCATCCTTGTCACGGGCCAGGGCGTTGAGCAAATAGTTGCGGTCAAAAACATAAATGCCCATTGAGGCCAGATTGGTACGGGCCACGGCAGGCTTTTCTTCCCACTCAATGATGCGGTTATTATTATCAGTAATACCCGCCCCGAACTGGTGAATCTCGCTTTTGGGCACTACCATCATCGCCACGGTAACATCAGCCTTTTTGCTCCGGTGGTATTCAAGCATCACATCAAAATCCATATGGTAGATGTGATCACCTGAGAGGATCAGCACTTCATCGGACGGATTCGACTCGATAAAGTCGATATTTCTGCGCACCGCATCGGCAGTCCCCTTATACCAGTCGGAATCCTTGGAACCGGTTCGAGGCGGCAGGATCTTGACGCCTCGACTTCGGCCGGTAAGATCCCAGGCGGAACCCGAACCGAGATGATCCATAAGCGACAGCGGTTTATATTGGGTCAGAACACCGACCTTTTTGAGTCCGGAATTGGTGACGTTACTCAGGCTGAAATCGATGATCCGATAGATGCCGCCAAAGGGCACAGCCGGTTTGGCTCGGCTCTGCACCAGAATATTGAGGCGACTGCCGACACCACCCGCCAGCAGGAGAACAAGCGTCTGTTGCGCTTTTTTCATTTCAACACCTCCCCTGCAGCCACGATTTTCTTCCAGTTTTTACTATTCAGCTCCGGACAGATGGTCGCTCCCTCGCCAATCATAACCTGCTCAGGCACCCGATTATTCCAGCCGATAACCGTTATCTTCTCGGCCCGGCGACCTGCTTCGGCGCCGATAATCACCCCGTCGCCGTAGACGGTATTGACATCTGCCACCACCTTGCTCAACCGACAGTTTCTGCCTATCGCATTATTGAAAAAGAGCACGGAATCCTCAACCACCGAATTTTTGCCCACTTCTACCCCGGGAAAGAGAATGGAATTGCGTACAGTGCCCTCTATACGGCAACCATTGTAGATAAGGCTGTTCTGTACCGTTGCATAGTGTCCCACAACCGTCGGCTGGAAGTCACGTATGTCACGGTGATCCATATTGGTGCGAAAGCCCCACTTCTCAAGATCAATAAGCGGGTTATCACCTAAAAGATCCATATTGGACTGCCAGTATTCCTCAACCGTCTTGGTATAGCCCCAGTAACCGTGAAACTTATAGCCGTATAACCTGTAACCTGCCTCCATCATGGCCGGCACGATATCCCGGCCAAATTCGTGGGAGTTCTCCTGCTGGTTCGAGCCAAGCATCGTATAAAGCACTTCCGGTTTAAAACAGAGCACGGTGAGCGATACCCAATCAGACTGTGGATTGTCAGGTTTTTCCCAGTAGTCCGTGAGCCTTCCGCCACGGTCACCATCCTCATCATTTACCGCACCCATACCAAAACGGTGGGGGCTGTTTTTTTTGGCCCGGACAAAGGCCATGGTCAAATCGGCGTTCTTTTCTTTATGGTAGGCCAACATATCCTGATAATCCATCTGATAGATATGATCGCCTGATAGAATCAAAATATGCTCGGGGTCATGGTATTTGACAAAATCGAGATTTTTATAGACCGCATCGGCCGAGCCGCGATACCAATCTTTATGATTTGAGCCGATATAAGGCGGCAGAATAGAGATGCCACGGTTGCGTCCCAGCATGTCCCAGGCCGCGCCGGTGCCGATATGATTAATAAGCGAATAGCTGCGATATTGGCTCAGGATGGCCACCTGCTCGATTCCTGAGTTCATAAGATTGCTGAGCGGGAAATCGATCACCCTGCCAAAACCACCAAATGGCAGAGCCGATTTGGGACGTCCGTATGTCAGGACGTCAAGTTCATCGACTCGACCTCCTGCCAATATCATTGCCAGCGTTGTGGGTTGCAGCATCTGACCTCCTGTTGGTGAACGGAGACTTCATTAAAGCATATAAAGAGAGGAAATGCGCCCGGAGTTCGGGCAGCATGCGGCATATCTTGTCAGATATGCCGCATGATAAGTCGCTTCAAGGTGACGGAAGTAAATTCTTTATCCCCCATATCCAGGTTCTTCAATGGCACTTCCGCCCGGGCGGCTTCTTTATGTCCACCGGCGGAACCGACGGAACCGAACGTTCTACTGGCGAGTTTACCAGCGCTTTTACGGTAGCCGTCACAACGGAAGATAACCACCAATTTCTCGCCGTGGATCCCAGACACGAAGACCCAATCAATCTCGCCTACATGGTTCAGGAAATCGGCGATAATGACAAGAACGTCGGGGCTTCGCACCCGGCCAACATGGGTATAGTAACGCCGCTTGGAGTATTTCAATTCCTGAAAGGCGATACTGAAGTAGCGGAGTTCCGAGCGACGCAGATCGGTAAGCTCGAACTTTCGCACCAGATCCCGGTTGGCAATACTAAAAAGGTAACGAAAAGCAATACCATCCGCAACCTTTGATTTTTTCTCAAAATTCTGGGTGTCGACCTTGATTGCGTAGAACAGTGCCGTCGCAAGGGAAACGGAAGGCTTCATATTGGCAGCCTTCAGGTATTCCACCATCATGGTGGAAACGGCACCATAATCTGGACGAATGTCGACAAAAGGGCAGTCCCAGTCGCCGCTTACCGGATGATGATCGATGATGGCATCGATCTTCATCTTCTCAAAACAGGGCAGATGACTGGGCTGGGAATCTACCATGACAATCTTGCTGTAATCACCGACCTTCACATTGCTCAGCCGCTCAAGTGGAATCTTCAACCGCTCGACCATCGCGACATTATTCATCCGCCTGATCTCATTCGGGTGGGCAATAACAACATTTTTCACCCGATATCTGAGCAGCCTCTTTACGGCCATGGCACTGGCAAGGGCGTCCGGGTCGGCGTTGATTATAACCAGAACGTCATCGTCTTTACTGAAAACTTCCCAAAAGGCCTGAAGTCTATCTTTGGCGGTGTTCCGGAAGGGGATGACTTCTGAAACTTTGTTGGAGTGATCTTGGTTATTCGCCATTCACGATTTGGGCAAGACACCGGTAATAAGCAGAGTTGCCGCGAGTCGTTACACTTGCCGCAACAATGCCGCAAACAGCACACCTGCGGTCAAACTCACGAGTGGTCTGCATTCTGCTTTCCACTTCACCCGCGCCCTTGAGGGGAAAAGGGGGCAGTTCAGAAAGTGCATTGTCGGTGTATCAGCCTTCTCCTGTAGAATTCGGCCCGCGAAGCATGCCAAAAGCATTGCGGCGAGAGCAGATAAATGCCGGTACAACGCGTAAATACAAATACTTCCACGCGAAGCCAGCATCACGGAAAGAATCTAATATAGCACATCGTCTGAAATAAAATCAAGGTTTTGAGACTATTGGACAGATATGAACAGTAGACCAACGTCTGCAATCCAACTCTCTTTCGGACGTTAACCCTCGTCCCTTCTGCTTGACGAGTGATGGTGATAATGGTACCTAGGAGTCAGTCGAACATAGATATGATTCTGTTGCGAAATCGTTATATAGGTCCATATTTCCAACATCTTCCTCGTTTGGTCGATGTGTTTTCCCTGCCGAAAGTAAAATCCCGGAGATAACACCACGGTGGACATTTAATGGAGTTCAACAAACTCATGGCGGTCGCATTTGGCGGTGCCGTAGGTTCCATAGGCCGCTATTGCCTTGCACTTCTCGCCGCCCGTCTGACCAACACAGGATTCCCCTTAGGCACATTTGTCGCCAATATTGGCGGTTGCCTGTTGATCGGCTTTTGCTGGAACTGGTTTGACCGAGTCCATATCAGCAATGAATTCAGACTCTTTATCTTTACCGGCTTTTTAGGTGGTTTCACCACTTTCTCGACTTTTGCCAGGGAGAGTGTACAATTCTTCAAAGCCGGAGAGCCTTTGCATGCACTCGGCTATATCCTGGCCAGCAACGTTGTCGGGCTTGGCATAGTGGCTGCCGGCTTTCTCCTGGCGGAAAAACTGTTCAGACCCTGACTCCGTCACCTTAAACCCTAAAGACAACGTTACATCCTTCTTCCTATTCCATGTGGTTATTCTGTGAAGCTACTCGATAAATACCTGCTCAAACAGTTCGCCAGACACTACCTCACCGTCGCTTCGGGTTTTCTTGCCATTTACCTTCTGGTCGATTTTTTTGAAAAGATCGACAACTTCACCAGTAAAGGTAAATCGCTGGGGTTGGCCATGAAATTTTTCATGCTCAATATCCCGTTTATCATCGATCAGCTGAGCCCCATCCTGATCCTGCTGTCCGGAATCATCACTCTCGGCATCATCAACCACAGCAATGAGCTGAACGCCCTTAAGGCAGGCGGCATTCCGCTTGCCAAAATTGTCCGACCCCTGTTACTTGGAGGGCTTCTGCTTACCGGTGTTTTTTTTGGTGCGGCGCAATGGCTGCTCCCCTACACCGTACCTGCCGCAAGCGCCATCTGGGACCAACAGGTCAAGGGCAAGCTGCCGCTCGGCATTTATCGGAACGGTCGTTATTACTACAAAGGCGTTGAGGGGTTCTATTCTTTTGAACGCCGCGATCTTAAAAACCTGCAATTCGAGAATTTCTCGTACTCTAAATGGGATACGGATTATAACACAAAAGCTCTTCTGACAGCAGAAAAAGCCCAGTGGGACGAAAAGCGGAAGATGTGGCTTTTCAGTGTGGTACAGATTCAGGAGCGTCAGGACAGCGGCAGATATCACATCGAGAATTTCGACCAGAGGGAGATGCAGCTTCCAGAAACGCCTATCGATTTCGTCGTTCCTGAAAACCAGACCGTCCAGCAGTCACTCACCGGCCTCTACAGGGAAATCGGCAAGAGCAAAAACGAGTACCAGACCAATAAGGCCTTGACCGATTTTCTCAGCCGCATCTCCTACCTGCTGCTGGGATTACCATTACTCATCCTCGGGCTGCCAACCCTACTCTACTGCTACCAGAAATGGGGACGTGATCTCTATATCGCCATCCCAGCCAGTTGTGGTATTGCCTTTCTCGCCTGGGGCATTTGGGGGGCTCTCCAATCACTTGCCGGTGCGGGGTATCTGCCACCACTTATCGCTGCCACAACCATTCATCTGGTATTTACCGTTGCTGGGCTCTGGCTGTTGAGAAAAGAAGACAAGTAATACACAACTGTTCTCCTGATTCAAAAAGCAATATGCACATCGGTCACGAAAAAGGAGTAGTCTACTCCACCACTATGGAGAGCTGGGATACAGCCGTAGATCGTCTGCTCGACGTCACCACTCTTCGAGCGCTACTGAAAGGCCAAGGCCATGTTCTCATCAAACCGAATCTGGTTGAAGCGATCGAACCGCCAGTGACAACACCAGTAGCACTGGTGGAAAAACTGATAAGCTGGCTAAAAACGGCCGCGCCCAAAGCTACAATTTTCGTCGGTGAAGGTACAGGCTCAATAGACTATTCCACCGCCCACTGCTTTGATAAGCTGGGCTATACCAGCATGGCCGCCCGATGTGGAGTGGAGCTGGTCGATTTGAACAGCCTGCCATCCATCAGGAAACGACTATCGGAATGTCACCGTTGGCCGGAAATGTATCTGCCTGAGTTGCTCGACGAAGTTTTTCTGCTGTCGGTACCGGTCTTGAAAGCACATTCCCTTGCCGGCGTCACCCTGACCATGAAGAACATGATGGGTTGTGCTCCACCAACCCATTACCAGAAGGGAGGCTGCTGGGGAAAATCGGCCTTTCATAGCCGCATTCAGGAGGCGGTCTTTGACCTCAACCGTTACCGCACCCCCGACTTCACCCTGCTTGATGCCACCATCGGCATGAGCAGGGCTCATCTCTGGGGGCCGCACTGTCAGCCGGCGGTAGGACTGCTGGCAGCATCAGCTGATCCGGTTGCAATCGACAGTTATGGTTGTAGCCTCTTAAAACGAAGCTGGCGGGATATCGGTCATATTGCCATGGCCGATGGTGTACTGGGATGTGCAGAGCCACTGCAGATCGTGAAACTCTGAAAATCGGATAAAAAAAAGCCCGAGGAAGCAGTTTGCTCCCCCGGGCTTTTGAATCTCATACAACAAATAGTTAGTTCTGGGGTGCAGCAGCTTCGGGAGCTGCAGCCGCCGTCTCGATTCCCAGCAACTCAACCTCGAAAACGAGAACGGAGTTGGGCTCGATTCGCGGCATAACACCCTGCTCACCATACGCAAGGTCGGCAGGAATAACCAGATTCACTTTAGAACCAACGGGGATCAGCTGAAGAGCCTCACTCCAACCTGGGATAACCTGATCTACACCAAAGGTGACCGGCTCGCCACGCGCGATTGAGCTGTCAAATTCGGTTCCGTCAATCAGGCTACCTGCATAATGGACCTTGACCTGATCGGAAGCCTTAGGAATAGCTCCCTCACCCTTGGTGACGAACTTATACTGAAGACCGGATGCTGTAACCACAACACCTTCCTTTTTCTTATTCTCCTCAAGAAATGCCAGCCCTGCGGTCTTATTCTTCTCTTTCATCTGCTCAAGCTCGGCAGCCTGTCGCGCCTGCAAACGTGCTCCGAACTCTTTCTGGACCATAACTATCTCTTCCTGGTTCATGGCCAGTTCGGCTCCTGCGTAACCGTCGGTAATACCATAAACCAGAGTCTCAAAATCTATTTCTTTACCAAGACCCTTGAAATATTTACCAACATCAGAACCCATCGCATAACTGAGTTTCTGCTCGAAAGTATCGAGCTTGGGTTTTTCCATTTTTTCCTCAGCCATGAGAAGACCGGGAACAACCACGAGACAAACAGCAAATAGCGCTACAATTCGCTTCATACGAAAGCTCCTTTTTAAATTGTTGTGTATGGCCACGCAATGTGAGGCTGTGGATCACTGGTTTCACGATAATCCAACGAGTGCACACATTCACGAAACCGTTGCCGGGAACGGCATATCAGAGCGTACTCTATACCCTATCCATCAATAAAAGACATCCGTTCAATCAAACAGGCATATAAAATCTCAAGAAATCTGCTGCGACCTCCACCTCTACAAACACGATCCTTCAACAGTGATATTCCCTTGAAGGCACTTTACATAATCACAAGGGTAATCCCTTTGTTGCCCCGATTAAGGTTGTTGTTTTTTTCAAGCTGAGGGTAGCGTTTGAGCAGATCACGAACGGGTCCGTTACGTCGGTAAAACTCTTCTCCCGCAATGACACCACCGAGTTCTCCGCGACTTTTCATATACTCAAGAACTTTGCGGCATTCTCTGCGGATGGCACCGCCCCGGCCGGTTGAGCCATAACCGTGAATAATGGTCAGCACCTGAATATCTCGTATTCGTGCTTCATGTACCGCCGCATGCAGCTGCTGCAATGCGGGCTCGACCAGCGGCATTCCGGCTTCAAGATTCACCGTACGATGAACGAACTTCTTGACCTTCTGCTCCTGATGATTTTCCTTCTGTTCACTGCCGCAAAATGTGCAGTTTTTTACACCGCGGCGTATCTCGTTGCCACAGATATGACAAAGGTTCATACCCTGCTACTCCGTTTTTGACGTAAAGCCCTCAACTGCAATCCCCTTGACGGCTTTAAACCCTGCGTACGGAGATGACATGCTCCATCTGACGGAGATGCTGCAGGATGACCTGCAGATGTTCCAGATCCCGGACTTCCATAGTGATATTCAGATCGGCGGTATCATCCGGTGTAGTGTGCCCGGAAAGATCGACAATATTGGCATTGTCGGAACTAATGACGGCGCTGATTTCGGCAAAAATTCCCCTGCGGTTCTCAGAGCGAATGTGGATACTGACCTTGTAGTGCTTATCTTCAATTCCAGACCAGGAGACATCTATCCAGCGATGAGGGTCGGTGCTCTTTAAGTTGATGCAGTCCTGCTTGTGGATTGACACCCCACGTCCCTGGGTAATGAAACCAACAATGGGATCACCCGGCAGCGGGCTGCAGCAGCGGCTGATTTTTATCAGCATGCCGTCGACACCGGCAATGGATATACCACCCCGATTATCATCACCTTTTGCTGGCGGCTGCAACAATGTTGCCGCCAACTCCTCCGGGGTAACGTCGGCAGCTTTGGCCTCCTGCTCCTGCACAATTTCCGGAGGCTGCAACGCTCGTACCAGGGTCTGGACAGTGATAACCCCACTGCCAACCTTCACCAGCATATCTTCAAGAGAATTGCAGCGAAGTTCTTTCAACAGCAAACGAATATGGCCGCTCTTGATCATCTTCTTGAGCGTGGTGTCATGACTCTTGATCTCGCGCTCGCAGATCTCCCGACCAAGCTTTAAAGCCTTTTCCTTCTCGTCGCGCCTGAGCCAGGAACGAATTCTGGCCTTTGCCCTGCTGGTCTTTACCAGATCGAGCCAGCCACGACGCGGGGTCTGGGTGGGCGAGGTGATGATCTCGATAATATCGCCATTCTGCAACTGATACTTCAACTGCACCAGCCGGCCATTCACTTTGGCCCCGACACAATGGTCACCTACCTGGGTATGGATGGAGTAAGCAAAATCGATGGGGCAACTTCCTTGGGGAAACTCCTTGACGTCTCCGGCGGGGGTGAGTGCATAGACATCCGGATCGTAAAGTTCGCCTTTGACGCTGTCGAGGAATTCCCGTGGGTCCTCCACCTCCTGCAGGGACTTTACTAAATTCTTCAACTCCCTGAAGAGCCTGGCATCACGATCGCTGACCTGCTGGCCTTCTTTGTAAGCCCAGTGTGCGGCAACACCTTCCTGGGCAACCCGGTCCATCTGATCGGTCCGGATCTGGATCTCGATAAAGTGCTCGCGCGGCCCCACCACCGTGGTGTGCATCGACTGGTAGTTATTGGCTTTGGGGACCGAGATAAAATCCTTTATCCGCCCAGGAACAGGAGACCAGTTGGCGTGGATCGTTCCCAACGCTTCATAGCACTCTTTGACCGTCTCCACAATAATCCGGAAGGCAACCTTATCGTAGACCCGTTCAAGAGGAATGTTCTGGGCGATCAGCTTTTTGTAGATGGAATAGATATGCTTGGGCCGGCCAATGATGCGGATGGGAGAAATACCAGATTCTGCCAGCTTCTTATGCAGGATAGTTATGACCTCATCGACATATTCCTGCCGCTCCTGAAGAGAACTTTCCAAGCGGGTATTAATGTCGTTATATTCCTCCGGATAGAGATATCTAAAGGAATGATCCTCAAGCTCCCGCTTCAACCAGTCGATACCAAGACGGCTGGCTAACGGCGCATAAAGATCCATAGTCTCGAGGGCAATGTCATGCTGCGTTTCACGATCAGCCCGATCAAGCGACAGCATGTCCTGAAGCCGGTCGATGAGTTTCAGCAGCAGCACCCGGATATCCGCGGCAATAGCCAGCAGCATTTTCCGGACGTTTTCCGCCTGGTTGACCAGCTTGCTGTTGTACTGAACCTTATTAATCTTGGAGGATCCTGCCACGATTGCTGCCACGCCCGGGCCGAATTCACGCTTCAAATCCTCCAGCTCAACACCTTCCTTTAACACCCCGTGCAGCAACCCGGCCAGCACGGTATCGAAATCCAGGTGCATGGAGGCAAGCGTCGAGGCGACCTCCAGCAGATGAATCAAATACGGCTCGCCGGAGTAGTGGGTCTTGCCACTGTGAACCCGGGTGACAACCTCCCACGCCTTGTCGATAGGGGAAAGATCGACTCCGTGCAGATAATTGCCGGTGAGGACCTTCAGGCCCCGCGGATTAAGCATCGATGAATAAGGCATGGCACAAACAGCGTTGTGTTACGAACGCGCAAGCTCCTCGTTAATCCTCGATTTGAGCAGCGCCACGATAGCATCGGGCCCGGCCTCTTCGGTAAATCCATCACGGCGACGTCTGATCTCCATCGTCCCGTTCTTGGTAAACGATTTGCCAACCGTTACCCTAAACGGCATGCCAAGCAGATCTGCATCCTTGAACTTGGAACCTGGCCGCTCATCACGATCGTCCAGCAACACGTCAAAACCAGCCTCCTGAAGCTCACGGTAGAGTTTCTCGGAAGCCTCAGTCATAACACCGTCATTGACCCCAAGGTTCAAGACCACTACCTGGAAGGGGGCCAGCGGCACCGGAAAGATGATACCGTTATCGTCATGATTTTGCTCGATGGCTGCCGCCACCACCCGGCTGACGCCGATACCGTAGCAGCCCATGACAAAGGGTTTTTCCTGACCTTCACTGTCCTGGAATACCGCTTTCATCGACTCGGAATAGGAGGTACCGAGCTTAAACACATGGCCGACCTCGATTCCTTCGGTGAGTTCAAGTTTGCCACCACATTGCGGACAAGGATCCTCGGTAGTTATCTGCCGGAGGTCGGCAACGGCCTCCACCTCGAAGTCACGGCCAAGATTTACGTTTTTCAGGTGATAGTTCTTCTCGTTGGCTCCGACCACGAAGTTACGCATGGTGGCGACTTCCTGATCAGCAACCACCCGGATCGGGATGTTGACCGGTCCGAGATAGCCGGTGGGCACACCAGTAGCATCAAAAACCGCCTTGTCTTCTGCCAGTTCAACATCTGCAACACCGAGCAGATTCTTCAGCTTTACGTCTTCTACTTCACGGTCACCACGCAGCAGAACCGCCACAGGCTTGCCATCTGCAAGATAGACCATGGTCTTGACCAGCTGGGAAGGTGCGATCCCCATAAATTCACAAACCGCATCAACTTTACGTTTACCGGGGGTTTCGACCTTTTCAAGGTCTGCCAGTGGTTCGGTATTGTCGATCTCCGCAATCTTGACAACAGCCTTTTCCATATTGGCGGCATATTCGCAATCACCGCAGACCACGATAGTATCCTCACCGGTCTTAGCCAATACCATGAATTCATGAGAGAAGCTGCCGCCAATGGCACCTGAATCAGCCTGCACGGCACGGAACTTCAAGCCGCAACGGCTGAAAATGCGTTTGTAGGCATCATACATTTTACGATAGGCGACCTCGGCTCCGGCATCATCGACGTCAAAGGAGTATGCATCCTTCATCAGGAATTCACGGCCACGCATCAAACCAAAACGGGGACGAATTTCGTCCCGGAATTTGGTCTGGATCTGGTAAAGATTAATAGGTAGATCTCTATAGGAATGGAGCTCACGCCGAACGATATCGGTGATAACCTCTTCATGGGTCGGTCCAAGACACGATTCCCGCTCGTGCCGGTCATGAAAACGGAGCAGTTCCGGACCATATTTGTCATATCGACCGGTCTCACGCCACAGATCCGCCGGCTGTACCATCGGCATCATCAATTCCTGAGCTCCGGCGCGGTTCATCTCCTCACGCACAATATTCTCCACCCGGCGAATGGCTGCAAGACCATAGGGCAGATATGTGTAGACACCTGAGGTGAGCTTACGCATAAAACCGGCCCGCAGCATCAGTCGGTGACTGACGACTTCGGCTTCGGCAGGATTTTCTTTTAATGTCGGCAACAGCATTTGTGTGTAGCGCATAGATGTTCCGTATCGATAATGTGTTAGTTCATGAAAACAGTACAATTATCCACCTGACAGCAGCGGATATATTCTCACGATGAGTAAAGCTCTGGAAAAAGATGTAACCAAAACCGTTAAGCGGTTTGAAAACAACCACAAAACAGTCCGGAGATACTCTTTACCAACCGCCGAGAAAAAAGGACAAAAAAGTTGTAGCAGAAATGTATCAGATTTTCAGGATTTTTACCCTTCCTCTTCCATTTTTTTCAATTCGGCCATGAAGGTCTCAAGTAACACATCCTCATTAACCTTCTTATAGATTTCGCCTTTTTTGAAGATAATACCCACGCCATTGCCGCCAGTCAGACCTATATCCGCTTCTTTGGCTTCACCGGGACCATTAACCACGCAGCCCATGACCGCAACTTTGATCGGTCGTTTCATGGTCTGTACGTAACGTTCCACCTCTTCGGCCAGCTTGAACAGGTCTATCCGGGTCCGGCCGCAGGTTGGACAGGAAATGAGTTCGGGCCCGCGTTCCCGGATTTTCAAGGAGCGAAGCAGTTCAAAACCAACACGAATCTCTTCAACGGGGTCTCTCGTTAAGGAAATCCGGAAAGTATCACCGATACCTTGACTAAGCAGTATGCCAAGCGCAACCGAAGATTTGACCGTGCCGGCAATGAGACCGCCAGCTTCGGTAACACCGAGATGCAGGGGATAGTCAGTCAGTGCCGATAGCTGGCGATACCCGCTGACAGTGGTCAGCACATCGGAAGATTTTATGGAGATTTTCATCTCGTGATAACCAAGCTTCTCGATCGCCTGGACATTTCTAAGCGCGCTTTCAATAAGCGCCTTCGGGTTCTCCGCTGAGGGATAGCCATGGGTTTTCAGGAGATCCTTCTCAATAGAACCACTGTTGACACCGACCCGAATAGGCACCTTATGGTGCTTGGCGGAATCGACCACCCGGGCAAGCTTTTCTTCCCCGCCAAGGTTGCCGGGATTGATTCGGATACCCTCGGCTCCGTTTTCCATTGAGCTGATGGCCAAGCGATAATCAAAATGGATGTCGGCGATAAGAGGAATGTGGATGGCGTCCCTGATGACCCGGATGGCCTTCGCCGCCTCCTCGTCCAGCACGGCTGAGCGGATGATCTCACAACCGGCCTCCTCAAGCCGCAAAATCTGTTCGATGGTTTTTTCAGTGTCCCGAGTATCGGTATTGGTCATGGACTGCACCGAAATGGGGCTATCGCCGCCTACGGCAACACTGCCAACCGCAATCTTTCTGGTCTTTCGTCGAATAATCATAGATCTCACGCCGGGCTGCCTTAAAACACTGGCTTTTCGTATATATACTGCTATTCTGCGGCAGGCATCTTGAGGTTGAGTTCCGCATCGGAAGCCCGCACATACAGGGGCACTGCCGATGCAATATCAAGTGGTTGGTTCTGCTGTTGCAACTCCCCGGCGAGAAGACCAAGTGTTGCAGCGGATGGGCTCCAATGGTGAACAGGGGCACACCGCATACGATCTCCAAGCTGATCCTGCCATAGCGTTTTATATGCAAAGAGTCCGTCTCCAACCATCATAACCGGCTCGGATATCTGTTCAGCGAGCTTGCCAGGTGCAAACACCGTAATATCCGACACTCGCCGGGGAATGGTGTTGTCATCGGCTCGGTAGAAGGCTGCATAGACCTCTTTTTTCCGGGCATCCAGAACAGAACAGATAAGACGGCTTCCACCGGTACAAGAAGCAGCAATGACATCAAGTGTCGAAACACCATAGAGTGGTTTACCAGCTGCTGTCGCAAGTCCCTTCACGGTTGCCATACCGATGCGGAGACCGGTAAAACTTCCCGGGCCCAGACCTATAGCAAAGCCCTGGATATTCCCTTTTGCTATGCCGCCATCATCAAGTAATCTCTCGATGGCCAACAACAAGCGACGGGAATGGGTTACACTACTGGATACGGAGAGCGAGGCCAACACCTTCCCCTCTACGAGATTACCGCAGACAAGCGCTACAGTGGAACACGGCGTGGCGGTATCTACTGCCAGTATGTAGTTTTCCTCACCAGCCATCAGTTGAACAACCGGAGAATATCGTTATAGAAGACAAAAACCATCAAGGTTCCAAGAAGCGCCATTCCCACCTGTTGGGCAATAATCTGGGCCCGTTCTTCCATCGGTTTTCTACGTACCGCTTCAATAGTAAGAAACATCAGATGGCCACCATCGAGCACTGGAACCGGTAACAGGTTGAGCACACCTAAGTTGACGCTTAACAACCCCATGAAATAGAGGAGGTTGACAAATCCCGCCTTCATCTGCTGGCCGGCAATCTGGGCAATGAGGATCGGTCCGCCAAGTTCGGAGGCAGGAATAACCTGCTGGATGATCTTCACAAAGCCGGTGACAGTCAACTCGATAAATCCCCAGGTCTGAAGCCCGGCGTTCTTCATGGCGCCTGAAAGGCCAGTAGGCACGTAACGCAGATCATCATAACGGACGATGCCAATCATGTACCGTTCGTCTACCTCTTCCCCGTAGATATTCTTGACCTTATCGATTTGGGGGGTGAGCTCAACAGGTATTTCCTGGTTATCGCGAAGCACCAGCATGGATATTTTTTTTCCACCGCTGTTTTTGACCCCTTCAAGAACATCCGACCAACCCTTGGTGGCCGTTCCGTTGATTTCGAGTATCACATCATTTGCTACCAGCCCACCAATTGCTGCCGGGGAATTGTCATTAACCTTTCCGATCCGGGTGGTATCCACCGACTCTGGAACACCCTGAATAAGAAAGAGAAAGAAGAACAACACCAAAGTAAAAAGGAAATTGAAAGCGGGACCGGCCAGAACAATACCGAATCGCTGGGCCACCGATTTGTGAGCAAAGGATACAGCCTTGTCGGCAGCCGGGACATCCTGTTCATCAGGATTTTCACCAAACATCTTGACGTAACCGCCAAGAGGCACAGCGGAAATTACATATTCAGTCTCACCCACGGTCTTGCCGCAGAGTCGCGGACCGAAGCCGAGTGAGAATTTCAGCACTCTCACTCCGAAAAGCTTGGCAAAAAGAAAGTGGCCAAGCTCGTGAACAAATATCAACAAACCAAGAACAAGGATAAAAGAAAATGCGCTATTCATAACTTCTCAAAACAGTTCCGGTCAAATCCGGTATGATTAAAGTGGGCACCATATCTAAAGAACCCATTAATTGCAGGAAAGTGTGGCGATACGCTCTTCGGCAACTTTGCGAGCCCTGGCATCCGCTGCCAGAATATCTTCCAGCGAATCCTCACTTCCCTCATGTACCCGTTCCAAGGTATCGGCAACGGTTTCTGCGATTTCTAAAAAGCGAATGCGACCGGCCAGAAAGGCGGCCACCGCCACTTCGTTGGCACCATTGAGCACCGCCGGTGCAACACCACCGCTGCGAATAGCAGAAAAGGCTAGGCCAAGGGCTGGGAAACACTCGTAATCCGGTGCATAGAACTCAAGATTCGAACACTGGGAAAGTTTGAGCGGACTCAGCTGCAGCGGCAGCCTTTTAGGGTACGACAGGGCATAGGCTATGGGGATTCGCATATCGGGAATCCCTAGCTGTGCCATAACCGATCCATCCTGATATTCGACGAGAGAATGGACCACAGACTGAGGATGAACCACAACCTCGATATCATCCACCGTCATATCAAAGAGCCACCTTGCCTCAATCACCTCCAGCCCCTTATTCATCAGTGTAGCTGAATCAATGGTGATTTTCGGTCCCATGGCCCAGTTGGGATGATTGAGCGCCTGTTCCCTGGTGACAGCCTTCAGCTCTTCTTTACGCTTTTTTCGAAACGGGCCGCCTGAAGCGGTAAGAATAATTTTGGCCACATCCTCGCGATGTCCCGCCTCGAGAGCCTGGAAAATTGCACTGTGTTCTGAGTCGACCGGCAGCAGCGCTACACCATTGCGCCGAGCCTCTGCCATCACGATCTTGCCGGCCATCACCAGCGTCTCTTTATTGGCCAGCCCCACAGGTTTGCCCGCACGTATGGCGGCAAGGGTCGGCAAAAGGCCCGCTGCACCAACAATAGCGGAAACCGTGACATCACATCCGGAAAACGAGGCAACCTCCTGGTTGCCGCCCGTACCGTGAACTATTTTGTCATGAAACTGAGCAGGAAGAGACTCGCGCAGTTGACGGGCCCCATTTTCGTCCATAACTGAGACGATTTCAGGCTGGAATTCAAGAACCTGTTCTTTCAGGCGGGCGATATTTCGGCCTGCGGCCATACTGGCAATGCGATACTTATCGGGGAACTGCCTGACGACCTCAAGGACATTCACGCCAATTGAACCGGTGGATCCCAGAAGTGCGATACGTTTCATTCCCCCCCCAGAAACAACAATAGATAATACAGAACAGGTGCGGCAAGCAGTAAGGAATCAATGCGATCCAGCACCCCACCGTGTCCGGCAAGCAGTGTGCCGGAATCCTTGGTGCCGGTTCCTCGTTTTATCACCGATTCAGTGAGATCACCCAGAATACCGACCCCTGTCAATATAACAGCAGCCATTCCGACAAACAGCCAGTCTACTTTTTCAAGCAGCAGCATAGCCGAAACAAAAGCGGCCGCAAGACCGCAAAGCAGTCCGCCCAGAGCACCCTCAACCGTTTTCTTTGGGCTAATGTTAGGGCAAAGTTTTCTCTTACCGAAGGTGGAACCGAAATAGTAAGCACCAGAATCCGAACCGGCAGTGACAGCTGTCAAGACGACCAACCAGCTTCCACCCTCAGGATATTGCCGAAGCAGTACCAGGTAGGAAGCAAGAACACCGACATACACCACCCCAAACACCATACGGGAAAAACGTTCATAGGTATTGTCAAAATGGGTATAGCAGCGGAGAAAGTAAAGGGTAACCAGGAAAAAGGCCGAAAAAAGGCCGATCTGCTGAGGGATATCGGTGGTTCCGGAAACGGGCAGGGTCAAAAGAACCGGCAGACAGATGGTACCAACCAGATAGAGCCTCGAAAAAAAAGCCAGCTTTGGCACCATGATCATCTTCAGATATTCGGCACCACCAATAGCAGTGATCACCAGCATGGCCAGATAAAACTGCAGGGTCGACCCTTTCACCAGAAGAACAACCCAACAAACAGCTAAAAGAATTCCAGGAAGTGTACGTTTCATGAATCACCTGCCAACAAGCTGGGCACTGGTTTTCCCAAAACGCCGTTCACGCTGTTGATAGTCGTATATCGCTTGAATATACTGCTCACGACGGAAATCTGGCCACATAACGTCCGTAAAGTAAATTTCCGAATACGATGCCTGCCAGAGCAGGAAATTGGAGAGTCGGGACTCACCGCCGGTCCTGATCAGCAGATCGGGATCAGGCTGGCCAGCGGTGTAGAGTTGTTGCTCGATATGATCGGCGGTGATCTCGTCCGGCCGAATTGTGCCTTTGACACAGAGAGCCGCAAGCTTTCGGGTTGCCTGGGTCAATTCGTCCCGTGCACCATAGCTGAGGGCAAGATTCAGGATAAGCTCAGAGTTCGTCGCCGTGGCATCTATAGCGCTTTGCAGCTGCCTCCGGGCCGACTCCGGTAATCGTTCAATGTCACCCACACAACGCAGTTGAATCCTGTTGGTCAACATCCTGGACAGTTCGGCAGAAAGGTAATTCTGTAGGATAGACATCAAGCCACTGACTTCCTGCTCGGGCCGTTTCCAGTTTTCGGAGGAAAAAGCGTAAAGCGTAAGGACTTTGATCCCAATTTCACGAGAGGTCTCTACAATATCCTGAACCGCTTGCGCACCGGCCTTATGGCCGAACAGCCGCGGTTGATTTCGCTTGGTGGCCCATCGACCGTTCCCGTCCATGATAATAGCAATATGGCGGGGTAGACGCTCAATGTCTATAACCGGTTCGGTGACCATGATTCTCCAAAGTTGCACAAATTACAGTGGCTGGACATAACCTTACACAACCAATAATTAAGCCTGGCAACTTGTCAGTCTACCAGGCTCGTCGTGAAATGTATAAAGCGATCTGCAGGTCTGTCCAAAAATACAAACCGACGGTGGCCGACAGGAACGGGTGATACTATACTTCCATCACCTCTTTTTCCTTAGACGCAGTGGCCTCGTCAATCTGCTTAATATAAGTGTCGGTCTCGCTCTGGGCTTCTTCCTGGAGTTTAAACAGATCGTCTTCGGAAATTTCCTTGTCTTTCTTCTGCTTTTTCAGGATATCGATGGCCTCACGACGGACGTTTCGAACGGCGACCCTGAACTCCTCTGCAATCTTTTTCACCTGTTTCACCAGGTCCCGACGACGTTCTTCTGTCAGCTGTGGGATATTGAGGCGAATGACTTTTCCATCACTCATTGGTGTAAGACCAATATCCGATTTCAGGATTGCCTTTTCAATGGCGGGCACCATCTGAACATCCCAGGGCTGAATAGCAATCATTCGGCTCTCGGGTATAGTCAAGGTTCCGACCTGATTAATTGGCAACGAAGAGCCGTAGGCATCGACATGAATACCGTCGAGCAGACTGATCGAAGCCCGGCCGGTGCGTATTTTGGAGAGCTCATTCTTGAAGGAATCGACGCTCTTTTCCATCTTTTCCGCCATTTCGAATATTACATCACTCATGCTGTAACCTCTATTTTCTGGTGGAGTTGTTCGGTTTTTCTCAAGAGGTAATCAAGGTACCGACCTTCTCGCCGAAAACAGCTTTTTTTATGTTGCCGGCGACGGCCATGTTGAGAACCTTAATCGGCTTGTTATCTTCCTTGGCCAGAGCAATACCGGCAGCATCCATGACCTTTAAGCCTTTTCGAAGTACGGTGTCATAGGTGAGATTATCATACTTGACAGCATCCGGGTATATTACTGGATCCTTATCATAAACACCATCAACTTTGGTTGCCTTAATCACGAGGTCGGCATCGATTTCAAGTGCCCGCAGTACTCCGGCGGAGTCGGTGGTAAAATACGGGTTGCCTGTACCAGCGGCAAAAATGACTACGCGTCCCTTTTCAAGATGACGCACTGCGCGCCTTCTGATGTAGGGCTCGCAAACCGATTGCATCGGAATAGCAGACATAACCCGGGTAATAACCCCTCGTCTCTCAAGCGCGTCCTGCATGGCCAGACTGTTCATTACCGTCGCCAGCATTCCCATATTGTCAGCAGTAGCACGATCCATGCCTTTGCTCGCCCCGGCTACACCACGAAAAATATTACCCGCACCGATAACGATACCCGGTTGCACACCGAGTTCAACAACCTCATGAATTTCATTTGCGACAAAATCAAGCACGTCGGTATTGATGCCATACGAATCGGCGCCCATCAGAGCTTCGCCGCTCAACTTCAGAAGGATTCGTCTGTATTCTACTGTCATCCCGCACTCCTTGTTCTGTTATCCGATTTCATGAGGTTCATTAAAACAACTTCGGCCGGCTGCCTAATGACAACCGGCCGTTTGGCAGGAAGAATCCTACTCTGCACCCACCTGAAAGCGGGAGAAGCGTTTGATCGAGATATTCTCGCCCATGGTGGCGATCACCTCGTTCAGTTTATCCTGGATGGTAAGATCAGGATTCTTAACAAATTTCTGTTCCATCAGGCAGGACTCTGCAATGAATTTATCAACCTTGCCTGAAACCATTTTCTCAACGATTGCAGCTGGTTTTCCTGAATCAAGAGCCTGATTTACATAGATCTCTTTTTCACGGGCAATCAACTCGGCCGGAATGTCATCACGATTGATGCCCACCGGATTGACTGCGGCGATATGCATGGCCACATCCTTAGCAAAATCAACGAATGCGTCTGTCTTGGCAACAAAGTCTGTTTCGCAACCGAGTTCCACCATGACACCGAGCTTGCCGCCGGCGTGAACATAGACACCAATGGTACCTTCACTGGTGGCCTTACCGGCTCTTTTTGCGGCTACAGCAAGTCCTTTCTGACGAAGAAAATCGACAGCCTTCTCCATGTCGCCATTCGTCTCCGCCAACGCCTTTTTACAATCCATCATGCCGGCAGCGGTTTTGTCTCTGAGGTCTTTTACCATCTGGCTTGTAATCTGCATGGTATATCTCCTTATATGTTTCGCCAAAAAGGCAAGTTTATCTCAACTTTTCACACCACCCGGTAAACAATAATTAATGCCATACCGGTCGGTAAATTACGATTTTCGTAGACACGACAAAAGGGGTAGTCCAAAGACAAACCCCTTCTGAGCTGTTCCTGAAATGGTGCAACCATCAGGAATCATTTACTACTATTCTTCAGTGCTCTCTGAACTCTCTGCCATCTCTGAACCGGCATCAGCCATAGCTGCAGCGATTGCCTCTTCGGATGCGTCATCACCATCACGCTCAGCAACACCGGAAAGGATAGCCTCACAAATCTGCTGGCTGATAAGGCGAATGGAACGAATAGCGTCGTCATTGCCCGGAATAATGAAATCGATACCGTCAGGGTCACAGTTGGTGTCGGCAATAGCAACAACAGGAATACCGAGTTTCTGAGCTTCGCTAACAGCAATAGCTTCTTTCTTCGGGTCGACAACAAAGAGAACCGAGGGAAGGTTGCGCATATCTTTGATACCGCCAACGTTTCTCTCAAGCTTGATCCGCTCTTTCTCCATCAGGAGAATTTCTTTTTTCGGGAACCGATTGATGGAACCATCGGCCTGCATAGCCTCAATAGCCTTCAAGCGATCGATGGATCTTTTAATGGTCTGGAAGTTGGTGAGCATACCACCAAGCCAGCGATGATCAATATAGTACATGCCGCAACGGCGTGCTTCTTCACTAATGATATTCTGCGCCTGGCGCTTGGTACCGACAAACAGTACGGTTCCGCCTTTTTTCACATCACTGGCAATGAAATCACACGCTTTATCAAAAAGCTTTTTGGTGAGATCAAGGTTGATGATGTAGATGCCGTTACGAGGACCGTAGATATACGGTTTCATTTTGGGATTCCATCGTCTGGTCTGATGACCGAAATGGAGTCCCGCCTGCAGCATGTCTCTTACTGTTGCGTTCGCCATGTTTTCCCCTTTCTGGTTTGGCCGCCATCTTCTGTAATCGCTCGAATATGTTACATATTAGAAGCGACACCAGTGACTGCGAAGATGTGTGTTGTAATTATGGAAGGTTCACGATGAACCGCCCGTTGTAGGTAAACATTGTCTTTTACCATGACCCTTAAACTTTTGCAAGCCCTCTGCATAAGCGAGTGCCATTGACCGTATTGTACCGTTTGATGATTGCGTTAACATTCATCAAAGTTAAACCGGTTGAGTCAGGGATAAGCTCATTACATGGGGTGAAATATCAGAAATGCTCACAAGTTCGTACATATGGTAATACCAAATTAACAATTCAGAACCACTATGATCAAGAAAGATATAGCTTGATACAAGTCGCTCACCTTTTAACGAGTGACGATTTTCCGGTAAAGAGCAGCTTTAACCAATCGAAGCCAAATTTCAGTAGTTCTTCATCGCGTTGGCTGATAGCCCGTTTTCTATCCTTAGGCAATCTGAACTGTTCAATGAGATTTCGTTCGGTTGCAAGTCGACGAAACCCGTCGATATTATAGCAAACCATGAATGCTAGCTGCTGGCGCGGTCCACCAGCACCTTCACCTTGCCATGGATTGGTTCTAAAGATGGTATCCATTTCGGCCCACAGCTCATTATAGGTGTTGTACTCCTCCAGCTGCTGACTTCTCACATACTGTCGGGCCGTGATTGTTTCCTGTTCTTCATGCCCTTTGCAATAGTCGTGGCGAACCAGAAAGTAATGGTCCTTTGGCCCTCTTGCCTGAGGATTACGATCTACAGCACGCTCAAGCGGATAGCTGCGGCAATCTGAGGGGCGGTTTTCATAGATAGTACAGCCACTGTCGGCAAGAAAAGGGCAAGCCCCCTTCCCCTCATCGGTCAATGCCAGCATAACAGATGGAAAAAACGGATTGCCTGCACTCACCAGCCTGGTGTAGGTATGCATGAACACTTCAGAATCAATTCCGAGCGCATTCTTTAAGCGTAAGACATCGTACGGGTAGAGCTGGAGATCAACTTTTCGACAACACACAGTAAAACAGGATACTCCAGGATGACACTTGAACGTAAAAGCAGAATCACCAAGAGGCTCCATACCTTCTGGGAATGATTTCAATTCACTCATAGATTAACCCACTATATTTACATATATTGTTAAAAACACGATGAGTAGACGATAAAAAAAAAGGCTGACCGAAGCGTATGCTCCAGTCAGCCTTTTTATCTTATCATTGGAACCGAATCAGTTATCTTTCGCTTCCTTGACTGCTGCTACCTGCTCCTGATATCCCACCAACTCAATGATGGCCATGGAAGCAGCATCACCTCTGCGGACACCCGTCTGCAGAATACGTGTGTAACCACCGTTTCTATCGGCAAATTGGTCTTTAATCGAGCTGAAAAGTTTATGTACTACATCCTTGCTGCGGATATAGGACAATGCCTGTCGCCGTGCATGCATATCACCCCGCTTGGCAAGAGTGATCATTTTCTCAGCGATTGGTCGAAGCTCTTTAGCTTTTTCGTGTGTGGTAACGATACGCTCGTGCTCGAAAAGTGAGGTTACCATGTTTCTAAACATCGCTGTGCGATGTGCGCCGGTGCGGCCCAGTCTTCTTCCGGAGTGTTTATGTCTCATTTGAATATCCTCAACATTCCCAAATGGGTCGTTCCATTTATGGATGATTCAGGTTTCTAAAGTTAAAGTAAAGGCTTGAGCCCTACCCCTGATTTTCGTCTTTTTCCCGGTCGCACGGGCGAACCCAGTTATCAAATTTCATACCGAGCGTGAGATCCATCTCAGAAAGAAGCGCTTTGATCTCATTGAGCGACTTGCGTCCGAAGTTCTTCGTCTTCAACATTTCCTGATCGGACTTCTGGGCAAGATCACCAATGTAATTGATCTCTGCGTTTTTCAGACAATTTGCCGATCGTACAGACAATTCAAGATCCTCAACCGGCTTATCGAGATACGGATTAAGCGGCTCATTGCTCTCGCGACCACTCTCATCCTTGCTCGGCTCAGCTTTTTCCTCATCGAAGTTGATGAAGATGGACATCTGATCTTTTAAAATCTTTGCAGCAAAGGCAAGAGCATTCTCTGGACGCACGCTACCGTCCGTCTCAATTTCGATTGTCAACTTGTCGTAGTCGGTCTGTTGTCCGACACGAGCCTGAGCCACGTAGTACTGAATCTTTTTAATCGGGGTGAAAATCGCATCAATCGGAATCTGGCCAATTGAAAGTTCTTCTTTGCTCTGTCGCTCTGCCGGCTGATATCCCTTTCCCCATTCCACAGTGAATTCTGCGCGAAAATTGACCTCACCAGTAAGGGTACAGATAACCTGCTCAGGGTTCATCACCTCAACATAAGCGGAACCTTTAATATCAGCTGCTGTGACTTTGCCAGGTCCGCTTTTATCAATGACGACAACCTGAGCTTCATCAGAGTTGAGCTTGAGCCGTACCAGCTTGAGATTCAGGATGATCTCACTGACATCCTCCATCACATCCTTCAGCGTGGTAAACTCGTGAAGAGCTCCATCTATTTTGATGGTGGTGATCGCAGCGCCCTGAATAGATGACAGAAGTACTCTGCGCAATGAATTTCCGATAGTGGACGCGAATCCCCGCTCAAGGGGTTGACATACAAACTTACCGTACGCTTCGGTATGCTTATCCCTGTCAACTTCGATTCTTTCGGGTTTTATCAGCTCGCGCCAGTTACGGTAATATGGTATTTTTTCTTCGGCAGCTTGCGTCATATGATCCTTCTTTGCGTTTCTGTTAGCTTTGTTTTGTCTACGCCTGAGGCGATGAGAGTCGATTATGTCGCTCGATTAAAAACCGGCGGGCCCAGACAGGCGATGCTTTACCGAACGCTGACAATAAGAAACAGACAACTCCCTCAAAGAGAAGGAGCCATCTGTCGTAAGCACTGCTATTACTTGGAGTAAAGCTCGACGATGAGCTGCTCCTGAATCGGCATGGTGATCTCTTCTCTGTTCGGGAGGGTCTTGATCTCTGCCTTGTAGTTGTCCTTATCCAGCTCAATCCAGGACGGAACGCCACGACGGGCTACCGCTTCCAGATTCTCGTTCAGCAAGGTATTAGCACGACTTTTCTCTTTGATGGTGATCACATCACCAGCAGATACGAGAAAAGATGGTACATTGACCTTTTTGCCGTTGACCAGAATATGCTTGTGCCTCACCAGCTGTCTGGCCTGGTTACGGGAAGATGCAAAGCCGATCCGGAAAATGGTGTTGTCCAGGCGTCTTTCAAGATTAATCAAAAGGTTTTCGCCGGTAACACCTTTTTGCATCTCGGATTTTGCGAAGGTAAGCCGAAACTGACCTTCAAGCATTCCGTACATTGACTTGACTTTCTGCTTCTCGCGCAGCTGAACTGCGTAGTCAGACAGTTTCTTGAACCGGGCCTGACCGTGCTGTCCAGGACCAAATGCTCGACGTTCAAAAGAGCATTTGTCTGAGTAACATCTGTCACCCTTCAAATACAGTTTAAGATTTTCTCGTCTGCAACGACGGCATGCAGCACCTATATTTCTAGCCAACTTTGGCCTCCATTATGTAAAGATATTTTCGATATTCACGCAAATGCGGTTAGACGCGGCGACGCTTCGGAGGTTTACAACCATTATGAGGTACCGGAGTAACATCATAGATCCTGCTTACCTCAAATCCGGTATTGATCAGCGCCCGAAGGGCTGCTTCACGGCCGGGCCCAGGTCCTTTGACCTTAACCTCAACTTTACGCATACCAAAATCGGAAGCTTTTTTTGCCGCATCGGCAACAGCGTTCTGGGCGGCAAACGGGGTAGACTTACGAGAGCCTTTGAACCCGAGAACACCAGAACTGCACCAGGATACCACATTCCCCTGTTTATCGGAGATCGTGACAATTGTATTATTGAATGTAGAGTAGATAAAGACTATGCCTTCATGCACATTCTTTTTTACTCTCTTTTTTGTCCGTGCATCAGCACGCTTCGCTCCAGCCATATCTTACACCTGTAATTTTATCGATTATTTTCGGCGTGCTGCTGCACCACGACGAGGCCCTTTGCGAGTACGGGCATTTGTCTTGGTTCTCTGTCCACGGCATGGCAGTCCCATGCGATGACGGCGCCCACGGTAACAACCAAGGTCGGTAAGACGCTTGATGTCCATGGAAACCTCACGACGGCGATCACCTTCAACGACGTACTCTTCCTCTATAACCTTACGAAGTCTGTTAATATCATCACCATCCAGATCATCGCTGTTCATGGTGTATGGGAGATCCACTTTATCGAGGATCTTCCTGGAAGAGGTGAGCCCGATACCGTGAATGTAGGTCAGCGCTCTATCTAAATGTTTGTTTTTAGGAAGGTCAACTCCAGCTAATCGTGCCAAAACCTGTCTCCTTCAAGGAAGTGAATATTGAGCGTAAAAAGTTTGATTATCCCTGTCGCTGCTTATGTTTTTTTACTTTACAGGACACGCGCACAACACCGTTACGCTTAAACACTTTACAGTCACTGCATATTTTTTTTACCGATGTACGCACTTTCATAATAGTCAAACTCTCTATTTTTTCTTTTTGGCGTTCTTTGCCCTGAATGTCACTCTCCCCCGGGTAAGGTCGTACGGGGAAAGCTCGATTGTCACTCTGTCTCCAGGCAGGATTTTAATAAAATGCATCCGCATCTTGCCCGAAATATGGGCAAGAACTTTATGCCCATTATCTAGCTCTACCCGAAACATTGCGTTAGGTAGTGGCTCGATAATGGTGCCTTCAACTTCTATAGCTTCTTCTTTTGCCATGGAGGCTCCTGAAAAAAGTAGATTTCAACTCAAAAGCGGGAAATATAACACAGTTCAAGACAAATGAGAAGTGTTATTTTTTTCCTAGCGATAGTTTTCACGTGAGCTTAGAACCAGCGGCCCATCCTCGGTGACGGCCACCGAATGCTCAAAATGTGCCGAAGGTTTCTTGTCAGCAGTTATGACGGTCCAACCGTCCCGTAGAACTTTTACCTTGTAAGTTCCCATGTTCACCATAGGTTCTATGGCAAGCACCATTCCAGCCATAAGTCTGGGGGACCGCTCACCCTGATAAAAGTTGGGAATTTCTGGGCCCTCATGCAGCTCGGTTCCGATCCCATGGCCAACAAACTGCCTGACGATCGAAAAACCTTCCCCCTCGACGTAATCCTGTACAGCTTTGGATATATCGGCTATACGATTACCAACCACCACCTGGGCAATGGCCCTCTCGAGAGACTCCTGTGTAACATCCAGCAGTCGCTGTTTTTCAGAATCTATTTTTCCAACAGGGATGGTAACCGCGGAGTCACCGTAATACCCTCTGAACTTCACTCCGAAATCGACAGAAAGAATATCACCTTTTCTTAGTTTTCTTTTTCTCGTCGGAATGCCATGCACCACTTCCTCATTGACCGAGACACATAAACTTCCCGGAAAGCCGCGATATCCCTTAAAGGCTGGCACAGCATTTCGTTTCAGGCAGAGTTCTTCCGCCCTTTGATCAAGCTCAAGGGTTGTAATCCCAGGCTCGACCACATCCACGAGCATGCATAGCGTCTCAGCAACTATCTGATTCGCCTCCTGCATGATCGCAATCTCATCACTCGATTTTATGATGATGGATTTTCCACAACTCGGATCTGAACAGTACACGTGCTACTTCCTTCCCCGAATCCGGCCCTGCTTCATGAACCCTTCATAGTTACGCATATGCAGATGAGACTCAACCTGTGATATGGTATCGATGGCCACACCCACAACAATGAGTAGAGCAGTACCTCCAAAGTAAAACGGAATGTTGAACTTGGAGATCATGATTGTCGGCAGAATGCACACCGCACTTAAATAAATCGCGCCGACAACGGTAAGTCTCGTCAACACCTTATCAAGAAACTCAGAGGTTTTCTTACCTGGACGAATGCCAGGAATAAAGCCGCCGTTCTTTTTGAGATTCTCTGCAACATCGTCGGGCTTAAACGTGACCGCCGTGTAAAAGAAACAGAAAAAGACGATCATCGCAGTGTAAATAATATAGTAATATACCGTCCCAGGTCTCAGCGCCGCAGATGCCCGCTGCACCCAGTCGATATTAATGAAACTCCCAATGGTAGCGGGAAACATCATGATTGAGGAAGCGAAAATCGGTGGAATAACACCGGATACATTTATCTTTAGCGGCAGATGCGAAGACTGGCCGCCATACACTTTTCTCCCCACAACCCGCTTGGCATACTGGATTGGAATCCGTCGCTGACTGGTCTCACAGAAAACAATGAACGCGATAACAGCAAACATGAACACCAGCAATATCGGAATAAAGAACATCCCAATCTCACCAGCCTTCACCAGTTGAATAGAATTCACTATTGCGGCAGGTACCCGAGCTACGATGCCGGCGAAGATGATTAGCGAAATACCGTTTCCAATCCCGCGTTCTGTCATCTGCTCGCCGAGCCACATGATAAAAGCTGTTCCGGAAGTGAGGGTCAGCATGGTCATCAGTTTGAACTCCCAGCCGGGGTTGAGCACGATGGCTTCGCCGCCAGGACCGGTCATTCCTTCAAGGCCTACAGCAATAAAGGTGCCCTGAATGATACTGAGCACCACGGTGCCGTAGCGGGTGTACTGGGTGATCTTTCGCTGACCAGCCTGCCCTTCCTTTTTCATGGCTTCCAACTGCGGGATCACCACGGTCAGAAGTTGAATGATAATCGAGGCGCTGATGTACGGCATGATGCCGAGCGCAAAAATAGAAAAGTTCTCAAGAGCACCACCTGAGAACATGTTAAACATTCCGAACAGCGTTCCGGCATTCTGGGCGAAGAAATTGGCCAGCGCCTCACTATTTATGCCGGGGGTGGGTATCTGGACACCCATCCTGTAAACGGCAAGCATGATGATAGTGAAGAAGATGCGCTTGCGCAGCTCAGGAATGTTAGCAGCACTCTGCAATCCACTCATTAGAAATCCCTATAACGATCAGAACAAAATCAGCTAAAACCAGTGGGCCGAGGCCGTATCTTATGCAGATACGGCTTCAACCATGATTACTTCACCGCCTGCAGCTTCGATGAGCTCCTTGGCCTTGGCACTGATCTTATCTACCTGAACCTTCACAGGTTTTCCAATCGTACCGTTGGCAAGAATTTTGACGATAGCGCCTTTTTTGATCACTCCGGCATTCGCCAAAACTTCTCCAGTGATAACGTCGTTGCCAGCAATTGCTTCAAGCTGCTCAAGAGAGACAATGGCAACTTCCTTGCGCATCGGGTTCTTAAATCCACGCTTGGGCAAACGGCGCTGCAACGGCATCTGACCGCCCTCAAAACCAGGCTTAACGCCAGATCCTGAGCGAGATTTGAAGCCTTTGTGACCGCGGCCAGCAGTTTTGCCGTGTCCTGAACCAGGTCCACGACCTACACGCTTCCGCTGTTTAGTCGATCCTTCCTGAGGAGAAAGATTACCTAAGTTCAACATGTTATGCCTCCTCAATCCGTACAAGATGCTGTACTTTGCCAAGCATGCCACGCAGCTCGGGAGTATCTTTCCGGGTAATAGTCTTATTCAATTTGGTGAGCCCAAGTCCGGTCAAGGTGGCACGTATCCGTTTGGTACTGCCTATTTCACTTTTGACCAGAGTGAATGTAATTGTCTCGGCCATTTGACTACCTTCTGTTTGGAAAATTTAAAAGCCAGTTATTGGTGACATACAGCCGTCACCCATGGCTTAAATTATGCTGTAATTTCTTCGACAGTCTTGCCGCGCAAGCTGGCGATCGCCTGAGCTGATCGCAGGCTGCGGAGCCCGTCAAGAGTAGCCTTAACCATATTGTGCGGGTTGTTGGACCCGAGACATTTGGTCAAAACGTTGCTTACTCCAGCGGCTTCAAGCACCGCACGTACAGGACCACCGGCAATAACTCCGGTACCCGCAGATGCAGGCTTCAGCAATACTTTTCCGGCGCCATATCGGCCGGTAATCTCATGCGGAATTGATACGTCGGTGAGCGGCACACTCTTCATATCTTTACGTGCCTTCTCTACACCTTTGCGGATCGCCTCGGGAACCTGGTTCGCTTTTCCAAGACCGTAGCCGACTTTGCCGTTACCATCGCCAACTACCACGATGGCACTAAAGCTGAACCGTCTACCGCCTTTAACGACTTTAGCTACCCTGTTGATAAATACGATCTTCTCGATCAGTTCCTCAGTGCTTTCAGCTTTGGAACGTTTAAAATCAGACAAGGGACACCCCCATTGTTAAATATCTTTAAAAATTCAGACCGCCTTCTCGGGCCCCTTCAGAAAGCGCCTTGACCCGACCGTGATAGATATATCCACCACGATCGAAAACAACCTGCTCAATGCCGGCTGCCTTGGCTCTTTCCGCGATCTTCAATCCAACAGCTTTCGCAGCACCACTCTTGCCCTTTTCCTCACCTGCCTCAAATTCCTTATCGACAGTTGACATGGCAACCAGAGTACGGCCTTGGCTATCGTCTATGATCTGTGCATAAATATGCTTGTTGCTCTTGAAGACTCTAAGACGGGGCCTCTCGCTTGTTCCTGTGATCTTTTTCCGAATTCGACGGACGCGTTTAGCTCTCGCAATTGTCCTGGGATTCGTCTTAGCCATAGTTTTGTACCGTTATAATTTTTACCTGCAACGCGTAACGTTACGAGAATTTATTTTTTGCCACCGGCCTTACCGACCTTACGTACGATATGCTCGTCTTCATAACGAATACCCTTACCTTTATACGGCTCAGGCTTCTTAATCTGACGAATCTGCGCGGCAGTAAGTCCCAGGAGTTCTTTATCAATAGATTCGAGGACTATCTTATTGGCACCTTCCATCTTGGCATTTACTTCTGCAGGCAACGTATAATCGACAGGATTCGAATAGCCAACAGAAAGTGTCAGGGTGTTACCGGCAACACTCGCCTTGTACCCTACACCCTCGATAATAAGTGCTTTTCTGAAACCCTCAACAACACCGACAACCATGTTGTTGACGAGACTGCGGAACAGTCCCCTGAAGGCATTTACTTTTCGGCCTTCTTCGCGGGTGTTAACCAAAATTTCATTGTCCTGAAGCACCAGATCGATTTCAGGACGGACTTCCATTTCCAGCTTTCCTTTGCTTCCGGTCACCGCAATGTGCTGACCATTGATGTCAACTTTCACTCCAGCGGGCACAGGAATTGGCTGCTTACCAATACGAGACATAATTACCTCCGTAATTTGCTGAGCCTGTTACCAGACTTCGCAAATAATCTCCCCGCCAGTATTCAGGGTCCTTGCAGATTTATCAGTGATAATGCCTTTGGATGTAGAGATAATGGATACCCCCAGTCCTGAGAGGACTTTGGGAATCGCACCAGCCTTGGCATATTTTCTGAGCCCGGGTTTACTGATCCTCTTGATACCATTAATTACAGGCTCTTTATTCGGCCCGTACTTGAGAGTGATGGTAAGAGTTCCCTGGACTCCTTCTTGCGAAACCTGATAGTCGCTGATGAAACCTTCCTCTTTTAAAACCTTGGCGATGTTTGCCTTGGTTTTTGAAGCAGGCATTACCACAACTTCAAATTTAGCCATTACTGCGTTACGTATCCTGGTCAGCATGTCTGCCAGGGGATCGCTCATAGACATAGCGAACACTCCTTATTCTGTATAAGTAATCGACAAATCAAATACGATGTGCAGGCAGACTTACCAGCTGGACTTGGTCACACCAGTGATCAGGCCGCTGGACGCCAGCTTACGGAAGCAGATCCTGCAGATGCCGAACTTACGGATGAATGCGCGCGGACGACCGCACAACGGACATCTGTTATACTTCCGCACACCGAACTTTGGTTTGCCTTGTGCCTTAGCAATTATGGATTTCTTAGCCAAAACGACCTCCAGATTATACTTTTTATGGATCCTCAGTAGAAAAGAAATACCGATGATTATTTCTTAAACGGCATTCCCATCTTATTCAGCAGGAAGAATGCCTCTTTATCAGTCTTGGCTGAGGTCACGATGGTAATATTCAGACCCTTGATCTTGTCGATCTTATCGTAGTCAATCTCAGGGAATATGATCTGCTCTTTTACACCCATGGAGAAGTTACCACGACCATCGAAGGTCTTAGTGGAAATCCCGCGGAAATCGCGAACACGCGGCAGAGCGATATTGACCAGTTTGCTCATGAAATCGAACATCTTGTCACCGCGCAGAGTGACCCGGCAGCCGATCGGCATACCTTCACGCAGTTTAAAGGTGGCGATGGATTTCTTCGCTTTGGTAATAACCGCTTTCTGGCCGGCGATCTTGGTCAGTTCCTCGGCAGCGCCTTCAACAATCTTAGGATTCTGAACGGCTTCTCCAAGTCCCATGTTGAGCACGATCTTCTCAATCTTGGGAATTTCCATGGCATTTGAATAGCCAAATTCCTCTTTGAGCGCTGGAACGCACTCATTTGTATACACTTCTTTCAGCGTACCCATGTATCACTCCTAGCGTAAGCCTTATCGTTTCTATGCTTTCTTCTCGATGGACTCGCCGCAGCTCTTGCAGAAGCGGATCTTGGTTCCATCTTCGAGAATCTTCTTCCCTATACGACCAGTCTTGGTACATTCAGGACAGATAAGTTGAAGATTGGATACATGAATCGCCGCCTCTCTCTCTACAATCTGACCTTGCTGGTTCATCTCGGTCGGCTTGGTGTGGCGCTTGACCATGTTAATACGCTCAACAATCGCCTTGCTCTCAGCCGGCAGGATCTTCAGGATTTTTCCTACCCGACCCTTGTCTTTTCCAGCGATCACTTCAACCTGATCATCTTTTTTCAGGTATGTTCTACCCTGTCTCATTTTCAATACCCTTATTCAGTCAATGTATCTCAATGTCGAGAACTGTTTTAGAGAATGTTAAAGGACTTCAGGGGCCAATGAAATGATCTTCATGAACCCAAGAGTTCTCAGTTCTCGTGCAACCGGGCCAAAAATACGGGTACCAACCGGCTCACCTGTGTTCGACAGAATAACCGCAGCATTCTCATCGAATTTGACCCAGGTATCGTCCATTCGCTTCATCTCTTTAGCGGTACGGACGATGACGGCTTTCATTATGTCACCCTTTTTTACTTTGGCATGCGGAATCGCTTCCTGTACTGCAACGGTAATTACGTCACCAATGCCTGCATAGCGCTTCTTTGAACCACCAAGAACCTTTATACACAGCACTTTCTTGGCGCCTGAATTGTCTGCGACATTGAGTATTGTTTCTGTTTGAATCATATCATCACCTGATTTCTCATCTGTAACAGTCTAATGGTCTCTCACAGTTGAGAGAAAGTTAAATGGCCTGTTCCAGGATTGTTTTTACCCGCCAACGCTTACGCTTGCTCAATGGGCGGCATTCCTCAATAAGAACAGTGTCTCCAATGTTGCAGCTGTTTTCAGGATCATCTGCCAAGTATTTCACGCTAGTTTTCACATATTTGCCATAAAGCTTATGACGAACCTTGCGTTCGACCCGGACGACAACACTCTTATCCATTCTGTTGCTGACAACAGAACCGGTTCTTGTCTTTCTGGACTTTGTATTTTCACTCATAATTTGATCAATTCGTCGTGTTGTTATGCGAGGATTGTACCATGCACATAATTATGTAGTGGAGCCGCCACCCTACTTGGCAGCGGCCTCATTTCTGATGGTCTTGATCCTGGCAATATCTTTTCTAATTTTATTCAGACGCGAGGTGTCTTCAAGAGGTCTGATGCGATGGTGAAAAGTAAGATTTCCCAACTCCTCAAAGAGCTCTTTTTCTTTCTTTTGCAAATCTTCTACTGACATGTTGCGGATGTCTGCGGCTTTCATAAGGTGTTCCTCTTTGCAATCACTTTCGTCGCAAACGGCAGCTTGTTGCCGGCGAGTTCAAGCGCCCTCATAGCAAGTTTCTCATCAACACCGCCAATCTCGTACAGAATTCTGCCGGGCTTGATCGGGGCTACCCAGTACTCGGGGCTGCCTTTACCTTTACCCATACGAGTTTCGGCAGGCTTTTTGGTGATAGGTTTATCCGGAAATACCCGGATCCATACTTTACCGCCACGTTTCAGGGTCCTGTTAATGGTGATACGGGCAGCTTCAATCTGTTGTGCGGTCATTTTGCCGCAACTTACAGCTTTCAAGGCAAACTCTCCAAAGGCGAAGGAGGAACCGCGATATGCAGTACCTGTCATTCGGCCTTTGAACACCTTTCTATGCTTTACCTTTTTTGGACTTAACATCACTTACTCCAGATAATTGTATGATTGTGCGTTCTGAATGGAAAAGGCCGCATCAAGCTGCGGGCGCTTCCCTATCACTCAGAACTTCACCTTTGAATATCCAGACCTTCACACCGATAATACCGTATGTGGTATTCGCCTCTGCAAGAGCATAGTCCACATCGGCACGGAGGGTATGCAGCGGCACGCGGCCTTCACGAACCCACTCACAGCGTGACATCTCTGCACCGCCAAGACGACCGGAGCAGGAGATTTTTATGCCCTGAACGCCAAACCTCAGCGCAGAGTTTACCGCCTTTTTCATAGCCCGACGAAACGCCACACGACGTTCAAGCTGGGAGGCGATGGATTCAGCCACAAGCTGTGCATCGGCTTCAGGTCGGCGAACCTCCTGAATGTCGAGCGTCACTTTGCGACCTACAAGTTTCTCAAGATCTTTCTTCAAAATCTCGATCTCGGCACCTTTCTTGCCAATGACAATACCCGGTCTGGCAGTGAAAAGCTTAGCGCGTACCTTCTCTCCGGTACGCTCAATGATGATCTTGGCCATTCCTGCGTGGTTAAGACGTTTTTTCAGGAATTTTCTGATCTTCTGATCTTCGAGCAGATAGGACGCATACTCTTTATCTGCATACCAGATCGAGTCCCAGGTCCGAGTAATATTCAGTCTGAGTCCTAATGGATTTACCTTCTGGCCCAAAACAACCTCCAAAGAGTGCTTAGTTCAGTTTATTCTGTTTGCTGAGCATGGGGATCAACCGATTCTGCTCTATTCAATTTCGTCCAGAACAACAGTAATATGGCTGGTCCGCTTAATAATGCGGGTTGCCCTGCCCTGTGCGCGAGGACTAATTCTTTTCAGTGAAGGTCCACCATCAATGGTGATCTTCTTGATGAAAAGATTGTCCACATCGGTCTGCTCATCCTGCGTTGCATTGGCAACGGCGGATTCGATCACCTTGCGCAGGATCTCCGCACCTTTTTTCGGCATAAAACGAAGGGTGGTGATTGCCCGGTCAACGTTCATGCCCCTGACCACATCTGCAACCAGTCGTGCCTTCTGCGGGGATATTCTAATATATTTCCCTACGGCTCGTGCTTCCATAGTGTGTACTCCCAGTGAGTCGTACCAGAAACTGTGATGTTTCTCTTTTATTTTTTACCTTTCTTGTCAGCAGCGTGTCCATAGTAGGTACGAGTCGGGGAGAATTCGCCGAGCTTGTGACCTACCATATTTTCTGAGACAAATACAGGTATGAATTTCTTTCCGTTGTGAACCGCAAAGGTCAGTCCTACCATTTCCGGGCTAATATCGGACCGGCGTGACCAGGTCTTGATTACCTTGCGAGATCCGGTTTCGATTGCCTGTTCAACCTTTTTCAACAGGTGATCATCGATAAAAGGACCCTTTTTAATTGAACGGGACATACTTTACTCCTTGAATGTTATGATCTCTTCTTGACAATGTACTTGTCTGAAGCCTTGTTCTTCCGGGTCTTGTAACCCTTCGTCGGATAACCCCATGGAGTACAAGGATGACGACCACCGGAGCTCTTTCCTTCACCACCACCCATCGGATGGTCGACCGGGTTCATGGCAACACCGCGAACATGCGGTTTTCTGCCCTTCCATCTGTTACGTCCGGCTTTACCAAGCTTCTGGCTGCCATACTCGCTGTTGCCGACAGAACCGATGCAGGCACGGCACAGTTTATGAAACTTACGCACCTCGCCAGAAGGAAGACGAACCAAGACGTACTCGCCTTCTTTCGCCATCAGCTGAGCAGATGCACCGGCACTACGCACCATTTGGGCGCCTTTGCCGATCTTCATTTCAATATTGTGAATGACGGTACCAAGAGGGATATTGACCAGCGGCAGGCAGTTACCCGGCTGAATGTCAACATTATCCCCGGCAACAATAGTGTCGCCGACTGAAACGCCGTCAGGAGAAAGGATATAACGCTTCTCACCATCAAGGTAGGTGAGCAGGGCAATATTGGCAGATCTGTTAGGATCATACTCAATAGCCACGACTTTTGCGTTAATGTCGGTTTTGTCGCGTTTGAAATCGATAATACGATACTTGCGCTTATGCCCGCCGCCGATATTACGGGAGGTAACCCGTCCGTAGTTGTTTCGTCCGCCGGTCTTTGACAGACTGACCACCAGACTCTTCTCCGGGCGTTTGCTCGACAGCTCAGGATTCAGTATGGATACCTGGTGTCGCTTACCGGCTGATGTTGGTTTATATGTCTTAATAGCCATGGTTTCCCAATCGCTCCATCATGATATAATTAGATAGAATCATTCAATATGAGAGAGTTGACTGCACGCAGCCAATTTCCTTTCGGACGACTCTTACAGTTCGTCCGCGAAATTGATTTCGCCCTCAGAAAGGGTGACGTAGGCCTTTTTCCAATCATTGGTGAAGCCTATTTTTTGTCCAACCCTTTTCTGTTTTCCGTGCATGTTGGCGGTTCTCACGTCCCTTACTTTGACGTTGAACATGGTCTCCACCGCTTTCTTGATTTCTATCTTGTTTGCCTTGGGATGAACTTTAAAGACGATTTTACCGTCTTCTTCCTGCAACAAGGCAGCCTTCTCTGTGAGGCGGGGCCCCTTCAAAACACCGTAAATATTTTTCATGCCGTCAACCTCTTCTCAAGGTTTTCAATTACAGGTTTAATCAGGACCAGCTTCTTGTGCAGCAATACATCGTACACATTGAGCCCTTCGGACGGCAGTACCTTGAAGCCGTTCACGTTACGTGAGGACTTTTTGAGGTTTTCCGCCTCGCCGTCAATAACGATGAGTCCGTTCTCAATGTTCAGACCCTTCATTACGCTGACGAAATCCTTGGTCTTAATGGCTTCCATGCTGAAATCGTCAAGAACAATCAGATTGTCCTCCTGCAGCCTGGCGCTCAAAGCCATCGACAGTGCGAGTTTACGCACTTTTCTGTTCAGTTTGAAACTGTAGTCACGCGGCTTGGGACCGAACACCACACCGCCTCCTCGCCAAACAGGAGAGGTACGGCTACCGGCTCTAGCGCGACCTGTACCCTTCTGTCTCCAAGGCTTGGCGCCACCACCACTGACTTCCACGCGGGTCTTGGTGCATGCGTTACCAGACCGGCGGGCCGCCCGCTGCATCCGTACAACATCATGCAGGATGTACTCTTTCACCTCAAGATTGAAAACGGCGTCATTCAGTTCGATCTGCCCGACGTTCTCGTTCTTGATGTTCATTACATTTACAGTTGACATTTCTATCTCCTCGAACCTGATCTCGTTCCGACATCAATTATTTGGCAAATATTTTCAAGAGGCCGTTTTGAGCCCCAGGAACAGGTCCCTTCAGCAGCACGATATTTTCGTCCGCGCGAATATCAATCACAATGGCGTTCTTTTTCAGAACAGTCTGGTTGCCCATTTGACCAGGCATTTTCTTGCCCTTCACAACACGGCTCGGCCAAGCGCTGGTACCAATTGAACCAGGTGCCCTGTGAAACATGGAACCATGGGTATCGCGACCACCGCCAAAACCGTGACGCTTCATGACACCCTGGAATCCCTTTCCTTTACTGGTTCCCTGAACATGTACCACATCTCCGACCTTGAAGAGTTCACTCACGCTTATCTCCTGGCCGACCGTGTACTGAGCAGCGTCTGCCACCCGGAATTCACGAATATGGTAAAAACCTTCAGAATCTGATTTTTTGAAATGACCTGCGTCAGGTTTGTTGACCCGCTGTGCTTTTTTGTTCGCGAAACCAACCTGTATTGCATTGTATCCGTCAGTCGCAACCGTCTTAACCTGAAGAATTTTGCAAGGTCCTGCTTCAACGACGGTTACAGGGATCGCCTGACCCAGTTCGCTGTAAACGCGGGTCATTCCTATTTTCTTACCCAATATACCCATTGTCTTTGGCATAATTGCACCCGATGCTTCAATTTGCTTTGCAATTCAAGCCCGTTAAGGCAGTTTAATCTCGACATCGACGCCAGCGGAAAGCTCAAGCTTCATCAGCAGATCAATGGTCTGCTGGGTCGGCTCGAGAATATCCAGTAAACGACGATGGGTTCTCATTTCAAATTGTTCTCTCGATTTTTTGTCTACGTGCGGTGAACGAAGTACACAGAATTTGTTCACGGTGGTCGGCAGAGGAATTGGCCCTGCTACTGCAGAACCGGTCCTTCTTGCCGTCTCTACGATCTCAGACGTAGACTGATCGAGCAGTTTATGATCGTAAGCTTTTAAACGAATACGAATTTTTTCTGTAGGTATCATCGTACACCCTTATTTAATGATTTTACTTACTACACCGGCACCGACTGTTCTCCCGCCCTCACGGATGGCAAAACGCAACCCTTCATCCATGGCAATGGGAGTGATCAATTCAGCGGTAACGGACACATTGTCTCCAGGCATAACCATCTCCGTCCCTTCCGGAAGGGTGACGATACCTGTAACATCGGTTGTTCTGAAGTAGAACTGCGGACGATAGCCGTTGAAAAACGGTGTATGGCGTCCACCTTCATCTTTGCCGAGAATATAGCATTCTGCCTCAAAACGAGTATGGGGTGTAATGGAACCCGGTTTGGCGAGAACCTGTCCTCGCTCAATATCATCTCGTTTTACACCACGAAGCAGTGCACCGATATTGTCGCCAGCCTGACCTTCATCAAGCAATTTGCGGAACATCTCAACACCGGTACAGGTGGTCTTCTGAGTAGCCTTGATACCAACTATCTCGATCTCATCACCGACCTTCACAATACCGCGCTCAATACGACCGGTTGCAACAGTACCACGACCAGAGATAGAGAACACATCCTCGACCGGCATCAGGAAAGGCTTGTCAGTTTCACGTTCCGGCTCAGGGATGTATGAGTCAACAGCCTCCATAAGGTCCCAGATGCATTTCGACTTTTCAGCATCTTCCGGATTCTCAAGAGCAAGAAGTGCAGAACCCTGGATAAAGGGAATATCGTCACCTGGGAACTCGTATTTATCGAGCAGCTCACGCAGCTCCATCTCAACCAGTTCAATCAATTCAGGATCGTCGACCATGTCACACTTGTTGAGGAACACCACAATGGCAGGAACACCAACCTGACGAGCAAGAAGAATGTGCTCACGGGTCTGCGGCATGGCTCCATCAGTAGCGGCAACGACCAGAATGGCACCATCCATCTGGGCAGCGCCTGTGATCATATTCTTGATGTAATCAGCATGACCAGGGCAGTCGACGTGAGCATAATGACGTTTGGTTGTCTCGTACTCGACATGGGCTGTGGCAATGGTAATGCCACGCTCTTTTTCTTCCGGTGCCTTATCAATCTCACTAAAGTCGGTGAATTTCGCCTGACCTTTAGTAGACAGTACACGGGTAATTGCTGCGGTCAGGGTCGTCTTGCCGTGATCGATGTGACCTACAGTGCCGACGTTGACGTGTGGCTTTGTTCTTGAAAATTTTTCCTTCGCCATTGTATTTTCCTTAAAATACGATCCGTTAAATTCCTCGGATTTTCTTAATTATCGCCTCGGCTTTGGCAGTCGGGACAATATTATACTCGAGAAACTGCATGGTGAAACTTGCTCGGCCCTGGGTGGCTGACCTCAGAGAAGTCGAATAACCAAACATCTCTGAAAGTGGCACATGCGCCTTCACATTCTGCAAATCACCTTCCGCCTCAACACCGACAATCTTGCCACGTTTCTGGTTGAGATCGCCAATGACATCCCCGATATATTCTTCGGGAGTAACCACCTGCAGGTCCATCATCGGCTCAAGCAGTGCTGGCTTAGCATCAGCAGTAGCCCTTCTAATCGCCATTGAAGCTGCCACTCCAAAGGACATGTCTGTAGACTCATCCTCGTGGAATGATCCACCAGTCAGCGTTACCTTGATGTCGGTCAGCGGGTATCCGATCAGCGGTCCCGAATCAAGATTGTCTCTGACACCCCGTTCAATCGCCCCGATATACTGTGGGGGAATCTGGGTCTCGTCAACCTGACTTTCAAACTCAATTCCGCTTCCCTGAGGTAGTGGCGCAACCTCAAGAATGACGTGACCATACAATCCTTTAGCGCCTGTCGCCTGATCAAATTTGCCTTCGGCACCGCAGCTTGCAGTGATCGTTTCCTTGTAGGCGACCTGCGGCTTACCAACCTTCGCGCCGACCTTGAACTCATGAATCAGTCGGTGCACGATAATCTCGAGGTGAAGCTCACCCATGCCGGAGATGATCGTCTGCCCTGAGTCCTTGTCGGTGGAAATGGTAAAAGACGGATCTTCCAGGGCAATTTTGTCCAGAGTTTCGGACAGCTTCTTTTCTTCAGCTTTCGATTTCGGCTCAATAGCGACACCGATGACCGGCTCGGGAAATTCCATGCTCTCAAGCAGGATATAGTCCCCTTTTTCACAAAGCGTGTCACCTGTGGTTGTGAACTTGAGCCCGACAATTGCACAGATATCACCGGCCGATACTTCGCTTACCTCTTCGCGCTTGTTTGCGTGCATCTTCAGAATCTTGCTGATCTTTTCCTGCTTCTGCTTCGCAGGATTATAGACCTTGTCTCCGACAGCCAGACGACCGGAGTAGAGACGGACAAAAGCAAGATTCTCGACAAACGAATCGCTCATCAACTTAAAGACCAGACAAGCCAATTTCTCCTTGGCGTCGGTCTTCCTTGTGAGCCTTTCGCCATCCTTATCCATCCCCTCTATAGCCGGAACATCCAGCGGAGAAGGCAGATAATCGATCACAGCATCAAGTAGAGGCTGTACACCTTTATTCTTAAATGCGCTCCCACACAAGACCGGGACAATATCAAGCCCCACTGTTGCCTTTCTGAGAGCACTATAAATCTCAGTCGCAGATACCGATGTATCACTCAAGTATTTTTCCATGACGTCCTCATCGAAGTCGGCCAACTTCTCGAGGAGTGTCATACGTGCGGCCGTGAAAATATCGTTGTATTCGGCAGGAATGTCTTGCTCAACTACTTCCTGACCAAGAGTGTGCTCTGTAAAGGTGAGCATCTTCTCTTTTACGAGGTCTATGACCCCATCAAAATCGGCTTCTTTACCGACAGGAATCTGCACGGGCACCGGATTGGCCCCGAGACGTTCCCGGATCATCTTTACACATCGCTCAAAATTCGCGCCGACCCTGTCCATCTTGTTGACAAAGGCTATGCGCGGAATGTGGTACTTGTTGGCCTGTCGCCAGACTGTTTCCGACTGTGGCTCAACTCCGCCTACAGCACAGAAGACGGCGACTGCACCGTCAAGCACCCGCAGGGAACGTTCTACCTCAATGGTAAAATCGACATGTCCCGGCGTGTCGATGATATTGATCTTTTTTTCATTCCAGTAGCAGGTTGTTGCAGCTGAGGTGATGGTGATTCCCCGCTCCTGCTCCTGTTCCATCCAGTCCATGACGGCTGTACCTTCATGAACTTCACCAATCTTATGCGAACGACCAGTGTAATAGAGGATCCTCTCAGTGGTCGTTGTCTTACCGGCATCAATGTGTGCCATGATGCCAATATTACGGACGTCTGTCAGATCAACCTGGGTTGTCATCGCCCTCCCTCAATTCTTTCTTAAGTTAGTGCTGATGCCAACCCATGACATCACCTTATTGTCGTGCGCCTACCAGCGATAGTGTGCGAACGCTTTGTTGGCCTCAGCCATACGATGCGTATCATCACGCTTTTTCACAGCAGCGCCACGATTATTATATGCATCCATCAATTCTGCAGCAAGCTTGTCCGACATGGATTTTCCGGAACGAGACTTGGCAAAGTTAATGATCCAGCGGATGGCGAGCGCGTTCCTCCTGGACTGACGAACTTCCATCGGTACCTGGTAAGTTGCACCACCAACACGGCGGGATTTAACTTCAACCTTCGGACGAACATTCTCCATCGCGTCCTCAAAGACGGTCATTGGATCCTGATCAGCGATACGGTCAGTTACAATATCCATGGCATCATAAAAGATGCGCATTGCTGTACTCTTTTTGCCACGCTCCATGAGACCGTTGGTAAACTTGCTTACCAACACGCTGTTGTAGCGCGGATCGGCATCAATCGGACGACGGCTGGCTATATTTCTACGAGACATATATTTCCTTCTCCTTCAGGTCGGCTTCCGATCAGGAAGGACGCTTAGCTCCATACTTAGAACGGCCCTGACGTCTAGCAGATACGCCTAAAGAGTCGAGGGTACCGCGAACGATGTGGTAACGAACACCTGGAAGGTCCTTTACCCTACCACCGCGAATCAATACAACCGAGTGTTCCTGCAGGTTGTGGCCAATACCCGGGATATAGGATGTAACCTCAATACCGTTGGTGAGTCTTACCCTCGCGACTTTACGAAGAGCGGAGTTCGGCTTCTTCGGAGTTGTTGTGTAAACTCTCACACATACACCCCTTTTCTGCGGACACCCTTTCAATGCAGGAGTATTTGTCTTCTTGACAATCTTCTTCCTGCCGCTCCTAACGAGTTGGTTAATTGTTGGCATTGCGTCTACTGCTCCTGTTTGTATAACAGTTTAATATATAATTTCTGGCAATTCAGCTGCAGGTATCGCCACTAAAATTTGCACGAAAGTGGAATTATTTACCCTAACGACACATGAGTGTCAAGGACAAAAATATTTACAACTGAATTTTAACACGCCTCACGCATCATCCATCAAGGCCAGTTCCGGCTGAAATCAACCGACCCATGATAACGTTTTCTTTCAATCCGGTAAGTTCGTCGACCTTCCCTGCCATGGCAGCATTGGTCAACACCTTGGTAGTCTCCTGGAACGACGCCGCGGAAATAAAACTTTCCGTGGACAGTGATGCCTTGGTTACACCAAGCAGCAGCGGTTCAGCAACTGCAGGATTCAAACCTTCTGCCATCAACCGGTCACGCTCTTCTTCAAACTTCCACCACTCAACCTGCTCCCCGATCATGAATCGTGAATCGCCGGCTGAGGTTATCATGACCCGCTTCAACATCTGGCGGACAATGACCTCGATGTGCTTGTCGTTGATCTTAACACCCTGGAGACGATAGACCTCCTGGATCTCGTTGACCAGGAACTTGGCAAGTTCCTTGACACCGAGAACGCTCAGAATATCGTTCGGGACGACGGTTCCTTCCATCAACGGCTCACCGGCCTGCACATAGTCGCCCTCATGGACGATAATATGCTTGGACTTCGGTACGAGATACTCTTCAGGCTCACCAAATTCCGGAGTAACAACAACGCGGCGTTTCCCCTTCAGCTCCTTGCCGAAGCTGACCCGACCATCTATCTTAGAGATGATCGCCGGCTCTTTCGGTTTACGTACCTCAAAGAGCTCAGCAACACGCGGAAGACCACCGGTAATATCCTTGGTCTTTGAAGATTCTCGCGGAATCTTACCAACCACGGTACCAGGTTTGATCTCATCACCCTCATTGACGGAGATGATGGAGCCAACCGGAAGACTGTACCGAGCATGAACCTCTGAATCCGGCAGTTTCAATGTCTTGCCACGTTCATTCTTCACAGAAACACGCGGGTTGAGCTGAGCGCTGCTGGTGGAGTGAATGATGACTTTGGACGACTTACCGGTTACAGGATCAACCTTCTCCTGCATGGTCACACCTTCTAAGACATCACCGTATTTAATGATACCACCGACCTCTGAAACGATCGGAATAGTATAGGCATCCCAGTCAGCAAGAACGGTACCGGGTTCAACCTGACCACCCTCTGCGACCACGATCTGGGCACCATAGTTAACCTTGAACCGCTCACGCTCACGATCAAGTTCGTCGAGAATGACAACCTCTGCGTTACGGTTCATGACAATCTTGATACCTTCAGCGTTTTCGACATAGTGAAGGTTTTTAAATCCGACCTTGCCACCACGCTGAGTCTTGATCTCTGCCTGTTCAACCGCCCTGCTCGCAGTACCACCGATATGGAAAGTACGCATGGTCAGCTGGGTACCCGGCTCACCAATAGACTGAGCAGCGATAACACCGATTGCTTCGCCCTTGTTAACCATATGGCCGCGGCCAAGGTCTCGGCCATAACAGAGAGCACACACACCCCGTTTGGCACGACAGCTGAGCACCGAACGGATCATGACGCGATCTATACCAGCTTCTTCAATCTTCGAGATCTTCTCCTCAGTGATCTCCTCGCCGGCCTCGACAATGACCTCATTCGAATATGGATCAACGACATCTTCAAGGGCAACACGACCAAGAATCCTGTCTCCAAGCGGAACAATAATCTCACCACCGTCAAGCAGCGGCTCGGCGACTATACCGTCAAGAGTCAAACAGTCTCGCTCGATAATGGTCACTTCCTGAGCGACGTCAACAAGACGGCGGGTAAGATAACCTGAGTTTGCTGTCTTCAGTGCGGTATCGGCCAGACCTTTACGAGCACCGTGGGTAGAAATGAAGTATTCAAGAACACCGAGACCTTCTCGAAAATTCGCCTTAATCGGAGTCTCAATAATCGCGCCAGACGGCTTGGCCATAAGACCACGCATACCTGCCAGCTGACGAATCTGATCGCGTGAGCCCCTTGCGCCGGAGTCGGCCATAATAAAGATGGAGTTGAAACTCGGTCCTTCCTCGATATCGCCATCTTTATTCTTGAAGTACTCGACCTTGATCTCGCTCATCATCTCGTTGGCGACATCTTCCGAGGCCTTGGACCAGATATCGACAACCTTATTGTACTTCTCACCGGAAGTGATGAGACCGTCAGAATACTGCTGCTCGACATCCAGCACATCCTGCTCAGCCTTCTCGACCATCTCTTCTTTTCTGAGCGGAATCTTCATATCGTTGATCGAAATGGAAATTCCCGCCCTGGTAGCGAACTCATATCCGGTATCTTTCAAGCGATCAGCAAGAATAACCGTATCCTTGGTGCCGGCACTACGGTAGGTATAGTCAATCAACTTGGCCAACGCTTTCTTGCTCATCACCTTGTTGATTTCGACAAAGGGCACGGATTTCGGAATCAGTTCACCGAGAATGATCCGGCCCACGGTGGTATCGACAATCTCACCGTTCTTTCTGATTTTCACCTTGGCCTGAAGGTCGACTTCGTTATAATCAAAGGCGATACGTGCTTCCGTCTCGTTGGCAAAGACCTTTCCCTCACCTTTGGCGTTGATGCGATCCCTGGTCATGTAATAGAGACCAAGGACAATATCCTGGGACGGAATGATAATCGGCTCGCCGTTTGCAGGAGACAGGATGTTGTTGGTGGACATCATCAACACCCTCGCCTCAACCTGGGCCTCAACCGACAATGGCACATGCACCGCCATCTGGTCGCCGTCGAAGTCGGCGTTGAATGCTGCACAGACCAGCGGATGAAGCTGGATTGCCTTACCCTCGATCAATACCGCCTCAAAAGCCTGCATACCGAGACGGTGGAGAGTTGGTGCACGGTTGAGGATAACCGGATATTCGGTTACCACTTCTTCGAGCACATCCCACACTTCACGAACTTCCTTCTCCACCATCTTGCGTGCGCTCTTAATGGTGGTGACATAACCTCTCGACTCAAGCTTATTATAGATAAACGGCTTAAACAGCTCGAGTGCCATCTTCTTCGGAATACCGCACTGGTGCAGACGCAGGTGCGGTCCGACAACGATAACCGAACGACCGGAGTAGTCAACACGCTTGCCGAGCAGGTTCTGACGGAAGCGGCCCTGCTTGCCTTTCAGCATATCAGCAAGCGACTTCAACGGTCGCTTGTTGGCACCGGTGATAACCCTTCCGCGACGGCCGTTGTCAAACAGCACGTCTACAGCCTCCTGCAGCATCCGTTTTTCGTTACGGATGATGATATCGGGCGCATCGAGCTCAAGCAGTCGCTTAAGTCGGTTATTACGGTTAATAACCCGGCGATAGAGATCGTTGAGGTCAGAAGTTGCGAAACGGCCGCCTTCAAGAGGTACCAGTGGTCGCAGGTCTGGTGGAAGAACAGGAATAACCTCAAGGATCATCCACTCCGGCCGGTTGCCGGAATCACGAAAGGCCTCAACCACAAACAGCCGTTTGCCAAGTTTCTGACGTCTGGTTTGCGAGTTGGTGGTTGACATCTCCTCGCGAAGTTCACGAGAAAGTTCAATTAAATCGATGGAGGAAAGCAATTCGCGAATCGCCTCGGCACCAATGCCAACCCGAAACTGACCTGGAAACTCTTCTCGTACCTGCCGGTATTTTTCTTCAGTGAGCAACGAGCCCTTCGGCACAGCCTCGACCTCAGACTCAACCACAGCGTACTGCTCGAAGTAGAGGATTCTCTCCAACTGCTTCAAGGTCATATCGAGTACCGCACCGATCTTACTGGGCAGACTCTTCAAGAACCAGATATGTGCAACAGGAGCAGCCAGCTTAATATGGCCCAACCGCTCGCGGCGAACTTTTGACTGAATAACCTCGACACCGCACTTCTCGCAGACCACGCCGCGATGTTTCATGCGCTTGTACTTGCCACAGTTACACTCAAAATCCTTCACCGGCCCGAAAATCTTGGCACAGAAAAGACCGTCTCTTTCAGGCTTGAATGTCCGATAGTTGATGGTCTCCGGCTTCTTCACCTCGCCGTGGGACCAGTCCATTATTTTCTCTGGTGAGGCCAGCGAAATTCTAACGCTTTTAAATTTTGTAGGGGCTTTCGGTTTTTGAAAAAAATTAAATAATTCTTCCACGAAATCACCTCTCCCTCATATTATAGGATATGCTCGGTATGTTCATTCACCGAACCTTGAAGAGATTTTCCTTCAATCTGCAATTGCAGTACAGCCTTTTGGTCTGGACAGCGCTGATAGATTATTCCTCCATCAGCTCCATATTCAGACACAGCCCCTGCAGCTCCTTCACCAGAACATGGAACGATTCCGGTAGCCCCGTGGTGAGGAAGTTGTCACCTTTGACAATTCGCTCGTACATGGTGGTGCGGCCTTCCACGTCATCAGATTTTGCGGTGAGAAATTCCTTCAGGGTATAGGCGGCGCCATACGCCTCCATAGCCCAGACCTCCATCTCACCAAGTCGCTGACCACCAAACTGAGCCTTACCACCAAGCGGCTGCTGGGTAACAAGCGAGTACGGCCCGGTGGAACGAGCATGAATTTTATTATCGACCAGGTGATGCAATTTCACCATGTACATGGCACCGACGGTTACCTGGTTAGCAAAAGGTTCACCGGTAAGACCATCATACAGTTGCACCTGCCCAACCTCATCAAGACCGGCCTCCACCAGCAGACGGCGAATCTGATCCTCTTTGGCGCCGTCAAATACCGGAGTAGCCATGTGCAGACCATTTCTATGGATTCTGGCCCATTCGATGATCTCCTGGTCGGTCTTGCCCTCAGTAATGGCCTCATACTCACTCTGCGAGTAGATGGCTTTCAGCTTGGTCCGGATCATATCAACAGCCTGTTCCCGTGCCATCAGATCAAGCTGCTCGCCAAGTTTCCTCGCAGCATAACCAAGATGAACCTCAAGAACCTGACCAACGTTCATACGAGACGGAACGCCAAGCGGATTGAGAACGATATCGACGGTTGTGCCGTCGGCAAAAAACGGCATATCCTCTTCCGGCAGCAATCGGGAAACAACACCCTTATTACCGTGCCGGCCGGCCATTTTATCGCCAACTGAAAGCTTTCTCTTGGTTGCAACATAGACCTTAACCATCTTCACGACGCCTGGAGGCAAATCATCACCCTTTCGCATCCTGTCAATGATACCTTCATAGCGATCGGAGATAAGGCGAGCCTGTTTCTCGTAGCGCTGATAGGCTGCCTCGATCAGCTCCTCATATTTGGCTCTCTCAGAGAAGTCGATATGTCTCAACTGGTTGAACCCGATAGCTACAGCCATGTCGGCTTCAATCTTTTTGCCGAGTGCAACAACAAGCTGGCCACTGCCATCGAAGATATCTTTTTTGGCTGTGCGGCCTTCAATAATCAGGCCCAGCTCACGGCATACACCTTTTTTGAGACTGTTCAGTTCATCGACCTTATCCTGGGTGAGTTTTTCGATCTCAAGATCCTCGATCATCAGGGAGCGCTCATCCTTATCAACACCCTTTCTCGAGAATACTTTGGCGTCGATAACAACACCACTCACTCCAGGCGGAACCCGAAGTGAAGAATCTTTGACGTCCTGCGCCTTCTCGCCGAAAATAGCCCGCAGCAGTTTTTCCTCTGGAGAAAGAACAGTTTCACCTTTAGGCGTCACCTTGCCTACCAGGGTGTCACCGGCCTTCACCTCAGCGCCGATCCGGACAATGCCGGACTCGTCGAGGTTTCTCAGTGTTTCTTCACTGACGTTGGGGATGTCCCGGGTAATCTCTTCTTTTCCAAGCTTGGTATCCCGCGCCATGGTCTCAAACACCTCGATATGCACCGAAGTGAAGGTATCCTCTTTCAAGAGCCGCTCATTGACAAGAATCGAGTCCTCAAAGTTGAACCCGCGCCATGGCATGAAAGCGATAGTGACGTTTTTACCAAGAGCCAGTTCACCAAACTCACAGGAAGGACCATCCGCCAGGACAGTTCCCTTGGTCACACGCTGGCCCGGTACGACCAGCGGATGCTGATTAAAGCAGGTATTCTGGTTGGATTTCTTATATTTCTCGAGACGATAAACAGCTACACCGGTATCAAATCCATCCACACCTGGCTTGTCATATCGTATAACAATACGGTTCGCATCGGATTCTTCAACAACACCCTCGTCTGCGGAGAGCAGACAAGCACCGGAATCACGGGCCACATAACGCTCCATACCGGTTCCGACAAGCGGCGACCGGGGAATGAGCAGAGGCACTGCCTGACGCTGCATGTTCGAACCCATCAGAGCACGGTTAGCGTCATCGTTTTCCAGAAAAGGAATCAGCGAGGCAGCAACACTCACCAGCTGATTCGGCGCGATATCCATATAGGTAACCTGATCAGATACAGAGGTAACAACCTCACCATCTTCTCGAACAATGAGGTTACCTTCAGCTATCTCATTCTGGTTGCCCATAACGGTGAGAGCCGGAGCAATGATCTGGTTCTGCTCCTGTAGAGCACTCAAGTAATCTATCTTGTCCAGAACAATCCGGTTATCGACCTTTCTGTATGGCGTTTCAATAAAACCATAAGGATTGACCCGGGCATAAGTGGCAAGTGAGACAATCAGACCAATATTTGGACCCTCTGGAGTCTCAACCGGACAGATGCGACCGTAATGGGTAGGATGAACGTCACGTACCTCAAAACCTGCACGTTCGCGGGATAGACCACCAGGTCCGAGAGCCGAGAGACGACGTTTGTGAGTCACCTCGGATAGCGGGTTTGTCTGGTCCATGAACTGTGAAAGCTGGGAGGTCCCGAAAAACTCTTTTATTGCCGCAGAAATCGGTTTGGGGTTCACCAGGTCATGGGGCATAAGCGTCTCGACATCCTGCAATGTCATCCGCTCCTTGATAGCCCGTTCCATACGGACGAGACCCATGCGATACTGGTTTTCCACCAGCTCGCCAACGGTTCTTACACGACGGTTGCCAAGATGATCAATATCATCGACAGCACCCTGGGTGTCTTTCAACCGCACAAGATATTTTATCGACTCGACGATATCTTCCTTGGTCAACGCCCTGTTATTGATATCTATATCAAGACCGAGTCGAGCGTTTATCTTGTAACGTCCTACCTCGGAAAGATCATAAAGATCGGCATTAAAGAAGAGGTTATCAAAAAATCCCTGGGCAACCTCAACAGTTGGCGGACTAGAAGGCCTGAGCCGGCGATAAATTTCGAGCAGCCCCTCTTCAGAGGATGCAACTTTATCAACCGCGAGAGTCCTGCTAAAGGAGTCGGAATACTTGACACCATCGATAAAGAGTACCTTAAAGGCGGTAATGCCTGAACTCTGCAAGGTCTCCAGGATGGTCTCGGTGATTTCTGTATTGCAGAGTGCAATTATCTCACCGTTCGCAGGATTAACAATGTTTTCAGACAGTACTTTCCCGACGACTGATTCAGCAACAATCTGTACCCTGGTAATACCTTCGCCAGCGATCCGCTTGCATAATGCCTTACTGACCTTCCGGCCTTTTTTGGCCAGCACCTCTCCGTTCGCCGGGGAAATGAGGTCGAAGTCAAGCCTCTGTGAAACGAGAGTCTCGGAGTCGAAATCGATAAAGAAGTTTTCACCTTCCTGAGTGATGGTATTTACAGGATAAAACTCACTCAACAACTCCTCGGAAGAATAACCGATCGCTTTTAACAGCGTGGTTACCGGAAATTTGCGCCGCCGATCGATCCGGACGTGAAGGATATCTTTTATGTCAAATTCAAGATCAATCCATGAGCCACGTACGGGGATGATCCTTGCAGAATAGAGCAGCTTGCCGCTGGAATGCGTCTTACCATTATCGTGGGTATAAAAAAGACCCGGTGAACGCTGGAGCTGAGACACAATTACCCGTTCTGTACCGTTGACAACAAAGACGCCATCGGCGGTCATCATCGGCAGGGAGCCAAGGAAAACCTCCTGCTCCTTGATATCACGGATAGTCTGAACTCCAGTTTCCTCGTCAACATCAAAAGTGATGAGGCGTACCACGATCTTCAGAGGAATTTCATACGTCATGCCACGCTGCTGGCACTCTTCCACGGTATATTTCGGCTCACCGAATTTATAGCGAACGTATTCGAGGGAACAGAGTCCGTTGAAGTCGTTGATGGGGAAGACACTCTTGAAGATTGCCTCCAGTCCGATATCCTCGCGCTCATCAGGGTCTGCGTCGATCTGCAGGAACTGCTCATACGAGATGCGTTGCATTGAGATAAGGTGAGGTGGCTCAATAATCGTTGCAGCCGTGGCAAAATTCTTTCTAACTCGTTCCATAAATTGTCCTCGAGGTTGCCAGTAAATCGTTACAAACGTTTTAGCTCAGTCAGGTGCCGAAAATCGATAGATTCAAGGGTAAGCTGAATCAATGAGATTTTAAGTAATTTTGAAAATTGTGCGGATTCTGTAAAGTGACGACTGCCAGAAATATTGTATAATTGAGACAGGTATTAGCGGTGGAATGGAGCGATACATTGATTACGGACATGTGTTTTCCTTTTTTTTTGATTAATTGACAAACTCGCAAAAAGTCTCCAGAAAATTCGGAGCAACACAAGAAATGAACCAGTTACGCAATTCAGCCGTCGGCAAAAAGAACACTAAACACTCTTTAAATCTTTTGCCAACGGAAATAACGATAGCGATAACCTTGTAATCGCTTGATTTTACTAACTAATTTTTTACAAAATTTTCAGCATCCCAAAACACGACACGCTACGTGGCAGAGCCCGTAGCGTGTCGTGTATTTCAGTGCACTCCATAGTGGAATGCCTGTGCCGAGGTGGACTATTTGATCTCTACAACACCACCAACAGCTTCAATCTTGGCTTTGATATCAGCACACTCTTCTTTTGTAACGCCTTCTTTAAGTGTCTGAGGTGCACCCTCAACCAGCTCTTTGGCTTCTTTCAGACCAAGACCGGTGATGGCACGAACTTCTTTGATGACCTTGATTTTCTGGTCGCCAGCAGAAGCAAGAATTGCGTCAAACTCAGTTTTCTCCTCAGCAGGAGCAGCATCCGCAGCAACAGCACCGACAGCAGCAACAGCAACCGGAGCAGCAGCAGAAACGCCAAATTTCTCTTCGAACTCTTTGATCAGTTCAGAGAGCTCAAGTACGGACATATTAGCAATGAAATCGATTACGTCTTCTTTAGTGATAGCCATTATACAATACCTCGTAGTGAATGTAGTTTACAATTGGTTAAGCAGGTGACATTTAGGCCGCTGCCTGTTCTTTCTTTTCCTTGATGGCGTTGAGAACATAGCCAAAGGTACGCGGAACACCGGAGAGTACCTGAACCAGCCCTGTGGGAACTCCGTTGAGTACGGACAGGAATTGGGACAACAATACTTCCTTGCTCGGCAGTTTGGACAGGGCAATAACCCCGGCCACTTCGAGCTTCCCTCCATCAAGAGCGGCACACCTGATCTTGAACTTGTCATGATCATCTGCGAACTTGGCAACAACCTTTGCAGGTGCTACCGGATCGCCATACGCCACGATCACAGCGGTTGTACCGGTGAATGCATCACTCAGTACCGCGTTGTCCGTATCAGCGGCTGCTCTTTTCAGGAGAGTGTTCTTGGCTATGCGAATCTCGGAATCACAATTCCGCAGTTCAATGCGGATTTTCTGTAATTCAGAGACCTTCAAACCACAATAGTCAGCGACAACTGCGAATTTAGCCCGGGTGAACGAGTCGTTCAATTCCGAGATTATTGTCGCTTTATCATCACGATTCAAAGTGCTCCTCCCTGATGAGAATTTTCTTGTTTTTCGAAACAGCAATTACAGCGCCGCTACAGGTGCCATATGGAAAGACCATATGTCTACTCTCTGCTGGTAAATCAAAAAGAAGAGTACCTTACGTCTCGGCAGGTCATGTCGGTGCATGATTAAACAATCCGTACCTGCTGTCTTCGACCCCAGAAAAGCACCCGCCTAGGCAGATGCTTTTCTTCACTGCTACTACTTAATAAGCGCTCTGATCGCAACCGGATCAAGCTTAACGCCAGGTCCCATGGTTGTGGAAACCGTAATAGACCTGAGATAGATGCCTTTTGATGTAGAAGGCTTCAACTGAATAATTTTTTCCATGAAGGTCAGCAGGTTTTCTATCAGTTTTTCTGCACCGAATGAGGCCTTACCTACACCGGCGTGGATGATACCTGCTTTGTCGACTTTAAAGTCAACTTTACCGCTTTTAATATCTTTCACGACATTGGCAACGTCAAATGTAACGGTGCCGAGTTTGGCGTTCGGCATGAGGTTACGAGGTCCAAGTATACGACCGATCTTACCGACGGTACCCATCATATCTGGGGTAGCGACAGTCTTATCGAAATCGAGCCAACCACCTTGGATCTTCGCGACCATGTCGTCAGCGCCAACAAAATCCGCTCCGGCCTCTTTGGCCTCTGCCTCTTTTGGACCTTTCGCAAATACCAGAACACGGGTGACCTTACCGGTACCGTTGGGCAATACGACAGATGAACGAATCATCTGATCCGCATGCCTCGGGTCAACCCCAAGCTTCATGGCAATGTCGAATGTTTCATCAAACTTTGCAATTTTCATGGAAAGTGCTTTCGCAACACCTTCCTCAAGCGTGTACAATGCGCCTTTGTCAAACTTCTCAACAGTGTTTCTATAATTTTTTCCGTGCTTCGGCATGGCAGCCTCCTACCTCGATACAGCTCCGTACGTCCGTATCAGCAGTGTGTTTTGTGTAATATTAATCAGTCGACGATGGTGATACCGCAGCTTCGTGCGGTTCCTTCAATAATCCGCATGGCTGCCTCAACATCGTAGGCATTGAGATCAGGCATCTTGATTTCAGCAATCTCACGAACCTTGTCTCTACCCAACTCAGCAACACGATCCGCTTTTGGATTGCTTGAACCGCTTTTCAGGTTTGCGGCTTTAAGCAGCAAAACAGAAGCGGGAGGAGTCTTGGTTATATAAGTGAATGACCGGTCCTGGTAGACAGTAATGACTACGGGAACGATGGTATCGCCTACACCCTGGGTCTTCGCATTGAACTGTTTGCAGAACTCCATGATGTTCACGCCATGCTGACCGAGAGCTGGACCGACAGGCGGTGAAGGATTTGCTTTTCCGGCGGGAATCTGCAGTTTAATGTATGCCGTTATTTTCTTGGCCATTTGTACACTCCGACTAACAAGCTGTTTTCTTAATATTTATGTCTACACGAATGTAGATTGCGTAAAGCAGCCAACGTACCGGGTCAGCTGCCTTTCAAGTGTTGGTTACCTGAACAAATTCAAGTTCGACTGGTGTCTCACGGCCAAAGATGGATACCATGACCCGTACCCTTCCCTTTTCCGGGAAAACCTCATCGACCACACCTTGGAAATTTGCAAAAGGTCCATCAATGACACGAACGTTCTCGCCGACATCAAAAATGACCTTAGGACGAGGCCTGTCGGATCCGTCCTGAATTCTTCCAATAATTTTTGCCGCATCTTCGTCCGAAAGCGGAACGGGATTGCGGTCATCGCCCACAAATCCGACAACCCTGGGCATATTCTGATGAATGGTGTGCCAGGTCTGGTCATTAAGCTCCATGCTCACCAGCATGTAACCGGGGAAGAACCGCCTGGAAGATGTTTTTCGGGATCCTTTAATCATCTCGACCACCTGCTCGGTCGGAACAAGAATCTCACCAAATAACTCTTCAAGCCCTTCCTTTTTGATCCTCTCCTCTAGAGTGGCCTTCACCTTGTCCTCAAATCCAGAATGGACCTGAAGAATGTACCATTGTCTTGCCATGAGTCGTATTTCCCTTAACTGTTTGCGCAGAACTGTCCTGTACCTGTCGATTCAGCCTGCTCTACGCATTCACACGGAGCCTGAAATCGTCCTAGCGCAGGAAAGACGATACAAGTTTACCTAGCAGCAGATCAACAGAACCAAGATATACCGACACAACAAATGTCAGGACAATGACTATTCCGGCCAATCCCAGTGTCATTTTCTTATCCGGCCAGACTATTTTGGTGAATTCAACCTTCACCTCTTCAATAAATTTCTTTATCTGAGCAGGTGCAAAAGGAGAAGGTTCCTTCTCTACCACATTGCCTTTCTTCGATTTTATAGCCTTGCCTGCCATTACCTTGTGTCCGAGATGAGGTTTCTCTCTTACTGGAGGACGAGAGCATCCTTTATCTTCAACAAAAAAAACACCTGCCATAAAAATGGCAGGCCAGGAGGGATTCGAACCCCCAACCCCCGGATTTGGAGTCCGGTGCTCTACCAATTAGAGCTACTGGCCTGTGTTCCGTTACTTCGTCTCCTTGTGTGGAGTATGACTCCGACAGAAAGGACAGTATTTTTTGAACTCGAGTTTATTCGGCGTGTTCTTCTTGTTCTTGGTCGTCGTATAGTTACGACGCTTACAAGTACCACATGCGAGGGTGATTATGTCTCTCATTGATCTATTTCCTAAGCAAAATGTGGCCCTGCCCCGACAGGAGTCGAGACAGGGCTATCTATTTGCGCAGTGACTACTTGATAATCTTGGCTACTACGCCGGCACCTACAGTTCTACCACCTTCACGGATAGCAAAACGCAGACCCTCATCCATGGCGATAGGGGTGATCAGCTCGGCGGTAACAGAAACGTTGTCACCAGGCATAACCATCTCGGTTCCTTCCGGAAGAGTGACAATACCGGTAACGTCGGTTGTTCTGAAGTAGAACTGCGGACGATAACCATTGAAGAACGGAGTGTGGCGACCGCCCTCGTCTTTTCCGAGGATGTAGCACTCTGCCTGAAACTGGGTGTGCGGAGTAATAGAACCCGGCTTGGCAAGAACCTGACCACGCTCAATATCATCGCGCTTCACACCACGAAGCAGGGCTCCGATGTTGTCGCCAGCCTGACCTTCGTCGAGCAGCTTGCGGAACATCTCTACGCCTGTACAGGTGGTCTTCTGAGTTGTCTTAATACCTACGATCTCAACCTCGTCACCAACTTTAACGATACCACGCTCAATACGACCGGTAGCAACAGTACCACGACCAGAAATAGAGAATACGTCCTCAACCGGCATAAGGAAAGGCTTATCAGTCTCACGCTGCGGCTCTGGAATATAGGAATCAACAGCATCCATAAGATCCCAAATGCACTTTGACTTCTCAGCGTCGTCCGGATTCTCAAGAGCAAGCAGAGCGGAACCCTGGATGAATGGGATATCGTCACCCGGGAATTCGTACTTGTCGAGCAGCTCACGGAGCTCCATCTCGACAAGCTCGATCAGCTCGGGATCATCAACCATATCGCACTTGTTCAGGAACACAACGATAGCCGGAACGCCAACCTGACGAGCAAGCAGGATGTGCTCACGGGTCTGAGGCATAGCACCATCAGTGGCAGCAACAACCAGGATAGCGCCGTCCATCTGCGCAGCACCGGTGATCATGTTCTTAATGTAGTCAGCATGACCGGGGCAGTCAACGTGAGCATAGTGACGCTTGGTGGTCTCGTACTCTACGTGTGCAGTGGCGATAGTAATACCACGCTCTTTCTCTTCGGGCGCCTTATCGATCTCGCTGAAGTCAGTAAATTTAGCCTGACCTTTAGTAGACAAAACGCGAGTGATGGCTGCTGTCAAAGTAGTTTTGCCATGATCGATATGACCAACAGTTCCTACATTGACATGCGGTTTAGTCCTTTGAAATTTTTCCTTTGACATATCTCTTGTCTCCTCAGGCCGTTAAAAGTTGTTTTCGAATTAACGTAATGATACTGGAGCCCACGACCGGAATTGAACCGGTGACCTCATCCTTACCAAGGATGCGCTCTACCATCTGAGCTACGTGGGCGCCAAATTACTTCTAGTATAGACTGCATGGAGCGGGAAACGAGACTCGAACTCGCAACCCTCAGCTTGGAAGGCTGATGCTCTACCAATTGAGCTATTCCCGCTCGCGTAAAGACCCTATCCATGCGTATGAGAGTGGTGGAGGGGGGAGGATTCGAACCTCCGAAGGCGTCGCCGACAGATTTACAGTCTGTTCCCTTTGGCCACTCGGGAACCCCTCCTTCATGTGAATGTCATCAGTAAAAATGACAGACACTCTTTATACTCTCATCAGCACTTTGTAAAGTACTTTTTTACATTTTCTGGAGCTGGCGATGGGACTTGAACCCGCAACCTGCTGATTACAAATCAGCTGCTCTGCCAATTGAGCTACGCCAGCTTACAAAGCACGGGAATATACTCTTTCAATTCCTTTTATTCAACCTATTTTTTTACGCGCCAACACGTTTTTCAGAACTACCCTGCCTCACCACTGAATTCATGACCGTGATAAAAACGGTGAATCAACATGTTGCAGGATACATAGATAGTATTCCTTTTCGTATTTTTTTCCAAGACCGACGTTGAAATTGTTCAACAGGATGTGAAATATCAGTGAATGAGCTTCCAAAAGTAGTAATGAGTTCGATTGACAGCACTACTCTTAACCCAGACCTCGCTCTATCCAGCTTCCAAAACATATCAATAGCTATAGATCAAAAAAAGGCCGGCCCCCTTAAGTGGGAGCCGGCCTTAAACCATCAGTAAGCAATGATTCTAAAAAATCAGCTCATCACATTCTTGGCAAAACCACTTTCACGATATTTCTCGAAACACATCGCCGTAGTCCTGTAAACTATATGCGCGAACTTGGTGTACGGCAGGTACAGAAACAGCATCATGACAGATACGAGGTGCATGAAATATACGATATAGCCAAATGTCGGCAGTCCTGCCCAACGGAGCAGCTCAGCACCAAAACCTGTTACGCCAACAGCCATGATTTCCCAGATCAAAAACCAGTCATAGAAGGTACGACTGGATTTCCCTTTTGCTTCCATAGCAGTACGGTTCGTCCAAAGGACCCAGATACCGTACAACAGGGCAATCGCTGAAGCATTTGCCAGCAGTTTGAAAGGATCAATGAGTGGCAACGGTCCATGAAGAGACGGCCAGATGAGACCAAGAACATCCTGCTTAAAGAGCGACCAACAGGTGACGATAAAAAGACCAATAAAGGCGAACACCAAAGGCAGATGCCCTTTTACCCGATCCACGTTGGTTGTACACTCTTTGAAACGCTTATGCTGAAGGGTCTCGGTAACAGACGGAACAAGGAACTGGGTCAAGAACTGCATAACTGACGGCCGGAATGTTGGCTCGATACCGGCGTTCTTACTCATCGAGGCCCACATCTTTGTGATACCCTTATAGATAGAGAAGGCAGCGATGCCTGCCGCAGGTACCATAAAGGCGACGATGAAAAAGATGTTTTTTGCATACCACTTGAAATCCCAGTGACCAAAGAAGTTGGTATATCCCTTCTTGGCGAATTCTTCCACTGACGGAATATGCATTGCGCCAGAAAGGAACCAGAAAATCAGGATGATCAGGGCAGGAACACCGATCAGCATCGGCAGGTTCTTGGCGCTGGTCGCGAGCTTGGCAAGACCAGCAGGCCAGCCATAATACGTGTAAGCGTAGGATCGGATAGCACCGAGCACCTCGCCAGGCTTCGCACCACGAGGACACTTCTCCGTGCAGTCACCACACTGATGACAGAGGAAGACATCCGGGTCGGCGATAAGATTTTCTTTCATACCCCACTGCGACCAGATCATTTCCTTACGTGGAAATGGCTTCTGGTCAGAGGAAAGCGGGCAGGCGACCGAACAGGTTGCACATTGATAACACTTTTTCAGTGTATCACCACCCGCAAGCTTGAGCGATTTGATAAATTCTAAATCTGGTTGAACTTTCATTTTTTCCCTCCTGTTATATTATCAAAAACGTTGAATCATGATTCTCTTTAAAAAAATACGCACTCGAAATTCGAGAAATTAACAACCGCAGAGATGTAACTCTGCGGTTGAAGTTCATGATAAACAACAGGTTTTAGAAGCCCTTGAACGGATTCGGTCCCATCTCGACAATCGACTCGACAAAGTCATTGAGAATCTGTGGAATCTTGTCATAATCGGTAATGGCAACCTGCTCGGCTGCACATCTCTCAGGCTCAAGGCCAAGAGTTGACAGGGTGTCACCGATATTTTCCATCCTCTTGTTGGCGATCTCAGAACCCTTAACAAAGTGGCACTGGTAATCATCGCCATAGGTACAGCCAAGCAGCATAGCACCGTCCATACCTGCAGACAGGGCATCGCGGATCCAGGCCATATTGACAGAACCAAGACAGCGAACTGGTATGAACCGGATCATATGATTGATACCATGGCGTTTCATACCTGCCATATCAAGTGCGGGATATGCGTCATTTTCACAGACGAAAACGACAATTCGCAATCGATCCTCATCATCCTCGGGAACCTCGATCGATTTGATCATGGAACCGATCAAATCGATATTGTAATCCTTAAAGCCAATGATACGTTCAGGACATGCGCCCATGCAGGTACCGCAACGTCGGCAACGGGTCGGATTAGGTAACGGAGTACCTTTCTCATCATCATCGAGAGCGCCGAAAGGACATTCCTCTGTACAGCGTTTACACTGCGTGCAACGCTGCATGAAGAATTCCGGATAGGTCGCGTCACCGGAGCGAGGATGAACTGAAACACCACGATCGGTGGACTCAAGACACTGAATGGCTTTCAGTGCTGCACCTGTTGCATCGTCAACCGCCTCTTCCATGGTCTCGGCTTTACGAACACCACCGCAGCTATACACACCTGTTCTTCTGGTCTCGTATGGAAAGCAGATGAAGTGAGAGTCTGCATAACCGTCAAACAACGACAGATCGTTGAAGGCAGGTCCCTGACGGTAAGCGAGGTTGATAGTGTTCTCATGCAGGGTGGTCGGCTCCATACCGGCAGCAAGGACTACCATGTCCACTTCCAGGTTCAGGTTCTCGCCCAAAAGGGTATCCTCAACCGCTACGGTAACCTTTCCACCAGCCTCACCAACTTCAACAACACTTCCTTTGGTCATGAAGATGCCGTCATTCAGCTGAGCAGCCTTGTAGAACAGTTCCATGGAACCAGGGGTCCGCATATGCTGATAGAGGATGTAAGCCTTTCCTTCAGCGTTGTCCTGACATACATACTGGGCCTGCTTAAGGGCAACCATGGAGGTAACAGAGTTACAATACGGGAAATCCTTATCGTTATCTTTTCCACCAGGGCTCTGGACAAAAGCGACGTTTGCCGGAACTTTGCCTTCTTTCGCGAGTTTTTCAAATTCGGCGTTGGTCACCACATTGGCAATCTTGCCGTAGCCAAGATGCTCAAACTGACTGACATCGGCGGGCTTCCAACCAGTCGCGAGAACAACAGCGCCGACTTTAACTGCCCCAGGATCGACGGCGGTGTATTTCTGCAAACCTTGGTTGGGATCTTCTTTCTGTCCTTTATCGATGAGTTCCTGCTCATCGACGGTAACCTTAGCCGGTGCATCCCACTCGGTCTTTGCTCCTGCAGCTTTCAGTGAAACCCGGAAATCACCAGGAGCCCCGCCAATACGTGCAACTTCGGTTCCTGTTTTAACGGTAATCTTTGCATTTGCGGTGATTTCTGCAATCAACGCGTCAACAGGATTCTCTTCGAGATCGGTCCACGGAGCCTTGGTCGGGAAAGATTTTCTCCACCCACGCGCCTTACCGCCAATTTGCGCTTCTTTTTCAATAAGCAGAACATCATAGCCAGCAGCAGCGGCCTCTTTGGCGGCGGTCAGACCTGATACACCACCACCCATGACCATGATGGTCTTGTTGATGGCCTCAAGTTTATACGCTTCAGGTAAAGCGGTTTTCTTGGCTCGAGAACAAGCCATCCGCATATAGTCGGCAGCGGTTTCCTGCAACAGTTCAGCGGCCTCAGCGTGCGGCTCTTCACCTTCAGCGGGTTTGACCTCAGCCCATACCACCTGCTCACGGAGGTTAGCACGAACAGTGATCTTATCTTCGCCGAAGTTAAACTCGCTGGTCATGACCCGAGGAGAGCAGGCACCAACGACTACCGTATTGATACCACCGGCTATATCGCCTTCAATCAGAGCACGTCCCTCTTTCCCGCACAGATACGGATGGGTCTTGCACTCCATGGACATCTCGCCTGAAACAACTCCGGAAAGTTCATCGATGTCAAGAGCATCGCCGATGCCACATCCCGTACATATATATGCACAATACTTTTTATCCATTGTTTCTTACCTCCTGGAAACCTGAATTGCCTTCAAGGCAGCAGCGGTTGAATTCTGAGTAGTGGTCACAACATCAGCAGCTTTCTTTGCACATCCAGCTGCAATCATAGCCTTCGCTGCATCGGTGATGACAAAACCATTGGCGTCCATTTCCAAGGCAACAGGCGCACCCTGGAAAGCCAGTGAAGGCTGCATACCGGTTGCCAGAACTGCCATATCCACTTTCTGGGAAAGCTTTTCCATGGTTACGGCATTTTCAGCTATCAGGGTCACCCCGCCATCAGCCTCGGGAACGATCTCAGCGACTTTGCCTTTGATAAAAGTGGCATTCGCGTCAGCCATACGCTCTTCACGGAATTTTTCGTATTTTCCAGGAGTACGAAGATCAATGTAGAACACGTAAATTTTAGCATCCGGATATTGCTCGCGTACATAGGTCATCTGCTTGAATGTTGCCATACAGCAAATATGCGAACAGTATTCTAAATGATTTTCATCACGGGAACCTGCACACTGAACAAAGCCGATTGATTCAATCTCTTTGTTATCACCGGGCCGAACGATTTTGCCGCCAGTCGGACCACTCGGAGCAGCCATACGCTCCAGCATCATGTTGGTGATAATCGCATCGGACTGACCGAATTTCAGATTCTCCATTTTGGTGGCGTCGTAGGGTACCCAACCGGTAGCCCAGATTATAGCGCCGACCTTGATGGTAATAGTCTCGGTTTTCATTTCGAGATCTACCGCATCATACTTACACGCGGCTTTTACAGCCTCAGCACCAGCTGCAGAGAGCGCATCCTTATTAATTACATAACGGCGAGGGAACGCCATGGCATGCGGCAGGTAGGCAGCTTTTGTTTTGCCCATGCCAAAGTTAAACTCATTGTCAATCTCGTCAGGACAGGCAACCGCACAGTCACCACATGCGGTACAGTTACTGTTTACATAACGGGGAGCGACCTCAAGAGTAACCTCGTAGTTACCAGGACCACCGGAAACAGCCTTCACCGTGGTCATGCTATAGGTTCGAATCTTACGATTGTCCCGAATACGACGGAAATTGATTTCAAGTCCGCAACTCGGCGGACACATCTTCGGAAAATACTCATTCAGCTGGGCAACCCGACCACCAAAGGTGGGGCTTTTTTCGACCAGGAATACGTCGTTTCCGACTTCGGCGGTTTCGAGGGCAGCTGTCAGGCCACTGATACCTCCGCCTACGACCAAAACTGCACCTGCGGTGCCTTGCTCGTCAGTCATACCTTTCCTCCATAATTACGCTTAAAAAGAATATATTGACCATTGGCACGAAAATATTGAAAACGAAAGTCACCAATATACAACATCGTACCAACTGTTGGACACTCATCAATTCGTTGATTTCAGTATCAAAGCCATGAAACCAGTGAAGCAACCGCACAACACTTTCATGATCCCTATTCGTTCTGCCAGGAATCGATCAGGTAGCAAATTCATCAGGATGTGATAACAGATTTTTCCATTTGGTGAAAACTTTTTTAGCTTATGCAGAAGAGAGAAGGCAAGTTCTTTCTCCTGCATAAGCCAAACAAGCGCTGATAACAAAAAATCTCCAGGAATCATAAAGATTCCTGGAGATTTTCACTACATCATATCAAGACTGAAGCTCTTGCCTCATTACAGCCAAGGCTCGGTCGGAATGATGTTGATTACCTCAACCTTCTCACACTTCCACTCCTTGGTCTCAGGATTGAAAGTAGAGTTAACGAAACACTTCCAGTTTTCGTCATCACAGGTTGGGAAGTCAGATCTGTAGTAGAAGCCCGGGTAACGGGATTCTTTACGGAACTCGATGTGACGGATATGGGTCTCAACACACCAGATACGATGGTAGTTTTCCCATGCTCTCATCAGCTCATGGAGATCGCCAGCACCCATCAGTTCTGCATCTTCGCGAAGCAGTCTGAGGAGATCAAGGCAGATGTTCAGAAGCTTACCGGAGGTCATGTAGTAGGTAGCAACACCACCACCGTACTCATCGGTAGCCTTCATGAGACGCATCATCATACCAGCAGGCTTGCAGTAGTTCGGGTTTACGTCAGAAGCGGTAGAAGCGTCTTTGAACTCCATGTAACGCTTAACCGGTGCGTAAATCTCGTCAGCAAGTTCCTGTGCGGTCTGCTTGAGTTCCGGTTTGAAATCGTTGTCACGGCAGAATTTAACCATCTGCTTGGCAGCGATACGACCCTCAGCATGCGAACCGGAAGAGAACTTATGACCGGAAGCGCCAACGCCGTCGCCAGCGGTGAAGAGACCGTCAACAGTTGTCATACGGTTGTAGCCCCACTTGTACTTATGAGAACGGGACTCATTCTGTACATCAGGTACCCAATCTTCGTTCGGGCCAGAGGTCCAGATACCGCAACAACCGGAGTGAGAACCGAGCATGTAGGGTTCGGTCGGCATAATCTCGGAACCTACTTTCTCAGGCTCGATGTTCATACCAGCCCACAGGCCAGCCTGACCAACGGACATGTCAAGGAAGTCTTCCCATGCCTCAGACTCAAGGTGTTTCCAGAACTTCTTGAGGTTCTTCTCGTCCATACCAGCAGCACGACGATCATCAAGGAATGCATTCAGAGCAACGTCGGTAGCCATATAGATAGGACCACGACCCTCTTTCAGCTCGTTGATCATCAGGTGGTTACGCAGACAGGTCGGGGTGACCGGAGAAGCGCCGTAAGGCATGAATTTCTTGAGCTCTTCTTTAGCTGCATCGCCGTTAGCATAGAACTCGCCCAGGCCGTTAGCAACTTTAGCTTTGAACAGCAGGAACCAAGCACCAACAGGACCGTAACCATCTTTGAAACGAGCCGGGGTGAAACGGTTTTCCATCATGGTCAGGGTAGCACCAACCTGAGCACACATGGTGTAGGTGGAACCAGCATTCCATACCGGGTACCAGGCGCGGCCTTTGCCCTCACCAGTAGAACGCGGACGGAAAATGTTAACAGCACCACCACAAGCAACCAGAGCAGCTTTGCAACGGAAAACGTGAACTTTGTTCTCACGGGTGGAGAAACCAACAGCACCAGCAACCTGGTTCGGCTTGTTCTTATCAAGGAGCATTTTTACGATGAAAACACGCTCAAGGATGTTCTCAGAACCGAGAGCGGTAGCAGCAGGCTCAGCAACGATACACTTGTAGGACTCACCGTTGATCATGATCTGCCATTTACCGGTACGAACCGGCTGGCCACCTTCACGAAGGGTCGGAGCAGGCTTAGCACCGTCAAGGTTCTCGCCGTCTGCATCTTTCTTCCAGATAGGCAGGCCCCACTCTTCGAACAGCTTAACAGACTCATCTACGTGACGACCACAATCGTAGATAAGGTCCTCACGAACAACGCCCATCAGGTCGTTACGAACCATCTTGACGTAGCTCTCAATCGGATTCTCACCGATGTAGGTGTTGATAGCGGAAAGACCCTGGGCAACAGCACCAGAACGCTCGAGGGAAGCTTTGTCTACGAGCATGATTTTCATATCAGCAGGAGCCCACTTCTTGATCTCGAAAGCAGCTCCACAAGCAGCCATACCACCGCCGACGATGAGAACATCTACATCATGCTCTACAACCTCAGGATTCACCACGGCAACTAACTCACCTTTTGGTTTATTCGGTAATGCCATATCTAAATCTCCTAATATATGTAAGATTTGTTTAACGAATCAGAATTCCGTAGTGCCCGATTACTTATTGGGGGTAGGAAGATTGCTTTCGAGAAGCAGGCATTCGTCGTCAAGGTTAGCGCCGGTCTGGCCAACATAACCATTTGCAGCACCCTCAGCGGTGGTACGTACCGGGAATTTAAAACGCTTGATAGCGCCATTACGGAACTTTACGGTCCACATAATGGAATCGGCACTACGCATCGGATGAACCTGACCACCCATCGGAACGAAGTCGTCATAACCACGAACAAAAATCGCACCCTGTGGGCAAATCTTAACACAGGAGTAGCACTCCCAGCATGCATCCGGCTCCTGATTGTAGGCCTTCATCTCGCTTTTCTCGAGAACCATCAGGTCGTTCGGACAGATGTACATGCATGCGGTTTTGTCTCCACCCTTGCAGCCATCACACTTGGAAGGATCTACATAACTTGGCATTAAACTACCTCCTCAGTTTGTTTTAACTGTTGTGACCCCGATTATTCGCGGCCACCTAAACCTATACGCTTGTACTGCAAAAAACTTACAAAAAACCAATTACCCGACAACTTGTGTTTACTGCTTGAATCACCAGATAATCAATTGGAACTGATAGTTATAACATCACGTAAAATCTGAAATAAATTAATGAATGACTCCTCATTTATCACAAGACTTATTCTTATAATTTGTTGCCAGATAATTGTCAAGAGAATTAACCAAATGGGTCTGGGCTGGTCAATAGCCTCCGCGAACAAGAACTTCCCGCGGTTTAGCGCCATCTGCCGGCCCGACAATTCCTTCTTTTTCCATGGTCTCAATCATTCTCGCTGCCCTGTTGTACCCAACCCTCAACCGACGTTGCACAGCCGATATTGAGGCCTGGCCAGACTCGGTAACAAACTGCACCGCTTCGTCATAGCGTTCATCATAGTCGCTGCTGTCGTTACCTTCCTCACCAGTTCCTTCTTTCTCGATCTCCTCGATGATCGAATCGTCGTAACTCGACTCACCCTGTTTTTTGAGGAAATCAACAATGCCAGCGGTCTCTTTCTCACTGATATATGCTCCGTGAATTCGCTGGAGGTCGGAGCTCCCCGGGGCGAGATAGAGCATATCGCCGGAACCTAGCAGATGCTCGGCTCCGCCGGTATCGAGAATAGTCCGTGAATCGATCTTCGATGAGACTTTAAAGGAAATACGAGTCGGAAAGTTGGCCTTAATAAGACCGGTCAACACATCGACCGAAGGTCGCTGGGTGGCAAGAATGAGATGAATGCCAGCGGCCCTTGCCATCTGCGCCAGCCGTGCAATAGCAGCTTCTACATCCTTTGAGGCAACCATCATGAGGTCAGCCAGCTCATCGACAATGATGACGATATATGGCAATTTCTCTTCAGTGGTCTCGTTGTAGGAATCAAAACTCTTGACCTTCGCCTCTTCCAGCACACGGTAACGACGCTCCATCTCTCGTACCGCCCAGTTAAGAGCACGGGAAGCAAGCTTTGGATCGACCACAACCGGATGAAGAAGATGAGGAATCCCCTCGTAGCCGGACAGCTCGATCCGTTTGGGATCGATCATCAGAAAACGCACTTCATCAGGTGTGGCGTTGTAGAGGATTGATGCAATAATAGTATTAATCCCCACACTTTTTCCTGCGCCTGTTGCGCCAGCAATAAGCAGATGTGGCATCTTTGCGAGATTACCCATGGCCAGATTGCCGACCACATCAAGACCGAGTGCAATGGTCAGTTTTGACGAGTTATTGCGGTACAGTTCAGCGGAAAGCAGGTCGCGAATATAGACGATTTGTCGTATTTCATTCGGAATTTCTATGCCAAGCGCCGCCTTTCCCGGGATAGAACCAACAACGCGCACCGACCTGGCTTTCAATCCCAACGCCAGGTCATCGGCCAATCCCGCGATCTTATTGATTTTAACCCCTGGAGCGGGTGAAAATTCATAGGTGGTAACCACTGGACCGGGGGAAATCCCAACCACATTGCCAGAGACCCCAAAATTTTTTAATTTCTGTTCGAGCTGTTTAGAAATCTTGTAATAAACCTCTTTTTCCACTTGCTCATGAACCTGTTCATTTCGGGTAAGCAGTGAAAGCGGCGGCAGTTTCCAGTCTCCACGGGCAAGCGGGGTAGCGGCAAACTTTTCATCGGCCTCCTCACCCAGGTTTTTTTTCGGCAGTTCCTTAACTACCGGTACAGGTCGAGATGCAAGCACAGGTGATTCGACAGTCGGCCTCACCTCTTTTTCCGCGCGCAGCTGTTCTTTTCGAACCACTGCTTCAACCTGGCCACTCTTCTTTCTCGTAAACCCTTCGACCAGGAAGCGCCCACACCCCTTTACCATCCTGCCGATCAGCCCCATCAGCTGGTAAGGCGAAAACTGCACTGACAGCATCAGAGATATCAGAAAAATCAAGCCAAGAACTAGCAGCGTTCCACCATTACCCGCCAGCGATCTGGTAACAGTGAAAAATGATCTCCCGAGAAAACCGCCAAGTTCAACATACTCGGGGTCTCGTATTGCCAGAGCCGATAACAATCCGCAAAAAGAAATTACAGCGCCGGTCAGCCCCAGAGTGACCTGAGGCAAGCGCTCAAAAGACATGCGTGGGCTGAAAAACAAAAAGGACATCGCGAGCGTCAGCACCGCGAGCAGATAGGCTCCCCAACCAACAAAACCGATCAATACCTGAGCTATGAGATGCCCTATTTCACCGCACCAGTTGCCAGGGGTTTGCAGTGTGGCAGAGAGAAGACTCAAAAAGAGAAAGAGAGAAACAAATATCCCGAGAACCGCGGCGGACTCCTGCTTGAAACCGGGTCGCGTCGCTTCTGTTTTCTGCGTCATAACCTACAGATCGCTCCTGAAAATACGTGAGTGTACAAGGCTTCATTTCAACCTTGTAAGGAGTACCCGGAATACAGGGGAATTGCAAGACCAGCCCAAAATTACCGGAACCGGTACTAGGGACGAAGGGATTTCCTTACAGCATCGAGCACTCCATTAATGAAGGAGGGTGAATCGTCACCGGCAAAACGTTTGGCAATTTCAACAGCTTCATTGATAGCGACCTGATCCGGAACGTCATTTTCGGAAATCATTTCATATACCGCCAGTCGCAGGATATTCCTGTCAGTGGCCGCAATTCTGGAAAGACGCCAATTGCTGGCGCATTCGCCGATAAGCTTATCCACCTCTTCACGGGAGCGGACCATGCCCTCAAGCAGCTCCTGGGCGTACGGTCTGGATTTCCGGTGCACCTGATACAATGTGCAGAAAACATCAAACCTTTCTGGCAAATTTTCCTCGGTATGACCACCTTCAATCTTAAAATCCTCTTGAAAGAGGAATTGCAAAGCGGCCTCACGGGATTTACGACGGACTCCCATAAATATCAACATCCTGATAAAAGACGAGACCAGGATGAGAGCTGCAGCGTCGATACAGACCCCAACCCTACTTCCTGGTCAGCAAAGAAAAAGCAAGCCTTCAGGCTTGCTTATCCACTCAACAACGAATTAGTTCAGCTCAGTAACGAGGTTCGCCATTTCGATTGCCGCAACAGCAACCTCTGCCCCCTTGTTCCCGGCCTTGGTGCCGCTCCGCTCAATAGCCTGTTCAATGGACTCGGTGGTGAGTACCCCAAAGAGTACCGGCAGACCGCTCTCAAGCATCACATGAGCCACACCTTTGGAAGCCTCATTGACCACTACATCGAAATGAGGAGTTGCACCACGGATCACCGCTCCAAGACAAATGAGCGCGTCATACTTCTGGGTACCGGCCATCTTCTTGGCGGCCAGCGGAATCTCAAATGCTCCTGGAACCCGGACCACGTCGATATCGCTTGGCAGCGCGCCGGAACGAACCAGGGTATCAATTGCGCCCTCAAGGAGCCGTTCGGCGACAAACGAATTAAAACGGGCAACGACGATGCCAAACTTCTTGCCGTCTGCGTTCAGTTTACCTTCAATATAATTAACCATGTTCTTTTTCCTCAGCCATTTAACTAAAATATAGGTGCATCATACAGGATACTTTTTATGGTGCCTGTTGTTCTATTCATCAACCTCAATAAGATGGCCCATACGATCACGCTTGCAGACCAGATATTCCTTGTTCTCTTCACCGGCAGGAATTTCTATCGGATAACGGGCTACCACCTCAAGACCATAGGCCTCAAGACCAACAATCTTTTTCGGATTATTGGTCAACAGCGCCATCTTAGTGATTCCAAGATCGCGGAGAATCTGAGCGCCGATGCCATAATCCCTCAGATCAACCTTGAATCCAAGCCGGATATTCGCTTCAACGGTATCCAGACCTTCGTCCTGCAGGTTATAAGCCTTCAATTTATTGACAAGCCCAATCCCCCTGCCTTCTTGGCGCATATAGAGGATTACACCTGCACCTTCCTGGTCAATCATTCTCATCGCCGCGCTCAGCTGCAGCCCACAATCACATCGCGACGAGCCGAAAACGTCGCCGGTCAAACATTCTGAGTGAACCCGTACCAGCACCTTCTCCTGCTTGGAGATATCGCCTTTCACCAAGGCCAGATGCTCAAGCTCATCAACATCATTCGTATAGACTATGGCGTGAAATTCGCCGGCATGCTCGGTAGGGATCCTCGCCTCCACCTGGCGACGTACGAGAATATCTTGCTTGAGGCGATAGGCCACCAGATCGGCAATTGTGGCTATCTTAAGGTCATGTTCCTTGGCGAATTTATCCAGATCAGGCATCCGAGACATCGTGCCGTCTTCGTTCATTATTTCACAGATAACTCCGGCAGTCCGCATCCCGGCCAGTCGGGCAAGATCGACAGACCCCTCGGTCTGTCCGGTCCGCACAAGAACACCACCCTTTTTGGCCCGAAGCGGAAAGATATGTCCAGGGCTGATCAGATCACGGGCTGTGGCATCAGGCGCCACAGCCGCCTGAACGGTTCGCGCCCGATCTGCTGCAGATATACCCGTGGCAACACCTGTCCTAGCCTCAATACTTACTGTAAAGCCAGTACCATACGGTGACCTGTTGTTGGTCACCATCATCGGCAGTTCCAACTGATCGACGATATCGGGGCTCAAGGTGAGACAGATCAGCCCACGACCATACTTGGCCATGAAATTTATATGTTCGGCAGTGCACGCCTCAGCGGCCATACAAAGATCACCTTCGTTTTCACGGTCTTCATCGTCGACCAGAATGATCATCTTTCCAGCCTTGATATCTTCAATTACATCTTCAATAGGACTAATTGCCATAGCATCCACTCAGTTATTAGGGATAAATATTATTTTTTTACGCCACACAGACCCGGCATCATCTACAGAAACCCGTGTTCCGCCAGAAACCCTTCCGTAATGGAATGTTTCTGAGTCGCTCTCGGCAGCGGTCCACCAGCCAGCAGCAGGCTCTCAATATATTTGCCTATCACATCGACCTCGATATTTACTGCATGACCTGGTTTCAATTGACCAAGCGTAGTAACCTTGAGACTGTGCGGGATTATAGATACAGAAAAGACACCAGGTGCGCAACTGTTAACCGTGAGACTGATGCCGTCAATGGTGATCGACCCCTTCTCAATGATATAGCGCGACTGTTCGCCAGGAACAGCAAAGTTGAAAATTGTATAGTCACCAAGCGGTTCACGACTTCTCACCTCGGCAAGGCAGTCAACGTGCCCGGAAACAAGGTGTCCTCCCAGCCGGTCAGAAAGCTTGAGCGCCCTCTCTAAATTCACCGTATCACCAACGACCAATCGACCAAGCTTTGTCCGGGACAGCGTCTCCGGCGAGACGTCGGCAGAAAATCTCCGCCCCTGAATATTGTATGCGGTAAGACAAACTCCACTACAGGCGATGGATTCACCTTCAGAGGGATCATCGATAACAAAATCCGCCTCAATATCAAACACCAAGCCGCCACCTGCGGTACGCTTGGCCAAGAGTTTTCCAGTGCCCTGTATTATTCCTGTGAACATATCATCCGACCGTCACGGCGCCCTCAGGCACCTGCTGCTATTTCTCGCGCTTTCTCGTCAAATGAATCGGCGATACTGTTGTGTTTGTAATTACGATGTATTTTCGCAATAGTCCGGTAGGTGTCAGCTGCCTTATCGACCGTGCCTGCTTCAACATATATTTCGGCCATATTTTCAAGCAACTCCACCGTACCACGCGGATCGTTATTCTTCTGGTAGGTATCAAGAAGATCCAAACAGGCCTCTATGGCCTTATCATAACTCTTCTGGCCGCGATACACCTCGACAAACCGCTTGGAAAGCGTGAAAAGGCTCATTGCATCACCAAACTCTTCACACAGCTGCAGTGATCGACGATAATGGTTTTCGGCGCCGACATAGTCCTCTTTGGCCATACATACATGGCCAAGCTGGTTGCTGGCATTAGCTAAACCGGTCTTATCGCCGCGCTCTTCATATCCGAGCAGAGCATTATGGAAAGAGACTGCTGCCTGTGCCAAATTGCCGTTATTCAAAAAGCGCTTGCCCTCTTCATAGTCAGCCTTGACCGGGTCGCTCTCATTCTTCGCCCTGTCGCCTCCGGCCATTGGGCCGATATCTTTCATATTCTGGATTGTGGTACTCATTTCTTCGTGTTCACTCCTTCCTGGATTGCTGCAAGAGCTTTAGCCGCCTCTTTGGCCACTGTTGTGGTTACCATGCTGCCCTTCTCCCAGATGACCAGCTCCCGGTCATCGTCACTTAAGGCCATAATCTGCATTGTCGCCTCACTGGCGCCCAATCGACCGAGTAATCGGGCCACATGGCCGCGCACCGCCGCGTCAGGATGCTGCAGAAAATGAAACAAATTAAAAAACGGGGTATCCCGGATAAGATCCGGACGAGTCTCGGCAATCTCGCCAAGAGCCCAGATGACCTGCACCCGTGTCGTATCCTGGCTGATAAAATTTAAGAGATAGCGGGTAAAGGCCCCGAAGATGTCGGGCCGGGCTGCAATGACACTGCCCAGGGTCTCCACCATTCCCCAGTGGGTAGCAGCGGAGTCATTACATGCTTCAAAGAGCCGGTGGAGAAGCTCGGAGACCTGCCCGGGCTCTCTGGTTGCAACCCGGGCACAGACCTGCCCCATCAACCAGCCAACGTGCCAGCGCTGCTCATCAACAGGATCATAAAGAAGACGCTGCATAAGCCTGAGCGTCTTGCGGTCATCAAAACAGAGGGCAACGAGGGTATCCACATCGGATCTGTCGACAAGTTCCCGGACAAGCTTCTTGTCTGCCCTCAGTCGCTTGCGATTTTTATCCGGAGCAGGCTCAACCTCAGCCCGCTTTGCATGCTTGAGTTCCTCTGCGGCATCGTTTGCCGATATCTCTCTGGCAGCCTGCTTTTCCTCAAAACGGGCAGCGATGTCAGCTATTTCGGTATGGAGACGAACAAAATACAGTACGCCTCGCACATAGCGACCATCGATATTGCCCTTCTCATAAACCTCGTGGGTCTGCTCATCGTAGTTCTCGATCCGCCCGGTGAGGTAATCATCCTCGGGTAACAGTTCCCAGGCAAAATCCCAGTTGTTGTTACAGGCTTGAACCAGTGCCTCGACCATGGCAGCCCCGACATTGTGGCCGGTGGCATCGCAGGTGTAGACCGCACCGCACTGGCATTGCCCTACAGGGAACTCATTGAGTTTCCGTTGGGCTGCATTGCCGGGACGACCTACTTTATGGCCACAGAACGGGCACCACGGCGGATTGGTGATTTTTCTCTTACTCATGTAAAACCGTCAGGTAAGTGGATTCAGGTGTTGCTTCAGCCCAGATGTTCCTTAAGACGCGCGCTGAAATTCGGATCCACTGAATACCCAAGCTCCTTGGCCTTTTGCATATGCTTGTAGGCTTCTGCAAACTGCTGCTTAAAATAGAGGGCGACAGCAAGATTATTGTGACCAAGAGGAGAGTCGGGTTCGATCTCCAGTCCTTTCCTAGCCGCTGTGACTGCCCGGTCATCCTCACCTTTCATGGTAAGTACCGAGGTAAGGTTCAACCACGCCGTCACCAGCTTGGGATTATACTGCAAAGCCCGCTCATAGTTTTCTATTGCCTTCTCCAGCTCATTATTCTGCTGATAGATAAGGCCAAGATTGGCGTAGGCCTGGGCCGACTCGGGGTGAACCTTAACAGCTCTGGTATTGAGCTCCAGTGCTTTTTCCAGGTCGCCCTGACCAAAGTAGATAGCACCGAGATTGATCATGCTGTCGCTATTTAATGGATCAATCTCGATAGTCCGATTAAGCGACGCGATCGCTTCCTCTATCCGACCCGCCTTCATATACACTAACCCAAGATGATGGTGAGCCATCACCGAATCAGGAAGCTCGTTAACCTTCTTCTTCAGCTCTTCGATTACCTTATCCAGATCTTCCTTCAATTGCTCCGTCATGACATACCTTCCATATATAAAGAGTGTGGGGACCACAAGACCGGATCCATCAGAGATGGGAGGCCTGCGCCTGTTTTTTATTTGTATGCAGTTACCGGGCGACCCTAAACTTTTGACGCATTCAACACAACTTGGGCGCGGTACTAAAAGCGGTCTACACTATAGGCACCTTCGTCGGACATGCAACAATAAAACGAGTTCTCCCGACTTTTGGCCGATCCAGGGTCAGCTATTAAATTTATCTTCACAGGAAATGGCCAATTCCTTGCTCTGCTCTGACAGGATCTTTCGGGCACTGGCGACATCCCTGCCAATCTGGGCAGCCAGCTCGTTGATATTGTCAAATCTTCGCTCGTTGCGGAGGAACTCCAATAGATTGACCTTGATCGGCTTGCCATATATATCCTGATTGAAGTCAAAGATATGCGTCTCAGCGACCAGGGCCTGCTCACCAAAGGTAGGATTGCAGCCAATATTAATGACTCCACCATAACATTTTCCGTCACAAATAACCTGTGAAACATAGACTCCGTGCCTGGGCACCAGATCTTCATCGGCAAATTTCAGGTTCGCGGTAGGAAAACCGATCTCCTTGCCTCCCCGCTGTTTGCCAAGCTGCACCTCGCCACGTATCTGGTAACAGCGCCCGAGCAATCTTCTCGCTTCAGCCATTTCACCGGCAGCCAACAGCTGACGGATATGCGTAGAGCTGACCAGGGTCCCTTGAGTATAATAGGCATCAACAACTGCCACTGAAAACCCCTTCTCTTTGCCCTGTTGTTGCAAAAAGGAAATATTGCCGGTCCGCCCTTTGCCAAAAGCATAATCGTAGCCGACTACCAGCTCCTTCATGCCGATCCGTTTCAGCAATATTTCATCGACGAAGTATTCAGCAGTAGTGGCGGCAAACTCTTGGGTAAAGGGAACGATGACCATCACATCGATTCCTGCCATATCCACTAATTCGATTTTCTGCTCACAGGTGGAGATCAGCTTTATACCGCCGGATTTCAAAATCTGCAGCGGATGGGGATCGAAGGTGATGGCTACACTGGTTCCTTTCTGCTGATGCGCCTGATAGGCAACCTGGGCAAAAAGCTGCTGATGACCAAGATGTACGCCGTCAAAGTTACCTATGGTCACACATGCATGGGAAAAAGGCGCACGTATATCTTCTATGTTTTTATATATTTTCATTGGGTTAACGCTCAAGACATCTTTTTTTGATATCGAAATGGAAAAAAGTGTTTACAAAAATCCCGCGATCAAGCATATTCATGCCCGTTGTCACTGCCGAAGTGGCGGAATTGGTAGACGCGCTAGGTTCAGGGTCTAGTGGGGGTTCCCCCGTGAAAGTTCGAGTCTTTTCTTCGGCACCAATTGATAAAGGGCTGCATTCCTCAGGATTGCAGCCCTTTTTCTTTTTATCAAACATCATTGTCTTCATCAAAGATCTCCCTGCACCGAGTGTAAAAGTTGGATGCCGTTTAACACGAAAATCCATTTCCTGCAATCATCTCGGTCAACCGCCTCCAAGTGCCGGCTGTAACATTCACGATCAGTCGATACATAATATCCAAACCTAACGACATCGCTCTCGCTGCCTTCCTAACACTCTCAGAAGTTTATTATTCAGTAATTCTTATTGTTTTATTCAATATTTATGAATATTCCAGCGAGAACCCAGTCGGCGCATGCCACTCCAATCCCAATGATAAAGTTGTAACTCTGCCATGTTACATAGTGTCATTCTCGACAACAATACCACGCAAATGCTTGACTGCCGATGCAAAAAAACCTAATATGCGCACCTGCTGACAGGGCATTGCCCAGAGACGTGACGACTGATGGAGTAAAAAATATTATTTCAATGGAAGGAGTACATAATGCTTGAACTCAGGAAAGGTGCCGACATCCTCTCAGTTGTTGGAGGAGTTGCCACCATTGATGCAGCCAAAGCAGTTTTTACCGAAAAGCTCGATGCAGCAAATCAGAGTAAGCTCGCCAAAATCTCCAACGAAGAAGCACTGATCAAAATAGCCAACGCTATTGCCATGTGTGGCCCCGAATCCGTCTTTATCAATACCGGCAGTGCCGAAGATGTTCAGTGGATCAGAGAGTATTCCCTCAAAAAAGGCGAAGAGAGAAAACTCGCCAAGGAAGGGCATACCATCCATTTCGACCTCCCTCAGGACCAGGCCCGTCTCGTCAATCAAACCTTCTATATCATAAACGAAGGGGAAAAAATGAGCTCGCTCGCCAAGTCACTTCTACGCAGCGACGCCATGGCCTATGTCTTGAAATTTATGCCGTCCATTATGGCCGGAAAAACAATGATGGTGGGCTTTTACAGTCGTGGACCAATCGGCGCCGAAGCGGCCATTCCCGCCATTGAGATCTCTTCGTCGGGCTACGTTCTTCATTCTGCCGAACTTCTCTACCGTAACTGCTTTGCCGATTTTGACAAGGAGGCCAAACGGGCCGGTCTCTTTTTCACCAACGTTCACGCCGAGGGCAACAACACACCTGAAGACGTACCCAATGCCCGCATCCTGATGGATCGCAGCTGGCAGACAACCTTCTCCACCTTCTGCACCTATGCCGGCAACACCCTCTTGTTAAAAAAAGGCAATCATCGCTTTAGTGTCGATTACGCCACCTATTATAAACTGGGCGAACAGCTCTCAGAGCACATGTTCATCACCGGCATGACCGGCCCCGGTGGCCGCAAAACCTTTTTTGCCGGTGCGGCCCCTTCCGGTTGCGGCAAAACCACCACCGCCATGGTCGGCACCGACTTTATCGGCGACGATCTCGCCCAGATGTGGATCGCAAAAGACGGCACACTCCGCGCCATTAATCCTGAAAAAGGTATTTTTGGTATCGTCGAGGATGTCAACCGCGAAGGCGACCCCTACCTGATGGACTGCCTTCGCGGAGATGGCACCGAGGTGATCTGGTCTAATGTACTGATTGATGAGAACGATGTGCCGCACTGGGTCGGTAACGGCGAGGTCGCACCGGAAAAGGGTGTCAACTTCCAGGGTGAATGGTACAAAGGCAAAATTGGCCCCGACGGAAAACCGGTCCCCATGTCCCATAAAAACTCCCGCTGCACCCTCTTGGCATCTGCCATCGCCAACCATGCGACAGCAGTTTCTGAAGATCCTGCCGGCGCACCGGTTCAAGTTATTACGTACTCCGGTCGGGACGCTGACACCATGCCTCCGGTATGGGTTGCCCGCAACATGAACGAGGGCGTTGTCATCGGTGCCTCCATCGTTTCCAAGGCCACCGCCACCGAAGTCGGTGCAACCGGTGTCAATCGCCAGCCCTGGGCCAATGCCCCGTTTATCCCAGGCGCTCTTGCGGATTATATGCACGCCCAGTTCGACCTGTTCAACTCCCATAAACTCAGCGATGCCGGACGTCCGATCATGGCCGGGCTCAATTACTTCCTTACTCACGAAAACAGAGGCAGTTCCGGCAAAGGCCTCCTGGGAGAAAAGAAAGATGTCCGGGTCTGGCTCGGCTGGCTTGAACTCTATGCCCACGGTGATGTGAAAGCTATTGAAACCCCCATCGGCATGCTCCCGAAATATGAGGATCTGAAGAAACTCTTTGATGGTATCAAGAAAGATTACCCCAAAGAGCTTTACGACCTGCAGTTCACCCTCTACGTCGACAACATTGTTCACCGTATAGATCTGCAGACGGAAGCCTACAGCAGGGAAAGCAACATTCCAGTCCAGCTGTTCAATGTCTATCGGAAACAAAAAGAGGAACTGCTGAAGTTAAAGGAGCAGTTCGGCCCGAAGATTCCGGTGGAAAAGCTGATCTGATCGTTTATTCTGCCACTTCTTTCTTATCAACGGTCCACCATTGTGGGCCGTTGATGTTTTTTTTGCGTTTTCGTCCAGCATCGCAGACGTTACAGCAATCGGCACACGGGTCCACGGAACACGACAACGCTGGTTATGGACATCTCCCGACAAGACAAAAACCCTGTGCCAAACGACCTCGATTGGGAGCCGGTGCTCACAACCGGTCAGCCGGATCGACTTCACCTCTGCTCCCTCATCCTTTCCGCCGCCGATATCCCCCATACCATTCGTACCGACCGAGCTGGTAATTGGGTCATCTTTGCATCATCGAATTTTGTCAGCAGGGCAACAGCAGAAATTACCGCCTACGATCAGGAAAATCAGAACTGGCCCCTGCAGCCACCCGCAGCTGACAACTTCAATCCCTATTTTCGCGCCCAGGCCATCCTCATTGTAGTGAGCCTGATGCTCTTTTATGCCGTCACCGGCCCTTGGACAGCTCACTCTCTCTGGTTTAGTCATGGCGCAGTCGACTCCACCCAGATTCTTGATCATGGCCAATATGTTCGCCTCATGACAGGCCTGACCCTCCATGCTGACCTCGTCCATCTCCTCGGCAACTGTTTTCTGGGTGGCTTCCTGCTTCACTTCTATTTTCTGCTGATCGGCAATGGGATTGGGCTCTTCGCCCTCACAACCACCGCTTGCCTGGCCAATTATATCAACGTGGTGGCTCACGGCCCGGGCCACCATTCCGTTGGTTTTTCCACTGCAGTCTTTACGGTCATCGGAATTCTTTGCGCCCTCAATTACCGCCACTATAGACTGACCAGACCGGAGCGACTGCTCCTGCCCCTCATGGCCGGTGCTGCCATGCTAGCCATGCTCGGTAGCGGCAACGGAACCGGGCGGACCGACCTCGGCGCCCATCTCTTCGGATTGCTTGCAGGGCTCGGTATGGGTACACTACTCGGACTTGACAGGGTTTTTCGTTTACGCCATGTCGTGAAGCTCCAGTTCATCCTGTCATTACTCTCCCTGGCATCTGTGGTGATAAGCTGGAATATAGCCCTACGATTATGACCTAGATGTCGTGCAATTTCCTTGTCATGTGCTATAGTAAATTGTTCAGGAATATAAGCCGAAGCACCAGCTTCTCGTAATAGTTTATATTTTACCCAAAGCACTTTCATCTTCCCTGCAAGCCAGAACCGGAAAAGAGATGTCTTCCCATCGCTGGCTGAATGGAAAAACAGTTCAGGAGATTGACGCATGGCCATGAATGATCAGCAACCTCCCTGGGGCAAGCGGAATAAACCGCAGACACCGGAGGAAATGGTAGCCCAGATTATCAAAAAGCTTCAGGATTTTTTCTCTGAAGACAAATCCAAAGGGCCCTCGGGCCCAAGCGAAGGACAACCGGTGCAGAAACCGGGCAACCCCTTTGCCGGACTCACCAAAATCCTGGTGCTGGCCGGCATTGTTCTGCTACTGCAGGGCGTTTACTCATCCGTATTTAAAATAGCCCCTGGTGAGGTCGGCGTCATCCTGCGTCTCGGCAAATTTGCCAAGACCACCCAGTCAGGCCTGCATTTCAAGATTCCGTACATCGATACTCTCTACAAGGTTGATGTGGAACAGGTCCGAAAACAGGAGTTTGGTTTCCGTACCCGTTTCCCCGGCCAGCAGAGTTCGTTCGACCGGAGCAACTATGATATGGAATCGTTGATGCTCACCGCCGACAAGAACGTTATCAATGTGGCCTGGATTGTCCAGTACAAGGTGAGCGATCCATATCTGTTCCTCTTCAAGATTAAAGATGTGGAACAGGCGGTCCATGATGCATCCGAGAGCGTCACCCGTCGTATTGTTGGCAATATGGATTTCGACTACGTACTCAGCAACCGTGATCTGTTGGCAGCTTCCGTCAAAAAAGAACTTCAGTCGGAACTCGATAACCTGGAAGCCGGTGTCTCGCTTATTACTGTTCAGTTCCAGGACATCAATCCTCCGGATATGGTCAAGCCTGCCTTCAATGAAGTCAACGAGGCCGATCAGGATATGAAGCGGCTGGTTAACGAAGCCCAGGAGACCTATAACCGGGTCATTCCCAAGGCACGGGGCAGCGCCAAACAGATCATCGAGGAAGCCAAAGGTTACGCCTCTGAGCGCATCAACGATGCCAAAGGCCAGAGTGGACGTTTCCTTGATATTTTAAAAGAATACAAGAGCGCGCCGGATGTCACCCGCAAACGTATGTATCTGGAAACCATGCAGAACATTCTGCCAAACGTGCAGATGGTGTACGTCATTGACAAGGACCAGCAGAGCCCAATCCCACTGCTCAACCTTTCAGGTGCCCAGTCTCTGCCAGCAGCTCCTCAGACAAAATAGTGCGATAGTATAAGGATACAACGATGAAACAGATACTCCAATTTTTCCTCGTCGGCTTGCTGCTTTTAGCGGTGGCCGTGGTCTATGATGGCTTCTATATTCTTGAGGAAGGCAAGCAGGTTGTGGTAACCCAGTTTGGCGCCCCGGTCGGCGAACCGGTCACCGAAGCAGGTCTCCACCTGAAGATGCCGTTTCTCCAGCAGGTAAATATCTTCGAGAAAAAAATACAGATTTGGGATGGCGATCCTAACCAGATCCCAACCAATGACAAAACCTTTGTCTTCCTCGATGTTACTGCCAGGTGGCGAATCTCTGACGCACTCCGTTATCTTCAATCCACTGGCGGCTCAGAGGCACGGGCACAATCACTTCTTGACGATATCATTGATGGTACCGTCCGTGATATGGTCAACAAAAACAACCTGATTGAAATCATCCGGAGCTCCGACTGGTCTCCGGACACCATGACCCAGATTTTAGGCAACGAGCCGATCGGATCAAAACCTCAGATGGGCCGTGACAAAATTCAGGACATTATCCTTGAGGTGGCAAGTCAAGCCACACCAGGGTACGGCATCACGCTCATCGACGTGATGATCAAGCGGGTCAACTATATCGAGTCGGTACGTTCCAAGGTCTATGACCGGATGATCTCTGAAAGGAAACGTATCGCCGCCGAGAAACGTTCGTTGGGTGAAGGCCAGAAAGCGGAAATTCTCGGTACCGTGGACAAGGAACTCAAAGAAATCATTTCTGGTGCCAACCGCGAAGCGGTCACCATCAAGGGTAAAGCTGATGCCGAGGCCACCAGAATTTATGGCCAGGCCTACAACCAGGATCAGGACTTTTACGGCTTTCTCAAAACACTTGAAAGCTATGAGAAGATAATCGGCGGCAATACCTCGCTCATCATCTCTTCTGATTCTGAACTCTATAAATACATGAAAAACGTTCAAGGCAACTGATCCACCTGCCAGGTTCGTTTCAAGAATTATAGCGAAACAGAAAAAGGGCGTCTGCTGCATGGCAGACGCCCTTTTTTGCCTCTTCCCTGTTGCCGGTTATCGGCCAGAAATAGGAATTACTTGTCCAAACCCTCGCTGGTTCCAGGATATCCCGGCTTTTGTTCAGGCTGAAAGGGTATCCGCCCTTTATCCTCCAGCAACGCCTGGAGTGCTTCCACCTGTTCCTCAGAGTCAAGACTTTCCAGTTCAAGTTTTTCAAACCGACAGTTACATCTGTTCAACTGCCCGTCACACCAGGGGCAAATCTCCACAGGACAACCAAGAAGGTGACATTCTCCAGCCTTAACCTGACAGACGGGGCAAAGCACGTCAGTACCCTTCACACCAAATTCCGGTAAATCTTTCACCTCGCCATAACTCTTGACCAATTCCTCACTGTCGCTAAAGCCGAAAAAACCTAGAATCTCTTCCGGAATCGGCTCCTTACCATATTCACCGAGGATATGCGCCTCCCCTTCAGACACAACCGCCCCATAGGAATGCGTCATGGTGGATACAGCAAGTAACGTCACTCCCTGCAGTGAATCAATGTGGGCAAGGCGAACTACCGCCTCTTCTCTGGCCTCCGGTAAAACTTTGTAGAACTCGAGCAATACGGCCAATGCAGGCGGATTATTCTGGTATTTTTTCACCAGAGCGGTAGCCGCTGCACGTTCCTGCTGCTCCACTCCGTATTCAATAAACATCTCTACTTCATCGACCAGCTTCTGCTGGGCACTTTCCGGTAACATCATGATGCGTTCTTCTCACCTCTCCACATTATCTTACAGACGTCTGGCCACCGCCTTATTCGAGCGGCCATATCAACCACAATGCCAGGCCGTGGCAGCTATGGTCGCGTTGCCCCAACCCGAGCCCTCTGTGTTCACAACAGCACCAAATCGACACTCTATCACTCCGTATCTGCTACCCTTTACAGCAGAGGATCATTGGTGGCACAAACGTACCAATTCAAGCAAACAGAAAAGAAATTTGCGTTATAATTTCATTTATACTATAGTACAGCGCAAATGATGGAACCCACAGCCCTTCGCATGGATCTCTGAGCGTTCCCGTCTCAGCTACCACGCACACCTCCCGGGCTGTTCCTTCGGCACCACAATTCATGCACCCAGACAATCTCATTGTACTGTAATCGCAACGTCTGTGCATCACCTGATACCCTTCTGGCTGCCGAAACAACATATGCAGTGGCCGCCTCGGCCGGCCCCACAGTCTTATCAACCATAAGGAGTACGTATGCCACAGGAATTTGCCCAGCTCTCTATAGACGGAAAAAACTACACTCTACCCATTGTTGTCGGAACGGCCGGACAAAAAGCGATCGATATACGAAGTTTACTAAAAGACAGCGGCTACATCACGCTTGACAGCGGCTACATGAATACCGGCTCCTGCACCAGTGCAATTACTTACCTGGACGGCGGCCAGGGCATCCTCAACTACCGGGGCTACGCCATCGAGGATCTGGCCGAGAACTGCCAGTTCATCGAGGTCGCCTATCTCATCTTGAATGGTGAGCTGCCGAACTACGAACAGCTTGAGCAGTTTAAACGCGACATGCGCCGTTTTGCTTTGCTGCATGAGGACATGATCCACTTCTTCGATCATTTCCCCCCGAACGCCTCGCCGATGTCCATCCTCTCCACCATGGTGGGCACGCTCCACAACTTTTATCCGGAGATGGATGACGAAGATGACCCATACGGCGGCATCACGGTGACAACAGCCCGGCTGCTCTCAAAGATCCGCACCATTGCCGCCTTCTCCTACAAGAAGAATATCGGCCATCCGCTGGTCTACCCCAATGCCAAACTCAATTATGTGCAGAACTTTCTGAACATGATGTTTGACCGGCCCAACATGCCCTATGTTATCAAGCCTGAAGTCGCCATGGCGTTGAACAAACTGCTGATCCTCCACGCCGATCACGAGCAGAACTGTTCAACCTCAACAGTACGCCTGGTGGGCAGCGCCGGGGTAAACCTCTACGCCTCCATTTCCGCCGGAATAAACGCCTTGTGGGGCCCACTCCATGGCGGTGCTAACCAGGCGGTGCTCGAGATGCTTGAGCTCATCTACGCTGATGACTGCAATTTCGAAAAATATATCGAAAAGGCGAAGAATAAACAGGATTCATTTCGTCTCTCGGGTTTCGGACATCGGGTATACAAAACATTTGATCCGCGTGCCAAAATCATCAAGGAGGCCTGTCACGAGGTGCTCGGTGCCCTGGACATCCAGGATCCGCTCTTGGATATCGCCCTCGAACTCGAAGAACGGGTGCGCAACGATGCCTACTTTCAGGAGCGGAATCTCTATCCGAACGTCGATTTCTATAGCGGCATCATTTATCGGGCCATCGGCATTCCGACCAACATGTTCACCGTTATGTTCGCGCTGGGCCGACTGCCGGGCTGGATCGCCCAATGGACAGAGATGAAGGAAGATAAAGCGAATGCCCGTATCGGCAGACCGCGTCAGGTCTACACCGGTCACACTCTGCGACCGTTCGTACCGATGCACGAGCGGAAATAAAAGGGACACTAATATCAGGAAAAACCATTAAAATGGGGAGACGGCTGTTTGTTGCCGTCTCCCCATTTGCTATTTGGCAAGGCTTTTACCAACCGTCACATTCACCACCAGTGGCACGTCGAGCTGCATCGCCTCTTCCATCGATTTCTGAATAATTTTCTTCGCCACTTCCACCTGGTCTTCGGGTACCTCAAATACCAGTTCATCGTGAATCTGCAACAAAAGCGTCGCTGGAACATCAGCGTCACGAAGGGCTGCAGCCACTTTTAACATGGCAAGCTTGATGATATCCGCAGCGGTTCCCTGGATGGGTGTATTAATCGCTGTTCGCTCGGCAAATTCACGTTGGATGCGATTACTGCTGTTGATCTCTGGAACAGCCCGCCGCCGGTTCATGAGGGTCGTAACAAAGCCATCTTCTTTTGCCTGGACGACAATGTCCTCCATAAACTGTTTGACCCCACTATAAAGGGTAAAGTACTTATCGATAAAGCTCTGGGCCTCTTTACGGCTTATGCCAAGCTGTCCGGACAGTCCGAAGCTGCTCATTCCATAGACTATGCCGAAGTTGATACTTTTGGCAACTCGCCTCATATCCCCGGTTACCAGCAGCGGAGATACCCCAAATATCTGGGCCGCAGTCCGGGTATGAATATCATCACCCGCCCTAAACGCATCCACAAGTGCCTTATCTCCTGAATAATGAGCCAAAACCCGCAGGTCGATCTGGGAATAGTCAGCCGAGACAAAGAGCTGACCTTCAGCCGGAACAAAGGCCTGACGGATACGGTTGCCCTCCTCCCCCCGAATCGGGATATTCTGCAGGTTCGGGTTACTGCTCGACAACCGGCCTGTTGCCGTAACCGCCTGATTAAACGAGGTGTGGATCCGCCCGCTTTCAGGATCCTGAAAGGTTGCCAGCTTTTCCACGTAGGTGGACTGTAGCTTGGCAAGGGTTCGATACTCGAGGATTAAAGCCGGCAGCTCGTGCTTTGGCGCCAGCTTTTCCAACACTTTCACGTCAGTGGAATAGCCGGTCTTTGTCTTGCGGCCATGGGGCAGATTCAGTTCCTCAAAAAGGATCTGGCCAAGCTGCCGCGGGGAGTTAATATTGAAAGTCTGTCCTGCAACCGCATAAATCCTCTGCTCGATCTCGGCAAGTTTACCAAGAAACTCAGCTGAAAGATCACCAAGAAGATGCTCATCGATACAGATGCCCCGCATTTCCATCTCGGCAAGTATTGGCATAAGCGGCATCTCCAGCTCATTAAAGAGGTGGTCGAGCCGCTTAGCAATGAGCTGATCATGATAATTCTGCCAGAGACTCAGGGTGCCGTAGACATCTTCACAGCTGTAATTGCATGCACTTTCGGGATCGACATACGCAAAGCAGTCGTCCCGCTTATCCTGTCCCACCACCTCTTCAAATGTGGTCATACGAATTCCGAGATCACGACAGAGGTCGTCAAGCTTGAGCGACCGGCCCGGCACCTCCAGAAGGTGGGCGGCAATCATGGTATCGGCCAGAGGATTCGCCATGTTCATCTGCCACTGCCGATTCAACACAGTATAGTCATACTTCAGGTTATGACCGATCTTCAAAATTCCAGGAGCAAGCAGCAGCGGTGCAAGCAGTTCTTTCACCGTCCCTTCGTCCAATTGTCCGGCCACTCGCACACCTTCGGCGTCCAGATGCCCAATTGGGACATACCAGGCCCGGTCTAGATCACTACAAATCGACACCCCGACCAATCGCGCTCTGCGGGCATCAAGTGAGGTAGTTTCGGTATCGATTACCACCTGTTTTTTACCAAGCAATTCCTGCACTACCTGCTCAAGCTGTGCGTTCGTCGTAATACTGGAAAATTTTTCCGTCTCTATTTTCTCTGAAGTATCGATCTCTTTCAAGAAGGAGGAAAACTCCAGCTCGGCGTAGAGTTCGGCGAGTTTTGCATCATCTCCCTCGCGCAAGGCATAGAGTTCGGGCTCTTCGGGCACCACTGCATCTTCTTTCAAGCGAATCAGGTCTCGTGAGAGAAACGCCGAATCTCTATTCTCAATAAGGCGCTCTTTCATTTTTGACGGCTTCATCGTATCGATGCGATCATACAGGTTCTCAAGGCTCTGGTATTCTGCAATCAGCTTCTCAGCGGTCTTCGGCCCTATCCCAGGCACCCCCGGAACATTGTCGGAACTGTCACCGACCAGGGCAAACATATCAAGCAGCTGCCCGATGGCAACACCATATTTAGCCTCCACTGCAGCGGTATCCATGACCTTTTCCTTCATCGGGTCCCACATCACCACAGAATCGTCGACCAGTTGCAGCAGATCTTTGTCGCCTGAAACAATCACCACCTGAAGACCACGTGCACTTAACACCCGCGCTGCGGAGGCAATTAAATCGTCCGCCTCAATTCCCGGCTCTTCAAGTGAGAGAATATTTGAGGAAGCGATAAAATCTCGAATGTAAGGAACCTGCACAGCGAGTTCTTCGGGCATTGGCGGCCTGTGAGCCTTATAGTCCGAATACATTTCGTGCCGGAACACCTTGCCCCTGCTGTCAAAGGCAACCGCCACATAGCGCGGATTTTTCTCCCGCATGAGCTTTCGCAGGATATTGATAAAGCCAAAAACCGCGTTGGTCTGCATCCCCTTACTGTTGGAGAGTGGCTTCACGCCATGGAAAGCACGATAAATATAGGCGCTACCATCTATCAGATACACTTCTTGTTTCACGGGTCCTGGCTCCTTTCTTCGATTTTTGCGTATGATATTGCTGAAAATGGTTCTATCTATACTGCATGATGGCCATGAACGCATGTGCAAAACTCAGCGCAAAGAAACAACCCGCAGTCTCCAGCGCCACACATCCGCACCACATCCACAAACAGAAAGGGCCGTGGAAGATTACTCATCCACGGCCCCTGTATCGAAAATGTTAAAAACGTTTATCTGACCGGTCTCACCCAGGACGCCTGGGGCCCCTTGTCACCATACGTTTCACCATACAGTACACTGTCACCTTCGGTCAGTTGCTCCATGTTAACGTTTTTCAATGAATTTTCATGAAAATAGATATCTCTGTTATCAAATGAGGTAATAAATCCATACGATTCAAATGGTGAAAGCTTTCTGATAACGCCCACCTTGTCCACTTCCTCGGCCACACTGTTTTTCACATTTTTTCTCTTTTTCCGAAGCCTTTCCTTGAGCTGCAACTCCAGGACATCGAACGCTTCAGTCAGCAGTGGCCGAACAGCCTCTCCTTTTCGTGCAACGACGACAGTATCAGTTGGAATGGTGGCAATCAGTTTGATCTCAAACCCTCCTTCCTTATGGTGAGTAGTCGCTTCAATGGAGACACGAAGATGCAGTACATAGCCTGCATGATGCTTTACCAGCTTCTCTTTCTCTTCTTCGATCTTGGTCTGCCATCCTTTACGTAACTCAACATTCCGGGCTTCGATCTTCAGTTCCATAGATTTCCTCCGTCTGATGCTCAGGCGATGGCGTTACGACCACCGCCCACTGCATGCACCTGTCGGTGCATTCCCTGGTGAATCCGGACGTGCCCTGATGAATGAAACTCCGGCAACATCCTGACTGACTGCTTTAGGGATTCACTCTGTCTTTTATTATATTTCCATAAAGAGGAGAATCAAGATGCGATATGAATGCAAAAAGATCATTTCGGGATTTTTTTGGGAATAGTCGCACAACCTGCACCAAGTGCTGGTGCTTCGGTACACAATGCAGTAGAATCATCTACCGTAAATATCCTCCACCCTTCCCAACAGTTGAAAACCAATGGAAAAACATACCACCGGCATCCTACTGCTCAATATGGGCGGACCAGACTGCCTGGATGATGTCGCCCCTTTTCTCTACAACCTGTTCTCCGACCGTGAGATTATCCGTCTTGGCCCCTCCTTTCTGCAAAAACCGCTGGCCTGGTGGATTGCTCGAAAGCGTGCGCCAAAGAGCAGAGAGATCTATAGCAAAATAGGCGGCAGCTCCCCTTTGAAAAGAATCAGCCAGGCCCAGGCTGCAGCCCTTGAAGAAGCCCTTGCAACTGATGGCGATTACCTGGTGCGGGTTGCAATGCGTTACTGGCCGCCCTCTGCTGATGAGGCGGTCGCAGAATTGGTCGGTCTCGGGGTAAAAAAGATTGTCGGTTTACCGCTCTATCCTCACTACTCGAGGGCTACCTCCGGCTCATCCTTGAGCGATCTTCGGCGGGCTCTTCAACAGACATCACCACAGCTGCCGTTCATTGAAATTCCCTCCTGGCCCGATCAGCGACACTATATTACCGCACTGGCAGAAAAAATCAGAAAAGGAGCAGAAGAACATTTTAGCAACGAACCATTCCAGCTCGTCTACAGCGCCCATAGCCTGCCGGTTTCGTTTATTGAAGGTGGGGATCCATATGTGGAGGAAATAGGTCACACCATTTCAGCCCTTGAACAACAGACAGGTATTACAGGAAAGCTCTGTTACCAGAGCAGAAGCGGACCGGTAGAATGGCTCTCTCCAGCCACATCGGAAATGATAGTGACCCTTGCCGAAGAAGGGTGTCGCAACATTCTCATGGTGCCGATCAGCTTTGTCTCAGACCATGTTGAAACGCTCTATGAGATCGGCATGCTTTTCCGTGAGCAGGCCGAATCACTTGGCGTACGCCTTGAATCCACCACATCGCTCAATACCGAGCCAGTTTTTATCAACGGCCTGCGCGAGTTGGTATTAGGAACAACATCGTAGAGAAGCAAACTGTCACCGCCTCCAGTATCAACCGGGCTGGCTGTTGCTGCCATGAGTTGTACCAAATCTCCGCATAGAGACGTTCATCAGGATCCCCAGAGCCAGAAGAGTGGTCAAAAGCGATGATCCGCCGTAAGATACAAGGGGTAACGGTATACCAACGACTGGCAGAAAACCCATGATCATCAAGAGGTTAATCACCGCTTGCCAGAAAATGAGCATGACCACACCAAAAGCCAGTAACACGCCGAAACGGTCTCGGGCATTCATAGCCACATGCAGCCCCCAGAGCAGCATGATAAAATAGCAGCCGAGAAAGAAGAAACACCCGACAAAACCCCACTCCTCGCCCCATACGGCAAAGGCGAAGTCCGTATGCCGTTCAGGAAGGAAATGGAGATGACCCTGGGTGCCTTCCATGTACCCCTTCCCAAACTTCCCTCCACTGCCCACCGCAATCTTGGACTGCATGATCTGGTAGCCGTGGCCCATCTTATCCGCCTCCGGGTTCAAAAATGTCTGAATCCGTTGTTTTTGATAAGGTTTCAGCAACTTCTCCCAGGCAAAAACCACCACCGCCAACGCGGACCCGGCAAGGGTAAGAAGGGTCGAAAGCCTCAACTTTGCCAGCATGGTCATTGAGACGAAAATGATGCCAAGCATCAGCGCGGTTCCCAGATCCGGCTGTTTGAGAATAAGCAGAAACGGTAATGCCGTGAGCAGGATCGGCATAATCAGCTGTTTCAAGGTATAGCCGTCGAGCACTTCTTTGCGGGAATAGTAACTGGCCAACGAGATAACCATCATCAACTTGGCTGGTTCTGATGGCTGCAGTTTGATCACCCCGAGATTGATCCAGCGCTGGGCGCCACCCGCCTCGCTACCAATGATGTAGGAGAGGGCCAAAAGGATAATCACGATTACATAGATGGGATAATTCAAGATATGCAGAACCTGGTAATCGACACTTAAAATAACGAGGCAGCAGGCAAAGCCAAAGAGAAGATAATATGCTTGCTTCAGGTAAGGCGACATACCGAAACCTTTCGGTGGATAGGTCGCACTGTAGAGATTAAACAGGGCCATTCCGCATACGAGGAGAATCAGCAGCAACAACACAAAATCGAAATGCTCAAAAAGCCTCCTATCTATACGAATCATTACCACACCCTCTTTTTGCTTCGTAACTTGGGGAAAACGTCACGGTTACCAATGTCATTATTTTTTCGCAGGTTCTTGCTCATCAACTGCCGCCAATCTGCCTTCAAAATATTTTTCCAGAACAGCCTTAACCACAGGACCCGCTTCTGAGCCACCATGCAGACCATGTTCCACAAGCACTGTCACTGCAATTTCCGGGTCTTCAACAGGAGCAAAACAGGTAAACCAGGCATGATCTCGATATTTATACGGAATGTCTTCCTCTTTTAACCCCTTGTACACCGCGACCTTCACCACCTGGGCCGTACCTGTTTTACCGGCAATGTTGAGGCCTTCAATAGCTACACCGCGGGCCGTCCCCCGTTTCCCCTGCACCACATCCATCATACCGTTGTGGATCTGTTGCATCTGGCCGGCATCGACCTTCACTTCACTTTCAATAATGGGGATCAGTTTTTCCACCAACGTCCCATCCGGCTCAACCACCTTTTCTATCAATTGCGGCCGCATCCTCCGGCCAAAGTTGGCGAGAGTGGCGGTCATTACGTTAATCTGCAAGGGCGTGGCAAGCACGTATCCCTGACCAATTGCAACCGAGAGAGTCTCACCATCCTGCCACTTGGTTTTGTAACGCTCCTGCTTCCACTGCTTGGTCGGTGCCAGTCCGGATTTTTCATGTTCAAGCTCAATGCCGGTCTTGTTTCCGAGACCGAACTTTTTAGCAAATTCGGCTAGAGTGTCGACCCCCACCATCTGTCCAACCTGATAGAAATAGACGTCACACGACTCGCTGATGGCACGCCGCAGATCCACTGTGCCGTGCCCACTATGTTTCCAGCATCGATAGGTCCTATTTCCAAAACGATAATGACCCGGGCAGTAGACAGTAGTGTCCTTGTTGATCACCCCGGTTGCAAGCCCCGCCATGGCGGTAATCATTTTATATGTCGAGCCAGGAGGATATGTACCCTGTACCACTTTGTTCAACAGCGGATGCTTAGGGTTATCCATCAACGCCTGCCACTTTTCGTAGGAGATGCCGCCGACGAAGTCGTCAAGATGGATCCTGGGTGTAGAGACCAAGGTGAGCAACCGTCCCGTTTTGACCTCCATGGCCACAACAGCGCCTGCCTTATCATCCTGGCTCATCATGTCCTCGGCGATCTTCTGCAGATCCACATCAAGGGTCAGCTGAATCTGCCTGCCCGGCAAGGGGTCTTCGCGCTTTAATTCACTGCGCTCAAAACCCTTGGCATCCACTTCAGTGTACCGATGCCCCTTGCCGCCGCGCAGATCCGCCTCACGGAGCTTTTCCAGCCCCTGTTTTCCGATAAGGTCTGTTCCACTGTATATTTCCGGGTCGGAATCGGCGAGTTCCTTCTTGTTGATGATGCCAAGATACCCGATAATATTAGCTGCAAGATCGCCGTAGGAATATATCCGCACCGGTTGCACTTCAATTCGGATACCGGAAAAGTTCTGATTGTGATTTTCAAGGTAGGCTAGAGTTTCCCAATCGATATCTTCTTTCAGGACGATAGGCAGATATTTTGGTGTACCCGCCGCATCGCGAATCCGGTCCCAAAGTTCGGAAATATCCTTTTTGAGAATTGGCGCCAGCCGCTTGAGAACATCTTCGGTATCATGGGAGTCCTCCCGCATCATTACCACATTAAACGAAGGTCTGTTGGTAACGATCTCCCGACCTTTGCGGTCGAGAATATGGCCACGGGGAGCAGTAATCTCCTGGATTCGAACCCTGTTGCTGTAAGCGTACTCTTTGTAGTCCTCACCATGCTGGATCTGGAGGAACCAGAGTCGTAAAATAATAATGGAAAAAAAGAGAATAATGACTGCGGCTCCGCCAAGCAGCCGTCTGCGCAGCAGGTCGGCACCCTCATCATCGCGTTCGGTGAATTCCTCCACCTCTTGGAAAAACAACTTCATATCATCTATCGCGCTATCTAGAGATGTTTACGCACCCGCCGCCGAACCGACCGCGAACGCGCTATCCTGTTTGCAAGATAATCATGAATCCCGTTAAACACGAGAAAGCAGGGAATAGCAGCCAACACCAGGAGGATGGTCTCCTGAATCATGCCCACCCACGACCATTCCGGCAGTCCATACTGGAGAGTCATGGAAGAGAGCAGATAGACACTCATCTGCAGCAGGAAATAGCTCACCCCCACCATCGGTATCTGGTAGGCACTCTCTTTCACCGGGCTATTGAGGGTCAGCATCTTAAGGCAAACAAGAACAAAGAGAAACTGCAGCGGATAAAACCCGAGGTTCACTCCCACCAGCACATCGAGAACCCAACCCACCGTAAAAGCCAGGAGAATCCCAGGAATCCACGGCAGCTTATAGGCCGAAAAGGCCACCAACAGAAAGACCAGATCAGGTCGGGAAAATGATCCGGGAATCAGCTGCAACACTGTGGTCTGCAACACACAGATCAAAATCCCCAACAGCACAAAGGCGACGGTAAGTATCATTGCACCTACCTGTCGGCCCCCGAATACATTTCATTTAAAATCTTCTTCCGGTCCGTCAGGTCGACAAAAACTTCCTCGAGTTTTTGAAAATCCACGCTCGGTCTCACCTTGATCTCAAGAAACATGCCACGCTCAAGGGAGCGTACAGAAGAGACCTGCCCCAGGGGAATCCCGGACTGGAAAATACCACCAATGCCGGCAGTGACGATATAGTCGCCCTCAACCACATCGGCATTCTTTAGCACATACTCGAGCACATAACCGTTTGCTCCAGCACCTTTCAAGATACCGCGGACCCTGTTTTTCTGTACCATTGCATCAATGGCACTACTGGGAGCGTTGGCCAGGAGAACCTTGGAATAGCTCTCGGAAGTGTGGATGATCTGACCGATGACCCCGCTGGGACCGAGCACAACCATGCCCTCCACAACATCATCCTCTGCCCCCCGGTCGATAATGATGGTCTGGAACCACAGCGCTGGATCCTTTCCCACCACTCTGGCAGTCAACAGCCCAAAGCCTTCCTGTTTTTTGAAGTCCAGCAGTTCTTCATAATGCTTGAACTTATGATAGCTCTCTCTTCGTTCGGCCAGTTCCTGCATGTATTTGTCAACAAGAGCCGCAAGACGCTTGTTATCCTCACGCACATTAAAAAGAGCCAGATAGTCATCTTTTACAGTGATCACGCCAGATAGAGAACGGCTAACTGCGCTCTCAAGCGGTCCCACCAGATCAAGGGTAAGCTTATGCAGCGCGCCGAATCCACCTCCCAGAAGAGAGGCAAGCAGCAGCAGACCGACCACCAATACTGTTCCGAAAAAGACGACAAGTCGTACGGAAAACAGACCCGATGGTCCCTTTTTGGATTTCGCTTGTTTTCTCACGGAGCCCCAAGGTCACGTTCATCAGTAGCGTGGGGCAACGAAGAGATCGCGCCCCGCAACCGGGAGGGTTATTCCCACAAATACCGGAATGAACAGCCAGCTACTCGATTGTCACTTCACGCAGAATATCGAGATTGTCGAGAGCCTTTCCAGAACCGAGAACGACCGAGGAAAGCGGGTCATCCGCAACGATAATCGGCATGCCAGTGGCCTCTTTCAGGCATTTATCGAGGTTTTTCAGAAGAGCGCCGCCACCGGTCAGAACTATACCCTGATCGACGATATCGGCGGCCAGCTCCGGAGGAGTCACCTCCAGTGCGACCCGGACTGCCTCAACGATAACATCCACCTGTTCAGCAATGGCGGACTGGATCTCCTCTGCGGAAACCGTCATGGTTTTCGGTACACCGGATACCAGATCACGGCCTTTGATCTCCATGGTCTCATACGGCTCTTCCGGCATGACGTTGCCGATAGTGGTCTTGATCAGCTCAGCGGTGCGCTCACCAATGGCGAGATTATGCTTACGCTTAATATATTGCAGGATTGCCTCATCCATTTTGTCGCCCGCCACGCGCACCGACTTGGCATACACGATACCGGCAAGAGAGATGACCGCAACTTCGGTGGTACCGCCGCCGATATCGATGATCATATTGGCAGTCGGTTCGGTAATCGGCAGATCGGCACCTATGGCTGCCGCCATAGGCTCTTCGATGAGATACACTTCCCGGGCTCCGGCAGACTCGGCTGATTCACGTACCGCACGTTTTTCCACCTGGGTAATTCCGGAAGGAACTGAGATCATAATACGCGGATGGACGAGGGTCCGCCGGTTATGCACTTTATTGATAAAATATCTGAGCATTGCCTCGGTCACTTCAAAGTCAGCGATAACACCATCTTTGATCGGACGAATGGCGGTGATGTTGCCGGGGGTCTTGCCGAGCATCATTTTGGCTTCCTGCCCTACTGCCAGGACTTTGCTCATCCTGCCGTCCTGACGAACCGCAACAACGGAGGGTTCCCGCAGGACAATACCCTTCCCTTTCACATATAAAACGGTATTGGCTGTACCAAGATCGATTGCCAGGTCATTGGAAAGCCAGCCAAATAAAAAATTGAATGGAGAATACATAAACCTACCTCGAGGTAAGAAATCCACCATTGGTGGAGTAGATTTTATAGCGTGTGAAACGCTCGGCACCTTGCTCAATTACGGAAAATTGCCAACTTCAAAAGATGCCCATGCAAAACACAGAAGAATAACAAACCTCCGATCCATTAGCAAGAGATATGCAGTCCACAGAAATGGTGTGAAAACAATTTCTTTCCCCTCGCTCCTTTTCTCACAGCCACGGGCAGATAGGCAGCTGTCTTTTCCACGGACATTGTTCTCTTTTTTCCATGTTGCATTTTGGCGAGAAAAATTCGTTGACAGCCTTCTGAATCCCTGTTATTTAACCGTCACAATTTTTGAGGATCACTTGTGGGGCTATAGCTCAGCTGGGAGAGCGCTTGAATGGCATTCAAGAGGTCGGCGGTTCGATCCCGCCTAGCTCCACCACAGATAAGAAAAGCCTGTAATCAACAACATTTTGATTACAGGCTTTTTTCTTTTTCAATCACCAAATCTGCCAGAACTGCAGTGGTTCGTTACTAAAAACTCTCTTTAGATCCGCAGAATTTCTCATTCCACCCCCCCCGGTGCATCCTGAAATTGCCCTTGGTTTTATACCTGCAGTTCCTTATTATTTGACCTTTTGCATGGCTTCCGGCACCGACAGAATATAAGGCTCATTTTTCTGCAATTCAGGAGGTATGCGGTTCCGCGCAGCCTGAGCCTCAGCCAGCGTATTAAATTCACCCATAAAAACGAATACCGTCGGCGTCCCGCTACGTTTCTCAAAAATATAGAGATTTCCGGCTTCCCGGACATATTCGTTCTGTGTCAGGATTTCCTGTACATTCTCCCGAGCACTGCCCGATGTGAGAACCATCAGCTGCATGGTGTATTTATCGTCTTTTTTACCATCAAGCCATGGAACACCGGCAGCAACGCGGGCCGGATATGTGGCGCCGGTAGCCATCAGTTTTTTTTCAGGAACAATGGCCTTACTGAGAACCGGAATTTTCTTGGTTCCCGCCTCGCCAATTGACCGTTTATCGTCTGGGGATGGTACAATCGGCTGAAGAGCCTTTACGGGAGTGGCAACTACTATGGTATTGCGTGAAGGCTCGCCTTGTGACTTATTCCCCTTCGTCTGCACACCGCCTGTTACAGCCCCTGTGCCACTACCTGCTGACGTTTTTTTCAACTTGTTTTTGTCAACTGTAATCAAAGGAATACTCGTTTTCGAGGTACTCGCCTCAACCGGCGTCCGGACAGCCGATTCAATTTTGACACCCGATTCTGGTACAACAATCTCTGTAGCTGCCGTATGTTTTTTGGCCCGTTCCGCGCGCAGTACCGGAGCGGAAGCAACAAACTTATCGGCGACATTTTCTTTCTTTTCTACCACTTTTGCCGGCGACACCACTATTTCAGTTTTTTCCGGGACGGCAGCCAGCACAGGGACCTCGGGACTATCAACCGGCACAGCCTCCATTGTCTCCTCTATAACCTTTGGCCTGGCAGCCATCTCAGGCCCTTTGACGCTACGAGCGATCTCTACAGCCTGCTGTGCCTCAGCCACCAGATCCTCAGCCTGCCGCAACTCTCTTTGCGCCGGTGTCTCGACAAGCGTCGTCTCCTCAGCAGACTCTGCTTCCTCTGAACTATTAGCTTCAACAACCAGCGGTATTTCAGGCTCGGCGACACTCTCTACCGCTGTTTGTTCCGCCTCTTCAGCTACCACTTTTTCAGGAGTGTCTAGCGCTTCTTCCACCGGCTGATCGCTTTCAACAGAGAGTATGGCCACCTCACCCTCGGATTCTTCCTGCGTCTCTACAGCTTCGTTTGTCGTCTCCTCCTGCACCTGCGCCACTTCGGAAACATTCTCGGGGCTGCTGGGCACAGTGTCAACCGGCCCATTGCCTCCCGAGTTTAAGAGTAAAAAGAGTACAAGCAGACCAGCAACACTTCCTCCGCCGATGATTTTCTGGCGCCGGGAAAGCCTGCGCGGATCAAACTTTTCAATTGGCGGCAAGGGACGACGACGCGAGGAACGTCGCAAAACTTTTTCATCCTGACCACCCGCGACATTTTCCAACAGCACCCAGAACGAGGCATCTTTATTATAGCGATTGCATAACTGCTCAGCCAGGTTATGAATTTGTTTGAAATTTCCTTGTGACCCCTGATAGATCTTATCGACCGTTTCCGGGGTAAAAATTCCACTTTCTGCATCTGGCATCTTTTTTTTGCAGAATTCAAGATACGATCTGGTTTCGGCCTGGGTGAGTGGCTCCAGGACATAGCGCTTTTCTTCGATCTCTTCGAAATTGCAGAGGGAGAGTTGCCGGAGATTATCAAGTAGAAGCGGTCTGCCAATCAGCACCAGCTGCATCGAGACCACAACCCGATTAAGCCGGTCCATCATCTTACGCAGACGTTCCAAGGTTGCGAGATAGATTCGCTCCGCCCCGTCGAGAATCAATAGCAGTCGCTCATTTCGTATGGAAACCGCAGCCGCAATCTGCTCTACAGCGGCGACTATGCCATCACGGGTCTGTTCGGGAACCTCAAGGTCGAGCCGCTCCGCAACAAATGACACCAGATATTCAAAGGAATCGACTGTCTGCCCAAAATGAACAGCAATACAGCCAGGGCGCGATTCCGCAGCCACCATGCGGCCAAGCACCGATTTCCCGCAACCTTCCTCGCCGGTCAGAATCAACATTGGAATCCGTGCAGCGATATCCCTTCGCATGTTGACAAGAATGTTCAAATGGCCGGCACCGGTAAAATATTCGTTCTCAACCAGCCGTTCGCCAAAAGAGGTGACCCGCTTCAGCGGTTCTTCATGCGTATCTTCACTATTTATCTGCATCTGCTATCACATGGCATGGAAAACCATGCCTGATCATTACATGAGGGGTAGCCCTGTAGCGTCTCATTCACACATCCTCAAAGGCAGCATCGCCTGCTGTGATATGCGAGTTCAGGGCGGTCATTTTCAGCAGCCAATCCTACCACCCATAGAGAAATGGTTCAACAACAACCCCTCCGTGACTCCTCTGATCGCCCCATGGACCAGACTTCACAACCCAGAGCTCTGTAACCAACCAGAATGTTCCCATTACCTTCCCTTCAGGATGCTTCCTGTTGACAGCGCCACCGAGCGGGGTTACTCTCACGCATGCCTGTTTTTCAACTGCCGGAACAGATACTTTTTCCCCACCCAAGCCTTGCCGAAGAGAGCGGCCTGCTTGCTGTTGGCGGCGATCTCAGCCCTGAACGGCTCATCGCTGCATACCGGAGTGGTATATTTCCCTGGTATTCGGCCGGAGACCCGCTGCTCTGGTGGTTCACTTCACCCCGACTGGTTCTTTTTCCCAATGAGCTTATTGTCTCGAAAAGGCTGGCACGGACAATCAGGCAACAGCGTTTCAGCATCCGTTTTGATCATGAGTTCACGACGGTGATTACGGACTGCGGAAAAAGCAGGATGGAGGACGGTGAAGGTACCTGGATTACCGACGAGATGCGACAGGCCTACATCCAGCTCCACCGCCTGGGGTACGCCCACAGTGTTGAGTGCTGGCAGGGAGACACCTTGGCAGGCGGGCTATATGGACTGCGCCTCGGTAAGGTTTTTTTCGGGGAATCGATGTTTACCCGGATTACAGACGCTTCAAAAATTGCATTTGTCACCCTGGTGAACCACTTGCAAAAAATTGGGGTTGAGCTTATCGACTGCCAGATGACGACCGGCCATCTGCTTCGCTTTGGCGCTCGGGAAATAGACGGCAAAGAATTTCTGCGGCTGCTTGGGCAGCTAATACAATCAACATCACCGGACGGAACGTGGAAGAATGAGTGACAACAGTCAGGAGAGCAGGCCATGCCCTGTTTGCGAGGAAACAAAGAAGCTGAAAGAATACCACAATATCACCATCTGCGCGGATTGCTCTAAGCTTGCAGGAACTCTGATAGCTGAACAACAGCGGATTACCAGACTCGATGCTCTTCTAAGCGAGGGCGCAAAAGAACAGGCGGAGGAGCTGCCCGATGTCCTTGATGCCAGGAGATACCGGACCCGCGACCGTGAAAACAATAGCTGGTACGTCTCCATCAGTGAGATGGAAGGCGCACCGGTCGAGATCTTTGCCTCAACAGCGTTTGACCGCGATCAGCATCTGCAGTCGCGTATTTCGAACCTGACCACCATCACCCGACTGATTTCCCTTATCCTCCGCCACATTTACATGGGAGAGAAGCTGACCCTGGAAAAAACCCTGAACCAATTGTTGCGCAGTTCGCGTCAGCGCAACGACCTGCCGGACATGCTGGCCAAGGTTCTCGGCAACTACGCCAAAAAAACGGAAGAAGCAAAGACCGGGGGAAACGAGGCCCCTTGAGGACGGGAGTGCGTGCAGCACCTACTCAGCACTCGAGATAAAACTCGTATGGGATAGACGACTTGTCAAAGTGGCGCAACACTTTCTGCAGGATAAACAGTGTTGGGGCATTGAAGCTCAGCTGCCACGCAGGTTCCAGGGTAGAGTAACTTGACAGCAACTGCAGATTGACGACCTCCATTTCCTCTGGAGCCTCCATCAGCGCCTTCATCACCTCAGCCCTGGCCGCCCGCAGGATATGCAGATCCTGCACCTTGCGGACATTGGTGTCACGTAGTTGCCAGGTGATATTCACCGCATCTTCACGCCGGAACTTGATGGACTGCAATCGATCACATTTCTTGTGATGCACCGACAGCCCCTTTTCCGTCAGCAGGGCGCAATTGTCCTTGGCGGTGGGGTTGGGTTTGCAGCAGGAGGAAAGCTTCACACAGACAGGATCGAGAGTCGTGAGCTGCACCTTGTTAAAGGCTCCGGTAGGGGTAAAGAGCGGTGATTGTCCATTATAGAGGTCTGATTTTATTCGACTCATCACATCGTAGAGCCTGATCCGCCCCTCGCCAATCCGCCCGTACAGTTCATCGGCACTGTCGATATTAAAGGGCACCAGAATCTTTAAAAGTGACTCCCCTTCCATCACATGGAACGGAAAACCATATCTCAGCATCTCCTGTCTGAGAAGCGATTCACCCACCTCTCGCGTCACCTTCCGGCGTCTCTCCCGAAAGCCTCTGGTCAACTCGGCCCTGGCTCTTGGCGTTTTGCAGATATTGATCACATGCTGCTCGAAGCGTACCGGTTCCTTGGCCCGGATGATGCGAACCATCGCCCCGTCCTCAAGGATATGGTCGGGGGCGACCCTGGTGTTGCGAATCATGCCACCCATGCAGGTGCGACCGATCTCGGTGTGCACCCGGAAAGCAAAGTCCAATACCGTCGATTTGAATGGCAGACAGATCAGGTCACCCTGCGGAGTGTAGGTATAAATTTCTTTTTTGCCGCTGGCGGCGATGACGTCGCGGTAGGAAAACGACTCGTCGGAGCTCAGTACATCAAAGAGTTCCTGAATCTCTTTAACAAACTGTCCCTGTTTTCCAGTCTTGGAACTCCAGTTGCGAAACAGGCCCCGCTGGGCCTTGCGGGCCATCTCGTGGGTGCGGATTTTAAAGAGGTATTTCTGGCCGGAGATGATCGCTCTGGCATGCAGCCCCTGATAACCGGTGGGCTTGGGATTGGCAATAAAGTCACGAATGGTGCGGGGGATAGGCCGGAAGGTCTCGTTGACAACGCCTAAGGCCCGGTAACAGGAGTGGCGATCGTTGACCACGATCAGGATCTCCATGGGGGTCTCGATTCGTTTTAACAACAACCTGTTGGTCACGTCAAAATAGGCCCACAACTCCTTGGTGCGCATGTTAACACCGGCATCGAGTTCGTAGGCCTTCATCGCCCGATTGAGATTATCGACAATTTCAAGCGCCACTGGCGATTCGTTGAGCTGGCGGATCTGGCTGTTGAGCTTGGCGCCCTGCTTTGGATATTTAAAGAGTAGCGCGAGATTGTACATCTGCCGTTTCAGATTGAACAGCCCGAAAACTGTTGCCAGCGGCGCGTAGATGTCGATGGTCTCATCGGCAATGCGCTGACGTTTTTTGCGCGGTAACGCCTGGAGAGTGCGAAGATTGTGCAACCGGTCGGCCAGCTTCACCAGCATAACCTCGGGCCGGAGCGCAGCACCGGAGAAGATTTTTCGGTGAGTACGCTGTGAATCCTGCTGTTTTGAGCCGGAGACGTGAGTTACCTTGGTGCACCCTTCGACGATTGCCTGGACATAGCTTCCAAAACGTTTTCCCACAACCTCTGCTGTCACTTCCGGAACATCTTCTACAGTATCATGCAATAGCGCAGCGGCCAGGATTTCCGGATGAGTAATGTCCATTTCCTCGGCCAGAATTTTGGCTACGGAACAGGGATGGAGGATGTAGGCGTCTCCAGACTTACGCCACTGTTCGAAGTGGGCCTCGATGGCAAAATCCAGCGCATCCCAGAAAACTACCTGTTCGGGCATGTCTCCCAGCAGCTCACGCATCTGGTGACGATAGCCGTCAATATCGAAAGGAATGCGCCGCATACTCTCCTTTTAACCGGGTGTCGAAACCACACAACACCCAGCAATTCCACACCGTAACCTGCGATTTCTCGCAGATTACTTATTAATTAATCAATTAGTTACAGATGCCAACAGTCCTGCCAACTGCTGAAGGCGGGCACGAAGGGACATACCCGCATGACGTTTTCATTGTCCGCACGGCTTATTTCTTTCCATACCAACAACTGCGTGCTACACTTGAAAAAAACAGCAGAAATTACCGAAACAACCTCGATTTACTCTAACAGACTTCCCCATGGAGGGGGAACCAAAAAAAAATTATGGCTCAAAAAAGATTCAAGCCCAAAAAAGCCCGCCACCATGCACCCCGCGACCGACAACGCCCGCAGAAACGCCACATCTCCCAGGTTCTTGAAAATACAATTATTGGGTACCTCTATAGAACCGGCGCTCCTGCCAGCATGACCGAAATCGCCAGAGAGACAAGTGGCAAACGCACCCTGAGCCACGAGCTGAAAGCTGCATTTGACCATCTGTTACAGGAAAAATCCATCCTCAAAACCGACAAAAAGAACTTTACCTTGTCTCCGACCGCACCCCTCTATACAGGAACTTTACAGCAACACCCCAAAGGATTCGGCTTTGTCATTGTCTCGAAAAAAGAGAACAATGCCCCAGAACTGCAACGTGACGTCCATGTTGCCGCTGCCCAGCTCGCCGGTGCGGTGCACGGAGATGTGGTGCTGGTGCGTGTCCACGGATCAGCATCCGCCTCTCGTCCGGAAGGTTCAATCATCGCCATAATCGAACGGGGCCCCGATACCGTCGCCGGTTTTTTCAAGCGTGAGAAACATGGCGCGTTCGTCTATCCCGAAGATGTCCGTTATCCGTTTGTCATCCAGGTCGATGCGGCCAAGCATGCGGAGCTTGAAAGCGGCATCGTGGTCATCACCCAGGTGAGGATACCCGAAAATGCCGGAAGAACCATCAGTGGTAAAATTATCGAAGTTCTCGGCTCACCCGACAATATCGACGTGCAAATGCGGCTTGTCATCGAGAAATTCCGGCTGCCCCACGAGTTCAGCGAAGAAAGCATGGCCCAGGCGGCCGCAATCGACGAGACCATCAGTTCCGATTCCGATCGTGAGAATTTGAGAAAAGTTCTTCACGTTACCATCGATGGAGAAACTGCCAAAGATTTCGACGACGCGATCTGCGTTACCCAGACCGACGATGGCTACCGACTGCATGTCTCAATTGCCGACGTCTCCCACTTTGTCAAGCCTGGATCGGCTATAGACAAGGACGCGTACCAGCGTGGCACATCGATCTATTTTCCGGGACGGGTTATCCCGATGCTGCCAGAAAAGCTCTCCAATAACCTTTGCAGCCTCATCCCCGGAGTAGACCGTCTGGCGGTGACAGCTATTCTTGACTTCGACCAGTCAGGCCATCGAAGGGGTATGCGCTTCTGTCGTTCGGTCATTAAGAGCCACAACCGTTTCACCTACACTACCGTTCGGAAAATTGTGGTCGATAAAGATGAGGCCACCAGAAAGGAGTTCGCCAAGTTCGTCCCCATGCTGGAAACTGCAAAAGAGCTGGCCACGGCACTCCTGAGGATGCGGAAAAATCGAGGTTCCATCGGTTTTTCCCTGCCTGAGCCCGAAATAAGCCTTGATGCGGACGGTAAAATCGAATCAATCCGGCGAGCCGAGCGAAATTTCGCCCACCAGATCATTGAAGAGTTTATGCTGGCTGCCAACGAAGCGGTAGCAGAGACCTTCACCCGCAAGAAGCGTAGTGCCATCTACAGGATTCACGAACTGCCCGACCTGCTCAAAGTCACAGAGTTTAGTGTTTTTGCAAAGACACTTGGCCTGCAACTCCCTTCGCCTGAAACGAGTCCGGAGTGGTTTGGCAAGGTGCTGGAGAGCTGCCTGGGCACCCCGAAAGAGTATATCGTTAACAATCTCCTTTTAAGGACCATGCAGCAGGCCCGTTACTCACCAGACAACGTTGGTCACTTTGCCCTGGCCGCCGAGAACTACACTCACTTCACCTCACCCATCCGACGATATCCCGACCTGACCGTTCATCGGGAGTTGTGCAGAATTATGCAGGAGGAAAAGAAAAAGGTGATAGTGGTCAAACCTGGACGCAACCTCACCGAGCAAGGGACCTTTCTCTCAGGGCGCGAACGCACCGCCGTTAATGCCGAGCGGGAGATGAACGACAGACTCAAGATGCTTTACATAGAAAAGCACCTCGAGGAAGAGTATTCCGCCATTATCTCAGGAGTGACAGACTTTGCCATCTTTGTCGAACTGCTTGACCTTTTTATCAGCGGAGCCATTCCGCTCGAGCTACTCGGCGGTGATTATTTCCTTTTCGACCCGAAGCACCATCGGGTCATTGGTGAAACCAGTGGAACGACCTTTCAAATGGGCGACATTCTCACCGTGACCGCTACCGAAGTGGATAAAAATAGGAACAGAATTATTTTTCGCCCATCTTCATCGCAAAAACGATAAGTTCAATTGCAGAACACCGAATTTTGTCAGTTAGGAAATATTTCACTCACTACTTTTGCAGCTTGACTTGCACGGATATTTAGAATCTATTATTGGAAGTAACTTCACTAATCAGTAATCAATTATAGAGACTTATCAATTTCATTTTTATCAACATTGAATCATCCACATCGGACTCGCTAGAGGAGGGAGTTACATATGGAAGAAACCAGCTGGTTCATGACCATCATCGCCAACCCTTTTGCCAAGGGCCTTGCAATCGGTATCTTTGTCTGCATCATTGTCTATTTTCGCGGTTTGTTGCGAAGACGTGAACTGTCAAAAGAAGTAGACCGTCTGCGTTCGCATCTACATACCAAGCTTGAGATCGATTCTGCCGACAACGAGCGGAGAAAAACAGAACTGATTCGCCTCAAGCAGGAGCGCGACAATTTGCGTATCACTGTTCAGTCCTTGAACCAGAAGCCCGGACGCAAGGAAATCAGGCAATACTATATCTACCAGACCGCACTCGACATCATGTTCGAGAAGGCTCCTGGTTTCGCTCCGGCCTGGCAGGTGACGTTAAAAGAAGCCGAGAACCTCTTTGAAAAATCTGAAAGCGGAGTTGTTCCGCTCTTAAAACGACTCATGCCATCCTCTGCCGACAAGCAGGCAGAGCAGTACGAAAAGATTAGCAAGATCTCCATGGACAGCAACCAGAAGAAAAACTAATTCTTTTTCGCGATAGCACATACATCTACGGGGACCGATTCCAGCAACTGGAGCCGGTCCCCGTTCTCTATTGAGGCCAACCTTCTTCTCCGCCCTCGTCGGCATTTTCCTCTTATCCCGCTTCAGGTCTTTACATCATGCATCACGACAGATCACTTCTTTCCCAGGTAGCCATCATTCTGGTCCGGCCAAAGTTTCCCGAGAATATTGGTTCAGCGGCCCGGGTCGCCTTCAATATGGGGGTCAAGCGACTGATCCTCATCCGGGATGAATTACCCGAGCGCGAACCCATGGCCAAGATGGCCACCCACAAAGCTGCGCACCTCATTGATAACATGGAAGTGTACAAGACCCTCGAGGAGGCAATCGCTCCCTTTTCCATTATCATCGGCACCACCGCCAGACTGGGCAAACGAAGGGCCATGGAAAAGACACCCCGCGAGGTAGTCGAGAAAGTCATTCCGGATCTGCCAAACAACCAGCTGGCGATCCTATTCGGCCCCGAGGATAGCGGACTCACGAACGATGAGCTGAAGTACTGCCGCTACATTTCGTCTATCCCGACAGCCGATTTTTCTTCACTCAATCTGGCTCAGGCCATAGCCATTCACTGCTATGAACTGTATTATCAGATAGTGTACGCCCCACATGCCTACGAACCCAGACCACATATCGCGACTTCGCACGAGCTTGAAGGTATGTATCAGCATGTCGAAGAAACCTTATTACGTATTGATTTTCTGGAAGAAAAAAGTCATACATATTGGATGAATAATGTGCGACAGTTCCTTGGCAGACTTCGCCTGACATCAAAAGAGGCAAAGATTATCCGCGGTATCTGTCGTCAGTTTCTCTGGCACCAAGGGAGGGACCAGAGCGAATAATTATTGCCGGAGGAGTACAAACATGCTGGAATCACATGAAAATGGCAGCCCCTTTTCCATGCCGTCCAATAAATTCTACCCTCCGCATATCGACCAGTCGCAATCACTTTTACGTACATCGTTACTGACGACCAAACTCCCTCGAACCATCAAGGCCAAAAAGGCCGTCATTGTTGAGGCTCAGGCTGGGCAAGGCAAGACAACCCTGGTCTCCCAGTTTCTTGCATACAATGGCTACGACTATATCTGGTATCAGGTCGGCCCGGAAGATGCCGACCCGATCCTCATGCTCGCCTCACTGCTTGCCGATTTCACCCTACGATTTCCAGATTTCCAGTCACCACAACTGGCAAATATCCTCAGTGAAGGTGAAATCGGCCCGCTGGATCTGAAACGCTGCGCCAACCTTCTGCTAAGCGACATCGATGCCTTTCTTACCAAAGATCTCTATGTGGTTTTCGATGACCTCCATCTGATTTCCGGGGCCACGCTGACAAACAGTCTACTTGAACATTTCCTCGATACCTCTCCGCCCCGGCTACATTTCGTCCTCTCTACCCGTCATCCCCTGGACATGAAATGCAAGACGCTTCGCGACGGCAACAAAATCAGCTACCTTCAGACGAGCGACCTTGCTCTCAACCGCCACGAGATAGAAGAACTCTTCTCCAATGTCCTCGAAAAGAACATTACCCCACAAGATGCTCTCGACATCCACCGCATAACCAACGGCTGGATTATGGGCATCGTCCTGGCTAGCCATCCCATCTCCGGCCGTAGTCGTTTCTGGCAGATGCCGCAAGGTGGGGCATCTGCCCAGCCTCTTTCCGGGCAAGGCCATATGCTCGATTATTTCCAGGATGAAATTTTCGACAAAATTCCGAATGAACTACATCTCCCCTTTTTCAAACTCTCCTTCATCTCGGAAATTCCTATCGATCTGGCCGGGCACCTTACAGGTATCGACAAATTCGGCGATATCCTCTCTAATCTTGCACGGGAAAACTTTTTTGTCTACAGCCTCAATGACCGGCACTCAGTGTTCAGGTTGCACCACTTCTTTCAGGAATTTCTTCAACTTCAAGCAAAGAGATACCTTGAAGATCAAGACATAAACGCCATATTCACCCAGGAAGCGGAATACTACCTCGAGCGGGATCTTGTTGAAAAGGCGCTCTCTTCGTATCGCAAAGGTGGCAACTATCAGGCCATGGAGACAATTCTCCAGGCCAGGGGAATGGAGCTTGTTGCAAAAAACAGGACACTCACAATTCTCACCCTGCTCGATTCCATCCCCAAAGATACCCTGTATCAGTACAGCTGGCTGACCTTCTATGCCGGTTTTTTGCGTAACGACTATGCGCCCCATGTAACCTTGCCCTTCTATGAAAAGGCAAAAGAGACCTTTGTCGAGAAAGGGGACGACACCGGCGAATTACTGTGCCTCTCGCAGATGATCTATTTTCATTTCGTTATCTCCGGTCAGTACAGGATCGGCTCCCAGCTGCTACCAAGGGCTGCCGAGCTGCTCAATAAAAATGAGGCCGCCCTACCAGACGCCGTCAAAATTGTAGCTGCCCGCAACCTTGCCTCCGGTTACTGTTTTTTTAACAGCGAGATGGACAAGGCCCAGAATTACATCAGTATAGCCAATGGACTTGCAGGCCGACAGAACAGCAGGAATTTTCTCGCATCTACCCGGTTTATCCAGGGCTATATCGATCTTCTGAGTGGCAATCTTCCGAAATTTTTACGTGAGGCTGAGGCCTGCTATTCATTGATGAATGATCCCCTGGTTGGAATGTCCAACAAGCTGACCATTCGCATCTTGTACCTTTGCTACCTTTCCATGCAAGGTGACTTCCTCAATTTCCGGGGCCATCAACTGGCCATCCAGGACAGCATAGATCAAACAGTTGTCGATCAAACTATCGCCGCTCCTTATTTTTACGTCTGGGGGGCCAGTTGTTTTTTCTCCATGGGCCAGACAGCAAAGGCCATGGAGCTATTGGAAAAAGGTTTTGGAATTACCTCCACCGCCTCCACCAGTCATATGCACAGCCAGCTCCTGCAGTGGCTGGCCTATGGGGCCGCCCTCCAAAACGACACAGACAAGGCACTATCCTTGATTACGGAGTCCGCAACATTGCGAGCCCAGGTGGGTGGACCGTTCTACGAGGCTGTTCAGGCAACTCTTGCTGGGGGCATTTATGCTCGCTCAGGAAAATTTAAGGAGGCCCACGACGCCTTAAACCATGCGCTAACCCTAGCCGAATCCATCCCCTCGACATTTCTCAAGATCTGTGCGCTCATGCAGCGCAGCTATTATAAGCTACTGGCAGAAGGCGCCGAGAGTAGTCTGGATGACCTCGACACAGCCCTTTCACTCATGAAGAACAGTGGTTACACCCATTTCTGGGGATGGGAACCGACGATGATGGGCAGGTTGCTGGCAACCGCAGTCCGTTTCGATATCGAAAAAAGTTTTGCCCAGATGCTCGCCCGTCGACGACTGAGGAAAAATTTCACTGATGATGGCGAACCTGTAACACTTCTCAATTTCTCGCTTCTGGACAACTTCCAGCTCAGTCTCGGAGATACGGTTGTATGTCGTGCCAAGGATCTCACCCCTTCCCAGCGAGAGTTACTCGGCCTGCTTATTACCGCCAAAGGCCAGCGTATCAGTCAGGAACGGGTACAGCTCGAACTCTGGCCGGACAACACGCCTGAAAATGCCAGGAAAAGCTTCGATACCCTCCTGACCCGGCTCCGTAAGGAGCTATCCAAAACCGAAAATCTGCAGATTCGTGATTACATCTTTATGCAGAAAGGTATTCTTTGCCTCACCAATTACCAAATGGACTCCCTGCAGTTTTCCGAATCAGCCCGGCAAGGCCTTGTCCTCTCCAAAAACAGTGACTGGTGGCAGGCAGGCAATGCCTTCAACCAGGCGCTCTCTTTCTGGAAAGGAGCACTCCCTGAAGACACCTTCAAAAGCGAACAGGTGCTGAACTATAATGACCAGCTGGTGAGCATTCTGACAGAATTCACCACAGCCTGGGCCACCCATATGGCGGAAACGGGTCGCGGCCCTGAAGCGATCTCTCTGATTGAAAGAGTTTTACGCATGAACACCCTTGAAGAGCAGCTGGTCACCATCCTTTATGCTCTACATATCAATAACAACAGTCCGATCAAAGCCAAAGAGACGCTTGAACGCTATCGCCTGGCACTGATCAAGGTCGATTATAGCCCGGAAGAGATAGAATCCTTCCTTCAGGATGTAATGGAGGAAGGCAGGAAAATGGTATTTGGGAAACCTGCAAATACCATTCTGTAATTGGAATCACGTCTTCACGGTTGAGAATTGAAGTGGACGGAAGAGGGCTGGCAATGCCATCAAGAATACGTCAATATTTTTTCATGAATTTCCAAAAAGTTGAGAAAGAAACAAGTAACCTGACATTTCAAGTTGCCAATAGGCACTCTTCTTGCTCATGAAATATAAAACGAACGGCAGATGCAGCAAACGCCCACAAATGGATACACAATGATATCACCACCACAGAACTCGGCGCTTTCGGCCCTGCAAGCCTTTTCCACCAGGGTGAATTCAAACGCCAACAATATTGCAAACGCCAACACCGACGGCTTTAAACGAACTCGAGTCAACCTCGAGTCGACTGAACCTGGCGGTGTAAAAGCTGTCGTTGAAAAGATGGACACCCCGGGCGCAACATTTTTTCAAGAGGGTTCTTCTGGCCAGGAAGAGGTTGAACGTTCCAATGTTGAACTCAGTCGTGAAATTCCGGAAATGAACCTGAACAGCACCCTTTATAAGGCGAATCTCAAAACCCTCCAGGTAGCCGACGAGATGACAGGCAGCCTGCTGAATTTGAAAGCATAACAAGCTCCCCCCAACCCCTCCCTACTCCTCAACCCCCATGAGCGGACACTGTTCGCAAAGGGGGTTGCTCTTTTTACAGTATTCTTTGCCGACCCTGACGATCAGCGCATGATACTCATTATAGAGTTGCGGATCCGGATGTAGGGTATCCATGAAAAGTTCCTGAAGCTCGTTATAATCACATTCCTCCGGTACAAGGCTATGGCGGGAAAAAACCCGGTGGGTGTAGGCATCCACCACAAAAAGCGGATGATTTCCGCAATAGAGCAAAATGGCATCAGCAGTTTCCGGACCAATCCCTTTCACCGACAGAAGATTATCACGGGCACGTGATGTTTGATCACTGAGCAGACCATCGAGCTCGCCGCCATATTCCCGGGCAATCATCTGCAGCAGATTCCCCAGTCGCTGCGCCTTCAGATTGTAATAACCGGATGGCCGAATACACTCAGCGATCTCCTCGACGGCAGCTGCTTGCAAAGCATCAAAGGAAAGCATCTGCCGCGCCTTAAGATTGTTTATGGCCTTTACGACATTGCTCCAATTGGTGTTCTGGGTCAACACCGCCCCCACCAATATTTCAAACGGTGTCTCCCCTGGCCACCAGTTTTGCGGACCATAATAGCTGTAGAGTCGCTGGTAAATAGTGTTGATAATAATTGAATTGCTCACGTACTCTTCACCTTCTTATCAGGAAAAACGCCAACTGCCCGAGGAGTGTCCAAAACATATACCGATATCCTCGGCAGTCTGCATCTTGTCCGAATCAAGACTCACTTTTTTCCTGTTGCGAATTGCACTCGTAATTGGTACCGGCACCATCTTCGAGTTTACCAGGGCCACCATGTGATCAAAGATGCCTTCCTCCACCATACGCACCGCTGCGGCTCCGAACCTGAGTGCCAGCAACCGGTCAAAAGTCGTGGGTGAGCCGCCCCGTTGCAAATGGCCAAGTACCAGCGACCGGGTGTCCTTGTCGGTGCGTTTCCTAATTTCGCTCGCCACATACTCGCCGACACCACCCAGCACCACCTCCTGCCGACCGAGCTCTCCTGTCCCTTTATTAAAGGCTGCGCCATCCTGAGTAACAGCCCCTTCAGCCACCACAACAATGGAATAATGTTTTCCATGCAGCTCATTATCGTTGATCTTGGCACAGACCTCATCCATATCAAATGGAATCTCAGGAATAAGGATAACATCGGCTCCGCCGGATATCCCGGAATAGAGTGCAATCCAGCCCGAGTCCCGCCCCATGACCTCCACCACCATCACTCGGTTATGGGACTTTGCGGTGGAATGCAGCTTGTCGAGCGCCTCGGTGGCAGTTGATACCGCGGTATCAAAGCCAAAGGTTCGTTCCGTTTCCTCCAGGTCATTATCGATGGTCTTGGGGACCCCGATCACCTGCATCCCTTTTTCCGCAAAACGATGCGCAATCTCAAGACTGCCGTCGCCACCAATGGCAATATGGCAGTGAAACCCCATTCGACTGAAGTTTCGCATAATCTTATCCGATATATCGACGACCTGAATCTCTCCGGCGAGGTTTTCAACAGGTAAGGAAAAAGGATTCCCCTTGTTGGTAGAGCCCAGAATAGTGCCACCCTGCGAATATATTTCGGCAACGTCCTTTGGTGTCAGTCGGACCATATCGTCCAAATCAAGAAAACCGCCATACCCATCACGACTGCCGTACACCTCCCAACCCCGTTTATAACAGGCATGAACCACGGCGAAAATTACGGCATTCAGGCCAGGCGCATCGCCACCACCTGTTGAAATTACAATTTTTTTCATAATGTTTCCTTTGTCAGGCCGGAAAAGCCCAAAGAATTGCCCTGCAGTAATGGAGAACAGACAGTACGCCTAACAGACAGCAACAACGGCATCGAGATAAAGACCACCATCAATCCGCTCGCCGGTTTTACCATTTATTTTTGCAAATGTTTCGAAAACAATAAAGCGTAATTGCATTATATTCTTCAACATTACCATCAGCATTTTCCAAGAATCAAGAAAAAAGCGGGAAAGCGCGTTGACTGTGCCTAGCAATATCAGTATTTTATTAAATATTATCCTGTGCCCTCAAAGTAATCGGCTATTCTCGATTGACTTCTCAAAGGGAGCACCTTATTTTGTCTGGGAACAGAAACAACTTCTCTTCAAAGAAGTTCAACCCGAAAAAGTTCAATGTGGTGTTATTGGCATTGAGACGAGGAGGCATCATGTCTGATTTTAGTGTAACAGACTTGGCAGTAACAAAACTCAAGGAGTATATGGAGCAGAATAATATTGATTCTGCCCTCCGTGTAGCCCTCATGCAGGGTGGCTGAGCAGGACCCTCTCTGGGATTGGCTCTGGATGAGCCAAAAGAAAATGACAACGTATACGAGAACGATTCGCTGAAGTTTTTGGTCGAGAAAAGTCTTCTTACCACCTGCGGATCCATCAAGGTAGACTTTATTGACGCCGGGCCCCGATCGGGTTTTGGCATTACTTCCACCAATCCGATTGGTGGAGGCGGTTGCAGTTCCGGCTCCTGCAGCACCGGTAGCTGCGGCTGATAGCATGTTTCTCGCCTGATACTCAAAAGGCAAGCATGTACAAAAAGGCGGACTCGTAAAGAGTTCGCCTTTTTTTATAGACTGTTACAAAACATGTCAAAAGCTTGACACCACTCCACCACATTCTTATTTTCTCTTTCGATAAAAAGTAATTTACCATCACGGTAACACTTCTCTGAGGAAGACTTCTTCCCACATTACTAAGGAGAGAAAATGCAATTCGATAAATTCACCCTGAAATCTCAGGAAGCCATTCAGGCTGCCCAGCAACACGCCAACAACAACTCCCAACAGGAGATCCGGCCAGCACATCTGCTCAAGGCAATACTCGAGCAACCAGAGGGCGTAGTTGTACCTGTCCTGAAAAAGATGGAGATCGATCCATCGCTGGTATTGATGGACGCAAACAATGCCATCGCCTCTTTTCCGAGAGTGTCAGGCAGCGGTGCCGGTCAGGTGTATGCCTCAGCTGCACTGCAGAAGATTCTAGACACGGCATTTACAATCGCCAGTTCCATGCAAGATGACTATGTCAGTCAGGAGCATATCTTTTTAGCCATTATCAGAAATAACCGGGATGACATTTCCCAGGCTCTGAAAAAACGGGGGATCGACGAAAAGCATTTTTTAGAGGCACTGCAGTCTATACGTGGTGAGCATCGGGTTACCGACCAGTATCCCGAACAGAAATACCAGGCACTCGAAAAATATGGCCAGAATCTTACAGACCGGGCCAAACAGGGCAAACTTGATCCTGTTATAGGCCGTGACGATGAAATCCGACGCATCATCCAGGTATTATCACGCCGCACCAAAAATAACCCTGTCCTGATCGGTGAACCAGGTGTAGGCAAGACTGCCATTGTCGAAGGGTTGGCTCAACGGATTGTCAACGGCGACATTCCTGCCACCTTAAAAGACAAGCAAGTGATAACCCTCGACCTCGGCGCCCTGGTGGCAGGCGCAAAATACCGGGGTGAATTCGAGGACAGGCTGAAAGCGGTCCTAAAAGAAGTCGAGAAGAAAGCCGGGGAAATCATCCTGTTTATCGATGAGATTCACACCCTCGTAGGTGCCGGGGCAGCTGAAGGATCAATGGATGCCTCAAACATGTTAAAGCCGGCGCTGGCTCGCGGCGAACTCCACTGTGTTGGGGCAACCACCCTGGATGAATACCGCAAATATATTGAAAAAGACAGTGCCCTTGAGCGAAGATTCCAGCCGGTACTGGTTCAGGAACCAACGGTTGAGGATACTATCGCCATCTTGCGCGGAATCAAGGAAAAGTATGAATTGCACCATGGCGTTCGCATCCAGGATGCGGCCACCGTGGCAGCGGTCACCCTTTCCAACCGTTACATCACCGACAGATTCCTGCCGGACAAAGCCATTGATTTGATAGACGAGGCCGCTTCCCGTCTCCGTATCGAGATAGACTCCCTTCCCTCTGAAATTGACGAACTGGAACGACAGCGCATCAAATTCGAGATCGAACAGGAAGCGTTAAAGAAGGAAAAAGATAGCGCTTCCCTGGAACGACTCAATGAGGTGCGAAAGAAACTTGCCGACCTTGGAGACAAATTAAAAGCAATGCGCGGCCAGTGGACGCTTGAACGGGATACCATTCAGTCGATCAGGGCTATAAAGGAAAAAGTCGATGCACTCCATCTCGAAGAGCAGCAGGCCGAGCGAAGGGGCGATCTGAGTAAAGTTGCCGAGATCCGCTACGGGAAAATCGTTGAGATGAACAAAGAACTGGAAGAGGCGAATGGTAGACTACAGAGCATCCAGTCAGATCATATGATGTTAAAGGAAGAGGTCGGAGCCGAAGATATCGCCCTCGTCGTTGCGAAATGGACCGGAATTCCAAGTGATAGACTACTGGAGGGCGAAAAGGAAAAGCTGCTCCACGCCGAAGACCAGCTTGCCAAACGGGTCGTCGGTCAACAGGACGCTATCCACTCCATTGCCAACGCAGTCCGGAGGGCCAGAGCAGGGCTTCAGGATCCGGACCGGCCGTTGGGTTCGTTTATCTTTTTGGGACCAACCGGCGTCGGCAAGACAGAGCTTGCCAGAAGTCTTGCAGACTTTCTTTTTGACAGCGAGCAGGCAATGATTCGAATCGACATGAGTGAATTTATGGAAAAACATTCAGTCGCCCGTCTGATCGGTGCCCCTCCAGGCTATGTCGGCTACGATGAAGGCGGTTATCTGACTGAGGCTGTCCGCCGCCGTCCCTACTCCGTCATCTTACTGGACGAAATCGAGAAAGCGCATCCAGATATTTTCAACGTCCTGCTCCAGGTACTCGATGATGGCCGTATGACCGACGGTAAAGGCCGCACCGTCGATTTCAAGAACTCTATTCTCATCATGACCTCCAATATCGGTAGTCAGCTGATCATGAAAATGACAGAGGAAAAAATGAGTGAGGAGAGCATCCGGCACCAGATCGATGAAATGTTACACAACCAGTTCAAGCCGGAGTTCCTCAACAGAGTAGACGAGACCATCATTTTTCATAGTCTTGATAAAGACAATATGCTCAAAATTGTCGACATCCAGCTCAAACGACTGAGCAAACGGCTTAAAGAAAAACATATTAGCTTAAAGGTCAGGGAGAGTGCGAAACGATTCCTCGTCGAGAAAGGATATAACCCCGCCTTTGGAGCTCGTCCGCTAAAACGATCAATCCAACGATACCTTGAAGACCCACTGGCCATTGATCTGCTGGATGGAAAATTTCCGGAGGGTGCTCATATCTTTGCTGAAGCAAACGGGAATTCCATCCAGTTCTTCATGGCAGATAACCGCTGATATTTACAAGCTAAATACAAGCACGCCCCATTCTCTCTTTACCTTTTAGATGGAATGTGTTTGCATAGGTCGGAAATTATCAGCAATGATCATATACCATTTACAGGACCCGGCCATCGGGTCCTTCAACATAAGGGAACACAACATATTATGAGTGCAACAGTCGAAGACATTACCATTAACTACGAAGAAGATGGCGTTTTGGTCGTTAAAGAGACCGGCAAGGAAATTCTCTCAAAAGGTGCCTGGACGACAATCATTTTCCGATATCAGAACTGGGACAAAGCAAAAAGCGAATACGGCAAGGATCTCTTCACTATCCGTCGCTACCAGAAACGTCAGGGTGAATATATTCCAAAATCAAAGTTTAATATTTCCAGCAAAGAACAGGCACAAAGTATCGTGGATGCTCTCCAGTCCTGGATCAAAGATTGACGTTATTACTGACACTCCACCACTAAAAGTATTCCCGGTAACTGGCAATACCCCCTGTATACATTGTTTGCAAAGCTGGATTACTTATTGGACTATTGAACCCTGTTGAACTTTAATATACGCAATATTAGCAACCTAACACAAATAGAACATATTCTGAAAATAGCCGTTGACACCACCAACCCAATCCAGTATCTTGGCGCGGTCTTCAGCGAGAGAGCAACACACTCCAGATTCACTCGAGTGACTTCTCAAACGAAGAGACGAAAAAAAGACATACAACAAGCTTGACAGATTGAGTTGAGCCCAGTAAGATGTCGCGCCGTCGGGTGCCGAAAGGAAAGCCCGGCAGCAAGAAAAA